>NZ_JARXXA010000001.1 GCF_029892785.1 Parabacteroides sp. PH5-46
TGCGTTGGGGTTCCACCTCTTCCCATTCCGAACAGAGAAGTTAAGCCCAACCACGCCGATGGTACTGCAGTTTGTGGGAGAGTAGGTAGCTGCCGCTTTTTATTATAAAGAGACTGATTCTTTTAGAATCAGTCTCTTTTTTTGTTTATAGGGGGTGTCTAACGTTATTTAACGATATTGTGTGAACAATCGATCGTTGATTCTTTTTCTTATATAGAATAGTTATTAATAGGAAAACCTGATGGTGAAAATTGCAAATAGGAAAACTCTGCTACTGATGGTGGGTTTATTTTTTTTGTTGTCGGCTTGTCGTGAGAAGGAAAAAGTACAACTACCCATTGTTATCGTAGAAAAACCAGCAAAAAGTGATGTTCAGATTTATGGCGAATATGTAGGACGTATTCGTGCAGCTAGTTATGTGGAAGTGCATGCGCGTGTAGAAGGTTATCTGGAAGCAATGTTGTTCAAGGAAGGGAAATTTGTACAACTAAATGAACCTTTATTTCAAATCAACTCATTGCAATATAAAGCCCGGCTGGAGAAGGCAAAAGCTCAACTGAAGAAGGCTGAAGCTCAAGCTGCCAAGTCCAAGCGAGACGTAGAACGTCTGAAGCCTTTATACGAGCAACATGCTGCCAGTCAGCTGGATTTGGATAATGCAACTGCGGCGTTGGAAGATGCAGAAGCGAATATCGCGATCAGCAAAGCCGACCTGGAGCAGGCTCAATTAGAGTTGAATTATACGACTGTAAAGTCTCCTATAGCAGGATATATCAGCGAACGTTTTGTAGATGTTGGCGCTTTGGTTGGTCCGGGAGTCAACTCCAAGTTGGCTGCAGTTGTTAAGAGTGATACGGTGTTGGTAGACTTCAAGATGACGGCTTTGGATTACTTGCGTGCAGAGCGTCGGAACGTACGTTTCGGCGTGCAGGATACGACACGTTCCTGGCAACCTACCGTTACGGTAACGTTAGCTGATAATACCGAGTATCCGATAACCGGCTATGTGGATTTTGCCGATCCTATTGTTGATCCTCAAACCGGGACGTTTGGGGTGCGGGCAGAGTTGTCTAATCCGAACCAGCGTCTGCTTCCCGGACAATTTACGAAAGTCAAGCTCTTACTGGATGTACGTGAGAGAGCCATTGTGGTACCTCGAAAGTCCGTTTCGATAGAGAAGGGGGGCGCTTTTATATATATTATCCGCCGGGATAATAAAGCAGAAAAACGATTTGTACAGATAGGTCCAGAAATACAGAACAACATTGTTATAGAACGAGGTTTGGGAGAAAGTGAGAATGTCGTGATAGAAGGGTATCATAAGCTGACACCCGGTATGGAAGTCCGCTCCATTGAATCCGGAGATGAGGAAACCCTGAGCATCTTCAGAGAGGAGGATGCCGAATGAGTCCGGGTTTTTTCATAGAACGTCCGGTGTTCTCTACGGTACTATCTATCCTGATTGTTATTGTAGGAATTATCGGTTTGGTGTCGTTGCCTATCGACCAGTATCCGCAGATTACGCCTCCTGTTGTGAGGGTTAGCGCTTCTTATCCGGGAGCTAGTGCGCTTACGGTTTCCCAGGCGGTGGCAACACCTATTGAGCAGGAATTGAATGGTACGCCCGGGATGATTTATATGCAGAGCAGCAGCTCAAACTCCGGGGGATTGTCGGTTACTATCACCTTCGATATCGGTGCCAATCCGGACCTGTCGGCTGTAGAAGTGCAGAACCGTATCAAGCTGGCCGAATCACGTTTGCCTGCCGAAGTAGTACAAAACGGGATCACTGTAGAAAAACAGGCTCCCAGTCAGTTAATGACCCTGAGCCTTTTGTCGGAAGATCCCCGTTTTGACGAAATATACCTGAGTAATTTTGCCACCATTAATGTTCTCGACGTATTACGCCGTATTCCCGGTGTTGGGCGTGTATCTAATATCGGTAGCCGGTATTATGGTATGCAGATATGGGTGTATCCCGACCGCCTGGCCAATATGGGGCTAACCGTGCAGGACTTGCAGAACGCCTTGAAAGATCAGAACCGTGAATCGGCAGCTGGAGAGTTAGGTAAACAACCCGTTCTGGATGTTGATATTACGTTGCCTGTTACTGCTCATGGACGTCTTTCTACCGTAAAAGAATTTGAAGATATTGTTGTACGTGCCAATACAGACGGTACAATCGTGCGCCTGCGTGATGTGGCACGTATTTCGTTGGAAGCCTCGTCTTATTCTACCGAGAGTGGTTTGAATGGGGAGAATGCAGCCATCTTGGGCATCTATATGCTTCCGGGCGCCAATGCAATGGAAGTAGCCGAGAACGTAAGGGAAGCCATGAAAGAAATCAGCCAGAATTTCCCGGAAGGCCTGGACTATATGTTCCCGTTTGATATGACGGAGTATATTTCGCAATCCATCCATGAGGTGTATAAAACCTTGTTTGAAGCCTTGTTCCTGGTTATCCTGGTAGTCTTTCTGTCATTACAAAACTGGCGGGCGGCGCTGATCCCTACTGTCGCTGTACCTATCTCGCTGATCGGAACATTCGGCTTTATGCTTATGATGGGTTTCTCGCTGAATATGCTCACCTTGCTTGGGTTGATTCTGGCAATTGGTATTGTGGTAGATGATGCGATTGTAGTAGTAGAGAACGTAGAACGTATTATGGAGGAAGAAAAGCTGACTCCCAGACAGGCTACCCATAAAGCGATGAAAGAACTGTCGGGAGCCCTGATCGCTACCTCCTTAGTACTAGCTGCCGTGTTTGTGCCGGTTAGTTTTCTGAGTGGTATCACCGGACTACTTTACAGGCAATTTTCTGTTACGATAGTCGTTTCCGTATTACTTTCTTTGGTGGTTGCTTTGACCTTAAGTCCGGCGATGTGTGCCATTATCCTGCGTCCGGCTAAAAAGAAAAAGCATTTCATTTTCAGAAAAATCAATATCTGGTTATATAAAGGAAATAAACAATATACAAAGCTTCTGTTCCGATCGATACGCTTCCCTAAGCGGGTATTGGCGGGTTTTGGTATGGTATTGATCTTTATTTATGTATTAAACCATGTGATACCTACCAGTTTTATTCCGGAAGAAGACCAGGGATTTTTCACGGTTGAGCTGGAAATGCCGGAAGGAGCCACCCTGGAGCGTACGCGTGTCGTGACAGAACGAGCCATTGATTTTCTGAAGGGCTTGCCTTCCGTGGCTTATGTGCAGAATGTAACTGGAAGCAGTTCGCGCGTTGGAACATCCCAAAGCCGTGCGATGCTGACTGTTATATTAAAGCCGTGGGAAAAGCGTAAATCTTCCGGAATGGGCGTCTCGGACGTTATGGAAGAAGCGCGTAAGGAGTTTTATTATTATCCGGAAATCAAGGCCTATCTGAACCGTCCTCCGGTTATTCCGGGCTTAGGCGAAAGCGGCGGGATAGAAGTGCAACTGGAAGGCCGTGGTGATGCCAGCTGGGACAACCTGGTGATGGCTACCGACACCTTTCTTTATTATGCATCGCAAGCTCCGGAACTGAGAAGTGTCTCCTCTGCTTTACAGTCTGAGATTCCTCAGCTATATTTTGATGTAGACCGCGATCAGGCTAAATTCCTGGGCATTCCTTTGTCAGACATCTTTTCGACAATGAAAGCCTACCTGGGCTCTGTATATGTTAATGATTTTAATATGTTTAACCGTATCTACAGAGTGTACATACAGGCCGAGGCTCCTTACCGGGCAACTCAGGACAATATAGGCCTCTTCTTTGTAAGAGCTCAGAACGGATCCATGATTCCGCTGACAGCACTTGGTACCACGCAATATACTACCGGGCCGGGAACAATCCGGCGCTTCAATATGTTCTCCACAGCCTCTATCAATGCCGTTGCTGCTCCGGGATATAGTTCCGGTGAAGCCATGACAGCTATTCAGAAGATTGCCCGCGAGCATCTGCCGGAGAATATCGGTTTGGAATGGAGCGGACTTTCCTACCAGGAAAAGCAGGCGGGAGGGCAAACCGGCTTTGTGCTGGCACTGGTGTTTCTGTTTGTATTCCTTTTCCTGGCAGCTCTGTATGAGAGCTGGATGGTTCCGATTGCCGTGCTTTTATCGCTGCCGGTCGCTGCTTTAGGAGCCTATTTGGGGGTTTGGGCTACAGGCTTGAATAACGATATTTATTTCCAGATAGGCTTGGTAACGCTGATTGGTCTGGCGGCTAAAAATGCGATTCTGATAGTAGAGTTTGCCAAGATACAGACGGATGCCGGCGTTTCTGTTGTAGAAGCAGCCGTTCATGCGGCCAGGATGCGTTTTCGCCCGATTCTGATGACTTCCCTTGCTTTTGTACTGGGGATGCTTCCGATGGTGTTGGCCAGTGGTCCGGGCTCAGCTTCGCGCCATAGTATCGGAACGGGTGTTTTCTTCGGTATGTTGGTAGCTATTACCGTCGGAATTGTATTGGTACCTTTCTTCTTTGTGCTGGTTTATAAACTGAAAGGAAAAATCCGTTTAGGTAAGATTGTTAAAAGGAAAGCAAAATGAAACAACATAATATTCTAAGCATACTCATTGCACTAACGATTTTATCTTCCTGTAAGATAGGGGAGAAATATATCCGTCCGGACCTGCATTTACCGGAGCGTTTGGAGATGTATGCCGATACCTCTTCGGTAGAAGATATTTCCTGGCAGGCATTGTATACGGATACCGTTATGCAAAGGCTTATTGTTACGGCATTGGATAACAACAAAGATATGCTCATAGCCTCTGCCCGTATCAAGGAAATGGCGGCTACGAAGCGTATCTCTTTTGCCAATATGTTTCCTTCTATTGATGCCCGCCTGAATGCACAGAAGGAACGTTTGAATTATGGCGGAGACAATCCGTCTCCCGATCCTGAATTTTCGGCCAAGGCCGTTTTGTCGTGGGAATTGGATTTATGGGGAAATCTTCGTTGGGCAAATGAGGCGGCTGTTGCTTCTTTCATGCAAACGGTAGAAGCCCGGAAAGCTTTGCAACTGACCATTGTAGCCGAAGTAGCAGCTGCTTATTATGAGTTGCGGGCCTTGGATAATGAACTAACGATTGTGCGGCAAACACTGGATGCCCGGCGCGAAGGCGTGCGTTTGGCTAAGCTACGCTTTGAAGGCGGGCTTACTTCCGAAACATCCTACAGGCAGGCGGATATAGAATTTGCCCGTACGGAAACCCTGGTGCCCGGTCTGGAAGAGGCTATCAAACTGAAAGAAAACGACCTGAGCTTTTTGCTGGGGCAATATGCCGGAGATATACCACGAGGCTTGTCCGTTGGAGGACAACATTTACCGGAAACCTTGCCGGTAGGCTTACCTTCTTCTTTGCTGGAACGCCGACCGGATATGAGGCAGGCAGAGCAGAAACTTCGCCAGGCCAATGCGCGGGTAGGAGTGGCGCAAACAGACCTTTTCCCCAAAATAAGGCTTACCGGAAACCTGGGAGTGGAAAGTGACGAATTGGGAAATCTCTTGAAAAGTCCGGCCTGGTTCATTGCCGGAGATCTACTCACCCCGCTTTTCGCCATGGGAAAGAACCGGGCCAAACTGAAAGCAGAAAGAACTCGCTATGAACAGGAAGTGTACACCTATCAAAAAAATGTGCTCGAGGCTTTTAAAGAAGTAAACAATGCCATTGTCAGCCTGCGTAAGGCAAAAGATATACGGGCTTCCCGTGCCCGCTTGGAGGCTTCTGCCCAAAGCCACGTCCAACTGGCATATTTGCAATATATCAACGGAGTTACCAATTATATCGATGTATTGGATGCGCAACGAAGCCTATTGGATGCCCAGTTAAGCCTGAACGACGCCGTACTTAATGAATTACTCTCTGTCGTGTATCTTTACAAAGCCTTGGGCGGAGGCTATCAGTAATGAGACGTGTCTCGCTTAATTTTGCTCGTGTCCTGTATTTATTTGCCCGTGTGCTATTTTGGATAGCTTGTTACCCAAAAAAATATAAAGACAGACTGTTTCTTTCGTGAAACCTGCTTTTGTTATATCTTTGCAAGCCATGAGGTATACCTTATACATACTGGTCTTTTTGATGACAATTATGATTTCTGTCCCCATTGCAGGACAAAGAAATCCTGGAGGTAGTGGAAGAGGAGGCTTTTCCATGTCGAATCTTACTTCTTCTCAAAAAGAAATCCCCGATAGCTTATTGATTCCCGACAGCGCCGCTTTACAAGGAAAGCGGATCACTGCTTATCGGCTGACTTCCAAGATTGGTGATGCCTATATAGCCCCGATGGATACACATTACCTGAACTTCGGTAATTCTACTCTGGTAGAAGCCAAGTCGCTGGGTGTAGGATATCTGGCTAATCTGGGTTCTCCGGCGCAGACCCGTATATTTTCCGAGCGGAAAGAAGCCCGTGATTTCATATTTGCCGATGCCTACGACTACTATATCATGACACCGGAGAATGTTAATTATTACGATACCAAACTACCTTATACCAATGTTACGTTTACGCAGGGAGGCGCCTCTGATAAGCGCGAAGACCAGCTGAAGGGCGTGATGACCTGGAACTTCGGTAAACGGTTTAATATGGGAGGCGAGGCCGATTATATCTACAGTCGCGGACAGTATAGAAGTAACGGAAATAGCCTGTTAAGTTATCGGATCTTTGGTAGTTACCGTTCAGACAGATACGAGTTGAATGCCTATCTGAATAATTATAATTTTGTGAATTACGAGAATGGAGGTTTGAGTAACGACGAATATATTACCAATGTTGAGCAGTTTGAAACTGGTCGGCAAAAGGTAGATAGAAAAAGCTATCCGGTACGTTATTATGATACCTGGAATCGTGTGCGTGGCAAGCAGTATTTCCTTACACACCGCTACAATCTGGGCTTTACCAGGGAATTGTCTCAAACAGATGAAGAAGGCAATCCGATAGAAGTATTCGTGCCTGTTTCCAGCATTATTCATACCTTTGAATATGAGGATAACCGGCGGCGTTTTATCTCTAAAATAAATATAGACAGCGCTTACGTGAAACCGGATGCAGGCGTTGAAGTATATAATCCCAACCAACGGAAATTAGAGAATGTTTTCGGACTGGATCCTACGTTAAACGATCTTACGTCTGCCTGGAATATGAAGAATACCTTCGCGCTTTCACTCCGGGAAGGTTTTCAGGATTGGGCCAAATTCGGGCTTACCGCTTTTGCTACATTTGAGAAAAGAAAATTCCAATTACCCGCTGCCATAGACGGGCTGACTTATAACCGAACGGAAGGAAGCGGGGTGAATCCCAACCCTTCTACCCTGGATTTTCCCTTTGTTAAGATATACGATGAGTTTACTACCTATCTGGGGGGAGATTTGTCTAAAAGGCAGGGTTCCGTACTAACCTATAATGCCCGGGGAGAATTCGCGTTAATCGGCGACGACCTTGGCGAATTCAGGCTCAGTGGGGATTTGCAGACCAATTTCAAACTATTAGGCAAGGAGGCTTCCTTTAAGGCGAATGGATACATAAGGAACGTTACACCGGCCTTTTACCAGCGATATAATCACTCCAGGTTTTATTGGTGGGATCCTGACCAGCCGGAGAATAAAACAGCCAAGCTGAGTAAAGTTAAGCAGTTTTATGCCGGAGGCGACATACATCTGGCATCTACAGGGACTACCTTGTCTGCCGGTTTTGAAAGCATACAAAACTATGTGTATTTCGGCCTGGATGGCTATCCGTACCAACACGGAAGTAATTTGCAGGTTATTACCGCCCGCTTGAAACAAGACTTCAAGTTTCGCGCATTTGGTTGGGAAACAGAGGCGGCATACCAGTTCAGCAGTGATCAGAATGTGATTCCGCTTCCCGACCTTACGGTGTCGTCTAATATGTATGTACAGTTTAAATTGGCCAAGGTGCTGTCGGTACAGTTCGGGGCGGATGTTCATTATAATACCAAGTATTATGCTCCGTATTACGAACCGGCTACTCAGCAGTTTCAGCTGCAAGACACTAAGAAGATAGGCAATTATCCTTTGCTGAACGGCTATGTGAATTTCCACCTGAAACAGGCTCGATTCTTCATTATGGGATATAATTTAGGCTCAATGTTTATCGATAAGCCCGAATCCTTCTCCCTGCTGCATTACCCGATGAATCCCATGGTGTTAAAGATGGGAATTTCCGTAGTCTTCAATAATTAGTATGATGATGAAGTCGCGTAAATTGCTCACGGTTTATCTGTTTCTGTTATTCCTGGCAGTTGCAACGATGTTTGTGATATGGTTTGGGAAAAACTACCGGAAACCCATTCTCCCTCGCGATTATGCGGAAATAGAAGAAGAAGGAATCCTGCGCATCATAACAGAATATAGTCCTTCAGGCTATTATATTTCCGGAGATACGATTGAAGGATTTCAGTATGAACTGAGCCAGGCGATTGCCCGTGTATCGGGACTGGAAGTACAGACGCTCCTGGAAACAGGATTGCCCAAAAGTTTTGAAGCCCTAAACAAAAATACCTGTGATATTATTGCCCGCAATATCCCGGTAACATCAGAAACGAAAGAAAACTATTTGTTTACGGAACCAATCGTGATGAACAGGCAAGTGCTCCTCCAACGGACGGCAGAGGCTAACAACGGAATTGCACCGATTCGTAGCCAACTGGATCTGGCAAACAAAGAAATTTATGTACCCCAGAATTCTCCGGCTCTGCTGCGTTTGCAGCACTTGGAGCATGAGATAGGGGATTCTCTTTATATAGTGGAAGATCCTGCTTATTCGTCTGAGCAATTAGCTATGATGGTGGCGAAAGGAGACATCGATTATGCCGTATGCGATTTGCAGGACGCTACCATTTTTCAAAGAGAACTGCCGGAAATAGATATACAAACGGATATTAGTTTTACCCAATTGCAAGCCTGGGCTGTACGGAAAAATTCGCCTGTATTGGCCGATAGTCTGAACAGTTGGCTTAGGAAGATAAAAGAGGAAGGTTCGTTTGATAAAATATATAAACGCTATTATAGCAGCCAACGCTAATTTATTCGTGGGAATTGCTTACTTTTACACGCATTTTAATGATAAATAATGAGATTTGATGAACTAAATCTGGAAGATGCCGTTCTTGATGGGCTCGACGCCATGAATTTTCAGGAAACAACACCTATCCAGGAATTAACAATACCTATCATTTTAGAAGGGAAGGATGTGATAGCCTGTGCCCAAACCGGTACGGGAAAGACTGCCGCTTATGTATTACCCTTGATTAATGAACTGAGTAAGGGAGGTTTCCCTGTAGATGCTGTCAATGCTGTGATTATGGCACCGACACGTGAACTGGCCCAGCAGATTGACCAGCAAATTGAAGGTTTCTCGTATTTTGTGCCTGTTTCGGCTGTAGCCGTTTACGGCGGAACCGACGGGGTTACATGGGAACAGCAAAGAAAAGGACTTGAAGCCGGAGCCGATATTGTAATCGCTACTCCCGGACGTTTATTATCCCATATCAAACTGGGAACCGTAGACCTGTCTCGTGTTTCTTATTTTGTGCTGGATGAAGCAGACCGCATGCTCGACATGGGCTTTTACGAGGATATCACACAAGTGTATAAACAAATGCCCGCTTCGTGCCAGATCATTATGTTTTCGGCAACTATGCCTCCCAAGATCCGTACCCTGGCAAAAACGATATTAAAAGACCCCGAGGAAGTTAAAGTAGCCATATCCCGTCCGCCTGACACGATTATGCAAACGGCATATATCTGCTATGATACGCAGAAGCTGAGTATCCTGGAAGATCTGTTCAGGCAAAATCGTCCGCAGCGTGTGATCATATTTTCTTCGTCCAAAGTAAAGGTAAAGGAACTGGCCGCTACGCTTAAACGAATGGACTTTAATGTAGCCGCTATGCACTCGGACCTGGAACAATCGCAGCGCGAAGAAGTGATGCGTGAGTTTAAAAACGGGCGGATAGATGTTTTGGTGGCAACAGATGTGGTTTCTAGAGGAATTGACATCAATGATATAAAACTGGTCGTTAACTTCGATATTCCCCATGATCCCGAAGATTATGTGCATCGTATCGGACGAACTGCCAGAGGGACAGACGGGAAAGGGCTTGCCATTACGTTTGTCTCTATAGAAGAGCAGGCGCAATTTCAACGGATAGAAACGTTTTTGGATAAAACGATCTATAAGATACCGATTGATCCCAAATTTGGAGAGACACCCTTGTATGAACCCGGCAAATATGCCCGGAATAAACGGGGATTCTCGCGCAAAGGAGGAAAGCCTTCCGGAAATAGAACGAATAAGTCCTCGAAAAATACACAGAGTAGAGGTCGTTTTTCGAAACGCTGACTAATAACTAAAAGAAATCAACTATTTTTGTATATTGCTATGAAGAAAAGTAATATTCTTATTGTTTTGTTTATAAATACATTTGTTATGTTGCAAGCACAGAATCCACTATTAAGTGAGTATAGTAATACCCCGTATGCTACGCCTCCCTTTGATAAAATAAAGGTTGAGCATTATGAACCGGCCTTTGCAGAAGCGATTACGCAGTTGGAAAAAGAGGTTGAATATATAACCAATAACCCGGAATCCCCGACGTTTGAGAATACCATTGTAGCCCTTGAACGCAGCGGTATCCTGTTGTACCGGGTAAACTCCGCCTTCTTTAATGTATTGAATGCGGAAGCCAATGACGAGATGATGGAGATTTCCCAGCGTATCTCTCCCAAGCTTTCGGAAAGCTCGAACAATATATATCTGAATGAAAACCTGTTCAAGCGTGTAAAAGCCGTATATGAAAATAGGGCGAAACTAAACCTGAACACCGAAAATGCCAGGTTACTAAGCGAAACCTACGATTCCTTTATTGTACAAGGCGCAGACCTGAATGAAAAGGACAAAGAAACATACCGCAAACTAAGTACCGATCTGGCGATACTATCTTTGCAGTTTGAGCAAAATTCCCTGAAAGATAAGAACCGTTTCGAATGGCTTATAACAGACGAAACCCAGCTTTCCGGACTACCTGGAAGTATTCGTGATGCAGCCAGAACCTTAGCCAAAGATAAAGGCAAAGACGGCTGGTTATTCAATCTTTCTGCCCCTAGTTACACCGCCTTTTTGCGCTATGCCGATTCACGCGAACTACGCGAAAAGATGTATTGCGAATACATGAGTGTAGCAAACAAAGGTGACGAATTCGATAATAAAGGTATTATCAAACAGATTGTTAACAAGCGATTGGAACTGGCCCGCCTATTAGGATACAATACCTATGCCGATTATGCATTGAAACATACAATGGCGAAAACGCCGGCTAATGTATATAATTTGTTGAACCAGTTGCTGGACGCTTATAAGCCAGCGGCCATTAAAGAATATAATGAAATTCTGGCTTTCGCTAAAGAAGAAGGCTTGAACGATACGGCTGTTATGCCCTGGGATTGGAGTTATTATGCCGAAAAGCTGAAAGATAAACGCTTTCAGGTTAACGACGAAATGACACGTCCTTACTTTGAACTGGAGAATGTAAAGAAAGGCGTATTCGGACTTGCCACTCAGTTATATGGCATTACATTCAGAAAAAATACAGAGATACCTGTGTACCACAAGGAAGTGGAAACGTATGAAATATACGATGCCAACGGAGAATTCCTGGCCATCCTTTATACGGACTTCCACCCGCGCGACGGAAAGCAGTCCGGTGCCTGGATGAATACGATAAAGCCTCAGTTTAAAGGCATAGAGGGCGATCAGGGGAATCCGCAGATCATTATTGTAATGAACTTTACCCGTCCCACAGAGACAGAGCCTTCTCGCCTAACCTATGACGAGGTAAATACCTTGCTCCATGAGTTTGGACATGCTTTACACGGTATCTTAGCCGATGGCACCTATGCTCTGCTGACCGGAACCAGCGTATATCGTGATTTCGTAGAGCTCCCTTCACAAATAATGGAGAACTGGCTGACAGAGAAAGAATACCTGGATCAAATAGCCGTACATTATCAAATCGGAGAGAAGATCCCGCAGGAAATGGTACAAAACCTGATCGACGCGTCTAACTTCAATGCCGGATATGCTTGTTGCCGCCAGCTAAGTTTCGGCTTGTTGGATATGGCTTGGCACACAATGACAAAGCCTTTTGAAGGCAATGTAGAAGACTTTGAAAACAAGGCCTGGAAGCCGGCTGCTATTCTGCCGACAGTTCCTGGTGCGCTGATGAGTTCTGCTTTCGGACATATCTTCTCCGGAGGTTATGCAGCCGGATATTATGGGTATAAGTGGGCGGAAGTATTGGATGCCGATGCCTTTTCCATGTTTAAGGAAGCCGGTATCTTTAATAAGGAAGTGGCTCGCTCATTCCGCGAGAATATCCTTTCCAAAGGAGGAACCGAAGATCCGGACATCCTATATAAACGCTTCCGGGGAAGAGAGCCGTCTATTGACGCCTTGCTGATACGGAACGGAATTAAAAAATAAGGCAAACAGGCATTAATTAATTCAAATATAATTACTTTTGTTGCTTGATTATTAAGAGGAGGGATTGATTAATGGATGAAAAGGCGAGCAAACAAGGCGAACTGGACAAACGCTATTTGCGGATGGCTATGATCTGGGCTGAGAATTCGTATTGCAAACGTCGTCAGGTAGGGGCGATCATTGTGAAAGATAATATGATTATTTCTGACGGATATAATGGTACCCCTTCCGGTTTTGAGAATGTATGTGAAGATGAAAACAATGTGACAAAACCCTATGTCTTACATGCGGAGGCAAATGCCATAACAAAGGTAGCAGCCTCGTCCAACAGCAGTAAAGATGCGACGATCTATGTAACTTCGGCACCTTGCATTGAATGTGCGAAATTAATCATACAATCCGGAATAAAACGAGTGGTTTACTCGGAGAAATATCGTGTGGAAGATGGGTGTGACCTCCTGGAACGCGCAGGTATTGAGTTGGACTATCTAGAGATAAAAGAAGAAAGGACGAACAAATAAGATGAACAATAAAAAACTATATGTATGGCTTCCGGTAATCATTGCTTTTAGTATTGCTCTGGGTATTTTTATCGGCAATTATTACCTGAATATAAGCTCTCAGAATAAAGGAATGCGCCGTTATGCCACCGGGAATAAGGTTAATTACATCCTCGATATCATTAACGAGCAATACGTGGATACCGTAGAGGTGGGTCAGCTAGTGGAAGGGGTAATACCTAAAATATTCAGTGAATTGGATCCGCATTCCGTGTATATTCCGGCAGAAGATGCAGAAAGTGTAAACGAAGAGTTGGAAGGATCATTCAGCGGTATAGGTGTTTCCTTTAATATGCAGACAGATACCATTTTGGTTATTAGTGTTATACCCGGAGGCCCTTCAGAGAAGGCAGGGCTTCAGCCTTTCGACCGCATCATCACTATTAATGATTCCGTGTTCTCGGGAAAGCATGTAGATCAGAACTATGTAATGAAGAACCTTCGCGGAGCAAAGAACAGTACCGTTACTCTGGGGGTGAAACGGAGGGATATGCCCGAACTTATCTACTTTGACGTAACCCGTGGCGATGTTCCGGTGTACTCTGTGGATGTATCCTATGAAGTAAAGAAAAACATCGGCTATATCAAGATCTCTAAATTTGCCCGTACCACTTACAACGAATTTATTACGGCGATTGCCAAGCTAAAGCAAGAAGGCTGTAATTCATTTGTGGTTGACCTTCGCGGCAATTCAGGAGGTATGATGGATGCTGCCATAAATATGATCAACGAATTTCTTCCGGCTGGGCAACTTATTGTCTATACGGAAGGGAAGGCTTATCCCCGGAATGATATATTTTCGAATGGAACGGGTACTTGCATCGATAATCCGCTAGTTGTACTGACAGACGAAGGCTCAGCTTCAGCCAGTGAGATCTTTGCCGGAGCCATTCAGGACAATGACAGGGGGATGATTATCGGCCGGAGAACATACGGGAAAGGATTGGTGCAATCTCAGATAGCGCTGACGGATGGTTCCCAGCTACGGCTTACCATTGCCCGCTATTATACGCCGTCTGGCCGCTCCATCCAGAAAGAATATCAGATGGGGAAAACGGAAGACTATGATATGGATATCTACAACCGCTTTTTGCATGGTGAGTTTTATTCTGCCGATAGCATCAAGATAGACAATCTACCGGAGTTTACGACTTCTATCGGACGTACCGTTTACGGCGGCGGAGGCATTATGCCCGACATCTTTATTCCGAGCGATACCAGTGGTGTAACTTCCTATTTCAACAATATCGTGCGGAGTACGAATGTGCTTTATCTGTTTACTCTGCTGTATTCGGACGAGAATTACAATAAACTATCTTCCTTTGATAATTACGAGGAATTGTACAGCTACTTAAAGCAGCAACCCTTGCTGGCTGAGTTTACGGACTTTGCGGCAGCAAGAGGGGTAAAGAAACGTCCTGCCCTGATCAATATTTCAGCCAAACTGATCGAAACGCATATACATGCGTACATCGTTCGTAATTTCTTTGAAGATAGCGGCTTCTATCCGATCTTTTATAAAGATGATGAAACGATCAAGCAGGCTGTTAAAGTCATAGAAGAAGGGAAATCGCTTCCCACATTAGATGATAAGATGTCTGAACATGGAATTACAGCAAGCAAAAAAACTCCTGCGGCAATCTTTAGCCTCTACAAAGAAAGAATACACGGAAACTACGTTGCTTGAGCTTTCCGAAAAGATAATGAACCGGCTGGAGGATACGGAATCCTTTAGCCGGTCTTCTTGTATTGCCTTCTATCATGCCATCGCGGGAGAAGTACAAACAGCCTATTTTATAGACAAATGGCATTCTGACAAGAAAATATTATTGCCGCTAGTTGAAGGAGACGATTTACAATTCTTCCTTTATAAAGGGAAAGAGCATCTGAAAGCAGGTGCTTTTGGCATATTGGAACCGCTTGCCGAAGAAGGCCTGCCGACTGAAGAGCCGGACTTAATCATCGTCCCGGGAGTAGCTTTCGATCGCTCACTCAATCGTATGGGACGTGGAAGAGGCTACTACGACCGCTTCTTGGCCTCCCATCCCGATGTTCCCAAAATAGGCATTTGTTTTGATTTCCAGCTGGTAGAAACAGTTCCTGTCGAACCTTTCGACATCAAGATGGATCTGGTTATTACTGACAAAGAAGTTATCACACATAAAATATAAGATTTATAAAAATCAAAAGAAGGTGTCCAAAAGCGGATACCTTCTTTTTTGTTATGCTATAAATCTTATTTCTTCAATATCACTTTGCGGTATAAACTGTTTGCTGTTTTAACAATCACGATGTAGCCTCCCGAAGAAAGGTGACCCATGTCAACTGATTGGATATCTCCCTTTTGCGAAATGACTAATACGCCTTGTAGATTATAAATATTCACCAACTGAACACGCTCTGCGTTGATGTATAACATATCTACAACCGGATTGGGATAGACTTGCAGGTCGATTGCTGTATTGCTGTCTATTCCGGAAGCGTTTAATGGTTCTAATTTTGCTATCAACTCTAAATCCTTCGTTACCGTAAATGTATACGGGTTCTCGGTTGAAACAACGTTGCCTTCAGAATCAGTCCAATTAATAAAGCGATTATTACCTTCGAGCAACACAGAGAGGGTTGCCGTTTCCCCGTAATTGTAGGTTCCATTGCCAACGATACTGCCATTGAGGGGATTGTTGGCGGTAGCGTTGATGTTGAAGTTTCTATATTCTACGGTATAGTAGATGCTTACTTTTGCTTTTGCTTGCTCTTTGTCGACTACATCTGGATGGAACATGAAAACCTTTATAGGTTGTTCGGTAGTCTTTATGAATGTAAGCTCTCCATCTATATAGTTATAATAATTCCTATCGGCAATTACCTCAACATCGTAATAGGTACCGTTAATGGAAGGTATAGTTATCACATCGCCTATCATGACTTTTGTCTCAGGTAATCTTTGAGGCGAAATAATACAACTATTCGCATAAGGCGCACCGTTGTTCATTATGTCATACAACTGCTCAAGCGAGAGCTGGTTGTCATTACACTCAAAATAGTCAATCTTTTTGTTGTTACTCAAATCGAGCGATTGCAGTTTGTTATTTGCGCAGTAAAGTCTTGAAAGGTCGGGCGCATTGGTCACGTCGAGTTGGGTTACCCCTGAGTTGTTTACAGCTAAATAATCCAATACATGTTTGGGATTTACACGTCTTATTTTGGCATTATAAGGTCCGCTTGCGTTGGCATAAGGTATGTCGATATAATATCTTCCTCCATCGCTATTGTGCGTAGTGACCGTTCCATTTCCCCAGTCTACCATAATATTATTGGTGCCTTCGGTGGCTCTTATACGGAGTTTGGACTCGCTTGTCGGGTTCCATGTGAATGAAATATCCCAAGGGCTTATGGTGTAGGTCGTGATAATTTTTACTAACTTAAAATGCTCTTCCTTAACCTTCTCATGGGTCATTGAAACGGTGTATGTACCTGTCTTAAGGAAGGTGAGTATACCGTTGATATAGGTGTAGTCAACTCCGGAGACTCCGTTTTCGACCGAAATTTTGCTGGCTATTCCGTTATAAAGGAGCGAGATGTCTTCTTCTTGATAACGTGTTTCTCCGGCGTATTGAGGAGACATCCTCAACGCCCTGGAGTAGGTCGATCCGTTATTATGTACATTTGCCAATTGATTGTAAGGCAGATAATTATCGTAGCAATGGAGCTTCTTGAGTTTTGAATTCTTACTCACATTCAAGGTTGATAGTTTATTGTCGTTGCAGATCAACTCATTTAATCTCTCGCTATTTCTGAGGTCTAAAGAGGTTAGTTGATTGGTATTGCAAATCAACTTTTCTAATCCCACATTGTTGCTGAGGTTTAAAGAGGTTAGTTGATTGTTGGAACAATATAATTCCATTAATTTCACATTATTGCTAATATCTAAAGAGGCGAGTTTATTGGAGTCGCATACCAATTCAAACAATGTAGCATTGTTTTTCAGATTTAAATCAGTGAATTTATTATTGCTACAATACAGCTTTGTTAATGCCGTATTGTTGCTTAGATTTAAAGAGGCGAGTTGATTGTTGGAACAATGCAGGCCATTTAATTTCAGGCTGTTTTGTATATTTAAGTACTTAAGATTATTATTATCACAATAAAATTGCAGCAATTCTTTGTTGTTATTCAGATCCAAAGAAACGATCTTGTTCTGGTAGCATTCAACCGTTTGCAATGCCGGATTGTTTTCCAGATCTAAAGCGGTGAGTTGGTTGCTATGACAATAAAGCTCTCTTAATTGGGGGTTGGATTTGAAGTCTAAGGAAGCGAGTTGATTATTATTGCAGTCTAAATTGATCAATTCTGCGTTCGCTGTCACATTCAGAGTTGTGATCTGGTTGTAGGGACAAAATATCTGGAATAATTTCGGATTCTTATTCACCTCCAAAGAAGTCAGTTGATTGTTGCCGCATGATATACTCTCTAATTTTGTATTCTTACTCACATCCAATGAAGAGAGTTCATTCTTGAAGCAACTTAAGTATATTAATGCTGTGCATTGACTCAGATCTAAGGAAGTGAGTTGATTGTTGGCGCATTCCAAATCTTTTAATGCTGTGCATTGACTCACATCCAAGCTTGTGATTGAATTATCGTTGCAATTAAATCTGATAATGTTTGCCGGATTTACGGCCGTAATGGTCACATGATACGTATCGTTCTTGCTGTAAAAATGATTCAATTCCAAAAAATACTTCACCGAAGAGGTACTGTTTTGCGTCTCTATATTCCCATCGCCCCAATCAATCGTGATAGATTGCTGCTTCTCTGTTGTTTTTATATGTAATTGTTTCCGACCACCTTTGTCTTTCCAAGTGAGGGAAATTTTAGCTGATGCTTGTCCCGGATATCCCAACAGGCATACGATGAATATTAGTAAAATTTTGTTCATTTTTTATTGAGTTATATAATATGAATATTGTTTTAGATACGAACTTTCAAAAGAAGACAGAGATAGCTACATTCTGCTTTGCTGCGACAAAGATAGTTTAATCCATTGAAAACAACAATATAACCTAATCAGTGTCTGATTTTTTACCAGAATATAAGAGAAAAAAGAGGGTGTGTCAAAATGACACACCCTCTCGTGTTAAAAAAACGTCAGATCTTTTATTTTACATTCATCCCCAGGTTATACATGATAAATGAGTAGATGTCAGCAGATTCGTCCAGGATTTTGCTGATGGGCTTTCCTGCTCCGTGGCCAGCTTTTGTTTCTATGCGGATCAGCTTGGGAGCGTCTCCTGTATTGGCAGCTTGTAAAGTTGCGGCATATTTAAAGGAGTGGGCGGGTACTACCCGGTCGTCATGGTCGGCTGTCGTTACCATAATGGCAGGGTAAGGGGTTCCATCATTCTTTATGTTGTGCAGCGGCGAGTAGGCATGTAGATAGTTGAACATCTCTTTGCTGTCTTCGCTTGTGCCATAGTCGCTCGCCCAGTTCCAGCCAATCGTGAATTTGTGGTAGCGAAGCATATCCATTACACCTACTGCCGGAACAGCTGCCTTAAACAGGTCCGGGCGTTGGTTTACAACTGCTCCAACCAGCAAACCGCCATTAGATCCTCCATTTACAGCTATTTTTTCCTTATTGGTGTACTTCTCCTGAATCAGGTATTCGGCAGCACCTATAAAGTCGTCAAACACATTCTGCTTGTTCATCTTTGTACCGGCCTGGTGCCATTCTTCTCCGTATTCGCCACCGCCTCTGAGGGTTACTTGTGCATAGATACCTCCGTTTTCAAGGAAGACCAAGCGGCTGGTAGAGAAGCCCGGGTTCAGGCTTACGTTAAAGCCTCCGTATCCATACAGGAATACTGGGTTTGCCCCATCTTTTTGCAGACCTTTCTTATAGGTAAGGAACATGGGTATCTTCGTGCCGTCTTTGCTGGCGAAGAATACCTGCTCGGTTGTATATTCGTCTGGATTAAAAGCTACTTTAGGAGCCAGGTAAAGCTCAGACTGGTTCTTGTCCAGATCATATTTGTAAATAGTAGCCGGGAAAGTAAATGACGAGAACGAATAGAAGGTCTCTTTGTCGTCTTTGTCTCCGCTGAAGTAAACTGATCCCAGGGTAGGAAGCTTCACTTCGTGTTCCTCTTTCCCTTCCAGACTATACACATAGGCATGATGGGAAGCATCTTTCTCATAGGTAAGCATCAGTTTTCCACCAATAATAGAGGCATTGGAAAGAACCGATTCCGACTCAGGAATCAACTCTACCCAGTCTTTCAGCATCGGCGAGCCGATAGTAGCTGTCATAATCCTGTATTTAGGTGCCCCATAGTTTGTTATCAGATAGATCTTGTCGCCCACTACTTCGATAGGAGCATAGGAATACTCCATATCATCCGTCAGAGCCATTACCGGAGCGTTTGCCTTGGTAAGGTCTTTAATAAACAGGTTATTACCACTTCCGGCTCCGGATTCAAAGATAAACATAAGCCGTTCGTCTTCACTTACACTTCCGTAATAGAAACGCTTGGGTTCTTTCGGATTCTGATAGATCAGCTTGTCGTCACTTTGCGGGGTACCTAGCTGGTGGTAATATATCTTATGATTTTCGTTCATGTTGGAGTACTCCTTACCTGCTTCAGGAGCATCATAGGCACTGTAATAGAAGCCGTTGCCATGCCAGGATGCACCGCCGAACTTGGCCCATAGGATATGGTCGTCCAGGCGTTGACCGCTTGCCAGGTCTATCACAAATATTTCGTTCCAGTCCGAACCGCTACGCGAAATATTGTAAGCCAGGTATTGTCCGTTGTTTGAGAAAGAAATACCGCTCAGAGCCACAGTTCCGTCGTCAGACAATTTGTTCGGGTCGAGCAACACCTTTGCTTCCCCGTCCAGCGTTTCTTTTACGTACATTACGCTCTGGTTCTGCAATCCGTCGTTCTTAAAGAAATAGTACTTTCCTTTCTTTTTGGATGGGGTTCCTATCTTTTCGTAATTTGTCAGATCAGTAAGACGTTGTTTGATTTTATCACGGAAGGGTATTTTCGACAAATACGCTGCTGTTACCTTATTCTCAGCTTCCACCCAGGCTTCTGTTGCCTTCGAGGTGTCATTTTCCAACCAACGATACGGGTCTGCCACTTCGGTTCCGAAGTAGGTGTCTACCGTATTGTCCTTATCTGCTACGGGATAAGCCAATTTTGCTCCCTGATTACATGCTCCTAACACAGTCATGCCACACACTAAAATTAAAAGTTTTGTTTTCATGTTTTACCATTTAAGTACAATCCTCAAAGATAATAAATAAATGAAGAATGATGAATGTAGAGTGAAGAATAGAAAGAAACAATCCTTATATTCGTATTCTTATATGATGGAGATGCTTTTGTTGTAATAATAAATAAGAGATAATAATGAACAACTTTATTTTTCAAAATCCGGTGAAGCTCATAATGGGCAAGGGTATGATTGCAAAATTGGCTAAGGAAATACCTGCCGGAAAGCGTGTGATGGTAACCTTTGGGGGTGGAAGTGTTAAAAAGAATAATGTTTACACTCAGGTGATGGAAGCCCTGAAAGACTTTCACACCGTAGAATTCTGGGGTATTGAGGCCAACCCTGCCATCGAAACCCTTCGCAAAGCCATCGTTTTGGGAAAAGAAGAGAAGATAGACTTTCTTGTTGCCGTAGGCGGCGGTTCGGTGATTGACGGGACAAAACTGATCTCTGCCGGAATATTATACCAGGGCGATGCATGGGACCTGGTATTGGCTGGTGCAGAAATGAATACCATTCCGCTTGCAACTGTTCTTACCCTGCCTGCAACGGGTTCTGAAATGAACAGTGGAGCGGTGATCTCCAATAAGGAAACCAAAGAAAAGTTTGCTTTCTATTCCAATTTTCCTGTGTTTTCGATCCTCGATCCGGAGACTACTTTTACGCTGCCTGATAACCAGATTGCCAACGGACTTACCGATACCTTTGTACACGTGATGGAGCAATACCTTACCGTTCCCGCCGTATCACGTTTGATGGACCGCTGGGCCGAAGGTATCCTGCAAACTGTGGTTGAAATCGCTCCTCTGATTAAAAAGGATAAACAAAACTATGACCTGATGGCCGAATTTATGCTATCGGCAACCATGGGCCTCAATGGTTTTGTAGCCTTGGGTGGCGTGCCGCAAGACTGGGCAACCCACATGATAGGGCACGAGTTGACGGCTTTACATGGCCTATCCCACGGACACACACTGGCGATTGTTCTTCCGGGAACAATGAATATCCTGCGCGAAAGTAAAGGCGACAAGATCATCCAATACGGCGAACGTGTATGGGGCATCACCGAAGGAAGCCGTGACGAACGTATCGATAAAACCATCGCCAAAACCGACGAGTTCTTCCGTTCACTCGGTATGACCACCCGCTTGAGTGAAGAAGGCATCGGCATGGATACGATTGCGGAAATAGAACGCCGCTTCAATGAGCGTGGCGTTGCTTTTGGCGAAAATAGAAAGGTGAATGGCGAAATGGCTAAGCGGATTCTAATGGATAGGATCTAAAAAAGATAAAAGTTTCATACGGATGAGAAAAGATTCTCATGCCGGTGAGAATAAATTCTCATGGGCTTGAGAAAAAGTTCTCATCCGCATGAGAAAACATTCTCACGCCCAAGAAAAAGTTGAGAAAATGTACAAAAATTAAGGGATATTAAGTATTACCAATCGTATTGGTCTACGTATTCGTCAAAGACAGGCTCCTCCTGAATCCCTTCATTGAGGAAAACCTGCCGGATAAAGGCTTGTTCTTTCGGAGTAATAAGACGCACTTTATTACGGATACGGTAGTACATACTTCGCTCAAAATGATGATAAAGGATATTCCGTATTTTAAGCGCTTTCGCATGAGGCACTTTGTCGAACAGACGCCTCATCCCCAACGCAAAATGAGTCAAACGGTCAAGATGAAAAAACGGACATTCTTCGCGGGCGGCAACATAAGCCGGGTTGACTATCGAAAAAGACGAACGATCCTGATCAGTATGAAGAGTAACCTGAAAGCGTAAGCAATCGGCAGATCGTGGACATTGTGCATTTAAGCAATGAAGGTAATCCCAAGGGACATCCTTATAATTGAAATTTTCTTTCATAATTAGATCTGTTTGATTATATTACAAAGATAACATTTTTAATGTTTCGATGTCAATATTTTTTGTTTTAAGATTAAACCATACTATACCCCAAAGCTATTTCTGTCTACTCAAGCATTAAGTTTTATATTCATAGCAATTTATTCTCTCAATCTTGTAAATTCCAATTATCAGAAATATATAGTAAATTTTATTTATGTTTGTGTGAAAATACTGTAGAGTAAAATCCAAAAGAAGCGAAAAAGTTTTTGTTTCTTTTGGGTTTTATATTTATTTTTTACCTTTGACGAACAACTGATAACTATTTATTATAGATGAATCACTTAACTACTGATTATTGGGCAGAATTCAAATCTGATGGCTTACTGTTCGAAGATTTAGTACATGATCTATTAGAATTAAAGTATCCCGGAATCGAGTTCTACGCAACGAAAAAATCATGGGACGGGAGTCGCGATTTTGAGGCTACTATAAATCTGTTGGAAGAAGCCAAAGCAAAAATATGGTTGGAGTGTAAGTATCATCAAAATGACCGATTGCCAGTCCATGATGTTTCAATGACATTATTAATGGCATTTATTCATGATGCGAAACAGATTATCATCTTTTCATATTCTCCCATAAACAGAACTTTCGAAAAGCATATTGCCGACTATGTGGAAAGGACAAAGACTAAGGTGGATATTTATCATGACTTAACATTGGAGGAGCTAATACTTACATATTCTTCATCAATGAAGAATTTTAATAAGTACTTCCCTACATTTAAAAAAGAAGTTGACATCTTACAACATCATTCAGATATTCAATATGAATACAGAATCGAAAAAAAAGAGTCCGATCGGAAGAAAATTGTAATAGGCATAAATCAACCCTTCGAATTAAATCTATATATATACAACCATCATTCAAAAGAAAGAAATATAGAAGTTTCAATAATTGATAATGTTAAAGATTATTTTCACATCAAAAGTAGAGACCTTTTATTTCCCGAATATAAAATACTCAAAAATATACCCCCAAACAGTAGCAGTGTTATCAGACTAAAAATGCGAGTGAAATCTTATTCTGAAAAGATAAAATTTCCCCGAGTATCCATAAAAGAAGAAGATGGTCGACAAACAATCTGCAAAATCGACCAAAAACTTGAATGTCGTTGGATTGCCACAACACCATTAATCGGTGATTCGTATTATGAAATATTGAATAACTGTGGCCAGTATATCGGGAATACACATAACTTCTCTGTAATAACAATAACAGGCACAAGCGGAGTCGGGAAAAGCAGAATACTTAAAGAATTGAATCTTTACAGTCAGGACATCAATAATAAAGTATGTTACATAGATGCTGACGAGAAAGATATCACCGCTAAGCTTTTTGTGGAGAAATTAATTTCAACTCTAGAAGATTTACCTTTATTTGATAATAAACAAACCAATTTGTGTTTTTCATCCAATATCGAAGACAATAAATATTATGCATGCAGAATATTGTATGACAAAAGTTTTAATGTAGCAAAAGAGAAAGAAAATGTTGTAAAATATCTATCTGATCTATTGTGTCGGAAATCATGTAGCATTATTCTGGATAACTTGCAAGCCTATGACGAATTGAGTATTGAGATAATAGATTTATTACTTAAATACATGGATGAAAGAACTTCCGTATCATCTCTAATTTTAAGTTTCAATTTAGATTATCTCTATTCAGACACCGATACGCATAATTTATACAAGCGTCTACTCTATTTATCCTCTAAAGAGGTGCATAGTTACTACCATACCCAAATAGAAGGATTTACGAGAAAAGAGGCCATCCAATATTTACAGGAAAGTCTTATAAAAGTATATGATGAGCATCGGGAAGTCGATACGATTACTTATCAAAGATCTATTGAAAAAATTGTAGACACCTGCGGCACAAATCCGTTTTTCCTGCATGAGTTCATATTATATCTTTTACAACAAGGCGTAATACGTCACACAGACACTACCAGTTATTATATACACGACATAGACAGATTCCAAATATGTTTAAATACTACCCCTGTCTCCATCAATGATTTAATAGGCAAACGAGAACAGTTATTCCTCGAAAGCATTAAAGATTCTCTTACTCTCACAAAATCATATGAGGACCTTATATCGGTAATTGCCCTTACAAAATCGTTGCCTCTGATTGTATTTAATGATCTAATTGGTGATAACAATCTGCTTAGGCAGCTCGAACGGATTGGGTTTATCAATATCGGCATGGATGATCATATTCGGTTTTCGCACCAATTCTTTGAGAAATATTTTATATCAAGGCATTCATTGTTATCCAAGCCAGAAGAATTCCGCAGGAAACTCTTAAAATCATTTGATCAATATGGCTATACGTATGAATTCTTCTTCTCTTTGTTCTTGGTGAAGAAATCATTGAACCAGTTAAACCAAAATGATTTCGACGCTGCATTAGAAAAAATAATGCAACGGGATGTGGAATTTAATTATAGTTTGGAGATCTTTAATATTATAAGTGATTATCTGGATTTATCCATAGAATCGATATCTCCAAAAACCTATATTAAAGTATATTGGCAGATCGAATCTATGACCGTAAAGCGTCATGGAATGACAAAGTGCCTGATTTATAACGAAAAAGTATTTAACCAGTTTATCTGTAATTATCCAAAATTCGCAGAACATTTGGCTAATGTTTTTAAGTTACTGGAAGAATATATTTGTCACTTGCTGAACCTTCAGGAATTTGATGAGAGTTTAAAGAAAAATAAGCAGTTGACAGATCTGCTTGAAAATGAAATGCTTGACCATGTTGGTTGTGAAGAGATTTTAATAAACATGTATATCAGACAAACAATGGTTTATTATCACCTCCAATTAATAGAAGATGCCGAGTTTACTAATTCTAAAGCAATGAACTTAGCTCAAAATATTGGCGACAGAGAAGGCATTTTGAAATGCTGGAAGTCTAAAGGAGATATTTATTATCATAATTATGATGCAGATTTATACGCTGATAAAATTATAGATGCTTGGTCAATGGCATACAAAAAATATTGTGAATATAGTGAACATACTATTCGATTCAGCCTAAAATTAGCAATTGCACTTAAAGCTATACGTGTTAACATCTTGAATAATGATTTAGCTGCTGTAGAACCAAAAATAGAATTTGTTTCAAGTTGTATCGATAAAACCAATATGGTATTTTATGAGATAATCATTCGCTTGGTTAAAGCCATGTTTCTAATCATTAAATATGACAAATATTTATCATACGAAAATAGTGTATATAACGAGGTTATAAAATTAGTGAACCAAGCTACCGATCTATGTGCAATTTACGGTAATAAAAATATATATATAAACTGTTTCCATCTTCGTGCAATAGCGCAGTTTAAAGCCTCCAAATGGGATTTTTCATTTGATAATTTTATCAAAACACTATCAATCATAGTTGATAAGACAGAATGGAATGTACTTGAAAAAAAATGGAGCGGATTCATCACCGATCTAATGATTTTTGAAAGAAAGCTCAATAAAAAAATACCAGAATCAATTGAGAGTAAACTATTTGTTAATGAACAAATCAAAGAAAATATCCTAAAGATAAGAACACTTAGCAATGAAAAATTTGAAGATTTTTTTGATAACTATGTAACAAAATCTCTTTTCAAAGATAAGGAGAAAAAAATAGGATTTCCGAATATTTAGCATTAGTATGCTATCATTGAGATATTACCTGTCAGGTCAATAAGAATATCTTTATCGTGATTTCTTTTTTCGAATTCTTCATAAAAAGCCGTGCCTTTATGTGTTTCCGAATCTTCGACTAAAAAGATCAATGGCAATTTAAAATTTTTAATCTCATTCAGTAAATGCTCACGAATATTTTTCTGTTTATACAAATAGACCCTATAATGGCCAACTATAAAGATACCCACTTCCCTTTCAAGTAAAGATATTACAGATTGGGCTCCTGAATCATTTACAAGATCAATGAAACAATAAGAATGACCAAAGATCTTATTTTCTTCAGTGAAAGCTGCCAATGCTTCCATGTCGGGTAATTGAGGAATAGAGTTCACCATTTGTGTAATACCTAAAGTTTTGGACAATACCTTTAGCTTAGTTTCTTCTTCAACGAATATAAAGTCCATAATATCCATCGAATTATAATGAAGGCGAAACTGTGGTCTGAAAAGACTTATATTAAATTCATTTCCCCAATCTATTCTTATCTTATTTCCCGATCGGCATATATATACATTTTGGCTGATCCTTAGTGCTTCCTGAAGAACCCCACAAGCTATTACCTGAGGATAAACAAAAATATTATCGGATATAAAAGCATTAGTGAACGTTTGACTTTTAAAACCTAATTTTAACCCGATAAAGTAGACGGTTTCTTCCTCTGTTTCATCCAGATAGTAACTTATGTTACCCTTTGGATATTCGGCTGATATGGTATTTATATATATGCTGTTTTTACAAGGTTCAATGTCAATCGGATTCAATGATATCAATCTCATTCTGCCGATCATCATAAAAACATTTTCAAAAAGATTAGGTGAGGCTTTATATTGGGCAAGTACCTCAAATTCCCAAACCTTATACTTTTCCAGCATCATGCAGATATTGGAATAATTGTCAAATTCGCAGGAGATAAGATCTCGTTTATGTGGAATATGAAGCCCTCTGAAATAAGGAAGGAATCCGATCGCTCCTTGTTGTGATATCCTATAGCCAAAATCGACATCTTCAGCTCCCCACTTCTCAAAGTTTTCATCAAATCCTTTCACAGTCTCAAAACACTTCTTTTCGACAGAACAGAATGCTGTAAAATAATGCAACCAAAAGAAATTACGATTTTTATCCTCTTTAAAAAAAGAACTTCGTTTGTCCTGAAACAGTGGATTCTCAAATATTTGTTTTCGACCTTCATAATCTTCGATTTCATTTACATAAGCAGTAATACCAGAATACAATGCTAATGGATATTCCGAAAATCTTGATGCATGTGTTGATCCTATAAATGCTATCTCACTACGATTCATGTGTGCCCTTCTCAATTCTTCCAGAGCATATCTATCAAGTATCATATCTCCATCTATGAAGAGTAGAATCTGTTTGTTAGCCTTGTACCCGCCGATATTCCTATTATAAGATCTGTTACCCTTTTTGTCAGCATGTATAAGTTCAATATTGTTTCTTCTTTGATACTTCTCTAACTTCTGAATAATATCGCTTGATGAGTGGTCATCAACAATTATAAGTTCATCCGTTTCACTCATTTGATCATAAACAGTATCAATACACAAGGTTATATATGGATTGTTTGAACTGATTATAATAACACTAATATCCCATTGATTTTTCATCTATAATAAATAGTTATCAACCGTTCCCTGCCAGCTGGAGTTTTCTTCGAGGATGTTTTGTCGTTAAAATCTTCTTTTGTTTATTCATATTAACATGAGTGTAAATCTGTGTTATTGCAATAGAACTATGACCTAACATATTTTGAATATATTTTATATCAACATCTTCTTCCAAAAGTAAGGTGGCGAAAGTATGTCGAAAGGTGTGCGGTGTAATATGCTTAGTTAGTCCAGCTCTGTTAACATAGGATTTCACCATCAGTCTGACTGACTGTGTTGATAATGGAAGTCCTAGACGATTTACAAAAAAGAAAGTTCCATCCTTTATCTGAGTTCTATGCAGCTGGTAATAGTTTTTTATTATAGAGATAGTTTCAGACTGGCATATTTGGATCATGCGCTCTTTGCTCCCTTTACCGAAAACCTTAATAATCCCATTTTTTAGATTTATATCTTGCAACTGCAAATTACAAACCTCTGAAACTCTCATTCCTGTTGAAAATAAAATTTCAACAATCGCAATGTTACGAACCAGAGCTTTATAGGTATATCGATCTACATTACTATTATTTTCAAGTTCTTTATACATGATGCTTAATATTTTTTTTACTTCATGTAGTGTCATAACGGATGGTATAAGACTAGGCTCTTTTAAGCGAACTTTAATCTTCCTGAAAGGATTGATATAGTCATCGTCTTCATACTCTAAGTAGTTTAACATCGCTTTTAATGAGGCTACTTTCCTTTTTATTGTTTTGGGTTTTAGGTGTGAAATTTTCTGAAGATAGCTTTTTAGTGTATCTTTAGTCATACTCTTGAATCTTTTTTCATCTTCCGTCCCTTTTATATATGCAGCAAATTGTTTCAAATCTGTTGTATATGCCCGTAAAGTCTTTGAGCTTAGATTTTTCTCGAATTGACAATGGAAGAGAAAACCTTTAATGACCTCACTAACATTCATTTCACTCACACTCTCTTGTAAACTTCTTGTATTCATGTTTGTTATTTTTAATAATTAAACTGCGAAGAAACGGATTTCTTGAAGTAGATTCAGTAGTATCCGAAAGTATTCTTTCTAAAGTTGTTGCAGTTCAAACACTGTGTAAAGCTTTATGTGGAATTACGGAGGATGACAAAAAATGATGTGGATTTACAGCCGTTATTATGGGAGATTAACTGATTATGGGAAGTGTTGATTCATCTGGGCCTCTACGTTCTTGATACTGTTGAATTTATTGCAGCCGTAGGCACCGACCTCGACGGTATGAAGATCGCCGAAGTTGTAAAGGTTATCAACGATATTGCTGATGCCACGGGTTGCAATCAGGATTAAAAACATGCTGGAGCTGCTGCTGAAGTAAGGATTAAGCCTGCGTTCTGGTTAAAAGATATATTGAATACCTACTTGATAGCCTATGTAGAGTTGTTGTAGCTTAGAGGTTTGTTCTTTTTTCCAGAGCGAATGGCTTGGGAATAGTTTGTGATTGTCAGGGTTGTCGCTTTGCATGTAGTTGATGTTTGGGCCGGCAAAAAGTTCCAGGTATTGTCCTATCTTGCAGGCGGGTAGGAGGGCATAAGCGGCTTTAAAGGTTGTTTCATCATCCGAGAAGCAGTTTACGGACTCTATTGTCAGTTCATTGTTGATCCTTAGCCATGAGGCAATATGTACATGTGCGCCGAGACCTCCGAGGGCTGTAAATGCTTCTTTTTCTTTGGCTTTGTGGTTATATCCTAATCCGAGAATCCCGTATGTAACCCTTCCTCCTGAGCGGAAGGTGATGGCTGTGGTTCCGATTTCGTTGTAAGTGGCCGAAATGCCCATTTCTCCTTCTTTTATGATGTTAATCAGCCCGATAGGATAGTCGCTTTGGTTGGCAATATTCAATAGTCCGGCTAGCTGAACGCCCGATACATTTTTGGCAATATTCACTAATCCAGCTACTTGTAATCCTGTAAAGTTATTTCCTACATAGTTGGCAAGTCCGGCCAGTTGAAACCCGTTTGCATTGTTCAGGACAATATTGCCCAGCCCTCCTAAGGTAAATGCTGTTTCATTTTTGGAGATACCTGCTAGCAGATTTAAAGAGAAATGGTTTGTATATTGCCCCGCATGGATACCATTTGTGCTCAAAGGGGGAATAAAACTGAGATGTACGGCTGCCTCTTTTTCCTGGTTTGAAACCTTTGTCTGGGCTGATGTAGTGCCGATGGAGAATATTGATATTCCCAACATAATACGTAGTGTTACTTTTTTCATATTCATTTGTTTTTATTGATGGAGCAAATGTCGGAAGAAGCTCATAAGCAGAGAAAACTTTTTGACTAAGCCCTTGTTTGCTTATGACGAACGAGTAGCATATCTGTAAGGAATACATTAGCTTTGCCGAATGAAAATAGATTATCTCAAAAACTATAATCAGTTTATTCATCTGATCTGGGTGTTTTTCGGGCTGATTCTTTGTCTGATATACACGTCTTCTTCCTCTGTATTGGAAGGATGTTTACTTGCGATATCTGTTCTGATCTGTGCCTATCCGTTTACTACTTATCTGAGCCGGAGTTTGCTGACAAAAGCGATTAAGCGGAGGAAAATGCAGTTGTTTATCGGGCAGTTTGTGCTGATTACAGCTTTGTCGGCTTTCTTTATTCCGTTTATATTGTATGGCTTTTTACTGTTGGAGAAAGCTGGTTTCTTTCCCTCGTCCGAATTAGTGATAAACGAGAATTCGTTCGGGCGTGAATACCTGAATGCTTTTTTGGTTACTTTACTGGTGAATTTTGGCTTTTGCGGACTGCGTTTTTACGAGATAAACCTCAAACTTCAGAACGAACTTATCGAATCCAAACTTGAAACCCTTCAGGGCCAGATAACCCCGCATTTTATGTTCAATGTACTTAATCATATTAATGTACTTATGCAGCATGATGTAGACTTGGCATCCTCTTTGTTAATCAAATATTCGGACATCTTGCGCTATCAGTTATACAGCAGCAAAATGGAATTGATTACGTTGGATCAGGAAATCAGTTTTCTGACCGATTTTATAGACATTGAAAAGATACGTTGGGAAGACAATCTGGATGTAAATTGCTCATGGAAAGTAGAAGACAAGAAGAAAAAAATAGCTCCATTGCTCTTAATTACTTTCATAGAAAATGCTTTTAAACATGCCCCACGTGATGATTTTGAAAAAGGATTTATCAGCGTTGATTTCCGGCAAGAAGGGGATATTATTTTTCTGGAAGTACAAAATTCAAAATCTATAATAACAGATAAGAAGAATGAAAACTCAGGACTGGGACTAACTAATACAATCAAAAGATTGGATATTTTATACCCCGATAGATATGATTTTTCGGTAAAAGAAACCGAGAAAATATACCATTCAACATTGATTTTAAAGCTATAGAAAATGACAAATATCGTATCCAAACAAACAGAAGAATCCCTCTTGCGCTGCCTGATAGTAGACGATGAATCAGTAGCCATAAAAGGCATTGTAAACTATATTCAGAGAATAGACTTCCTGGAAGTAGCCGATACCTGTACTTCCGCTCTGCAAGCAGCAAGCATACTCAAAAAGAAAGAGATAGACCTGATGTTTCTGGATATCAATATGCCACACCTTTCCGGTCTTGACTTTTTGGAATCGCTGGAAAAAGCCCCTCTGACTATCATAACAACAGCTTACTCGGAGTATGCACTGGAAGGCTACCGTTTAAATGTTGTCGACTATCTATTAAAACCCTTCTCCTTTCAGCGATTTTTTCAGGCAGTAACAAAGGCGCAAGAAGTGTTCAAATCAACTATTTCAATAAAACAAGACGAAAAATCCGCTACCTCAGACTTATACGTTCGCCAAGCCGATGCCTTCAGGAAAATCTCAAGAGAAGATATCCTGTACGTAGAAGGCATGCAAAATTATCTGAAACTCTATCTGAAAGGAGAAGTAATCGTTATCCACCAAACAATGATCTCTTTAGAAGAAATGCTCCCCAAAAATATGTTCTTCAGAATCCACCGCTCCTTCCTCGTAAACCTATCCCACATAGACACCATCTCCGGCGGCAGAATTATCATCGCAGGCAAAGAACTACCCCTCGCCTCCGCCCGCAAAGACGAGTTGCTAAAGACTGTTGTTTACAAAAAGTTGATTAGTAAATAGAGCTATATTGAAGCAAATCTATATATTTGTTTTTGAATGTAATACTTGTATGAAAATGAAAAAGGTGAAGTTTTTTTGTGGTTTGCTTGGGATCGTTTGTATGGTGTTGCTGACGGCTGCGACGGTTGGTGATTTGTTTGAGGGTTCAGGTGATGTTGGAGCTGTTAAACTAAAGGGGTCGGTGCATTATAATCCTACTACGCAGACGTATTTGCTGACGGGTGGTGGTACGAATATGTGGGGGAATAGTGACGAGTTCTTTATGGTGTGGCGGAAGGAGAAGGGGGACTTTTCCCTCTCGGCTAAGGTTGGTTTTGTGGGGGATGGAGTGGATGCGCATCGCAAGTTGGGGATTATTATCCGTGAATCTCTGACGGGGAAGTCTCGTTATGCCGACGTCTGCGTACATGGGGATGGGCTTACGTCACTTCAATACCGTGACCTGGCCGGACAGGAAACCAAGGAGGTGCAATGGGAAGGGAAAGCTCCGGACCATATCACCCTCGAACGGATCGGAAAGCGGATCGTCATGAAGACGGCTACCGGTGCCTATACGGACGAAGTTACAGGTGAAATAGAACTGGAGCTTCCGGAGACTTGCTATATCGGCCTTTTCGTTTGCTCGCATAATCCTGATATACTTGAAACTGTTTACTTCTCAAAGCTAATCTACAAGAAGCTATAGGTTTCCATCAGAATTTATACCTTGCCGCCAGGAGAAATTCGCGTCCACGAATGTTGATCCAGGAGGTGTAGCTTTGCAGCGAGTTGTACTCGGTGTAGCGGTATTGTTGTTTGTCGAAGAGGTTGGAGGCGAGGGCTTCAAACTGCCAGTTGCCATGTTTCAGGCGTATACCGGAGTCAGCGAAGAAGGCGTTTACCGACTTGCTGCTGCCTACATCGTTATAGTAATGCTCTGCCGAGAGGTTTACTTCCAGTGGGAAGAGTTCGTAAGAGACTTCTGCTTTCTGTACCACATTCCAGAGGGGGCTTAGCCGGGTGTCTTTGCCAATGGTAGAGCCTCCGTAGCGGATGGTAGACTGGTAGGATGCCTCTACATGTTTGGAGGGCGACCAGCTGAGCTTCGGCTCATACTGCATATAGCTGGCTTTGAAGGGAAGGCGGACTCCCTCGCTGAGCTGCTCTGCCCGGTTGAGGCTAAAAAGGTAGGCCAAAGAGGCCTTCAATCCCCAATCATAATAGCCTTTCGAGATCGTTCCCCGGAGCGACCATCCGTAGCCGTCGGTGTCTGACTCACGGGAGGCTATTGTCACTTTCCCATCTTCGATAAGCTGTTCATACATATGGTCTGACCCATTCCGGCTGTGGCTTATAGACAAGGAGGCAAAGAACTCTTTGACCGTGCTTTTATACTCTCCGTAAACAGAATACTGCTGGATGTGTAGGGTAGGGAGCTTGCCGCTATTCCACACGATATGCCGATAGTCTGTCTGGTAGGGAGTTGCCTGGTAATTCAGGATGTCGCCATATTGCTCGCGATAGCTGCCGGAGACAGAGAAGCGCCAGGCATAGTTGAGCTTATAGTTGAATGAAACAGACGGATTTACAGCCATACGAGACAGCTCACCTTGCGGGAAGTTTGTCCATATTAATGGAATACTCAGGTTGGCATACCACTTGCTGCGCTTCCATTGCCAGGAGGGGATTCCGTAGAGGCTGAAGCCGTTCTTTATATTGTTGGCCTGTCCGGTGAATCCAGCGGTATACTGATGATTGACACTCCCTTGTTTCCTGATCAGTGACAGGGAGTTATCCGTATATAGTTGATTGAGGTGCATAGCTTCCTTGTTGTCATTCACATACAAGCGGGAGGGGCTGTGATTATAGCGGAGCAGTGAGCGGACTTCGAGGGTGTACTCTCCCGGATTCCAGAGGTTCTTGAAGTCGTTGCGCAGCCCCCAGTTCTCTGTCTTTATTTGCTGGCGGACGGACTGCTTGCCGGAGAAAAGGGAGGTGCTATTGTCCCAGTTTCCAATGGCTTTGAAGCGATTGCTCAGGTAATAATCCGTGGCATTATTCTCGAGGTTGAGGCTAAGCTCTGCCTGATCCGAGCGGATGCGTGTGTCACTTTCTTCTGCAATGTGTATGCTGTCATGCTGCTGATAGTAAGTGGTTTCGCTGCCTCGTTCCTGTTTGCGAATGTCGTGTGTATAACCGGCATTGATGCGTAGCTGGGCGGTTTCGCCTATTCGGTACAGGCGGTTGGCCGACAGGGTATGCACATCGTTGAACAAGAGCCTCTCCTTCTTCAGTGGAGCCATGATAGAGGGCTGGCTCAGGTAGGAGGGAGCATCCGGCTCCTGAAGCCTTCCGAAGCTGTAGTCGAAGAAGCGAAACTGCTCATCCGTTACATCTTTCCCCGTATTGTCACCTTTATATATATAGGCGCTTTGGCTTTTGCGGCTGAGTTGCATGGCATGGGCCGATCCCTCCCAGAGAAGGGAAGACTTGTCACTGCCGAGGCCTCCCCGCAACGTCAGCAACCATTTGTCGCGGAACTCCGGTTTCAGTTTCAGGTTGAGGGCGATATTCTCGGTCTTCACCTTGTCCTGAAGGATACGGATGGGCTGATGGTTTTCGAGTAGCTGAACACTTTCCACAGCTTTGGCATCCAGGTTGTTTGTAATCTGATTGTAGCGTCCGCCGGTCAGATCCATGCCTTCTACATAGAAGTTTGATATGTCTTTTCCGTTGTAGGATATTCTCCCAAGGTCATCTACGTCTAATCCCGGTAGTTTCCGGATGACATCCTTGATGCTCTGGTCTTTAGACGTAAGGAATTGTGATATATCATAGTTGATCGTGTCGCGCTGTCCCCATACCCGTCCGGGACGAATCTCTACCTCTTTCAGGGCGAAAGCCTGCTCTTCCAGCCGGATCTGCCATTGTCGCTTGTCTCCTACGAGCTGTTTCCAGGTTTTGTAACCTAAAAGGGAAACGCTGATCTGCAGGGAGTCGGATACTTGCCTTAGCGGCATGGAGAAGGCACCTTTAGCATTTGTGAACGTATAACTTACAATCGACGCGTCACTTTTCTTCAGGAGTTGAACAGTTGCCATTTCAATGGCCTGTCCTGTGCCGGCTTCTGTTACAACTCCCTGAAGAAAGTGCTGGGCTTTGGTGTGATGCAAATTAGTATATAAAAGTGCTATGTATATAATTAGACGTAGGAGGCAGGCTGAATGTTTCATGTTATTCCAGTTCTATTGGATTAAAAGGCATGTTTTTAGGATTTTTTATACTTTGCCCGTCTTCTCCCTTTACTACGACTGTAACATTGGGAGCTGAGGACTTGACAAAACCTACCGGGTCGGCGGCATTCCGTTCATACATCTTGTTGAGGTCTTTGCGTGAGATAGGCTCGAAGCCCTCGTCTCCATATTCTACCTGCTCTTCACCATTATATTGCGCCAGGGCAATGGCCTCGAATGTATAGTGCCCTTTGCTATCCTGAGCTTTCAGTATAATGCCCGGCAATCCCTGTAGTTTCCAAGGGCCTTCGCTTCGTGGAATGTCAGAAGTATACCAAGCCTCCCAGGTACGTCCGCGAAATTGGCAGATCGCTTTACGGCAAGGGTAGGAGAGCACTGTCAGCGTGTCGCTAAGCAGCTCCCATTGGGGGATATCCGTTTTCTCTTCGCAGCGATAGCGGTTCATGGCAAGTTGTTCCAGCATAGTGGTCTTCCCCGCCGGATAGTTTTTGTAGATTTTGTAACTAATCATGCTTCGATATTGTTGTAGGCTTTCATTAATCACATCCATCCCTACGCCTTTGTTTATTTGATCGCGAAAGACCGAATCGCCCAGAAATTTGGCATAGCTGTAATACACAGAGCTCTTCTTACCCACCTTCAGCATCATCAGTTCTTCCATAGGTTTATCCGGTTTCAGGGTGTCGGAGATAAAGGAGGTTTGGTATTCTACGGCAAACTGTACCTCGTCTATCGGTTTCAGCTTTTCTACGTCATTGGTATTTCGTATGTTGATCACCATCTGAGCTTGTAAGCCCATTAGCTGTAGCGTTGCTATCAGCCAAACTGCCATTTTGATTTTTCTTTTCATATTGCTCTACTTTTTGTTATTAAATTTTGATGACTCATGATGCAAATGTATCTCCCCGAAGTGTTTCCCCGCCTTTGTTTTTATTACTGAAATATTACTCCGTAGATAAAAAGCCTCTGTGTACATTGTTATCTCAAACCGTCTGCTTTATCTTTGCAGAAGACAAAAACAAAAGAAATGGAACGACGCATACGGATTATATGGATACTTTCTCTGGCATCGGCCTTGCTGCTGATAGGGGTGCAAGGCTATTGGCTGTATAATCAATACCAGTATGTAACAGACACCTACTCGCAGGAGTTGGCCGAGAAGATCCTTCAGGCAGGCGAAAAGGAATATACGATTCGCAAAAACAATATCAAGCTGTTTTACACCTATATCATTCAGCAAAACAGCGAATACTCCAATACAGGGGAAGAAGGCATGGCTAAGCAACACCTGGCGTTTTCTTTTACCCATGATCGAAACGAATCGAAGCCGATGGCTCAGAAAAGCATCGACCTCGCCCAAAAGGCTTTGAAGATGATAGACAACGATTCATTACGGCATACTGCCCTGCCGAAAGACTCTGTCAGGCTGAATTTATCTTTCCCTATGCAAATATCTACCGATAGTATGCATGCGGGTATCAACCGGGCGGTGACGAATTTTAACAATCCTTTTGATGAAGCCCTGCTCGATTCGATCCTTACATCGGATCTGCCGGACATCCGCTATACTATCAAGCAAGATACCGTGCCGTATACTTCCCAATGGGAAAAGTCGGGCAGTCTGCTGCATCCCGCTATAGCTGTATCTTATGTCTATAGCCCGTTTGAGAAAAAGGGGATACTCATAGAGGTTGGTATTCCGTCTCAGCCGGTATTCAAGCGGATGACTATCCAGTTGCTGCTGGCTCTGGGATTGATACTGCTGCTGATTGCTTGCCTGGTTTTACAGATAAAAACCATTCTGAAGCAAAAGAAACTCAGCGAATTGCGGGAGAGCTTCGTCAATACCATGATTCACGAACTCAGGCGTCCTGTGCAGACTTTGAAGACCTTTGTTTCTTTCCTGGGAGACAAAGAGATGCGTGCCGACGAAACAGCTACGGAGCAGGTATTGCAAGATTCTATGTTCGAACTAGATAACCTCTCGGCTTATCTGAATAAACTGAAAGACATGGTACGTGCCGACAACGAATCAACACCCCTTCGCCTCTTGAAGTTTAACTTGGAAGAACTGACTGAAAAGGTGATCCGCCTGACGCATACACCAAGTGGCAAGAACGTAAAGATATCAGCCCGCTACGAAATGGAATCCCCCTGGATAGAGGCCGACCCGGTGCATATCGCCAATATACTGAGCAACCTGATAGAGAATGCCGTAAAATACTCGGGAGCCGAAGTAGATATCGAAATCAATGCCCGGCAGAAGGGACGCGAATTGTGGCTGACGGTTTCAGACAATGGCATCGGCATCCCCTATGCCGAACAAGAGAAGGTATTTGCCAAATTCTACCGGGGAACCAACCTGCCGGGAAATGATGTTCCCGGTATCGGATTGGGACTGAGTTATGTAAAACTGATTACCGAAGCGCATCACGGCAACGTATCGCTGTCGAGCCATTTGGGAAAAGGAACATCTGTAACCTTATATCTGCCACAATGAAACAAGCCCTGAAAATATTATTTGCCGACGACGACCTGAAGTACTCCCTTGTAATAAAGCGCTTTCTGGAAAAGGAAGGCTACGACGTAACCTATACCGGAAACGGAACAATGGCCGTAGAGCAGTTTCCTGTTGTGAAGCCCGACCTGGTACTATTAGACATTAATATGCCCGGCTTAAACGGCTTTGAAGTAGCCGAGAAAATACGCGAGAAAGACAAACATACGCTGATCTTCTTCCTGTCCGACCGCTCCGACAAAAGCGACCGACTGAAAGGCTTCAGCCTCAAGGGGAATGACTATATCGCCAAGCCCTTTTATCCCGAAGAGCTATTAGCCCGTATCAAAGAGCGTTTTGATATGAATGCTGCGGGAAGTGTACAGGAAGAAGTCTTCCGTATCGGCAATACCGTCTTCAACTACAGTACCAACGAGTTGCGCACCGGCAACAGTAAAACACTGATCACCTCGCGCCAGGCCGAAATCCTCCGCATACTGGCTACCAATCTGAATGTCGCCGTCAGCCGCGATCTCCTGCTCGGCAGCATCTGGAGAAACGAGTCCTACGCCAACTCCCTGGCCCTGAACGTTCAAATCACTTACCTCCGCAAAGCCCTCCGTAACGATCCCTCTATCAGCATCACTTCCCTCGTAGGGAAGGGCTACGTCTTGAGCGTCGTCAAGTGATAAGGTATATCGAGAGGTGCGTCGCGACAGGTTTTCAGACGCCGTGATGATATACGAATTGAAGGTGTCAATCAGACTGGTTATCAGTGGAATGTGCTCTGATCCGGGCGTTATCAGCAGCATGCTTTGACGGATAACAAGCAATGCATCGGCCACTGCGCTGAACGAGAAATCCACTGTACGCCTTACATCGTATAATTTCAGCCGCTGTCCCTCCATTTTCTTCTGTGCGCGTGTACGATAAAGGGCTTTGAAGGCATTGTTATGCGTTTCCAGCAAATCTATTTCTTCCTCCAGTTCAAGTAACCCTGCAGCCGTCCTATTGGGTTCTTCCTTCAGGTTGATAACAAGATCTGTAATCAAAGTCGAATTTTTCGTATAGGATTTGCTGCCGGTGCCTTTATATAGTAAGAGACAGTCTTTTAATTGTATAGCAGCTGCTTTTTTAGCCTTATTCTTGCTGAAAGTATAATATTCTACCGTACGATTAATACTACGTAAGCTGTCATTACGCAAGACATTTAATTGAGCCAGCTCTTTTGTAGGCAGTCGCGATTTAGTTTGACAAAATTTCTTGCTCTCAACAAGAAAATTAGCCGTATACGTATTCCATACAGCAGTAAGTCCCGGAATAAGCATGTGCTTATCCATTCCATAGTTAATGATTGCATCATGCGTATCAAAATGTTCTGCATTTGTTAATGCTTTAAACAATCCTTGATGGGCGATTACTTTTTTCATAGTGTCGATAATAATAAATAATGTCTGCAAATTAACTATTTTTTATCAAATGACATAATAAAAAGTGTAAAAAGATGTATCCTATAATCATTTATATAAAAAAGATTACCGAAACGGCCGTTCCTGTAATCATTTGGGGTAAAAAGATTATCGGAACGGCTGTTCCTGTAATCATTTAGGACAAAAAGATTATCGGATGTTGGGTTTGGGCAATCTTTTTAGGTGAAATGATTAGAGGAACGTCCGTTCCTTCATAATATTTTCTTATTTTTACGAGGTAAAAAGAAATAGAAACCCTAATGTTTATTTATTAAGTAGAAACCATGTTAGTACAAGTATTGCTTGCTCTGTTTTCCTTATTGCCCGTTTCTTCTCCGGCAACAGAGGATAAGGCTGAACTCTCTCAGATGCGTGAAGAAATAGTAGATGATTTGCAGTATAACATCCTTCCTTTTTGGGAGAAGTATGCGCCCGACCCTTCAGGAGGCTTCTATGGAACTATCCTGCACGATGGCACTCCGGTAGCTGATGCGGAGAAAGGTTTGGTATTGAATGCCCGTATTCTGTGGACATTTTCTGCAGCCTATCGTTTGTTTGAAAACGAAAATCATAAACTGCTGGCAGACCGTGCCAGGAAATATCTCTTTGATTACTTTATCGATCCTGACTATGGCGGAGCTTATTGGAGTGTGAAGGCGGATGGAAGTCCGGGCAACACAGAGAAGCAAACCTATGGAATAGCGTATGCCATCTACGGTTTGTCGGAACATTACCGGGCTACGGCTGATACCAAGAGCCTTGAACAGGCTATAGCCTTGTATCGTACCTTGTTCCAAAAGGCATACGATCCTGTGAACAAAGGATATATCGAATCGTTTACCAGAAACTGGAGTTTGCCGGAACGCTTTGGCTACGACGGAAAAGGAGTTGCCGCCAAGACAATGAATACCCACCTACATGTATTGGAAGCCTTTACCAGCCTGTATCGCGTTTGGCCGGATGCACATTTGCAGGAGCAACTGGCGGAATTAGTCAATGTATTTTATGACAAGATAATAGATGGGAAAAGATATCACCAACGACTCTTCCTTACTATGGATTGGCAGAATCTGGAAGATATCGACTCGTACGGGCATGATATCGAACTGTCGTGGCTACTGTATGAAGCCGTAGAGGTATTGAAGGACAAAGCCCTGATAGAGAAAACCAAGGATATGGCAGTTCGCCTGGCGGATGTGCAGCTAAAAGAAGGCTGGAATAAAGCAGGCTATATGTATTATGAAAAGGCAGACGGGCGCTTGATAGAGAAGATCGACTGGTGGCCACAGGCCGAGTCGGTAGTAGCCTTTGTAAATGCCTGGCAGATCACTAATAATCCCAAGTATGCCAATGCCGCAAAAACAACCTGGAAATGGATAAAGGAGAACTTGATAGACCATGAATATGGCGAATGGTATTATGGACTGAACAAAGAAGGCCAGCCGGATAAAAGACAACCAAAGGTTAGTATGTGGAGATGCCCCTATCACAACAGCCGGATGGGCTTTGAAATGTATGAAAGGCTGAAAGCAAGCCTCTCTGTTCCGGATCAAACCGAAGTAATGGCCTGGGGCAATATGAGCGGTATCCGCGTAGACGGGCAATTGATGGAGTTTGAGTCGAAGTTCCGAGTGGTAGATAAAGATTTGAATGTCTTGTCGGAAACAGGAAAGGAACGGCAGTATCGCCCCGAATATACCCGCAACGGACAGAAACAGACCGTTAAGACAGTTGTAGAGCAGATCCGCTTTGAACAAATAGTGGAAGATAAGGATAAGGGCGTGGCTGATGTATCCCTGCTTGTTGCCTCTGATACAACCCGTAAATCCGTAGCTGCCTATTTATGTTTTGAGTTACCGCTCAAAACGTACGGCGAAGGTACCATCAAAGTGGGGCAAGAGCAGATCTGGCCTGCTAAGACTACCGACTTACAGCCCGCTTCCGGAACCACCCTTTCTGTCAAAGGAAAGACAAATGAATTGGTGTTTACCTTCTCTAAACGCATCATTGCCTTTGCCAAAGAAGAAGGCGATGTAGCAACAATTTACATTCATCTGCTGGGAGATAACGTAAAGAAAGGACAGTCTGCCAAGCTAAACTATACCATCAAAGCCAGTGGCGAGATAGACCATGAAGCAGCAGAGATAGTAGTAGACCGTACGAATCCCGGACGCTTGTTTGAAGGCTTTGGAGGAAACTTTCGCTTGCAAGGCCAAAAAGACCCACAAGTGGTGGACTATTGCCTGAACAACCTGCGCGTAGCCTGGGGACGTGTGGAAATGCCCTGGCGCAACTGGCATCCGGAAGAGAACACAGATCCCCTCGCCCAAGCTCGTAGCGGCAAGATGGACCCGCGCGTAGAAGCTGCCATGAAGATGGCTCAGCGCCTGGCTGCTATCGGTATGCCGGTGATTGTCAGCGCCTGGTTCCCTCCTGAGTGGGCAATTGAAGGTGATCCGGCCTCGTATGTAAGTAACGGAGGTGTGCAAGCCTTCCGCTTGGATCCGCAAAAAACAGAAAAGATATACCAATCGCTGACCAGCTATTTACTCTACCTGAAGCAGGCTTATGGCGTAGAAGCCGTGATGTATTCGTTCAATGAGTCAGACTTGGGGATCGATGTCTTGCATACCCCACAGGAGCATGCGGACTTCATCAAAGGCTTGGGTGCTTATATGGCCTCCAAAGGCTTGGCTACCAAGATGCTGCTGGGCGATAATTCAGACGCTACGACATTCGACTTTATCCTGCCTGCCATGCGAGACAAGGAAACTCATAAATACATCGGCGCCGTATCCTTCCACTCCTGGAGAGGTTGCGACGACGAAACACTGAAGAAATGGGGAAATGCAGCCCGCGAACTGAATGTGCCGCTCATCGTAGGCGAAGGAAGCACCGATGCCGCCGCCTGGAGGTATCCGCAGATATTCAAAGAGAGTACCTTTGCCTTGTACGAGATCAATCTGTATATCCGTATCTGCGCGATCAGTCAACCGCTTTCTATTCTTCAATGGCAGCTCACTTCAGACTATTCTGTCCTTTGGGGAGATGGTATCTTTGGCTCGGATGGACCCATGCGTCCTACGCAGCGTTTCTGGAACCTGAAGCAGTTGGCCAATACGCCTGAGCAGTCTTTTGCCCTTCCGTTTAACTGCAATAAGGAAGGCTTGAATTGTGCTGCCTTCGGTAATCTTGCACAAGGCAAGTATGCCGTTCATGTGGTGAATAACGGAGCCTCTCGCCGGGTGACAATAAAAGGTTTGCCTTCCGCCTCTAAAGTAAAGGTGTATGCTACGAACAGTCAGCTTAAGATGGCAGAAATAACGGATGTGCAGAGTAGTCAGGGAAGTATCTCCTTCGAGATGCCGGCGATTAGTTTTGTTACCTTATTTGCCGAAGAATAATTTTGTGTTGAACTTAATATATTAAACGTATGAAAAAACTAGTTGGATTATTCGTAATGGCTTTTGCTGTTACAATGGCTTCCTTTGGCCAGGGGCAAGTATTTGAAACACTTACCGTAAAGAGTGGTATCCTGAAAATGGATCGTAAATTCGCTATTTATCTACCCGACGGCTATGAGAAGAGCGACCAGTCGTATCCAGTCTTATACCTGCTGCATGGAGGAGGTGACGACCATACCGGCTGGGTACAGTTCGGACAGGTACAGCACATTGCCGACAAGGCTATCGCCGAAGGACAGGCATCCCGTATGATTATCGTGATGCCGGATGCCAACACCGAGCGTCGGGGCTACTTTAATGATATCAGGGGAGACTTCAATTATGAAGACTTCTTCTTCAAAGAGCTGATCCCCCATATCGAGAAGACCTATCGTGTACGTACGGAACGTCGCTACCGGGCTGTAGCCGGACTATCGATGGGTGGCGGCGGAACTATCTTCTATGCCCTACACCATCCGGAAATGTTTGCAGCAGCAGCTCCTCTGAGCGCTTCTACGGGTAGTTGGAGCTTAGATCAACTAAGAATCCCTGAAGGCGTAAAAGTAACGGATAAGCAGAAAGAAGCCTATTACAAACGGCATAGTGTGGAAGAGATTATCAAAGCGGCTTCCGAAGACCAACTGAAACAAATCAAACAAATCCGCTGGTATATGAGCTGTGGCGACGACGACTTCCTGTACGAAGGCAACTCACTGATGCACATTCTGTTCAAAAAGAAGGAAATCCCTCATGAATACCGCGTAAAAGACGGAGCCCACACCTGGTCATACTGGCGTATGGAACTCCCGTTGGTCATGGAGTTTGTCTCCAAATCCTTCTCTCAATATTAATCGCAAAACGAAAACACGCAGTACGCAGTACGGAAAAAGTGATATCCCGTTCTGCGTTCTGCGTGTTCCGTTCTACTGTAAAAAGCTCAACGAGCTTTTTACATGATAGGAGCTTCAGGAGCTTTACCCGGCTTAGGAGCAACACCTTCTTTGTAGAAAGGAAGTGGGCCCATAGCGTAGGTTTCAGGTCCATAGCGTAGGTTAGAAGCCATGATTTCATCCCATGTGATTGGTTTTCCTGTATAAGCCGCTTCGCGTCCCTGGATAGCCACCTGAGTTGAGTAAGCCAAGTCTTCTGCCTGATTGATTTTCTTGTTCAAGCGGATAGATTCTACCAAGTGTACGTGTTCCTGATCATATGGATTCTTTACCGGTTTGCTCTTGTAGTCATATTCCCACATTACATTTCCGCTATAATCCAAGATCTTGATTTCGCCTCTGTCATTGAGTTGAACCATCCCTTTGGTTCCGTATACTTGTTCAGATACGTTACCGTCGCATCCGTCAATCTGACGAGCTGTTGCCAGCATGCGCTTGTTATTGTTATAGTAATAGTCTACACTGAAGAAGTCGTAGATATCACCTGTCAGACGTTGAGCGCGTCCTCCGAAACCAACAGCTTTTGTTGGGCGTTCTCCCATGAACCAGGTTACGATATCTATATTATGGATGGCTTGGTCTAGTAAGTGGTCACCACTTAGCCAAAGGATATTAAACCAGTTACGGATGCAATATTCCATGTCGCTCCATCCTGCTTGTTTGCGTTTGTTCCACCAAGCTCCCTGATCCCAATGGGCAGATGCGGAAACTAAATCACCGATCATACCGTTTTGTACCTGTATATAGGCTTCCCAATAGTCGCGTCTGTGGCGTCTTTGGTTACCTGTAACAACTGTCAGGCCTTTGCTGGTTGCGATCTTAGCAGAAGCAATTACGGTACGGATACCGGTTGGGTCTACAGCACAAGGTTTTTCCATAAAGATATGCTTTCCGGCTTCTACGGCAGCTTTGAATTGTTCCGGGCGGAAATGGGTAGGAGTACAAAGCAATACTACTTCGATATCGCTCATTTCCATCACTTTCTTATACGCATCAAAACCAAAGAAGCAGTTAGCATCAGCTACTTCGTTGTTGAATTTTTCTTTCAATACTTTGCGGCAGGTTTCCATTCTGTCGGGGAAAACATCCACCAAAGCTGTGATTGAAACATTAGGACCAGATTTAAGGAATTGAGTAGCAGCGCCTGTACCACGGTCTCCGCATCCTATTAATGCAGCTTTCAATGGCTTGCCGTCGGGGGCGATGTCTACAAATGAATACATACCCAGTTCTTCGGGTGATTTGGTTTTTACATTGCTGGTCTTGCTGTCTGTTGTACCGCTACAGGAAGATAGTACTGTTGGAGCCATTCCTAAAGGAATTCCTGCACCTAACATAGCCGACCCTGCGAGAAAATCTCTTCTTTTCATGATATAATACTTTAAAATATGAGTAGGTTATGCCCCAAATGTAAGCAAAAAAATGATACTTTTCGTTTTAAAAGAAGATATAACTTATTGAAAATTTATAAAATAAAATAAAGAATGCTGTTTCTTCTACAATAAGGTGTCATTAATATTGTACTATATACTATAACTTATCATTAACGACCGGATTCCGTAGCTATACAGTAAGCAAAAAAAGTTAAAAAGGCAGAACGGAACACGCAGAACGCAGCACGGAAGGCTGAAGACTCATCCCGTTCTGCGTGTTCCGTTCTACGTTCTGCTAATCGAATAAGATTGGCTTCCCCGTTTGGGAGCTACGAATGGCCGCTTCCAGGATAGATACTACCGTTAGATTGTTTTCCAGGGATGATAAATCTGTCGGCTTTACTTTGATATCGCCTCGTACAATGGCTCTGAAATAGAGGAACGAATCGTTGTAGGGAGCCTTTAGCGAGGGAGCGATTTCTTTTACTTCTTTCTTTTCGGCATAAATGCGCATTTCGGTAGGGGTATCCTGGTAGATATAGCCTTTGCTGCCGTATATGTGCATGTCTTTCCGGTTCATCGGCCAGTTCCATGAAGCCATGATCTGGACAGTTACATTCGGGTATTCAACGATAATGGTTGCATCATCGTCTACTTTGGGGTATAGAGCCGGTTTTTGTTGGTTGAGGACGGCATACACGCTCTTGGGTTTCTGCCCATTTAAGAGCCAGGTAGCCAGATTCGCACCGTAGCAGCCAAAGTCTATCACTGCCCCTCCGCCGTTCAATACAGGGTCGGTGAGCCAGTCTAAGAACTCTTTGCCGCAACCTATTTCAATCGGGCCCTGATGTCCGTCGTACACATTGATCCGGGTAATAGAGCCGATTACGCCCTCGTTTATTAAGCGATACGCTTCGTGATTGGTGTTATACCAGGTTGTTTCATAGTTTGTCAGTAAATGGATCCTATGTTTCCGTGCCAGTTCGGCCATCCGTTCGGCATGAGCGGTACTGACAGCCAAGGGCTTTTCCACCATTACGTGAATACCTCGCGGAGCACAGGCTTCTACTACGCGCAGATGGTCGAAGATGGATTCATATACGATGACAGCTTCCGGCTTGGTTTTGTCGAGCATCTCTTCCAGGTCGGCATAGAACAGGGAAGCGTCTACTTTGCCCCGCAGGCCGTTATTGGCGCGCAATTCGTCGTCTTTTTCGGCTACACCTACAATAACAAAGTCGCCTCTGTCTACACGGCTGATCACTTCCCATAAATGCCCGTGGGATATTCCGGCCACTCCCAACCGAAGGGGAGGGGTGGTATTTTGCGCTGTTATAAACATTGGAAATAGAAGTGCAAGCAAGCAGAAATAAGCCTTTATTGTTTTCATGTATCTTATAAGAATTGAGTAGTTATATAAGCAAAGATGCATGCTTTGTTTGTAAAAGCATGCATCTTTATTCTATTTTTTTGGTTTATTTACCCGATTTTACTTTCTCTTCATATTTGGAACGGAAGAATATCGTGATGAAACCAAACAGAAGCCCGATGAAACAGTAAACCATGATAGTGAATGCTGCATTGCCGAAGGTAGCTCCCGGAACATAATTCATAAAGGCGAAGAATGCGCCTGCTCCGATGAATAAGGCAGGGATACAGGATGTCCACTCGTTGCGTTCGAGGAAGATAGCAGCACAAGCCATTATTCCTACGGCAAGTGGTACGGCACAGAAACCAAGTATCGGACTCATAGCTCCTCCCATGGTCATAATCAGGATAGAAACTATAATACCCAAAGCATACGATATAAAGGCTTTGATACCCCCCTTCAGCGTACAGCCCGAGAAGAAGTAAACAGCCCACGACTGGAAGCATATCCAACTAAAGCCCACATTTGTAGCAGGAGGCATCATAGGTGCCAATAGTTGATCTACCACTTGAATAAGGAATGCCAAAACACCGATGATAATAGGAATAACCGCAAATTGTTTTAATGACATAATTGTAATTTTTAAGTTTATAATAGCATTAGCAATAATAGTATTTGGGCGAAAATAGGAAATTAAATGACTCCTATCTACTTGTTATATTAGCAGATATGTAAACCTTATATGTGTATCTTACAATAAGTATTCCGTCTTTGTCTTCTTAGTACCGTCCCTTGGCACGTAACAAAAGTTTTCAGATTACAATAATAAAAATATGTTAAATATTTCAATAGATCGTTTAAAGCCAAAAAACACCCTGACACAAAAAAACATTTTGTCACAATCTGCTATAATTTACAATCTGTCAAAACACCCCTCAAAATCCGGTGCTATTTGACCCCAGACCGGAGTAGTATGCAAAAAAAACGCTGAAATCGAAGCTTGAGAATTAACACTTTGTAAGCATTCGGTAGTGAGAGTTGAATATTAAAAACAATATATGGCTAATCTTTATTCATTATTCTATATTCTTCCTTCGATCCCCTTTCTTTTTGTTAATTCAATTTTGAGCCTGTTTTTTGATGATTTTGAGCCAAAAATGACTATTTTAGAGACTTTTTCCCTTCATTTTGCGACTTCATTTGGATCACTCTGCTCATTGATCTAAATGATTTCGGTAAATAATCCAAATGAAAGTGCTAAAACATCCAAATGATTTCGCTCATTTTTGAAAAAAATCCAACAAAAACATTGTAAATATACCAATAATCCGCGAGTTAGTTTCGATAATGACCAAAAAAGTCATCAACTTTGTTCAAAGTACGAGTTAGCAAAAAATACCTTATATTTAAATAGTGACACGAAATATCCTGTTTGATGATTATTTTGTTTTTCACTATTGAAATGTATAATATATAAGGACAAGAACTATAGTTAGCGTCTTCGACGCAAATACATTACCTCTTTAAAGCAAATTCAAATGCGTTTTCTTATCCATATGTAGAAAATAATCTTTGTGAAAGATACATTATTATTTCATTTATATGATTTTTATTCACTAATCTTAATTATAAATATTTATGGTATCATTAAAAGGACTTATTATTCAGAAATGGCGTAAACAGTATCCATCCAAAATGTTTTTTGTTTTTATGCAGAGTAAAATTGTGGAGTTGAAAGAAAAAGGTAAAGAAAATACAGCAAAAAAATATGAAGTAACCTTACGTTGCTTCTCTTCATTCAGGAAGATGAAAGATGTTTCCATGGAACAACTAACATCTAAAGAACTCAAGTTGTTTGAAGAATACCTTATCCGAAGAGGAGTGGTTATGAATACGATTTCTTTTTATATGCGGATTCTGCGGGCGGTTTATAACAGGGCTATTAATGAATCAATAATTCCTCCTGGAAATCCTTTTAAACAAGTATATACCGGAGTTGCTAAAACACAGAAAAGAGCTGTGGATGAAAATGTTATTAGAGAATTACAAAGAATAACGTTAAAATCTACCCTTGCTTTTGCACGTGATTTATTTTTATTCAGTTTTTATACCCGTGGAATGTCTTTTATTGATATGGCCAATTTGAAAAAAAAAGATGTATCAAATGATATAATTTCCTATTGTCGTTCCAAAACCGGACAACAAATATCAATAGGGCTTGAACCCTGTATGAAAGAGATCATCAAACGATATGTTAATGAAACAAATGAAACTGATTTTATATTTCCTATCCTATACAAAACCGGACAACAAATCAAATACGAGACAGCAATTCGTTCCCAAAACCATCGCTTAAAGATAATTTCAGCTCAATTAAAACTATCAAAAGCATTGACAACATACACAGCTCGCCATACATGGGCCACCATTGCTCGTAACAAAGGCATCCCTCTACCCGTAATCAGTGAAGGAATGGGACATACTTCCGAACAAACCACTCGTATCTACTTAGCTTCTCTCAACCATACGCTGATAGACCAGGCCAATCGTAAAATCATAGGAAAAACATCAAAAACAAAAGGAGTTACTACAAAGGCTTTAAAATAAAAAACTCCATCTCTTTGACAGAGATAGAGAAAACTATGTATTATTAAAGATAATACAACACAAAGTAAGTGTTTTTTTTATGAGAAATCAAAATAAATTACAAAATATTATTTCCATATATAAAATATAGAAACCTAATCCTTGTTTAATTCGTTGTGTTATAGAATATTTATTTCTCTATCTCTGTCAAAGAGATGAGGAAGAATTGCGATAAAATAGTATATCATAACACTCTTGATATTTTGTTGAATATTTTTTTATTAAAATGAACATTGCTTAATTAATTATAAACTTATCATGAAAACTTTTAAGCTCTATCTTGTTTTTTTTCTTATGTTAACATCTTGTACTAGTAGTGAAAAAATGGATTTAATACCACTTTATGATGGTGAAACATTCGTGTATATAGATAAAAAAGGTAAAGTGTTAAAACCTAGTGTGAAAGTTAAAGAAACTTCTGTGTTCAGAGGGAAATATGCATTAGTATCTGTTAATTCCGATCAGGGAAATGGGAAATCCATCAATGCTATTGGAAAAGGATATGCATTTGGATTTCTAAATCGTAAAGGTGAATTAGAAATACCTGCAGAATATTTTGATGCTACAGTTTTTAGTGAAGGTATAGCTTGGGTTGTAAAAGCTAATAGTTATCCAGTAGCCATAAATGAAAAAGGGAAAGAAATGTTTTCCATGCCTAAAGCAGCAAAAGTAAGGTGTTTTCGAGAAGGACTTGCTGCTTTTTCAAGAATTAGAGAAGACGGAACTGAACTATGGGGTTTTATAGATAAAAAAGGAGAAATTATAATTGAGCCTTCATTCAGTGTTGTTGGCGATTTTTCAAATGGATTAGCATATGCTTCTTTCGATGAATTATTTGGCTATATCAATAAAAAAGGAGAAATGACTATTAAGGAGCAATTCTATTCGGCACAAAAATTTACTTCTGATGGATATGCTATAGTTTCATTAGCAAATGAAAGAACAGGAGTGATTAATAAAGAAGGAAGCTATCAGATTAATCCAAAATATTATTCAATAATAAGTGATGGTGATAATTTCTTAGTCAGTACAGATGGAAAAAAAAGCGGATTTGTTAATGTTGAAGATGAAATGATTATTCCTCAGGATTTTAATGACTTAATACCGTTTTTCAACAGCAAGTTCACAGGAGCGACAATGGATGGGGAGAAATGGGGTGTTATTGACTCTAAAGGGAAAATGATCATTAATCCTCAATTTGATTTTATTGCTCCATTTTATAATGGAATGGCAGTTGTGAAAATAAGTGATAAGTTTGGGATAATTGACAATAGTGGTAAGTATGTGATAAATCCGATTTATGAAAACTCTTCTGTTGATATAATAACTGCTATATTTGGTGAGTCAAGGCCTTCTATAGTAGAGACGGATTTCTTTAATACAGAGGAGATTGTGGATGAATTTATTCAATTTACTCAGAAGAATGCATTTAGAGGGATAGACAAAACATTTACTTATTCTGATTTAAAGAATCAATTCCCCAATATATCAACACCTTATCGCTTTAATTCATCATTGCGGCAATTTAACGATAGAATAAATCTGTCAAGCGATGTTTATATTTCACGAATTAATTTCAATTTCCTAAATCCGTTAACTAAAAATGAATATAATTATTACACTCGAAAATATGAATCATTCGAAATTAATGAAACACGAATTTCATCTATAGAATATGAGATTAGATTTAATGAAGAAAAAATATCAACCCGAAAAAAAGAATCACTAATAAATTTTTTACTAACTAAAATTGAAAATCAATATTTAGCAACAGTTACTTCTGATTCTAAGGGAGGTCTTCTTCTTAATAATCAAGAATTAGAATTTAATTTAAATTTTTCACAGAGTAGATATATTATTAAAATAAACTATTTAAATCATTGATTATGAAGATAAAAATATTTTTGTTGTTATATGTTTTTTTATTTTTTTGTGCATATACGCATGCTCAAGAATATGAAATGGTGAAAGTAAGGAGTTCCATTAAAGATTTGGATATACGATTTGAAAGTTGTATAAAAGAAGGGAATTTAACTCTAATTACATATTATATAAAAAATAATATTGGTCAGCCTATAAAAATGGTCAATATAGGATCGAGAGAGGATTTTTTTGATGATAATGATCCCGCCTGCAAAACTAATATTGTTGATAATATTGGAAATTCTTATATAATGAGATCTCTGACTCTGGGAACAGAATCAAGCATTCCAGATAGCGATAGTTATCCAGCAAGGATGACTATAGATTTACCTACTGATGTTTGGTTAAAAGGAACTATCGGTATTCTCACTCATGCTTCTGCTAAATCTTTTCAAAATGTAAATATTGGATTTTTATTACGTTTAGAAAAAGGATTTTATGGGTTTTGCTATACTTTTCAAAATGTACCAATATACACAAAAGCTGATTTACTTCGTATTAAACAAGAAAAGCTGATTAAAGAAACACAAGATATAAAAATAAAAGCAGAACAAGGAGATGCTAAGGCGCAGTATGAATTAGGAAAAAGATATTATGATGGTATAGGTATTTCGCATAATTCGGATCTGGCTTTTGAATGGTATAGAAAAAGTGCAGAACAAAATTTTGCTGATGCCCAATCTATGATTGGTGTCTATTATTGTCAGAAAGAAGAATATGATGAGGCTATTAAATGGTTTGAAAAAAGTATAATACAAGGAAGTTCAGAAGGCTTATGCAACATGGGGCTAATGTATTATAGCGGTATCGGTGTTCAAAAAGATATACAAAAAGCATATGATCATTTTTATAAAAGTGCTCAGCAGGGAAATGTAGATGCTAAGGTTATGATTGGAGAAATATTCTATTATGGACATTTAGGGAGTCAAGATTATCAAAAAGCCTTTACTTTATATACTCAAGCTGCTAGTGAAGATAATGCCTCTGCCCAAAATAAATTAGGATTGATGTATTATTTTGGTCGTGGAGTTACAGCAAATTATGAAACGGCTGCAGAATGGTTTGAAAAAAGTGTTAGACAAGGAGAAGGAAGTAGTAAATATTATCTTGGATATATGTATCTGAAAGGATTAGGGGTAAATAAGAACATAAGTAAAGGGATAGAACTTTTAAATGAAAGTGCACAACAAGGATATAGTCATGCTAATGTAGTATTAGGAGATTATTATATTGAGACAAACGACTATTCAAAATCTTTATCTTATTACCAACAGGCTGCTGATCAGAGTGATGCCGAAGCCATCTTGAATCTTGCTTATATGCATAAAAATGGTTTAGGAGTATTAAAAAATCCACAGAAAGCAATAGAATTTTTTGAAAAAAGTGCTAATTTGGGGAATGCTGATGCTCAATATCAACTTGCTCTTATTTATAAAGAAGCGAATAATCTAACAAAAGCTTTACCATGGTTTGAAAAAAGTGCTGGAAATGCTAACGCTGATGCTCAATATGAATTAGGGCTGATGTATTATTATGGGAAAGGTACAACCAAGAATAATAAAAAATCTGCAGAGTGGATAGAAAAATCGTATTCGTCTGGTCATAAAGAAGCTGAAAAAATATGGAATAGTTTAGAATTATGGAAATATAAATGATATGACAAAACATACAAATAATAATATGTAATATACAGACAATCTGTTTATATAACAATTAATGCTAATAAAACCCGTTAATAGTATTTAAAATACTTAAGCGGGTTTTTATATTTTGGTATGTGTGCCTCTCACGCTCCTGTCCCTTCCCCCACACACAGAGGCGAAGCCGGAGCGTGGGGTTAATCGACACAAATATATTATCTCTTTGTCTTTTCTATCGTTTCCATGAATGAAATGTATATCAATTAAAAAAAAGGAAAAACAATGGTTTATAGCCTAATGATGATTTTCTAAAATAAAAATGACCCCACTTATCAGGATACTTTGGGGTCAATATTAAATAATTTTCAGAGGTCAAAGCTATTTTGGCTTAAGGGGTCAACACATATTGGGTTTTCCAATGACACTTAAAGATACTAATCTTTAGACACATTGGCAAGTCTTTGTTTAGTGAAATGAAGGCTCGCTTCTTTTTATGTTGAATTTGTTTTGGCAGGAATATTGTAGATGCTGTCTTTTTGTGTAGAATATGTTGACATGGTTTATGCTTTAGTAAGAGAAAAGATAGTATCTTTGCCGCGAAAAAATATACATAATTCTTTTTATATCCTATTTTTATGACAAAAAGAGGTCCTCTCTATTTATTTTTATGCGGATTAGTGCTAATGTTTCATTTTTCCTTCCTGCAAGGTTGTACCGAAGATGATGATCCACAAATTATTCCACCTCCAGAGGAGGATGCATATTATGGGATTCATTCCCAATTAATGTTTACCGACGAAACGGATAAATTCCATTCGTTAGAGTTGGCCTGTTATTTCCAGACCGAGAGCGGGGAAATCATCAAACGTGAAGCGACCCACCTGCGTATGCGCGATACATCCCATTTTGAGATGAAAGCCGGACTCAAAGAAGGCCTTTATCGCCTGCTTTATCTGCAGTATTCATACCAGACGGAAGGGGACACTATCACAGAATCGTATGGTATGGGTAATCTGTTGGAGGTGAACCCTCAGGGTTTTGTCAAACGTAGCACATACAGCCAGAATGTCGGTTTCGTTGGTACAGGCACGAAGGATGATCCCTATATCATAAGTAGCGATGATCATCTGTATAGACTGCAAAAGCTGGTCAATGACCTCGATGGTAATCGCGACCAACTCAGTCCGACTGCATACTACCAACAAGTAGCGGATATCAATCTGTATTTTGTTTCCTTCAAAGGGGATAATGCCAATGGCTGGATTCCAATCGGGCATGAGCCGGGATTACCTTTTCAGGGATACTACGATGGTGGCGGCTATAAAATTGAAGACCTGTGGAGCCATCGTGGATCTACCTTTGGCGTCGGACTCTTCGGATACGTTAATAACGCAGTCATAAGCAATGTACATATTGACCGTGCCGAAGTATTGGGTCTTTTTGCTACTTCTGCCCTCGTAGGTGCTGCCGTTACGGCCGGCAACAGTCGGGATGCCACCATTATCCGCAAATGCCAGGTAACCGGTTCCACCATCGACGGTGAAGAAGGAGGCTTTGGAACGGCGGGCATCATCGGGGCGGTAGACTCCCGCGTCAAGCTATTGGTGGATTCTTGCGAAGTGAGTGGGGGTACGTCAATAAAAGGCTCCTTTAACGTAGGAGGGATATTGGGCTTGGGGCAGATATACTCCTTCTGTCAGATTACGAACTGTCGTAACAGCAGCAAGATCGTTGAAGGAAGTCAGTCCTGCGTGGGTGGATTGATTGGTTCGGCGGATACGTTGATTGTGCAATCGTGCATAAACGAAACACCGGTTATAGGTTCGACAGCCAACAGCAAGGATACACGGATGGGAACGGGCGGAATTGCCGGAGCTTCGGGCATCGCGCTGATTTCAGCTTGCTCTAATTCGGAAACGATAGAAGGGAAAATTGGTGTAGGCGGTATTTTAGGTAGTACCCGCTTAAGAACCGATCCCCACCCGATTTATAACAGCGTTGTTCTCCAGTCGTCCATCAATAGCGGTGCTATCAGTGGAGAGGAGAGCGTTGGAGGTATTTGTGGAGAATCACAAGCGAACTGTTACGCTTTATTGAATGAGGGTATGATAACGGGGAAAAAATTTGTAGGTGGCATTATGGGAGCCCTTCCCGGTGGTGTTGTCCTGAATGCTTCGAATGTGGGAAGCCTCGACGCCACCTCACACTGTGGTGGTATTGTAGGAAAGGCGGATATGGCCATATTAGCTTTAACCCAAAATTTCTCACCCATTCAGGCAAAAGGCAAGCACGTTGGTGGTATTCTGGGCTTGGGCGGTAATAGCACGATGATTCATTATAGTGGTAACTTTGGAGATGTTGCCAACAATGCTGATGGAAACACCGGTGGTATTGTAGGTATGATTGGAGATGTAAACGACTGGACAGCAACGGAGATTGCGGATCTTGTAATCGGCTCTATCTATATTGTGTCGGGTGTTGGCGATTGGGTTACTTTAGGATTTGATAAAATCTTAAAAGCTGTTAAGATTGGCAAATCGATTGCTGATGCTGCCTTGGTTGCCTCTTCTATGACCAACTCTGTAGTGAGTCTTTTTGTCAATGCTAATAACAAGGAGTTAGAAAGCTGGTTTGCCTCTATGGAACAAGATGCGTCTCAGTCAAATCTGCAATATACAAAGATCGTTCAGGACAAGACGGATAACTTATTGAAAGGAATGAAGCTCAGTAGCATCAACTCACAGTTAAATAGCAATGGCATCACTGACAGTTACAGAAGATCGTATAACGATGTAATCAAATATATCTCTAACACCGACAAAGAGTATGCCAATTCTGAACGTTTTATTGATAAGATGAACACCAAGCGGAATGATCGGGCAAAAGAGGTGGAATTGAAAGAGAAGAATAAAGAGATGGTTTTCTCGGTGATTGGTGGTGTATGTTCCGCTGTCGCCGGCATTGCATTCGTTGCCTCTTTAGTGGTCACAGCGGGAGGATCAGCCGCCGCACTTGCTACTTTCGCTGCCGGTGCAGCCTCTATTATCGGTGGAGTAAATACAGTCGTTTCAACGGCAACCGACTATACGGAAAACTCCGCTATCATTACCCAATGTGTCAACGCGGGTAAGATAACAGGAATGTCTGATAGGGTCTGTGGTATCGTGGGTGAACTGGAACAAAACTGTCAAATAAACGACTGCATTAATCTGGGTAATGGCGACGGAAAGAAAGGCTATGCGTTCGCCTATATGCGCTCCGATGCAGTGATTGAAAACTGCCTGAACGGCGGCCTTGACTGGAAAGATGACCTCCATATGACTAATAGTATTACTGAGAGGGGTTGTTATACACTCTTGTCGAATTCGGAGTGTTATACCCTTTCTCTGGAACGTCTCGCGCAGCCTTCTTTTTATACGGGCTGGTCGATAGGTAATGGGTCAAAGTGGCGTATCCCTTCCTCTTCAAAAGGTTACTACCCGATTCCTAATCTATCAGAAATGCAATAATTACATAAAAAACAATTATCCAATGAATAAAATAGTATATCCCTTTGTATTATGCCTCCTGTTGCTTTTCTACTCTTCCTGCGAAAAGGAGAATCAGCCGGAAATAATTACCAATGAGGCCGGTTCGCAAATAGAAGTGGTCGGCGATATAAAAGTGAGCACTTTCAAACTGCCTAATAAAGAGTTGGCAATAGACCGCTTGATGATGATCAGGCACAAGCTTCGCTCGCTAACCAATGACGCCCAATACGAATTTGACGGAAGGGTAAAAGAAATCACGTCCTCTGATATTATCTGTGAATTGCATATTCCTGTCGACAAAGTAATCCCGGATGGTGATTACTGGCTGCTTTTAGCTGCCGTGGACGATTCGCATATCGTAGCCACTCAGTTCAAACTGACGTTCGAGAACGATATGGTCTCGACCATCTTACAACGAGAGCCGAATTATAAGATTTTCAAAGGCGAAGGAACGAAAGACAATCCCTACCTGGTTGACGATATGTTGAAGTTGTCCTTGGTATTAAAAGATGATTCGACCCACGCCAAAGGGATATACTTTAAACAAGACGTCTCGGAATTGGTAGTACCTATGCAAGGAGATGCTACCGACGGAAGGGGACATGTCTCCTATCCATTTGCCGGAAACTATGATGGGGGCGGCAACGAAATCCTGAGCCTGACATATAATGGAGCATCCAACGAAACGAAAGACTCGGACGTGGGCCTTTTCAGTGCGCTGCTCAATGGGGCTTCTATCTCGAATGTGGTGCTTCGGGACGTGAAGATCTCCAATGCCGGAACCAATGTGGGCGCTGTCGCTGCTCATTCGTCGGGTACGGTGAAGCTGAAGAATATCACGGTCTCCGGCTCTGTGAAGGGCACAAATAACGTAGGTGGTCTGATCGGAACGGCTTCGGGTAATCTTTCGATAGAGGATGTAACCCTGAAACTTGATGTGTCGGGAGAAGGAGAACGTATCGGAGGCTTGATAGGAAAGGGGGAGAGCGGATTGAGTACAACTATTTCTAAGGTGCAAAGCACAACCTCTTTCTTTGTCAAGGGGAAAGGCTTTGTTGGTGGTTTGATAGGAGATATCAAAGGTAGCTTTACGATTGCGGATGTTGTCTTAAAATACAGCGTCGAACAGGCAGATGAGGATATTGCCATTCTGAAAGCGACGAGCAACTATCTCGGTGGAATGATCGGGAAGGCAAAACTGACGGGAAATAGCTCGATCAGCGGTTCGACGATAAAGCTTCCGATCAAGGGAGTGGGCTATGTTGCGGCTTATATCGGTGACCTGAATACGGACAAATCCAGTATCGGTATCGAGTTGGTGAAGAATGAGGTATTGCAAAGCCGTATCAGTGGAACGAACGACGTAGGCGGCTTTGTGGGCTCCTGGCAGAATGTTAAGGTGAATGCGTTGAAGGATTTAACTCAACAAGCTTCTGTCAGCGGAACAACCAAGGCTGTCGGCGGGCTTATCGGCTATATGAATGGGGCAGACTGGCAGAAAGACAAGGTGAGTGGTAATGCAATCACTTCGGTTCACGGTATCACGGCGATGGAGCAATCGGCCGGTGGGGTATTTGGCTATGTAAAGAATATAAAAAAGGAGATCGATGTATCTCCCGCTAGCTTTAGCATCGATAAATTGGTGTCGGTGAATGGCGCCGATGCTGTCGGTGGAATTGCCGGAAGAGCAGTTAATTGTGTGTTTGTCGGAGATGTCTATTTTGATGTAGACCGCAATCAAACCATTAAAAACAAGAAGGGGAATTCCTCTTTTTCAGGGAAGATAAACGATGCGTCTGAGTATAGTGGCTCTGCCACCTCTTCGGGAGGGCTCTTTGGATGGATAGATAACTGTACCGTCAGTGGCGTTATGGGCAACGGTGTGGTACAAGGGAGGCAACGTCTTGGTGGTATTGTTGGTCGCGCGGTTGAATCTACCCTGTCTATGTGTGTGAAGAAAGGAGAATGGGTATTAGCGCAATATAATGACGTGGGTGGTATTTGCGGCAAGATAGAAGATGAGACTGTAGATATGCGTCAGGTGCTCAATTTCTCTTCCGTGAAAGGTGCCAATTGCGTAGGTGGTATCGTCGGATGTGTAGAAGCGAAAAATGGCAATATATCTCATTTGATAAATGTAGGAGACGTAGAAGGCTCCGGTAAAGTGGGAGGCGGTATCGGGCTTCTCAAAACAACGACCTCTGGGAATAATAGCAAGGATATGGTGACTGTGGAGAAATCAGTCAACTTCGGTGATATATCGGGTTCCTATAAGGGTGGCGAAGAGTTGTATGGATTGGGAGGTATTGTGGGTTCGGCCTATTACTTAGTTACGGTCAAGGAATGTGCCAACCACGGTACGGTGAAGGCCTTGTCGAATTCAACTTATAACGGCGTAGGCGGCGTGGCAGGCGTATTGGGCTACAATGAAATAGGGGGGTATCATTACACGAGCTCCCCGAACATAGTCAAAATCTATAACTGCTGCAATACGAATACTGTCATTACCGAAGGGAATAGCAGCAAAAGCCGTTATACGCTGGGGGGCGTAACCGGTCGCCTCTTCTATGGAACCAATGCTACTCATAACGTTGATATGCACGATTGCTACAACACAGGGGAGGTGCTCGGAAAGAACGATCGCGACAATGGAGGTCTCCTTGGATCAATACATAAATATGCCAGCATACACGAATGTGTTAATTTCGGACGCGTAGAGCATGGTAATGGTGGCATTGGCTCTCATCCGAATATTGAAGGTGTTAATGCCGAGAATTTATATTACCTGAAAGGAACGGGAAAAGGCTGGAAGGCCACAGAAATAAGCAAAAGTGATGCAGAGGTATCAAAGTCTTACAAAGGCTTCGATTTCGATAAGCATTGGAATATGAATGATCGGCCTACCTTGATTCACTGCGAGTATCAGTTTGCAAAGATGCCGGTATGGAATGAGACCGGTAATTAAGGAAACGGGTGGTGTCTGAAATGTATAAGGACTATGTTAGCGTCTTCGACGCAAATACATTACCTCTTTAAAACAAATTCAAACAATATTTCTTAACTTTGCCACCCGTAAAATCTAATTTTTAAACGAAGATGGCAAAAGAGTTGAAAGAACTTACCAAGAGAAGTGAAAACTACTCGCAGTGGTATCAGGATCTGGTTATTAAAGCCGAGCTGGCAGAGAATTCTGCTGTCCGTGGATGTATGGTGATTAAGCCGTATGGATACGCGATATGGGAGAAAATGCAACGTATCTTAGACGACATGTTTAAGGAAACGGGTCATGTGAATGCGTACTTCCCCTTGTTGATCCCCAAGTCATTTCTGAGCCGCGAAGCCGATCACGTAGAAGGCTTTGCCAAGGAATGTGCTGTAGTGACCCACTATCGTCTGAAGAATGCTGCAGACGGTTCAGGTGTAGTTGTAGACCCCGCAGCCAAACTGGAAGAAGAATTGATTATCCGTCCGACTTCGGAAACGATTATATGGAATACCTATCGCAACTGGATACAATCGTATCGCGACCTGCCTATCCTGATCAATCAGTGGGCCAACGTGATGCGCTGGGAAATGCGTACCCGTTTGTTCCTTCGTACGGCTGAGTTCTTGTGGCAGGAAGGGCATACGGCTCATGCTACAAGTGAAGAGGCTGTAGAAGAAACGCTGAAGATGCAAGGTGTATATGCACGCTTTGCCGAAGAGTTTATGGCCATGCCGGTAGTAAAAGGGGTGAAGTCTGAAAGCGAACGTTTCGCCGGAGCGGTTGATACCTATACCATCGAGGCTATGATGCAGGATGGTAAGGCTTTGCAGGCCGGAACATCGCATTTCCTCGGACAGAACTTCGGAAAAGCTTTTGATGTAACCTTTATTGATAAGGAAGGAAAATCAGACTATGCCTGGGCTACTTCCTGGGGACTATCTACCCGTATGGTGGGCGCTCTGATCATGTGCCACTCTGATGATAACGGCTTGGTGCTGCCTCCGCTATTGGCTCCGATACAGGTTGTTATCGTGCCTATCTATAAGAATATGGAGCAGTTGACACAGATCTCGGAAAAGGTTTCCGGTATCGTTTCCAAACTGAAAGCAATGGGTATTTCCGTTAAATTCGATGACGCGGACAATAAAAAGCCGGGCTGGAAGTTTGCCGAATATGAATTGAAAGGTGTTCCGGTACGTCTGGCTATGGGTGGACGCGACCTGGAAAACAACACTATAGAAGTGATGCGCCGCGACAAGCTGGAAAAAGAAACCATTACATGCGACGGCATAGAAGAATACGTAAAGAACCTACTGGACGATATTCAGAAAAATATCTATCAGAAAGCCTACAGCTTCCGCGAGTCTCATGTGGTATCGGTAGATACCTATGATGAATTCAAGGAAAAGATAGAAGAAGGTTACTTTATCATGGCTCACTGGGACGGTACGCCTGAAACAGAAGAGCAGGTAAAAGCCGAAACAAAGGCTACAATCCGTTGTATCCCGCTGGAGGGAGACAAAACTCCGGGCAAATGTATGGTGACAGGTAAACCTTCCGCTCAGCGCGTGTTGTTTGCCAGAGCCTATTAATTGATCATTATATCCCAATATAAAAAAGGTTTCCTTATTACGAGGAAACCTTTTTTATGTTGAACTTATTTTTCGGCAGGAAGATCGAAAATACTGTTTTTAATTTGTATGCCGGAAAGATATTCCTGGGCTTCAGTTGTTATATTTTTCACAATATCAGGATGTTTTGATGCTATATTGTAGAGTTCGCCTGGATCATTTTCTATGTCGTACAATAGGGGAGTGGCATGATACGTCTTATCTCCCGAACCGTAGGCCGCGCGTGATATAAAATGTACTTTATATTTGCCTTTTCTGAATGCATATAGCTCATTGCCTCTGAAAAAAGGAAATATATTACGTCGTGTTTCTTCCTTGCGTGACAATACGTTTTGCAGGCTTGTTCCATCATATATTCTGCCTTCGGGAAGCTTTATATCTGCCATCTCACAGAAAGTAGGGAGGATGTCTAATGAGCTACCCATACCAGCCATGGTACCCGGAGTAACCATGCTACCCCAAAATATACAAGGTACTCTGAAACCTCCTTCACAAGTAGAAGCCTTTCCGTCTTTCAGTAAGCCGGCAGAACCTCCGTCCAAAGCAAAAGTCAACCAGGGCCCATTGTCGGAAGTAAACAGAACGAGGGTTTTATTGTCTAGTCCTTGCTTTCTTAAAGCTTGCAATATTTGTCCTACACTCCAGTCTATTTCTTCTACGGCATCTCCATATTTACCTCGGATTGATTTGCCTTGAAACGATTCAGAAGAATACAAAGGTATATGTGGCATGGGATGTGCCAGATAGAGGAAGAATGGTTTGTTTTTCTCTTTTTGAATAAACGAAACGGCATACTCCGTAAGCCTCTTGGTGAACTGCGTCTGATCGGGATCCCTCTCTATTACTTGTAACTGGTCATAGAAAGGTAGTTCGGAACTATAATAATTATTACCCATTATCAGCTGCTCTTTTTTGCTCATATCATTAGAATAGGGGATGCCATAAAAATAATCAAAACCATGTGCCAAAGGCAATGCTTCTTCTTTATGTCCTACATGCCATTTGCCAACACAAGCAGATATATATCCTGCTTTTTTCAATAAGCCGGCTATGGTATGTTCATCTTGAGGCAACCCCTGAGGAGAGTCGGGGAAAAGTACTTCGCGGTTGTTTCCATACATGCCTGTCCGTACCCCTAAACGTCCGGTTAATAGTCCGGCTCTGCTGGGAGAAGAAACCGATGCAGAGACATAAAAACTGCTCCATCTTTGTCCTTCACAAGCCATTCGGTCGAGGTTGGGCGTTTTGATGGTGGGATGTCCGAAACAACCCAAATCGCCATAGCCTAAATCATCGCAATTAATGATAATAAAATTAGGTTTCTCTTTTTGCTTGTTTATACCTTCAGCACTTGATGTGCTTGAACAAAGAATACTTGATAATACAATTCCTGATATTTTAAACTTGTAGTGCATGTCTTTTTTATTCTAAGTTGTGAATTCCATGGATTATGAGACAAAATTAGTGAAAATTTTTTGTTAATATTTTTTTCTTTACTTTTGTAAAGCAGTGAGAAACAAGATGCGATATAAATCTATATATACATATTAGATTATGAGACAGATAATTCTTCTATTATTTGTGTTGTGTCTTATGTTTCACTCGAAAGCGCAAAATGAAGTATCAGTCTCGCCTGAACGGTTTAACCAATACCTTTCAGAGCTTCAGGAGATCGAATTACCCTCTTTCTGTTTCTTTTTTTCAGAGGGATATATAGCCTTAAAAGACGTTCCGTTCGTCCTTCTGATCTTACCAATAGAAGAAGAGTTGATGGATATAGGCTGCTACACGAAAGATGGCCGTTTCGTAGACCACCTTATCGTACGCCAGCATTATTTCCGCGACCATGTGGCTGTAACAGAAGATGGTACTTTAAGGGTGATAGATAATCTGTCGACAGAAGAAGACCCACAATGGGTAGAAAACCGCTACCGGGTGGATGCAAGCGGACAGATCTGTTTCATTGAGCAAATAAACTATAGAGAACTGGCGCGTCCGTGGGTAGAAGAAAACAGAAAAAGAAGAAAAGAGGAACTGGAACGGTTTACAGTCCGGCTGGAACAAGCAAAGCCTGCCGAAGCCAATGAATTATACGATTATGTGTTCACCTATTTTACTCCGATAAGCTTTACCGGATGGATGAATTGCGTAGATACATTGAATTTTTCCAATGGCGATATAACTGAGTATAATAGGGACTTCTGGTCGTCCCTGAAGTCGGATTTGTACTATTATCTTGATAGCGCCGAGTATGTAAGTCTGAATCATACGTTTTATCATCAACTCTTTGCTCCTTATGTGACAGAGGATTACAAAGAAGCCCTCCGATTGTATATAATAGATGATTATGAACTGGAAGGGGAGGAAGAGCTGCTTGTAGACAGAGAAGATATAGCAAATACGATTATCGAACGGGAACGCTATGCGGCACAATATCCGACAAGTAAGCATACGACCTGGCTGTTAAGAGGCTGCCCGTCCTATCTTAGAGCATTCCTGTTTAGCGAAGGAGTAAACACCTCTACCTTTGAAAATAGGGACAATCGGAAGATTATAGATGATGTATTGGAGTTTATTCTTACGTTAGAAAAGCAATATCCGGATACCCGCTTAGGGGATGTGTTTCGCTTCTTTTTAAGTGAATTGAAAAAGACAAATAATTGCTACATCGATGAATTAAAGGAAACGGTGATGAAATATGTTGATGAAAAATATACTGACATTAATAATTTAAAGATATGAAAAGGATACACACATTACTTTTTGTATTCCTGTTTTCTGTTTCGGTTTATGCCGCAAAGGTAGAAACGGTTGAGGTTTACAGTCAATCCATGAATAAAAACGTAAAAGTACTGGTCGTTTCCCCGGAGAAGAAGGAGATTCCGGCCTCTACTATTTATCTGTTGCATGGATACGGAGGGAATGAAAACCAATGGCCGGGAATAAAGCCGGATCTGCCTGAAATAGCTGACAGGTACAACCTTGTTTTCGTTTGTCCCGATGCAGAAAACAGCTGGTATTGGGATAGTCCGCTCAATCCGGCATATCGTTATGAAACCTTTGTTTCCTGCGAACTTGTAAAATATATAGATACCCACTATCCTACAAAGCCTGAAAGGGAATCACGTGCCATTACCGGTTTGAGCATGGGAGGGCATGGAGCCTTGTGGATTGCTTTTCACCATAAAGAGACCTTCGGCGCCGTAGGAAGTACCAGCGGAGGAGTGGATATCCGCCCGTTCCCCCAAAACTGGGATATGAGCAAGCAACTGGGCGAAATGAAAGGAAATGAAAAAGTCTGGGATGAACATACGGTTATCAACCAGATAGATAAGTTGCAAAATGGCGATCTGTCCATCATTACAGATTGCGGGTTTGATGACTTCTTTTTTGAAGTAAATAACAACTTCCATGCGAAACTGTTAGACCGTAAAATAGACCATGATTATCTGGTACGCCCCGGAGGGCATGACAGTAATTACTGGAGAAATTCACTTGATTATCAGATTCTTTTCTTTGTAAAGTATTTTAATAAAGACAAATAAGGCCGATATTATTATGAACAAAAAACTATTTTTTCTTTCAGCATTGGGCAGCCTTTCGTTTCCTGCAGTAGCTGCCGATTACACCAATATTATCCTGATTAACTTAGACGATGTGGGATATGGCGACTTTTCGTATAACGGAGCTTATGGCTATACCACTCCGAACATAGACCGGATGGCTGCCGAAGGGATGCGGTTTACCCATTTTCTTGCCGGACAACCTATTAGCGGCGCATCACGCGCCGGGCTATTGACGGGCTGTTACCCCAACCGGATCGGCTTTGCCGGTGCTCCGGGCCCGGGTTCTGATTATGGTATCCACCCCGACGAAATGACGATGGGGGAGTTGCTGAAGCAAAAGGGATATAATACAGCTATATATGGTAAGTGGCACTTAGGGGATGCCAAGCCTTTTTTACCTCTGCAGAATGGCTTTGACGAGTATTACGGATTGCCTTACTCCAACGATATGTGGCCTTTCCATCCGCAGCAGGGAGAGGTGTTTAATTTCCCCGATTTGCCTACTTATGATGGAAATATGATTGTAGCCTATAATACAGATCAAACCTGCTTTACGACAGACTATACCACTCGAACGGTAGACTTTATCAAAAAGAACCGGAAAAAGCCTTTCTTTATATACCTGGCTCATTCTATGCCACATGTACCACTGGCTGTGTCGGACAAGTTTAAGAGCAAGAGCGAACAAGGCCTGTTCGGGGATGTGATGATGGAGATAGACTGGAGTGTGGGTGAGATATTAAAAACCCTGAAGGAATCAGGCCTGGAAGAGAATACATTGATTGTTCTTACGTCAGACAATGGCCCCTGGGCAAACTATGGCAACCATGCCGGATCGGCAGGTGGTTTGCGCGAAGCCAAAGCTACCACTTTCGACGGAGGAAACCGCATCCCTTGTATCATGTACTGGAAAGGAAAGATAGAATCAGGCTCTACCTGTAACAAGCTTGCTTCCAACATTGATTTGTTCCCTACGTTTGCAGAGATCACTTCGGCTCCCTTACCCACCAGAAAGATAGACGGCGTAAGCCTTGTACCACTGATCAAAGGAGAGGAAGGAGCTAATCCGCGTGAGTCGTTTGCTTATTACTTCCGCCAGAATGACCTGGAAGCAGTAACCGACGGCTCGTTCAAACTGGTATTCCCACACCAATATGTAACCTATGGAGCTTATGTACCGGGGAATGGCGGACAGCCCGGAAAACTAACCAATGTTGATTTAACAAAAGCGGAAATGTATGATTTGCGCCGCGATCCGGGCGAACGCTATAATGTAATAACCCAATACCCTGATGTAGCCTCGAAATTGATGAAAATAGCAGATGGTATACGTGAAGAATTAGGCGATAACTTATTACGAATAAAGGGAAAAGAACGACGTGAGCCTGGAAAATATCTGTAAATTTTGTCATTTTTTCTTTAAGTATTATTTTCTTTATATTTCTTTTTAATTTAACTTTGCACTTTTAACAAATTCTATATTACTAACTCATAAAAAAGTGAACAAAATGAAAAAGTCTTATTTAGTACTTGCCGTTTTAACATTTACTCTGTCTTTTATCGCTTGTGGTGGAAAAACTTCAGAAAAAGCCACATCTGAAGACGCTGCTCCTAAAACAGAAGCTGCTGCTCCTGCCAAAGGAAATGATGTTTTAGATAAGTATGAAACATTAGTAAACAAAACAATCGAACTTTACGAAAGCGGAAAATTTAAAAGTGGAGATGCTGCAGCTATGCAGGAATACACAAAAATAGCTCAGGAAATGTCTGAAATGGCAGAAGAACTACAGGAAGCTATGCAAAACTTAACTCCTGCACAAGTTCAGAAATACACCGAACTGGGACAGAAGTTGACCGATGCTGCTACAAAAGCAATGAACTAATACTATTTTCTCTACCTATTATTAACTATTTAAAGAAAAAACAATGATTTACGGAATTACTCTAATCATTTTGGGACTTTTAGCAGTTCCTTCTCTCCTTTTGGAGAAAAAGCCAAATGCACAGGAATGGTTTGACAAGATTGCACCTTACCAAGGTTGGATTGGTGTTGTATTTGCCATCTGGGGACTTTGGGGAATAATCAGCTGTTTCCTCAATATCGGTTGGATTGGTCATTGGCCTATTTATTGGATTACCTGGTTATTGGTATCTGTTGTAGAGTTTGCTTTAGGCTTTATTCTTGGTTATGGTTTGATAACAAAATATGCGTTATCGAAAAATGAGCAGGCAGCAGAAAAAGGCGAACAACTGTTGGCTAAGCTGAGACCCTGGCAAGGTAAATTAGGTATTGTAGCTATCGTTTTAGGTGTTTGGCAGATTATTTCTTCTATTCTCTGGAAAGTAGCCTGATATACCTGATAGATAATATACAAAAAGAGGCTATCCTGGATGTCGGGATAGTCTCTTTTTATTTTATGGTTCGATACTTTATTTTGTTAGCTGGTAGGCTTCAATAATACACTCCAAAGCGCAGGAGTTAGCTGCAGCATTCGGTTCTGTAAACGGCCCGTACCAATAATGGCCGAAGCTTTTGCTTATCGGATCGTAATTATTCTCTTTGATTGATTCTGCGTTTTTCAAGATAAAATCCTTATACGCCGGGTTCTTTGTTACCTGATACAGGAATCCCAGATGGCGGATAAATATGCCCTTAAACTGCACCCCGTCATTGCTCTTGTCAATGCCCGGATTCATTTCGCGAAGAATGCCTTCTTCCGTTACTAACTGCTTGTTTATTGTAGCCATGGCAATCTGTTCTGCCAGGTCGATATATTCCTGCTTTTTATTTAATAGATACATTTCTGCCAATACAGCAATAGCTACCCCTTGATTGTAGGTGTAGTGCTGATTCTGGTTGGGGAGGCAGTCTTTGTTTGTCCCGTCTTCAATCTGGTATATGTCTGTATTGATCATGCCTGTCTGCATGTACCAGGCAACGTTCTTCTCAAACCAATCCTGGTATTTTTTATCATGAGTTGTTTTATAGAGGCGTGCAGCTGTTAAAGAGAATAAGTTGTTGGCGATAGAGTTTTTGTAGTGTAAAGGATTCTTTTTCCAGTAAATGCCTCCGTTACATTCATCGCTCCAGCCTCCGGTCAGGTCTTCAAATATAACTTCCGCCATGTCCAGATACTTCTTCTGTTTTGTGATTTTATATGCTTCTATCCAGGCCAATGCCCACCAGGCTTCGTCATCGTAATAATCGTTTATGAAATTCCGACAATAAAGAGGGGTGCCGGTGGAGTCGGTACCTATCTGATATTGCTTGGCTTTTGTATAGACATCTTCTATCAAGGGGTATAGATCGTCACTGTTGGTTACTTCCGAATAGCGGATAACAGCTGTTAGCAGATTGGCCGAATTCCACCAACCGGCCGATTCCCAGATGCCTGTCGTATCATTTCTCCAACTAATGGATGTGCGCATACTGTCTTTCATGATCTCTTTATAAGGAGAGGGACGGCTACATGCTATGGCAAGTAAAGATACCAGACTGATAACTAGTACGTTTTTCATATTATAAAAAGATTAGTTTAGTTTGTATGAATTACTGTATTTACGAGGATAAGCGAATGCTATGGCTAACAAGGTACCTAATCCCAGCAGATAGGGATAGTAAAGGTATCCCATAATTTCAAGAGGTGAAACGGCGCTTAAACTAGCAGCCATTAATAATTGTGCACCATATGGTATGATGCCTTGTACGGTACAGGAGAAGATATCGAGTATGCTGGCACTCCGCCTCGGATCAACCTTGTACTTATCGGCAATATCTTTGGCGATGGGGCCTGACATGATCAGGGCGATGGTATTGTTGGCTGTACAAAGGTTGGCAAAGCTAACCAATCCGGCGATGCTTACTTCTGCTCCTTTGGAGGAGCGGATATGGGAAGTCAGCTTCAATATAATCCAGTCGATACCTCCGTTATAGCGAATCATTTCCAGCATGCCTCCGGCCAGTAAGGTGATGATAATCAGTTCTCCCATGCTAAGAATACCGTTTCCCATAGCAGCATTCCATCCCCAGATATCAAAACTACCGGTGAAGATACCCGTCAGACCCGATAGTATAATACCGATAAACAATACAACCATCACATTTACACCGAATACTGCAGTTATAAGTACAATCAGGTAAGGTACTACCTTTATCCATTCGATTTTCTCCGGAGTGTAAACGTTTTGTGCTCCTAAGCCGCTTATAATATAGATAATAGCTGTAATAATAGCGACGGGGAGGGCGATACGGATGTTTACTTTGAATTTGTCCGACATCTGGCATCCCTGTGTACGGGTTGCTACAATTGTTGTATCGGAAATAAATGAAAGATTATCGCCAAACATAGCCCCACTGACAACTACCCCCAGCATCAATGCGTCCGGCATACCTGACTTAGCCGCTATTCCTACAGCTACAGGCGCCAGGGCTACGATAGTGCCGACAGAAGTACCTACAGATATGGAGATGAAGCAGGCAGCGATAAAGATACCCGCTGCCAGCAAGTTGCCGGGCAAGACAGACATCGTCAGGTTTACCGTAGCGTCTACGGCTCCCATATCCTTGGCTGTCTGCGCAAAAGCTCCTGCCAGAATGAAAATTAATATCATCAGCATGATATTACTATTGGCCGCCCCACGACAAAACTGCTCGATACGATTGCTCAACTTCCCACCTTTCGAGATAGCTACAGCTACAATCGAAGCAATCACAAAAGCCACAGTAATAGGCATCTTGTAAAAGTCGCCCGCAATAACAGACACCACCAGATACGTAAGCAAAAACACCGCCAAAGGTATTAACGCCCAGGGATTCGGTGTATGATTGAGAGGAGGATTTGTTTCTGTCAAGCGATCTGCCATACTTTCTTATTTCAGAATGAGAAGCGGAGGGCAATACGGATGCCTCCTTTTTTGATGTTGGGATTGTCCAGATAGGTCAGGCGGCGGTAGTAGTCGATGCGGAGTATCTTGAAGATGTTCTCCAGGCCGGCGCTGACTTCCATATAGGGTTTATCTCCTAAGCCCATAGTTCCGTCGGGCAGTAGGAAGAGGCCATTGCTTAATGCGGGATTATTCTTATCAGAAAGGCTTCCGTATATACCGTTGAAGGATAATACCTCGCGGAATTTCAGCCAGCGGACTCCCGGGATACGGTTCAGTATCCAACCTTTCAGGTAGTAGGTAACATTCAGTGATACGTACTGGTCGGCTACAAACTCCAAGGCGCGCATCATGTGGAAGGCTTCCGGCTGAATGGTTATTGACTGGTTGGTGTTGGGAAGAATCAGCAAGGGGAAAGGTACTTTGTCCCATACCTTGCCGGCTTTCAGTTGGGTATCCAGATGTCCGAAAGAAGATAGCCAGATGCGCTTTTCGGCGCTGAACTCCGTCCGGTTATAGTTGTAGTCGCTATGGAAGATATCTTTTAATCCTGTCTGGTGGGATAGCTTGAAAATAGGAGCATCCTTCGATAAGTTGAAAGGCGATTCCTTACCGGCACGTCCGGCATAGGAGCGTTCACCGGGAGCAAAGCGGAACTGAACCCCCAATTCTGTAGACGAGATATCTTTCCAACGCTCCAGTTCTCCTGCTTCATCTTTGTAGATGTATTCAAGTGTTCCGGCTGCTTCTTCGCTTTGAAGGCGTGCCCAGCTTTTCAGTGTAAGTCCGTTCAGCCACTCTTTTTCGTATTGTAGCATGCTTTTGCGTACATAGTTCATCTTTGTAACGGGTTCTCCTACCTTCCAGGCTACAAACATATTATCCTTACTGGTAAAGAGGAAGTCCTGACCGGGGGTATATACGTCATATTCATGTATAAACGAGAGGTTGTTTACGGGGTTCTCTCCTTCGTGGTAATCCTTTTTATTGAAACTGTAGGTGAGCTTGCCATTGTATTTAAACTTCCGGTCGTCACTACCATAAGCCAGATAACCACTGGCAAAAAGGTGTGGATGCAGGTTGGCAGTAGTCATCCCCCCTATACGCATGCGGAAGCCTTCCAGGTGGTTGGCACTGAAAATGGTATTCATCGGACCTATGTCAAACATATTCGATTCCTTGTTTCTGCCGGTTTGAATATAGCCTGAAATCAGGATTTCCGCTGTTTTGATAATGGCATTGATTGCCGGTATTTTCCGAAGTTCAGCCAATAGCTCATTCAGTACACTTTCCTTCTCTTTCAGCGGGATATGGCGGTTGTTTATCCAGAAAGAGTCTGTCTGGGCTGTTGCCTCGGGCAAAATATGCAGTGGCCCCAGCAAACCAAAGATCGAATCCCGGTTTTCTACCTGAAGTTGGTAGTTATTATAGGTACGAAGCTGATGCGCGTATAGCTGCTGTGTCCCTTTGATCAGATAGAAGTTGATATACGTATTCTCCGAATCTACTACCCAGGTTCCGTCCGGCATTTGCTTAAATTCCTGTTCGATACGAAGCCTGTCTACAAAATTCAGATTGATATTTTGCGGAACATTCAGCAGCACTTTTTTGATGGAATATTTACCATCCAACGTAATATATAACCTGCCTGTAAAACCGTAACTCTGACTGTTTACAGGAACAAATGCCAGGTCTACACAAGGATCTCCGGCTACAGTCACCGTATCCATGATATAGTATTTGTAATACGATACAGCCAGTGCAGACGACAAGGGGCTTACAAAGCGGTTCAGCAGAATATTGATATTATTATCGAAGATATTAACGCTTTGGAAAATCTCTTCCAGGTTTGAGGTAATCCCTCCTTCATCCAAGCTTTTGTCTATCCCTTCTGTTTGCTTGCCTTTTACGAGGGTTTTTGTCGTTTTGGGGCTTTTGCGGTAATATATATCAGACAGAGTCTCACGTATCGACAGGGTAAGAATCGGTTTGCCGGTAAACTCGGAGGTATCCAGGTAGTTCTTCACAAAGTCAAGCCGCTTCATGAATTTGTTTTTCTCAAAATTGGGATTGAAGTTGTCTAAGGATAACGTGAGTTTTTCGTACGCTTCTACCTGGTATTCGTCTTCGGACTCAATGCGGTTTTCGTCTTTGTGTTCTATTACTTTTTTTATCAATTCTACCGCCGGATTCTCCTTACGTGAATAACGCTCCCGTTTGGGTTTTATCACAATTTCTGCAATTTCAAAAGCGGTAGGGCGTAGCTGTATGTCGAGCGCTTCATTTCTGCGTCCGGCTTTCAGTTCTAGCACTTTGTTGTCATATCCTAAAGAAGAAACCACTAGCCGGGTAAGGCCTTTGTCGTTTTGCAAAATGAATCGCCCAAAGTCGTCTGTCATAGCTCCGATAGTGGAATGTTCAAAAATAACAGAGACATACGAAAGTGGCTCACCGGTAACAGAATCGCGCACCACTCCGGATGCAGTGGTAACTGTCTGCGCATGCAAAAATGTATTTCCGGCAAACGGAAATATCAAAGATAGTAGCAATATATACTTGATAAACTCTCGCATTTAACCTTCTACAACCCAATCAGAGATATATTGTGCGCAAAGGTAGCATATTTTTATTATTTTTATCGGCGAATAATCGCTTGTTTAAATTTCAACCATATATTACGTGATTATGACAAATTCTAACAAGAAGCAAAAATAGCATGCATACTTTTCGCAAAACGCATGCATGCTATTTCGAAAACGCAGCCATGCGATTTTAAAAACGCATGGCTGCAATTTTTGGATCACTGTAATTATTTGATATATAATAAAGTATAAAAGATTATTGGGCGTTGATTTATAACTAAAGAAAATACAATAAGGAGTATGAAAACAAAGAATTTTTTTCTGACGATGATTGCAGTGTCTGTATGCCTGCCGGTCTGTATGAGCGGGCAGGAGATAAAGGAGCCAACAGCCTATGTGCCGGAAGGATACACCTTGGTTTGGCAGGATGAGTTTAACGACTCTCCGTTGGATAACGGTAGGGCTGCCATGCCCGACCAGGAGCGTTGGTATTATGAAACAGGAGCACATGGCTGGGGAAATAACGAACTGCAAAACTATATCGCTGGAATAGATGGTGCGGATACCTGCGCTTTCATCTCCGATGGCACGCTGAAGATCGTAGCCAAAAAAAGAAATGACGAAGTATTGTCCATACGCATGAATACAACAAAGGAGTGGAAGTATGGCTATTTTGAAGCTGCTCTGAAACTCCCTGCCGGAAAAGGAACCTGGCCTGCCTTCTGGATGCTTCCGAAAGACATTATTGATTGGCCACTGGATGGAGAAATAGATATTATGGAAGAAGTAGGCTATCGTCCGAATTGGGCTTCATCAGCCGTTCATTGTATGGCGTATAATCATACAATTGGTACGCAAAAGACAGGCGAACAGCTTATACCCACGGCACAAACAGCCTTTCATGTCTACGCTTTGGAATGGACAGAAGACTACATAAAAGGCTATGTAGACGGTAAATGCCACTTTACATTTGAAAATGATAAACAAGGCTATAAAGACACCTGGCCGTTTGATGTTCCTTTCTATCTGAAACTCAACTTGGCCTGGGGAGGCAACTGGGGCGGAGCCGAAGGTGTAGACGAAAGTGCACTGCCTGCAACCTACGAAATAGACTACGTGAGGGTATATCAGAAGTAAACGTCTCGTAAGAATTCGTATATTTGCGCTTTCAGAAAATAAATCAATGAATCAGAAATACCCGTCAGTTCTTTTGGAAAATGCCGTGAATGAATTGGCTTCTCTTCCCGGTGTGGGACGGAAAACGGCTCTTCGACTGGCTTTGTATATGCTTCGGCGCGATCTTAAGTATACGGAAGGCTTTACGGCTGCTTTGCTTGCCCTGCGAAAGGATGTAAAGTATTGCAAGGTATGCCATAATATATGTGATGATGAAATGTGCGGCATTTGTGCCGATTCTAGGCGAGACCATTCGCTGGTTTGTGTGGTTGAGAATATAAAAGAAGTAATGGCGATTGAGAATACCGGACAATTCAAGGGCGTTTATCATGTATTGGGAGGAATCATATCGCCCATGGACGGGATAGGTCCCCAAGATCTGGAGATAGAGAGTTTGATAAAGCGCGTAGCCGACGGAGAAGTAAAGGAGATCATCCTGGCTTTGAGTACCACCATGGAGGGCGACACCACCAACTTCTTTATCTATCGCAAACTTTCCCCTTATGAAGACGTAAAAGTCTCTGTCATCGCTCGTGGCGTCTCTATCGGTGACGAAATAGAATATGCCGACGAAATCACCTTGGGTCGCTCTATCGTAAACAGAACCAGTTTTAATGACTCGATAAGACAATGAATGAATACGATATAAAGATATCTATAGTTATTGTAAATTATAACGTAAAGTATTTCCTGGAGCAGTGTTTGCTTTCTGTCAGAGCAGCTGTAGGAGGTATGGATGCGGAAGTATTTGTGATTGACAATAACTCGGAAGATGGCTCTGTAGACTATCTGAAGCCCTTATTTCCGGAAGTAATCTTTCTGGAGAATAAAGACAATCCCGGTTTTGCAGTTGCCAATAACCAGGCGATTAAGCAGTGCAAGGGAGAGTATGTTTTGTTGCTGAATCCGGATACGATCATAGGAGAGGAGTCGCTTCGTACGCTTTCCTTCTTTATGGATGAACATCCAAAGGCAGGCGGAATAGGCGTGAAGATGCTGGACGGACACGGCGTGTTTCTGCCGGAAAGCAAACGTAGTTTTCCTTCTCCCTGGGTTTCATTCTGTAAACTGTTTGGCTTGTCCAAACTCTTTCCCCAATCCAAGCTCTTTGCCCGTTACAGTCTGCCTTACCTGAATCCGAACAAGCAGCACAGGGTAGATGTATTGGCAGGTGCTTTTATGCTGATCAGGCATGAGGCACTCGACAAAGCCGGTTTATTGGACGAGTCCTTCTTTATGTATGGAGAAGATATCGACCTGTCGTACAGGCTGGTGTTGTCCGGCTATGCCAACTATTACATACCCGAACGCATCCTCCACTATAAAGGCGAAAGTACCAAGCATGACGACATCAGCTATGTGAAACGCTTCTATGGCGCTATGCTTATTTTCTACAAAAAGTATTATGCACGTTCCGGCTGGTTGATGTCTTTCTTTATCCGTCTGGCAATTGGTCTGAAGGCCTCGCTGGCGGCATTCAGCAGAAAGTCGGGAGCCAAAAGCAAGAAGAAAGCACTCAAACATCGCCGCATCCTGATTATATGTCACGAAGAGAACTTCGAGCAAGCCAAACAAGCCTGTGTAGACAAGATGCCGGAGTTGGAATATGTCAACATGTGGGACCTGGACGAAGAGCGGGTTATGGATGCCATCTGCCGGAGAAATCAGATGAAAGGCTTTACCGATATAGCCTTCTGCCTGCCGGATGTTCGCTTTGAGCAGATCTTACTCTTTATCGATACAATGGTGAATAAGAAAACTACCTATCATATTTACAATAAAGCAAGTAACCGTTTAGTTTCACCGGATAAATAATTATGGCACTGTTGAAAAACGATACCCTGGCACTACGGGCGCTGGAGCCTGAAGACCTTGAATACCTCTTCCGCTGGGAGAACAATTCTGCGATATGGAGTTGCTCAGGCAGTACGATATCGCCCTATTCCCGCTATGTATTAAAAGAGTATATTGCTCAGTCTCATCTGGGTATATACGAACAAAAGCAGCTACGTCTGATCATTGAGCTAATGGAAACAAAAAAACCTATCGGCATGATCGACTTGTACGACTTCGACCCCCATAACCGAAAAGCAGGTGTCGGCATCCTACTGGATACCGAACACCAGGGAAACGGTATGGCTACCAATGCACTTCATTTGCTGACAGACTACGCTTTCTCTTTCCTCAAAATCCATCAATTATACGCTTACGTAGCCATAAACAACGAACCAAGTAAATCACTCTTCCTGCGATGTGGCTTCACCATATCGGGTACCCTTAGCGACTGGATCTCAACCGAAAAAGGCTACTCCGATGTACTAATCATGCAATATATTCAAAAACTATAACCCTTTATCTTAGCGAAGGACAGGATGGATTCGTTGATGGCTTTGCCTAAGTCGTCACCTGAGTTGTCTTTCTTGGATTCGTTGTCGATGTAGGCTTGGCGCTTGGCGGCTAATTCGGTTATTTGCTTCTGGATAGTAGCCCGTTCTTTTTCTTTTGCTATAACGGCTTCTTTGAGTTCGGTATTGGACTTGTTCTGATACTCTTTAGGTAGCTGTTTTTTGTCGATGGATTCGATCACTGTTTTATCTTCGCTATACTTATCTACCAAGTCCCAAGAGGTGTTTTTGTAAACGGACTTTGATTTGCTGACTACTCGCTCGGCATAGTTTGCACTGGAGATGGATTGTGCGTTTGAGTCCTGTACTCTTTGGTTGGCTTTCTTTGATTCTCCGGCGGAACCGTAGCTGATGTAGGTGTCGTTTAGTTTTGTGTTGCAGTGGCTTATTTCGTCATCATATGGGGTAGCGATGTACCTTACTTTGGCGTTGGAGTCTATGTTGAAGAATTTGCCTCCTCCCCGTACGGCCGCGTCTTGCCAGAAGTCGCGAATGCCTGTATCCCGGTGTCCGCAATGGATAGTATTTATGTAGATATTCTTGCCGACCGCTTGTTTGATGGCTTCTTTATAAGGGATTTTGCCTTGTTCAAAGATCTCATTTCCGGCAATATAGATCAGTTTCATGTCTGCTTCATTATCTCCCCATTCCAGGTGGCGCGTTGCTTTCTGGATAACCGTTCCGCAATACTCTTCGCTACCTCCTGCCGTGAGCACAAACAACTCCTGCGATATCAGATCCAGATCAGTGGTTAAGGGTGTGATTTGGCGAATGTAATCTCCGTCGTACCGCTTAGAGCTTCCATATTCATACAGCGCTATTTCTATTTTAGGCTCTTTGCCTTTGTACTTGAGGGTTGTAAGGGTATTTACGATGTTCCACAAGCGGGATTTGGCCTGTTCTATCAGTCCCTGCATACTACCTGAGGTATCCAGCAAAATGGCTACCTGGATCTTTTCCTGTGCTGCTGCTTCTCTCTCTGTACGAGCTGTGTCTGCCTTTACTGCTACAGCAACAAATAATACTACACAAAACAGAATAATTCGTTTCATATCCCAAATAATTTTAATAGGTTTATGCCTCAAAAATAGATCGTTGAAAATTAACATTCGGACAAGAATGGGTGAACCCCCTCTTTGAATGGGTGAAAGCTTATACCTAAATGGATAAGAAAGCTTTTCTTTGCGTTAGATAACGATTAATGGATTGATCCGGAATGAAATATTGTATTTATATAATGCTCTTCCTGTTTCCCTTTATTGCTTGGGGACAGGAGTCGGTGCAGAAAAAGCAGTCGTCTAAAAGCAGTAAGAGTGCTGTGTTTGAGCTGTCCAGATCGTTGGAACAGGACTTGCCTTCGGATACGATAGCTGCTGATTATGAGAAGGTGGCGCAAGAGTATGTGGAGAAGGGAGAATATATCAAAGCAGAAGATTACTTAGTCAAAGCACGTAAGCTATATGTAAGGGATAATAACCGCCTGAAGATGGCATATATCGAACGCGAAATAGCCAGGGCACAGGAGTGGCAGGGCAATTATACCGCTGCTATCCAAAGCTATACAAATGCTGCCGGATTATCGCAAGATACCTATCAGAAAAACCTCAACGAAAACGATGCGCTGCGGCTGAAAAACCTGATGAATCCGGAGAAGCAATCGGTGTATATCCAACGAAACCTTGACCTTTTGAATACCATGCCTCAAAATGCAAATAAAGAAGAAAAAGTACTGGCGTATTCGCAATTGGCACAGGTAAATAAAGAGATGAAGGATAATGCTGCGGCAGTGAGTAATCTGCAATCGGCTCTGGAAGTAGCCGAGACACCCATACAGTCTCGTCAGGTACGCCGTCAGATGGCCGATGTATATGCTTCTGAAAATCAAATGGACAAGGCTATCAGTATCAATGAAAAGATACTGGAAGAAGCGGCTGAAGAACAAGATACCAAGGCACAGATAGAGCAACTGCAAACCCTGTCTACAGCCTATATCGAAACCCGGGATGTATCCAAAGGCATAGCCTCTTTGCAGCAAGCATACGAGCTGGCGATTGAAAAAGGCCATACCCTGGATGCAAAAAACAGCCTTGAGCTGTTGGTGGCCCAATACCGGAAAGAAAACCAAAATAGGAAAGCCCTGGAGGCCTATTCCGACTTCATGGCAAAGCTGGAACCCCTGATTCGCGAAGATAGCACCCTGATAGATGAAAAGGTATTCCAAGCCCACGAAGAAAAAATAGCCCAACTAGAGAAGGAACGCGACCTGAAAGACCGCTTAATCGGTCAGCAGAAGACGCTGAATAAGCTACAAACGCTGGCTACGATCCTCTTCTTTGTGGCCTTTATCGTTGCCCTGTTTATGGTGCTGTCTATCCTCCGGAAAAACAAGAAAATAGCCCTGCAATCCCTCCGGCGCGAGATGAATCCTCACTTTATCTTCAACAGCCTGAACAGTGTCAACCAATTTATCGCCCAAAACAATGAGTTAGAGGCCAATAAATACCTCTCTTCGTATTCCCGGCTGATGCGTAACATGATGGAAAACTCCAGCAAAGATTTCACATCCTTATCCACTGAGTTAGAGCAACTAAAAGAATACTTGGAGCTGGAACAGATGCGCTTTCACGATAAATTTACCTACACGATAGAGATAGACGACAGCCTGGACGCAGATGCCCTCAGGATACCCAATATGCTTATCCAACCCCAACTTGAAAACGCCATCTGGCACGGCCTCCGATACCGCGAAAGCAACGGCCTGCTACACCTCTCCATCCAAAAAGAAAACAAGCACCTTGCCGTAAAAATAGAAGACAACGGCATCGGCCTAAAGAAAAGCAAAGAGCTGAAAACCAAGCACCAAAAAGAACACCAATCACGCGGACTAAAAAATACCTACGAACGCATAAAACTATTAAATAGCCTCTACCACAGCAAAATAACAATCGACATCACAGACAAAGACGGCGAAGAAACAGGCGTTATCGTACTATTCCGTTTCCCGTTATAATACCTGAAGAAATAAAGTATTGTGCTGAAAATCAGTAGATACTCTTTTCTTTTTTCATCTCCCTTTTGTCTCAAAATAATTTATACCTACCTCTAAATCGATTTATACGTACCTCTAAATTTATTTACAGGTAGGTCTAAATTTATTTACACGTACCTCTAAATTATTTTTAAGGTAGCTCTATCTAAAATAAGATGATGAACGACAAAACTTGTCATCAATGTACCTTGGGGAAACGAAGCGGCATCCTGGGTAGAATAATCTAACCATTCATAAAGTTCTTTCAGAGCATAATTGCAATATGAGCTCCTGAAATAGATAATAATTGTAAAATTGGTGGAGTGTCCGTTTTATTTTGTATCTTTGTCGCTTGAATTAACGAGTTTATGTTGTATCTTCTCTTATTGTCAAAATCCGACATCGACATCAAAAATCAATTTTTAAAAAACGTATGACATTTAAAGAATTAGAGATTATAGAGCCCGTATTGAAGGCTCTCGAAGAAAAAGAATATGTAAAACCAACTCCGATACAAGAACAGGCTATTCCTCCTGTATTAAGTAATAGAGATTTATTAGGTCTGGCGCAGACAGGAACAGGTAAAACCGCAGCTTTTGCGATACCTATTATCCAACAGTTATATCAAAAGAGAGTAGGGGATGTTAAGAAGAAGGAAATTAAGGCCTTAATTCTGACTCCTACACGAGAATTAGCTATACAGATTAATGAATGTTTTCATGATTATGCTAAATATACAAATTTGCGGCATACCGTTATATTTGGGGGAGTTAATCAAAATCCTCAGGTAGAAAAACTTAAGCGCGGAGTTGACATCTTGATTGCAACACCGGGACGTTTGCTGGATTTAATGAATCAGGGAATTATTAACCTGAACTTTATCCAACATTTTGTGCTGGATGAAGCAGACCGGATGTTGGATATGGGTTTTATTCATGATATTAAACGCTTGTTGCCCAAGCTTCCGAAGAAAAAGCAAACCCTTTTCTTTTCGGCAACTATGCCTGCCTCTATAGCTACTCTTTCCCGTTCTATTTTATATAAACCGGTAAGGGTAGAGGTGGCTCCTGTTTCATCGGTAATTGATACCATAGAACAGTATGTCTATTTTGTTGAAAAACAGGAGAAGAAAGATCTGCTAATCAATCTGCTGAAGAGAGACGAGGAGAAATCAGCTCTTATCTTTTCCCGGACAAAGCATGGCGCTGACAGAATTGCACGGATCCTTTGCAAAGCAGGGATAGGAAGTGCTGCTATTCATGGGAATAAATCACAAAATGCTCGTCAGCGGGCCTTATCTGATTTCAAATCAAACCAAATACAAGCGCTTATTGCAACAGACATTGCTGCCAGGGGAATTGATATTAATCAACTGGAATTGGTTATCAATTACGATCTGCCGGATGTACCGGAAACCTACGTACACCGTATTGGTCGTACAGGACGTGCCGGACATAGCGGTACGGCGCTTACCTTTTGTTCCAGTGAGGAATACTCGATGGTAAAAGATATCCAGAAGCTGACAGGGAAAAAGCTGGTAGTTTCAAACTAACCATCATCTGACTGAAAAATCAGTACCTTTGCCCTATGAAGCAGTTGAAACCGGATGCGTGGTTGCCTACTACTAAGAAAGAGGTAGAGGCCAGGGGATGGGATTATATTGATGTGATCCTGTTTAGCGGAGATGCATATGTGGATCATCCTTCCTTTGGTGCGGCAGTTATCGGACGTATATTGGAGGCAGAGGGGCTGCGCGTGGCGATTGTTCCTCAGCCGGACTGGCGTGGCGATTTCCGCGATTTCAAGAAGTTGGGAGTACCCCGCCTTTTCTTTGGTATATCGGCCGGAGCGATGGATTCAATGGTCAATCATTATACGGCTAATAAGCGGCTTCGCAGTGATGATGCCTATACACCGGATCGGCGGGCAGGTATGCGTCCGGATTATCCCAGTATTGTGTATGCAAATATCCTGAAGGAGTTATACCCTGATGTTCCTGTTGTACTAGGCGGGATTGAAGCCTCGCTACGCCGCCTGACGCATTACGACTATTGGCAAGACAAATTAAAACCCGGTATCCTGGTAGAAAGCCGTGCCGATTTACTGATTTACGGTATGGGCGAGCAGCCTATCCGGGAATTGGTTAGGCGATTGAGAAAGGGCGAGACGTTTAGGGATATAAAAGATATTAAGCAAACGGCGTATCTCACCCTCCAGCACTCTACCCCCCAACCCCCTGAAGGGGGGGGTATCACCCTTTTTTCGCATGAGGAATGTTTGAAGGATAAGCTGAAGCAGGCGAAGAATTTCAGGCATATTGAGGAAGAATCGAATAAGTATGAGTCAGCCCGTATGATACAGAGGGTAGGAGAGCAGTGTATTGTTGTCAATCCACCTTATCCCCCGATGAGTGAGAAGGAAATTGATCAGTCTTTTGATTTGCCTTATACCCGCTTGCCACATCCCAAATACAAAGGGAAGGTAATCCCTGCGTATGAGATGATTAAGTTCTCTGTAAATCTTCATCGAGGCTGCTTTGGGGGCTGTGCGTTTTGTACGATTTCGGCCCATCAGGGTAAGTTTATCGCCTCCCGGAGCAAGGAGTCTATACTGAAAGAGGTGAAAGAAGTAGCCGGATTGCCTGATTTTAAAGGATATCTGACCGATTTGGGAGGACCTTCCGCCAATATGTACCGGATGAAGGGGAAGGACGAGTCGATTTGCCGGCAGTGCAAGAAGCCATCCTGTATTTTCCCGGTAGTATGTAAAAACCTACATGCCGATCATGACCCCATGCTCGAAATGTATAATGCTGTGGACCGTCTGCCCGAAATAAAGAAATCTTTTATAGGGAGTGGGATTCGTTATGATCTGTTACTACATAAATACCCGGATGATTCACTCAATCAGTCGGCTCGAAAATATGCCGAAGAGCTGATAGCCAAGCACGTTTCCGGACGCCTGAAGGTAGCGCCTGAACATACACAGTCTGATGTGCTGAAAATCATGCGAAAACCTTCGTTTGAGCAGTTTGGCTTGTTTAAAAAGATATTCGACCGGGTGAATAAGCAAAAGGGATTGAACCAGCAACTTATACCTTATTTTATCTCCAGCCATCCCGGTTGTACGGAAATAGATATGGCGGAGTTGGCAGTTGTTACCAAAGGAATGAACTTTCACTTGGAACAGGTACAGGATTTTACGCCTACCCCTATGACACTGGCTACGGAAATATACTACACCGGTTATCACCCTTACACCCTTGAAAAGGTTTACACCGCCCGTAGCAAGGAAGAAAAATTGGCTCAAAGACAATACTTTTTTTGGTATAAACCCGAGTTCGGAAGATCGATCCGGCAGGCTTTGGGTCGTTTGAAACGAAACGATTTAATAAATAAATTGTTTGGGAGGTCACAATAAAACTCCTATCTTTGTTGTTTGATTTAAAAGGAAAAAATCAATAGCTGCCAATGGAGCGATATTTAATTATTAAGACAAGGGATGAGTTGCTGCGTATCAAAATTGGTCAAATCCTTTATTTCGAGGCCGATAGAAATTATACAAAACTGCTATTGTCCAACGGTATACAGTTTACGTTTGCAATTAATATAGGGAAAATAGAGGAAATACTGGAAAAGCAAGTATCTGGCAGTAGCGATATACTGATGCGTGTAGGAAAGAGCTATATAATAAATAAAAATCATATATTGCAGATAAATATACCCAAACAGAAGCTGCTTTTGCTTACTGCAGAAGGTAAACCCAGGGAACTGACGATTTCAAAAGACCCATTGAAAATGCTGAAAGATTCGTTTGAAAAGGAAATGGGGAAAATAGAAGAGGAGGCAAACTAAACATATGGTTGTAAAAATTGGTAAAGCTGACGATAATGATTTTGTAGTAAACGATCCGCATGTAAGCCGTTATCATGCACGATTGACGCGCGAAAGCGACGGATGTTTGCTATTGGAGGATCTGGGCTCTACCAACGGAACGTATGTAAATGGCGGGCAAATTGTGAAGAAACGCATTGCTCCTACCGATATTGTCAAACTGGGAGATAGCTATACACTGCATGTTCCCGAAGTCCTGAAATTCAACAACGATTATAGTGCCGAGTTTGCTCTGCTGAAGAATGTGTATACCAAGTACATGGAACAGAAAGTGCGTATTCAATCGTCTAACCAATTTAAGACAAGGCTGTTTCAGTCGCTGCCTTTTGCTCTTCCCGGTATTATCGGGGTGATGATCGGTTTTTTTGGAAAAGGAAGCCCTTCTTTGCTGGGAGTCAGCCTGTTTATTACCGTATGCGCTCCTACGATTGGTATCTATTTAGGAGCGAAGCAATCGGCCAAGATCCCTCAGCAATTGCAAGACCTGGCTAATCAGTTCAAGATAGACTACGTATGCCCCAAGTGTGGCACATTCCTGGGCGAAATACCCTGGGAATCTTTGGCAAACAGAAAGCAATGCCCATTATCTTCCTGCAAAGCCAAATGGGTGAGCGAAGATTGAGTGTTTGTATTCCAAAACCGTCCTTTTGTACAGTAAACCTTATTCTATGATTAATAGAACTTGTTTTCTTCAATTCCTGTAATTTCTTTTTCTACTTTTGTATCCAGAATATAAATAATTCTCATTATGCAAAAAGAGGAATATACATTCGTTACGATCGATAGCGATGATACCTTGTTCCCCGATGCAGTTGTTGTGGATATAGACAACGATCAGGACTTACAGGGAATCGTTATGATTGATGAAAGTATGGAGGCTTCCGATTTTATTACCCTTTCGGATGATACTATCATGCTTTCAGACGCTGACATGATCGATACGTTCTCGAGCGATATGGATGATCTGGATATCTCGATTATGATATGATATCCGTAAGGTGTCCACATTGTGACGTGGGACTGAAGGTGGATGAAAAGAAGTTGCCTTCCGATATCACATCTTTCAAATGTCCGAAATGCAAGCGTCTTATACCCGTCTCCATGCTTTCAAAGAAAGAAGGGGAGGGGTTTTCTTCATCTGATACGGTTCTGATACAGCCGGTGAAGAAAAGCCTGGGGAAAATAACGGTTGTAGCCGATGCAAATACCCGGGAGCAACTCTTTCCGCTGTATGAAGGTATTGCTGTTATCGGACGAAAATCATCCCAACCTACTCAAGCTACAATTGCCATTGAAACGGCTGATCGCTCGATGAGTCGGGAGCATATACGGATTGAGGTAAAAAAAGATCCAAAAGGAGGATATAAACATTATCTTTCCGACAATAATAGCAAAAACCATACGTTATATAATAGTAATTACTTAGGAAACGGGGAAGTGGTCGTCTTGAATGATAATGACGAAATAGTTATAGGCCACACCGTTCTGAGATTTAATGTTTAAACGCAGCAGCTATTATGAATATAACGATCGGTAAACCCTGTGCAATCAGCGAAAAAGGTTGCAGACAAAACAATGAAGACTCTATCTACCCGCTACCGGAAGCAGTAAGCGCAAATCAGAAGCTGTTTTTGGTTTGTGACGGAGTAGGAGGAGCCGAGAAAGGGGAAATAGCCAGTGCCTTGGCCTGCGAGTATTTCCAGACGTATTTTTCTTCCATGCTAGACAAAGATGAACCTACGCCTGAATTTATTCATAAGGCTTTGCGTTATACAGAGGCTAATTTCGACAACTATATACTACAACACCCCGAAGCAACGGGAATGGCTACTACCTTAACCATGCTACATATCGGTAAATCAGGCATTACACTGGCACATATCGGTGATAGCCGTATTTATCAGTTCCGCAACGGGAAAATCATAAATCGTACAGAAGACCATTCACTGGTCAATTCCTTGGTAAAACTGGGACAGATCAGTCCGGAAGAAGCGGCCCATCATCCTCAGAAGAATGTGATTACAAGAGCTATACATGGGACAAGCCAGTCTACCTCGGCTGACGTAATGTTTGTAGACGATATTCGTCCGGGCGATTACTTTTTTATGTGTACGGACGGAGTGCTCGAAAGCTTTAGTGATGAGGAGTTGAGCTCTGTTTTCAGGGAGAAGACAGCCTCAGAAGTGATCAAAGATACGATTATGGAATCCTGCAACTCCAAAACGCGGGATAATTTTTCTTTTTATATAATTCCGATTCAAAATGTGCAGGAAACAGTCGGAGTTAAGCAAAATATTCTTTCTTTCTTTTATTCTTTTGTATAAATAACGTATTTTTGGCGTAGAATTACGCTGCGAATATGAATTTACCTATAGGGCATTACCTCCAAAACGGAAAATACCAGCTATTGAACGTTGTTGGGCAGGGTGGTTTTGGCATCACCTATAAGGGTATATTGTTTACAGAGGTAAAGGGTCCGCTGGGTAAAATCAAGACGGAAGTCCCTATCAGCATCAAAGAATACTTCTTTAAAGATTATTGTTACAGAGTGTCTGATACGTATGAAGTAGATGTTCATTCGGAAACCGGAAAACAACTCTTTGATAAGTTTAAAGAAAAGCTGATAAAGGAAGCTAAAATTTTATCAGATGTACATTATCCCCATATTGTAAATGTGCTGGATGTTTTTGAAGAAAACAATACCGCATATATCGCCATGGAGTATATCCAGGGGCATTCCCTGAAGTATATCCTGGAAAGAGACGGTATCCTGCCCGAGCAGAAAGTATTGAAATACATCCATCAGATCGGGAAGGCCTTGCAGTTTGTTCACGAAAAAAACATATTGCATCTTGATATCAAACCGAGCAACATCCTGATTGACAAGAATGATAACGCACGTCTGATAGACTTTGGGGTGAGCAAAAGGTATGATGTAGAAGATAAGGAGACCAGTACAACGATGCTGACCCTCTCAAAGGGCTTTGCCTCTATAGAGCAGTACGACAATGAAGGAACGCAGATATTTTCTCCCTGTCCGGATGTATATTCGCTGGGTGCTACGATGTATAACCTGCTTACCGGTAAAATACCGACGGAATCTATTTTGCGGGCTACCCGCCCGTTGCAAAACCCTTCGGAACTGAACCCTGCTATCAGCCAGAAGACAGAGGAGGTTATACTAAAGGCTATGCAAATCAGTCCGTCGGATCGTTTCCATACGATACATGAAATGATGGAGGCGCTGGATGACCCTCCTGAAGAAGAGCAGACCCCGAGACATACCGGTTTTTCAGATGCCGGGCATCAGTCAAACAGCGATGAGACAACTATACTGCATAATCCATCCCTTTTAACAGGAAAAGACGACGAGCAAACTTTAGTAAATACCCCTGCCATACCCAAAACTATCACAAAAAAGAAAAGTAAAAAAACGGTATGGTTTATCACCTTAATTTGTATATTTGCATTAATCGGTTCTTCTGTTGTATTGCTCATGGGGAATAATGAACCGGTAACAGATAAATTGGATTTACCGTTGGCTGACCCTGTAGACAAAGAGTTGTCGTCCACTCAAACGGATGCAGATAGTACAATCCTGAGCGAATCTACAGAACCCAGGCATCAGATATTGCCTCAACCGGTTGTTCATTCAACAGAGAATGATGTTCCGAGTAATGAGGTTGTAGATTCCCTGATGCTTACAGAAGAGGAAATAGAACTTCAGTATGAGGCTTTGCGTTCCTCCGGGATAACAAAGATGGATAATGGAGATTATTTCGGCGCCCGGGAAGATTTTAATAAAGCCATCGAGTTAAAGCCGACGAAAGATATTATGCGCTTAAGTATCTCTAATGACGAGAAAATAGAGCAGAAAGCAATCTCGGACAGAAAGGCTTTATATGAGGAAAAAATGTCCTTTGGGCGATTTAAAATAGTTCGTAAGATATCTTCAAGGAGATATGGCGCAATTGATGATCATGGGAATGAGAAAATACCGTGTAAGTACACGAATGTAGAGGTCGTTAGCGATGGCGAACGTGCCTTTGTTCGTGAAGATAAACTATATGATATCTATAATACGGATGGGGTGTTGGTGAGAAGTGATGTAACATTTTAAATGTGATGTATGAATAGACTTTACTTATTGATTATATATATTGTTTTACCTTTCTGTCTAATCGCTCAGCAGCAAACAGAATATAACCGAAAAGGGGATGAAGCCATGAAACGCCTGGACTATAGTGACGCCAGATTGTTCTATGGTGAAGGGGTGCCAAATTGTGACTTATATAGTATCAATCAGCTGACTACCATCTGGCTTGCCAATGAGCAGATGCGATCCTCTATGCATAACCAAATGAGTCGTTGCTTCAACTGTTTAAGTGTGAAAGCACTTGAAAATGATTCCATAGCTATATCAAAACTGATTATCTATTATACGGAAGGTATTGGTACACCTAAAAGTGATGAGTGGACTACTTACTGGGAGGAGCGCTTGGAAGAGTTAAGAAACCCTCCTCAGCTGAGGGAAGACTATAGCGAAACGAAGCCTTCCCGGCCATCTATGAACTATTTTGCCGGTTATACGTATTCTACACAAATGCCGATTGGTATTACGGTTGGAGGGGTAGGTGAGCGCTTCGGCTGGTATGCTCGTTTTAAGACAAATGCCTCTTTTCAGAGTTTTGATGAAGAATTTTCCGGAGACTCTCCGAAAGGGGCTTCTGCCATAGGTGTAAGTGACAAGAAAAGTGCCTATGCTGTAACGGCAGGTATGCTGTACAAATGTAATTCACGGCTCTATCTTTCGGCGGGTGCAGGATATGGTAAACGTGATCTGTTATGGCAATTTGCTAAAGTAGATGATAACGGTGATGCTACAAACGAAACGAAATGGTATAAAAAGACAGATGACTCCTACAATGGTGTAGCTGTTGATCTAGACTGTATGTTCCGCATTGGTGTGGTTTATCTAAGCGCCGGATGCAGTACCATTAACTTTAAATATGTCGATTTGAATGCCGGTATCGGGGTGTTTTTTTAATTGAGGAAGTATGAAATATTTATATACAATTATCATATCATTTGTCAGTGTGTGTTTGTTTTATGGCTGCCTGGATGATCCGGAGATGCCGGATCTGATAAACGCAGGAGCCCCTGAAATCACACTTGATACGGTTTTTGACATCAAAGCTAATTCAGTACGAATTGTAGCCAGTATCACCAAGCAAAATGCCTCACCCGTGAAGCAAAGCGGTTTTTCCTGGAAAGATGCGGCAGGTACTTCGCAAAAAATATCCGTTACCGGAAAAAAAGAAAATAGTATTATCAAGCTGGATACTGTTATTACGGGCCTTGAAAAAGCAACCCAATACACCTTTGTAGCCTTTGCAGAAAATGAGATTGGCGAGACACTAAGTCAGTCGATAACGAAAGAAACCGGGAACGGCTTAGGTACGCTTCATACATTTAAGCCTGATTCGATAAAGGGTACTTCAGTCTATGCCGGTGGCAAGATATTGGACAAGGGTGAAGGTAAAATAGAGGCATGTGGCGTATATGTGTCTAAAAAGCAGGATATGTCTGTCATAGATTCTGTATACCTATCACCATCCGTCGCTGATTCGTTCTTCTTTAAAGTGGGTGGATTGGAGCCGAATACAACATATTATATGCAAGGGTATGCGAAGAGTAATTTCGGAACTTTTACAGGTGATGTTAAAACGCTGACTACTATAAGTGGAAAGCCTTTGATGGGAATGTTTGAACTTACAGGTACGGGCTTTGTAGATGCCCAATTTGTGCTGGAGGTTCTGGATGAGGGTGATAGTCCTGTTACTGCCTATGGTATATGTTGGTCTGAAACTCCTGGTTCTGAAATTAGCGGAGATACAATAGTCATCGGCTCCGGAACAGGTTCATTCACGGTACAGTTGAAAAACCTTAAACCTTATACCTCCTACTATGCTCGCGCCTATGCCACTAATAGCTTTGGAACGAAATACAGCGATGAGGTCAGTTTTAAGACAGAAAGTAACATGCCGGAGATTGAGACGCTGGAGGTTTCCTCCATGTCTAGAGGTAGTGCCCTGATTAGAGGCAATATCAAAAAGATCGGTATGGGTAAGATTGATCTCTTGGGCTTCTGTTATTCAACGACTGAAATGCCTACTGTTATGAATAAAACAGCTCCGGCTCCTGTTGATCAAGCGGAAGGACTCTTCAGTGTCTGGATGTCCGGATTGAAAGGAGGAACTACCTATTATGCTCGGGCATACCTCAAGAATACAAGCGGTTTACTCGCTTATGGCGAGCAGGTAACGTTTACTACGCCTTCAATGTTCACCCAAATGGCAACCTTTACAGGAGGAGATGTTCGTAAGCCTAATTCAAGTGCCACATTCTCAATAGGGAATGTCGGTTATTTGTTGGGAGGTGACTTAGGCTCGGTTTATACCAATGAGTTGATGGCTTTTAATACTTCTAACAGATGGGATAAACTAGCCTCGATTCCGGACACAGAACGGAAATGGCAAACGGCTGTAAATGTAAATGATGTAGCTTATGTATTCGGCGGTATTGACAGGAGTGGCAATCTGACAAACAAATTACATCGTTATATACCCAGTTACAATAGTTGGGAAAGTGTTTCAGCTTCAGGACCAGATCCGTTGCGTTCTGCCAGAGGTGCATCTATAGATAATGTCGCTTACTTTATAGGAGGCGCACGCGATTCGATATTGAATGAAGTGTGGAGTTTTGATGCTGCAGCTGTCTCTTGGACCCGAAAAGCCAACTTCCCCGTCAAACAGTATGGAGGTATAGCTGTCGTTATTGATGGAGTGATATATGCCGGCCTTGGTTTGGATAATATGTCGGGAACATCCTCCCATAAGCGACTTTGGTCATCGTCTGATAATGGAAATAGCTGGCAGGAACTGCGATCTTTATCGGCAGGTGGCCTTGCAAGGGGAGCCGTAGTATATGAAAAGTCAATTTATGTAGTAGACAATACCGGGCGTCTGTGGCAGTATCTTGTAGAAGAAAACATCTGGAAGCAAAAGTCAATCCTGCCATCTACCAATCGGGGGGATAAGCAGCATTGTATGTTCTACCTGGATGATAAGATATATATCGGGCTTGGCATATATGATAATACGCTGATAGAATACGAACCGGCTTGGGATAACGACTTATGAACCGATCGGAGGTATTAGAGCAGATCAGAAAGAATGTAGAGCGGCTGTCGCTAGCTGATGTACCGGAATATCAGTATATCCCGCTACATCAGAAGCCATCGCCCTCTGTTCCTATGATCCGGAGGTTTATGCAACTTTTGAAAATGGTTGTTTTTCCGGGCTTTTTCGGTACGGAACAGGAAGCCCATCCGGACTCTATCCAATATTATACAGGTGTTTATTTGGAGCAGATCTATGATTTGCTGCAAGGGCAGGTGTATAACGGGCTTTGTTTTGAGTCGGAAAGCTGTTGCGATACCCAGGATAAATCATCCGATATAGCTGTTGCATTTATCAATGAGATACCTCAGTTAAAGCATTTATTATCAACGGATGTTAAAGCGATATTAGACGGAGATCCGGCTGCCAATAGTGTTAGTGAAGTGATTTTTTGTTATCCGGCTGTTCAGGCCATCCTATGTCAGCGAACGGCTCATATATTGTTTAAGCTGGGGGTTCCGGTATTGCCACGTATTATAACGGAAATGGCTCATTCGGAAACCGGTATCGATATCCATCCGGGGGCTCAGATAGGAGAGTATTTCAGTATAGATCATGGAACAGGAGTTGTTATCGGACAAACCGCTATTATCGGAAATCACGTTCGTCTATACCAGGGAGTTACCCTTGGTGCCAAGAGCTTTACCTATGATGATGAGGGACTACCAATAGATGTTCCGCGCCACCCTATCATTGAAGATTATGTAACGATTTATTCCAATACTTCCGTACTAGGCCGGATCACGATCGGACAGGGTTCTGTTATCGGTGGAAACATCTGGCTTACACACGACGTTCCTCCTAATTCTAAGATTCTGCAAACCCGCGCTATTGAAGAAAAATAGCCTGTTTTTTCCTCTTAATAAGTTGGTGATTTGAATAGATTTACGTATATTTGTGGATATACGCCATAGCTGTTAACCTATAAAATACACAAACGATGAATGCTGTAAAAACAACTGCAGATCTGACACGTATACGAGAATCTTTGTGTACGTCTTCCGATTTATTTGATACAAATGAAAACTCCGGGCAGGTAGAGATTAAAGTCTCCATGGCTACATGCGGGATAGCTGCCGGGGCCCGTGAGGTAAATACCTACCTCTCCGAGATTATTGAACGGGAGCAAATCAAGGCTTCTATCATCCGGACAGGATGTATGGGCTACTGTTATGCAGAGCCAACCATAGAAGTGAAAATCCCGGGTGAAGAACCCATCGTTTTCGGACATGTGAACAAGTCGAAAATAGATGATATCGTCTTTTGCTATATCCGCAAAGGGATTCTTCCGGACGATATTACCTGGATGAAGACCGGCACTGCCAAAGAGGAGGATCTTTCTTCCAAACAGTTACACATTGCCTTGAGGAATTGCGGGCATATTGATCCGGAAAGCATTGATGAGTATATCAAGGTCGACGGATACCAGGCCTTAGGCAAGGTAGTAACGGAGATGTCTCCCGACGAGGCTATCAAGATCATTATGGATAGCGGCTTGCGGGGGCGAGGGGGAGGAGGTTTTCCTACAGGTTTGAAATGGCAGATTACCCGTAAGTCTCAAGCCGACCAGAAATATGTAGTATGCAATGCGGATGAAGGCGATCCGGGAGCCTTTATGGATCGTTCCATACTGGAGGGTGACCCTCATTCGATTATTGAGGCTATGACCATCAACGGCTACTGTACGGGGGCTAGCAAGGGATTGGTATACATTCGGGCGGAGTATCCGCTGGCTATCGAACGTTTGAAGATTGCCATGCAACAGGCCAGGGAGTATGGTTTGCTTGGAGAGAATATCTTCGGAACAGACTTTTCCTTTGATATAGAGATCCGCTACGGCGCCGGAGCCTTTGTCTGTGGGGAGGAAACAGCCCTGATCCACAGTATGGAAGGAAAGCGGGGCGAAGCTACTGTAAAGCCTCCGTTTCCCAGCGAGAGCGGCTTTAAAGGTTATCCTACCAATGTGAATAATGTGGAGACCTATGCCAATATCCCGCTTATTATCCGGAAAGGGGCTGAGTGGTTCAGCCGTATCGGGACAGCAAAGAGCAAGGGTACCAAGGTGTTTGCATTAGCCGGAAAGGTGAATAAGGTAGGATTGGTAGAAGTGCCGATGGGAACTACCTTGCGGGAAGTTATTTTTGATATCGGCGGAGGGATAAAGGACGGAAAGAAGTTCAAAGCTGTACAAACCGGGGGGCCTTCCGGAGGCTGTTTAACCGAGAAGCACCTGGACTTGCCGATTGATTATGACAACCTGCTGGCTGCCGGCTCTATGATGGGCTCCGGTGGTATGATCGTGATGGACGAGGATGACTGTATGGTAGCAATGGCTCAGTTTTACCTGGATTTCTCGGTAGAAGAGTCTTGTGGCAAATGCTCGCCCTGCCGGATCGGAAACAAGCGCTTGCACGAAATATTACAGAAAATAACATCGGGCAATGGGGAAGAGGAAGACCTGGAAAAGCTCCGCAACCTGGCTGGCGTTATCAAGGATACGGCTTTATGCGGATTGGGGCAGACTTCTCCTAATCCGGTCCTCTCTACGATGGATAACTTCTATGATGAATATATTGCGCATGTCAACGACAAACTTTGTCCTGCTCATCAGTGCAGAAGGCTTACTCAATACTTTATCGATCCGGAGAAATGTACGGGTTGTACTTTATGTGCCCGTGCCTGCTCTGTAGATGCTATTAAGGGAGAGCGCAAGGCACCTCATGTGATCGACCCGACCCTTTGCGTCCGTTGCGGTGCATGTATCGAGAAATGTAAGTTTGATGCCGTATATGTACATTAACAACTTAAACGCTAAAAGATGGAAACAGTAAAAGTAATAATAGATAGAAAAGAACTGGAAGTACCGAAAGGAACTACCATTCTGGAAGCCGCCAAGAGTATCGGTATCCGCATCCCTACGCTTTGCCACATGAAACTGGAGGATTTGAACTATGAAAATAATCCGGGCTCGTGCCGTATTTGTGTTGTAGAGGTAGAGGGCAGAAGAAATCTGGCACCAGCCTGTAAGACAGAATGTACGGAGGGTTTGGTGGTGAAAACCTATACCTCCCGGGTGATGAATGCCCGTCGTACGGTGATGGAGCTAATCTTGTCCAACCATCCCTTTGAGTGTCTGACGTGCAGCAAGAATGGCTATTGCGAGTTGCAGACCATCGCGCATGATCTGGGTATCCGCGAGGTGAGATATACAGGCGAACAGTCTGTTTTTCCGATCGACAGAAGCCCGTCTATTGTGCGAAATATGAATAAATGTATCATGTGCCGGCGCTGCGAAACCATGTGTAACGAGATACAGACAGTAGGTGCTTTGACGGCTGTTCACCGGGGATTTGAAGCGGCTGTCTCCACAGCCTTTGAAAAGGATATGACGGGAAGTACTTGCTCCTATTGCGGGCAGTGTGTTTCTATTTGTCCCGTCAATGCCCTGAGTGGACGGAACAACCAACAGGAGGTATTGAATGCCCTGGCCGATCCCGATAAGATAGTCATTGTACAGACGGCACCGGCTGTCCGTGCGGCATTAGGTCGGGATTTCGGTTTCGAGCCGGGAACCTTGGTAACAGGGAAGATGGTGTCGGCACTTCGCTACTTAGGCTTTGATTATGTGTTTGATACCGACTTTGCCGCCGACCTTACCATCATGGAAGAGGGAACGGAATTGCTGCATCGCCTGAGCGATTACCTGAAGGGTGATAAAGAGGTGAAAATACCGCTGATGACGAGCTGCTGCCCCGGCTGGGTGAGCTTTGTAGAGCAGCATTACCCGGATTTGTCCAGCCATCTGTCTACTGCAAAGAGCCCACAGCAAATGTTTGGAGCGATAGCCAAGAACTATTTTGCTGAGAATCTGGGCGTTGCCCGGGATAAAATAGTGGTTGTTTCCGTGATGCCTTGCTTGGCGAAGAAGTACGAAGCCAGTCGCCCGGAATTTGCCGTAGACGGGAATCCGGATGTTGATATCTCCATCTATACACGCGAGTTGGCTCGTCTGATACGCTATGCCAATATTAATTTTGAGGAGCTGCCGGACAGTGATTTCGACCGTCCGCTGGGCGAGTCTACCGGTGCTGCTATTATCTTCGGAACAACCGGGGGAGTAATAGAAGCAGCTTGCCGTACGGCCTATGAACTTTATACCGGAAAGCGCTTGGAGCAGATTGATATTGAAGAGTTGCGGGGGCTGGAAGGCATCCGTAGTGCCACCATTGATTTTAACGGCCTTCCGCTAAAGATAGGTATTGCGCATGGTTTGGGGAATGCCCGCAAACTGATAGAAGAAGTACGAAACGGTACCTCTCCCTATCATGCGATAGAGATTATGGCTTGCCCCGGAGGTTGTATCGGAGGTGGCGGACAGCCCTTCCACAAAGGCAACATGAAGGTGTTGCGCAAACGGGCGTCGGCCTTGTATCAGGCAGACCGGGATAAGACCATCAGGCGAAGCCATGAGAATCCTTACATTATACAGCTGTATAAAGAGTACCTGGGAGAACCCTGTGGAGCCCTCTCACACAAACTATTACATACACACTATTTCGACAGGAAGGAGATAGTAGGCATCTTAGACGAAACCAAAAATGAAGAATGACATGGAAACACTCTGTTTATCTCAATCAAAAATCACGAAAATACATGATATCTGCGAAGGCTATAATAATGATTCTGCAGAACTGATCAATATTTTACATGCCACGCAAGGAACCTTCGGTTTCCTACCGGCTGAGGTGCAGGAAGTGATTGCTTCACGCCTGGATATTCCGGTATCTAAAGTATATGGTGTAGTTACGTTCTACTCCTTCTTTACGATGACTCCGAACGGTAAATACCCCATATCGGTTTGCCTGGGAACGGCCTGCTATGTACGTGGCGCAGAAAAAGTGCTGGAAGAGTTGGAGCGCCAACTAGACATCAAAGTAGGAGAAACCACGAACGATGGGCTCTTCTCCCTGGACTGTCTTCGTTGCGTAGGAGCCTGCGGACTGGCGCCTGTTATCTCTATTGCCGGAAAGGTGTATGGACGTGTATCACCGGACAAAGTAAAAAAAATACTATCCGAATACTATTATCAGGAGTAAAGCCTTCTCTGAGCAGCACATTAACAATTGCATAATCGTCCCACATATGTAGAACATGAGTTCAACAATTGTTGAACTCATGTTCTACAGTTGTGAAACTTTTTTCATGTGACATTTGTTCTTAAATAAGAATATTAAAACGTATAGTTATGAGAGTATTTACTTTTTTATTTATAGCAACAATGATGTCATTTTCAGCCTTATCACAAAACAAGAATTTATATGATTTTACAGTCTGGGCGATAGACGGTAAGGAGTTTCCTTTGTCTCAACTGAAGGGTAAAAAGGTATTGATAGTGAATGTAGCCTCCAAATGCGGACTTACTCCGCAATATGATCAGTTGCAGGAACTGTTTGAAAAATATGGCGATGATACATTTACGATCATCGGTTTTCCGGCCAATAACTTTATGGGGCAAGAACCCGGTAGCAATGAAGAAATACAGGAGTTTTGCCGTCTGAATTACGGCGTTACCTTTCCTATGATGTCGAAAATATCCGTAGCTGGCGATGATATCGCACCTTTGTATCAATGGTTGACCCGCAAAAGCGAAAACGGCAAGGAAGATGCCGAAGTAAGCTGGAATTTTCAGAAGTTCATGATCGACGAGAATGGAAACTGGGCCGGTATGCTTCTTCCCAAAGCCAACCCAATGTCGAAAGAACTGATTTCGTGGATAGAGAAATAAAAAATATTTCAGATTGTGTTTAGAGAGAATATATGCGATTGATATAATCGATATGCCAGCCACTTGTGTCATCATATCGCAACTTGGTTAGAGATACATTCTCAATCATTAGCTTATATGCCATTTGAGAGGATATTCCAAGAATATTTCGCAAAAGACACTTAAAAGCGACTCCATGTCCCACAATTAAGAAATTCCCTTCTGTATATTTCTCCAATATTTCGGACGAGAGAAAAGCCAGCATCCGCTCTTCAACCTCTTTCTGTGATTCACCATTTGGTGGTTTGAAGAGCCATTGGTTGGCATTTATTTCTGCCAACTGCTCAACTGTATAGATATCAGAACGTGGTTTTCCCTCCCAATCGCCTTGGGAGAGTTCTTGTATTTCTGTTGAATATACAACCGGATTGTCTGTTATATTGGATTGAGAAAGGATTGTTTCTAGTGTCTCCTGCGCCCGGTTGGCTATAGAACAGAATATTTTATCAAATTGAACACTAGAGTCACGCCATCTTTTTCCTATTTCTTTAGCTTCCTCCCTTCCTTTGTTTGACAAAGCTAAATGATTGGAGCGACCGCCAATAAACTGATTATGGGCATTATATTCTGTTTCCGCATGGCGCAGTAGATATATAGAAAGCATCTGATTTATGAATTAGTATACAGTTACACTCATGGATACACAAATATACGAATTATATTCTGTGAAAGAAACGGAATGAATAATATTGAGAAAAGAACCAAGCTTCAGTAATATTTGTCAAAAAAGTTCTATCATACTATGAATTAAAAGAATAATTTCGTACATTTGCACCCCGTAAGACAAGAGCGGCTTGTGATGCTAGAGCCGTAAAAATGCTTATAACATGTTTTTATCAGGCGAAATAGTTGCGTAAATTAATTTTTATGCTTTACTTTGCGCCCTGATTGTGAAAATTGTATTTATTCAGCAAATAATAAAATAAGATAGAGATGTCTAAGATTTGTCAGATTACCGGAAAGAAAGCAATGGTTGGAAACAATGTTTCCCACTCAAACAAGAGGACAAAACGTAAATTCAATGTGAACCTATTTACAAAGAAATTTTACTGGGTGGAAGAAGACCAGTGGATTAGCCTAAGTATTTCGGCAGCAGGTTTACGTACAATTAATAAGCTGGGATTAGACGCAGCAATTAAAAAAGCTGTTGAAAAAGGCTATTTAAGTGAAATAAAGGTTTTGATGAACGCTTAATAGGAGGAACAACAAATGGCAAAGAAAGCAAAAGGCAATAGGGTTCAGGTTATTTTGGAATGTACAGAGCATAAAGAAAGTGGTATGCCGGGCACATCAAGATACATCACTACAAAGAACAGAAAAAATACAACTCAGCGTTTGGAATTGAAAAAATACAATCCCATCCTGAAGAAGATGACATTGCATAAAGAAATTAAGTAATATATAGGAGATTAAACAATGGCAAAAAAAGCAGTTGCAACATTTAAGAAAGGCGAAGGTCGTACCTATTCAAAGGTAATCAAAATGGTGAAGTCTCCAAAAACCGGAGCTTACATTTTCCAGGAAGAAATGGTTCCTAACGATGCCGTAAAGGATTATTTCGCAAAATAAGCAAACAGAAAACAAACTGTCATAAAATAAACGGAAAACTTCTCTTCATCTGATGGAGGGAAGTTTTTTTATGCCTTTTTGGAAAGCCTCTACGTTTAATAGAAATTATTTCTTATTTTTGTTCAGCTTAAAAATAGTAACAAAAGTAACAAACAAAATAAATAAAGATTTATGAAATTCGATGTATCAAGCACCGCGTTGCTATCTCGTTTGCAGTCAATCAGTAAAGTTATTGCTTCGAAAAATTCGTTGCCTATTTTGGATAGCTTCCTTTTTGATCTGGAGGGAACCAAACTTACCATAACCGCCTCGGATGCAGAGACACGTATGGTAACTTCTGTGGATGTAATTAATGCTGAAGGTGTTGGTAAATTTGCAGTAACTGCAAAGTTGTTGCTTGAGCCATTGAAAGATCTTCCGGAACAGCCCCTGAACTTTGTGATTAATGATAACAACCTGGCGATTGATGTACATTTCGAGAATGGGGTGTATAATTTTATCGGCCAACCGGGGGATGCTTATCCGCAACAAAAGCCGCTGAGCGATACGTTTACTTCTATTTCAATTGATGCGCAAATCTTGTTGAGTGGTATCGGACGTTCTTTGTTTGCAACAGCCGACGATGAACTGCGTCCGGTGATGAACGGGGTTTATTTTGATATCTATCCTGAAAATCTGACGTTTGTTGCTTCCGATGGACACAAGCTGGTTCGTTTGCGCAACTTGTCTATCCAATCTCCGGCCAAAGCAGCATTCATTCTGCCCAAGAAACCGGCTACTCTTTTGCGGAATATTTTAGCGAAGGAGACAGAAGCGGTTGAAATTAAGTTTGATGACAATAACGCATACGTGGTTGCTCCCAACTTTGAAATGATCTGCCGCTTGATAGAAGGGCGCTATCCCAACTATAACAGTGTCATTCCGCAGGAAAACCCGTATAAAGTTACCATAGACCGCATATCGTTGCTGAATGCCTTGAGACGTGTGTCAAACTTCTCTAATGCAGCCAGCAGTTTGATCAAGTTACAGGTACAGGAAAACCTGATGATTGTATCGGCTCAGGATATCGATTTTTCTATCTCAGCGGAAGAAAAAATCGCCTGCCAGTATGATGGAGCAGAACTGAAGATCGGTTTTAAAGCTACCTTCTTGATTGAAATCCTGACTAATATGGCTTCGGAAGAGGTGATACTTGAATTAGCTGATCCTTCACGTGCCGGAGTGATTGTTCCGACTTCAAATGATGAAGGTGAAGAAGTGCTGATGCTGTTGATGCCCATGATGTTAAACGACTAATTAACAATACATGCAGTTAAACCTGAAAAACCCGTTGGTCTTCTTTGATTTGGAGACAACGGGTATTAATATTGCCAAAGACCGTATCATAGAGATATCTTATGTAAAGGTATTTCCGAACGGTAAGGAAGAGACCAAAACCAGGCGTATCCATCCGGAAATGCCAATCCCTCCCGAGTCGACAGCTATCCATGGTATCACGGATGAAGACGTAAAGGATTGTCCTACCTTCAAGTCGATAGCCAAATCGCTGGCTACACAGATAGAGGGTTGCGACCTGGCCGGTTATAACTCCAACCGTTTTGATATCCCCATGCTGGCGGAAGAATTTTTACGTGCCGATGTGGATATAGAACTAAACCGTCGCAAGTTTATAGACGTACAAACCATCTTTCATAAGATGGAACAGCGTACGTTGTCTGCTGCTTACAAATTTTACTGCCAGAAGGAGTTGGAAAATGCTCATACGGCAGAGGCTGATACAATGGCCACGTATGAGATACTGAAAGCCCAGCTGGACAGGTATCCCGATCTGCAAAATGATGTTAATTTCCTGTCGCAATACTCCAGCTTCACAAATAATGTGGATTTTGCGGGACGGATGGTGTATAATGACAAAGGCGAAGAAGTAATCAACTTCGGCAAATACAAAGGCCAGTTGGTAACAGAGGTACTGCAGAAAGATCCCAGCTATTATGCCTGGATTATGAACGGAGACTTTACGTTGAATACGAAGAAGATACTTACTGAAATTAAGCTGAGAAGTTTTAATTCCAAATAAGATGAATAATTTTGAATTCTGCAATCCCGTAAAAGTTGTCTTTGGTAAAGAGACGATCTCCCGCTTGCCCTTTCTGATTCCGGAAGGGAGCCGGGTATTGATGCTTTATGGGGGTGGCAGCATAAAGAAGAACGGTATTTACGAGCAGGTTACAGCTGCTTTGAAAGCATATACGCTGCTGGAGTTTTCCGGCATCGAAGCCAATCCGCATTACGAAACCTGTATGCAGGCTGTAGAGCTTGTAAAAAAAGAAAAGGTAGACTTCCTGCTTGCCGTAGGTGGAGGGTCGGTGATAGATGCAACCAAATTCATTGCTTCGGCGGTTTACTTTGAGGGAGATCCCTGGGATATCCTCGCAAAAGGAGCCCCGATAAAGAAGGTGATGCCTCTGGGGGCAGTACTTACCTTAGCCGCTACAGGGTCTGAGATGAACGAGCGGGCAGTTATCTCCCGTGTTTCCCTGCAAAAGAAGCTGAATTTTTCCAGTCCACTGGTCTTTCCTCGCTTTGCGGTGATGGATCCGGAGGTTACGTATTCGCTGCCTGCTCATCAGGTAGCCAATGGGGTAGTAGATTCTTTCATTCATGTAATAGAGCAGTACCTTACCTATCCGGTCAATGCGCAGGTGCAAGACCTCTTTGCCGAAAGCCTGATGAAAGTGATTGTTTCGGAAGGGCTCAAGGTGTTGGACAATCCGCGCGACTATGACATTCGCGCCAATCTGATGTGGGCTGCTACCAATGCCCTGAACGGCTGGATCGGGCAGGGTGTGCCGCAAGACTGGTCGTCTCATCGTATCGGCTATGCCTTAACGGCTCAGTTTGGACTGGATCATGCCGAAACACTGGTGGTTATTCTTCCCGGTGTAATGCGCTATTTGCAAAAAGAAAAACAAGAGAAAATACTCCGTATGGGAGCTGTTGTATTTGGTATCACGGAAGGAAGTGTTCAGGAAAGGTTGGAGAAATCCATAGAGGCTACAGAAGGCTTCTTCCGTAACATGGGACTTAAAACCCGCTTAAGCGAATACGGCATAAAAGAATCAGACCTGGACAAACTGGTAGAGCCGATCACCCAAATGGGTTGGAAGCTAGGCGAACATGCCAACATAGACGCCAGGGTAGCCCGTGAGATTTTATCGTTGCGTTTGTAATAAAATGCAGGGCAGACACGTTTTATGAATACTATGTTAGAAGGTAAAAAGATCATATTAGGTATAACAGGTAGTATTGCAGCCTACAAAGCTGCGTCTATCATCCGGGACTTGGTAAAGAAGGGAGCAGAGGTGCAGGTAGTAATCACGCCTTCGGGTAAAGAGTTCATTACTCCGCTTACGCTTTCCACCTTGAGCCGGAATCCGGTAATCAGTGAATTTTTCTCGAATCGTGACGGAACCTGGAACAGTCACGTAGACCTGGGGCTTTGGGCGGATGCTATGCTGATCGCTCCCGCTACGGCTTCTACGATTGGAAAGATGGCCAATGGTATTGCAGATAATATGTTGGTAACGACATACATGTCATGCAAGGCTCCGGTGTTTGTCGCTCCGGCTATGGACCTGGATATGTTTGCCCATCCCGCTATGCAGCAGAATATGGACACGCTCCGTTCGTTTGGCAATTATATCATAGAACCAGCCGAAGGCGAGCTGGCCAGCCAGTTGATAGGTAAAGGCCGTATGGAAGAGCCGGACGTTATTGTCCGCTACCTGGAAGATTTTTTTGCTTCCCAAAGCGACCTTCAAAAAAAAAAGATTCTTATAACGGCTGGTCCTACGTATGAAAAGATTGATCCGGTACGTTTTATCGGTAATTACTCTTCCGGAAAGATGGGTTTTGCCCTGGCTGAAGCCTGTGCCCACCGGGGTGCCGAGGTAACCTTGGTTTCAGGTCCGGTGTCCTTATCCGTAGATCATCCCTCTATTCAGCGTATCAATGTGGAGTCTGCCGAAGAAATGTACCAGGCAGCAATGGATGCTTTTCCGCAGATGGATGCTGCTATCCTTTGTGCCGCAGTGGCCGACTACCGTCCGGAAACAGTAGGAGAGGAGAAGATTAAACGAGAATCTACAGGCGAAATGATGCTTCGTCTGGTGCCGAATAAAGATATTGCCGCTTCGCTTGGCCAGATCAAGCAAGCCGGGCAGAAGTTGGTCGGTTTTGCTTTGGAAACCAACAACGAGTTGGAGCATGCGGAAAGGAAGCTGAAGAAAAAGAACCTAGATTTTATCGTCTTGAATTCTTTGCGCGAGCCGGGAGCTGGTTTTCAGGTAAGCACGAACCGCATTACGATTATCGACCATACAGGTGAAGTAACCGATTACCCCTTGAAGACAAAGCAAGAGGTAGCTTCGGATATTGTAAACAAACTGGTATCCTTGTTATGATGCGAACGAAAATAATACTATTCCTCCTTTCTTTTATTTCTGTATATGCGGCAGATGCACAGGAAATCAACGCCCGTATTACTGTCAATAGCGATAAAATACAAGGAAGCAAGGAGATTTATACCTCTTTACAAACGGCGCTAACTGAGTTTGTAAACACCCGCAAATGGACAGATGCCACCTTTGCTGTGAATGAGAAGATAGATTGTACCATGACTCTCATCATAAATGAGCGGAACGGCGACAATTTCAAGTCGGAGATCCAGATACAGGCACGCCGCCCGGTATATAACTCCAGTTACATGACTACTACACTGAATTTCCGCGATGTGCAGCTCGATTTCGAGTATATAGAATTCTCTCCCCTGGAATATACGGAGAATACCTTGCAGAGTAACCTGACGGCCACGATTGTGTATTACATCTATGTGATACTCGGTCTCGATTTTGATACGTTCTCGCCCAAAGGGGGGACAGCCTTTCTGCAACAGGCCCAGCAGATTGTAAACCTATGCCAGTCTCAGATGGGATGGAACGGCTGGAAGGCTTTTGAAAACACTCGCAACCGCCACGCGCTTATTACTGCTTTGACGGAGAATCAGGCGGAATCTTTCCGTAACCTGTGGTACACCTACCACCGGAAAGGACTGGACGAAATGGCCGCCAATGCCGATAGGGGGCGAACCACTATCCTGGAAGCGCTGCCTGTCATGGAAGAGTATAAGAGTTCACGCCCCAATTCCGTCTTGCTGCAAGCATTTTCTGATGCCAAGCTGGACGAGATCGTTGCCATGTATTCCAAAGCTAATTCGCAGGAGAAGCAAGCTGGCTACAAGCTGCTTTCCAATCTTTTCCCGGCGGAATCGAGCCGTTTGGAATCCTTAAAAAAATGATTTGTCATGTTGAAATCCTTATATATACAAAACTACGTACTGATTGATAGCCTGGACATACGGTTTGCAGACTCGTTTACTGTAATTACCGGTGAGACAGGTGCCGGTAAGTCTATAATACTGGGCGCTTTGGGCCTGGTGCTTGGACAGCGGGCCGATAGTAAAAGCATTAAGAGTGGCGAAGAAAAATGTGTGATTGAAGCGGTATTTGATGTGTCAAAGTACCAATTGCAGGCTTTCTTTCAGGAAAATGAACTGGAGTACGACTCCGAAACCTGCATTCTTCGCCGGGAATTATTTGCTTCGGGGAAATCCCGTGCTTTTGTGAATGATTCTCCTGCTTCCCTAACGGCTGTGAAGGAGTTGGGCAACCGCCTGATTGATATCCACTCCCAACATCAGAACCTATTGCTGGCAGACAATAAATTCCAGCTGAGGGTAGTTGACGTAATGGCCCAGAACGACGGGCTGCTTGCTCAGTACAAAAAAGAATACAGCTCCTGGCAGCAATCCAAAAGAGAGCTGAAAGAGGTAATGGAGAAGGCTTCGCAAGCCAAACAAGACGAGGACTATCTCCGTTTTCAACTGACTCAGCTACAAGAAGCCAAGCTATTGGGAGGCGAACAGGAAACCTTGGAACAGGAACTGGAAACGCTCTCGCATGCAGAAGACATTAAAGGAGGACTTTACAAGATAACCGACTTGCTGAATGGTGATGAGCAAGGCAGCGTTCAGTTACTGAAAGACGCCCTGGCGTCGGCTACGGCACTGGAGCTTTACTATCCCAGGGCAAAAGAGATAAGCGAACGCTTGCGTACCGCCTATATCGACCTGAACGACCTGGCTTCTGAAACAGATACCTTAAAGGAAGATATAGACTTTGATCCCGAGCGCCTGCAATGGGTGAACGAACGCCTGAATATGATTTACACCCTGCAGCAGAAGCATCGCCTGGATACGATTGACGAGTTGCTGGCTTTGCAGAATACCTACCAACAGCAACTGACAGAGATAGACTCCTTTGACGAACAGATCGAACAGCTTCAGAAGCAAACCGACACCCTGCATAAAGAACTACTCAAGCAAGCAGAACATCTGAGTAAACAGCGCAAAAAGGCCTCGGAAGCGATTGCTGCCGAGTTGATCAGTAAACTATCTTTGCTCGGGATGCCGAATACCCGCTTTCGGATTGATTTTGTGCCGAGAGCAGAGCCGGAAAACGACGGGATGGATGATATCCGCTTTATGTTTTCGGCCAATAAAAGCGGCGACCTGGAACGGGTGGCCCAGACAGCTTCGGGAGGTGAAATTTCCCGTTTGATGCTCTGTATCAAAGCTATGATTGCAGGCTTTACAGCCCTTCCGGCTATAATCTTCGACGAGGTAGATATGGGCGTTTCCGGTGATATAGCTGACAAGATGGGAGCTATCATGCAGGAGCTGGGAAGTAAAATGCAGGTGATGGCTATCACGCACTTGCCTCAGATAGCTTCCAAAGGCAAAGAACACTACTTTGTATATAAGCAAGATACGGCAGATCAAACCGTTACCCAGATACGAAAACTCACCAACGAGGAACGGATACAGGAAGTAGCACGTATGCTGAGCGGGGCTACTCTGACGGAAGCATCTGTAGCCAACGCCAAAGAGCTACTGAAGACCATTCTGAATTAGGGCGGGAGCAAAAATAAATCGTCCGCGTCTTATTTAAAACGGCTCGTGTCCTATTAAAAATAGCTTACGTCCTGTATGGTTAATTGTCGTTTAATCCGTACTTTTGTGGCTAAAGAAAAGAGTAATAAATGAAAGAAAACGAGATGATCTTCGGCATCCGTGCCGTAATAGAGGCTATCCAGTCTGATAAAGAAATCGACAAAATTTTGATAAAAAGGGACCTGCAAGGGGATCTTTCCAAAGAGCTTTTTGACGTGATGAAAGGAAGAGATCTGCCGGTGCAGCGTGTTCCGGGCGAGCGCCTGGATCGTATTACCCGTAAAAACCACCAAGGGGTTATTGCCTTTATCTCGGCAGTTACTTATCATCGGCTGGAAGACATCGTTCCTTTTGTTTACGAACAGGGGAAAAGCCCTTTTATTGTTTTGCTGGACGGTGTGACGGATGTGCGCAACTTCGGAGCTATCGCCCGTACGTGCGAATGTGCTGGGGTAGATGCCATTGTAATACCGGCCAAAGGCAGCGTAACAGTGAATGCCGATGCCGTGAAGACTTCGGCGGGAGCCTTGCACGTTTTACCGGTGTGCAAAGAGAAAAGCATTCAGCAATCAATTCGTTTTCTGAAGGAAAGCGGTGTGATGGTAGTAGCAGCCACGGAAAAAGCGGTCGATAACTATACCCAGGTAGCTTACAACGGACCGATAGCCATAGTAGTAGGAGCAGAAGATACAGGCGTGTCGATGGAAAATCTGCGCATCTGCGATGCCATGGTAAAGATACCCCAGTTCGGAACAATCGGCTCCCTGAACGTTTCGGTAGCGTCCTCTATTATGATCTATGAAGTGATTCGCCAACGCATGAACGAACAAAATACATAAAATCATTATCTTATGAAGAAAGTAATATCAACAACTGATGCTCCGGCAGCAATCGGACCGTACAGCCAGGCTGTGCAAGTAGGTAACATGTTATTTATGTCCGGACAATTAGGCATCGATCCGGCAACGGGTAACTTTGTAGAAGGTGGCGTGAAGGAACAATCAGTCCAGGTGTTTAAGAACATCCATGCTATCTTGAAAGCGGCAGGATGTAGCATTAATGACGTAGTGAAAACGACCGTATTCTTAGCCGACATGGCAGACTTCGCCGCCATGAATGAGGTGTATGCTTCTCAGTTTGAAGGCAGTTTCCCGGCACGTTCGGCCGTTGCCGTAAAAACATTGCCCAAGAACGGATTGGTGGAAATAGAAGTGCTGGTGGTAAAAGAGTAGTTTGAGGTTTCAACCGACTTGATGTTGCGAATAAATATGCCGTCAACCATCAGATTGACCGCGAAGGCCAGAAATATGGTGGCATAAAGCATCTTCAGGTTGATCTTCTTGAACATCTGATAGATCACAGTAACCAAAGCTGCCAATACGATCAGAACAATACCTGTTGTAATCAGATCCGGCGACTGTACGGCCGACTTTACCAAAGTAGCATTATTTAATATAAGCGGATTACTTGTAAACTGAGCCGTAATGCTTACCGGATCGATCACATGGGTGATCGTCAGTACAAATGTAGTGAGGATAACCAACGTTATAAGGCTCAGAAAACCGACAAATATACGTGTTACAAGCATTCGGTACTCGGTAATATAGATTGTGTACTGCGCCAGGAACACAGCGATGAAAGGGTAGGCGGGTAGGAGGAAAGCACTTTTCTTGCCGGACGGAATGAAATAAAAGAAGAAGATACAGACCAGAGCTACCAGACTGAACATTTTGATTTTATCCAACGACCGTATGTTAAACTTCTGAGGCCAACGCAGTTTTAGCCCGAACAGAGAGAAGAAAAAGAAGAGTGTCCAAGGCATAAATCCGCCGAGCAATGCCCCAAAGTAATACCATATACCATGCACATGTTCCGAGCTTTCAACAAACAATACATTGAAGAATTGATCTCCCGCTTGTCTCCAAACGGCAGCATACCATATTAATGGTAGGAATGAGGAAGCTACACCTGCATATATCAAGGCCTTTATAATGGTGAGCGTCCGGTGTTTTTTCAAGATAACCAGATAAACCCCAAAGACAAGCAAGGGAAGAAGAATACCTGTCAGTCCTTTTGTCAGTACAGCACATCCTATCAGTATCGGAATACTAATGGGCAAACCTTTCAACTCCAACTTATTCTCCCATCGATACAACATATATAGCGCTATCACGATAAAGGCTGTGAATAGCATGTCGGTGCCGGCAATCATCCCCGCTTTGTGAACCTCAATACAGGTGAGCAACAAAAAAGTGCAAATGAATGCCTCCTGAAACTTAATCCGCTCGCCAAAAAAGAACAAGGTGAAACCTATCAAAACAATTAGTGCCAGAGCAGACGGGAGACGGGCTGTAAACTCGGACACATGCCCTTGCGGAAGAGAGAAAGCGGCTATCAGCCAGTGGAGCATGGGCGGAGTGTATGCCAATTCGCCCTCGGCATCCGTAGGAAGCACACAGTTTCCGGTTTCAAGTATGGAAGCCGCTATGCCTGCCTCACGGGATTCGTTTGCAGAAAAGTCCCACAAGCCAATCCAGGGCAAAACGGAAATGGCGCAGATTATAATAGCCATCGTTACAGGCTTCTGCAAGTATAAATATTGAAGGAATGGTGTACGCATATATCGTTTTGTTTTCTTTATACCCCCAACGATTCTTTAATCGTTGAGCGGATTATTTCAGCATCTACCTGGTTTTCTTTCAGAATAGACAGTACCAGATTCAGATAGCTTTCCTTGTTACTTATCCCGCAAATTTTGCACAACTGGCTTTGCGGTAAAATTCCCTTTTGGTTATAAACGAGAAGTACCTTCTCATAATTGTATGAATCGACGTATTGTAGGAATTTTTCTTTAATACCTATATATATGTCGTGTACATGAATAGAGTCGCGCAGGCTATCTACATGCTCTGCCAGCTCTTCAATAGTTGCTATTTTACGGTTTAAAGCTGTTTCCAGCTTTTTGCGTACACGATGCTTGGCATGCAGCATCACCTGGCTTTCCAGATCTTTTTCAAACAATCGGATCACGTTTTCTTTTACCTGCGCGAACACGGTTTCAGGATCTTTCATCATCCGTCGGGCTACCGTTTTGATAACAGGCTCAAGCATCAGAAGGTTCTCTACTTCGGCTACGTCCGGCACGTAGATACGTTGATCATACAGATAGTCTATTTCATTTTGTGTCCGGCGGTCGCGATCCACAATACCCATCGAGTCCAGCAAATGAAAATCGTTCAACTGGCGGAAAGCCTTGGTTGTCTCGATTACTTTCTGGCAACCACCCATTGGCTTTACCATGTAGTCGGGGAAGATCAGCGGGTATAAGCGGTAATCTATACTGTTTGTGTCTGTTCCTTCGATAAACAGAATAGGTTTGCGGCTGCCCAGCAATTCGATATATAATTCTTCCGGGAAGCTGTCGTTACTCTCGATAAATTCATAGTCCCATATATGCTCGTCTCCATTATAAGAGCGGATCCACAGGCAGTTGCTTCCTTCCCGTGATGTGGCAAAATGAATATCGTGTGTGAGATAGACAAACGTACAGTCCGGACGCATGGCTTCTATCTCGTTCCAAAGTACGCTTTTGATGGAGTCGTGTAGTAATACTTCCGGCTCTTCTATAATGAGCAATGCCTCGGGTTTGGCACATAAAATAGCGCCAATGAGGTAGAATACCACTTTTTCGCCGTCGCTCATCCGCTCAGGAGTATAAACTTCCCCTTTTCTGCTGGAAGATGTGATTTCTATGAAACCGGATTTGCGTATCAGACAGTTTTGAGGGAACATTTTTTCCCAAATAAGCTGTATCTGATCTATTTTAGTAGTCGGAGGAGGTAAATCAGGCGTTACCTTGCAAGCTTCCTTATAATCCACGGCAACGTCAAACTCTTCTTTCTGCAATTGAAGGATCAACCGCTCATAAGCAGAAAGACGAGGCGTAAAAAGACGCTTAGCAATGATATCCTGTAAATGGTTGAGCTCTACTGTTTCTATCAACTGATCGTTTTGTGTTGTCAGAAACAAAGAATGCATGCCGGAAATGTATTCTGCTTTCCCGTTATAGCGCTCCAGCATATCTTTGCCGAACGAGCTTTTTCCCGCACCATTAGCCCCGATAACCACTAATATGTCAGTATCCAGGATGACAGGCGAGTTTGCATTCAGTTTGTTAGGAAGTATAAGCTCCATATTAGAAAAACGGCTTGCTATATTAATCCTCAAAGATAACTAATTTTTTCTATTTTTGCAGGACATATAGAGATCTCAATCAGTTATGACAAAAGGAAAGAGAAAAATAAAGACTTATTTATCAGCAATTATAGCCTGTTTGGTCGGAGGAATATCATTTTTGGTAGCATGTTTTGCTCCGGCAGACAAGATGTCTTATCCGGAAGGGGCGGAGATTCCTCGTTTGCAAAACAACAGGAAGGAACAGATTATCAATCACGACGGATTTACGCTTTCATATAATGCCGATTTTAAAATAGCCAACTGGGTTGCTTATGAACTAACAGCCGATGAAGTGAGAAGCAACGAAGTAGGACGCACCAACCAGTTTTTCCCGGATCCCAAAGTGAAAGGAGCTACAGCTACCGACAGAGATTACCGCCGCTCAGGCTATGATCGTGGACATCTGGTACCCGCCGGCGATATGAGGTGGTCTGTTGAAGGAATGCAGGCTTCCTTCTATTTCAGCAACATCTGCCCGCAAAACAGAGACCTAAATGCCGGACTTTGGAATGACCTGGAAAAACAAAGCCGGAAATGGGCCACCCACTATAGTGCTGTATTGATTGTCTCAGGCCCTGTAATAGAAGATGATATGGAACGCTTAGGAGAGAATAAAGTAGGAGTTCCCCGGATGTTCTATAAAGTGGTTTGCTCAATGGAAGATGACAAACCGCGAGCTATCGCATTTCTGGTAGAGAACAGAGAATACAAAAATCGCTCGATGAAGCAAGTGGCTGTAACAGTAGACAGCGTAGAAAAAGTGACAGGAATTGATTTTTTTCCATCCTTCTCGAATGATGTGCAAAAAGAAATGGAATCATCCATTGATTGGGGATATTGGAAATTCAACAGGTTCAATTAACATTATTTTGCGCATTTCGTAACTCTCAGTAATCTTGAATTTAGGAGTGTTTTTAACGAAATATTTATAGAAGTACGTTTTTAGTTGCAAATTGTTTTTAAAAGAAGGAAAATCTGTCATTTTTCTATTATATCTAATTCGGCACAAGTGTTAAAAAACGAAACAAGCTGCAAACAAATTACCAAAAACTAAAAAATATGTTGTAAAATATCTTTTTTTATTTGCCCAATATCATTTATTCGAGCATCTTTGTAAGCAGATAACCTAAACAATCTTTTTGCCTTAAAGACTAATACCTATTAAAACCTATAAAGAGGGACTTTGAGAAAAGTCCCTCTTTATGATTATAGGGACATTATACAGCCTGTGGAGTGTATTGAAGTTTTCTATATTCTACAGGCGAAACTCCATGATACTTTTTGAAGAATTTACCGAATGTAGACTGGTCTGAAAAGTTTAGTTGGTCGGCAATCTGCTGAATGGTGGTCTGAGTTGTTTTTAGCAGTTTCCGAGCTTCCAGAATCAGGCTTTCATCAATCCATTTGTTAGTTGTTTTTCCTGTTAGTTTTTTAATAATCAACGTCAGGTATTGTGGAGTTACAAATAGCTTTTCAGCATAAAAAGCTACCTCATGTTGTTCTTTATAATGATCGGAAAGCAGGTTTATAAATCTGTAGAATAACTCTTCTTTTCGTGTAAATTTACGGAATACCTGATTTTCTTCCACATTATTCAGAATATGTGAAAGCTCCAGTAATAAAGATGTAAAAGAGGTGCACACCAATTCATTGTAGAAAGAATGTGTTGTTGCCTTGATTTTATCTTTAATATCGTTGAAATTCTTATTAAGGATGTCCGTTTCGGAAGATGTCAGCTTTGTTTGCAAAACACGTTTAATTAGCAGGTAATTAAAGAAAGATATTATTTGCTTATTCGTGACACATTCGTCCATAAAGGTCTTTTCGGCTATAAATGCCTTGGCTTCAAAATCTGAACTGCAGGAATAAAAAGTCAGATATTCGGAAGAAGGTATAAGAAATAAATTTTGTTTTTGAAGTGAATAAGAAACTTCATCTACAACAATTGTGCATTCTCCTTTCGTTACCCATATCAAACCTATTTTATTCGATTCGGATAATGAGTAAGGTTTCCCAATTTTTTCCACTTCATCAATAGAAAGGCTATCTATTTCTGCAAGTCCCAAAACATCATTATATCTCCAAAATGGATTGTTCCGGCTCGTTAATTTGTCAGTTTCTAAAATAGCTTGTTCTTTCATCTTTTCTACATTTACTTGTTAATTAATTTTTGAGATATAACACTGTTAAACAATTCCTCTTTCCTGTGTTTGGAAAGGGGCAGTTCTATATCTCCAACAAAAACTCTTCCTCCGCTTACCATATCAATATGGGATATATTAACCAAGTATGATTTGTGAATACGGAAAAAGGCATCTTTAGGTAAAATCTCTTCCAGAGAAGCCATCGTTTGATGTATAACGTATTGTTTATCTTTAAAGTGTAGTTTTAAGTAATTTTGCATAGATTCAACAAAAAGGATATCTTCCCAAACGATCTTTACAAATGAATCATTCTGCTTTATATACATTTCAGAGGCGGTATTCCCCTCATTTTTCAACATATGATTAGAGCGATACATCTCCAAAGCCTTTTGTGTAGCTTGAAAAAAACGCTGAAAACCGATAGGTTTCAACAGATAATCAACAACATTGAGGCGAAAACCCTCCAGTGCATACTCGGAGTAGGCTGTTGTGATAATTGTCAGAGGCGCTTTGTCCAGCGATTCCAAAAACTCCACCCCTGTGAGCTCTGGCATGTTAATATCGAGAAACATAAGATCGATCTCGGTTTCTTTCAACACATTGGTTGCTTCGAGGGCAGAAGAGCAGGTAGCAGTTGCTTCCAGAAAATCCAATTTCTGAATATAGTTTAGGATACCTTCAATAGCAAACGATTCATCATCTACAACCAGACATCTCAAGGGGTGGGACTTTTTATATTTGATTTCTTCTGTATTCATATTAAATAAAAATAGTTAGTTGCGAAAAATAAACATTGTCAGTTTCCTTAGTATTCAGCAAATAGCGCTCTCCGTACAGTATTTTTAGTCGTTTTTTTACGTTTTTCAATCCAATACCACTCTCTTTCTCTTTCTTTACAGAAGGGCTGGATACTGAATTTTCAACTTTAAGAGAGATAACCTTTTTCTTCTGTTCCAGTAATATATGGATATATCCTTTCTCTTCTTTAGAACGCGCCACATGCTTAAAAGCGTTTTCAATAAATGGAATAAACAGTAGGGGAGGGATATTAATATTTCCGGATTCTATTTGCCAGTTACAACTTACATCCAGTTTGTCTTCCCATCGAAATTTTTCCACATCAATGAAATTTTTGAGAAACTGGACTTCCTGTTCCAACTTCACATATTCCTTTTGCCCACTATATAGTTGGTAGCGCAGTGTGTCGGAATATTTTAATAACAGTTCGGAAGCCAGTTCTACATCTTTTTGCATTAAGACATAAATATAGTTCAATACATTAAACATGAAATGCGGATTGATTTGTGCATGTAATATCTGTAATTGTGATTCCAGGTGATTTTTCTGTAAATCGGAATACTCGTAATATAATAAGATAGCACATAACATGAAACTGGCAGACATGGTACCAGGAAGACCTGCTAACATTTTTGAGAGTATATGATTTTGTCCCGAATCGAATTCTTTCATTGTAAAGAAACCTTCGATATTCAAATAATGAAACAACTCGGATATTAAGGTGTAAAAAATAGTCAGAAATAAACTCATCAAAACAAACTTCACTAAGAAAGATACAGTCTTATGATGACTCAATGTTGGGATAAAAAGCTTGTTGCTGAACGGAAGGGTTACCAGAATGGAACCAAGCGTGAAAACTCCGAAATTCAGTAATTTCAGATAAAATGAATCGCTTCCATTATATCCGAATCTAATCAGACAGGCAATTGCAATCCAAAAGACTACAACAATCAAATATTGGGGAGTTCTCTTTTTCATATCAACATGATATATACTTTCTTCCTATTATGTAGTTACATTACTGAAAGCAAATATCGAATATGAAAACGAAACTATCAAATCTTTTTGACAACAGGGCTATTTCCTTTGATATGTGGATTGTAATGGGATGAAAAAAAAGCGCCAGTACTTTCACAAGCACTGACACTCCCAAACCTTAACTATGAAAACTTGGTGTTTTCGGATGCAAAGATAGATTATTGATATTATAATTGGTCTTGATATACATCAAGTAATTATGAAAAACGGAAAAAGTAAACAGATTTGGCGATTTTTGACAAAAAAAGCCCGGCCAAAGGACCGGACTTTTGCTTTTTATGAATTGCTTCGTTATTTTAGTTCTCTGATTTTTATACTTCGAAAAGCTACTTCATCTCCGTGATCCTGTAATAGAATACGTCCTTTAGGAGCTTCTCCGAACAGAATGGGATCATTATACGACTTGGCGGCATATTTACTTCCTTTCACCAACTCACGGTATGCGTCGGTTCCACGTTCGTATTCAAGTGTTTTAAAGCCGTTCAACCAATGCTCTACGTGATTGTTGGGATATACTTTAACTACAGCCAGATTCCACTGTCCGATTCCGTTAAAGCGTTTGTTTTTTGCCGGTATCAGGTCATATAGACTCGCAAGGGTACGTGATCCGGGGAATGAGGTGTATAGTTTGGCATCGGGGTGCCTGCTATCATCTAAAATCTGATATTCCAAGCCATAAGCGGATCCTTTTTGTTTTTCCATTTCTGTTACAAAATATTTGATTCCACTATTGGCTCCTTCAGTGATTTTAAATTCCAACGACAGTTCAAAGGCGGCGAACTCTTCTTCGCCATATACGATGTCACCACCATTTGTAGATTCTCCACCTCCGGCTTTAAGTACAATTAATTCGCCGTTTTCTATTTTCCAGCCGTGTTCGGGGAATGTTTCTTTATGGGCTCCTCTCCATCCGTCTGTTGATTTTCCGTCAAACATCAGCTTCCAACCATCTGTTTTTTCCTGACTTGTAAGTTTGTTGGGGATACGGTTCACTTCAGGAGCCAAAGCGCCTTGCATCCGTTCGACTTCCAGATTCTCAGTCTTTATACGGATATTGCGCCACTTGATCTCTTTTCCCTCCTGTTCCTTGTTATTTCCTATTCCGTGTACCTGGAAAGCGATAAATCCACTGAGTGTTTCATTATCATATAGGTTAGCCGTATTAACACCGTTTAGCCATATTCTGATGTTATCTCCGATGGCTTCTATGCGATATTTGTTCCAGTCGTCTTTTTTGTAGGCAGCACGGCCTGCTTCATTATCCGCTAGTGTTACCAGCCATCCCTTGCGTGCTTCGTCGTAAATACCACCGCTCCAGGCTCTGTCTGAGGGGTCTATTTCAGCTTGGTATCCATGTACGCGTCCATTATTATAATCCGCTTTACTCAGACTACGGAACTGTACGCCGGAGTTTAATGTCGGATCACAAAGTGTTTCAAATTCGAGAATAAAATCCCCAAAATCCTTTTCAGTAGCCAGGAAACTGTTAGGCTGTCCGCTAACAGATGTACCGATAATACATCCGTCTTCTACGCGATAAGGAGCTTCTCCATTCAGTTGTTTAAAACCTGTCAGGTCTTTTCCGTTGAATAACTTTTGCCATCCGTCATTAGGTTGGCAAGCTGTAAGGAATAAAACAAAAAGCAGTGATAGTTTGAAATACGTTTTCATGCTATTATAATGTGTTAGATATGTGTTCGAGCACACAAAAATAATAAATAAAAAGAGATAACCAAACGGCTATCTCTTTTTTTAAGAGCGGAAGACGGGGCTCAAACCCGCGACCCTCAGCTTGGAAGGCTAATGCTCTATCAACTGAGCTACTTCCGCAAATTATTGTGGGCAGTGATGGATTCGAACCACCGTAGGCGTAAGCCAGCTGAGTTACAGTCAGCCCCATTTGGCCACTCTGGTAACTGCCCCAATTATTTCGTGTGCAAAGGTAGGAATAATTTTATAAATTGCAAGAAAAATCAATCATTTTTATTGCAGTAATTGCTGCTTCATCCCCTTTGTTGCCATATTTTCCTCCGGCTCTGTCTTCTGCCTGCTCCATAGTGCTGGTGGTTAATAGACCGAAGATGAATGGTATATCATACATGAGGTTCAATTCGGTAATACCTTGTGTTACGCCGGAACACACATAATCAAAATGTGGAGTTTCTCCCTGTACAACACATCCTAAAATGATGGCAGCATCTAATTCTTGATTTTCTGCCAGTTTCCGGGCACCGAAAACGAGCTCAAAACTTCCGGGTACGCGTTTAACGATGATGTTTTCTTGTTTAACGCCATGTTTCTCCAAGGTGTTACAGGCACCTTCCAATAACTTTTCAGTTATGTTTTTATTCCATTCGGATACAACGATCCCTATGCACATGTCGGAAGCCTCCGGAACACTGTTGAAATCGTAATCTGATAAATTTTGATATGCTGTAGCCATAGCTGATAGAAAATAAAAGGATGCTTTTTAAGGAGCATCCTTGTTACATTTATATAATGTGAAATATTATTTGTTTGCTAACTCAGATGCGCGTGTGATATATTTATCTATATCGGATGCTTCCATTGAGTTGTTGTATTTTTCTTTAATGCTGGTATATGCTTTTTCAGCATCTTTGTATTGCTTCAGTTCTTCATAAGCAACACCTGCTTTTTTCAGATAAAGAGGGCTGATAACCGGATTGTTGGCCGCTTTAGCTGCTTTTTCAAAATAGTTTATACCTTCTTTTATATTACCTGCATTTACATAGCAGTCACCTATCAAGCCGGTAAGAGCAGGTGAAATCATATTATCTTTTCCGTTGAATGATTTCAATAATTTCATGGCTTTATCATTTTCACCCAGTTTGAAGTAGCAAACTCCTGCATAGGCTTTGGCCAGGTTACCTGATTTTGTGCTTCCGAAATCATCCATGATGGATTCAAAGCCGATATAGTCAGCTCCATTACCATTGAGTGCAAGCGCAAAAGAATCTTTTGCAAAATATTGTTCACCCTTGAATAGGGCAGCCGCAGCTTTCTTTTCTTTAGGAATTAGATAACCATGTCTGATTCCCAAAACGGCTCCGACAACAAGTATTACGGCAATAATCCCGTAAATAATATTTTTTTGATGTTTTTCCAAAAACTGTTCTGACCTGGAAACAATTTCGCCAACCTCTAGTTCTTTGCTCTTTTCTTTAGTAGCCATAATATATTTATACGTTTATTAATTTACATCAAAAAAATTGCATTCTGCAATTCAAAGCGCAAAAATAGTTTTTTTTACTGATATAATCTACACTTCAAAGTATATTTTTTAAATTTGTACAATTAATCTGGCATGGATGATACTGAATAAACTTTCTGTTCTCAACTACAAGAATATACAGCAGGCTGAAATAGCCTTTTCTCATAAAATGAATTGTTTTTTCGGCAATAACGGCATGGGGAAAACCAATTTGCTGGATGCTATATACTACCTTTCATTTTGTAAGAGTCATATCAATACCCCCGACAATCAGATCATATATACTACCGAAGATATGTGTGTGATACAGGGTGAGTATGATTACGAGGGGAGGGAAGAAGAGATTTTTTGTGCCATCCGCCGCAGGCAGCGAAAACAGTTCAAACGCAATAAGAAAGAGTACGATAAGCTGTCGGAACATATTGGCTTGCTGCCTCTTGTCATGGTGTCGCCAGCAGATTCTAACCTGATACAGGGGGGGAGTGACGAACGACGCCGTTTTCTCGACTTGATTATTTCTCAGCATGATAGCCAATACCTGCATGCTTTAATACAATATAATAAGGCGTTGACGCAACGGAATATCCTGCTGAAAAACCAGTCGAAGGACAATTCTTTATACGAGGTGCTGGAAATGCAGTTGGATATGTACGGCAAGTCGATTTACGAAAAAAGATTGCTTCTGGCTGAAGAACTTACCCCTATCTTCAATAATTATTATCAAATCATCTGCCAGTCGTCCGAAGAGGTCGGTTTACGCTATATTTCTCCACTTGAAAAAGCATCTTTGCAGGAAATGCTTGCCCAGAACAGGGAACGCGACAGTATTTTGGGGTATACCTCTGTCGGTATCCATAAAGACGAGTTAGAGATGACCTTGAGCCACTCGTTAATTCGCCGCGTAGGTTCGCAAGGGCAAAACAAAACCTACCTGATTGCTCTAAAGCTGGCACAGTTTGCATTCCTCCTGCAGAAAGGACAAACGACTCCGATGTTATTGCTGGATGATATTTTTGATAAGCTGGATGCCAATCGGGTAGAGCAGATCATTCAATTAGTGAGTGGAAATACCTTTGGACAGATATTTATTACAGATACAAACCGTAAATACCTCGATGAGATATTATCGGCCATGAAGCACGATTATGCGTTGTTCCAGGTAGAGCAAGGGCAGGTACAAGCGATGGAAAAAATATGAGAAGGCGAAACACACAAAGCATTGGCGAAGTATTAAAAGACTTTCTGGCGGATAATGCCGAACTACACAAGCAAGTACTCGAAATCCGGATACAACGTGCATGGGGCGAAGTCTTGGGCCCCATGATCAAACAATATACACGTAATCTTTATGTGAAAAATGGCGTACTATATGTATCCCTTACCTCTTCCGTATTGCGTAATGAACTAATCCTGAATCGTGAAAAGCTGATGAAAAGCCTGAACGATTATGCCGGGTCAAACGTTATCCGCGACATCGTTATCCGGTAAGGGTTACACATTTATACCTTTTGGATGATCTCCATTCCTTTTTTTATGGCGGCTTCGTTTACGGGAAGCAGTTTGTGGTGGCGCTCGGGAAGTGATTTTTTCAATCCCAGAAGAACACTCTCTAATGTTACCATAGGTTCTACTTTTAATAGACCACCCAGGATCAGCATATTGAATACTTTCTCGTTCTTCAGTTCTGTGGCGGCATCCATCGCATCAATCCGGTATACGTTAATATCCGTACGTTTGACTTTACCGTGAATTCCGTATCCGTCATAAATCAAAATTCCTCCGGGTTTTACTTTGCTTTCAAACTTATCCAGTGAAGGTTGATTCAATATAATAGCAATGTCATATTGGTTTAAGATGGGAGAACTGATGGGATCGTCGCTCAGGATTACCGTTACATTCGCAGTTCCTCCGCGTTGTTCCGGACCATAAGAAGGCATCCAGCTTACTTCTTTCCCTTCCATCAGGCCTGAGTATGCCAATATCTTACCCATAGACAATACACCTTGTCCGCCAAAACCGGCTATAATAATTTCCTGTTTCATTTCTTCATCTGTTATTATTCAACATTCTTTATATCGCCCAGCGGATAGAACGGGAACATGTTTTGTTCCATCCAGGTATTGGATTGTGCGGGAGTCATTTTCCATCCGGAAGAGCAGGTAGAAACAAATTCTACAACAGAGGTTCCTTTTCCGGCCATGGAATTTTCAAACGCTTTACGGAGCGATTTCTTTGCTTTCCTTACGGCAGCAGCGGTTTGTACACTTTGGCGGGTAACATAGCAGGTACCTTCCAGCAATGCAAGTATGTTCGATATCTTCAGTGGGTGGCCATGCAGTTCCGTATCCCGTCCGTAAGGGCAGGTAGCGGTAGGCATATTTTCAAGTGTAGTAGGAGCCATCTGGCCTCCTGTCATACCATAAATGGCATTGTTTACAAAGACAATTACGATATTTTCGCCCCTGTTGGCAGCATGTATTGTTTCGGCTGTTCCAATGGCGGCCAGGTCACCATCTCCCTGGTATGTAAAGACCATCTTATCCTTGTTCAGGCGTTTTAAAGCTGTGGCAACAGCCGGAGCACGTCCGTGTGCGGCTTCTACCCAGTCGATATTCAGATAATTGTAAGCAAATACGGCACATCCCACAGGAGATACTCCAAGGGTCTTTTCTTCCATGCCCATATCTTCAATCACCTCAGCTATCAGTTTATGAATCACGCCATGGCTGCATCCCGGGCAATAGTGCATGGGATTGTCGTTCATCAATGCCGGTTTATCGTATACCAGATTTTCCGGTTTTATTATATCGATTAATTCCATATTTTTTGAAAGTTGAATGGTTAAAAATAAGTCTGTTACTTGAAGTACCTCATGAGGTATTGTACAATTCGCATGATAACGGCTACCCCGGCTACAGCCAGGAATACTCCCCGGTTACTTACTGCAAAATAGCAAACGATTGCTCCAATAGCAAGTAACATGAATAACAGTGTCAATACCTCGTCAGCTTTACTTCCCCGAAACATACAATTACTTATTTATAATTTTTTCTTTTAATGCTACCAGTATTTCATCCGGTGTGAATACAATACCACCCAGGCGGCCAAAGTGTTCTACCGGTATCTTGCCGTTTACAGCAAGTCGTACATCTTCCACCATCTGTCCGGCATTCAGTTCCACCGATAGCATCCCTTTCACCTTGTTGGCATAAGTTGCGATTGCATCTTTAGGGAACGGCCATAAGGTAATAGGTCTCAACAAGCCCAGTTTTATCCCTTCCTGCCGTGCCAGCTCTACTACTTTCTGGCAGATACGGGCTGAAGAACCAAAGGCTATCAGCAGATACTCCGCATCTTCACAATGGAACTCTTCGTATCGTACTTCAGCTTCTTCTATCTTTTTATATTTGGCTTGGAAACGGATGTTGTTTTCTTCCATGATGGCCGGATCCAACTCTAATGATGTGACAATATTCGGCTTACGGCTTTTAAGCTTACCTTGTGTAGCCCAGGGAGATTCTTCGCGAATTTCCGCTTCCGTTTTCCGTTTCTTATAAGGAGGTAAAACTACCTTTTCCATCATCTGCCCGATGATACCGTCAGACAGGATCATACAGGGATTGGAATATTTGAAGGCCAGATCAAAACCCAGAGATACAAAGTCTGCCATCTCCTGAACGGATGAAGGAGCCAGTGTAATTAAGCGGTAGTCACCATGTCCGCCACCTTTTACTGTCTGGAAATAATCGGCCTGGCTTGGCTGTATAGTACCCAGTCCGGGGCCACCACGCATCACATTCACGATAAGGCAAGGCAGGTCTGCACCGGCCAGATAAGAAATACCTTCCTGCTTGAGGCTGATACCGGGGCTAGATGACGAAGTCATTACCCGCTTTCCGCTTGCAGCGCCACCATATACCATATTGATGGCTGCTACTTCGCTTTCAGCCTGCAATACAACCATACCGGTTGTTTCCCAAGGCTTTTCTACCATCAATGTTTCCATTATCTCAGATTGGGGAGTAATCGGATATCCAAAATATCCGTCTGCACCGCAACGTATGGCTGCATACGCTACTGCTTCATTACCCTTCATCAAACTTACTTCTTCTGCCATATCTTTCAACTGGTTAACTTCACCTTATAAATTGTTAAACAACCGTCCGGACATACCAAACCGCAATTGGCACAACCAATACAGTCTTCCGGATTCTTCATATACACGTAGTGATATCCTTTGTTGTTGACTTCTCGGGGATGTAACTCCAGCACATCCGAAGGGCAGGCTACTACACAAAGATCACACCCTTTGCAGCGTTCTGTGTTCACAACAACAGCACCTTTTACTTTCGCCATATCTATAATTTTAAAAAAGTGTTTCCCACTAATTAGCAATTTGACATCTAAGTGAGGCTTCAAAGGTAACAAAAAAATGGAATACCACTAAAAAACTCCCCATTTTTTTGTACCGCAATATAAAAATGACAGATTCAATTGTTAAAACAGAAGAATAGGTAATATTATATATGCTGTGTTCTACTCTTTTATGAGAAAATATCGTATAATTTTTCTGTTAAAAACCATCCTACTTGCTAATAAGGTTTTTGTAGACTACGGAGTTGAGGAAGGCATCTTTTCTGTGTTTGGAGATAGGGAGTTCTTGTCCGTTGATGAAGAGGCGGCCTCCGGATACTGTTTCTATCCGGCTGACGTTCACCAGGAAGGAGTTGTGTATTCTGAAAAAATACTCCTTGGGTAGGATGTCTTCCAGGGAGCTCATCGTTTGGTGTATGACAAAGGTTTTGTCTCTAAAGTGCAGTTTTACATAGTTTTGCATGGCTTCGGCAAACAAGATGTCTTCCCAGTTAATCCGCTGGAAGGCATCTCCCTGGCGTATATACATGTCGATATTCTTGTTGCTGTCTTCTTTTTCCAGTATGAGGCGTGATTGAAACAGCTCTACGGCTTTTTGGGTTGCCTGTATGAAGCGCTGAAAGGTGTAAGGCTTTAACAGATAGTCTACAACATGCAGTCTGAAGCCATCCAGGGCGTATTCGGAATAGGCGGTAGTCAGGATGGTTAGCGGTGGCTTTTCCAGTGATTCCAATAGCTCCAATCCGCTTAGCCGAGGCATATTTATATCCAGAAACATTAAGTCTATCTCTTTGTTTTTCAGTATCTCCATAGCTTCGATGGCCGATGCACACGAATCTGCCAGCTGAAGATATTCCAGGTCTTCCATATAGTCTATTATGCCGTCGATGGCAATTTCTTCATCATCGACTATTAAACACTTTAAAAGCTGGGTATTCGTTGGTGTTGAAATAAAATTTGCCATCACTATGTATTAATTATAAGTTTCACAGAATATGTAACATCATTATACTTTACTTCCAGACTGTATTTATCGGGGAATATGATATCCAGGCGTTTTTTTATATTCGTCAATCCTATACCCGAATCGCTTTTTTCTGTTGGTTTAATTCCTGAGTTAGAGTTTTCTACCTCCAGACGTACCTGCTTGTCTTTTTGCTCAAAATCAATCATTACATAGCCTTTTTCGCTACTTGAACGCGATACATGCTTAAAGGCATTTTCTATAAAGGTAATCAGCAGTAAGGGAGGAAACTCCATCGTAGGGTCTTCCACCTTCCAGGTGCACTGAATATCCAGTTTGTTTTTCCATCTAACCTTCTCTACATCAATGAAATTTTTAAGAAATTGCACCTCTTTTTCAATGCTGATATACTCTTTTTTTCCATTGTATAACTGGTAGCGTAAGATATCGGTATATTGTAACAGCAGCGAATCAGCCAGTTCCGGTTCTTTCCTGATCAGTACATGTACGTGGTTCAATACGTTGAACATAAAGTGAGGATTGATCTGTTCCTGAAGTATTTGCAACTGGGATTCGAGCAATTCCTTTTGCAGTTTCAAATTCAGCTCATAAAACCTGAGTCCGCAAAAGCCAAAGTTGATCAGTGTTGATGTAACCATTGCACCGATAGATTCTCGTAAGATGGAGCTGTTTTTTTCGATAATAAAATAAGGTGACAGGATTTCTTGTTTTGCCAGATAAGAAAAAAGCAAAAGCCAGGCAGTAATCAGCACCGATATCGTGATTGTAGTAAGAATGAACTGAAAAGCAAATTTCTTCATTTTCTTTTTCTTTATTGCATTTTGCAACAAAGTAGTACTCAGGTAGGTAGTGAAGAAATAAGATATAGAGACAATCCCCATAGATAATAAAGCTGCCTCAGCTGCAACTGCAGAACCATAGGCGAATTGAACGAAAAACACAATGAATATTGCCACCCAAACAGCAATAATAAAGCGATTATAGTCTTTGAACAGGTATTTTATCATGCTGCAAAGGTAATTGTTTAATTCAGAAGGCTGTTGCCAACCGTCATAACGTATCTCCCAACCGTCAAAATCTTTTCATAACATCAGACTATTCTCTGACTTTTGTCTTGCAAAAAACGGAAAAATTTATCCAATAATAACAAACGTATGAATGTAAAAATCGTATTCGCAGCTGCTATATCCTTACTTGTATCTACGGGCTTATCCGCGCAGTTATCCATTAAAACAGAGTGTTTTGGGAGCTCAAGCTACTGGCTTGATAAAGGCGAAGATCCCCGCGAAAAGATCGGTAATGCCGAAGGGTCTGCCAAGGTTTTTCAGGCAAATCTGAATATCCCTGTCTCTGTAAAAACCAATAAAAACGGAAAGCCCATCATATGGGGTGTTGGCGTGGGTGGCTCGTACGTTTCTCTTGACAATAAGAATTTTACGGAAAACCTGGTGATCTCCGAAATTGTAAATATAGAGCTGGGAATACAGCATATCCGCCCGATTAGTGATAAATGGTCCTTAATGGCAGGAATAGGAGGTGGGATATATACCTCGTCTTCCGAATTTTCCAGAATTTCCTGGAAGCATGTGCTGGGTAGTATGCATGCAATATTTGTCTGCCAGGTAAGGCCCAATATGGAGTTGGGAGGTGGTATCGCTGTCAACAGTACATTCGGTTACCCGATGGCATTCCCCGCCATGTATCTGAACTGGAGGCTGCAAGGTAAATTTGACTTCAATCTGTCAATGACCAATGGCTTGAATATCGGACTAGGCCTGAAGCTGAATAACTTCCTGAGCTTATCCTTAATTGGAGAAATGAATGGACAGATGGCCCTATTAGAGAAAGACGAAAAGGATGTCATGTTCACCCACCAATATATGGTAACCGGATTACGGCCTGAAATAAAGATAGGCAAAACAGTATCTATCCCCCTGACAGCCGGAATAAACGCCATGCGCTCTGCCTATTACTCCGACCGTACGCTGAAAGCCATGTTTAAATCGGATAACAACTACTATTTTCAGATATCGCCCTATGTATCAGCCGGATTAACTGTCAACTTTTGAGAATTTGGCGGGCAAAAAATATTTAGAGGTAGGTCTAAATTGATTTAGACCTACCTCTAAATTATTTTACACCTACCTCTAATTGGATTTAGACGTACCTCTAAATTATTTTTGAAGTACCTCCAACTAAAAACGAAATTCGCAAGACGAAAAAAAGCAAAACAGGCTGTTGGAAAAAGAACGGCACTTGCAGCATCGTTTAAAAAAGAGGCTGGAATAAACAAAAACTACTCTTGTTGTAATACTTATTATAATATATGATGTAAGTTGGCGTTAGTGAATAGCTACATGTACCCACTAATGAACAAAAAAAAATATGAATCGACTATTTGGTAATGTCCTGTTTGGACTTCTTTTTGTGAGCATATATGCTGTAAGCTTGTTTCCTATGCGGGTATTGTACGCGCTTTCATCTATTACATCATTGATGATACTCTATCTTTTTTCTTATCGGAAGCAAACGGTGGTTCAGAATCTTTCCCGCTCATTTCCCGACAAGAATTATAGAGAGATAGACCATATCATGAAAGGGTTCTATCTTTCTTTTACAGATAATGTGGCAGAAATACTTAAATCACTCTCTATTTCCCATAGTAATCAGATGGATAAACTTACAGTAAGCGGGATGGAGTTGATTAAAGAACAGCTATCGGAAGGTAAGAATGTAATCGTATGTATGGGACATTGCGGCAACTGGGAAATACTGAATACCCTGCCCATTCATATCGATACCCATATGTATGCCATCTATAAACCTTTGAGAAATAAATCGGTAGACCGTTTGTTTATAAAGCTCAGAGGTCGCTTTGGTATGGGCTTGGTGCCGGCAAGGTCAATTGTAAGGCATATCCTCACACATACGCATCAGCCGTCTGTCTATTTCTTTATTGCCGACCAATGTCCGAAGTTGATAGAAGAGCAATATAAGGTTCATTTTCTCAACCAACAGACAAGTATGTTTTCAGGAACAGAAAAACTGGCTCACTCCACCAATGCGGCAGTCATGTATATGCACGTAACACGTTCCGAACGAGGAAAATACCAGGCAACCTGCAAACCAATCTGCCTGAATCCGAAAGAAACAGCTCCCGTCGAAATTATCCAACGCTATTCCGAACTTCTGGAACAAAATATCCTCGAGAGCCCCAGCGATTGGCTATGGACTCATAAACGATGGAAAAGATAATAAGTTTCTTGTTCTTCTCATTATGTAATTAATTTACTACTTTTGCATACTAAACAAAGGAAGTAAATAATGGATAAGAGCGATAATCCTATATATGAACGGAATACGCTGGAATTTGTAACAGTAGCATTGGAATATTGTTCGTTGATGGAATCAGTCGGGCAATTATCTATGTTTTCATTCGTAGACAAAACAACAAAGATGTTACCTTTGTTATATGTGAAGGCTACCTTGTTGCCTGAAATATTGTTAGATGATGATGCAGAGCCCGAATATACCGTAACGGAAGAAATGTATGAGTCCGTACGAAACAAAATAGCTGATCTGTTGGGAGAACAAGATTCTTTTCTGGAAACATTTCATCCGGATATGCAATACAGTGACACCCCTATAGCTGCCTTTATTTCCGAAAATCTGGCAGACGTTTATCAGGATACCGGCAATTTCGTTTCTATGTTCAGGCAAGGAAATGAGGAAGTGATGCGCAATGCGATAGCCTTGTGCCAGATAAACTTTTGCGAGTATTGGGGACAACGACTGCTGAATGCCTTGAAAGCGCTTCATGCAGTGCGTTATAGTGATGATAATCTGATGAAAATGAACGAAGAGGAATGATAGAATATTCACATTCGATAACAAAAGAGCAGATGGCTCTTCTTCCCGTAGAAGAATACAAAGGACGTGTCATTGTAGTAGATACAAAAAAGGATGCCTCCCGTGCCGTTGAATACCTTTCGAAATTTACACAGGTAGGTTTCGATACGGAAACCCGTCCCAGCTTCAAAAAAGGACAACGTTTTAAGATTGCCCTGATGCAGATATCAACCGATGAGGTTTGCTTCCTTTTTCGGCTGAACCGCATAGGCATTCCGGCAGACCTCGAAGCCTTTCTGTCTAATAAAGATATCTTGAAAATAGGCCTTTCACTGCGTGACGATTTTGGGGCAATAAAGAAGCGTACAGATATTGAACCGGCTAACTTCCTGGACTTGCAGAACTATGTTAAACAGTTTGCTATAGAAGATGCTAGCCTGCAAAAGATTTATGCCATTTTGTTTGGTAAGAAGATCTCGAAAGGGCAGCGCCTGACCAACTGGGAGGCTGATGCACTGTCGGATTCCCAGAAAAAATACGCAGCACTGGATGCCTGGGCATGCCTTAAGATATATAATCAATTGAATCAGAATAAATGAGTTATTATAAGGTTATTCTGAAACCTAAAAAGGAAGAATCCCTTTTACGTTTCCACCCCTGGATATTTTCGGGAGCGATACAATCCATTGACGGAAAGCCTCAGGAGGGGGATGTGGTTGATGTATACAGTTCAGATAAACGTTTTTTGGCTACAGGCCATTACCAGATAGGCAGTATTGCCGTAAGGGTACTCTCTTTCACGCAGATTGAGATAGATAATGCCTTTTGGCAGGAGCGTATACAGGCGGCTTATACGATGCGTTTAGCATTAAGGCTGGCCGGAACCGAGGAGAATAACACCTACCGGCTGATACACGGAGAAGGGGATAGCCTGCCCGGCTTAATCATTGATATATACGCCGGTACGGCGGTGATGCAGGCTCATTCGGTGGGTATGCACCATGCCCGGCATCAGATAGCCGACGCTTTGCGGGCTGTATTGGGCGATACGATACAAAACATATACTACAAATCAGATACTACTTTACCCTTCAAAGCTAATCTGGACAACGAAGCCGGCTATTTATACGGCGGCGAAGCGGATGACACGGCTCTGGAAAACGGCCTGAAGTTTCATGTAGACTGGCAGAAGGGGCAAAAGACCGGCTTTTTCGTAGATCAGCGGGACAATCGCTCCCTGCTGGAGCATTACGCCAAAGGCCGTTCAGTATTGAATATGTTCTGCTATACAGGCGGCTTTTCTTTCTACGCCATGCGTGGAGGAGCCAAGCTGGTTCATTCGGTAGATAGCTCATCCAAGGCTATTTACCTGACCAAGCAGAATGTAGAACTGAATTTTCCGGCCGATCCCCGGCATGAAGCCTTTGCCGAAGATGCCTTTAAATATTTAGACAAGATGGGGGATCAATACAACCTGATTGTCCTGGATCCTCCTGCTTTTGCCAAGCATAAGAATGTGCTTCGCAATGCCCTGCAAGGTTATCGCAAATTAAATGCCATCGCTTTTGAAAAGATACAACCCGGCGGTATTCTGTTTACCTTCTCCTGTTCGCAGGTAGTAAGCCGTGAAAACTTCCGCCTGGCAGTATTCAGCGCCGCTGCCCAGTCCGGCAGGAACGTTCGGATATTGCACCAGCTCACCCAACCGGCCGACCACCCGGTAAATATCTACCATCCAGAAGGAGAATACCTGAAAGGTTTGGTTCTATATGTAGAATAAGATCCAATGAATAATCAGATCTGGCTGATGACATCGGCCTTTAAACCCTATTCGCTTGATCAGATCATGGAGAAAGCTAAGGAGACCGGAGTACAGGGACTTGAGGTATGTGTGTTTCCGCGCGGTGGTTCCTGGAGCGACCATGTAGCAACTCATATTGATTATGAGAGCTTTGATGCCGAGCAGGCCAGGCGCTTGCTGGAATCTTTCAATAATGCCGGTCTGCGTTTTTCCATCGGATCTTACGAGAATCTTATAGGAGGTGATCCGGCAGAGCGTCTGGTGAATCAGAACCACCTGTTGAAGTTGATCCGCATTGCCCACCTCTGCGGAGGGGATGCTCAGGATATCAAGGTCGGGACGTTTGTAGGCTACAATGACGAGCTCGGCGTACAGGATGGAGGTTTTGAAAAGAACTTGTATGAATATCAACGGGTTTTCAGCCCGATTATCAAATATGCCGAAGATCTGGGAGTTACTATTATATATGAAAATTGCCCGATGGAAGGTTGGCGTTCAAAGACCTGGCCGTATACCTATAACAACCTGACGGGTACATTGGCAGCCCGCAAACTAATGTACACTCTGATACCCAGTAGGTCGCATGGTGAAACCTATGATCCTTCACACGATATCTGGCAGCATATTAACCCGGCTGACGTGATCAAGGAAACCGATATGAGCCGTCTGCACCGGGTGCATGTAAAGGCTACCCGCAACCTGAGGAATAAAAGCAGTATCTATTGGGGAGCGATGTATCCCAAACAGTATGTAAACCCGGAACTGGCCGGAAGAGCCGGTGTGCCTATCGTAGAGCACGACTGGGACAGACATCCTTTCGAGGCCATGCTTCCCGGCTTTGGCGGCTACGACAGCATGGATTGGCGCGATTTCCTGGAAACCTTGATGCATGCCGGTTACGATAAGCCGTTTGTTATTGAAAATGAAGCTGTTTTGTCCTCTCACACCGGCAATATCGGCGCGACGATGCAAGGCTTCAAAGCCGCTACATTATGCCTGGCACCCATCGTTTGGCCACTGAAGGAAAACGAAGGCTATACCTACCATGACGAGCGCCCGAACTACCCTACAGACCCTATCAAAGACATCCCGGTAGTTAGCATGAAAGAACTGATGTAGTGCTTGTTAATATCCCGGATTTTGCGATAAGTTTTTATTCAGTGTAAGAATATTTTCAGGAATGGGGAAGACAGTGGTATAGCCGCTTTCCTCATTTGGTAATTGCGGACGGTTGCTGTAGGGGCGGGTAAACAGTCTAAAGCGGATCAAATCCTGTCTCCTCCAGCCTTCCCAGGCAAATTCGAGTTGCCTTTCACTCAGGATGTTTTCCAGAGTGGCTTTCCTTTGCGGAGAACCGGCTCGCAGGCGGACAAGGTTCAGTTCGTAGTCGCCATCCTCTCCGTTACGTACTTTTGCTTCGCATTTCATTAATAACACATCGGCATATCTGAATAGTACAATGTCATTGTCTTGCAGTTTGCCATCTTTGGTGGCATTTTTGTCGATAGCGTATTTCTTCATGCGGGCTCCGGCTGTTTTTTCGCTTGCTGTTCCGGAGATATCTAGGCCGATCTCCCAAGGCAGGTATGCCAGTATGCTGCCGTTGTCCAGCCGGACTACATTTCCGTTTAAGTCATATACGATGCCGGCATAATAACATTTGTCAAAGCGGGAGTCTACGCTATCGGTATCGTAAGCAAAGGTTTTAAGTGCCTCTATTGTTGCGCTGGAGCCATTTTCGCCGCCTAATCCATAAGCTTTGGCGTGATTGTAATGGCGAGAGCGGAATAGGTACATCATCTGATTGGTATAGAAGTGCTTATCCATAGGGATGGTGAAAATATTCTCTACGGATGTTTCGTTATATACGGAGAAATTGGCTTCGTAATCAGTGGCCAACTGATATCCGAGACTGCTAACGGAATCGCAATAGGCCTTTGTTGCTTCCCAGGTGTTATAGGTTTGATTATTAATGGTGAAGAGGATGTTTCTTCCATCCGGATGTGCCTGATCCGTCCAGTTATTATCTGTATAAACTTCGGCATTTAGCGCCAGTTTGGCCAATAGAAAATAGGCTACCGGACGGGTGATACGCCCGTAATAGTCGCCTAAGAAGTTACTGCGTGCCGTACTTAAGAAGGGGGTAGCAGCCTGTAGTTCTCCAACCACAAAGTTGAAAACCTCCTGTCGCTCGTTTTGCTTCACTTCGCTCATAGGAGTAGAGGAGGATAAGATCAAAGGAACCCTCCCGAATAAGTCGAGCAGGTAGTAATAATACATGGCGCGGAAAGCTCTTACTTCGGCTATATAGGCTTCAATGTTTTCTTTATTGGCCTCTGTTATGGCATTGTTTAGCTTTTCTAAGGAATTGTTGCTTAATACGATAACCTTATAGAGGTATTCCCAGGTGGCTTGCAGTGCATGGCTTTTAGTACCCCATTCGTGCAAGTATAAGCCTTGCCAGAAGCCACCATCGTACCAGTCGCCCCCTCTGGTAGGGATGATGGCCTCGTCGGTTGTAAAAGTATTCAGGTCGTATATGCCTCTGTATGTACCGGATAAACCCTGATTATCACTATATCCCCCTACATAGTTGTATAAGGTGGCAACTGTGTTGAGGTATAGTTGGGATTCATTATCAAAAGCCTCCTCTTCAGGTATTTGATCGAGCGGAGTTTCTTTCAGGAAATCCTGGCACGACAAACCTATCAGACTGCTAATGACACATATGATATAAATATGTTGTGCTTTCATACGCTTTGCTGTTTAAAATCTTAGACTTAATCCTATTGAATAAGAGCGTGATACCGGATAATTTCGTTTGTCATCTGTTCCTAAGGTATTGTTTACGATATAGCTGTTTATCATAGGCGAAAAGCCCGAGTAGCCTGTGATGGTTGCTATATTATGCACAGAGCAGGAAAGGCGCAATGCCTGGATATATTTCTTTAGCTTGGAAAGCGGGACATTCCAGCCGATATTCAGGTAGTCGAAGTTCACATAATCGCCCTTTTCAAGCCAGTAATCTGTAGCCGTTTGATCCTGAATATTCTTCTCCGGAGCTCCCTTCATTACATTGTAGTCGGGGAATATATTCATGTTCATGTAGGTAAGCGCTGTTCCGTTGAATATCTTGTGTCCGAAGGCTCCGTTGATTTGAAGCGAGAGGTCGAATTGCTTGTAGCGGAAGCTGATGTTGGAACCTAAGAGTGTTTTGGGCATGGCTTGTCCGGCTATATACCTGTCTTCTCCATCTTCCAGGCTTACTCCCTTGCCGTTTAAGTCCGCAATGCCATAGGTATAGCCCCCTGTCTGATTGGGGACTAAGCCGGTACTTTTAGGCAGGTAGAATACTCCCAGAGGTTGTCCTACCATCTGATACACAATGTTATTGTAGCCTCCGTGGAATCCGGCTCCGTTTAATTCGGTGATGCTGATGTATTCGGGAGCCGACATTCTTTCGCCATTATACATTCCGCTCAAAGAGAGAAGTTTCGTCTTTTGAAATGCTACATTGACATTGATGTTCAGTTCTATATCCTTTGTCTGCAGGGGAGTGATCCCGGCGGAGAGTTCGAAACCACTGTTGCGCATGGAGCCCAGGTTTGCCAGTAGTTTGTTGTAGGCAAAAGGAGGGACACTAACGTCGTACAAGTACAACATATCCTTTGTTTTGGAGTGATAGTATTCTGCTTTCAGGATGATCCGGTTCAGCAACAGGCCGATATCGACCCCTGCATTGAAGGTATGCTTCACTTCCCAACGTAAATCGGGATTGGCATTCCGGACAACTCCCATGGTAACGGTAGGAGTTCCTCCGGCAGACACTACTCCGTTGGGCTTCATCAGTTTCATGGAGGTATAGGAGTTTATGGCATCCTGATTACCCGATAAGCCGTATCCTGCGCGTATTTTCAGATTGTTTACAGACTCTATACCTTTCATAAAGCCTTCTTCGCTGATTGTCCAGGCCACGGAAGCAGACGGGAAGAAGCCCCATTTGTCGTTCTTGCCTATCTTGGAGGAGGCATCAGCCCTTGCGTTGAAGGTGGCGATATAGCGTCCTCCGTAGACATAATTGATACGTCCGAGAAAGGATACCAGATGTGGATCGTCGTAAAAAGAGTTGGTGCCTTCCCATAAGCGTACAGCCCCTGCCTGCAGATTGTTATACCCGAACTTATCGGAACTGAAATTGGTGACAGTTGTATAAAAGCCGCTAGATGTATTTTTTTGAATCTCGCCCAAGCCCAGTATATCCAAGTGATGAGCCCCTATATCTGCTTTGTAGTTCAGCATCAGATTTCCTAAAAGTAACTCTGTTTTTTTCATACTTTTATACGCCTGACCATGCGCCCAGACCGATGTAGGCAGGTATTGTGAATTTTCGACTACATTGTAGGTGTAGGAGCCAAAAGCTGTAAACTTGAAATTGCTTGTCAGGTTAACGATGAGCCGAAGGTGCGTATTAACATGCGCATTCGACTCATCGTCGTCTACTTCCAGCCAAGCCAGTGGATTGGTTATCTGGCTGGCGTTCGTAACCCCGTCCCAGCTACCTGTCATCGGATTTTTATGATTGGGAAACGTTGGATTAAAAGTTGCTCCCGAGTAAAATGTTTTCTGATAATCATTCAGATACTGATTATTCAGTAGTGAGCCGAAAGCGCCCAGGTCGAATATCAGATGATTGTTGAATGCTCGTTGAGTGATGTCTACTTTGGTGGTGAAGTTTCTGGAATTGTTGTTTTTTACAACCCCCTGGCGATCTACAAAGCCTAATGATGCTCTGTAGTTTGAGGTTTCCGATCCACCCCCGAACGAGATATGATGGTTTTGTAAGAATGCGGTACGCACCATCTCCTTGGGGAAGTTGGTGTTGTTCCCCAAATCAAGGATTTTTATGTTTTTTTCCTTTGCTACCTGCCGGAACTCGTTTCCCGATAGCATCTCCATGTTTTTGTAGACTGTTTCAATGCCGAAATGCCCGTCATAACTGATACTAAATGCTCCCATTTTACCCTTCTTGGTAGTAACGTCAATCACTCCGGAAGCGCCGCGCGAGCCATATTGTGCCGTTTCGGAAGCATCTTTCAGGATTGTAAAACTCTCGATATCGGCCGGGTAGATGGCGTTCAGTATACCTAAGTCTCCGAACACCCCGTCAATGATAACCAGCGGATCGTTTCCACCTGTTAAAGAGGTAGTTCCGCGTATACGGACAAAGGACATAGCAGCAGGTCCGTTATTGGCATACGGAATATTTAGTCCGGCTACTTTTCCGCGCAGAGCGTCTAGGGGATTCGTATTTAGCCCCTTATTCATTTCATGTTCTTTTATTTTGGCAACAGAACCGGATATGGTCCGTTCGCTTCCAGTGGCATACCCGATAACTGTAACCTCTTCAAGCCTTACAGTATCAGGCAAAATATAATATTTTACAGGTTCAGGTAATGGCTCTAATACTTGTGAAAACCCTTTCATTCCGGGAAAGAATAAAACGATAAACAGGAGAGTCGTTTGCAAACTCAAACAGGTTGGCGGTTTCATGTTATCAGTATTTTAGATATAATCCTCTCTAATAATAAAACTAAAAAACAGCTCTATTTGTTTAGGTTATACTACTTTTTTAAACACCAATGAGTGCAATTTGAGATATTTGCGTCGCAGACGCATGACGTTGATTAACCCCATGTGTAGGCCAAAGGTCGGAACATGGGGTAGAAGAATACACTTTCCTTCTTGGCCTCGAAAGAGGTCAAACACAAAAAGAATTGTTACCTTTGCCGTAAACCAACATAACTATGTCGTATAATCAAAGTGTCTATCACATCATTATCAGGACTAAATACAGTCGCCGGGCTATTAGCCCGGAATACGCCCCTAAACTTTACGCTTATATCTGGGGCATCATAAAGAATCTCAATGGCGTATTGTATCGTATCAACGGAATAGAAGACCATATACATATTGTGTCGAGTCTTCCTGCTACAATTGCCTTAGCTGATTATATAAGAAATATTAAATCAAGTAGTTCCTCTTGGATGAAGAAATCAAATTTCTTCCCTGAATTTGTTGGTTGGGGAAAGGAATATTGTAGTTTAACCTATTCATACAGAGATAAACAATCAATAATTGATTATGTCAAGAATCAACAAGTTCATCATCGAAAACTCTCATTCAAGGAAGAAATATATGCTTTGTTTGAAGAGACTGGAGTTGAGTTGGATGAACGGTTTTTTCTTAACTAATCCGGCCACTTCGAGGCCAAAGAGATGTCTATTTTCCTACCCCATGTTCCGGCCTTTGGCCTCTACATGGGGTTAATCAACGTAACGCGTCTGCGACGCAAGCTCACTTTCATTTTCTCAACAAATAAAATTAGATACTTTGCTCTGAAAATATTTATGGAAAAATTTCTTTATTACGTAATAGATTGTACCTTTGCTTTCAATTTTGATAGATTGGTTTTTCAATAAATAACACATAAACATAAAACGTATTATTATGTCTAAAGTAACAGTCATTGGTGCCGGTAATGTAGGTGCTACTTGTGCAAATGTTCTTGCCTTTAATGAAGTGGCAGACGAAGTTGTAATGCTTGATGTTAAAGAAGGCGTATCGGAAGGTAAAGCCATGGATATGATGCAGACTGCCCAATTATTGGGATTTGACTCAACATTGGTAGGATGCACGAACGATTATGCTAAAACAGCCAATTCTGATGTTATTGTTATTACTTCCGGTATTCCACGTAAACCGGGTATGACTCGTGAAGAGTTGATCGGTGTAAACGCCGGTATTGTAAAGAGCGTTGCTGAAAGCGCTTTGAAATATTCGCCAAACGCTATCGTTGTTGTTATTTCCAATCCGATGGATACTATGACGTATCTGGCACTTAAATCATTAGGTTTGCCTAAGAACCGTATTATCGGTATGGGTGGTGCTTTGGATAGCTCTCGTTTCAAATATTATTTGTCTCAGGCTTTGGGTTGCAATGCAAACGAAGTAGAAGGTATGGTTATTGGCGGACATGGTGACACTACAATGATTCCGTTGGCTCGCCTGGCTACCTACAAAGGTATTCCTGTAACACAGTTGCTCAGCAAAGAAAAACTGGAAGAAGTAGTAAAAGCTACTATGGTTGGAGGAGCTACATTGACAGGCTTGTTAGGTACTTCGGCATGGTATGCACCGGGTGCTGCAGGAGCTTTGGTAGTAGAGTCTATCATCCACAACCAAAAGAAAATGATCCCTTGCTCTGTAGCATTGGAAGGCGAATATGGCGAATCGGATATTTGTATCGGTGTTCCGGTAATCCTAGGAAAGAACGGAATTGAGAAGGTTGTAAGCCTTGAGCTGAACGCAGAAGAAAAAGAACTTTTTGCTAAGAGTGCTGCTGCAGTTCGCGGAACAAATGCCGTATTGAAAGAAATCAACGTCCTTTAATAATAAGGATAAACATCATTAAAAACCGGTACTGAAAAGTATCGGTTTTTTTATGTTTGCGAAAAACAAAACTATCATTCTGAATTGTTTTCTTTGGAATTAATCATATATTTGTCAATATACTAATTAAAAAACTACTTTATGGAAGCAAAATTTACTATTTCAGAAGTACTTAGAACTTCATGGGATGCCCTTAAATCACAATTCTGGATACTCGTAGGATTACTGCTTGGGTTTACGATTTTAAATTTAATAATTAACCTGATTTTTGCTCCGATGGCAACTTCGTATACCGGCAAAATCCTTTCTACATTGATATCACTAATTATCTCTTTGATATTTAGCCTTGGGTACTTCAAAAACCTCTTTCAGGCTCTGGATGGCGATGAGCCGCAATTTTCAGCTTATGGGCAACAGGCTCGTAAAATTTTCACTTATCTCATAGCGCAGATCCTCTATTCTCTTATAGTCTTTGCTGGTTTTTGCCTTTTACTGATTCCGGGGTTTTATATGGCATTACGCCTTCAGTTTTTTGCCGGATTTATTATAGAAGAAGATGCAGGTATTATTGAGTCTCTTCAAAGGAGTTGGGAAATTACCAGAGGACAGGCTTTGCCTTTGTTTTTTATCCTTTTGGTAATGATCGTAATTACGATATTGGGGATTATTCTGCTTGGAGTTGGTATTTTTGTGGCTATACCTCTGATGTATATGATGTATTGTTACATTTTCAGAAAACTAACTTCCCCTTTGCAGTCAATAGAAGAGGGTAGAATATAATCTGTATATAATATAATAAAAGATAGTCCCGAAGGCTTTTGTCTTCGGGATCATTGTTTCAGGGGGTGAAATTTGTTAGTAAACTTTTGCTTCCTTAAATTTTTACTCTATATTTGTCTATGTGCTCGAACACATATAAAACACATATGTTAGGATGAATAAAACCTACAGAATTAAAGACATAGCTAAGTTGTCGGGAGTATCTACCGGGACGGTTGACCGGATTTTACACAATAGAGGAAAGGTTTCACCGGAAGCACAGGCCAAGGTGGAAAAAGTGTTGAAAGAGATTAATTATCAGCCTAATCTGATAGCCCGTTCATTAGCGTTAAAGAAAAACTATCATCTCCTGATCATTATACCGCAATATGCCGAAGGAGAATACTGGGCCAAGATAGCCGAAGGGGTAAACAAAGCTCAGGAAGAACTATTCAGCTATAATATCACGGTAGAGCATCTGTATTTCAACCAGTACGACAAGAGTAGCTTTGATGCATTAATCCCTAAGATTAAACAGATAGACTGCCAGGGGGTAGTTGTTTCCACTCTCTTTCAGGAGGGTGTGAAGGATCTGACCGTTTGCCTGGACGATCTGAAGATCCCCTATGTGTTGATTGATGCCTATATTGAAGGAACCAACGCGATTACCTATTATGGAACCCATTCGTATGATTCGGGCTATATTGCCGGGCGTTTGCTGTTGGAACAAATTAACCCTCAGGAAGATATTGTTGTTTTTCGTTTTATACGAAAAGGAGACCAAGCGTCTACTCAGGTGACGAAAAGAGAAGACGGTTTTCGGAATTATCTCTCCCAGAACGGATACCAGGGAAAAATACATCTGTTGCACATACATGGGGAGGAAACGGATTACAACAAAGAGCATCTAAGATCCTTTTTTACAGAGAACAAACAACTGAAAACAGGTATCATCTTCAATTCAAGGGCTTCCATGCTGGGTGAGTATTTTGACGAGCTGAACATAACGAAGGAGTTTAAACTCATAGGGTATGATGTGCTGGAGGCAAATATACATTATCTGAATAGCGGGCTGATTACACATTTGATCGCTCAGCGCCCGGAGGTACAGGGGCTTAATAGTGTAAAGGCATTGTTCCGCTACTTGATATTGAATGTAAAAGACGAAGCGGTCAACTATATGCCGATCGATATTCTGATAAAAGAAAATATATCATATTATAATAATTACATATAAATAAGATGAACGAATTGTTTAGTGTAAAAGGGAAGGTAATATTGCTGACAGGAGGGAGTGGCATACTTGGCTCATGTATGGCAAAGCATCTGGCAAAGCAGGGTGCGCGTGTTGTAATCTTGGATCGCAACAAAGAATTAGGCGATCAGTTAATCGGAGAAATCAAAGCGGATGGGGGAGAGGCTCTGTTTTTGTTGTCGGATGTATTGAACAAGGATATACTGGAGCAAAACAAACAAGATATATTGGCCAAATACGGCAGCATCGATGTACTTGTAAACCTGGCAGGAGGCAATCAGGCCGGAGCAACAATCCCGCCGGATAAGACGATTTTCGACCTGAATCTGGATGCCTTTCGTGGTGTAGTGGAGCTGAACTTGTTCGGCACCGTATTACCTACCATCGTATTTGCCGAAGTAATGGTAAAACAAAAGAAGGGAAGTATCATCAATATCTCTTCGGAATCGGCTCTGCGCCCACTTACACGTGTGGTAGGTTATGGTTGTGCCAAGGCGGCGGTAAGTAATTTTACACAATATATGGCAGGCGAATTGGCACTTAAGTTTGGCGAAGGGCTTCGGGTAAATGCAATGGCTCCCGGCTTCTTCTTGACAGAGCAAAACCGGGCCTTGATGACAAATCTGGATGGTACGCCTTCCGATCGCTGCAAGACCGTAATGGCTCACACCCCATTCGGACGCTTAGGCCAGCCGGAAGAACTCTTAGGCACCCTCCAATGGCTCGCCAGCGACGCCTCAGCCTTCGTCACAGGAACAGTCATCCCCATAGACGGCGGTTTCGATGCCTTCTCCATCTAAAAAGAAACACCCCCCAACCCTCTAAAGGGGGGGATATATCACAAAGCCCCCCCTTTAGGGGGTTGGGGGGTATTAATCATTAAAGATATGTATTTATGTGAGCAAACCTGGCGCTGGTATGGGCCGAATGATTCGGTAAGTTTGTGGGATATCAAACAGGCGGGGGCAACGGGAGTTGTTACTGCTTTGCACCATATTCCGAATGGCGAAGTCTGGACAAAAGAAGAGATATTGAAACGAAAAGCTGAGGTTGAGTCTGTTGGCCTTCGTTGGAGTGTAGTAGAAAGTGTACCTGTGCATGAACATATCAAGACACAAACGGGTGACTTTAAACGCTATATCGAGAATTACAAAGAAAGTATCCGCAACCTGGGAGCCTGCGACATCCGGGTGGTGACATATAACTTTATGCCTGTATTGGACTGGACACGAACCGATCTGGCTTACACACTGCCCGATGGTTCAAAAGCTTTGCGTTTCGAGAAAGCTGCCTTTATGGCCTTTGACCTATTTATATTGAAGCGTCCGGCAGCCGAGCAGGAATATACAAATGCCGAGAAAGCAAAAGCCAAGGCACGTTACGACTCCATGACGGATGCAGACCGGGAACTGCTTACCCGTAATATGATCGCCGGACTGCCCGGTTCGGAAGAGAGCTTCACCATCGAACAGTTCCGCAAAGAGTTGGATCGCTATAGCAACATAGATGAAGACAGGCTTCGCTCGAACCTGATCTACTTCCTTCGCGAGATAGCTCCTGTAGCTGATGAAGCAGGCGTTAGAATGGTGATCCACCCGGACGATCCTCCTTATTCCATCTTAGGACTGCCCCGCATTCTGAGCACGGAAGCCGACTTCCAAAAGCTGATCGATGCCGTTCCGAATCAAAGCAATGGCCTCTGCCTGTGTACCGGCTCTTTTGGCGTACGGAGCGATAATGATCTGGCAGGTATCATGCAGCGCTATGGCGACCGGATCGACTTTGTGCATTTCCGTAGCACACAGCGGGACGAAGAAGGTAACTTCTATGAAGCCAACCACCTGGAGGGCGATGTAGATATGTATGGCGTAATGAAAGCCTTGTTGGAACTTCAGCAAAGACGGGCTTGCTCCATCGCCATGCGTCCCGATCATGGACATCAGATGATTGACGACCTGAAGAAGAAAACAAATCCGGGCTATTCCTGTATAGGGCGTTTGCGTGGATTGGCTGAGCTTCGCGGTTTGGAATTGGGGATTGCCAAGTCATTATACAAATAACGCATTTTCTACTATTTCTGGTGTTAGTCTACAAAATTATTCGTAATTTTGTAGACTAGATATTTTATTGTGCTTGTTGTTGACGAAAACATAATAAAACGAATAAATCGAGGAGATGCCAAAGCTTTTGAACAGTTATATTCACTCTTCTATGTCTATTTATGTGCTATTGCCACAAAATTCATTTATGATGCCGAAGCAGCCAAAGAAATAGTGAACGATGTTTTTCTTAGCGTATGGAATAACCGACAATCGCTTGCACCTCCTGTGAATTCTTATTTGATAAAATCCGTGCAGAATCGCTGTTTAAACCACTTACGTCAAAAACGCTTACAGCAGGTTCCGCTAACGGAGGTACAAGAGCATTTATTCGTTATGCAGGAACAATTAATAGCCCAGGATGCACACCCCCTGAAACAGTTGGAAAACAAAGAATTTGAGCAGCAACTACTGGCTGCCGTAAATAAATTACCCAAAAAATGTCGCGATATCTTCATCCAACATTTATATCACAACAAAACCTACGACGAAATAGCCCAAATTAACCAAATAGCCTCCAGCACAGTACGCGTACAAATAAAAATAGGTATAGCCAAACTAAAAGAACAACTCAGCCATATCATACTCTGACTCCTTATCATTTTGATGTTATAATCCTCTATATTGTCTCATAATTTCAAAAATAAGCATTTCCCGTTAACGCAATTCTGCCCCTCTATACTCAAAAACGAAGCTTTTAAAAGCCAAATAAGCCATTCTACCTCCAAATGAGTACACTCACTCATTTTAATATCCACACAGAACCATTGAAACAACCGCAGCCCCTCCATCAAGCGAGCACACTCAAACAAGCTCTAAAAAACTTTCACCTCTCCATTCAACGATTTTCCCCACTATCCAACACCCCAAAAACAGCTGTTTTAACCAATCTTCACCCCAAAAAGACAGCAAACTTCGTTGCTTTTTAAAATATCAAAAAGACAAAGTTTTAATGAAGAATGTAGAATGATGAATGAAGAATATTTACAAACAAAATCTGTCTGTTTAATTTGAGCCACTATAGCCTTTCAATGCGATAAACCTTAAGTGTCAATTTAAGACCTTCCTAACAAGCATTTCCGTTTTTACTCCGAAATACAGCCCGCAAACGATAGCTAAATTAACAATTTGACAAAATGAAAATTCAACCCTTCGGGCTGTTTATATACTATATATCCTAATACCTTATTTTAGCATATTTTCAAGAAAAGCGAAAAAAATGTTTTTTTTCTTAAACGAAAAGAATGCTACTTGTGTATTTATGTGAAGGAGCATGTAAACATACGATTGAATTTATAAAAAGAGATGAAAGACGAGAAAGTAGATGCGCTGCTCTTGGCGTACTTTTCCGGTCAACTTACGGATGCGGAAAGACAAGAGTTGGTGCAATGGCTGAATGAAAATGAGGCAAACAAAGAAAGATTAACCGACATGGCTGACTGGTGGGCTATGGCACATGTGCCTTTTTATGAGTCTGGGGTAAAAACCGACTTTGAAAAGCATTTTGCCGATTTGCTTACGCCTGCAGGGGCAGTCAGGAAACAGGGAGTTTTTCGTAGAAGCCTTTGGGGTAAGATAGCAGCGGCTGTTTTACTGTTATTGATGACAAGTGTTTCGTTTTATTATGTAGGAAAGGGGACGTCTGCGGCTTCTGACGAAATGGCTCATTTTGAAACAGAAGTACCTTATGGTTCGCAAGTGAAACTAACACTTCCGGATCATTCGATCGTATGGCTGAATGCAGGTTCTTCTCTTAAGTATAGAGAAAATAGGATTGAAAGCAGGAGAGAAGTTACTCTGAATGGTGAGGCTTATTTTGAGGTAGCAAGAGATACATTGAAGCCTTTTATTGTTTCATCGGGAAATTTGGATATAAAAGTACTGGGTACTTCGTTTAATGTGAGAGCCTATGATAATGATGAATCGGTAGATGTTGCTTTAGTATCGGGACGAGTGAATGTGTTTTTAGAAAATACAGGAGAGAAATCAAACGAAAACCTGTTGATACCCAATCAGATGCTGACGTATAATAAAACAACAAACGATATACAAATTGCAGAGGTTAAGAGTGAAGATTATAGCGCATGGAAAGATGGAAAAGTGCGTTTCACGGAAGAACCGTTTGCAAGAATTGCTAAAACGCTAGAACGAAAATATAATATTCAAATAATGATAGAGAGTGATTTTTTGAAAAAGGAAATCTTTTCCGGAAGTTTTACAAACAATTATTCATTCTATGATATTCTGAATGAAGTAGATGTGGATAAAAAGTATGTATGGCTTCAGAAAGGAAACAGTTTTATAATTAAAGATAAATAAGTTACATAAACGTATAATAGCAGAATACATTTTTTGACTTAAACGATAGAGGGACTTTAAATTATTTATTAAATCTAATTTTATGAATGTAAGAGATCTAAAGAAGACAGCTCGACTGTTGGCTGCCGGGATTTTAATGGCGACTATGCCATTTTCTCCCAATCAGGTTTTCGCATCCTCTCTTCAGACACATTATGTGTCGGTAGATATGACGAATGCGACATTAAAAGAACTTTTTGAGATGATTGAGCAAAAGTTCGACTACTCCTTCCTTATCCGGAATAACGACATCGATTTGAATGAGCGTATCACTGTTGATACCAAAGACAAATCGGTGGAAGAAATTCTGAAAAACGCCTTGAAAAATCAAAACGCCGAATTTGTAGTAAATGATAACCGGATTATCGTTTATAAATCGGCAACAAAACCAGCTGAGAAATCAGTTGAAAAACAAATTGTACAGCAAACCACGAAAGTATCGGGAACTGTTGTCGACGCTGTAACCGGTGAACCTGTTATCGGAGCAAATGTTGTTGTTAAAGGTACTACAAACGGCACAAGTACGGACTTTGACGGTAACTTTTCTTTCGAAGCTCCTGCAGGTTCCATTCTGGTTGTATCGTATATCGGATACAATAGTCTGGAAGTTGCTGCTACAAACACTCCTATGACCATTCGTATAAAAGAAGATAGTCAGGCATTAAGTGAAGTCGTAATTGTAGGATATGGCGTGCAAAAGCGCGAAAGTTTAACAGGTGCTTTGCAAACACTGAACAATGAAAAACTGACCAATATAACTACTCCCTCCGTTCAGAATATGATTGCCGGAAAATCTCCCGGTGTAATGGTTGCCCCTGGTGATGGCCGTCCCGGATCGGAAGGAAGTATTATCATTCGTGGTAAGGCATCGGTTAATGGTAATAATGATCCGCTATGGGTAGTAGACGGTGTAATCGTAGGATATAGAGCTAATCAGGCTTTGAACCCGAACGATATCGAAACCATGACGATTTTGAAAGATGCTGCATCTACAGCTATTTATGGTGCGCAGGGTTCAAATGGTGTTATTCTAGTTACTACCAAGAAAGGACGTACGGATAAAATGAATATCAGCGCATCTGTAAAGCTGGGTGTAAATACACTGACAACCGGAAAAATGCAGGTTATGAACGGTGCTGAACTATATGATCAATTCGCTGCATTTACAAACCAGGAAGAGGTTGTTTTCCCTCGCTGGAATCAGGAACTGCGTAACACGAATTTTGACTGGTGGGATTTTGCCACTCAAACAGGCTTTACACAGGATTATAACATATCTATTGCCGGAGGTACGGAAAAGCTCAGATCTTTCTTGTCTTTAAATCTTTATGATGAAGAAGGAGCTGTTAAAGGATATGATTTCAAACGTTATAACTTCCGCTTTAATGCCGAATACAAACCGTATGACTGGTTGTCTATCAAACCATCTATGAGTGGTTCGAGAAGAGAGATTATGAATAAGGAATACTCTGTTACAGCGATGTATAGTAATCTTCCATGGGATAGCCCTTATGATGAGGATGGAAATATTGTTCCACATAAATCGTCACTTTGGGTGAATAGCAATTCAACCAATTATCTATATGATTTACAGTGGAATAATTCGCAATCGCTTACGCATACATTTATGGGTAATTTTGACTTTGATGTTCGTATTACCGATTGGCTGACATTCTCTTCAATCAATAGTTATAGCTTTAACGAGTATGACTATAAGAATTACACCGATCCTCGTTCCAATGCAGGTAGTGGCGTAGACGGACGTATGGAAGAGCAAAGACAGGAAACTATCCGCCGCTATACAAACCAACTGTTGCGTTTCAATAAGTCATTCGATAAGCACTCGGTTAACGGTGTTCTTGGTTATGAATTTAATGATTATAAATTTCAGTACTTGCAAGCAATTGGTACAGGATTTGTACCGGGATTTGAAGTGTTGAATGTAGCTGCTATTCCTGAAAAAACTGCCGGTTATATCTATGAGAACGCAGTTCAATCTTATATCTTTAATGTGAATTATAGCTACGATAATAAATACTTGGCACAGTTCTCTTTCCGTCGTGACGGTTCATCCAAATTAGGCAAAGATGTTAGATATGGAAACCTGTTCTCTATCAGTGGCGGTTGGAATATCCACCGGGAGAGCTTTATGGAATATGACTGGCTGGATCAATTGAAACTTCGTGCTTCGTATGGTTCAACCGGTAACTTACCCGGAAAAGATTATCCGCAATACGATTTATATGCTGCCAATGCCAAATATAAAGGAGTGCCGGGTACTTTGATTTATCAAATCGGGAATAAAGACCTGACATGGGAAAAGACCTACACCTTGGGTATCGGTCTGGATATAGCTGTATTTGATCGTGTACGTGCTACTATTGATTATTATAACAGATATACAAGCAATGTATTGTTTGAGGTACCTATTGCCAGTGTAACGGGAGTTGATAAGAGGGTATGGCAAAATATTGGTGAAGTAGAAAATAAAGGATTTGAATTTACCATAGGTGCTGATATATTGAAAAACAAAGATTTCTATTGGGGAGTTGATTTCAATATCGGTGTAAACCGTAATAAAGTGAAAAAACTGTATGGAGAAGCCAATCAAAACGGTATTGTAGAACAAGGATTCGGAGGACCGGCCGGTAGTGTAGACCGTTTGATTAAAATAGGCGAGGATATCGATACATTCTATGGATATGAATGGGCAGGTGTAAATCCTGAAAACGGAGCTCCTCAATGGTATAAGACTGCAGAAGACGGAGTTACCCGCGAAATTACTTCTAAATACGCAGATGCAGACCGGGTTATTCTGGGTACATTGAATCCGGACTTCTTCGGTGGATTTTCTACTGATTTTGCATGGAAGAAATTTGATCTGAATGCTGTATTCTCTTATTCTGTAGGCGGACAGCTTTACAACTATGCACGTCAGGAATATGACTCGGACGGAGCGTATGTAGACAGAAACCAGATGAAACTGAAAAAAGGCTGGAGCCGTTGGGAAAAGCCAGGCGATATTGCAACTCACCCGGTTGCTTCTTATAATAACAAATCCGAATCGCAGAAAATGTCGTCACGTTATCTGGAAGATGGAGATTTCTTGAAATTGCGTAGCTTGTCATTAGGATATAACTTTGATTTGACTCAATGGTCTATCTCTAATCTTCGCTTGTTCTTTACAGCTGAAAACCTGTTTACTATTACAGAATATTCAGGTGTTGACCCCGAATTACCGGTTAAGTCAAGCGACAATGCTGTAGTAAACGTAGCTGGACCTGCTGTTTATCCTACTACACGTAAATTTATGTTTGGTATCAACATTACTTTATAAGACACTTTAAGACATGAAAAGAATAATATCAATTATATTGGTTGCATTTATCTGTACATTTACAGCTTGCGATCTGGAACGTCTGCCTTATACAGACCTCCCTGCCGAATCAATTGCAAATGACCCGGATGGCTCTTTTGAGCCTCTGATGAATGGTGTTTACTCCCAAATGAAAAACTGGTCTGATGCGATGCATCGTTGCGGCGAATATGCAGGTGATAATATAACCATTCGCGGAACATCAACGGATGCCTTTTTCGATTTTATTTCGTATTCAAGAAGCCCGGTTAATTATCGTTTGAACAACTTCTGGAACTATAGCTATAAAGTAATTGCTCAAACCTCCAATATCATCAAATTAGTGGATGAAGGAAAGAGCACCTATATTGATAACAAACTGGGCGAATGTTATTTCATGCGCGGCTTGTCTTATTTCTACCTGGTGCGTGCTTTTGGCCGTCCCTTCTACCAGAGTCCGGAAACAAATCTGGGGGTACCTATTGTAAACGGAACTCCGGATGATGTATTTGGCGACTTGCCCGACCGCTCAAACGTAAGAGAAACCTACGAACAAGCTATCAGGGATTTGGAAAAAGGCGCTGAGATGATGACTGAAAACAACGGGCCTATCTTTGGATCCAGAGAAGCTGCCTGGGCAATACTTTCTAAGGTGTATTTGTTCATGAGTGGTACTTATGATCTGCCGAATCAGGAATATGCTCGTAAATCCATTGAATATGCCGACAAAGTGATAAACTCGGGTACATATAGCTTATTGGATCGTGAGACGTTTATGAAGTATAATACATTTACTCCGGAGAATAACAAGGAAACTATTTTTGCCGTAAAACGTGTAGCTTCTGAGTTTTCAGGATACGATCATTACTACAACTTCAATGGTATGTATGCTGTTGTAGGCGGTATGGGATGGGGCGAAATGTATGCCAGTGCCAAATACCTTGCTTTGTTGGATGAAACAGGCCGCAATGATTGGCGCAATGGTAAGATTGTTGATGCCCGCGCAAACTTCATCGCACCTCAGTATGAGACGAAAGATTCATTGGTTTTCCGTTTTATTTCGGATTTATACAATGATGGCGGAACTCAGACAGGTTTTCTTTATACTCAGTTACCGGTAAAAGTAACTGGCAATACAGCTACTTGTGCTGACAGTGAAAACACGTACACATTAACTCCGATAGATGTAGAACAGGGTAGTTGGAGTATTAAATATAAAGATGGCAAAACCTATCAGGGATATGTAGATCAATTCATTAAACTGAATCGTGCGATACTGATGTTTTATGTGTTGAAATGTTCACGTGAAGGAGAAGAGTCTCACCTGCATTCACCGGTTATTTCCCGTTTAGCTGAAATGTATCTGAACAAAGCGGAAGCTGCTGCCAAAATAGGTGATTATGCTACTGCTCTGGCAGCACTGAACACTATACGTGAACGCTCATTGCCGGGAGAAGGATATACATCTTTGAATGCAAGTAATGCAGAAGAAAGAATAGACAAGGAACGTACCTTGGAGTTGGCTTTCCAAGCAGAACGTAGTTATGATGTTTATCGCAATGGCAGGGCTTTGACACGCTACTATCCGGGAGCTCACAACGCTATGGATGTTATCCAGCCAACGGATTACCGCTCAATCTACTTTATTCCTCAACAGGCTATTGATTCATATCCTGAAGGAAGTACGTTGACGCAAAATCCGACTTCAAATTAACTATTTTAAATTATATAATGCTCAGTTATCAAATATATTATACCTTTGATAACTGAGCATAATTTTTAAAACACACATAAAAGATGGAAAACACTCGTCGTTCATTTATTAAAAAGATGACTGCTGCCGGTATAGGGACAGCCGGTCTTACACTAAGTAATAGTGCTACTGCTGCTCTGGCAGGAGAACCTCAGAAGAAGAAAACAACCGGAAAAGATGATGGCAAACTTCGTTTTGGTTTTATAGGAACAGGCTCCAGATGCAAGGAACATATCAATAATGTATTGGCTATTCCAGACAATAAAATAGTGGCTATCTGTGATATACAAAAAGGCCCGCTGGAAAGTACCTTGAAGCATATTTCAAAGTTTAATGTTGCAGAGCCTAAAGTTTACACAGGCAGCGAACGTGCATACGAGCAAATGCTCAACAACGAAGAGTTTGATTGTGTAATTATCGCCAGCCCTTGGGAGTGGCACGTACCCATGTCGGTAGCTGCCATGAAAGCAGGCGTTCCTTACGTTGGCGTAGAGGTATCTGCCGCCAATACAGTAGAAGAATGCTGGGACTTGGTGAATGTTTCTGAAGCTACAGGTAGTCACCTGAACATCATGGAAAACGTATGCTATCGCCGCGATGTGATGGCTGCTTTGCGGATGGCTCGCGAAGGACTTTTCGGAGAACTGCTACATGGTACTTGCGGCTATCAGCATGACTTACGCGATGTAAAGTTCAACGATGGAAAGAAATATACTTACCAAAAAGGTGGCGAATTACGTATGGGGCCAACTGCTTATGCCGAAGCTCAATGGCGTACGCAGCATTCCATCACTCGCAATGGGGATGTATATCCTACTCACGGCATAGGACCGGTTGCCAACTGCATGGATATCAACAGAGGAAACCGCTTCCTTTCTTTATCAGCCATGGCTACTCAAGCTCGTGGATTGCATAAGTTTGTTGTTGATAATGGCGGCCCAAATCATGAATATGCAAAGATTAACTTCAACTTGGGAGATATCGTAACATCCATGATTAAATGTGCAAACGGACAGACTATTATCGTAACGCACGATACCAATTCTCCACGTCCTTATTCCTTAGGTTTCCGTGTACAGGGAACAGAAGGGCTTTGGATGAATGATGGCAATCATGTATATGTAGAAGGACAGTCTAAACCTCACCGTTGGGATGAATCAGATGAGTGGTTCAAGAAATACGACCATAAGTTGTGGAGTTCTTTGGAAGCAAAAGCAAAAGAAGCCGGACATGGCGGTATGGACTTCATCATGATGTATGATTTGATAGATGCTATCCGCAATAAGAAACCAGCCCCAATGGACTGCTACGATGCAGCTGCCTGGAGCGCCATTTCAGGGCTTTCTGAAATGTCAATAGCCCGTGGCGGTGCTCTGGTTGATTTCCCGGACTTTACTCGTGGACAATGGATTCACCGTAAACCGGCATTTGCGCTGTAACAAGTGACTTAGCAGGACTCACGTCCTGCTAAAAATAAAACGTGTGCGAAAATAATTAGGATGCTTCCTATTCATTTTCGCACACGTTGTTTTTTTAGACACGTACGCAGGATGAGACTTGAACTCACACGCCGTAACCGGCACTACCCCCTCAAAGTAGCGTGTCTACCAATTCCACCACCTGCGCATAGTTTTGTGATAATAATGAGGTGTGCCCGGAACAGGACTCGAACCTGCACGTCCGCAAAGACACTCGCACCTGAAACGAGCGCGTCTACCAATTCCGCCACCCGGGCATCTAAGAAGTCAAAGAGCGAAAGACGGGACTCGAACCCGCGACCCTAACCTTGGCAAGGTTATGCTCTACCAACTGAGCTACTTTCGCGTTATTGCGGTGCAAAGATAGACAATTAATTGAAAATTGAAAATTGAAAGGTGAAAATTTTCAGTATATATCTGAATAATTTTCACCTTCCCATTTGAAATATCTAAGTGTTTAGCCGTTCATAGAGGCTAGAAACTCCATATTATCATACGTTTGCTCCATCCGTTTCTTTACGAATTCCATTGCTTCAATAGAGTTCATATCAGATAGGTATTTACGTAATATCCACATGCGGTTTACGGTTGCATCGTCTTGCAGCAAGTCGTCGCGACGGGTACTTGAGGCAATGATGTCTACAGCCGGATAAATACGCTTGTTAGACAACTTACGATCCAACTGAAGCTCCATATTACCTGTACCTTTAAACTCTTCAAAGATAACATCGTCCATTTTAGAGCCGGTATCTGTAAGAGCTGTCGCCAGAATGGTGAGGCTACCGCCATTTTCAATGTTACGGGCAGCACCAAAGAAGCGCTTAGGCTTTTGCAAGGCGTTGGCATCCACACCTCCGGAAAGAACCTTACCGGATGCCGGTTGAACGGTGTTGTATGCACGAGCCAGACGGGTAATAGAGTCTAACAGGATTACCACATCGTGTCCGCATTCCACCATACGTTTAGCTTTATTCAGCACGATCTCGGCAATTTTTACGTGGCGCTCTGCCGGTTCGTCAAATGTTGAAGCAATAACTTCTGCATCTACACTGCGAGCCATATCGGTTACCTCTTCAGGACGTTCGTCAATCAGAAGGATAATCATATATACTTCCGGATGATTGGCGGCAATAGCATTTGCAATATCTTTCAGCAACATTGTTTTACCGGTCTTTGGCTGAGCTACGATCAATCCGCGCTGTCCTTTACCGATAGGAGAGAAGAGGTCTACTACGCGTACGGCGATGTTATCATGTACTTTCGGAGCTTTCCGGGCAGTAAGCATGAACTTTTCGTCCGGGAAGAGGGGAGTCAGGTGGTCAAAAGGCACCCGGTCGCGTACTTCTTCTGGAGTACGTCCGTTGATAAGATCTACTTTTACTAAGGGGAAATATTTTTCGCCTTCTTTGGGCGGACGTATCGGGCCGTCTACTACGTCACCAGTCCGTAGTCCGAATAGCTTTATCTGAGATTGAGATACATATATATCGTCGGGAGAAGTCAGATAGTTATAATCTGAAGAGCGAAGGAATCCGTATCCATCCTGCATAATCTCAAGTACCCCTGTTCCAGTCAGTATACCATCAAACTCATACTGTTTTTCCTGTTGTGCAGGAGGAGTATTATTCGTTTGTTGTTGTGATTGTTGCTGTTGTTGGGGCTGATTGACTTGTTTCTTTTCCGGTTGTTCCTTTTGTTCTTTCTGAGCCTTTTTAGGTTCGGGCTTAGACGGACTTAAAGGGAATAACTGATCCAGTAAAGAATTAGCACTTGGATGTTTAAATACGATACGTTTCTTTTCTTCTGCTGTTTGAGCCGAAGTTTCTGCGATCTCTTCTTTTACTTCCGCTTCTGTTTCCGGTACGATCTCTTCTTCGTACTCAGCTACTACCGGAGGAAGTAAAGGCTTCTCTACCTGTTTTACTATTTTAGGTTGTTCAGCCGCCTTTGCCACAGGTTTTTCTTCTGCTGGCTTTGGCTCTTTTGAAACTATAACTTCTTCGTTTTTAGCAGTTGGCAATGCGGCTGCAGCTACCTTTTCATTCTTTTCAATACGATTCCTTTTTTTGCGTTCCGGCTGTTCTTTCTGTTCTGTTTCAGGATTTGCCACTTGGGTAGCTTCGGCCGGTTCCGCTTTTACCGTTTCCGGTTTAGGCGTTTCTTTCTTGCTTACTGCTTTTTTTTGCGGAGAATTGTTCGTTACTGTTGTTTCTTCTTTTTTAGATGTTTCTTTTGCCGTTTTAGGAGTGCTGGCTTTGGTGGTTTTTTTAGCCTTGGCTTCAGCCTTTTGGGCTTCTTTCTTTGCTTCCTTCTCCTTTGCTTTCTCGGCTTGAATACCGGCTATAGAAATAGCTTGTTCATCAAGGATTCTATATACCAGTTCTTCTTTTTTAAAGGAACTAATCTTCTTTATTCCTAACTCACCCGCAATCTTTTGTAGTTCGGGTAAAAGTTTTTCATTTAGCTCTAAAATGTTATATTTCTGCATATGTAAGAAATGTGTAAATCAATTTGTACATATTTAGGTCTAGGTACCTTTATTTTGTACAATGCAATCAATGTGTTATCTTAAAAATTAATAGGTAAATATATTTTCATGTAATAACCGGATAGTTTAACTAATTTGAATATTAGCAACACCAATGCGGAAGTAATTTTGTGCAAAGGTATAATTTTTTTTAGAATATCACTGTTTTCCTACTGAAAAATTCACAATCAATATACTTTTAGTTGTTTTATCGATACGAAAGCGGTTGTCGGTTCGTTCACCTATAATCCAAATAATATCCTCTCCGCTGCAGAGTAGCCAGGCTTGTTCTTTTTCCGGCAGGCTGTATTTTTGATCTGAAAAGAAATCGCTTAATTTTTTACGGCCTTTCATTCCAAATGGGACAAACCAGTCGCCTGGTTGCCAGTTTCGTACACTAAGGGGGAATGTAAGTTTATCATAATCGAAGTAAGCGATATTTTTATCCTTTTCAATAGTGAACTCTTCCTTTAAAACAACTTTCCGGTAAGAAAGTTCAATGGGGATTTCCTTTTTTTCAATAGGGGAGAGCAACAGGTGTTTTCTGTCTTTTACTAAGCGGTGAGAGGATGAAAAAAACGTTTTGCCGGATTCCTTATCCAATGCTTCAAAGATACTTTCACTTAGCGTTCGTGTAAAATTATAAGGTGTCAGTATTTCGTACAGAATGGTTTCCGGTGCCGGATAGGCCAATAATTTTTCTATGCAAATCCGGTTGTCTTTTAATACAGACGATCTGGCTTCTTCTATAACCGATTGATAAATAAGCTCTACGGAAGCTAGATGCTCTGCTGTGCGAAAGATTGTTTCTCTGGCAGCCGGGTTGATTTCTTCCAGCAAGGGAATTACTCGTAAACGAACAAAGTTACGTGTATAAGCATCGGACAGATTCGTGCTGTCTGTTACATAATTAAGGCCTTCTTTTTCGAGCCATGATAGAATCTCCTTCCGGCTAGCAGACAGCAGAGGGCGGATAATATACCCATTTGTCGGTAGCATGCCTCGTACCCCTCGTATCCCTGTTCCGCGTATAAGATTCATCAATACGGTTTCTACCTGATCGTCCTTGTGATGGGCTACGGCAATGGCTTGTGCATCAGTTTGCTGACGTAGTTCTTCAAACCATCGGTAGCGTAACTCGCGTGCCGCCATCTCAATGGAAACCCCTTCTTTCTCTGCATATTGATGTGTATCAAAATCCTTTTTATGAAAGGGTACATGGAGCTTTTTTGCAAAATTCGTGGCGAAAATTTCATCCCTGTCTGATTCTTTTCCCCGTAAATGAAAATTACAATGAGCCGCTATACACGGATAGCCCAATTGCACCAATATAGCCAGTAGAACTACGGAGTCGGCACCTCCGCTCAGACCTACAACTACCGGTTTACCGTCCACCAATAAGCTATATTTATGTATAAAGGTATGTACCGTATGAATCATTAGGCAAATATATAGAATAGGAAGTACACCGGGAACACTTTATTTCTTTATTTTTGTAGAAAGAAAAAGCAGCGAAAAACGAAACAAGAATGAAACAAGAAAAAAAACAGGAATTAAATAGTAGCGGATTTGGAACTTTACCCGTTTACTTTACCGCCATTTCTACAATATTAGGAGCCATCTTGTTTCTTCGTTTTGGAGTTGCAGTGGGTACCTTGGGTTTCTGGGGAGCTATCGGTATCATACTACTGGGACATCTTATCACGATACCAACGGCTCTGGCTATTTCGGAAATAGCCACCAATACACGCGTAGAAGGGGGAGGGGAGTATTTTATTATATCCCGTTCTTTCGGGTTAAAGATTGGTTCAACCATCGGTATTACGTTGTTTTTTTCCCAGGTTATTAGTGTCGCATTTTACATTATAGCTTTTACGGAGGCATTTGTTCCTTTTTTTGACTGGTGGCAGAATCGCTTTGGTTATGAACTTCCCCGTCAGGTTATTAGTGTTCCGTCTTTAGTGATACTGGCTTTATTGATCCTGAAAAAAGGAGCCGGTGTAGGAATGAAGATGCTATATATCGTAAATATTATGTTGTTCCTGGCCTTGTTGCTTTTCTTTATGGGGAGTCCTATTGATCCGGGTGAAGATCTAACTCGCCTGCCGGGTAATAATTTTGGCTTCTTCAACCGGGAACACTTCTTTATTTTGTTTGCCATTTGTTTCCCGGCTTTTACCGGAATGACAGCAGGAGTAGGCTTAAGCGGCGACCTGAAGAACCCTGGTAAATCCATCCCTTTGGGTACGATGGGGGCAACGATTACCGGTCTGATAGTCTATATATTAGTGGTTTGGAAACTGTCCGTTTCTTCGTCGCAGGCAGACCTGCTTGAAGATCAGCTGATCATGGCACGGATTGCTATATTCGGAAGCTTGGTTATTCCTCTGGGGCTTGCCGCCTGTACCTCTTCTTCGGCGCTGAGTTCTATACTGGTAGCTCCCCGTACCTTGCAAGCTTTGGCTATGGATAATAGTTTTCCTATCAGGCGGCTTAATCTTTTTCTTTCGCGAGGGAAAGGGAAAAGCAATGAGCCATACAATGCTACTCTTGTTTCATTCCTGATAGCTTTGGGCTTTGTGATGCTTGGTAGTATCAATATGGTGGCGGAAATTATCTCTATGTTCTTTTTAATTACATACGGGGTTTTGTGTCTGATCTCGTTTTTGAACCATTTCGGTTCTCCGCCTTCCTACCGTCCCCGCTTTAAATCTAAATGGTTCTTCTCCTTAGGAGGTTTCCTTTTGTCCGTTTGGGTGATGTTTATGATCAATCCTTTTTATACTATATTGTCTTATGTCTTGCTTATCATTATATACATTATTATAGAGCATTATAATAAGGCGGAAAAAGGGCTTGTCGATATTTTTGAAGGTGCCTTGTTTCAGCTCAACAGGCGTTTGAGAGTCTTCATGCAGAAGCATCAATCCTCTATTGAGAATGAGGAATGGAGGCCTTCGGCTATCTGTATTTCGCCCAATTCCTTTGAACGGGATAAGGTATTGGAGCTAATGAAATGGATTAGTCATCAACATGGTTTCGGAACCTACTTCCACTATATTGAAGGCTATTATAGTAAGCAAACATATACCGAATCACAAGAAATCTTACGACAGCTTGTCGAGCTGCAAAAGGAGAATGAAAGTGCCTTGTATATTGATACGATGATCTCGCCCTCGTATACATCGGCGATTGCGCAGGTGATACAAACGCCCTCTATCTCAGGGATGGAGAATAACATGGTAATTTTTGAGTTCGACAAGAACCATCCCGAAGAACTAAACCGTATCCTGGATAATATCAACCTGGCCCGGGCCGGGAACTTTGATGTCTGTATTTTTGCGTCTTCTACTTATCCTATCCGCAATAAGAATGGCATCCATGTCTGGATACGGGATACCGACGAAAAGAATACAAATCTGATGATCTTGCTCGGATATATTATCCTGGCGCACCACGATTGGCGGAAAAGCAAGATCAAAATATTCATAACCAGTTCAAAAGCCAATGTAGAGCTGGCGAAAGAAGAACTGCAGGAGCGCATAGCGAATGGACGTTTGCCTATAACGTTGGCCAATATCGAAATCGTAATGCTTTCCGAACATCAGACTGTAAGCGAGGCTATCAGAGATCATTCCAAACACGCGGGATTAACCCTCATTGGTTTTAGGGAAGAAATGATTAAGCATAATGCCGGAGAATTCTTTACCGATTTCCAGGACATAGGGGATGTCCTGTTTGTGAATGCATCCCAATCGAAAGAGATAAACTAAAGGTCATAAAAAAAGCAAGGCGCTGTGCCTTGCTTTTTTTGTTATTCTTCTATGCCCGCCAGTTCCGGGTCTATCATGATACGTCCGCAGTATTCGCAAACGATAATCTTTTTGCGTAGTTTGATATCCATTTGTTTTTGAGGCGGAATCTTGTTAAAGCAACCACCGCAGGCATCACGTTGGATATAAACAACGGCCAAACCGTTACGTGCTCCTTTGCGGATACGCTTAAATGCAGTAAGCAGACGGGGTTCTATGCTTGCTTCCAGCTTTTTTGCTTTTTCGCGAAGCTTTTCTTCTTCCTGCTTGGTTTCGGAAACGATTTCTTCCAGTTCGCCACGCTTTTGTGTCAGGTCGGCTTTTCTTCCTTCCAGCGTTTCACTAAGCGTTTTTATTTCTTCTTTCTTATTATTAATGGCTTCACCGAATTCACGGATTTTCTTTTCTGAGAATTCGATTTCAAGTCCCTGGAATTCAATTTCCTTTGAAAGGTTGTCAAATTCGCGGTTGTTGCGTACGTTGTCCAACTGCGATTTATACTTTTCGATCAATGCAGTGGAATCTACGATTTTATTTTTCTGATCCGTTACCGAATTATCAAACTCCTTTATCTCGGATTGATAATTATGTAGACGTGTTTCCAGACCGGCAATTTCGTCCTCTAAATCCTGTACTTCCAAAGGAAGTTCGCCGCGTAGGGTTTTGATTTTATCTATTTCAGTCACCAAGGTCTGAAGTTCATACATCTTGGAGAGTTTATCTTCAACTGTATATTCTTTTTCAGCTGATGTTTTCTTTGCCATTCTATAAATATTTTACAGGGTTTGAATTAACATTTGAAAAATGCAACGCAAAGGTAGGGAATTTTTTCGATAAAATATTATAAAAGATATCTTTTGTACATACTTCAGACTCGTAATGTCCGATTACAGCCAGGAGTATTTTATCCTCTACATCATAAAAATCGTTGTATTTTGCTTCTCCGGTAATAAAGACGTCGGCTCCGAAAGCGATGGCTTCCGGTATCAGGAAAGCGCCACTACCGCCGCATACGGCTACTTCGCGGATCAATTTTCCTGTCAAAGGCGAATATTTTACACAGCCTACGTTAAAGATATCTTTAATACGTGACAGGAAACTGTATTCGTCTTCACTTTCAGGTAGTTCACCTACAATGCCCGAGCCTGCCATGTTCCAGGTATTCTCCAGCGGATAAAAATCGAAAACAGGTTCTTCATATGGATGTACGGATAGCAAGGCTCGCATAACAGAACTTTTGCGGAAGGAGGGCAGGATGATTTCTATACGTTCTTCGTTTTCGTAATGTACCGAACCTATCTCGCCCACAAAGGGTTTGCTCCCTTCATTGGCTCGGAAAGTACCTTCACCTTTCAGGTTGAAACTGCATGAATCGTAGTTGCCGATACTTCCAGCTCCTGCGTTAAAGAGGGCATTTCGTACCGTTTCTGCATAGTCTTCGGGTACGAAAGTAACCAGTTTCAGCAAGGCATTTTTCTGGGGACTAAGGATGCGGATATTCTGAAGACCGATCAGCTCTGCAATCCGGAAGTTCACACCTCCGGCTACATTGTCCATATTAGTATGCGCTGCGTAAATCACCAGATCGTGCTTGCAGGCTTTCATGATGCAACGCTCTACGTATGTACGTCCGGTCAACGATTTGAAAGGCTTGAAAGCCAATGGATGATGTGAGATAATCAGGTTATACCCCTTATCTAATGCTTCATCAACTACCTCTTCGGTAACATCCAGACACAATACCGCCCCGGTAGCCAACTGATTCACATCACCCACCTGTACTCCCGCATTATCAAATCCTTCCTGCAAAGGCAGCGGTGCATACGCCTCAATCTCTTTTATTACATCCTTAATCTTCATTAATCGTTAATAGTAATTCATCAAGCTGAGCTTGTGCAATAACCGAAGGGGCATCGAGCATTACATCGCGTCCGGAATTGTTTTTCGGGAAGGCGATGCAGTCGCGGATAGAGTCGAGACCTGCGAAGAGGGATACCCAGCGGTCTAATCCATAAGCGATACCTCCGTGAGGGGGAGCACCATACTTAAAGGCATTCATCAGGAATCCGAATTGAGCATCGGCTTGTTCTTCGGTAAAGCCTAACAGTTTGAACATTTTGTTTTGTAATCCGCTGTCGTGGATACGGATGGAGCCACCGCCTACTTCCACACCGTTGATTACCATATCGTAGGCATTAGCGCGTATAGCGCCCGGGTCGCTATCCAGCAAGTGGATGTCTTCCGGTTTGGGCGAGGTAAACGGATGGTGCATGGCGTAGAATCTATTGTCTTCTTCGCTCCACTCCAATAGCGGGAAGTCTACTACCCACAGGCAGACGAATTTATTTTTGTCGCGAAGTCCTAACTGGCTACCCATTTCCAGGCGTAACTCGTTGAGCTGCTTGCGTGTTTTCATTACATCTTCTCCGGAAAGTATCAGAATCAAATCGCCTGCTTCAGCTCCGAATACTTCTTTCATTTGTTGCAATACTTCCTGCGTATAGAACTTGTCTACGCTTGATTTCACGTTGCCGTCTTCTTCCACACGGGCATATACCATGCCTTTGGCGCCGATTTGCGGACGTTTCACAAAGTCTGTCAGGGCATCTAGTTGCTTGCGGGTATAATGAGCGGCTCCTTTAGCACAGATACCACCTACATATGCCGCATTGTCGAATACGGAGAATCCGTGTCCTTTCAAAATATCATCCAACTCCACAAAACGCATATCAAAGCGAAGGTCTGGCTTATCCGAACCATAATATTTCATAGCGTCGTGCCAAGACATACGCTGGAACGGTTCGTTTATCTCAATACCTCGTATCGTCTTGAACAGGTATTTGGAGAGTCCCTCAAACATGTTCAGAATATCGTCTTGTTCTACGAAACTCATTTCGCAGTCTATCTGTGTAAATTCAGGCTGACGGTCGGCTCGCAAGTCTTCGTCGCGGAAACATTTCACAATCTGGAAATAGCGGTCGAAGCCCGACACCATCAATAACTGTTTAAGTGTTTGCGGAGATTGTGGAAGCGCATAAAACTGTCCGGGATTCATGCGGGAAGGAACCACAAAGTCGCGTGCCCCTTCGGGAGTTGAGCTAACCAATACCGGCGTTTCCACCTCCATAAAGTCCTGGCTATCCATGTAGCGACGTACTTCAATGCTCATCTTGTGGCGCAGTTCCATATTGGCACGAACCGTATTGCGACGCAAATCCAGATAGCGGTATTTCATCCGGAGGTCGTCGCCCCCGTCTGTTTCATCCTCTATTGTAAACGGAGGCGTAATAGACTGATTCAATACATTCAACTCAGAAACAATCAGTTCCACCTCACCGGTAGGGATATTCATATTCTTGTTGGAACGTTCTTTTACAACGCCCGTAACCTGGATAACAAATTCGCGTCCCAGTTTATTCGCCTTTTCACAAAGGGCAGCATCCACATCCTGGTTGAAAACCAACTGTGTAATACCATACCGGTCGCGGAGGTCAACAAACGTCATCCCCCCCATTTTACGTGTTTTCTGTACCCATCCGGCCAATGTAACCGTTTCATTTACGTTTAAAGCGCGCAATTCGCCGCAAGTCTTAGTCCTGTACATACGTTGTTATATTGTATAAAAGTTTTCAAATCTCTATGATGCTGCGAATTTACGCAAAAATATGGAATCAATTAGGGTCTGATGTGTAGATAAATTGAATGATGCTATGAAAGATGAGTATTAGACTATTTCCAATAATCCATATTCAGAGGAGTTGATGAAGTCTTCTATTTGTTTTTTTGCGTCTATCAATAACTTTTCTGTTCTATCTCGACGTTGATTTCCTGTTTTTAACAAGATTATTTTTGGAGGAAAGCCTTTTATTAGCAGCAGATTGAGGAAGTCCTCATCATTAGACACAATTACCATATCGTGTTTTCTGGCGTATTCCCAAATGTCTTTATCCTTGGCCGGAACTTTTAATCCTATACTGTCTACATGAGAACAGCCATCAAATGATTGTTGCAGTATTGATACAGAGCGCCATGAAATATTTGCATCAAGTAATAAATGAATATTCATGCTGCAGTGATGATCTTGATTAGTGCTTCCCTATTAGCTGCAAAGTACAAAGCCGCACGAATGTGTACATCTTGTAATGAAGGATAATCTTCTATAATTTCTTCAGGAGTCATACCGGAAGCCAACCATTCTAAAATATCGCTCACAGTAATCCGTGTACCCTTAATACAAGGTTTTCCAAATCGTATGTCCGGATCTATTGATATATATGAAATCAGATTTCCCATATTGCATGTATTTACTCTTACAAAGATAACTTATCTCTTCTAATTACCAAACAGAGACCGCCGAAAGTAAAATGCCTTTTCCCTGAAATGTCCCCAATAAATTGTATGTTGTACTTTTATTTTTATATTTGCGTGTGAGTAAAACAAATTTAAAAGTAACAACCATGAAGAAACTATTGATTTTATGCCTTTTGGCTTTTTTCTGTTTTCCTATTTTTGCTCAACAAGCAGCACAACAAAAAGTGATTTCGCCCGAAATCATGGGTGATAATTCTGTTATTTTCCGTCTGAAAGCACCTGATGCTTCTTCTGTGAAATTATATGGGACGATGGGTGTTTCCGATTTGGAAATGACAAAGAATAATGAGGGAATATTTGAAGTGAAAGTTGGGCCTCTCGAACCGGACATGTATGCTTACGTATTTTTTGTAGATGGAGTGAAAACGTTAGATCCAAGCAATAATATAGTTATGCGTGACGGTTCACATATTGAGAGCCGTTTGATGATTCCCGGTGGGCTTACCGAGCTATACGACGTAAAGGATGTCCCCCATGGAAAGGTGAGCTCCGTTTGGTATCCTTCGCCTACTTTAGGGAAGACACGCAGAATGTTGGTATACACACCTCCCGGATATGACAAATCGAATGAAACCTATCCTACTTTGTATCTGCTCCATGGCGGCGGCGGGGATGAAGAAGGCTGGATCAATAGAGGACGTGCCAATTACATCCTGGACAATTTGATTGCACAGGGCAAAGCCAAACCAATGATCATAGTAATTCCTAACGGAAATGCAGGTTCCACTTCTGCTCCGGGCGAAATGCCTTTATCCTTGCGCTTAGAACAAGAACGGGATGCCGGCGCGGGCATGCCACGTGCCATGGCAGGAGGTTCAATCCCCGAAGCCCTTGTGAAAGATGTCATTCCTTTTGTTGAAGCAAATTTCCGGGTGAAAACCACCAAAGAATACCGGGCATTGTCAGGCCTTTCGATGGGGGGCTATCAAACGCAGATGACAACAAATATGTTCCCCGATGCATTTGATTATATAGGAGTTATGAGTATCGGTACGTTTTCAAACTTCGGCAATTACAACAAAGATGCACATATCGCTCAGTTGAAGGCACTTAAAAAAGAAAATCCGAAATTATATTGGATTGGCTGCGGAACGTCGGATTTCGTTTATCAAGGCGTACTTGACTTAATGAAATTGTACGATGAGGTAGGTCTGAAATATACCTATCGTGAAAGCGAAGGTGGACATACATGGAACAACTGGAGATTATACCTTTCAGAGCTAGCTCCGATGCTTTTTAAATAAAATATTAGCTTGTGTCTTATAGGCTCCGGCTTTAGCGGCGTCTCTGCCTTTGCGGAGGCGCTCTTTCAACTCTTCTATTGAGTATTGACAAGGTATTTTTGTATTCATATTCTTATTGAATTTGGTCTACAATTTAGTGTTTTTCTCGGTCTTTCGCTATGCGGAATGGGATTTCTTGTGTAAGTTTGCGGGTGAATCAAAACTATTTATTTACTAATTTAAATAATTAAAAACACAATGAAATTTAGATTACTACTCTTAATTCCAATCTATCTTATTGCATCAATATCAGTGTCTTTTGCGCAGAAGAAGCCGCGCGTTGCTATTGCGGGGATTGCTATAGAATGTAGCACGTTTTCTCCAGCACGGACGGCAGAAGAGGCTTTTCGCAAGAGGACAGGGGAGGCTTTGCTGAACTCGTATCCTTTCCTGCGCGAAGGGGCTCCCATGCGGGAAAAAGCGGAATGGTTTCCGGCTATGGTGGCCAGTGCCACTCCTGGTGGAGCGCTTACTATGGAAACGTATGAATCGCTTACCGGACAGATACTTGAGCTACTGAAAGCCAATGCGCCTTATGATGCTCTTTTCTTTGATATTCACGGGGCGATGAGTGTTGTAGGGATGGATGATCCGGAGGGTGATTTTATCCTGAAAGTACGTGAAGTGGTAGGTAAAGACGCCTTGATTTCTACCTGTATGGACTTGCACGGGAATGTAACCGAACGCTTGGCTGAGAATACAGACCTGATCACTTGCTACCGACTAGCTCCCCATGAAGATTCGATGGACTCTAGAGAGAGAACAGTTGTAAACCTGATAGAGCGCCTGGAGTCCGGAAAGGGACGCCCTGCCTACAAAGCCTGGGTACCTGTACCTATCTTATTACCAGGCGAACAGACCAGTACGCGCGTAGAACCCGGAAAGTCGCTGTATGCTTCTATCGACCCGGCTACCAAACAGGTAGGGGTGATTGATGCTGCTATCTGGATTGGCTATGCCTGGGCTGATGAACCGCGTAACCATGCTGTAGTGATGGCTTATGGAGACGATAAAGATATGGTGGTGCGTACGGCTGAGTATTTGGCTCACCACTTCTGGAGTGTCAGACATCAGTTTGAGTTTGTGGCTCCTACGGCAACCCTCGAAGAGTGTCTGGCAAATGCTATCGCAAGCACCAAAAAGCCTTATTTCATCAGTGATATGGGTGATAACCCTACAGCCGGTGGAGCGGGTGACGTTACATGGACGATCACCGAACTTTTGAAACGTCCGGAATTTAAGTCCGATAAAGGTAAAACGCTGGTATATGCTTCTATCCCGGGGCCTGAGTTTGTGGCCAAAGCCATCAAAGCCGGAGTAGGTAATAAAGTGAAAGGAACTGCCGGAGCTGCCGTTGACAACCGCTATGCACCCCCCGTACCCTTGGAAGGAACGGTTACCTCTATCTACTTAGATAATCCTGATAATAAGGAAGTTGTTGTCAAGATAGGAAGCATCTATGTGATTGTTACAGAGAAGCGGAAAGGCTTCCATTATGTAAAGGAATTTACCAAACATAATATAGACCTCAAGCAGGCCGACATCGTAGTAGTAAAACTAGGCTATTTAGTGCCCGAACTATATGATATACAGGCCGACTGGATGATGGCGCTTACCTTGGGAGGTGTAAATCAGGATTTACCCAATTTGCCCTACAAACGCATCAGGCGCCCCATGTTCCCCTTGGACAAAGACATGCCCATGCCCAACCTGAAGGCCAAGCTTATTAAATAAGGTTACATACTCCTTACCATATAAAAAAGCTGTCTCAATGACAGCTTTTTTTATTCCTCATCTATTCCGTTAAATATTCGGTTGAAGTCGCGTAAACGCATGAATTTGGCTGTTCTCATGATCTTTTTCAAGCGAACCGAGGGCAGGTAAGTAATTGTTTTTACCCTTACCTTTTTGGGTTTCAGATCATCCTTATTATCAACTATTTTACTTGTAATAGAAGCCGAGAAATAGCCTAAATCTCCCACCTGAATATTACTTCCCGAAAGAAGTTCCAGTTCCATCTCTTTGATAAGTGCCTCAACCACTCCCATGACGTCGGCAGCAGTAATCGAGCATTTATCCGAGATTCGTTTGCATAAATCGTTGGTATCAATAGTATTACCGGTTACTTTTCCGGCAAAATACCCTGTTTTTTTCTTTCCCGGTATGGCGCATACCATTTTGCGGGGTTTATAAAGAATCGCCATAGTACAATAAATCTAATAGGTTAAAAATCCGTTTTCGCTACAATGTAGTGATTTTCCAGCACTTATCCAATACTTTGTAGCAGAAATATGCCCGGAAATAATTTACACGTACCTCTAAATTAATTTATACCTACCTCTAAATCATTTTACAGGTAGGTGTAATCCGATTTAGAGGTAGGTGTAAATAAAAACAGAGATACTTTCAACACAAATCTGAAACTTCCTCTCTCAAAAGTGCTCAAGGCTGCTGGGAAAATGTATCGTACGTTACAGGATAATGTGTCGTATTATCTGTGGAATGTTGTATTTTTGTGAAATGGGGTTGGAGGTGAAATATGTTGAGGCGAAGAGTATCTTGTCTAAGTTGAAGGGGGCGGATACTTTTTTTGGTATTGCCTATAATATGAATTTGTATAGGGGCTGTCAGCATGGATGTATCTATTGTGATACCAGGAGTGAATGTTATGGGATACATGATATTTCGACTGTTTCGGTAAAGAAGAATGCCTTGAAGTTGCTGGCAAAAGAGCTGCCTCCGAAGAGGAAAAACAGAGCTACGATAGGTACCGGTTCTATGAACGATCCGTATATGCCGCTGGAGAAAGAGATAGGATTGGTTCGTAGTGCGTTACAATTGATTGCTCGTGAGCGGTTTCCGGTGCACATTATAACTAAAAGTAATCTGGTGGAGCGGGATGCGGATATTTTACAGGATATTGCCAAGGTGTATGCGGCTGTTAGCTTTACCATTACTTCGGCTGATGATTCCCTTTCGCAGCAGATAGAGCCTTTGGCGCCGCCTTCTTCCAAACGTTTTAAGGCAATGGAGGAATTGGCTAAAAAGGGGATTTATACAGGTGTTACGCTTATGCCGCTGCTTCCGTTTATCAATGATACGGTAGAAAATATAACGCATATTGTTCAACAGGCGAAGGATGCGGGGGCTTCTTATATTATACCTATGTTTGGGGTGACCTTGCGTAAAGGGTCGCGTGAGTATTTTTATCAGGCATTAGACGAGCGTTTTGCCGGATGTAAAGAGAGGTATCAGTCTTATTTTGGCGATCAGTATATGTGTAATTCTCCTCAGTATAAGGTGCTAACGGATATGTTTATGAATTTGACAGCTAAGCTGGGTTTGGATATGGGGATGCGTTTTTATGAGCCGCCGGTATATAAACAGCAAACGCTTTTCTGAATAGACTAAACCTTCTGCTTTCCTTGTAGTCTAAACAAGTAACAAAGGAGGTTTAACTTTAAAAACTTAGAAGTCATGAAAGCAAAAGTTATATTTCTGTTGGTTGCCGTATTAGCATTGCCTATTGGGATGCAGGCTCAGAATTGGAAGAAGAACAAAAATAAAAACCGTCAGCCGGTTACTGTAGAAAAAAGATATAATAACAGAGCACCTGCTCACAGATACGAAAGGACAGTAACGGTATTACCTCACGGATATCGTCAGATACGTCATAATAACGGGGTTTACTATTATGCTCAGGGGAATTACTACAGAGCCCTTCCGAACAGATACTACGAAGTGATCCGGCCGCAAATCGGGATGATTATCCCCGACCTGCCGCATTACCGGAAAGTAATCTACAAGGGCAGAGCATACTACGCCTATCAAGACTATCTGTATAGCCGCGTCAGAACCCCGGGCGGAATCAGCTTCCGTTTAGATATTCGCTTATAAAACCTTCTGTTTTAATAGCCGATAGTGAAACGCTCCTGATGATGTAGGGGCGTTTCTGCTTCATCCAGCATAGCTACTGCGTAGTCTTCTACTGATATGTTGCTGTTTCCTTCGGCATCGATGATCAGGTCGTCTTTCCCCAGGCGGAATTTTCCGGTTCTTTTGCCCGGAGCGATGGTTCTGGCGGGTGAGAAGAATACCCAGTCTATTTCTTTTTCTTTCATCAGGATATTCAGGTAAAATTCGCCTAAAGACTTTACGCCCGGCATGATTGATTCGGGGATGGCGCCTGAGTCGATAACGCGCAGGCCGGGAGCAACAAATAGGGTTCCGGCTCCGCCAACAATCAATAGGCGTTTAACTCCGGCTTCTTTTACTCCCCGCAGGATGGTAGGGTATATCTTGAGCGTTTCTTCGTAGATATTTGGATTTGTCCATCCGGGGCTATAGGCGCTGATTACGGTATCGAAGCCTTTGCATATTCCGGCAACGGTTTCCTGGCTGGATACATCTGCCTCTATTACTTTCAACCGGGGATTTTTGATACTTATTTTTCCTGCATTACGCACTATGGCAGTTACTTTATGACCTTTGTTCAATGCTTCCTCAGTAATTGCTTTTCCTACAAAGCCACTGGCACCGATAATTGCTATTTCTTTCATTGTTTTATATTTATTTTTTGATTCTATATTTATGTATACCTATAAATATAAAACAATTCGGGTAGGGAATGGTTGCAAAATATCTGCTGCTTGTTTCTGCCTACTTAAACAATCGGACGATTTTGTTAATAATCGTATAAGCGGAAAAGAGTACGTTTGCAGCAGATTAGGGAATGTTCCCGCATCACCTGCCATCACTGCCAAGTGGGGGTATGGGTTGTGAATTATTAACCATTAACATTAACGTGTATGATAAAACAGACCGTTTTTTTATGCCTGCTGTTTGGTCTTTTACTAATGTCGGCCTGCAGCAATGAAACTGAGTTTTCCTCTCCCATTGAACAATCGGGTGAAGGAATAGTGACCTTCACATTGCCCTCGCTTCGTCGAGGTGTAGTGTCTTATGCTTCTATAGCCGATAATAGCGAAAATTTCCTCGACAACTTTAGCATCTATATGTTTAACGACGCGTCTAAAAAGCTGGAAAAGGTATTCCACACGCCCGATGACATAGAGTTTGGTGATGATGCTGGAGCCCAGACAGCCAAGATCAACGTAACGGGTAAGAGCGGAACAAAGATCTTTTACTTTGTTGGTAACGGCAAAGATCGCCTGGCTGATATGGAGCGCCTCAATGTAGGTGCTACGCTGGAATCTGACTTTATCGAGACGATTACCAACAAGCATACCAAACCTTTAGCTACGCCGCTCTTGATGTCGGGCAAAACGACTATTACGGAAGTTAGCACCCCTGGCGATAAGCCATTGGAACTGAAAGTGCAGTTGAAGCGCCGCATGGCACGTATGGATATCGATAACGACCCTTCGGTGTCTAATTTCGACGTAAAGAAGATATTAGTATCTAAAACCAAGCTACGTGGGTATGTCTTCGAAAATGTGAACAGAACCTCTGAAAAGTCTTTCGAGGAAGGTAATTACGATGAAATCGAGATCAAACCAAAGGATGAGACTGCCCCTGTACGCTTGGATAGTGTCTTCTACCTGTATCCAACGATCATCGGTGAGGGCAAAACTGAAATCGCCCTGGAAGGTATCTTCAATGGCGAAACAAAGGTATACAATCTCAAAATAGACACGGATGTCTCCGCTGAGGCCAACAAGCGCTATGTCCTGAAAGTAAAGAAGGTAGACCTGAACAAGGTAGATATGGAGATCAAAGTTGCAGACTGGGAAGACGAAGGCGAGAAGACAGCTAATCCTGAAACAGACCTGGTAACCTTCTCTGCCATCAACCACTCCGCAGTAAAAGGCATCGTCTCGAAAGGGAACGATACCTACGACCTGACAGGTGTAACCGAAGCCGGAAAACTAACCTTTACAGCTACCTCCTTCAATGAGAAGGGCTCTACGGCAGAAGTAAAGTACAACTGGGGAAACGCCTCTTCCTATAGCGATTTGAAGATAAATACCCCAGCACCTGTATTAACCTACAGCAGCGCCTCATACAACCAGGAATACGAGATAGACATTCCGAACATAGACGGTAGCAATGTCCCTGTAGAAATGGAGATAACCCTCCGTAATGCAGCCAATCCGGATCAGAAGAAAGTGATTATTCTGTATGCCAACCGCTATGCAGATACGAAGCTGTATCCGATATTGGTAGGTGATATATATTGGGCTCCTGTGAATGCAGGCGTAAGTGGCCCGGATGCTAAGGTGACTGATCATGGTTTGTTGTATCAATGGGGACGTAATGTTGGATTTGCTTATGAAGCCGGTTTAAAGCCTGTTAATGATACGATAATGGGGCCAATGAGTGCCGAGGAAGCCGAAACAGGTAAAGGGAAAAATAAGTTTATCCTGGCTTCCAAAACTCCTTGGGACTGGTTAGATATCCAAGACGAAAATCGTTGGAATGAAGAAAATGCACAAGAACCTTGTCCTCCAGGTTGGCGTGTTCCTACAATGGCGGAACTTAATTTGTTGATAGTGGCCTATGGTATTGGTTATTCTGATACGGGTAAGGTTAATTGGAATGCTGTGGAAAAACGGGTAGAAATCAAAGGAAATAATGATGAGGAAGTACTTTATCTTCCGGCTGCCGGATTTCGGCACTGGGAAACGGGTCTTACAAGCAATCGATATGCGAGTGGCCTCTATTGGTCATCAACTAAAAATACTAAAAATACCCTAATGATAGATATGATGGAGTTTTCCTCTTCGGCGTTTAAATTTGGAGTAGGTTATCGTGCACGTGCTTATTCTTTACGTTGTGTGCAAAGTGCTCCAACCCCTTGATACAAAATAAACTTAGAACATTTATAAAATGAAAACAAAATATACAAAACTAATAATGATACTGGTTGCTCTGGTGCTGATGTTGGCGCCTTCCTGCAGCAATGAGGAGGAGTATGTGGATACTCCTGCCACTCCGGCTCGTGAAGGCTTTATTACCTTCCGGCTTCAGGGAAAGAAACAGCCTGTGAGCTATGCAACAATAGCTACTGCCAATGAAAATGCAGTAGATTCTATTGAAATATATATGTTTAACGATCGCTCGGCCGATAGTCAGCCCAACTTGCTGCAGAAGGTCTTCCGCGTAGGAGGTACCGATCTTAACCAGCAGGGTACCGATCTGGAAACTACAGTAGATGTAACCGGACGTACGGGTAAACATATCTTCTATTTTGTGGCTAATGGCAAGGATAATGCTTCGTCTCTGACAAATATCAATGCCGGGGCTACTACGGAAGCAGACTTCCTGGAACGTTTGTCGGATGTACAAAGCGGCCTGTTGAAAACACCGCTTCTGATGACTGCCCGTAAGATAATAGCCGACGTGGAAAATGCTCAGGGCGATGACTTGAAAGTAAAGCTGATGCGTCGTGTAGCCCGCTTTGATGTAGCGAATAATGCGGCTCAAACCAACTTTACGGTAGAAAATATCATCATCGAAAACGTCAAGCTGCAAGGCTATGCCTTTGAGGATGCTACCGGTATTTCTGCACCAAGCTTGGCTACAGGCACCCTTCCCTTGATCAACTATGCCGGCGAGACAAATGCCAATACAGCTACCCCTATCGAAAGTCTTTTCTACCTGTATCCCACAGAGATAGGTGACGGAAAATCGATAATATCCTTTGAAGGTATCTTTATGGGCGAACGTCGTATCTATAGTCTGAAAAGTGACCAGGTAATCGAAGCGAACAAACGCTACACCTTGAGGGTAAAGACGGTAGACGTTAACACCCCCTCTGTGATCTTGGAAAAAGAGGATTGGGGCGAAGACAATGGCGAATACATAACAGAAGCCGAAGCCAGGGCTATGCTTGTTGGTGCAGCCGAATTAACAGGCGGTAACGACATTGTAGAAGCAGGCCGTACCTACGATATAACCAACGCTACAAGCACCGGAGTAGTCACTATCCCTGTAACAAGCTATACAAAATCGGGTACCCGTATGGAAGTTACCTATTTACACGGTACAGGCAACAGCGACAGCAAGGTAACCTTCAACAACCCCAAACCTGTCCTGACGTATGCTGCCGGATACTTCCAAGAGTATAAGGTGAACCTCCCTAAGCCGGGCAAAACCCCTATGCACGCACGAGTAGAAATCATCAACAACTCCCGCCCGGAGATACGTGATACTATCTACGTTAAGAGTGTTCCCAACTACGACACGACGAATGAAAAACCCGTTCTGTTTGGAGGTATCTATTGGGCCCCCCTAAATGTAGGAGCTACGGAAATTGGTAATAGCGTAGAACTGAAACACACGGGTTACTATTACCAATGGGGACGTAACACTGGTTTTGTGTATAATGGTGAGAAGGTTAGCACATCGGATGTGTACGCCACAGTAGGTCCTGTGAGTTGGGAAGTCGCCACAGAAGGTGATGCTGCAGGTTTATTTGTTATTAGTACAAGGGATATATCTGACTGGTTAAGCCCTAAAGATGACAGTCTTTGGAGTAATGACAATCGGCAGGGTCCCTGTCCGGATGGCTGGCGTGTTCCGAACTTGAATGAAATAATACTAATTGAGTCTGCCTATGGAAGTGGTGATATTGTAACATGGGATGAAACTGAAAATAGTATACAAATCAAAGGTGATAACGAAACAGATATCCTCTATTTCCCTGCTGCAGGGCTCCGGAACTACAGCAATGGTATTTCGTATTTCCAAGGATCGAAAGGTCGTTATTGGTCATACAGTACTAATAAGACGCTTGCAATCTGTTTGGATTTCAATTCTTCGGTAGTGAAGGGGGCTAATGACTTCCGTGCGAATGGTCTCTCTGTCCGCTGTGTACAAGATTAATAAATTGAAATAAAGATCAAAAGAATGAAATATAAGATAGTAAAACTAAATATATTACTGGCTGCTTGGGTGCTGATGTTGGCACCTTCCTGCAGCCAGGAAGAACTTCCCTCCCTTCAGGGGGGCGGAGGGGTGAGTAGCGAAGGGGCTATTACCTTCCGGTTTCAGGGAAAGAAGCAGATCAAGAGCTATTCCACACCGATAGCTTCAGAGAACGAAAACGCCATCGATTCGTTGGAGATATACATGTTTAACGACCGCTCGGCTATAGGTGAATCCAACATATTGCAAAAGGTCTTTCGCGTAGGTAGTACGGATCTTAGCCAGCAGGATACAGACTTGACGGCTACGATAGATGTAACTGGTCGTACGGGTAAACATATCTTCTATTTCGTAGCGAATGGTAAAGGTAACGCCTCTTCATTAGAGAGTGCTGATGCCGGATCTACTACGGAAGCAGACTTTCTGGAACGTCTGTCGGATGTGCAAAGCGGACTTCTTGAAACCCCGCTTCTGATGACAGCCTGTCATAAAATAGAAAATGTAGAAACGCCTAAAGAAGAAGATAAAAAGGTGACGCTCTTACGCCGTGTGGCTCGTTTCGACATCGTAAATGATGCGACACATACGAACTTCACGATAGACCGGATTTTCATCCGGAAAGCAAACCTGCAAGGCTATATCTTTGGTGATGCTACAGGCATACCTGTTCAGAAGCTTCTAACAGACAACCTGCCGGAAATAGAATATGGCAAGATGGAAGATGCTAATACAGCCGTATCGTTTGAGAGCCTGTTCTACCTGTACCCTACGGAAATGGCTGAAGGCAAGTCTATGATCTCGTTTGAAGGTACCTTTATGGGCGAACGCCGCATCTACAACCTGAAGAACGACCAGCAGATCGAAGCCAACAAACGCTATGTATTGAAGGTGAAGAAAGTAGACGAGAACAAGATAGATCTGGAGATCTCTGTAGACGACTGGACTGACGGTAGCAGTACCTCTCCCGCCGAGCCGGAAACGGATGATATGGCCATAGGTACCATCTCGCTGACAGGTGGCGCAGGTATCCAGGTAACAGACAAGAGCTACGATGTCACTAATGCTACAACCGCAGGCACTATAAGGATACCGGTAACGACCTTCAACAAGGTAGGCACGCGTATTGATGTCACTTACCTACACGGTACAGGGCAGGGAAGCAGCAAATTAACAGTCACCTCCCCTAAACCTAAGCTGACATACTCGGCAAGCTACGTACAAGAGCACCGTATAAGCATCCCAGTATTGAAGGCACCTCTCCATGCACGGGTAGAACTGGTTAACAACTCAAAACCAGAGGAAAGAGATACCCTCTATATCAACGGTATCCCGAACTATGACACCACAAATGAGAAGCCCGTCTTGTTTGGTGATATTTATTGGGCACCTGTAAACGTAGGAGCTACAGAGATCGGTACAACAATGGATGTTATTCATCATGGATTATTCTTCCAATGGGGTCGTAATGTAGGTTTTGTCTATGGCGGAGAGAACGCCAATCCTTCAGATATCTATCCTACACCCGGTCCATTGGATTGGGAAACAGCCACAACAGGAGATGCCAAGGATAAGTATATTAAAGGTGTAAGTGAGGTAAAATATAACTGGTTGAGCCCCGCTAAGGAAGACCTTTGGTTGGGCGTTAATAAACAGGGTCCTTGCCCGGAGGGCTGGCGTGTACCTACAAGAACAGAGTTGAGGCTCATTGCAACTGCCAATGGTAGTGGCTATGGCAGTGAGGATAGTAAAGTTATGTGGAATGCCGTAGATAAACGCTTGGAAATTCAAGGTGATAATCCCTCGGAAACACTTTATATTCCTGCAGCCGGGGATCGTAACCATGGAAGTGGTAGTTCAAAACTTCAAGGTTCGATAGGTCGCTGTTGGGGAGCAGACCCGGGTGATAAGTATGCTGTGCGATTAGCCTTCGATACATCTAGTCTAAAAGTAGATAATGTTGGTAGGTCGTTCGGCTATCCCGTACGCTGCGTACAAGATTAATTTTTTTTTCATAATTATTGTTTTTGGTTAGGCTATGCGGACAGTGATTGTTCGCATAGCTTTTTTTATTTTTCCGGATCGCCGATAACAAAGGTATGTTTGCCTTTGTCTGCAATTTTGGTGATGGTTTCCATCCATTGAATGAATTTGATATTTTCGTCGCCTTTCATCAATTCTGAAGCGTTTTTCAATGCTCTGGCAGTTGCAACTGTTGTACGGGCATTCTCTAGCTCGGCTTTAGCTCTGATCTTAGCTTCAAGATGTTTGGCAAACAAATCCTGTATCGATTTAGGGAATGTAATATCTTTTAGCAGTGCCTGTTCTATCTCAACACCAAACACGGCGACCTGCTTATCCATTTCTTCGCTTTTGAAATTTGCTATTTCGTTTCTTTTTTCATTGAGCGTTTCACTGTCCATGCCAGCAATGATCTGACGAATCTGCTGTTGCATGATATTTGATAGAATTACCTCTGCTTCGTTTATGATATAAGGTGTTTTTCTGTCGAGCGAAAAATTACTCAGAAACTTTTCTCCGTCTACTATCTTGTAGAAATAATAGAAAGAAAAACGGAATGCAATATTGTCTTTGGATAATACTTCCTGATTGGTTACAGTTACCAGTTTAGCTGTTTCAGGCAGACAGAATAATTCGGTTGTATCATTCCAATCTCTGATTTTATAAACCCCGGGAGATAGTTTTTCTTCAAAAGTATTATTTCTATACAAAAAACCAATCATATTGGGTTTTACGCTGTGTTTTTTCTTAAATAAAATCATACTTATATTTAATTAAATTCATATTCAATCTGAAAAGATGAAAAACACAAAAAAGAAGGGAAACCCGGTTCAGTCGAAACAAATAGTTCCGACGGTATCTCCAGGTTTGCAAACTTATATTTTGTCTGAATTTTTCATTCTGTTTTTCATCTTTTCTTTTTGTTAAACAGATTGTGAGCCTGTTTGCATCTACCATGACTTGCCTTATCCAAAGCACCGAGGAATCGAACCCCTGAGGAAAAACCCTGCAATACCCTGTTTGTTTATTTTTCCTCATTTATAACAGGTGGCAGTTTATTTTCCAAAAGTAATAAATAGAATGTGATTTCCTCTTTTTTTCCACCAATTTGTAAAGTAAAAGTTCTCTGCTTACTAAAAAGAAACAGAGGAGAAATGGCTTGATGCCTTTCTCCTCTGTTTTATATACGAGAGATAAGAAGTCTGTTCTTAATATCTTCTGGAATTGTAGCCGCCACCGCCGCCTCTGTTGTTGTTGCGGTTTCTGTTGAAGCCGCCACCACTTCTTTCTTCGCGTGGTTTAGCTACGTTTACGGTAATGGTTTTGCCATCGTAATCAACGCCATCCAGTTTATCAATTGCATTTTGTCCCTCTTCATCGTTAGCCATTTCAACAAAACCAAATCCTCTGGATCTGCCTGTTTCTCTGTCGGTAATAACTTTAGCAGAAGTTACTTCGCCGTACTCACTAAATAAATCGCCTAAGTCGGCATCAGTTACACCGAAACTTAAATTTGAAATGTAAATGTTCATTTTTTAATTATTAATTATTTAAATTAGGAGGATTCCCCCTCGTTGTATTGTATATTCACGGCATTATAATCACGTGTTCCGCGTTCAAGTTCAAAGCTCACGAAATTGCCTTCTTTTATGTCTTTAGGCGCAGCACTGATGTGGAAGAAATATTTTTTCACACTGTCAAGGTCTTTTATAAAGCCGTATCCTTTTGAATCATTGAAGAATTCTACTCTTCCTTTACGTCTGGCGTCTTCTTCTGTAGCTGTCTTTTTAGGGGTGGATATCATAATATGGTCCAAGCCCATGTCTTCATTTTCATCTTCTACTTTAGCTTCTTGTGGAGTAGATGTGATCATGCCATTCTCATCCACGTAAGCGAACATATCCTCCAGAGTAGCTCCTTTGTTATTATTCGTTTTTCTGTCTTCTTTGCGTCTTTGTTTCTCCAGACGCTTTGACTGTTTCTTCTTTTCGTTATCTCGTTTGCTTGTTGAAGCGGGTCTTGCCATTTGAATTTTATTAGTTAATATATATAAGCCGGACAAAGAAGTTAAAAATGTCGATATCTGCGTTGGAATGTCCGGTATGCATACAGGAATATTGCAAAGGAGAGAAAGATCAAAATGAACTTAGTTGTTTTCTACAAAGATAGGTATTTTATTTATACGTTAGCAAATAAAAATGGCCCACGAGCTATTTTTATTTCTTCGTGAGCTAAAATAAATGACGTGTGAGCTATTTCTATTTGTTAGGTAAAGATCTTGTATTTTTTTTCATCTATATATCAGTATCCGTAAGGGTCTGTCATTTGTTTGCATATCAATCAATTACAATGGTCTGCAAAAAGCACCCATCCGTTTTAAAAATCGCATGCATACGTTTTCAAAAAAGCACCCATGCGATTAGAAAAACATATGCATGCTATTTAATATGTAATCTTTAGATTTCCGCATAACATACTTTAAACAAAGATAATTACTTTTGTAGGAAATATGATCGGAATAGGCAACAAAGTTTGAATAATGGCTAAAGCAAAAACTGTATACGTTTGCTCTAATTGTGGAGCTGACTCCCCCAAGTGGATTGGTAAATGCCCGAATTGTGGCGAATGGAATACTTATGTAGAAGAGCTGATCGCAAAGGAACCGACGGCTAAGCGGGTGATTCCGGGGCTTGCGGATCGGGAAAAGGTGCGTCCGGTGTTGCTGCGGGATATTACGGCTACGGAAGAAACACGTATCGACTTGCAAGACGAGGAGCTAAACCGTGTATTGGGTGGGGGACTGGTAAAGGGTTCGCTGGTATTGATTGGCGGTGAGCCGGGTATCGGGAAGTCTACGTTGGTGTTGCAAACGGTATTGGGACTGAAGGGCTTGAAGACGCTTTATGTCTCCGGCGAAGAGAGTACCCAGCAGCTCAAACTACGTGCCGACAGGATTGAGCATAACAACCCTGATTGCTATATTCTGAGTGAGACGAATCTGGAACAGATCTTTGTGCAGGCGCAGAATGTACAGCCCGATTTGTTGATTGTCGACTCTATTCAAACTATACATACAGAGATGGTAGAATCCTCTCCCGGAAGCGTTACGCAAGTACGTGAATGCAGCGCTTCCATCCTTAAATATGCGAAAGAAAGCGGTGTGCCGGTCTTGCTGATAGGCCATATAAATAAAGAAGGAAGTATTGCGGGGCCTAAGGTGCTGGAACATATTGTAGATACCGTCCTTCAGTTTGAGGGGGATCAACATTATATGTACCGTATACTGAGAAGCATTAAAAACCGCTTTGGAAGTACGGCAGAATTAGGTATTTACGAGATGAGGCAGAATGGCCTGCGGAAAGTAAGCAACCCTTCGGAACTTTTGCTGACACAAAACCATGAAGGCCTGAGCGGGGTAGCTATTGCCGCTGCCATAGAAGGCGTTCGCCCTTTCTTGATTGAAACGCAGGCGTTGGTTAGTTCGGCTGTCTACGGGACGCCACAACGGAGTGCTACGGGCTTTGATATCCGGCGAATGAACATGCTTCTGGCCGTTTTGGAGAAAAGAGCCGGTTTCAAGCTCATTCAGAAAGATGTATTCCTCAATATTGCCGGAGGATTAAAGGTGAACGACCCGGCGATAGACCTGGCTGTTATCAGTGCCGTATTGTCTTCCAGCCTGGATATCACGATAGAGAGTGGTACTTGTCTGGCAGGCGAAGTTGGGCTGTCGGGAGAAATACGTCCGGTAAACCGTATCGAACAACGCATACTGGAGGCCGAGAAGTTAGGCTTCAGCCGCATCCTAATCCCTTATAGTAACCTGAAAGGATTCGACACTTCCAAGTGTAGTATACAGATTATTCAAGTAAGAAAAGTAGAAGAGGCTTTCCGACAGTTATTTGGTTAGAAAAAAGAGTGATCTTACAATAAATGATAAAAGAACTACAATTACGGATTCTGCCCGAGCAGGCAGCCAATGAACAGTCACTGAAAGAAGTGATTCAACGGGAAACCGGGACATCTCTTTCGGAGATTAAAGCCATCCGGGTATTAAAACGCTCTATAGACGCGCGCCAACGGACGGTATTTGTCAATCTGAAAGTCCGCGTCTTTATCAACGAAGAGCCGGATGAGCAGGAGTATCAAACGGTTGACTACAAGGATGTATCCGGTGGAAAAGCGGTAATTATCGTAGGAGCCGGTCCGGGAGGGCTTTTTGCCGCGCTACGCCTGATTGAGCTGGGCTTTCGCCCTATCGTGATCGAACGGGGCAAAAACGTGCGCGAGCGAAAGAAAGATATTGCCCTTATCAGCCGGGAACACATGGTAAACAGCGAATCAAACTATAGTTTTGGCGAAGGAGGAGCCGGAGCATATTCGGACGGAAAGCTCTATACACGAAGCAAAAAGCGGGGCTCTGTTGAGAAGATACTGAATGTATTTTGTCAACATGGAGCCAGCCCTATGATCCTTTCAGACGCACATCCGCATATCGGGACAGACAAGTTGCCGGCCGTGATTGAGAATATGCGCAACCGTATTATCCAATGCGGCGGCGAGGTTCATTTTGAAACCCGGATGGATACTTTCATCCTGAAGGGAGATGAGATAAAAGGGGTTGAAACCAACATAGGAAAGTCCTTTCACGGACCGGTTATCCTGGCTACCGGACATTCGGCACGAGACGTTTACTACTACCTGCATCAACAACAGATACCCATTGAGGCAAAGGGTATAGCAGTGGGCGTTCGTTTGGAGCATCCGCAGGAGTTGATAGACCAAATTCAGTATCATTCTAAAGAAGGGAGAGGGGAATTCCTTCCCGCTGCCGAGTATAGTTTTGCTACACAGGTGAATGGGAGAGGGGTTTACTCCTTTTGTATGTGTCCGGGAGGCTTTGTTGTTCCGGCTGCAAGCGCTCCTAAACAAGTGGTGGTGAATGGTATGTCGCCTGCCAACCGAAATTCGCGCTGGGCCAACTCAGGTATGGTAGTTGAGGTGCATCCCGAAGATTTTCCTGAGTTTGCTCCGCATAAAGAATTAGCACTGATGAAGTTTCAGGAGCAGATGGAAGAACAAGCCTGGCTGAATGGCGGTATGAAGCAAACTGCTCCGGCACAGCGGATGGACGATTTTGTAAACCGGAAAAACTCTTTCGACCTGCCGGAATCTTCTTATACGCCGGGGCTATTGGCTGCTCCTCTGCACTTCTGCTTACCGGAGTTTATCAGTAGCCGCCTGAAAGAAGGCTTTCGACACTTCGGAAAGACCTCCCGAGGCTTCCTGACGCGTGAGGCCGTCCTGATAGGTGTAGAAACACGCACCTCTTCCCCCGTCCGCATACTACGCGACCGCGAAACCTATCAGCATATTACACTAAAAGGCCTCTTCCCTTGCGGCGAAGGAGCCGGATACGCCGGAGGCATTGTCTCCGCAGCTATAGACGGAGAGCGATGTGCAGAGGCGGTAGCAAGTTTAATGGCTTAATGGACTTAATAGACTCAATGACTGAACAACTGAATAATAGGTGAAGTAGATGGAAGAGATTAGTTTTCAATTTTCAATTTTCAATTTTCAATTAATCGCCAGCTTCTTGATGCTGGCGATTGCTCTGACGCTTATGCCGGGGCCTGATATCTTATTTGTTATTACGCAAAGTATCCGTCAGGGCAAGAAGGCGGGGATTGTTTTTGCTTTGGGCTTGTGTGCGGGTTTGATCTTTCATATTGCAGCTATTACCTTAGGGGTGTCTGCTCTGATCAAGAGTTCGCCAACGGCCTTTCTTGTGTTGAAGGTAGCGGGGGCAACTTACCTTTTCTATCTGGGGATAAAGGTCTTCCTTAGCCGGAACGAATCGTCCTTTGTCATAGAAGAAGGCAAGAAGGAAGAAGGCAATTTGTTCCGTAAAGGTGTTCTGATGAATATACTGAATCCGAAAGTGATCCTCTTTTTTCTGTCTTTCTTCCCGAGTTTTGTAAAGGTTGAGGCGGGGTATCCGGCTTTGCAGATGTGTTTTCTGGGATTGCTGTTTATTATCCAGGCATTTGTTATATTCTCGCTTGTGGCTGTTCTGGCTTCGCGGCTGACTAATCTATTGATGAAGAACCCTAAGTCAGCCTTTTGGGTGAATATCATTACTGCTATTATCTATTTTATAATAGGAATTAGCATTCTGTTTGTGTAGTATCCGCTTTTTTCTATCTTTACGGCGAAGAACAATTAAATACATTCATTATGAGATTTTTCCTGGGCGTTTTGGTGACTGCTATTGTGTTGACAGGAGCTATCCTAACGGTATTAGCTTTATGGGGAATCCAACCGATCTCCTGGACGATTGTCTGGAAATCGGGCATGACTATTCTGATCGTATTCGGAACCTTTATTCTGGCTTATCTGTGTTATATTATATTCTTTAAAAACTACAGAAGGAAAGATAAATAGTTTAGCCTTCCAGTTGCAGCTTTAGTTCTTCCAGCATCTGAATGCGTTCGAGGGAGAATGTGATGTCGTGCAACTGGATATACTCCAACATCTCTTTCGCTTTCGTCCGTATATCCCTTTGCTTATCAGGGTAAAGGTAAGCTTCTTCTACCAGAAGCTTAGCAGTAATCTCCATACGCTGCAATCCTCCACTATCTTCCTCGTCCAAAGCCTGGCGAATATCCTTTAGAGAAGCCTCCATAATAAACTCCCGGTCAATCTTCAGCGAGTTATACACCCCTTGCACCAATTGCGGAATCTTACGCGCCGCATCCGTATTCCGCTGACTGATAATCTGAGTAATTACCTTCGCCAGCTCCTCTATCTGCACTAATATAAAGTCTCTTTTTAGCATATATTGGGTGTTATTTCCTCTTACTATAACTATCTCCAATCCAATAACCCGTTATTATACTTCCGTCTGATTTTATCTCCATTCCATGTCCGGCTCTTTTACCATCTTCCCATTGCCCGTACCACATATTTTCTTTACTCCAGAAATAAAGACCTTTGCCGTGAGCTTTACCATCTTTTGTTTGGCCAAGATACGTATCATCGCCATATTTTATTATTTCAAACTTGTGAGAGGAAATATTACTTGTAGAAGGGTAATCATCAAGAGGCATACTATTCGCAAAACTTCCATAATAAATCACTTTTCCCGTTTCATCATAACAAAAACCAGCACCTTTTCTTCTGTCATTACTCCATCCACCGACATAAAATTTACAATCTATACAATTTGGAATGAAGTATCCATCCGGCACTATATAAATGCCAGTTTCAGATCTATGGTTATTTCGGAATTCTCCTACATAAATACTTCCGTCTGCCCAAGTGTAAATACCCATGCCATTACGTTGCGTACTAAGTACTTCTCCTAAATAATCTCCGTTATCAAAAGATTGGGTCGGATATAAATTTGTTTTCCGGTTTATTAAACGTCTCACATCTGTCAGGTCTAAGGGGAAGGTTATATGTCTCTTGCATCTTTGTATCCAGACATCAGCACCAGAACAGTCGTTGTTTGCTGCATATTCAAAATAGGTTAATGCTATACTATATTCTCCTCTGTCGTAGTGAAACCCTCCTTTATGCATTGCGTTTTCACATAGCATTTCATTTTCTTTTTTTTCTATTCTTTTTATCCAATCGTCAGCTTCAGTGCAACCTGACTCACTGGCACTTTTAAAAAATGCTTTAGCCTCTTCATAATTACTTGAATTATATTTTTCCTCTCCCTTTTGCATTAAGATAGTACAAGGAGATGATACAGTTGGTGGATTGGGTATTACTACTTTAGTTTCCTTTATGCGTTTATCACATGCGTTTACCCATGATTGAAAATCAATATCATTACAGTTTTTAGTTCCTTCAATAAAAAAATCTCTTGCTTTTGAATAATTACCTGTATTATAAGCTTTCTTTCCATCCTCAAGCAGGCGTTCGCAAACCTGTGAAAAAGCATAGTTTTCTATTGATAAAAAAACTGCAAATATTAAAAATATTCTTTTCATAAGAAATCTATTTTTTCAATTCTATATCTTGTTTTCTTTTTAACATGTTCTGATCATCCGGACGCATTGCTAATGCTTTATTGCAATAGCCCAAAGCTTCATTGAAATATTCCTTGTTTTGCAGGTTTATGGCTGCGTTATAAAAATCTTGTGTGTTCTTTCGATATGTTTTATACTCTACTACTTTATTTACACATTCTTGACAAAGATGCTTTTTGTTGTTCTTAAATGCCCGCTCAACACTTCCTTCATGAACGTTACTATTATTATCACTCAATCTGTTGCAATTATGGAATAAATGATAATCCGATATAGGGTGATTCCAATATATATTTTCCAGAGCAATCGAATCTCTTACTAGGTTGGTATGTGTCAGAATTTCTTTCTGTAAAGTGACCCGTTTGTTAAAGGCGAACAAACCAATAGTACAACCAAACACAACAAGGCATAAAAACAAGACAACTTTATATTGTTTCTTTTGGGCTACAAGTTTACGGTATTTTTTCTGTAACTCTTGTTTTTCTGCGTACAACTCAGTAAGTAATTTGTGCGTACGTTCTAATTCAGACAATGTTTTTTCATTATTAGAAATATGCACAATATCATATTCAGCCATTGCTGCAAGAATATCGCTACCTGTTTCTTTTACCGAAATAGTTTTTATACCATTACCAATTTTAAATGAGGGGGAGATAGCTATAAAATCACGATTGAATTCAGTATCAATATTGCTCTTGAAAAATAATTTGATATACTCAATTTCAGCCTGTTTTTCGGAAAATTTATTTATAGTATATAAGCACTTTCCTTTATCAAACCTTAATAATTCACCTTTCATTAAAACATCGTCAAAGGCTTTATCAAAGAGTGAAAATAGCTTTTGAGGATTCTGACAATAAACACCATTGAATACTAAACAAAAGCCAAGATAATAGTTTGTTTTTTCCTGCAATCTACGCATATAGGCATAAAAAATCAACTGCCCCTTACGACAAATGGAAAGTTGCGATTCGGCTGTGTTATTTAGTGCGAACTCTTTCCATTCAACACTGTTGCTGTCGGCTGGGTATTGATTGTAGCCGTTAGGTGTACCGTATATGTAAAAGCTGAAGTTCATATTGGTCAATTAGATAAAACTCAATTAATTTTAAGGTATTCCTTTTTATTACCAAGAAAATCCATCACAAGAAGTGTGTTGTTTTCAATAGTGAGAATATAATAATTCCCCATTTTATATGCAAGTTCTCGTTCTTCACTTTCGCTCATTTTTAATACGTCATTTACACTATTTGTTAAATACATTTTCCAATTATTTACTTGTGTATCATAAAAATACTTATACATATAATTGATTTCACTGCTTCCCATTCCAAAATAATTGACAATCTTTACTTGATTATCAATTTGAAATTCCCATATTGTTTTTGCAACACAGATATCACAAGCATTTGCATTCTCAATTTTCCATTTTGTACCAACCAACTCATTTGTCTGTATGGATTTTTCTTCTTCTTTTCGTAGGCATAGTCTCTGTGCTTCACGTATCATGTCAAAATAATCTAATGACTGAATTACTGGTTGAAAAGAATTAACAGGTGTAGTGTTTCTGATTATTTGTAATATATCTTGAGCGTTTAAACAATCATATTCAGTTGTGAGTTTATCAATCCAACCGAGGAGTTTAGGGGCAGCAAAAGAGGTTCCGGGATGATCACAATCAGAGATGTCTATGGTAGTGGAAATGGTATTTTTTCTTATTGTATTATTGCTATATCTTATGGAGGTATTGAGATCAAGAGCATTTACCAAAACTAAATGTCGTTTCAATACTTTCATACTCTGATTATCTAATTTATTCAAAATAAGTTCATCTAAATTATGAACACCTTCATTGCCGGATGCCTGAGTAAGAATGAAGTTATATTTCCCACTATTTTCTATTTTTTTAATGCAAGTAGCAAGAGATGTTAAATTCTTAAAATATTCTTTTGCATACGATTTTTGTTTTCGATTTCCGACATTCACATACTGAATAGTCTCACAATATTTATCACGTCCTAAACTAGCCATACTTATCGACCTATTTATGAGCACTAACTCATCGTTATCTACACTTTCCATAACCTGTTGAATTCTTTTACATAAAATATTTGTAAATAACTCTCCCCAAGATGGTCCACCGTCAATATTATATATAGATTGCGTATATTGTGATGACGAAAACTTTTCAAAGGTCTTTCTAACCTCTTCTCCATGATTTCCTTTGAAACATTTCTGTTCGTAGAATCCGTCTATTATATAAACCGAAGCCTCATAGTTTCGAGTATTTAAAAATACATATTCAACCATTGAATTAGTTCTCATTTTTTTGATAAAACTATTTTCACTTCCGACTTCAACTTCTATCAAATAATAGTCAAATTTTGGCATTTGCTCGATAATCCTACCGCCGTGTTCTTCTATTATATAAGTTGCTTCGCTAGTTGAAGTGCCGTCTTTAAAATACATCAACACATGTCCTTCTACAGCTTCAATATCATAGCTCTCGTAGTTTTCGGTATAGATGATGTTTCTTACAGTTGGATAATTTTCTTCGAAAAAGATATTTTCGTATTCTTCTTTCTCCATATACCCCGCATCTACATAGTCAGCCCACGAAATATCTGCCTGTTTTGATGAGCAACTGTTACAGCCAGTCAAAGAAAAGCAAGCTAATGCAATAGTGATTATATACAGGATTTTTTTCATGAGATTTATCGAATACTTGGCTCTATATTTCTAGGCTCTTTTTCTTTTAATTCCTTTGCTTTGTGTTTTTGACTATAAGAAACCGGACAGCCAACCTTATTGTTTATAATCATATCACAAAACACGCGCAATGTCTGAAGTTCATTTAAACTAATTCTTCTTTTGGTAGTTAAATCATATTCAAGCGTTTGCAACAACTCATCTACTGTTCTTTTTGCACCATACCCCGGTATATTAACATAGCATCTTTGTGTTATTTCCCTTTTAGAAGTACTATCATTTTTTTTATTAAATTCATGTTTTTTTTCATCTAATACCATTTTATATAGTGCCATTTTATTACTCGGGTCTAATTCTAAGATATATTCCAAATATTTCTTTTTATTTTCAATAGGTATATCTTTGTCTACTTCTTCAAAATAATAGTCGATGGTTCCCTGTTTGTATTCCTCAATAATATTGCTATAGTCATCCGCATTACCATATCCCTTTTCTGAAATAAGGAGTAATTGCTTGACAGCCTCATCATAGCCGGCTATTTTGGGGGTATTTCCAATACCGCCTTTGTTAAACTCTGTTCCGGCTTTTGTTTTCAGCATATCAATGGCTGTTTGTTTCGCATGCCGGATTTTATCTTGAGCATTATTAGCAGCTACGTCTAATGTTGTGGCTATTTCGTATAGCTTTATTGCTTCATCAATATTGTTTAATCCTAGTGGATTAGCTGATAGCAACGAATCGCTACGTTTTAATAAAGTAGTGTATTGTTTGTGATTTTTGTCTTGCCAAGGCTGAAAAATAAAAAATCCGCTCATAAGTAGTACCAATACTGTTGCCAATCCAATGATTTTTAATTTATGCTTATGCCAAAGAAGGATAGATATAGGCGGAGGATTTACAGTAGGTGGGGAAACTGTAACGCTTTTTGAAGCATTTAATTCTTTTCGAATATCCCAAAGAGCATCATTCAGTTTACTTAACTGCGTTTGAATATTATTCAGCTTTTTATTTTTTTCTATTAGATTATCCAATTCAGCTATTGCTTCAGGAGAGAAAATAATTTCTTCACTGTTTTTATATTCGGGAGAAATAGAAACATGCGAATATTCACGCAGTGCCTCTAAAAACGCAGTGTTTCCTACTTTGCTATTCAGTTTTATACTGGCATAGCTCGGTGTAAAAGAAGAATTCAATGGCAAAATATCATCCGCAAAATATTTTTTCAGATTGTTAATTATGTTACTTTCGATAAGTTTTACTTCACCATTTGCTTCTGCAAAAGTACGTACAAGGTATTTTGCCTGTGCTTTCGGATCATCACTAATTGTTGTAAGCAATTTTCCGTTTTTCAAGATGACATCTTTATAAACCGTATCGAAAAGTTCAAAAAGGTTTTCTATATCTCGACAATATGCATTTTCGAACATAACAGACATTCCAAACCAAGAGTTATCGTGTCCATCAGATGTTATAAAATTATATCGCAGATACGAATACGAAACCCAACCATTCTCCATACGATGAATAACCAATTTCGTATTTTCCCTACTTCCGTTGTCGAATGTTAGAAAATGTTTTTTTTCATCTTCATTCCCCTGATGTAAATCAAACACATGAGGGATACCAAAAATTTTAAACACAAAATTCATTATTCATTGTTGTTTTTCAATGCTTATTCGTTTACTCGTCGCTTATTTCATTAGGATAAATTTGATTATAAATAGTCCTATACTTATTTGTTAGGGTTTGTTCGTAGAATTGTTGTTGTTCAGGTGACAAAATGGATTTATCCATTTCGTCAATTTCAATCATTATTTTATCTGCATTAAGTAAATCTTTTTTTGCTGATTGAATTAAAAAATCCTTTGTTTCCTCCGTTTTAGTTGAAGAATTTTGTACAATATTAGATATATTTTCTTTTGAAATTTTAATTTCTATTTGTGATAAAATATTGTTGACAGACTGAATATTTTTGATTAAAAAATAGTGGTTTTGGTGACATAAGGATGTTTTCCCTATTTCAAATATTTTAAAATCTTCAATGAAAATAAAAACATCACGTCTGCCTAAAAATTCATAAATTTCGAGTGAAGCAAGACGTTTTTTTAAAGTTTCATTATCTGTATACTTAGATAACAATTCCTCTTTTAGATGAAAAATGATATTATCCTGCTCTGCTATTGACAACTCTAAAGAATCAACTCGTTGTTTATCTTTGAACCTTGTATTTTCCTCTAGCGCATTTCTACGTTGTATAATAGATTGTTCTAACGATTCGATTTTTCTAAAAACAGCCACCAAAGAAGTATCAACCGTATTAATGGGTGGAAGTTGACCCTTGGCTCCAACAATTGAAACAAAGAGAGCCAACAAACATAAGATGTTTTTTTTTGAGTTATTTATATTCATTTTTTGGAATTTATCGAGTAGTTGGTATTTTTGCTTTTAAATTCGTTGCTGTTGTTTTTTGATTTTCAGAAACCGTACAGCCAACCCTATTGTCTATAATCATTTGACAATACGAACGTAATGTTTCAAGTTCTTTTGAAGTAACATTTCTTTTAGTAGTTAAATCATCCTCAATCGTTTTCAAAAATTCATCTACTGTTTTTTTTGCACTATATCCCAATATTTTAACATAGCATTCATTTGTCGTCTTAGAACGATTGTTGGTAGTGTGCGAAGAAAGAGAGGAGTTTAAATTGTTCAACTTATTCTTTGCTTTTTCATTAGTTGAATCTAATTCTAAGATATATTCCAAATATTTCTTTTTATTTTCAATAGGTATATCTTTGTCTACTTCTTCAAAATAATAGTCGATGGTTCCCTGTTTGTATTCCTCAATAATATTGCTATAGTCATCTGTGTCACTATAACCCTTTTTTGAGATAATCTGCAATTGCTTTACAGCCTCATTATAACCATCTATTTTGGGGGTACTCCCAATGCCGCCTTTACAGAACTCCCTTTCTGCTACTGTTTTTAATGTATCAATAGCCGTCTGCTTTGCGTGCTTTATTCTACTATTGGCTTTACTATTGTTTATATTTAGCGCAACGGCACTATCATACTTAACTATTGCATTATCAATATTTTTCAAATTAAATGGTACAGATTGCAATAAATCATCACCTGCTTTTAACAATCCTTCATATTGTGCGTTTGAATGAGGATAAAGCCACCACAGCAAGCCCGCTAAAAACATAATGCCTGCAACACTCCAAATCTTTTTTTTATGTTTGCCATATATGTCTTTCCAGCATGGGAATGGTATAGTTTCGTTTCTAGTTTCAGTAATTTCCTCATCACCTATTTCTTTCTCTCCACTATTATTCGTATCCAAATCTTCTATTGGTGGTGTGGCACTAGTTGAGTTCTCTCTTTCTGACTTATAAACAGCTTTAATCAATGTATCTACTCGTTCTTTGAGTGCAAATAAAGCATCGTTTTGCTCATGCAATTCAAGTTGAAGTTGCAAATAAGGTTTTATGCTATCTATACCATTTTTTATTTGATTAGAGACACCTTCAACATCTCTTTTAATATCACTGCCTCCAACTGCATCAGCAAACAAAGTGTCAATTTTTTTTCCTGCCGCTGCTATTGTTTCATTTAATTCTGTTATTGCTTCCTGTGAGAGACTTTCAGTATCATTCTCTTTATACTCAGGTGAAATGGAAATCCATGAATATTCACGTAATGCCTTCAAAAAAGCAGGATTCCCCTGTTTATTATTCAATCTAAGAAGCAGATTGGGATTCCCCTGTTTGAAAGAACTGTCTATTGTGTGAATATCGTCAACAAATTGAGATAATAGATTTTTGCATATAACATTTTCTATACGCTTTACTTCACTTTCAGCATCCGCAAACTTTTGAATAAGATATTTTGCCTGTATATTGAGATTGTCGTTAACTTCTTCAAGCAAAATTTTGTTTTGCAGAATGGTTACGTATGCCGATTCAAAAAGGTGGTATAAACTTTCTACATCATTGCAATACTCTTTATCGAATATGATGGACATTCCAAAGAAAGAATTATCCCGCCCACCACTCGTTTTAAAGTTATATCGAAGATAAGAATATGAAACTTTCCCACTCGCCATACGATGAATAGTAAACTTTGTATTTTCCTTACTTCCGTTGTAAAATGATTGGAAGTAATTTATGTCATGTTCACTACCTTGATATAAGTCAAATATATAAGGTGTCCCGAAAATTTTAAATACGAAATTCATTTTTCACATTTAATTTTTATCAATCACCACCCACCTTTTACCGTCTTTATAATAGCCTTCCATAATTCGGCAGGGTACCTATCATTGCTTGGCGTATATGACTGTCCACTACCATCGGCAGTATCGTTGAACAATCCGGCAGAGAAAATAACAAAATCAAAATTGTATTTACGCCATAATTTTGTTATCGGATTTTGATTCATATATTTTGAAAAAATCCCTTGGTATTGATTTTTTATGTTTTTGAAGAACTGTTCTTTATTGGGGCGACCAGCATCAAACAATGCAGGGTGCATATCAGCCTTATGACAGGTAAAGATAACCCTATCTTTGGGTTCTATCTGACTTTGCATCTTGATAATTTTATTAGCATAGTTCAATCTATCTTGCAAATCCTCCCAATTACTTTCTACAATAAACATCCAAGTTTTGGGATTATCAATTGTGCAAATAGTATTGATATAACGCGGAAAAGGCTCATTGGGAAATTGACGACTAAAATAATGCTCACCGGGTGCTTCTAAAATTTGACAAATCGGTTCCCCGTATTTATTCATTACTTTTATAAGCATAAAATTTAATATGCTTGTAGCACCTGCAGAATAATCACTATTAACAGCCTCGTCAAACGTATCACACATCTCTTTATAATGCCCCGAATTACTCGGGCGAAAACTCCTATCCGGTTCAACTTTATAACCATTTTTTCTTAACCAGCGAGTAAGGCGTATCAAAGTCATTGTTTTACCTGATGAACCCGCCCCAAATAGAATTATTACAGGTGCAGGATCAGAAATTACTACATTTATTTTATTAGGATCTCGTTCTTCTTCTACGGTTAAGCCCGTATTTTGAAAAGAGGAAACAGCAGACGGCAAAGTAGCTATATCTAAATCCTCGTTAGTGTTATCTGTTAAATCAAATGTTTTTTTAGCCATGATAAATTTTAATTTATAAATAGAATTAATTACTGTTCCCTTTTTGCAAATGCAATATCAAAGAATATAAATCCTGCAATATCAACAAGTGCGCCAAGCATTACCCAAAAGATAAATCCTCTGCCTGCATATTTTCCAGAAAAAAAATCTTTCCAAACATCAACAACACTGCGCATACGTTCTGTTTCAGAAATTCCAGAAAAATGTTTTTTATCTTCTTGTGATAATTTAATTTTGTCAGGGTGGGATTTTTCAAATTCCTTTATCAAAATATCACTGTAATTATTGATAATTTTATATGCTTGCGATAATATAATACTTGTTCTAGCAGTTGGTTCTTCGTTATTGTTTGGGTCTGCATGCATTTTATTCTGAACTCTTTGAATTTCAGTTATTAATTTTCTAATATCATCTTGATTTAATCCTTTGTTTATATTTTCTAATCTTGTATCATAAACAGTTATCGAGTGGGAAAGTTGCTTGTCATCTACTATACTTCTCATTGCTTTAATAAGCTCTTGCCGACCGCTGTGTGTATTGTTACGCAACTGCAGGCGTTGCAGCGGCCCTAATTCTCTTTCAATGTCAATAATACGTGCTTCAGCACGATCCGCCCAACCTTCTAATCCGGGATTATTAATTTCTCCGGCGAAATTTGCAAAAAGCCCATTAATTTTATTCTTAAAATCTGCTTTTTCTTGTTCTATAATGCTTTTAGCTATTCCTCCATTCGAAAGGCTTTGCAATTTGTCTTTCGTGTCAGTTAAATCTTGTACCAAAACGTCTTTTATTGCCGAACGATAAAAAAACGTATGCGTATTGGTTGGTAAACTAAAACATAACCAAAATATAAGCAAGAGAATAATCCCACCAATTAATCGCCAACCGCGATTGTCAACCCTTATTCGTTGATTAAAACTATCCACAATCAATTTTGTACCGATTGATGAAACTACAAAGAATATAACAGTTACAGCCCAAAAGAAAACAACAGGCCATGAGGGTAATAACAAATGTAAAGATTCAACTGTAGCCCAGCAACTCACACCCATTAATATTACAAATGCAGAAAATGCAAAGATTTTTAGAAATTTGTTCTGTTCCATAAAGTATTTAGGTTTAATATTTGTTTTACTCCCACTCTTATGAAAGGGTCAATGTAATTTTCTATATACTTATCAAAATCTCGATTTATTACACATCAGTTCAGTTTCTATTGCTTCGAGATACTGTAATGTTAAAATTACTAATTCGCAAATATACAAAAGTATTTGTAATATGAAAATCTTAATATAAAATAAAAATAAAATTTACATTTTACGTTATTTGTGTGAAAAATCAATGATGTTTTCCTATTTGTATAAACAATAAAAAGATTTTGTGAAGTTTATTGATCTCTATTATGATTATGGTTTAATTTATAGTATTATGTAGAATAAAACTAGTTTTTTTATTCTACAGTTACACTAATAATACGGATATCTTTTTTCGGGCGATCGTAGGTGTCTTTGGGTTGGGAGGCGATCTTGTCTAATATGTCGAAGCCTTCGGTTAGTTCGCCGAAGATGGTGTATTGGGCGTCTAAGTGGTGGGTGCCTCCGATGGTGGTGTAGGCTTCGCGTTGCTCATCGGTGAAGAGGAGGTGTCCGGGGGTGTTGCGGATCACGGAGTCTACCTTTGCGTTGATGTCTACTACGTATTTGTTGTATTCGGCCGGGGCGGCTGTTTTGAGGGAGTCCATCAGTTCTTTAACAGGCGTGTAGTATTGGGCCATGGCTTTCCGCTTGATGGGGAGGTTGGCGGCCAGTTGCAAGGTATCTAACTCTCCGGGGCGATACACCTTGCCTTGTACGATGTAGAACTGAGACATATCTGATTTCTTCTGTGGGTTGATGTCATCTCCCTGACGAGGAGCGGCTAGTGTCCCTTTCTTATGGAAATACTGTTCACGGAATTCGGGCATGATTTCGGCGCTTCTGTCTCCCGATCCTACACGAGCCCCTTCCGGTGCATTTCGCGAATCGGGAGCTCCTCCCTGTATCATGAAGTTTTTGATCACCCGGGTGAAGAGTGTCCCGTTAAATTCACCTTTGGTTGCCCTATTGATGAAGGTTTTCGTATGGTTCGGCACATCCGGATACAGGCGGGCTTTCATCGTCCCCACATTGGTCGTGATCACAACGATTTTATCCTGTGCTTTAGCAGATAAGCAAAGCATACACCCCAGCAATATAATAGCAAAACGATACATATTCTTCATTTAAAAACAATGTCGGCTACTACCGGTTGATGATCAGAGGGGTAGTAGGGAGTATTATTCCTTTGGTCGGTCAATACACCATATTTGTTTACTTCAATTGAGCTACTTACGAAAATGTAATCGATCCGGTATTTATTCGAGATCGGATGGGTAAACCTAGAGTTGAAAGTACCTTCCGGACCGTAGGGGGGCAACTTGGATATCTTTCGTGAGTCTTGCAAGAAGGAAGAAAGTGTTTTGATTTGCTCGGTATCGGGCGTAGAGTTGAAATCTCCGGTGCAGATTACCGGAACATCTTGTGCTATTTCTTTGATTTTCTGAACCATCAGCTTGCCAGACTCCTGTCGTGCCACCACGCCTTCATGGTCGAAGTGTACATTAAAGAAGTAGAACTCATCTCCACTTTGATTCTCTTTGAACTTAACCCATGAACAGATCCGGTTACAGCAGGTAGCATCCCATCCCAAGCCCGGTTCGTCCGGCGTTTCCCGAAGCCAGAAATCCCCCGATTCAAGGATTGTAAACTTCTCTTTCTTATAGATAATAGCCGAATGCTCTCCCGCTTCTTTCCCGTCTTCCCGTCCAGAGCCGGAATAGGCATATTCCGGCAATTCACAGATACCTTTTAACTGGTGCACGAATCCCTCCTGCGTACCTACGATGTCAAAATCGTGATACTGTATCAATGCCTTTACAGCATCCTTACGATACGACCAGGCATTCAAACTGTCATAAGGCGTATCCATACGCAGATTGTACGATGCAACCCGCAAACTTGTTTCTTTATTCTCCTTGCAGTTACAGGCAAACAAGCCTACGCAAACCAATAAAAATAGTATCTGTTTCATTTAGTTATTATTTAAAACTGTAAAAATATGGATTTTTTCAACTATCTATCCCATATCGCTTCATTTTATTGAATAAAGTTTTGCGGCTGATATTGAGTGCTTCGGCTGTCAGCGTACGATTGAAGTTGTGCTTTTTGAGCATTTCCAGGATTAGTTCTTTTTCAACCTGGGCGTTTATTTCTTTTATGCTGTTTCCTTCGGCCTCTGAAGCGCTTAGTGTTTCAATCGTCTCATACCCTTTTACCCGCAAGGGGAGGTGCTCTGTTGTGATGATACCATCGGGAGCTAGGATCATGGCGCTTTGGATGGCATTTTCCAGGTCGCGTACATTCCCCGGCCAGTCGTACTTAGTGATGATATCCATGGCGGCCTGTGAGATGCTTTTTACCGCAAGATTCAATACCTTATTATGTTTGACAATGAAATAATCCACCAATAACGGAATATCTTCTTTTCTCTCCCTCAGGGGCGGAAGCGTAATCGTAAATATATTCAGGCGATAGAGCAGATCCAGCCGGAAGTTTCCCTTTCGTACCTCCTCTTCCAACATGCGGTTACTGGCTGCTACGATGCGTACATCTACGGGAATGGCCTTTTTCCCACCGATACGGGTTATTTTCCGCTCTTCCAGTACGCGCAGGAGCTTTACCTGAGCATCCATGGGCAGTTCACCTATCTCATCCAGAAAGAGCGTTCCTCCGTTTGCCTGTTCAAAGGTTCCGGCTTTTGCCTCTTTTGCATCCGTAAAAGCTCCTTTCTCATGACCGAACAGTTCGCTTTCCATTAGCGAAAGCGGGATGGCTCCGCAGTTTATGGCAATGAATGGCTCGTTTGCCCGATTGCTATTCTTATGTACGGCATTGGCTATGAGTTCTTTTCCGGTTCCGCTTTCGCCGTGTATCAAGACTGTAGCATTGGTATCAGCTACTCGTTTCACTTGTATGACTACCTGTTTCAGCCCGCTATTTTCGCCGATGATGTATTGGTGTGTATTTGCCTGAAGCCTCGTCTTCAAGGTATTTATTTCCCCCTTCATCCGGCAATGCTCCATCGCCCGCTTTACTTTAAGTAGCAGGTTATCATTATCGAAAGGCTTTTCTATAAAGTCATACGCGCCCTTTTTAACAGCATCAACGGCTAAAGCAATGGAGCCGAAAGCCGTAATAAAGATAACCACCTGGTTCGGACGAAGTTTTCTTATTTCTTCAAAGGCTTCTGTCCCTGTCAGTAGCGGCATCTGCTGGTCTAATAATACCACATCAGGGTTGAAAGAGAGCAGTGTATCAACAGCTTCCCTTCCGTTTTCCACTGTTTTTACTTCGTATCCTTCCTCTTTCAGCAACAGAGTCATTACCTTACGGATACTTGCTTCATCGTCTGCAATTAATACTTTTCCTTTCATTTGCGTTGTGGTAGTTTAATGATGATAGATGTCCCTTTTCCTGACTGACTTTTTACTTCAATTTCTCCCTCGTGGCGGTTGATCACCCCATAACTGATGGCCAGCCCCAGTCCGGTACCTTCTTCTTTGGTGGTGAAGAAGGGGTTGAATATATTTTCCAGGTCTTTATCTTCAATACCTTTTCCGCTGTCTTCAAATGTAATAATCAGAAAACGGTTTTGCGTATCGATATCTGTCCCTTTTTCCAGGCTGATAATTAGAGTTCGTGGGCGTTCTGGGCTATTATTACCCATAGCTTCAATGGCATTGAGCATGATGTTCAGGAATACTTGCTTAAGCTGTTCCATATCTGCCCGGATGATCGTTTCCTTGGCGAAATACTCAAATTCTACTTCTATCTGTTGTTTGCTGAGTGTTGTTTGTATCAGTAGTAATGTCTGATTTATAAGCTGTTCAACGTCTACCTCCGACATATTAAGCTCCGATGGTCTGGCAAAAGAGAGCAATCCCTGTACGATCTTGTTGATGCGTTCTACCTCAATGATCAGCTCGTTTATCATCTCTGATTTGGCCGGGTCGTGGCCGAAATCTTTACTCAGGTATTGAATCGTACTTCGTATGGCTGTCAGAGGGTTTCGTATTTCATGCGCCGCACCGGCTGCCAATTCTCCTAAGGTGGCCAGACGGTCTGTTCGATACATTTTCCGGAGGCGGTCTGTCTGTTTCTCGTATAACGAAGCATTTTCAAGGGCAAAGGCCGCTTGGTCAAATAATAGGGATAACAGACTGATATCTTGTTCTGTATACTCGGATCCATCGGTTTTCTTTTCCAAAAAGATGGTTCCGCTGATGTGATTCATTACTTTTAGGGGATAGATAAGCTCTGTCCGGAGTTGTTTCAGAATGCTTTGTTCTTCTTCCGAGAAATAATTGAAGATATCCGGATGTTGTGACAATACCAGGTGTTTTTCATTAACAGCCAGCCAGTTGATAAGTTTGTTTTTGCCGGTCAGTATCACCCCCTGTTTGTCTTTTTCCGGATTTTGTAGTTTATATTTCCCTGTGCTTTCGTCTAATAAGAACACATAAATCAATTCGACAGGAAAAATCTGTTTTATCTTCGAGATAAAGTTGCTGATAAGTAAAGACTTATCAACGATCAGCATCAGCGAACGGTTAAATTCCGAAAGCAATGTCCCCAAATCGGGCTGTATTATTTTTTTCCGTTTCATACCCAAAGGTAATACTATTTTTAATTATTTATGAAGAATGGGTAATTATTTACCCAAAATGAGTAAGGGTGGCTCGGATTACTCAGGGGTTATCCTTCTTGTTCTTTCGATAATCTACAATAAACCAATAAGATAAAAGTTTGGTACGTAAATTGGATAGTACTCATTGTATAACTATAATTCGAAGAATGAAATGAGTAACATATTACACAAATGGATGGATTACAGATGGCGATTGTTGGTTTTGCTCTGCCTTCTTTCCCTTGCGGGAATGCAGGCTTCCGGAATGAAGCCCATTACGTATGATGAAGCGATCCGCATTGCACTGGGCGAGAGCTATACCGTAAAGTATTACAAAGAGGAGATAGATGCCACCCGCTACTCATACCTGTACACCCGATCGGAGTTCAAGCCTTTATTAGATTTTAACCTCTTTACCCCTTCCTGGAATGAAGCCTTGACAGCTATTTCACAGGCTGATGGGCTGCCGGTTTATAACTCTACAGGCTCTCTTCAGGCGGGCGGAAACCTTAATTTCACGTATGTGCTTCCTACCGGTGGGAACTTTGCTTTTTCTTCCCGGATGTATTGGGAGAACTACCGGACAACCTTGTCGGAGAGGGAAAATGAAGAGCTGAAGCGAGACCAGGTCTATTCCCGTTTCGCCTTGTCATTCAGCCAGCCAATCTTTACGGCTAATAAGCTAAAGGAGAACATGAAAGTAGCCGAATTGGACTATCGCAAAAGCACTTGCTATTTCACACGTGTACAGATGGATATCGTTTACGATGTGACCGAGAGCTTTTACCAGGTGTACAAACTGGCGTATGAACACAAAATAAATCAGGACAGGTTGGTCAATTCTCGCGAAGCCTATCGTATCACCAAACTAAAACAGGAAATGGGCAATTTGCCGGAGGGAGAGATGCTGATCGCCGAAATAACGGTAGCGCAGGACGAAGCCCGTGTGATGGAGAGCGAAGGCAGACTGGAAGCAGCAAAGGACGATTTTAAATTACTGATTGGCCTCGAGCTGAAAGAGGAAATAGACCTGCAGGCGGATATGGAATTTGAGGCTTTCCTGATCGATATGCAGCAAGCCATAGACGAAGCTTTGCGCAACCGTATGGAAATACAGGAAAACAACCTGGATATCCAGCTACAGTCTATTGAAGTGAAAAGAGCCAAACGGGAACGGGAGTTTAAAGGCAGCATCTCCGCTTATTACGACTTTACGGGACTGAGTACCCGCGAAGACGGTACGCTGGGAGAACTGACCGGATCGTCTTTCCGTAACATGGTAGACCGCCCTTCCAACCGTGGGGTAGCGTTTACCGTATCTTACCCGATAGCCGATTGGGGGCGGGCGAAGAATCAGGTTCGCCGTGAGCAGGTACGCCTCAAACAAAGGGAGTTGAACCTTGAGAATACGAAAAGGATTATCGAACGGGAAGTCCGGGAGATCGTACGCAGCGTATACGAGGCGGAGAAACGCTTCCGCATCAATCGCCGCAATCAGGAGGTAGCCGTTGAAAGTTACCGTATCAGCCAATTACGCTTTGAAAACGGAGACATGACAAGCCAGGAACTCTCCATCGAACAGGATCGCCTTTCACAGGTACAACTCTCTTATATTGAGAGCTATGTTACCTATCGCTTGTCAGTAGCCAACCTGAATAGAAAAACAATGTATGACTTTGAAAACAAACGAAGTTTTTTATTAGAAAACCCGAAATAGATGATGAAACGAATACTTTTTACTTTATGTATGTGGGGGGCGATAGCCTCTTTCGCAAAGGCTCAGGGAGATACGGAGGCCGCTCTGCTACTCGATCTGAAAAAAGCAAGGGCCGACTATGAAGTAGCCAGCCAGAAGTATAAGAATGACAGCAAGCTGTATGAAGAAAAGGCGCTGTCGGTCAATGACTTTAACCGTTCAAAAAACGAATTGCTCAGCAAGGAAGTAGACTACCAGAAGTTGATACTGAAACTGATCTCGCAGCAAAGCTATATCACGGTAGAACGGGCTGTAAAGTATCAGAACGAACGGGGCAACCGCAAAGTAAAGATTACCTTGACGAGCGCATTGGAAGGGAATGAAGAATATCTCAACCAGTTTCAGGAGCATTTTGATGTGTTTACTCCTGAAATGCGCTCCGGCAAGATCTATAATATTTATGTTTCCTTGGTTGATAATGAGTCGAAAACCATTATCGGGTCGCCTTATGAATTCAGGGTGCCGGCCATTGAACTGGGGAAATCGGCCGATGCTGACTTTGAACTATTGAAAGATGCCGAAGACCTGACGGTATCCCTGAACTATAACAACCGGAAAGACGAGAAAAACATTTACCTGAAAAAGGATGCCAGCATGAATCAGATCGACATTACATCCATGCAGTTTAGCCAAGAAGCCGACCTGAGCAGCAAGGCCTCGTATGACATCACGCTGGAACGCTTTTCTACCTCCGATGATGTGTACCGCTTGGAAGTAATCGATCTTCCCAGGCAAATTACATACGATTTCACGGATGGCGGAAGCAAAGTAACACAAATCAAATTTGCGCAGGGGGTAAACGTAAAGAAACTATCTTTACAAGTCTATTTGCCCGACCGGGATGATGAACAGGTGGTGATAGACCAGCCCGTCAAATTCAGGGTAGAAGCCGTTACGGCTTCCGGTGGTGTAAAGGCAGGTAGTGAACAGTTGGAGATTATCCCGCGCGGAAAAGGCAAGATTGAAGTACGTGCCAACAACCTGTATCATGAGACCACAACAGGCAAGCAGGTTACAATGGATGTTGTGGTGCGCAACGGAGGAAGCCGCCGCTTGGATAACATAAAGGTATCAGCAGAGAAGCCTTTGGGCTGGGAGATTAGCATTGTACCGGACATCATCCGGAGTTTGGAGCCCGAAAAAGAAGCAACGCTGAAGGTAACGATTACTCCGCCCAAAGAAGGCGGCGTAGGAGCTCAGGAAGTAAAAATAAAGACAGAGGCCATGGCAGACAACCGCAAAGTGGATACCGAAGATAAAACCGTCCGTATCCAGGTAAATGCCGCTACTTCCATCATCGGCACTTTAGCCCTGATCCTCTTATTAATCGCCTTTATCGGCGGCATCGTATGGTTTGGAATGAAATTAAGTAAAAAATAAAAAAAGATGTTACAAGCAATTGATTTGACAAAGCGTTATGAGGATGGGCACCTGGCATTGGATGCTCTGAACCTGGAGATTAAGCCCGGCGAGATATTCTTTCTGCTTGGCGCTAACGGAGCCGGAAAGACAACGACGATAAACCTTTTACTAAACTTTATCGAGCCAACGCTTGGTAAGGCTTTGGTAAACGGGATTGATGTGATGGAGCAACCGCTGGAAACCAAAAAGCATATAGCCTTTGTTTCCGAAAATGTAATGCTTTACGGGAGCTTTACAGCCTGTCAGAACCTGGATTTTTTCGCCCGTCTGGGAGGAAAAACAAACCTGACAAAAAAAGACTATTATGACGTCATGCGGCGGGTAGGCTTACAGGAAGAGGCTTTTGAGCGCAAACTGAAAACCTTTTCCAAGGGGATGCGTCAGAAAGTAGGACTGGCGATTGCCATCATCAAAGATGCCGACAATATCGTGATGGACGAGCCTACAAGCGGCCTTGACCCGAAGAGCGCTGCCGAGCTAATGCAGATATTGATTCACTTGCGCAACAGCGGAAAGGCAATCCTGATGTGTACGCACGACCTATTCCGTGCCAAAGCGGCAGCCGACCGGGTAGGTATCATGAAAGAAGGACGCCTGGTAATGCTCCGCACACGCGAAGAATTTCTGCAAGACGACCTGGAACGTATCTACTTAGACTATATGCAGGAGGCCGTATTATGATCTGGTTAATAGCTAAAAAAGATTTCCTGCTGAACCTGCTATCCGTCAGGTTCATCATCGGGTTTGTACTCTGTTTGGTGATCATCCCTTTTACGATTATTGTCAGTGTGGATGATTATCTGGCTAAGCAAAATTCCTATGAGATAGAGAGTAAGCAGGCGGCAGATGAGTTGAGCGGGCATAGGGTTTGGTCGGCTGTCCGGCCTACTGTCGTAACGAAGCCGGAGCCCCTGAGTATTTTCAGTAGTGGTATATCCGCTAATTTAGGAAATAGGGTTAAAATAGCGTTTGATACCTATCCGTTATTTCCTACCGGACATACAGTAACACAGGATAATCCCTTGCTGAATGCTTTTTTCTCGATTGATTTCTCAAGGGTTGTGGCTATCCTTATTTCGCTGATAGCTCTTGTATTTGCCTATGATACCATTACCCGCGAGCGGGAAGACGGCACTATGAAATTGTCGCTTACAGGGCAAGTCAGCCGTATTTCTTTCCTTTTTGGCAAGCTGCTGGGGTTGATACTTACGCTCCTACCTATCTTGCTGTTCTGCTATTTGCTTGCCTGCCTGATTATTATCCTTAATCCGGCCATTTCTTTTTCTGCAACCGATTGGGGAAGCATAGCTCTGATGTTTCTTATTTCCATGTTTTATATGCTCATATTCATCTTGTTGGGAATGCTTATCTCAAGTTTGGTGAAGCGGTCTTCTTCTTCCATTATTCTGAGTTTGCTCTGCTGGATATGGTTTCTGTTCCTGATGCCGAATATATCAACTTACCTTTCCCAAAGTATTGCTAAAACACCTTTGTACGATAATGTACAGGTTGCCATATCGGAATATGAAAAAGAATTTTATGAAAAAGATGAAGAAAGGCAAAAACAGCTTAATGATGAAATGGGTGGTGATGTCTGGGTGGTATATTGGAATGCTAATATGGGAAGAGATGGTTTCCTGGAATTTTCCGGAACATTAAAGGAAGCGGTTGAACATGCCCGGCAAATGCAGGTTTGGAAATGGCCGACGGCATTGGACTATGCCGATAAGAAGTGGGTTTTACAACGTGACTATCTGGATAAAATGCTAAGCCAGCAACGTCTGCAACAAACGATTGCTTTCTTTTCACCCTCCGAAATATTCCGGCAAACTACCGAAATATTATGTCATACAAGTGTAGACGATTTCCAGAAATACATGGAATCTGTCCGGAATTACCGCGAAACAGTTATCCGGTATTTTGCAGATAACAAACTCTATGAATCGCTCCGGTATTTTACTGTCCAGACATGGGATCAATTCCCTTCGCAAAAGGAATTTGACAGATCCTCCGGCAGCATAGAAGATCTCTTTACTGTTTTAAGAAAGATACCTGCCGACCAGTATGAGCCCTTGAATCTGGATAATCTACCCCGCTTTGAAGCTCGCCAGGCAACCATCTTCTCCATGTTTGCCGATGCCTTGGGCCGGATGGCTGTAATGATAGGATTGGGGATTTTGTTGTTGCTGGGAACCATACTCTCTTTTATGAGGTATGATGTAAGGTAAACCCATTTAAAAGAATGAATTATGATTAAGACATTATATATACATGAAATACAGAAATATCTGTATAGCCTTCGCTTTAAAGTTTCTTTTGCTATTATGCTATTAGTCTTTGTAGTTGGAACGATCTCTTTTGTATCATCAACCAAAGATGTGCAATCCAATTATGCCAAATACAGACAATTAGAGCAGGAAACCCTCGCAAAACAAGCCTCCAATATTTCTGATGTGGCTACAAGCAGGCGAAACTATATCATTGCTCCCCGTAACAATACAGTAGTGGCGGATTGTAAAGAAAGCCTACTGCCTAACCGGATAAGCTATAATGCCTATAATGTACATAGTTTCGATGTAAGGCATGATAGCGTAAATCCATTACTGACCCGTTCGGAAAATCTCAGTTGGGGCTTTATTGTCTCTATGTTTCTGAGCTTTATTACCTTGTTGTTTGCCTTTGATGCTGTTTCCGGCGAAAAGGAAGACCGCACACTGGCATTGGTCTTTTCCAATTCCGTTTCCAGGGCAGCCTTTCTGGGTAGTAAATTGCTGAGTATTATAACTGTTGTAGGCTTAATGACAATCATAGGAATTATCCTTAGTTTGCTTATTATAGCTATTTCAGGTAGTGTTGTTATAGATACTTCTTTCATGTTGGAGATAATTGGTTTTCTGGCAATTAGTCTCTTATTTATCACTGTTTTTTCCGTATTCGGGCTTTTTTCGTCGGTTGTTACGCGCTACTCCAATGTAAGTTTGCTTATTTCGCTTTGTTTCTGGCTGTTTGCTGCTGTAATAATACCTAATACCTCTGTGTTCTGGGCAAAGAAATTATTCCCTATACCTACAGGCAGGAGTATAGAACAAGCCATCAGCCAGGAAAAAGAAGATATCAATAAGAATGCTCCGGAAGGGAGTTGGGCTTCTATGTGGAATGATCCGTTTTACCCCAAACACGAGCTTCGTGCCAACAACCAGACCAATCTGATGAATGCGGAAAAGAGGCATCGGAATGCGTATTACCAGCAGATGTTTCGCCAGTTTGAAAACACACGGAGTTTCACACTTTTGTCTCCTATCGCCCAATTTGATTATATAAACGAAGCCTTTCTGGGAGGTGGTTATTTACGCTTCCGAAAGAATTGGAGTGATCTGCACATGTTTCAGGAGCAATTCCTTCAGTGGTTTAAGGACATTGATGCCAAAGATGATGAAAGTCCCCATTGGTACAATCCCTATGAGTCTCTTTCAACCAGCCGGAAACCGGTATCGGTAGAGCAGATCCCTCAGTACCAGGAACAAATAGCTCCCTTTGCCGACCGCTTCTTATTTATGAGTGGCTACCTGATCGTCATGCTCATCACAATCGCCGTACTATTCATTGCCTGCTTCTATTTCTTTGTCCGCTACGATATGAGATGATAATTTATAAAAAAGAAAATTATGAATATTCTAAAATAAGGTTGGAGTCTATATTGAATATTTTATAAAGTTTTTTGGCCATTTTCATGGAAACCGAGCGTTGGCCGGTCATGATTTGACTGAAGGTGGATTCTTTTACATCCAGCAATTCAGCGGCTTGTCGTTGATTAATCGATCTTTTCTCCATTTCGTTTTCTATGGAGATAAGCAGGGGAGATTTTACTTTTATGTTTTTATATGTGATATAATGGTTCTCATAATCGGCGCACAAGGCGCCTAAGTGACCTATTTCGTGTGTGTAATCATTATCTGCTCCTTGAGTAGTTAATGCTCCATTAGCCGTTGCTTCATCAATAAGGGTATTTACATATGCTTTGACCTTATTATACAAGTCACGGCTCTTTATTTCTGTTATGTTTTCAAATTGTTTACCCATCATTGTTTTACCCTTTAAATAGTTTTACTTTTTATTCTATCGTAAGCTGCATGAGTTCCTAAAAAACGAATAATTATCACACCTGCTACAAAGATTACCACAACAACCATTCTGTACTTATTTCCTTTAATGTTGAAAACATATCGCTCATTTCCAACATAATCTGCAGACGGAAAATAACTTTTCAAGTCTGCATGCGAATGCCATTCCGCATCTTCTACAATATCGACCCAGCGCTGCAAGGCACTCTTAGCATCAGCATGATCTGTGATGAATTCATCGATCAAATCTTTACTTAATATCTTCATAGTTCAGGTAAATGATTATGCAAAATTAGGAAATACTTTGCGTTTTGCAAAGTATTTCCTAATTATTTCCCAACGTCCTATAACCGATTACCCTTTAAACCAAAGCTTGTTTATCTTTGTTACTTATCAGGTGATTCATCATTCATCGTTAAACGTTCATCGTTAAAAAAGGAAGTATGGAAAATGGGGTTATGATGCAGTATTTCGAGTGGAATCTGCCGAACGACGGGCAGCTTTGGAATAAGCTGAAACAGGATGCAAAGCATTTGCATGAGATTGGGGTAACGGCTGTTTGGATTCCTCCGGCTTATAAGGCTGATGAACAGCAGGATGAAGGCTATGCTACGTATGACTTGTTCGATCTGGGTGAGTTTGAGCAGAAAGGGACGGTCCGAACCAAATACGGGACAAAAGAAGAGCTTAAATCCATGATTGATGAACTGCATAAGTATCAGATATCCGTTTACTTGGATACTGTTATGAACCACAAGGTAGCAGGTGATTATACGGAAAAGTTCATGGCACAGGATGTGGATCCGGAAGATCGCCACAAAATGCTTTCCGAACCCTATGAAATACAGGCCTGGACCGGATATACTTTCCCGGGGCGTAAAGATAAATATTCTGACTTCAAATGGCATTGGTATCATTTCTCCGGTGTAGAATGGGATGATGCAAAGCGCCGTAGTGGGATATTCCGCGTAGTGGGAGAGAATAAATACTGGAATGATGATGTGGACGATGAAAAAGGCAATTATGATTACCTGTTAGGGAATGACCTGGATCTGGATCATCCCGAAGTGATTGCCGAACTGAACAAATGGGGACTTTGGGTCTCAGAAGAGCTGAAGCTCGACGGCATGCGTCTGGATGCTATCAAACACATGCGGAGCGGTTTTATCAAGCAGTTTCTGGAAGTTGTCCGCAAGGAGAGGGGCGATAGCTTCTATGCCGTTGGTGAGTATTGGAACGGCGATCTGGAAACCCTGGATGCTTACCTGGATAGTGTAGGTAATAAGCTGAATCTCTTTGATGTACCTTTACATTATAATATGTACCAGGCATCGGTTGAGGGCGAGAAGTATGATATGCGTCATTTATTCGATAATGCCTTGGTTATCAATCGTCCTACATTAGCTGTAACCTTTGTAGACAACCATGACTCGCAGCGGGGAAGCTCGCTCGAATCGCAAGTAAAAGACTGGTTCAAACCTATTGCATATGCCTTGATCCTTTTAATGAAAAGCGGTTATCCTTGCATCTTTTATGGTGATTACTATGGAGTTAAGGGAGAGAAGTCGCCTCACCGCCTGATCTTGGATATCCTGCTGGATGCCCGCCGCAAGTATGCGTATGGAGAGGTGGAGGTCTACTTTGATCATCCGGCTACTGTTGGCTTTGTACGTATGGGGGATGATGAGCATCCCGGCTCCGGACTGGCATTGCTGGTTTCTGATGGGAAAGAAGGCAGCAAAACGATGCATGTAGGCGAACATCGCAAAGGCGAAGTCTGGTATGAATTTACCGGCAACCGCAAAGAAAAAGTAACGATAGACGAAGAAGGCAACGGTACCTTCTTGGTTTCAGCCGCTAATCTGGCTATCTGGGTAAAGCAATAATCTCTACGTCTTTCCTGCTGATATCTGTTTGAAAATTAAATAATCAAAACAAAAACCGAAGCATCCCTTATCGGGTTGTTTGGAGGCTTTTTGCCAAAAATAATTTAGAGGTACGTCTAAATCAATTTACACGTACCTCTAAAATAATTTACACCTACCTCTAAATCCATTTAGACGTACCTCTAAATAAAAATAGACCCGGGTGTCTACAAAAAAGCGGAGAAAATAATGTTTTTATTTCCACAGTTTTATATGCATTTTTATCTGTAGATACGTGAACTTTATAGATGTTGTGTTGTTTAAGTAGTATTGATAAACAATAGAAAACGAAAAAATTAGTTGCAATTTATGGAATGGATAACCCAAACATTACAAAACACCCCTGAACTTGCCATTTTCCTGACTCTTGCTTTAGGTTTTGCAATAGGACAGATCAAAATTAAAGGATTCAGTCTGGGCTCTGTTACCGGAGTTTTATTGATGGGCGTATTAGTTGGTCAGTTGGATATAGTAATCTCGCCAACAGTCAAATCTACCTTTTTCCTGATCTTCTTATTTGCAGTAGGATATAGCGTAGGGCCTCAGTTTATACATGGTTTGAAAAAGGACGGATTGCCTCAGATATTGTTTTCCGTCATCGTATGTGTAGCCTGTTTGGTGGTGGCTTGGATTGCTGCCTGGATAGCCGGTTTTGATATAGGTAATGCTGCCGGTTTACTGGCTGGTGCGAATACGATTTCGGCTGTTATCGGAGTCGCTACTGATACGATCAACCAACTTTCGATTGATGAACAACAAAAGCAGACGTTGATCAACCAGATACCGGTTGCTTATGCAGTAACATACATCTTCGGAACGGCTGGTACAGCTTGGTTTCTGGCTTCATTAGGCCCGAAAATACTGGGTGGAGACATCAAAAAACAAACGAAAGAATATGAAGCTTCTCTGGGAGGTTCTATCGTAGATAATGATCCGACACTTGAATATGCCTATGATGGTACTACCTTCCGGGTAATAGAGGTGAATAACAGCTTCTTTGATAAGCCAAAATCGGTTGAAGAACTAGAGCAAATGTTGCTCCAAAAGGGCTGGCCGGTATATGTGGAACGCATCAGAAAGGCTGACAATACGATCATTCAGGAACCAGTCTTACTAGACCTGATCCATAAAGGCGACCGGATTGTATTGAACGGACCGCTGGATGCCTTACTGCAAGACGAGGACTTTATAGGAACGGAAGTTGCCGATCTGGAGTTGCTGGATTTCAGAGCCGAAGCGCTGCGTGTAATCGTAAGTAACAAATCGGTAGAAGGGTTGAGCCTTGGCAGTTTACGGAAATGCAAAGACCGCCACGGGGTTATTATCCGTAAGATTCACAGAGGGCGGGCAGAAGTGCCTTTGCTGAAAAGTGTGAAGTTGATGCGTGGCGATGTTGTAGAGATAGAAGGCCGCAAGACGGATGTAGACCGCTTTGCCAAATTCCTGGGATATGCCGAACGTCCGACCAATGCAACAGACCTGCTGTATGTAGGCTTGGGTATCTTTATTGGTGGTATGTTGGGAACACTAACGCTACGTATCGGTAATGTGCCTTTGAGCCTGAGCGCCAGTGGGGGAGTACTGATTCTGGGTATCATTTTCGGTTGGCTACGCTCTTTACGTCCTACCTTCGGGGCAATTCCCGAACCGGCTGTCTGGCTGATGAATAATATGGGGCTGAATATCTTTATTGCAGTAGTGGGAATCACGGCTGGTCCGGATTTTATTGCCGGTCTGAAGGCATCGGGTGTCAGTCTGTTTATTGCCGGTATCTTTGTCAGTCTTGTGCCAATGTTTATCGGGCTTCTATTGGGTAAGTATGTCTTTAAATTCCCATCGGCTATTACTTTAGGAGCTTGTGCCGGAGCACGTACCACTACCGCTGCCTTAGGAGCTATTACAGAGGCTATTGACAGTAAGGTTCCGTCTCTTTCTTATACCACCACTTATGCCATAGGGAATACTCTGCTCATCATATGGGGTGTTGTAATCGTATTATTAATGAGTTGATTAGAATAAAACAGTGTAAAACAGTATAAAAACAAAATAGTATGGATGCATTATCAAAACTGAAAACCTCACGTAAGAGGGAACAACTATTACAACAATTGAGTCCTTTCGAACTGAAAGACAATCTGATTAAATTGGCGTCGGATGAGCAAAAGCAAATGGCCGGCACAATGTTGAATGCCGGAAGAGGTAATCCGAACTGGACAGCTACAACGCCTCGCGAGGCTTTCTTTACCTTGGGCTATTTTGGGCTGGAAGAATGTCGCCGATCCTATGACAATGCAGTCGGTATGGCGGGTATACCTCAAAAGGATGGTATCGCCAAGCGCTTTGAATCTTTCCTACAAAGGAAAGCCAATATGCCGGGTGTTGAATTATTGAAAAATATGTATGAATATGGTATCAATACACATAACTTTGTTCCGGATGAATGGGTGATGGAGCTGGCTGAAGGTATTATTGGTGACCAATACCCCAGTCCGGTACGCATGCTGAAGCATACGGAAGTAATTGTTCATGATTACCTGATACAGGAAATGTGCGGAAATAAACCGGTTCGGAATGGACGGTTCGACCTGTTCGCCGTAGAAGGAGGTACAGCTGCTATGTGTTATATCTTCGACTCGCTGATAGAGAATCGTTTATTGAAGAAGGGAGACCGTATCGCCTTGGGTGTTCCTGCCTTTACGCCTTACCTGGAGATCCCTCAGTTGGAACGCTACCAGTTTAAAGTAACGTATATACAAGGTTCTGCTAAGGATGAAAATGGAAATTCGACCTTCCAGTATCCGGATGTAGAGCTGGATAAACTGGGCGACAAAGCGATCAAGGCATTCTTTATTATCAATCCGAGTAATCCTACTTCAGTGGAGATCAGCGATGAATCCCGCAAGTATATCGTAAAGGTAGTAAAGAACCTGAATCCCAACCTGATGATATTGACAGATGACGTATATGGCACTTTTGTAGAAGGCTTTAACTCATTGATGAATGAGTTGCCACGGAATACCTTGTGCGTTTATTCTTTCTCTAAATACTTTGGAGCTACCGGCTGGAGACTGGGAGTTATTGCTCTGTATGAAGACAATGTGTACGACGATATGCTGTCGGCCATACCGGAAAAGGAAAAGGAACGTTTGAAAAAGTTGTATGAAAGCCTGACGATCTATCCGGAAAAGCTGAAGTTTATCGACCGCTTGGTAGCCGATAGCCGCCAGGTAGCCCTGAACCATACTGCTGGCCTTTCATTGCCTCAGCAGATGCAGATGCTTTTGTTTGCCAGCTTTGCCCTTTTAGACAAAGAAAATAAGTATAAACAGTTAAGCATCCAGAGGCTTCATCATCGGTATGACCTCTTTTGGGAAGGAATGAAAATAGAGACACTGCCGGATTCTGAACGGGCAGCTTATTATCTGGAGTTTGATGTGCGCGAATGGGCTTTAAAAATGCATGGAAAAGCCTTTGTTGATTTTCTGGAAAAGAACTTTGAACCGGTAGATATCGTGTTCCGTTTGGCTGAAAAATCATCCATCGTATTGTTGAACGGAGGAGGCTTTGCCGGACCGAAATGGTCGGTAAGAGTTTCATTGGCAAACCTGGACGATGAAGCATACAAACGAATTGGCGAAGAGCTGATAGATACGATGTTAGAGTATGTTGAAGCCTGGGACGAAGCTAACAAAAAATAATCATTCAATAATCAATAGATAATCATTGTATAATGAGTGATAAATAATAGGATAATAACATTTAATAAAACGATAATATGAAAACAATTAATTTAAAACGAATAATAAGCCTGATGATTGTGGCTGTAAGCCTGTCATTGACTGTTCAGGCACAGACTAAACCGAACATCTATATTTTGGCTACTGGCGGAACAATCGCCGGACAGGGAGCCTCGGAAGTAACGTCCGGATATAAGGCAGGTGCGATCTCGGTAGATCAGATGCTGTCTGCTGTGCCGCAAATCATGGATATAGCCAATGTAAAAGGAGAACAGGTAGCACAAATCGGTAGCCAGGACATGAACAATGAGGTCTGGCTAAAGCTGGGAAAACGGGTAAACGAATTGCTGAGTCAGCCAAATGTGGATGCTATAGTGATCACCCACGGAACAGATACTCAGGAGGAAACTGCTTATTTCCTGAACTTGGTAGTTAAGAGTGAGAAACCGGTTGTACTGGTAGGCTCGATGCGTCCTTCTACGGCCATAAGCGCCGACGGACCCCGTAATATCTATAATGCAGTGGCTTGTGCAATAGCCAAAGAATCAATAGGTAAGGGCGTTATGGTAGTGATGGATGATAAGATACTGGGTGCCGACGACCTGGCCAAGACCAATACCCTGAGCGTAGGGACCTTTATGAACCCGAATTACGGCCCATTAGGCATCGTTTATAATGGAAAGCCTATCTATACGCGTGAATCGGTGAAACGACACACTACCAAGTCTGAATTTGATATTACAAACCTGAACGAATTGCCTCGCGTAGAGATTGTTCTGAGCTATTCCAATGCAACAGCTTTGTTTGTAGATGCCGCTGTAAAAGCCGGTGCTAAAGGTATTGTTACAGCCGGGGTAGGGAATGGTAACCTGACAACTGTGATGCAGAACGAGCTGGCAAAAGCCCGTAAGAATGGTGTTGCCGTAGTACGTTCGTCACGCATTATGACAGGGCCTACCGCTCAATGGGACGAAGTAGATGATGACGCGCTGAGCTTTGTTGCCTCCTGGTACATTAATCCGTATCGCTCACGTGTTTTGTTGATGCTGGCATTGACAAAAACCAACGACTATAAGGAAATCCAACGGATGTTCACTGAATATTAAGTAAGCAGATATGAAAAAGATTTGTTTATTGGTAGTTGCCCTTGTGGCAACTACCCTGCAATCGTATGCTCAACACCGGGAGAGTGAAAACATTCTGGAGCGCTTGCTTTGGGATGATAAGATGCTGAATATCATGATTGATACGCGTGTGGATTTTCAAGGCACACTGAATGGTGGCGATCTGGATGATCTGTCCTTTCAGGGACAAACCATCAAGGTTTGGTTGGTGGGAGAGATTGTTCCGGGTATCCGTTACCGGGTCCGTCATCGCCTGAATAAACCACAAACACCCTTGCGTGAAGGATATTCTGCAGCTACAGACCAAGCCTGGATTGCCTTGGATGCCGGGAAGCACTGGACGTTTACAATTGGTAAACAATCCGTACAGTTCGGTACATTTGAATATGACTACAATCCCGCAGATATCTACCTGGGGACGATGACATTCAATGACTTGGATGCGTATAAGACCGGAGTGGATGTTGCCTATAAATTTGCCGGACAGACCTTGCATCTCCAGGTTGTAAACTCAGATGCTACGCAATTTGCAAGTGATGAATATAAGAAAAAAGCCCTGGCTTTTGCTACCCTGTGGGAAGGAAGTCTGTTTGACAACATATTGAAGACCCGTTGGGGGTATGGCGCTTTCCAACATACGAAAAGTAAGTTCTATAACTGGATTACCTTAGGTACTCAGATAAACGTAGATAAGTTTACTACAGAGTTCGACTATTATTACGGGTATCGCAACATGGATTACGGCTACATGGTAGACAATGATTCGCTTGGCCTGAGGTATGTAAAAGACCAATCCCTGTCTGTCAATCTGAAGTATGATTTTGGTAAGTGGAAACCGTTTGTCAAAGGAACCTGGGATCAGCGCTACGACAAGGATTTCAGTAAAACAGCCTATGAAAGTACCGGCATTCAGGCAGTGCTTGAATATTATCCTTTTACCAACAAATATGTGAAAGATTTACGGTTTCACTTGGCCTATATGTATAGCCATACCGATTATAAAGGTATGTTTAGCAACCTGAGTGATAATGATACGCATACCTTTCTAGTAGGTACCCGCTGGCTCTTTAAAGCAAAATAAGGGGCTGTATATGGTTCATTAATTGTGCAACTTTTACTATTTTTGCAAGGAAATGAACGTGTAGTAAATGGAAGACGAACGGCTGATATTGGTGCTTTCTGAGCATCGGATTTTTGGTTGGAAACTAAATATTCATTCAGCCCGGTTGAATGAAAGCGGCAGTGTGCAGATATTAGGTACACCCGTTGCCAAGCAAGAAGAGGAGAGGGGAGCACCTGCTGCAATCGTTCAGATTATCAGGCGAGCCGACGAGATGTCGGATAAAGCACTGATGAAGACTTTCTCGAAAAAGAAATCCTTGCGGGAGTTTGAGAAGGAAGTTACAGAAGAGATGTATGAAAAATATATCCGCCCAAGAATAGAGCTTGGAAACCGCAAGATAGTAGAACTGGCCAAGCAAACCGACTTGCCGGTCTTTTTCCGCGAAAAATTATCAAGTAACATCTTATACGACTGGCATCGGATACATATCCTTCCGATGCCGGCCGAATGTTTGTTCAACTTTGTGAAGGATGAGAATAGTTTCCGCTATTTCATTTCCCTGACGGTCGACGGGCAAGAGATATCTTTACAAACAAAACCTGCCATTATTATCTCTCACAAACCGGCTACAGTCTTGATAGGTAGCAAGATTTATTGTGTAGAGAATATCGATTCAAAAAAACTAATTCCCTTTTTTACGAAAGACTTTGTACTGGTGCCACCTGCTTCGGAAGAGGTGTATCTGAAGAATTTTGTACTGAAAACGATGCAAGAGTTTAAAGTGAAAATTCAAGGAATACCGGTAAAAGAAATCAAGCCCTCCAAGCAAGCTTATCTATCCCTGGAAGAAGACCTGAATCAGGAATATGTGTTAGTTTTGTCCTTCCTGTATGAAAGCTTAAAGATCTATCCCGACAATCGGAAAAAGAAAATTATCTGGCTGGAAGGGGAGGGAAGTAGCCCCGCTATCTGTTGGTATGAGAGAGACTTGGCTTGGGAAAATCAGATGATAAATATACTGAAACAAGAAGGTCTGCAAGCCAAGGGAATAAACCATTATTATACCGGAGATACACAAAATCAGTATAGTTTGATCGAATGGCTGAATAAAAAGGAAAAGGTTTTAAATCAAAACTTTATCTTGGGACAAATCCTGGGACAAAACTTCTTCACGGGCGAGCTTTACATACAGTCGGACGTAGATAATAAAATAGACTGGTTTGAGGTAAATATAGAGGTGATAATAGGAGAGCATAAGATCCCTTTCAGCCGTTTCAGGAAGCAAATATTAAAGGGTAGTAAGGAGTTTCTGCTGCCGGATAAGACAATAGCGATATTGCCCGATGAATGGTTTGAACGCTACCAGGAATTGTTCCGTTTCGGAAAAGAAGAGAATGCCGTACTCCGGGTAGAGAAGATCCATACACCTGTACTGGGACATGCCTTAGCCGGTCAGGTAAGCCGTGCCAAACTGGATGAGATTAACAGTTTTCTGAAGGTGCCTATTGTTCATCCGCCACTGCCCGAACAGCCTGCCGTAGAGTTACGCTCTTACCAGAAGGATGGCTTTTATTGGTTGGCACATTTGTATGAACATGGTTATGGAGGTTGCCTGGCAGATGATATGGGACTGGGAAAAACCTTACAAACGATAACTCTTCTGAAGTATATATACGGGAAATCAGAGCAAAGCCAAGCCGTTAGAAGTGATGGGCAACTGTCTCTGTTTGAATCAAGCGTTTCGGTTCTTCCTCCCGTCTTGATTGTTGCTCCTACCTCCTTATTACATAACTGGAAAAATGAACTGAAACGCTTTGCTCCTGAGCTGAATGTATGGGTATATGCCGGTTACGATCGGCAACGTACCAAAGATCAAACTGGTATGTTCGACAACTATCAGGTAATCATTACCTCTTATGGTATTATGCGGAATGATATTGAGTATTTGCGTAACTATGCTTTTCAGATGGTCATTCTCGACGAAAGTCAGTATATAAAGAATACCGATTCGCTGGTATATCAGTCGGTCAAGCAACTCGTTTCCGAGCATAAGCTGGTATTGACAGGTACACCTATTGAAAATTCGCTGGAAGACCTGTGGGCACAATTCAACTTTATCAACGAAGGCCTCTTAGGAAGCCTGTCTTCCTTTAAAAAAGACTTTGTGCATAAGATAGTGAAAGAGAAGAATACGGGACAGGAAGACAGGCTTAAGAAGATCATACAGCCTTTCCTGCTCAGGCGTACAAAAGAAGAGGTAACACCTGAACTGCCTCCTTTGTTACAAGAGGTTGTTTACTGTGATATGACCGATGCTCAGCAAAAGGCATATGAGAATGAAAAAAACCGGATACGAAATATGCTACTTGAAGCCTGGGAGCATCCAGAGTTGCCAAAGAATAACCTGGTAGCCCTGGAGGGATTGAACAAGCTCCGGCAGCTGTCCTGCCATCCCCGTCTGGTTATCCCTGATTATGAAGAGAGTTCGGGTAAGTTTGAACAGGTTATAATGTCGTTTGAGAACCTGAAAGCAAGCCATCATAAGGTATTAATCTTCTCTTCGTATGTGAGGCATCTGAACCTCCTGGCTGAAAAATTCAACGAAGAAGGTTGGCCTTATGCCATGCTGACCGGTGAAACAACCAAAAGAGAAGAAGAGATCAAACGTTTCACTGAAAACAAAGACATTAACTGCTTCTTTATTTCCCTGAAAGCCGGATCAACCGGACTGAACCTGACGGCTGCCGACTATGTCTTTATCATCGACCCTTGGTGGAATCCCGCTGCCGAAATGCAAGCCCTGAGCAGAGCCCATCGTATCGGACAAGACAAACCCGTGATAGCTTACCGCTTCGTTTCCAGTGAAACCATAGAAGAGAAAATCATCCGCCTACAAGAATCTAAAGCCGCCTTGTCGGAAACATTCATCAATTCCAACAATCCGCTCTCCCTGCTCAATCGAAACGACATGGAAGAGTTGCTAAAATAAAGAGAGAAGAGGGGATATTAATACCTGTACATCTCAACAAGTGTATTGAAGATAGCTTCTTTTTCTTTTTCCGTAATATCTCCGATTTTGCATATCACCCTTTTAGACAGGATTGTTTTTTTCTGATCCAATACTACATACATGGGCTGAGTAATAGAAGACTTCTTGGTAGGGGATAGTTTTACGCGTGTAGGAATGTGTTTATGTTCGGGAGTAAGGGGTACGACTTCTACGTAATCCAGATGCTTATTCATCTCATCCGGAGAGAGTAACAGGCATATTTGTTTGTTTCTGATCTCACCTTCCGCTTCCAGTGGATCAAGATTGATCATCACAATCTCATACTGCTTACATATAAAGGTAGAGTTTCCGGTGTGTGTTTCCATAGATAGCAGAGATTGATAAACCTTATGCTATTTCCGTGTCGAGGAAATCCGGCAGGATCAGTCCTTCCTTTCCTTCGTTGGCATATTGCGAAAACAGCTTATCCCATCCGTCTCTAACACCTTCGGTTTTTTTGATGGTCAGGATGTTATTGTCGCCAATAGATATATCTACAGCTGTTCCGTTACTAAGGTGTAAAGCTTTGGTTGCATGATTCGGGATAATAATCCCCAGAGAAGTCCCTACTTTGATGATTTTACCATCAAAAGAACGGTTGGGGAGATCTATTTTCAACTTTCTCATAACTCTTCGGTATTAAAAGATTTACGATATTCTTGTCTCCACAAATATAAGTATATTTTTCAACTAATCATTATAATGTTATACTAATATTTCTGAAAAAATAAGGTTATACCTCTATCAGTTTATATTGCTGCGAACCAAGGCCGATTTTTTCGGCATAATTGATCAGGTGGGTACCGTTTCTTGACTCGATACGTTCTACCAGATGCTCATTCTTAGGGGCGGCATAGACCATATCAACACTTGCTCTGTCAAGAGCTACCGGGTCGAGAGAAGCAAGGATACCTATATCGTCCATTTGTGGAGGTTCGGCATTGGCGTTGCAATCGCAATCAACAGATAGCTTATTCAGAATATTGATATAGATTATTTTGTCTCCCATTTCGTCAATCATGGCTTTGTTATACTCGGCTACTTTTTCAAGAAAGGCCTCTGTTGTTGATCCCCAGGGGTTACCCGGTTCGCCATGTATAGCCTCTTTTCCTTTTACAGAGGCCATGCCGACAGCCATATTCTTGAAAGAACCGCCGAATCCAGCCATTTCATGCCCTTTGAAATGAGCTACGGAAATGATAAAGTCATAATTTCTGTAATGTGAGCCGATAATGGCTTCTTTCAGACGGTTGCCACCATGAACGGGTACACGTACTTCGCCCTCGGCATCGAGGATATCTATCGGAGCAAATGTAAATCCGTGTTCGCGAGCCGATTCCAAATGGTCTTCATTTGTTGTGCGACGTCCGCCATAATAGGTATTAGAGTCTACAAGCGTTCCATTTACGGCCAACACAAGGTCACGCACTAAGTCCGGCGACAAGAAGTTTGTATTGCCAGGCTCTCCCATATGCAGTTTGATAGCCGTTTTTCCGCTAGCTGGTCTGCCTAATTTCTCATAAACAGCCATAAGTCCGGCAGGCGTAATAGCCTTCGTCATATAAACGATCGAATTTCCGGAAGCAGAAGCCCCATCGGCAAGCTCTTTCTCTTCGCCCTTATTAGTACCGCTCTTACTACCCGACGTACAACCATACGCAAAAGCCGGAAGGAAAGCCATATACTTCAAAGCCCTCCTTCGGTCTATCTTCAAAATACTATTCCCAGATACCTTGTGGTTTACCAACTGATTAACAGTCGTCTTACTCTTTTTTTCTTTCATTGGTGATTTACTTTAATATCTAAAAGCAAATATAACGAATAAATCAAATAACCAATTTGCTACACAGCTCAATTTCTTTTGCTGTCCGGCTCATTTGGCACTTGCTTTGTAATGAGCAGAAATATTTTCGTTTTTATTTAAAATAACTGCATAGAAGTCACACATTTATAATCTAAAATTATCGAATATTTGATTAAAATAAATTTAGGCCAATTGCTCCTAAAATCATATCATTCCTAAGTTGTCGTTCTTTTTTGTTGTTTACCGCTTCAGCAGCAGCTAACCGATACTCTTCTGGAGCATTACTCTCAAAATTGATAAGATTAGATCTCACTTCTTCAAAATTGTCTTTTATATAGCTCATATTATTACATATGACAATGAATAATGAGAAAAAATTAGATTTTGAGTGCCAAAATGACTTTGGATTAAATTTAAAATCTAAAAAAATGGAAGATACTTGTTCAAACAGACGAATTATTTCATTTTTTTTGTCAAAATCATAAAAGTAGTCATTTAAAAGATCTGAGGTTTTATCGTTTCGATTAAAAAAACCAGAAAGAATTGTTGACATAATATTTAAGGTGTGTTGTAAGTGGACTTTTCGGGATATTTCTCTAGCAGTAAACACATTTTTCCCTGTAAATAAAGATTGACATTTTTTGATTTTTACTGTATTGGCCCATTCGTAAAATTCTCTAGGTATATTAGGATCTTCTTTGAAATTTTCATTAGCTTCTTGTACGTTTATATTTATTTGATCGCATAGTAGCTTAGCTACTAACATATACTCAGATGTGGAGTATTCGGAAGCCATTTTTTCTATAGACGACAGGGAATTAGATGTTCTATTTATTCTTTGAAAAATATCTTGTACCTTAGGGTCATCATTATTTAAATCTAATTCTATAACCGCGATTTCATATTTAAGAAAATTGGTTTTTTCTATTTCATTTAAATCTTCAAAATATTTTCCATCAACTTCAAATTGATTATCAATATATTTAGCTATTGCATTTGTTCTTTGTTGACCGTCTACTATGCATGAAACAGTTGTCATTGTAGAAATATTAACCTTTCCTTTTGAAATAAATATTTGAGGGAATGGGAAGCCTAATAAAATGGTTTTAATAAAATCTTTATTATGAACATCTCTCCAAACCAAATTTCTCTGGAAATAAGCATTTGGAATAAGTTTTCCGCTTCTAATATCATTAACCAAGTCTAATAAAGAAATTGAACGAACTCTGTAATCGACCATATTGTTAAATTTTTGATTTTATATAATACCTAATATTACTAGACTGTTTATGCTCAAAATAGACTTGAGAAAGATATATTCCTGCATTAATTGATTTGAAATAATCTTTATACTTCAAAGATAACTGGTTGAAAAAGTTAAACCATTCGGCTCTTTCCTTGCAACTTGCCATATAATCAGGTCTAAAAATACCTTTTGCTATATAGCTGGAATAATTTAAAAAATTATTCTCACCTTTTTTACCTGTAAATTTAGTACAATCATTAAATCCATTTGTTGCATTAAATATAATTTCAGAATATTTTAAAAATAGAGCAGTGTCAATGATGGCTATATCTAAATCAGAAGACTTAGGAGTGAATTGACTGTCCTTATGGAAACTTCTACCCATTTTCGAAGATCCACATACCTGTATGTGGTTTATGGGGATAGAGAAATGAGAGCTAATCTCATTGAATATTTCGTACTGTTGTTCCTCTCTTTCTATGAAAGCTTTTGTGGGATACGTTAAGTATACTTTTCTGACAATTTCTCTATGAGTAAGTTTCTCCTTAATAGACTTGTCTATGGCAGCTATATGATTCATGCATATAATGTTAGATAAAATACGAAATTAGTCATTATCTTTGATAAACTCTCATAGTAATATCGTAAAAAATATAGTTATTGTTCAAATAGCAGACTTTCCACCAAACAAAAAAGCCAGATAAGTTATTTAACCATCTGACTTTCGTTTGTCGGGGTACCAGGATTCGAACCTGGGACCCCCTGCTCCCAAAGCAGGTGCGCTAACCGGACTGCGCTACACCCCGTCTGCGTTATTTCGCGGTGCAAAGGTAGCGCTTTATTTTATATATCAAAATATTTTTGCCTTTTTTATGTCTTAATTTCGGGGAATGGAATATAATTCGTTAATTTACATATTAGAAAATGGAATAATTTATGACTATACAACAGTTGGAATATGTGTTGGCCGTAGATACCTATCGCCATTTTGCCAAGGCAGCCGAACATTGCAGGGTAACGCAACCTACATTAAGTATGATGATCCAAAAACTGGAGGATGAGCTGGGGATTAAGCTTTTCGACAGGAATGTGCAACCTGTCAAACCAACTCCTGCCGGGATCAAGGTGATAGAACAGGCGCGTAAGGTTGTTTATCAAGCTTCTCTGATCAAAGACATTGTAAACGAGGAGGAGAATTCCGTAAAAGGGATCTTCCGGCTGGCTATCTTGCCTACGATTGCTCCTTATCTGGTTCCGCGCTTTTTTCATCAGCTCTCTGAAAAACACAAGGACTTGGATATTAACGTCTTGGAAATGAAGACAACGCCTACTCTTGCTGCCTTGATGAAGGGCGAGATTGATGCGGCTATTATTGCTTCGCAACCTATAGAGCCGGAGCTTCAGGGGGATGTATTGTACTATGAACAGTTTCTGGGTTATGTGGCAAAAAACGAACCTATCTTCAAGAATGAATTGATCCGTTCTTCAGATATCAGCGGCGAACGATTATGGTTATTAGACGAGGGACATTGTTTCCGCGACCAGCTGATGAGATTTTGCCAGATGGAAAAAGTAAAATTGCATCAGGGAACTTATCGTTTAGGAAGTATGGAGACATTTATGCGGATGGTGGAAAGTGGAAATGGCATTACTTTTATTCCGGAATTGTCCGTTTATCAGTTTTGCGAGAAGCAAAAGGAACTTGTGCGCCCGTTTGCAATTCCTAAACCTACGCGCGAAATCGTGTTGGTAACAAGGAAGGACTTTATTCGCTACTCCGTCTCTGAAATATTGGTAAAATCTATCAAAGCATCTGTACCTGAAAGTATGCTTACGTTGCAACCGAATCAGCGGGTAGTGTAATTTATTTTGGTGTATTTGAAAAAAAATATCACTTTATAGTTGCGTTTTAAAGAAAAGTGTTACTTTTGCTCCGAAATCAGAAGAGACAATGAATCGATTTAGCTTTACATATTATTATTTTTACTTTTATCTTAGCAAGATGGAGGCAGGAAAATATATGTAAAGAAATTGATGAATAGAATAGAAATATCAATAATGAAAATATAGAAGTCCTGCCGAATCCGGCGGGACTTTTTTTGTTTGTATCCATTAAAACTGAAAAAAGATGAAGAAAAAAGTAGCCATTCAGGGCATAGCCGGTTCGTATCACGAAATAGCAGCTCATAAATACTTTGAAGATGAAGAGATAGAGGTACTTCCTTGCGATACGTTCAGAGACGTGATTGCTGTGATAAAGAAAGACCCCTCTGTGATTGGGCTGATGGCTATTGAAAATACGATTGCCGGTAGCTTGTTGCAGAATCATGAGTTGATCCGCCAGAGTGGTTTTCAGACAATAGGAGAGTATAAGCTACGTATTTCCCATTCGCTGGCAGCGCTTCCGGGAACCTCTATCCATGAGATAACGGAAGTGGATTCGCATCCGATTGCCCTGATGCAATGCATGGATTTCCTGGATACATTGCCCAATGTAAAGATTGTAGAGAAAGACGACACGGCAGCAAGTGCCCGCTGGATAGCCGAAAACCAACTGAAAGGACATGCAGCTATCTGCAGTAGACAGGCTGCCCAGATCTATGGGCTGGATGTATTGGCCGAGGGGATAGAAACGAACAAACATAATTTCACCCGTTTTCTGGCAGTAGCCGATAAGTGGACAGCCGATGAGATACTCCGGGGAACGGAAAAAAAGAAATCTTCAGTTGTATTTGCTCTTTCGCATGCTGTAGGCAGCCTCTCACAAGTTTTATCTATCCTCTCTTTTTACGACATGAACCTCACGAAAATACAATCTCTTCCCATCATAGGCCGCGAATGGCAGTATTTGTTTTATATCGATCTTACTTTTCACGATTATATGCGTTACAAACAGGCATTGGATGCCGTTATACCATTAACAAAGGATTTCGTAATATTAGGAGAATATGCAGAAGGAAAGCAAAGCGTGTAACATCATACCCGCAGCACGTGTAAACAGCGTAAGTGAATATTATTTTTCCCGCAAACTGAAAGAAATAGCAGAGATGAATGCTGCCGGGAAAAAGGTGATTAACCTGGGAGTGGGAAGCCCCGACTTGCCTCCTTCACAGCAGACTATCGACACCTTGTGCGAGCATGCCAAGCGTCCGGACGAACATGGCTATCAGCTTTTTATAGGTATACCGGAGTTGCGCGAGGCTTTCTCCGGCTGGTACAAAAGATGGTATGATGTTGATCTAGACCCTCGTACGGAGATACAGCCGCTGATTGGCTCCAAGGAAGGCATTCTGCACATATCGTTGGCTTTTCTGAATCCCGGCGATGGTGTATTGGTACCCAATCCCGGTTATCCTACCTATCAGTCGGTCAGCAATTTGGTAGGAGCACATCTTGTTACCTATGATCTGAAAGAGGAACAGGGATGGCTCCCCGACTTTGAAGCCTTGGAAAAGATGGATCTTTCCGGTGTAAAGCTGATGTGGGTTAATTATCCCAATATGCCTACCGGAGCTAATGCCAGCCGGGAACTCTTTGAAAAACTGGTTGCTTTCGGGCATAAACACGGAATTGTGATTGTAAATGATAACCCCTACAGTTTCATTCTGAATGAAGAGCCCTTGAGTATCCTGAGCGTTCCGGGAGCTAAAGATATATGTATAGAGCTTAATTCGATGAGTAAGTCGCACAATATGCCGGGCTGGCGTATGGCGATGTTGGCTTCTAATGCCCAGTTTGTTCAGTGGATCTTGAGGGTGAAGAGCAATGTAGATTCCGGGCAGTTCAAACCTGTACAGTATGCCACGGTAGAAGCCTTGAATGCTCCTGCCGAATGGTACAGCCAGATGAATCAGGTGTACAGAAGCCGCCGGGGATTGGCCGGAGAAATCATGCGTACTCTGGGCTGTAGCTTCGACGAGAAACAGGTGGGTATGTTTTTGTGGGGGAAAATTCCGGTAGACTATCAAAGTAGTGAAGTCTTGTCCGACAGTGTTTTATATGGAGCAAACGTGTTTATTACGCCGGGATTTATCTTCGGAAGTAACGGCGAACGCTATATCCGCATATCTTTGTGTTGTAACGAAGTAGCCTTGCAAGAGGCATTAGATAGAATTAAAAAGACAATCAAAAATAATTAAATAAGATGGAATTAGAATTAAAATCAGTCGTATTGCCGGGGGTAAGTCCCGAGCGCCCGATTGTAATAGCAGGCCCCTGTAGCGCCGAAACAGAAGAACAGGTTATGAATACGGCACGCAGCCTGGCAGCCAAGGATATTAAAATATTCCGCGCAGGCGTGTGGAAGCCTCGTACCAAACCGGGTGGTTTTGAAGGGGTAGGGGCTACCGGTCTGAAGTGGCTAAAACGTGTGAAAGAAGAAACTGGCATGTATGTAACAACGGAAGTAGCCACCCGGGAGCATGTGTTTGAGGCCTTGAAAGCCGGAATAGATATGCTGTGGATTGGCGCTCGTACAACAGTTAACCCCTTTGCTGTTCAGGAGATTGCTGATGCCTTGCAAGGGGTAGATATCCCGGTATTAATCAAGAATCCGGTTAATCCGGACCTGGAACTGTGGATTGGCGCCATCGAACGTATTTATGGGGCAGGAATCCGGAGAATAGCTGCTATACATAGGGGCTTCAGTTCGTACGACAAAAAAATCTACCGGAATTTGCCGCTCTGGCACATCCCAATTGAATTGCGCCGCCGCATACCACAGCTGCCTATCTTTTGTGACCCGAGCCATATCGGCGGCAAAAGGGAACTGATAGCTCCGCTTTCTCAACAAGCCATGGATTTGAGTCTCGATGGCTTGATTATTGAGTCTCACTGCAATCCCGACGAGGCCTTCAGCGATGCCGGGCAGCAAATTACACCGGATGTACTCGACTACGTATTAAACCTGTTGGTAATCCGTAACGAAACTCAAACCACTGAAAACCTGAGCGAATTACGTCGCCAGATCGACCATATAGACGAGCAACTGCTTGAACTACTGGCTAAAAGAATGCGCATTTCACGCGAAATAGGTGTCTATAAAAAGGAGCATAATATGCCCATCCTACAGTCACCGCGTTACAACGAAATCCTTGTAAACCGCTCGCACTTAGGAGAATCATTAGACCTAAGCTCCGATTTCGTAAAAGAAATATTAAAAGAAATACACGAAGAATCTGTCCGCCAACAGATGATAATCATGTCGAAATAATGAAAATATTGATATTAGGTGCCGGGAAGATGGGATCTTTCTTCACCGATTTGCTGAGTTTTGATCATGAAGTGGCTGTTTTGGAGAGTAATCCGAAGCGTATGCGTTTTATTTATAATGCTTTGCGTATGAGTAGTCCGGAAGAAATACCGGCTTTTGCGCCTGAATTGGTGATAAACTGTGTTACGCTGAATCATACGATTGATGCTTTTAAGGCTGTTTTACCTCATTTGCAACCCTATTGTATCATCTCTGATATAGCCTCTGTAAAGACCAACTTGCTTGAATTCTACAAGGGTTGCGGCTTTCCTTACGTCTCTACTCACCCGATGTTTGGCCCTACTTTTGCCAACCTTGGCAACCTGGAGAAGGAGAATACCATCATTATTTCCGAGAGTGACCATCTGGGAAAAGTGTTCTTTAAGGACCTGTATTCGCACCTAAAGTTGAACATTTTTGAATACTCTTTCGAAGAACATGATCGCGTTGTTGCCTATTCGTTAGGCATCCCTTTTGCATCGACTTTGGTGTTTGCTGCCACTATGAAGCACCAGGATGCACCTGGAACTACCTTCAAAAGGCACATGAAAATAGCCCGTGGACTGATGTCGGAAGACGATTATTTACTGACGGAAATTTTGTTCAATCCCCGCACTCCAAGGCAGATTGGACGCATACAGGAGGAACTTTCAAAGCTTCAGGAGATCATCGAAAAACGGGATACAGAGGGTATGAAAAGCTATTTATCGGATATTCGACAAAAGATAGAGTAGAGGGTTGGCTGTAAAAATCAGCGCTTGAAACAATTTATTTGGGATCAGTATTTTAAAACTTCCGGTTGAAAAATACTGATTTTTTTATGTCCAAGAAGCTGCGAGAATGCATATATTAAAAAACAAATCCAAACTATCACTTCTTCAGGTGAAAAAGTAACAATTCGGATGGATAACCAATCTTTTGCCATTGAAGAAACACCCTATTGTAATTCTTAAGTTTTCTTAAATGGAAAATTTATCTCATAATACGTCGTCCAAATTTTCCAAAAAGAAAATTGCAGACCGACATGAATTTTCACAAACCTATTCAATTTATTTCATACTAAAAAGGAAAACGAGGAAAAATCTTCAACCAATCAATCGCTTTTAGGATTATTTTACAACTGACCTGTAAAAAATACTGTAATTGATGAAATTTTAACTTCTCAACACCGAAGGAATGGCGTTTTTAGATAGCTATCGAAAAAAAATGCACGATTCCAACGGATAGAGGATGGTACTCCTCCGTCAGGAGGATTATGTCAGTCCAACTCCTGTATTCTGTATACAAATCTATTATCCTGAATTGTTTTGGATCATTTCATGCTGTGTGTCAGCTGATTATTCTGAATTCTTAAGCGAAAAAATGGAAAGAGCTACCTTAAAAATAATTTAGAGGTACGTCTAAATCAATTTATACCTACCTCTAAATTTATTTACACCTACCTCTAAATGAATTTACACCTACCTCTAAATGAATTTAGACGTACCTCTAAATAAAAAGTGCTCAAAAGGTCTGTGAAAAAGGGATTCAGCTGTTGGAAGTATTATTTGATGAAATCAGTTTTTTTGTAGGTATAGCGTGAATTTCCCCGTCCGGGCATGATTTTGTGTTAAAATAAAGGGTATATTTGCATCCTTATTATATAAGGTAAAGAATAAATACATTATAATATTATGTTTGAGAATTTAAGCGAAAGATTAGACAGATCGTTTAAACTATTGAAAGGCGAAGGCCGGATCACGGAAATTAATGTGGCGGAAACGTTGAAAGATGTTCGTAAAGCACTGTTAGATGCCGACGTTAATTACAAAGTAGCAAAACAATTTACAGATACAGTTAAGGAAAAGTCGCTGGGACAGAATGTATTAACAGCTGTGAAGCCCGGTGAGCTGATGGTGAAGATCGTTCACGATGAATTGGCACAATTGATGGGGGGAACGGCTACGGAGGTTAATCTGAAAGGATCTCCTGCTGTTATATTGATGTCGGGGCTTCAGGGTTCCGGTAAAACTACCTTCTCCGGAAAGCTGGCTAATATGTTGAAAACCAAGAAGGGTAAGAAGCCTCTTTTGGTGGCGGGAGACGTCTACAGACCTGCTGCTATCGAGCAGTTGCACATCTTGGGCGAGCAAACCGGAATTCCTGTATATTCCGAACCGGAAAATAAAAATCCGGTAGAAATTGCTCAAAATGCCATTAAAGATGCGAAACAGAAGGGCTACGACCTGGTGATTGTGGATACCGCCGGACGCTTGGCTATCGACCAGCAGATGATGGATGAAATCGCCGCTATCAAGAAAGCCATCACTCCCGATGAAATCTTGTTTGTTGTGGATGCCATGACAGGGCAGGATGCGGTGAATACGGCAAAAGAGTTCAATGAGCGCCTGGATTTTGACGGAGTAGTTTTAACCAAATTAGATGGTGATACAAGAGGTGGTGCAGCCCTTTCCATCCGTTCGGTGGTAGACAAGCCGATTAAGTTCGTTGGAACCGGTGAAAAGATGGATGCCCTGGATGTATTCCACCCCGAACGTATGGCCGACCGTATTCTGGGAATGGGGGATATCGTTTCGCTTGTAGAGCGCGCCCAGGAACAGTATGACGAAGAAGAGGCCAAGCGCTTGCAAAAGAAAATTGCCAAAAATCAATTCGATTTTAATGATTTCATCGCTCAGATACATCAAATTAAAAAGATGGGGAACCTGAAGGAACTGGCTTCCATGATTCCCGGTGTAGGTAAAGCGATAAAAGATATTGATATAGACGACGATGCGTTTACATATATTGAAGCTATCATTCAATCTATGACGCCAACGGAGCGTAGCAACCCTTCTATCCTGAATGGTTCGCGCCGGCAGCGCATCGCAACTGGTAGTGGAACGTCTGTGCAAGAGGTAAATAAACTGCTCAAACAGTTTGACCAAACGCGCAAAATGATGAAGATGGTAACAGCTGCAAAACCGGGCAGTAAAAAGTTTCCTTCCATGAAGAGATAAGTTTAAAAGGCTTATAGGCTTATAAACTTAGTAGACTCAATAAACTTAATAGCTTAATAATATGCAATTAATAGACGGAAAGGCTGTGTCGGCCCAGATGAAAAAAGAAATCGCGGAAGAAGTAGCCCAAATTAAAAAGGCGGGAGGCAAGATCCCTCATTTGGCCGCTGTTTTGGTGGGGCACGATGGCGGTAGCGAAACGTATGTAGCCAGTAAAGTGCGTACATGCGAGGAAGTTGGATTCAAATCGTCGCTAATCCGCTATGAAGAAGATGTAACAGAAGAAGAATTGCTGGCTTGCGTGGATCGCCTGAATAATGATCCGGATGTAGACGGCTTTATTGTTCAGCTGCCTCTTCCCAAGCATATTTCAGAGCAGAAAATTATAGAAGCGATTGATTACCGCAAGGATGTAGATGGTTTCCATCCGATTAATGTAGGGCGTATGTCAATAGGGCTTCCCTGCTTTTTGTCGGCTACACCTGCCGGTATTCTGGAATTGCTGAAACGATACGAAATAGAAACAAAAGGGAAACATTGCGTGGTGCTGGGACGTAGCAATATTGTAGGTAAACCGATGGCTATGTTGATGATGCAAAAATCATACCCCGGCGATTGTACGGTAACCGTATGCCACAGTCGTTCGGAAAACCTGAAGGAAATGTGTCTCAATGCCGATATTATTATTGTAGCATTAGGTGTTCCTGAGTTTCTGAAGGCCGATATGGTAAAAGAAGGAGCCGTAGTGATAGATGTAGGTACTACGCGCATGCCAAGCAGTGTAACCAAAAGCGGCTTTAAACTGACCGGTGATGTAAGGTTTGACGAAGTGTCTCCGAAATGCTCCTATATCACCCCCGTTCCGGGTGGTGTAGGCCCCATGACCATCATCTCCCTGATGCGCAACACCCTACTGGCCGGCAAGAAAGAAATCTACAAATAACGATTAATGGGTTAACGATTAACGATTAATTCCGGCTAACTTTTTTTGGTGTTTCGTTTGCATCGTAAAAAATATTGCCTATCTTTGCACCGTCTTTAAAGGTATATGCTTTTTAAGGCAAAACATGGTGATTGTAGCTCAGTTGGTTAGAGCATCGGATTGTGGTTCCGAGGGTCGCGGGTTCGAATCCCGTCTTTCACCCTAAATAATTGATAAAAAGGATACTCGTAAAGGGTATCCTTTTTTGTTTTTTGTTATCTTTGCTTTTATGACGAACTATACTTCTATATTATTCCTCTTTTTATGTATACTGTTTCCTGTGTCTTGTTTTGGACAGGATCGCTTAAAAGAAAAGGCTGATAGTGCTTTGGTTTTTTGCCAAGAAAATAAGATGAATACAGAGTATTGCATTTTGGTTGATATGAAGATGCACTCCGGGAAAAAGCGCTTCTTTGTCTGGGATTTTAAGGGGGATAGCATTAGGCTGTCGAGCCTTTGTGCTCATGGTTATGGAGGTAGCAGTACGGAGGCTGATCCTGTGTTTAGCAATGTTTCAGGCAGTTATTGTACGTCGCTGGGGAAGTATAAGATCGGCATTTGTTCGTATAGCAAGTGGGGGATCAATGTACATTATAAGTTGCACGGACTGGAAGCTACCAATAGCAATGCCTACAACCGGATTATTGTATTACACTCGCATCATCCTATCACTCCGGAAGAGATTTACCCCTACCACTTGCCTTTGGGATATAGCCAGGGCTGTCCGGTGATTGATAATCAGAGCATGAAGAAACTGGATGAGATGTTCAGGAAGGAGAAGCGTCCGACGCTTCTGTGGATTTATTATTAGCTTCCTTGTTTTCCGCTAAGGATAGGTAGCCGTCTTGCAGGATGAATTGTTCGTCGTGGTCGGCCAGGAAACGGATGACAGTGAGGCTTTTTTCTTTGGGATAGTCTAGTAAATCAGTTATATTGCGGATGTTTTGTGGCTCGTTGGTCAGTACCTCCATGAGTGCCTCTTTTATGGTATTAAATTCGGCATTGGTAAGTCCGGATTCGTTCTTAGCGAGGCATACATCGCAGGTTCCGCATGCTTTCGCCTTTTTCTCGCCAAAATAGCGGAGAAGCATTATATTTCTGCATACCCTGTCTTCATTGATATACTCCAACACATGCCCGATTCTGTTTTCCAACTTCTTTTTCCGCTCTTCGTAGGCCGAATAGGGGATTGAAAGGTATTTTTGTTCTTCCCGAATCCTGGTATAGATAATCAGAGGTGTCTTTTTCCGGGGGATATAATGAACGATCCTGTATTTGGATAGACCCACCAATACATTGTAGACATCTTGCTGAGATAGTTGGCAGCGGCTGGCTATCAGGCTTTCGTCTATATAGGCATAATCGGCAAAGAGACCGGTATAGGAGCGCAAAAGAGCTTGTATAACATCGTCGATTTGCTTGTTCTGATTCAAATGCTTGTACAGGTCGTCACGCGTCACTGTAAAAATCAGGCGTGAAGCACTGTCTATTTCTTCCGTATATTCAATATAGCCAGATAGTTCCAGTATTTTCAATGCGTGGTGAGTTTGCAGGATAGAGAACCTGAAAACGGAGCAAAAGTCTGTCAGCGAGAAGTCATGCACACTGTCCAGCCCATAGCCTACGGCAATCTGGAAGTAGTTTCCCAAGGCCTCATATACCCGGCGTATGAATGCCAGATCGGGAAATTCGTCAGACAGGCGCTTCTTTAACTTGGCATTGTCTGTATGCCCGCATAAAGCTACGGCATAGGCTTTTTTTTCATCCCGCCCGGCTCGTCCGGCCTCCTGATAATACTCTTCCAGTGAGCCCGGCATGTCGATATGCACTACCAGCCGCACATCCGGTTTGTCTATCCCCATACCGAAAGCATTGGTAGAGACAATCACGCGACATTCATTGTTTTTCCATCTGTTCTGACGGAGGTTTTTTTCTTCCCGGTTCAGCCCGGCGTGGAAAAAGTCGGCAGAGATATCCATCTGTTTCAGGATAGTAGCTATTTCTTTGGTGCGTTGTCTGTTGCGCACATACACAATAGCCGTACCCTGTACCTTTTGCAGAATATGAACTAAAGTCTTGAATTTATCGTCGGTTTGCCGGACTATATAGGAGAGGTTTTTCCGGTAAAAGCTCTTCCGAAAAACATTCTTTTTCTTGAATAAGAGCTTGTCTTGTATATCATCAATCACATCGGGCGTTGCAGTAGCTGTAAGCGCCAGTATCGGTACAGTTGGCAACAGCTCGCGGATTTTGGCAATGCCGAGGTAGGAGGGGCGGAAGTCATATCCCCATTGAGAGATACAGTGGCTTTCGTCAACAACCAGCAGAGATACAGTCATCGCCTGCAGCTTTGCCTGGAATAAGTCCGTGCCAAGCCGTTCGGGAGAGACGTAGAGGAATTTATAATTGCCGAAGATGCAGTTTTCCAGTTGTTGAATGATTTCCTGGCGGGACATACCGGAGTATACGGCTGTAGCTTTAATACCCACCTTGCGCAGGTTGTCCACCTGGTCTTTCATCAATGCAATAAGTGGTGTGACAACCAGGCATATCCCTTCGGATGCTAAGGCAGGAACCTGGAATGTGATGGATTTACCTCCTCCGGTAGGCATCAAGCCTAAGGTATCTTTACCTGAAACTACCGAGTGGATAATCTCTTCTTGTAACGGCCGAAAAGAGGTATAACCCCAGTATTTCTCTAATATTTCGTGGTAAACATCCACTGATTCACAAATCGTCCGTTTTAATGTCTTTGATCAGTAATTGAGGTGCTTTTGTATTGTATGCGTTCTCCTCAATCGTATAACAAATATTGAAAGGTTTCATGGATTTGATATAATCAAAATGCTGGCTCATACCGAAAGCTATCGCGTGAACCGGAATCTTGGAATTGTCGTCTATCAACTCGAGCTTGATATGGTCGGAGTCTTTCCCTACCAGCTTGCTTGTTCCGTAGTCCCTTACTGCCAGACTGCAGAAAACAGGTTTCTGATTTTCGGGGCCGAAAGGGCTCATTTTGTTTAGTTCCTTGCTCAGTTTGCTGGTGATATCTTTCATTTCCAGCACGGCATCAATATCAATCTGAGGAGTCATCTGTTCCGGATCTATCACTCCACTGGCCTGTTCCAGAAAACGTTTGGTGAATTCTTCCAGATTTTCTTCTCTCATAGACAGGCCGGCAGCATAGGTATGCCCTCCGAAATTCTCCAGCAAGTCGCGGCAATTCTCAATCGCTTTGTATATATCAAAACCAGTGATGGAGCGAGCCGATCCGGTGATTAGTTCCGATGATTTGGTCAGAACAACTGCCGGACGGTAATATTTCTCCGTAAGTCTGGAAGCCACAATACCGATCACTCCCTTGTGCCAGCTGGGTTCATATACCACAATAGCCTTGCGATCTTCCATGTTACTGAATGTGTCGATAACGGCATTGGCCTCGTCTGTGATCTTTTTATCCAGCTCGCGGCGTTCGTCATTGTACTGATTGATGTTTTCGCTTTTCTCGCGAGCGCTTTCCGTATCTTTGGCCAAGAGTAAATCTACTGCCTCTTTCCCGTTCATCATACGTCCGGAGGCATTGATGCGGGGGCCTATTTTAAATACGATATCGTTGATGGTAATGGGCTTACCGGTTAATCCGCAAATGTCGATAATCCCTTTCAGACCCATGCCCGGGTTACTGTTCAGTTGTTTGAGCCCGTAATGTGCCAGTATGCGATTTTCTCCTGTAATCGGAACGATGTCGGAGGCAATACTAACAGCAATAAGGTCCAACAGGTTTTCCAGCTTGGAAAAAGGAAAGCCATTGCTTTTGGCAAAGGCTTGCATAAACTTGAACCCTACGCCACAACCGGATAGGTGTTCATACGGATAAATAGAATCAACACGTTTGGCATCCAGTACAGCTACTGCATCCGGCAGCGTATCATCGGGCATGTGATGATCGCAGATGATGAAATCGATACCCTTTGTCTTGGCATATTCGATCTTATCAATGGCCTTGATACCGCAATCCAGGGCGATAATCAGGCTAAAGCCGTTTTCAGCGGCATAGTCAATACCTTTATAGGAAATCCCATAGCCTTCGTCATACCGGTCGGGTATGTAATAGTCGAGCGTGGATGAGTACTGGCGCAAAAACTTATAAACTAACGAAACAGCTGTTGTTCCGTCTACATCATAATCCCCATAAACTAAGATTTTTTCTTTATTTCCCAGTGCCTTATCTAGTCTTTTCACTGCTTTGTCCATGTCTGGCATCAGAAATGGATCATGCAGATTGTTCAGGCTGGGTTTAAAGAACTTCTTAACTTCATCTGCAGAAGTAATACCTCTCTGGATGAGTAACTGGCATGTAATCGGATTAAGTCCCAACTCTTTAGCCAACTCATCTTTTTCATGTAACTCTTCTATGGATAGGGTTTGTAAGTTCCATTTGTTAATCATTATATATTGTTTTTTTCTTTCCAGATGTCGCAGGATGCATTTTGGATACAAAATGCATCATTCCGTGTGCATTATTCCACACACTATTTCAATCCGTAAATTTAGGTATTTTATATTGATATTTGCAACAAAGTATTCTAAAATAGTTTTTTCATTATATATTTTTTATAGTATCCGAATGATTTGTACATTTGTCACAATTTAAAATTGGCATGATAAATGATTTGAAAATGGCCTGCGAAGTGATGCGTGGCGGAGGGATTATCCTTTATCCCACAGATACGATCTGGGGTATAGGATGCGATGCGACTAACGAGGAGGCCGTACAACGTGTGTATGAACTAAAAAAAAGAATAGACAATAAGGCTATGCTGGTATTGGTAGACGATGCAGCCAAACTGGATCGCTACGTAGAAGAAATGCCCGATATCGCATGGGATCTTATTGAGGTGGCAGATAAACCACTCACGGTTATTTATTCGCAGGGGAAAAACCTGGCTAAGAATCTGCTGGCCGAAGACGGCAGTATCGGTATACGCGTTACCCGTGAGGACTTCTCCCGCCGCTTGTGTGAAGCCTTCCGCAAACCATTGGTTTCAACTTCTGCCAATATAAGCGGAGAACCATCGCCTGCTAATTTCAGTGAAATATCCGAAGAAATAAAAGAGGGGGTAGACTACATCGTACAATACCGCCGGGATGATAGAACCAAAGCAACCCCGTCGAGTATTATCAAGCTGGGTAAAGGAGGCCTTGTTCAGGTAATCAGATAAGACCTATGAATAAAAAAGCTCAGATAGCCAAATACGTTATTTCGGATTTTATATCGGCATCTATTGTCTGGATATTATTTAATCTACTTCGCTACCATGAGATAGCTTCATATCTGGGATATAGTTCACTTAAAAGTTATTTGCTGTCTGATGTAGTATTCGAGGGACAATTACTGGTTCCTTTTTTTTGGCTGATTCTTCACAGCTTATCCGGTTATTATAACAAGCCTTTCGGAAAATCCAGGATAGCGGAGTTCTTTACTACTTTCATAACGGTTCTCATAGGGGTTACTTCCTTGTTTTTCATTATGATACTGAACGACTTGCCCCGTTCGTTTCAGATTTATTACGAATTGTATTTTTCATTGCTTGCTTTGCAATTCTTGTTGACTTATATCCCGCGTCTTATTGTTACCCAGATCGGTTTGAGTAAGATCAGGAACAGGGAATGGTCGCAGAATGTACTTATAATCGGGGCGGGGTCTAAAGCGCAGCGGATAGCTGACAGTTTGTACGATTTGGGTTATACTATCTCCGGTTTTATACCCGAAGACGATGAAGAACTGGTCTGTGTAGATGAAAACCGGATTGCCGGAACACTAAATGAACTATCTGAAATAGTCATTTCCAGACAGATACACGAGATCGTTGTAGCGATTGAGTCTCCGGAGAATGAGAAGCAGGTAAACATTCTTTATTCGCTTTACCGATATGCTTTGCCAATTAAAGTGCTGGCAGACAAGTCTACAATGCTTAACAAAGTAAAGATCAAGACGATTCTTGGTGCCCCCTTGATAAATGTTTCGGATAATAACTTTTCGGAAGTAGAAAAGAATATCAAGTTTGTACTGGATAAAGTTTTTTCTTTTCTTGTGTTGGTCTTGCTTTCTCCTTTGTTTTTGTACCTTGGCTGGCGGGTTAAGAGAGGCTCTCCCGGTCCGGTGTTCTTTAGCCAGGAACGTATTGGCTATATGGGTAAACCCTTTATGATGTATAAGTTCCGCACGATGTATCAGGATTCGGAGCAGGAGGGGCCTTTATTGGCTTCCGAGAACGACAGCCGGATTACCCCTTTCGGGCGGCTGTTGCGCAAATACCGCCTGGATGAGATTCCGCAGTTCTGGAATGTACTGAAAGGGGATATGTCTTTGGTTGGTCCGCGCCCGGAACGGAAGTATTATATCGATCAAATCGTGAAAAAAGCACCTTATTATTACCTTTTGCACAATGTAAGACCGGGAATTACTTCCTGGGGAATGGTAAAATACGGGTATGCCGGTAATGTAGACGAGATGGTGGAACGTTTGGAATATGATATGCTTTATTACGAAAATATGTCTTTAGTATTAGATTTAACAATTTTAATTTACACAGTGAAAACTGTTGTTACAGGTAAAGGAATTTGAAATGGCAAAGAAAGAAAGTTTGTTTTATAAATTCCTGTTATGGAGGGAAAAGAACGTTAAGGAAAAAAACTTTGTTTTGGCCCTTAGTTTTGTGGTAGGGATATGTACTGCCGCCTCTGCTATCTTACTGAAATATCTGATCCATGTTATCCAACGATTGCTTACGCAGAACATGGATGTTAGCCAGGCCAACTATTTGCTGTTATTGTATCCTGTTCTAGGTATTCTGCTGGCAGGTTTGTTTGTGAAATACGTTGTTCGCGACGATATCAGCCATGGGGTAACCAAGATACTGTATGCAATTTCTCAGCGCAAAAGCCGTATTAAGCCGCATAATATGTGGTCGTCGCTGGCAGCCAGTTCTGTTACCATTGGTTTTGGTGGTTCGGTAGGAGCGGAAGCACCGATTGTCCTGACAGGAGCTGCTATCGGATCCAATCTCGGACGGGCGTTCAAGATGGAGCAGAAAACGCTGATGCTGCTTGTCGGTTGTGGAGCAGCCGGAGCGGTTGCCGGTATTTTTAAAGCGCCGATAGCCGGGTTGGTATTCGTTATTGAGGTATTGATGCTCGATCTCACTATGACTTCCGTTATGCCTTTATTGATATCATCGGTTACGGCAGCTACGGTATCCTATATTTTTACGGGTACGGAAGCGATGTTCAAGTTTTCGCAGACTGAAGTATTCGAGATCGGACGAATCCCTTATGTACTGCTGCTGGGTGTTTTTTGCGGCTTGGTTTCCCTTTATTTTACCCGGGTAATGAACCGGGTAGAGGGTGTATATCGTAAGTTGGGAACATTCTGGCGTAAGTTTCTTGTAGGAGGCTCTATGCTGAGTATCCTTATCTTCTTGTTTCCGCCGCTGTATGGTGAAGGTTACGATACTATCGGTTCCTTGCTGAATGGTCAGTTCTCCCATATTATGAATAAGAGTTTGTTCTACGGGATGAATGATTCGTATTGGGGAGTCCTTATCTTTTTGTTCTTAATCCTTCTTACCAAGGTGTTTGCCTCGTCGGCTACGAATGGAGGAGGGGGTTGCGGGGGGATTTTTGCTCCTAGTTTGTTTCTGGGCTGTATTGCCGGTTTTATGTTTGCTCATACGTCCAATTATTTCGACTTTACCCGTTACTTGTCAGAGAAGAACTTTGCTCTGCTAGGGATGGCCGGAGTGATGTCTGGTGTTATGCATGCACCACTTACGGGTGTATTCCTGATAGCCGAGCTGACCGGGGGCTACGATCTCTTCTTGCCTTTGATGATTGTTTCTATCAGTTCTTACCTTACGATAATCATGTTTGAGCCGCATAGTATCTACTCCATGCGTCTGGCACAGAAGGGTGAGCTGCTTACCCACCATAAAGATAAGGCGGTATTAACCTTATTGAATGTAGATGCCGTGATAGAGAAGGACTTTCTGACGGTTCAGCCGGATATGACCTTGGGGGATATGGTGAAAGTAATTGCCAAAAGCGGGCGTAACGCCTTCCCAGTAGTGGATAAGAATGGTATTTTGATGGGTATCGTATTACTCGATAATATCCGTAATATCATGTTCCGCCCGGAATTATATGACCGCTTCAAGGTCTCTAAATTCATGGTCTCTCCACCGGCTAAAATAGTGCTGAATACTTCTATGGAAAGGGTGATGCAGATATTCGACGATACGAAAGCCTGGAACCTGCCGGTTATCGATGAAAACGGCCAATATATAGGTTTTATGTCAAAATCCAAGATATTTAACTCGTATCGCGAAGTGTTGGTAGACCATTTTTCTAATGATTAATACTAAACGATTAATGATTAATAAGAAAGAAGATTTGCGAATTGTATATATGGGGACTCCGGATTTTGCGGTGGAGAGTCTTCGTCAATTGGTTGAGAATGGGTACAATGTAGTGGGAGTGATTACGGTTCCGGATAAGCCCATTGGGCGTCATGGAAGTGTGTTACAAGCCTCTCCGGTGAAGCAGTATGCTGAATCGAAGCATATCCCGCTCTTGCAGCCAGAAAAGCTGAAGGATGAAGAGTTTCTTTCTCAACTGAGAGCCTGGAAGGCTGATCTGCAGATCGTCGTAGCTTTCCGTATGCTGCCCGAAGTGGTGTGGGATATGCCTCGGCTGGGTACTTTCAACCTACACGGCTCCCTGCTCCCTCAATACCGTGGGGCAGCGCCTATCAACTGGGCGGTTATCAATGGAGATACGGAAACGGGAGTAACGACTTTCTTCCTCACGCATGAAATAGATACCGGAAAGATCATCCGCCAACGACATATCCCTATTGCCGACACCGACGACGCAGGCATGGTGCATGATAAGCTGATGGCAATAGGAGGGGGAGTCGTACTGGAAACAGTCGATCTGATACTGGAAGACAAAGTCGAAGCCATTGAGCAAGAGCATTTCTTTCAGGAAGTATCCGAACTTCGCCCTGCTCCCAAAATCTTCAAAGATACTTGTCGTATCGAGTGGAACCAGCCGCTCAAGCGTATCTATGACTTTATACGAGGCCTTTCCCCTTATCCGGCGGCTTGGACAGAGTTTGTAGCGCCCGACGGGAGCAAGCAGGTCTTGAAGATCTATCAAACGGAGAAACATCCGGCTACACATTCCCTGCCTGTCGGAACCCTCGTTACTTCCAATAAGAAACAATTGGATGTTGCTGTGCCCGACGGATATATCCGTTTGCTGTCGGTTCAGCTATCAGGCAAAAAACGCATGAATGTGAGTGACTTTTTGAATGGGTTTAAGCAAACAGAAGGCTATACCGTATTGTAAGGTGAATCAAACAAAGCGTATTATTAACATAGTATTAGGCAGTATTTTCCTGGTATTAGGTACCATCGGGATCTTTCTGCCTCTGCTGCCTACTACTCCTTTCTGGCTGCTGACGGCCTGGTTCTATTTCCGCAGCTCCGAGAGGCTTTATAAGCGGGCGATGGCCAACCGCTACTTCGGTTCGGTGGTAAAAGGCTTTATGGAAGATAAATCCATTACGCGAAACACCAAAATCATCTCTCTGAGCATTATGTGGGCTTCGGCTATTCTTACTTCCGTTTTTCTGATAGACAAATGGTGGATCAGGCTCTTGTTGCTATTGATCAGTATAGGAGTAAGCTGGCACATCCTCTCTTTCCCTACAAAGAAAACAGACTGATGACCAGCTTAAATAGAGTAATGTGTGTAGATTATTTCACCCGATAGATACGTGCTGTCCAGCCGCCTCCAGGGTACATTTTTACGGTTTTCTTGTCTTTTGCGCTGATGCGGACAACTTCCCGTTTGTAATCCGTTGCTTCTACGTCCGAATTGATACCATCCATAAATATCTCGGCTTCGTAACTTCCATTGCTGTCTAAGAAAGAAAAGTCGATTGTTTTTTCACGCTCTGTCCAGTTTGTCATTGCTCCTACAAACCAAATGTCGTCTTTCTTACGTGCCATAACGATATATTCGCCCACTTCGCCATCCAATACAACTGTCTCTTCAAATACAGTTGGTACTTTAGCAATGAAATCTGTGCATTCCTGCTCGCGCATATAAGATGTCGGACTGTCTGAAAGCATTTGCAAAGGAGCCTCATAAATGGTGTACATAGCCATTTGATGTACCCGTGTTCCCTGGCTCATCGGATGGTCGTTGATTGAACGAAACGTTGCACGCGTTGCATTCTTCATCGCTCCAGGTGTATAATCCAGCGGACCTGCCAGCATACGGATATAAGGAATAGTCACATCGTAGCGCGGAGCATCATCCTTGATTTGCCCGTACATAGTGGGTGCCCATTTAAAGTTCTCCAATCCTTTTACGCCTTCAAAGTTTACAATGTTCGGATATGTACGCTGTATGCCTGTAGCCTTCATTCCATGCAAATCGAGCAGCAGTTTATTGTCGGCAGCTGCCTTGGCTATTTTATACATGGAGCGATTCATCTTCTGGTCGTCGCTATCAAGGAAGTCTACTTTAAATCCTTTCACTCCCATAGCGGCATAATGCGGAAATACCTGATCCATCTCCTGATCCATCAAAAACCAGGGAGCCCAAAGAATAACATCCACCTTTTTTTGCTTTCCATGAGCGATAATCTCTTTCAGGTCAATTGCAGGATTACATTCCATCAATGTGGGCGATTTCCAGCTGGTATTATCGCTTCCGCTCCAACCGGCATCGATGATGATATATTCCAACTGGTTTGCTGCTGCGAAATCAATGAAATACTTGTATGTAGGCGTATTCATACCAGCTTTAAAATCTACATGGCTCAGGTTCGTTGTATTCCACCAGTCCCATGCCACCTTTCCTGGTTTGATCCACGATACATCCTTAATCCGCGAGGGGGATGCCAGCTTCTGTGCCATATCGTTATTGGCCAGTTCCGTATCCTTCTCACTGATTACAACGGCACGCCAGGGGAATGTTCGTTTGCCCTTTGTCTGTGCAATATAATTGGCACGCTTGGTTGCGATGAAGTTAAGTTCCCGATATCCACCCATTTTTCCTTCTGATGGGTAAGGAGCAAATGCCCCTTTCAGGCTGTTCTTGCTATTAGGGTTACTTATCAGAAACAATCCGGGATAATCTTCCGTATCACTATCCATTAAAGCAGCTTTCTTTCCATTTCCAAGATCAACTAATAAAGGAACAATAGACAGGGAATCCTTTTTTATTTCGGATAACTTGATTTCGTCATAAAAAGACTCGAATGAAAAGGAATAGCGTTCCCCATCGCGCATATCGTTGATGTAAGGAACGAAGGCTTTGTAATTGCCATCAAAACTGAAAGTTGTCAGTTCATCTGTAATTGTCAGCTCTTCCTTGCGGTTTGTGTGGAAGCGATAGGAAACGCCATCGTCATACACGCGGAATTCAACACTGAAGTTGCCCCGGCATTGCAGTATCAACTGATTATAACGATCTGTTACCCGGCTCTTTTTATAGAAAGGTGTCTCGAAAGAGCTGTCTACAAACTGACGGGTAACCTTTGATACACGTACATTCTCACCCAGTACTTCGCCTGTAGAGAGTGTCATAGATATGGCTGAAGGTACGATCACTTTTGTGTTTTCGTGATTGGCCTGCCAGGTCAGTTCCGAACCGGCAGAGACTACAACTTCAATTTTTCCGTCGGGAGATTTAACAGGATACGTTTTAGCCGATTGGGCATTCACACAAGAAACAACAAATAAGCAAAGTAAAACCAGAAAACTTGTCCGGTTTTTACAGAAATTAATCATAATTACTCTTATTACAGGTTTATACTCATAGTCTGTCTTTTCTGATAATAGCGACAGCTTTTACTCGCAGCAAATATAGTGAGATTCTCTTATTCATCTGTATTTTCAAATTATTTTATTACATTTGCCACTCAAGTATTAATTAATCAATAGAAAGATGAAAACCCTATTCTCAGGTAAATCAGTATTTATGTTCATGTTTTCGATCTTGATGGCCTGTACCGTTTCTGCTAGAAAGCCAATTAAAACGTTACTTATAACCGGGCAAAATAACCACAACTGGCAGGTAAGCCACATTGTGCTGAAGGATATTCTGGAAAATTCAAGAATGTTTAAAGTAGATCTGGCTGTTTCTCCGGAAAAAGGACAGGACATGTCGAATTTCATTCTCGACTTCAAACCCTATTCTCTGGTGGTGCTTGACTACAACGGCGACTCATGGCCGGAAGAAACAAAGAATGCCTTTGTAGAATACGCTCAGAATGGCGGTGGCATTATCGTATACCATGCGGCTGATAATGCCTTTCCCAACTGGTATGAGTTCAATAAAATCATCGCTTTGGGCGGTTGGGAAGGACGTAACGAAAACTCCGGACCCTATGCCTATTGGCACGAAGGAGAGTTGATTAAAGACACTTCGCCCGGTAACGGAGGTTCGCACGGACGCCAACATGAATACATGCTGACAGCCCGCGACAGCGAACACCCTATCACCAACGGATTGCCTAACCGCTGGGCACATGCGCAAGACGAACTGTACGACCGCATGCGTGGCCCTGCCAATATTGCAAACCTGTTGTTCACTTCCTACTCTGATAAAGAAACAGGAGGATCCGGACGCGAAGAACCGATGATATTTACCGTAGATTATGGAAAAGCCCGCATATTCCACACCATGCTGGGACATTGCGGACCTACATACGACAACAATCCCGCCATGCAATGTACCGGTTTTCAGGTAACACTGCTGCGTGGAGCCGAATGGGCAGCAACCGGCAAAGTAAAACAAAAAGTGCCGAAAGACTTCCCAACCTCTTCCTATCTAACCTATCGCTACGATTATAAAGCACCTTGAGGGGTGCTTTTTTTTGCTATTCAGCAAGCAAATAAACGAAAGACTTTCCGCTTCTGATCCGGTGCAGCTTCCCTGCCTCTGTCAGCATTTGCAGGTCCGCCAGTGCCACATGGCGGCTACAGCCATTCAGCGACATAGCGCCCGACGAGTTGATATACGAATACTCCCTCAGATGTGCCAGTATCTGTTTCTGGCGCTGTTCCGGCATCTCCTCGGAACTTCTGCGCTTTTCCTCTTCCAGCTCGGCATTGTTGCGCAACAACCTCTTTAGCTTGGGAGCACAGCGGAAGCCCACCGTATCAACCGCTACAGCTGTTTCCGGCCTTCCTCTCTCATTCACAATCGTTTTACTTCTCAGTGTAGGATAAAAATGTCCCAATCCGTCCAGCTCTATCATACTTCCGTCTGCCAGGTAAATACCCATCCAAAACTGAAACGAATCCAGCACCCCTTTCACGTCCGCCGAAGACAGCGAACTCCGTGCCGAAATCAGCTTACAAAGCTTCTCCATATCCACTTTTGAATCGTAAGACACCCGCGCGTGCTGCGCCTTTTTCTCTTCTCTCCCCGGAGGCACCGGGTTCTCATGCAATACATACTTCAATGCCATTTCAATCATTTGTTAAGGTTTATAATATCCCACAACTGTAGAACACATGTTCAACAATAGTAGAACATAAGTTCAACAACTGTAGAACACGTGTTCAACAACTGTGGGACGATAATTAAATCCGCCGCAAAGTTCGCCATCACCCCCTTACCCACCAAACAAAACCGCCCCCAATATCGCAACCTTCCTAATCCTTTTCCCCACTTTTTGCAAAAAGCGCGTAGAGACCGTCTGCTTATTTGGTTTCAAGCATAAAAATCTTGATTTTTTTTGATGTTATACCAAGAATTGGTATATTTGATGAAAAATTGAAATATAAGACTATGGCACGAAATACGTCGATTCTGTTAGGCGATTATTTTAATAATTTTGTTAATGAACAAGTCGCATCGGGAAAATACACATCTGTAAGTGAAGTTGTAAGAGCAGCTTTGAGAATCTTTGAGCAAGAAGAAAACAAGGCTAAAACCATTGTGAATGAGCTGAAAGCAGGTGAAAATAGTAAGATGATTAAAAATTTTGACAGAGAGAAACATTTAAAAGAACTCCATGCTAAACACTTAAAATAATGATCCGGTATATTATAAGTGAAGAAGCTCGTAGAGATATTGAAAATATTTGGCTTTATACATTAGATAATTGGTCTTTAGAACAAGCAGATAGGTATTACAATTTGATTATTGACGAAATCGAATATATTTCAGTGAATTTTGAAGCAGGACGTGATTTTAGTAATATCAGAGAGGGTTATAGATATTCAAAAGTTAAATCGCATTTGATTTTCTACAAGAAATCTAAAGATGGAAAAGTTGAAATTATCAGAATTTTGCATGAAAGAATGGATATTGAGAACCGGTTAAATAATTAGAATACTACTACTATATTTATTTGGAAATTAGGGATATTTTCTTAGTTTTGTTGCAATATTTACGAAAGAATACCCTAATGAAAACACATTTACCCCTCTTTGTCTTAATCTGTTGTGTGTTGTTTGGTTGCGGGAGTAAGGGCAACGAAGTTGTAATCGAAGGATTTATCGCTGGTCTGGAAGACGGGGTGGTTATGACCTTGAATCAGCCGGAGGGGAGGACGGTTGTTCCAATTGGGTCTGATACTGTGAAGAATCAAACATTTATGTTTTCTTATATAGATTCGGTACCTCAACCGAAACGTTTGACGATTATGTCTATGGGTGAGGGGTTTCCGCCTACCTGGCTTGATATATGGGTGGAACCGGGAGCTAAGGTGAAAATCACAGGTGAAGATAAACTGCTAAGGACATGGGGTGTAAACAGTAATGTAAAGGAGCAGAAGGAGTGGAACGCATTTGCTGCCCTGACCAAAGAATATACCAGGCAGACACAAGCCATCATGCGCGATGCGTATGCTTTGTTTGAAGAAATGGATGCTAATCCCGACAAGAGCACGGAATTACGGGCTCAAATACGGGTATTATACGCACAGAATGATTCGCTGGAAAATTTAATTAGAAATGAGGAAGTCAAACAACTTGAAAAAGGGAATACCGGTTCCGCATGGCTTAACAAACTTTATTCCCAAAGCATGGCGTATCGTTATATGGAATCGTATCCTTATGAGGATGTGCTGCGTAGCTTGGCCACAACAATGACGGACGATCAGAAGAATAGCGATATGGGGAAGACTATCCTATCCAATCTGAATCCTCCTACAGTAGTGAAAGAAGGCGATGAAATGGCGGATACCGAGCTCTATGATGTGAATGACCAACTGCACCATTTGGCTGATTATAAAGGAAAATATATCTTATTAGACTTCTGGTCTGCCGGCTGCGGACCTTGCATTGCCGCCATACCCGAAATGAAGGAAATCTCAGAACAATACAAAGATAAACTAACGGTAATCAGCATCAGTTCAGACTCTAAAGACCTGTGGAAGAAGACTTCCGCAGAAAAAGACATCACCTGGATAAACCTGAACGACTTTAAACTGACAGAAGGAATCTTCATGAACTACGGCGTAACCGGCATCCCTCATTACGCAATGATCTCTCCCGAAGGCATCCTCCAAACCTACTGGTTCGGATACGGCAAAGGCAGCCTACATGCCAAAATGAAAGAGTTGGTGAAATAAAAAGTACATTCTTATATAGTCCGTCAGGACTATCTTCCCGGTATTTCAAGATAGGTTTAGGTGATAATACGAATGAATGCCATATATTTGTTGATATATATAATATGGGAACTACATGGATTATGAAAACTATATCAGAATATTGGGAGTCATATAATAGTCTTGTTGATATGATTGAAGATGAAGGTATTAAGAAATCATTGAAAGATGCACAACTTTATCTAAATGGTCTTACTGATGGGTGGTATGGTTTTTTGAATGAGTTTGAGAAAGTAATTGTCACAAATAGTAACAACCTTACCCCTGAACAACAAAAATTAGCAACTTTCCTGATCAAAGATTTGAAATACAACTTAGAGCATAGGTATTAAAAACACTTTTTGTCTTACACACAAGACAATATGGGGTGTTGTTACTCTCAATTCAATTTTTCTTCAGCACGTTTAATGATAATTTCAGCCTTTTCTCTGAATGTGACTTCACTTTCTAATACTGTTTCACCACCAATATCTTCTCCTATACTTGTCCATACGCCGTTGTGGTTATAAAAGTACCACAACCCATAGCCAAAAGAATCAAGATAAGCATCATTTACAACTCCGGCTATTTTATTGTTATATAGAAATATTATGGGCACATTAATCTCCAATTTCTTGTTTTTTTTCGATTCATCTATGTCCGGATTATTTAGTTGAGTAGTCTTGATTTCCATTACATACGCGTTTAGTGGAGAGTATGAGTCATTGACATCTAATAAATTATTTATATTCTTGTTTACAGACAGAGAAGAGTAAGAACCTTCCGGAAGAGCATTTTTTCTCAATAAAATTCTGGAATTCAGTTTTTGAGATTTTATTTTTCCTTTCTCAATATTCACAAAATAGGAATTATGATTATCGCTTTGACTAACGAACTCTACTGCTTTTCCATTTTTGAAAAGTATTCCTGCCAATTCATCATTGGCATATCCAAAAGGTATTTGTTTTTCTATTATCATCCGGTGATATAAGTCTCTTCTGTTTTCTTGTGAATAGTGAGGGCAATTACTATAAGGTAAAACACCAAGTCCATCAACGACACTTAAGTTGACAGGTCTGGAATCGCTGATTCCATTTTGGAACCAGCATATCGAACCTGCGCTTCCTCCTGCTACGATTATTCCTTTATTTAATGCATCTTTCAGGATAACATCTATCCCTTGCGCTTTCCAAATACCAAGCATATTTAATGTATTACCTCCGCCAACCACAATAGCGTCTGTATTAAGTAAAATATCTTCAAACGATTGATTTTTTTCTGAAGAACTCACCCAAACTTTGAGAATAACAGTGTCTAATTTCAATGTATTACAAATGTATCCCCAATATTTAATGTTATCCTGATTGTCGGCAGCTGCAGTCGGCAGATAACAGATTCTCGGGCTTTCTTTTTTTGTCAAATCAGCTATATATTCAACCATTTTCAAGTTAATATCACCTCCCCAAATAAAAATAGTTTCATTTTTTTTGTTGTTATTTTGCTGCGCTTTTACATTTTCTATCCCAGCTGTAAAAAGCATTACAAGTGTAAGAAAAGTTAAAATTGTTCGTTTCATCATGGCGTTTGTTTTATTAATAAGGCAAATTTAGCAAATATCTGTAACATCACCAGATTATTCCTGCATGGAAATGGTGGCTGTAGCGAATTTTCTATTTATGCTATAAAGCATACTTAACGAATTTTTAGACATTAGGCTCTTATGTTTATTGGGTGAGTGATATATTTGATTCAAATCTGAAACTTTGTTTCAAATATGGAAAACACACTTTCAAATCTGGAAAAAACAGAGGAGAATTATAAGGTACCTAATCTGGAAAAGGGTATTGCTGTATTGGAGTATTTATCGCTCCAAGCAGCCGGTGAGACCTTGCAGGATATCAAAACATCTCTGGATATTTCACAGACAACGGCTTATCGTATTCTGAATACCTTGGTTCGCCTGGGGTATCTTCTGTATAATGAGGATACCAAACGGTATAAATTATCCCGAAAATTACTGACACTTGGTTATCGTTCACTAAATGAGCATAACCTAATGGAGACTGTCTTGCCCCGATTGCGTGAGTTGCGCGACCGGATCAAGGAAACAGCCTGTTTTGGCGTGTTGGGCAGTACGAAAGGGATCTTTATTGAGCAGGCGCAGGGGCATCATACCTTTCGCTTTGTGCTTTCACCGGGTAAACCGTTTGAATTGCATTGTTCGGCTCCGGGAAAGGCTATCATGGCCTATCTGCCAGATACGGTGTGTAACAGGTATCTGGGTTTTATGGAGTTTACCCGTTTTAATGAACGTACCATCACCAGCCGGGAGGTCTATTTGAAAGAGTTGGAAAAGGTTCGGGATTACGGGTATGCTGTTGATAATGAGGAGGAATTGAGTGGTGTTATATGCGTAGGCGCTCCTGTATTCAATTATACGGGCTATCCTTGCGGGGCGGTCTGGATTTCGGGGCCTAAAGACAGGCTTAGCCAAGCAGCCATCAAGGAGTCGGCAATGCATATCAAGGAGATAACGGGACAAATATCAGCAGAGTTAGGGTATTGCAAAAGATAGTTTAAAGATAGACCATGAAGATTGTTCAATATATGCGAAGAGGCCTGTTGGCAAGTTTGTTAGCCTGTAGTTCTTTGTTGTTTGCAGCAGCAGATAGTGTTCCGTTTTTTACCACCGGTATAGCCATCAACAAAGAAGGGGAATTATTGCTTTCCCAGAAGGGAGTCAAGCGGGTAGATGTGTTTTCAGCGGATGGATCGAAGCTTTTAAGGTCGTACCCAATGGATGAAACACCTACCGGTTTGATACTGGATGAAGAGAAAGCATATGTTACTACTTTTGATAAGAAAGGTTGCCTTCAGGTATTGAATCTGGAGTCGGGTAGGGTAGAAGCAGTTATTCCGACAGGTTCGGGAGCCTGTTCTCCGCTTTTCGGCGCTGACGGAAAGACCATTTATGTCTGTAATCGCTTCTCCGGTACGGTAAGCGAAATAAATATGGAAAACCACCAGGTAGCCCGGTCTGCGAAAGTACTTCGCGAACCGGTCGCTGCCGTATTCAGCAAAGATGGGAAATACTTGTTTGTGGCAAACTTCCTTCCGGCTCAACGGGCGGATGTAGATCATGTAACTGCCTGTGTATCGGTAATAGATATGGCAAGCTTTAAGAAAGTAAAAGATATTCGCCTGGCCAATGGCAGCAACGCTTTACGAGGAATTTGCATTTCACCCGACGGGCAGTATGTCTATGTGTCGCACAATCTGGGGCGGTATACGGTACCTACTTCCCAGTTGCTGCAAGGGTGGATGAATACAAGCGCCTTTAGCATTATTGATGTAAAAAAACAGGAGTTTCTGGGCTCTGTATTGGTAGACGAACCGGAACGGGGTGCTGCCGGTATCTGGAGCATAGACTGCGACGAAGAACAGCTCTACATCACCCATTCCGGCACGCATGAGGTTAGTATTATCGACCATCAGGCCATGCTGCGGAAATTTACAGCCTATCCTGATAAGTCTGCTCTAGAATATGACCTTCGTTTTTTGCATGGTCTGCGAGAACGTGTACCTTTGCAAGGGAATGGTCCGAGGGGACTGTTAGTGGCAAAAGGAAAGCTTTTTATTCCGACTTATTTTGCAGACATACTGAATATCGTAGATATAAAGACACATCTGGCAGATGCCGTGGAGATGAATCCCGGGCGGGTAGAGTCTCGCGAACATAAGGGGGAAAAGTATTTCAACGATGCCACCAAGTGCTTTCAGGAATGGCAAAGCTGCAATGGCTGCCATCCCGGAGACGGACGGATGGACGCGATGAATTGGGACTTAATGAACGATGGCGTAGGTAATTCAAAGAATTGTAAGAGCCTTTTGTACAGCCATGTTACCCCTCCGAGTATGATATCCGGTATCCGTGCTTCGGCCGAGATAGCCGTACACGCAGGCTTTACGCACATTCAGTTCTATAATATAGACGAAGAAAGCGCCTTTTGTGTAGACGATTACCTGAAATCGCTTCGCCCTGTACCCAGTCCATATCTGGTGAATGGTACCTTGTCGGACAAAGCGAAAGAAGGCCGGAAGGTGTTTGAAAACCATCAGTGCGGAAGCTGCCACAGTGGCCCTTACTATACGGATATGAAGATGCATCGTATAGGCGAAGATATTGAATTTGAACAAGGCTGGGATACGCCTACCCTGATTGAAGTATGGCGTACGGCTCCTTATCTGTTTGACGGACGTGCCGCTACGATGGAAGAAGTTTTTGAAGTGCATAAACATGGTATACGGAAAAAGATAACAAAAAAAGAAATAGAAGCCCTTACTGAATACGTAAACTCATTATAACAGAGGAGGATTGATGAATTATTGTGACAAGATAAAGTATAGAATCTATTCAACAGAGAAAGCTGATTTCCCGCTGATGGTTGAAAATCTGTTGAAGCAACTACCCGAGGGGGAGGCTGTTTTGCGTCTTGCCTTTTTAGGAACCCCAACTACCAACGAAGAATACATAACCCGCCGTTCCATTTTGTGGGAGAAGGTATCGCAGGATTACGGAGAGAATAAACCCTGCCTGTCGTATGTATCCCAACCTCCGCTGAATGCTTCCCTGATATTGGAAGTACACAGCTATATACCGGAAGCGGAAGATACTGTTAGTTACCGGCAGATCAAGGGGCATCCCTATGTTGTATTGGAAAATACAGAGGGGCGTTTCCTGTTTGCAGGAGGTTTTCAGACTGATGTGATCAAGCTGCCGATAGAAGTACAGTCTGTAGAAGTCTTCAAAGAAATAGATGAATTGCTGCAACTGGAAGGTTTCCTTATCAACAGCATTATACGCCAATGGAATTATATAGAACAGATTACAGCCTATCAGAACGATAATCAGAACTACCAGAGCTTCAACAATGCACGTGGAGATTTCTACGCAAAAACGGACTGGCCCAACGGCTATCCAGCAGCAACGGGTATTGGAGCCAACCTGGGAGGAATTCTGGTAGACCTGGATGCAGCGGTATTCAAGTCGGAAAGCGCCTTTGCAACCCCCATTGACAATAAGTTGCAAGTAGCGGCACATGCCTATTCGGAGAAGGTATTGGAGCATGCGCAAAAGAAGAAAGCAACTCCCAAATTTGAACGGGCAAAGAGCATGACGTTTGCCGACAGGCGCTTGGTTTATATATCCGGTACGGCAGCCATTCGCGGAGAGGAAAGCCTGAAAGGAGTAGGCTTGGAGAGACAGCTGCATATCACGATGGAAAATATCGGTCAACTTACAGGCGGCGCTCCTCTTGTGATGCTTCGTGTGTACTTGAAAGACAAGTCTGATTATGAACTCTCCAAACAGTTGATGGATGCATACAACCTGCAGATCCCCATATCCTATATGTGCGCCGATGTGTGCCGAGATGAACTGTTGATTGAAATAGAAGGAATCGCGATAGAATAATAGATATAATAGACCTAATAAAATTAATGGGAATGAAAAAACTATCTTATTTGAAAACTCTTGCAGTGGGGGCATTGGCTCTTTCACTGGTGACTTGTACGGGAAAGACAGCATCTGAAATAAGTGATGCGGGAATGATAAATCAAAAAAATCAGAAAGAAATGAAGTATGTGAAAAAGTACACAAATGCCGATTTTTATACCGACGGCAAATTTAATGAAGCGATTGCCATAGAGGCATTCAAGGATATGTTTGAATTCTATGGAGTGCCCTTTACTCCTCTGATGGAGAAAGATATGTGGGTGGTGGACTTCGGCTTGGGCGATTTTGAGAATGTAGGTATGGGAGGTATCTTCTGGGTGAATGATGCGGAGCATAACTATTTTGCGCATGCTATCTACTTGCTGCCGGGACAGATGATACCGGAGCATGCACACGTACGGACCGAATATGCCCCTAAATTTGAGTCGTGGATGGTAACGAAGGGATGGGCGTATAACTTCTCCGAGATAGGAGATGAAACTCCCGGTGCACCGGCTATTCCGGCTACTCATGGTGCTATTAAAAGCAAGAACTTTGTGGTTCAGAACGTAGGTGAAGTTATTCATCTGAAAAAAGAAGAATCATTCCACTTCCTGATGGCTGGTCCCGAGGGGGCTATTGTAGACGAATGGGCTTCCTATCATGATGGTGCGGGCTTACGCTTCACCAATCCGAAGGCTTCGTTATAACAGACTTTTTTACCTTAAAACGAGCTAGCATGAATAAATACATATGGCTGATACTATTATTCCTGTCTCCATACTGTGTAGCAAAAGCCTCATCAGACATAGGGGCAGGAGATGTACGGAATGTTATAGTCGGCCTGAAAGATACGACCTATTTTGCCTTTGCTCTTGATCAGATTGCATCTGAGAAAAATAAAACCAAGCAACAGAGTGCTTACTATGAACTACTGGGGAAAGCGAAGCAGGTGCGCGACTTGCAAACGGAACTGGAATGGATGAATATAGAAGCTGTCCAGCTGGCCTTTGCCGATATGAAGAAGATCAAAGGCTTTGATGCTGCGAAATACCAGCCCTTGATGGATGAACTGGAACAGCAGGTAAAGAATGGTTTTGACGATATATACAAGTATAAGGATGAGTCGTTATTAAATGCTACCAGGGCAATTGCTAATAAGCGTACAATCCTGTTAGCAAATCCTTTACTCGATATAGATAAGGTAGTAGCGGTTCGCTTTAACCTGGGAGACAGAGACCGGGAGGCAATGGCCCCTTCATTGGGGACACAATCCAACAACTGGAGCAACCAACAATCTGCTGAGCGGGACAAGTCTGATGCCGATATCATCGAACTGTCGAACCTGAGAGGAAGTCTGAAGACACGTTCGGTATTTAAACCTCAGCATAATGCTTCTATAGCCGATCTGAAGCTGCACTGGGACGCCGACCGCGTGATGTTTACTTCCCTGATGCCGGATAAGCGCTGGAATGTATTTGAAGTAAAACTAGATGGTAGCGGCTATAAGCCACTGCTGGAAACAACAGAGCCTGAGTTGGAGTTTTATGATGGAACCTGGCTACCTGACGGACGCATTATAGCCAATAGTAATATAGGATACCAGGGCGTTCCATGTGTGAGCGGGAGCGATCCGGTGGGCAATATGGTATTGTATAACCCTCAGGATAAGAAGATGCGTCGTTTGACGTTCGACCAGGATGCTAACTGGAATCCGGTAATCATGCACAACGGACGTGTGATGTATGTCCGCTGGGAATATACCGACCTTACGCATTACTTCTCGCGCATTGTCATGCACATGAACCCGGACGGGACAGACAACAGAGCCTTGTTCGGCAGCGGGGCGATGTTCCCCAACAGTACATTCGACGTACAGCCGATACCCGGGCATTCCTCTGCTTTTGTAGGTGTTATTTCCGGTCATCACGGAGTAGCCCGTTCAGGACGCCTGATGTTGTTTGACCCAAATAAGGCTCGTAAAGGAGTAGCGGGTATTGTACAGGAAATCCCACATCGTAACCGGGCAGTTATCCCTTTGATAAAGGATGAACTGGTGAATGATGTCTGGCCGCAGTTTATCAAGCCTACACCGCTGAATGACAGCTATTACCTAGTGTCTGCCAAGCTGAATCCCAATGACTTGTGGGGGCTGTACCTGGTGGATGTATTCGACAATGTAACCTGTTTGATTAAAGAAGACGGATACGGATTTATCAGTCCGATAGCCGTAGCTCAGGTAAAGACACCTCCGGCTATTCCCGACCGGGTGAAGCTGGATGATAAAGAAGCAACAGTCTTTATACAAGATATATACGAAGGAGAAGGCTTACGCAATGTACCGCGCGGCACGGTAAAAGAGTTACGCGTGCATGCCTATGAATATGCCTATCTGCATACCGAATCGGACCATTATGCACAGGGTATCCAGAGTGGTTGGGATATCAAGCGCCTGCTGGGAACGGTTCCGGTAGAGGAGGATGGCTCGGCTATCTTTAAGATTCCGGCCAATACGCCTGTCTCTATCCAACCACTGGACGAAGATGGGGCTGCCGTACAATGGATGAGGAGTTGGTTTACTGGTATGCCGGGCGAGATTGTTTCGTGTGTAGGCTGTCATGAAGACCAGAACCAGATACCTGTACCCAAACGGGTAATTGCTTCGCAAAAAGCGCCTGTAAAGCTAAAGCAACCGGAAGGGGGTATCCGTTCGTTTACCTTTGATCTGGAAGTGCAACCGGTGCTCGATCGGGCTTGTGTAGGCTGCCATCATGGTGAGGGCAAAGCCTTTGATCTGCGCGGAGGTAAGAAGGACGAGAGAGGGTACAGCACAGCTTATCTGCAACTGCATCCCTATACGCATCGACAAGGGCCGGAGGCAGATATGATCGTCTTGCAACCCTATGAATACCATCCGAATACCAGTGAATTGGTGCGTCTGCTGAAGACCGGGCACTATAATGTGCAACTAACAGACAGCGAATGGCGGGTGCTTTATAACTGGATTGACTATAATGTGCCGGACAAGGGATATTTCAAGGCCAATCCTTATGATGGCTTCCCGTATAAAGGCTATGACCAGATTGCTCGTCGCATTGAACTGACGGATAAATATGGTTGTGGCTCTGGTGTAGACTGGCAGAAGGAAATAGCCGACTATGCGGCTTATCTGAAAGAACAGGGACCCATTACTCCTGAACTTCCGGTACGGAAACCGCCTGTCAGCGAAAAGAAAGTAAGAGTTCCAGGCTGGCCGCTTCTGGCAGAATCAGCTAAATCTTTACAAGCCGAAGAAAGAAGGACACGCAAGGAGGTTGACCTGGCTCCCGGAGTGGTGATGCGCTTTGTACGAGTGCCCGCCGGACAGTTTGTGATGGGTAGTTACAACGGGGCTGAGGATAACCAGCCAACCGCCAAGGTAAACATCGGCAAGTCGTTCTGGATGGCAGAAATAGAGGTGACGAATGAGCAATACAATGTCGTTTGCCCCGAACACGATAGTCGCTATACAGACCAGCAATGGAAAGATCATACCACACCCGGCTATCCTGCCAATCTACCGGACCAACCCGTAATACGCGTGAGCTATGAAGATGCCCTGGCCTATTGTCAGAAGCTAAGTGAGATGACAGGGGAGAAGGTAAGTCTGCCTACGGAAGCTCAGTGGGAATGGGCCTGTCGTGCCGGAAGTGGAGACGATTTCTGGTTTGGCAACCTGAACAGTGATTTCAGTAAATATGAAAACATGGCGGATGCCCAACTGAACAAGATGGCTGTGATAGGAGTGGATCCGCAGCCCATGTCGAAAGACAACCCCTGGTATCCCTACCAAAGCTATCTACCCAAGGAAGAGAGTGTAGATGACGGGAGTATGATACAGGTAGACTCGAAGAAGTATCAGGCCAATCCGTTTGGCTTATACAGCATGCACGGAAATATAGCCGAATGGACTCGTTCCGACTACCTGCCGTATCCCTATAATGAAAAAGTTAAAACATCTTCAAAATACAAAGTTGTAAGAGGAGGTTCGTATATTGATCGTCCGAAATACGCAACGGCCTATGCGCGTAAAGCCTACTATCCTTGGCAACGCGTTCATAATGTGGGCTTCAGGGTGATTATTGAAGATTAAACAAATGAATATGAAACGTGTAGAAAGACTGGCATCCTCTTATGTAACAACCATTGTTTTATTAATTATTTATGCTTTTGGCTTGGCTATTGCTACCTTTATTGAGAAGTACCATGGTACGGTAGCAGCCAAGACGATTGTGTATTATTCGCCTTTGTTCTTTCTATTACAGTTTCTACTGGTTGTCAACTTTATAGCGGCTTTGCTGAAGTATCGGCTGCTTAAAAGGAAAAAATGGGGCTTTTTGCTGGTACACTTCTCTTTTGTTGTCATTCTGCTGGGAGCTATGATATCCCATCTTTTCGGAGAGGAAGGTGTTTTGCACTTGCGCGAAGGGCATAGCAGCAATCAGATAGAGGTGCAGACCTCCAAAGGGACTCATTATCATACCTTGCCATTCTCGGTAGAGCTGCAGAAGTTTACGCTTACAAGGTATCCCGGTTCGTCCAGCCCTTCGTCTTACGAGAGTAAAGTGCTGGTGCATGTAGACGGGAACACGCAGGAGGCGCTTATTTATATGAACAATGTGTTAGATGTAAAAGGCTATCGCTTCTTCCAGGCATCGTATGACAAGGATGAAAAGGGTACAATTTTGTCTGTCAATAAAGATGTGGCAGGAAGGAATGTTACCTATACAGGCTACTTTTTCCTGACGCTCGGCTTGGTACTTTGTCTTGTCGGACGGAATTCCCGTTTCCGGCAGTTGAGCCGCCGCCTGACTGAAGTACGGAAGACGGCAGCTATCGCTCTCCTGATGCTGTTTGCTGCGGCTTTCCAACTCTCTGCCCGTCCGGAGATGTCTATGGCTGATGCTGTGCAGAAGTTCCCTGTAGATGCTGCGCATGCGGCTCGTTTCGGAGCCTTGCCGATGCAGTCATACAGCGGGCGTATGATGCCTGTAAACACGTTTTCATCGGAAGTTCTTCGTAAATTGCATAAGTCTGAAACACTAGGTAAGCTCAATTCGGATCAGTTTTTGCTGAGCTTGCTGTCTATGCCGGATATGTGGATGCAGGTTCCCTTTATCACACTTCCAAACAAGGAACTGGCTTATTTCTATGATTTGTCGGAAGGCGAATGCTCTTATCTGGAGGCTTTTGACAGCAACGGTAACTATAAACTGCAACAAAAGCTGGAAGAGGCTTACAGCAAGATGCCTGCCCAGCGGAATAAGTTTGATAAAGACCTGATGAAGCTGGATGAACAGATCAATATCCTTTACCAGTTGTTCCATCACCAGATGCTGAACCTTTTCCCCAAAGAAGACGATCCGAACCACAAGTGGTATGCTTCCGGAGACGATCTGACGGCTTTTGCAGGACAAGACTCTATGTTTGTTTCGCGTGTGATGGATTGGTATCTGATGGAGGTGCAGGCTGCCCTGAAAGAAGGAAACTGGGAAAAAGCAGACGAAGTTCTGGATATGATCTCCACCTATCAGCAAGCCAAGAATAAATCACTGGATATAAACCCTAAAAAGATTGAAGCAGAGCTGAATTACAACAAATGGCATATCTTCAACAACTGCAAGAAGTATTACCTGATGCTGGGGGGGATCTTATTAATCTTTTCATTCATCCTATTATTCAAAAAGTCCGGATGGATGGGGTATGTAAAGTGGCTTCTGACGATAGCTGTAGTATTTGTCTTTCTGGTGCATACATCGGGTATGGGATTGCGTTGGTATATAGCCGGATATGCACCTTGGAGCAACTCGTACGAGACAATGGTCTACGTATCCTGGGCTACTGTATTGGGTGGCTTATTATTCATCCGCCGAAGCCCGATCACCTTTGCCCTGGCTACTCTCTTTGGTGGTATTATCCTGTTCGTATCAGGTATGAACTGGATGAACCCCCAGATAAGCCCTTTAGTACCTGTCCTCAAATCCCCCTGGCTGATGTTCCATGTAGCCGTCATCGTTGCGGCTTATGGCTTCTTTGGCATTAGCTTTCTCTTAGGAATCAGCAATCTTATTTTTAGCAGTACGCAGTACGCAGCACGCAGTAAGGAAGAAACTGCCCGTTCTGCGTTCTCCGTTCTGCGTGTTCCGATAATAAAAGAGTTATCTATCGTAAATGAGATGTCGCTATTGATTGGTTTGGCGTTGATGACGGTTGGTACCTTCCTGGGGGCTGTGTGGGCGAATGAGTCTTGGGGGCGTTATTGGGGCTGGGATCCGAAGGAGACCTGGGCTTTGATTACGATGATAGTCTATGCCATTGTGATTCATTTGCGATTGGTGAAAAAGTGGGACAACCCCTGGTTGTTTAACCTGGCATCCGTAATAGCCTTTGCTTCTGTGTTAATGACCTATTTTGGCGTGAATTATTTACTTAGCGGCATGCACTCTTACGGATAATTTTCAACTAAAAAAACAAATATTTTTTCTAAATCTATTATTATGAGAACATTTCATCATCTGGGTATTATTACCAACGAGAAAAAGGAGGGAGCGATGTACAATGAAGTACTGAGCGTATGGCTGACGGATATCAGCCAAAGCCCCAACAAAATTGAGTGGCTGAAGTTTGAAAAGGGAAGCATCCTCCCCGAACTGGTTCAGAAAGAGACACACCTGGCCTATACCGTACCTTCCATCGAAGAAGAACTAAAAGGAAAAAACATCATTTTCCCTCCGATGGTATGCGACGAGCACCTCACAATCGCCTTCATAGAAGAAGAAGGTATCCCCATCGAGATTATGGAAATTAAATAATAACGCAGTACGCAGCACGGAACACGCAGTACGAAGGAGATCTTTCCCGTTCTGCTTTCTTCGTTCTGCGTGTTCCAAAAAAAGAACAACGTGAAAACAAAATTTATAAACAGTACGGAGCGGATTACGCCGGAATTGCTGGAAGGTTATGTGCTTTGTTATCCTGACAAAGTGAAACTGGGGGGTGAGAATATCATTGTTCGCGCCCATTCGAAAGACGAGAAGAAAGTAGCTATTGTAACCTTAGGGGGATCGGGACATGAACCGGCTCTGAGTGGTTTTGTGGGCGAAGGAATGCTGGATTGCTCCGTTGTAGGGGATGTGTTTGCTGCTCCGGGTGCCCAACGCCTTTTCCAGGCTTTGCAACTGATGAAGCGCGAAGCAGGTATCCTCTTGGTGGTATTGAACCATTCGGGTGATGTAATGAGTGCCAATATGGCTTGCCAACTGGCGGAACGTGCCGGTATCAAAGTAAAACAACTGCTTACGCACGACGATATCAGCGCCGGTATTGATGCTCCGAAAGAGGATCGTCGCGGGCTGGCGGGCTGTGTGCCTTTGTTCAAGATATTAGGTGCTGCTGCCGAAGAAGGTAAATCCTTGGATGAATTACTGGAAATAGGCGAGCGTTTCAATAAGAATATCGCTACTCTGGCGGTTGCTACAGGGAAGTGTACACACCCTCAGAACAATGCCCTGATCTCGGATTTGCCTCCCGGTATCATGGAAATAGGTATGGGGCAGCATGGCGAAGGCGGAGGCGGACAAAAGCCTTTGGTGTCGGCAGATGAAACGGCTGCTGAGATGGTAGACCTGCTTTGCAGGCAACTGAAACCCAAGGCCGGAGATAAGCTATTGCTCATTATCAACGGAACAGGAGCTACCACCCAGATGGAGCATAATATCATCTTCAGGAAAGCCTATCAGGAGTTGGAAGCGCGTGAATTGCAGGTGGTATCAAGCCGTATACAGGAAATCCTAACAGTGCAGGAACAAGCTGGTTTCCAGATGATAATGGCTATCCTCGACGAAGATCATATCAATTATCTGAACAACAAGAAAGCGGATGCCCCGTACTGGACAACGATAGGTAAATAACGCATGAAATACCTGACAATAGACCTCTTTAAAGCCATGCTTCAGCGGGCGTTGGAGCATATCCGGGAGCATGAAGACGAATACTCCCGCCTGGATGCTATTCTGGGCGATGGAGATCATGGAACAGCCATGGTTACAGCCTTTTCTGCTGCTGTAAAAGCATCGGAAGGCGCCACGGAGTTCAACTCCATGCTCAACGATATGGGCTTTGGCATCATGCTTGAAACAAGCGGCTCTACCAGTACCTTATTGGGGGCTTTCTTCCTGGGAATGAGCGATCATGCCTCCGGTAACCAATTGGATGCCGGAGCGGTGAAATCGATGTTTTCCGGCGGTTTGGCCAATGTAGAGAAGCAAACGCAGGCTCGCAAAGGCGACAAAACCATGATGGATGCCCTGATCCCGGCCGTAGAAGCCATGCAGGCCTCAGTCTCCGACGATATCAGCGAACTATTCCAAGCAGCAGCAAAAGCAGCGGCAGAAGGAGCAGCCCAAACCGTCCACATGAAAGCCAACTACGGACGCGCCCGCAACTACGGCGAACGCTCCATCGGCCATGCAGACAGCGGCGCCACCTCCTGGAGCGGCATTTTTTGTGCATTTGCACCCCCCAACCCCCTAAAGGGGGGGCATTATTAATATTCATTTCCCCCCCCTTTAGGGGGCGGGGGGTAAACTTATTTTTATGGCAGATTTAGATGATTTAAGAGAAGGTAGCAATTTCGAGATAGGGATGGCTGCCGGCCAACAAGAATACCATGTAAAGGGAGGAGCTAATCTTCCCTGGGGGATGAAAGACCGCTTGTCGCGTATTTTCAATCCGAAAACAGGTCGAACAGTGATGCTAGCTTTCGATCATGGCTTCATCATGGGGCCTACATCAGGTTTGGAGCGTATCGACCTGAGTATCATTCCGCTGATCGAATATGCCGACTGCCTGATGTGTACGCGCGGCATACTGCAATCGGTAATTCCGCCCAACACCAACAAACCGATTTGTCTTCGTTCCGATGCCGGGACAACCATCCTTACAGAGCTGAACGACAACGTGTTGATAGACATTGAAGACGTCATTCGCATGAACGTATCGGCTATGGCAGTGATGCTTTCCATTGGCGATCCTGTATTTGAAGCCAAAACGGTAGCCAACCTCTACAAGGCAGTAGACATGGGAAGCCGCTACAATATTCCGGTGATGGGAGTTACGGCTGTAGGCAAACAAATGACCCGGGATGCCCGCTACTTCGGCCTGGCCTCGCGCATCTGCGCCGAAAACGGAGCCAATATCGTAAAAACCTACTACTGCGAAGGCTTCGAGAAAGTAGCCGCCGCCTGTCCCGTCCCCGTAGTGATAGCAGGCGGAAAGAAGCTCCCCGAAAAAGAAGCCCTGGAGCTCTGCTACAAAGCCATAAACGATGGCGCCTCAGGCGTAGACATGGGCCGCAACGTCTTCCAAAGCACCTCCCCAGCCGCCATGATCCAAGCCGTCCACGCCGTAGTCCACAATAACCTAACCCCCGAACAAGCCTACGAACTCTTCAAAGAAGCCGGAAGTTAGGAGTTGGAAGTTAGAAGTTAGAAAATTCCCCTCTCGAGAGGGGTTAGGGGTGTGTGACGAGCGAAGCAAGCCTTCCAAAGACAACACACCCCCTGCTCATTCTTAAAGGGGAAATTGCTGTTAAACATAAAGACACTTCCCTCAAAGCCATAGAAAAGTACTATTTTGCAAAACTGATTATTTCATACAAATCAACAAACCCTAACATTCATTAAAGATGGATAACGATGCATTCAAAAGACAAGTCAGAAAAGAATTAGAAAAATTAGACAGAGAAGAAATTGTCCATTTTGCTTGGCGATGTGCTGTACGTGCCCTTCCTTTTTTAGGAAGTGAAGGACATTTTGATTTTTGGAAACCAAAGGACAGACAAAAACATTTATATGCGGTATTTTATGCGGTAGATGTAAGTACTGGCCGAGCTGGTGTCGTTGCCGGAGCTGCTGCCGCTAACATCGCTGACACTGCTGCTGCCACCACCACTACCACCGCCACCAGTGCCACCTATGCCGCCAGCGCCATCACCAATGCTGCTTACGCCTCCTACAACAACACCGCCGTCAGCACCGCTAGCATCGTTGCCTCCTATACCTCCAGAGCCGCTAATGGCAAATCATTACAAAACAATATCCAACAATTAATCTTGCAAGATATAAAAACGGGTGGAAGTACAGATATAAAAATATACGGTAAAATATGGGGCAACTTCCAGCAAGCACTAAAAAAAGAAGGTTGTGAATATTGGGGCAAATTATATTCCAATTTATTCGAAAGCGGTTTTGAATTAGATCTGGAAGCGTTTGAAAGACGCATAAATGTACCCGTTGAAATTCGAAATAGGGGAGCAGCAGCTGTTGCCAAGTATCTGGAAGGTATGGAAACGAAAGGTGCTAAAAACCTAAATGAAGCCAGAATTATCATCTTAGGGGATAAAGGAGCTGGCAAAACCTGTCTGGCACGTCGTCTAAAAGACCCGGATGCATTTATGACAGAAGGGCATGAAAGTACCCGGGGAGTAGATACAACCGAATGGCAATTGCCGAACGAACAAATGAATATCCATATATGGGACTTTGCTGGGCATACCGTAACACATGCCGCTCATCAGTTTTTCTTGTCTGAGCGAAGCCTTTATATTATTGTACTAAATGGCAGGAAAGAAGAAGAGCCCGAATATTGGCTCGACCACATGAAAAATTATGGTGGAAATTCCGAAGCTATTATCTTGGTTAATAAGTTTGATAATCATACACCGGATATCCCCATTAATTCATTACGTGATAAATATCCTATCCTTAAAGACAGGGGCTTTTATATCTTTTCCATCGACAAAGACAAAGATGATTTAAATATATTCCGTGAAAGGGTAGCCGAATATATCCGAACCAAACCTTCGTGGAATAACCAACTTATCCCCGAAAACTACTATAACGTAAAAACAGCATTGGAAGAACTGTTTGCCACTACCGGAAAAGAAAATATTAAGAAAGAAGATTTTGAAAAAATCGCCAAAGAAAATGGGGTAGATAATTCGGCGGAACTATTGCAAAACCTACATGCCTTAGGCGTTTGCCTGTGGTATAAAGATATTGAAGAATTCGATACCTTAGTATTGAATCCCGAATGGATAAGCCATGGGGTTTATAAAGTAATTAACTGGGTGCATGAACAAAAAAAACATTCCATTTCTTTGCAACAGTTTAAAGAGGTTTTTTCCGATGAAGATGCTGGGCGTTATCCGGAAAATAAACACAAGGATATCTTTAAACTAATGAAAAAATACGAATTAGCCTATGAATATCGATCGAACGGAGAACGCTGTCTGATTATCCCCCATTTATTGAAGGAAGACCGCCCGGATTCCATACCGGATTACCCGGTAGGCGAAAGCCTGATGCTCCGCTACAAAGCCGACCAACCGCTACCTCCAAATACTATCTCACGCTTTATTGTACGTCACAACGAAGACATACAAAAAATAGGCAAAGGAAACTATCAAGTATGGCGTTACGGTGTAGTATTAGAAGACCAAAAAGGCACAATCGCCTTAGTACGCGAAGAAGACCGCATGATACAAGTATCGATGAAAGGGCCAAATAGAACCGCCTACTTAGATAAACTTCGCAGCACTCTAAATGATATCTTCAATAGCTACAAAAGCGATAAACCGGAATTGCAGTATTGGGTGGAACGCGGCGAAGAATTCCCACAAGAAATAGATAAAAAAAGCCCGCTATGGGTACGTGATCAACAATTACTAAGTCACTATATCAATGAACAACCTTTATATGATTATATATCCAATCAATATATACCGGTTCATATAACTATACATAATTACAATATCACGGCAGAAAGTGTAATAACCGGAGGGGAAGGGAATCTGATAACGCGTAATACATTCAATTTTAAGGATTGTAATATTAATTTACAGGGAGTTTTAAATGATTTAGCAGACTCGTTAAAATACAAAGATTATGCGGAAGAAGCAGAAGAAGTAGAAGAAGTGGTTGCCGCGTTAGAATCTGCTGAAGATTTAAAGACACCGGAGCAGATTAAGAAAAAAGGAATATTAAATAAAGTAAAACGGGTACTTGATGATTTGACGAATGAAGAATCCGACCTCTATAAGAAGGCAGAAAAAATAAAGAAAAGGGTAGAAACAGTTCAAAAAGTAGGGAAAGCTTACAACGATATTGCTCAATGGGTCGGACTGCCTCAAATCCCACGTCCATTATTAGGCGAATGATTAGTTGCTTGAAGGTAGTTCCACTTATTCTTTACTAGTGAAACTCAAAGTTTCACCCGAGAGATCTTAAAGGATCACCGCGATAATACTTAAAGATCATCGCAGTGATACTTGAGTATAAATCAGGTGAAACTCAAAGTTTCACCTAATAAAAATAAGTGGAACTCGCAACGATGTGATAATCAATAGTGTTAGAAAGTTCGAAGGACTTGGGTTTTGATAAGCCCGAGCTGCGCCTGTCGGCTTGCAAGGGGTTATCCATTTATAAGTCCGCTCGGACTTTTTCGGTATCTTGGATTATGATTTTTCCGTTTTTTTTGTTATATTTGTTGACTCACTCATATTATATGTGAATATAATTGTTTCTAATCAACAAAAACTATTTGTTTCAGATGCTGAAAATAAACTCGTTAATTAGTGATTTTACCCGCTTAAGAAAAAAGATAGAACAGAACTTTCCGGAACTTGTTTCGCTGGCAAAAGAAAGTGAAACTAGTGAGCTTTTTAAGGATGCTCTGCGTTTTTATGTCTCATCAAAGTTAGACCCTGTCTCAGAAAACAGCGGGAGGAATAAGGTTATCAAACGGATTTTGTTATTGATCAACTATGACAATACAACGGTTGATGAACTGTCGACGGGTGAGCAGATGCCTGTTTCTACGATTACCTATTTCTGGCAATTCCTTAGTTGTCGCCCGATGGAGCCTGTTTCCATTGATTTGTTTATCGACTTGTATTATCAGTTTAAATTGTTGGATAATCCGGTGGTAGCTGAACCGGACCGGAACCTGGTACGCCGGCAGATGAATCGTTGGCCTACGGGGCTGGACGAAGAGGTGATAGCGATACGGCAGGCCAACAAAGATAGGATCATTAAAGGGCTTATCAAACGGATTGAAAGAAGACATGCTGCTTCGTCCAGATACTACTTTGATGAAGCGCTGACGTATGAAGAAAAGTATGCATTGGTGAGCGAATGGTGGAATACCAGCCGTTTTCATCTGTCTATGGCCATAAAAAGCCCTACAGAGTTGAATTACTTCCTGGATAATTCCTTGTCGGGAGAAACCCTGAAAATGCTGATGAGAGCTAAGAAGAAAGGCATGCCTTTCTTTGTCACCCCTTATTATCTTTCACTGCTTAATCCCGGTAAAGAGGGTTATGATGATGCTACTATCCGCTCCTATATCCTTTATTCGGACGAATTGGTGGATACGTATGGAGAGATAAAAGCCTGGGAGAAAGAAGATGTGGTGGTAGGCGGAGAGCCGAATGCTGCCGGATGGCTGGTGCCGGAAGGGCATAATATCCATCGACGCTATCCCGAAGTAGCGATATTGATTCCCGACTCCATGGGGAGGGCTTGCGGAGGCCTGTGTGCTTCCTGCCAGCGGATGTACGACTTCCAGAGTGAACGTCTGAACTTCGACTTCGAGGCACTTAAGCCGAAGGAAACCTGGGATAAGAAGCTCCGCCGCCTGATGCAATACTTTGAGGATGATGCCCAATTGCGGGATATCCTGATTACCGGCGGGGATGCCTTCATGAGCCAGAATGCTACTCTGCGGAAGATATTAGAGGCCGTTTATAAAATGGCTTTGCGAAAGAAGAAAGCGAACGAATTTCGTCCGGATGGCGAGAAATACGCCGAATTGCAACGTGTGCGCCTGGGTAGCCGCCTACTGGCGTATCTCCCCTTGCGGATTACAGACGACTTGGTAGAAGTGCTGCGCGAATTCAAAGAAAAAGCTTCGCTGATAGGCATTTCCCAGTTCTATGTTCAAACGCATTTCCAATCGCCGCTGGAAGTGACTCCCGAAGCGGAAAAGGCTATCCGCAAGATACAGGATGCCGGCTGGACGATCACCAATCAGTTGGTGTATAATGTGGCGGCCTCACGTCGCGGACATACGGCTAAGTTGCGCCAGATGCTTAATTCGGTAGGAGTGGTGTGCTATTACACCTTCTCGGTAAAAGGCTTCCGAGAGAATTATGCCATATTTACCCCCAACAGCCGTTCGTTGCAGGAAGAGAAAGAAGAGAAGGTTTTCGGCTTGATTCCAAAGGAGATACGAGGAGAACTAGATACCATAATCAAGAGCAAACGCCCTTTGGGAAAGTATCTGTCCCGCTTCCTGAAAGAGCATAAGCTACTCTTTGCCGGAACCGACCGGAGTGTACTGAATCTTCCTGGTATCGGAAAGAGTATGACCTTTGTAACAGTAGGTATCACAGCAGAAGGAAAACGAATCCTGAGGTTCGATCATGATGCCAGCCGCAAACACAGCCCCATCATCAACAAACTGGGACAGGTATACATCGTAGAAAATAAGTCCATAGCCGCCTACCTTCGCCAGCTAAAAGAGATGGGAGAGGACATGAACGAATACACCTCTATCTGGAACTATTGCGAAGGCAAAACAGAGCGTCACTTCAGCCTCTACGAATACCCGGACTATCCCTTCACCGCTACCGAAAAAATGACTAATTTGGATATAGAGGATAAGGATTGTTAGTCCGTTTTTTCTTGAAAAAAATAGATGATTTTGCGCACTTATTCTTATTCTATTCAACTATCTATGCAAAAATAGCTATATTTGTTTCAAAGTAACAACAATGAAACATGGAGAAGCTTGAACAGTTAGGTGTAATTCCAATAGATTATGCAGTTTTACGTTCCTTGTTTTCCGATTACCTTTCTCCTCGCAACAAGATCGCAAATCTCGAACAAGAGGGTAAGATAATTCGCCTGAAAAGAGGAATGTATGTTGTGTCGCCAAAGGTGAGTAAGCAATTATTATCCATGGAGTTGATAGCAAATCACATCTATGGGCCGTCTTATGTATCTATGGAGACTGCTTTGCGTTATTACGGATTAATCCCCGAGCAGGTATATACCGTTCGCTCCATGACAACGAATCGTTCCAAAAACTTTGAAAATCCTGTTGGTAATTTTGAGTATATAACTGTTGATGAAGCGTATTACCCTATAGGTATAACTCAACAAACTGTAGAGAATAAATATACCTTCTTAATTGCTTCGCCCGAAAAAGCATTATGCGATATGATTACTGCTACTCCACGATTGCGGATCCAGTCTGTAAAAGCATTGATAACATACCTTGAAGATGACTTGCGTTTTGAAATGTCTACCTTAGAAAATATGAACGGAGATATTATCAGAGACTGCATAATGGCAGGAAAGAAAAAGGAAGTATTAAAATTATTGCTAAAATTATTGTAATCATGAATAATATATTCGAACAGATGCTTGCGAGGTATGATATAAAAACCAACGAGCAAAAAAGAAATGTGACACATGAAGTAATGCAGGAAATAACGCTTGCAGGATTGTATCGTGGGGGATTCTTTGATAAAGCTGCATTCTATGGTGGCACTTGTTTGAGGATTTTTCATGGGTTACCACGATTTAGTGAAGACATGGATTTTTCACTGATAGAAAAAGATGAGAAATTTGATTTGGAGAGTTATTTTCCTTCAATCATTGAGGAATTCAAAGCAGCAGGCCGTGATGTTGTCATTACCCGGAAAGAGAAAAAGAAAGAAACAAAAGTAGAATCCGCATTCCTCAAGGATGATACGGCTATGTATGATGTGAAATTTAAAACGGATAAAGACATTAAAATTAAGATAGAAGTAGATATCGACCCTCCTTTGGGATTCATAACTGAACAAAAATTATCTTTAATGCCGTTTTCCTTTATGACACGATGTTTTACATTACCTGATTTGTATGCCGGAAAAATGCATGCTTTATTATTCCGTAACTGGAAAACTCGTGTAAAAGGACGGGATTGGTATGATTTCGAATGGTATGTACGGCATAATATACCGTTGGATTTCATACATTTTCAAGAAAGAAGCAAAGAGTTTAACAGTATGGACATAGATAAAGAAATGTTCACTTCTATGCTGAAAGACAGGCTTGTTTCAACAGAGATAAATATGGTTAAGCGTGATGTTTTGCCATTCGTGCAAAATCCTAAAGAATTGGAAATCTGGTCGAATGATTATTTTCTTCAATTAGCTAATAGAGTAAACTTCTTATAAGGAGGCTAAAAACCTAAATGGGTACAAGTCCGTTTTTTCTTTATCTTTGCTCACGTAAAATGTGAATATTGAAAGTGCTATGATACTAAACGAAAGAGAAAGCCGTAAGGAACATCTGTTGACGGTTGCACGGCAGATGATGACAGCTGCTCGTACAGCTCCCAAAGGGAAAGGGATGGATATAATTGAAGTGGCAATGGTTACGGATGAAGACATCAACCGCCTGTCAGAAGAGATGCTCCGGATACATGAGGAAACCGGACTTAAATTCCTGATACGCGACTCGGAAAACATACAAAGTGCGGAAGCCATTATCATCATCGGAACAAGGCAGCAGACACATGCCCTAAACTGTGCCCATTGCGGCTATGCCACCTGTGCAGCAAAGCCTGAAGAAGTGCCTTGTGCCATCAATACAGTAGACGTAGGTATAGCTGTAGGTTCAGCCTGTGCAACAGCCGCCGACCTGCGCGTAGATACCCGCGTAATGTTCAGTGCCGGACTAGCTGCCCAACGCCTCGGCTACTTAGGCGATGCCAAATGCGTAATGGCCATCCCCATCAGTGCTAGCTCCAAAAACCCATTCTTTGACCGCAAACCAAAAGAGAAGTGACTTAAAGCCAATGGCTTGAAGAGGCATCGCTTGGCATGCGCCAGTCGCCACGAGGGGAGAGGCTTACGGAGCCTACTTTGGGGCCGTCGGGCAGGCAGCTGCGTTTGAATTGTTGGCTAAAGAAGCGGCGGAAGAAGGTGTTTAGCCACTTCTTGATTGTTTCTTGCTCGTATTTACCGGCAAAAGCTTTCTGGGCCAGGTATAGGATTTTTTCTGGTGTAGAGCCAAACCGCAGGTAGTGGTAGATGAAGAAATCGTGCAGTTCGTAGGGGCCTACCAGGTCTTCCGTTTTTTGTGTGATATTGCCCTCTTTGTCTGCCGGTATCAGTTCCGGGCTGATGGGGGTGTCGGCAATATCCAGCAAGGTTTCTTTGGATTCTTTGTCCATCTTGTTATGAGCCGTCCACTCTACCAGATAACGCACTAAAGTCTTGGGGATACTGGTGTTTACGCCGTACATGGACATGTGATCGCCGTTGTAGGTTGCCCAGCCGAGCGCCAATTCGGAAAGGTCGCCCGTTCCGATTACCAGTCCGTTTTCCTGATTGGCAATATCCATCAGTATTTGTGTCCGCTCGCGTGCCTGTGAATTTTCATAGGTCACATCATGTATGGACGGATCGTGTCCTATATCCTTAAAGTGTTGCTCAGTCGCCTTTACAATTGATATCTCTCGCGAAGTAATTCCCAGCGATTTCATCAGGTTGATGGCATTGGTATAGGTTCGGTTGGTGGTTCCGAAGCCCGGCATCGTAATGCCCAGTATCTGCTTGCGAGGTATCTTTAAGGCGTCGAAGGTAAGTACTGTTACCAAGAGAGCCAAGGTAGAGTCTAGGCCTCCCGAAATGCCTATTATGGCTGTTTTAGCATGTATATGTGATACGCGTTTGGCCAGTCCGGCTACCTGGATATTCAATATCTCTTCGCAGCGCTCTTTTAAAGCTTCGCCTGAGGGTACAAAGGGGTGGGAATCGATTGTTCGCGTCAGCTCAAAAGACTCTGCATTAGCCAAAGCTACAGGTATTTTGAGTATGTCTTTGGGAAGTAGTTGTCCGGCTCCATGCATAAAGCTGCCGTCTACCTGTCTGTCGTTCTGGAGGTTTTCAATGTCTATTTCGCTGATGACTAATTGCTCTTCCATACTGAAACGTTCCGATTCTTCTAGGATAGAGCCGTTTTCGGCAATGATACCGCCTCCGGCAAATACCAAGTCGGTAGTGGATTCTCCGTACCCTGCCATAGCGTACACATATCCGGCGATACAGCGTGCGGACTGCTGGCTGACCAACGAACGGCGATAGCGATGTTTACCAATCAGTTCGTTGCTGGCAGAAGGGTTCAGGATGATATTGGCTCCCGCCATTGCCAACAAAGAGCTGGGAGGAACAGGCACCCAGAGGTCTTCACATATCTCGATACCGATCGTTACTTTCCCATCGGTAAACAATAGATTGTTCGAGAGGGGATAGCTCTTGCCCTTCAATGTGATTGCATTATCCAGCAAATCAAAGGCAGAGGTAAACCATCGTTTCTCCTGATACTCTTTATAGTTGGGCAGATATGTTTTGGGTACAACTCCCAGTATGTTACCGCTTTGGAAGGCTACGGCAGCATTAATCAGGCAGTTCCCCGTTACAAGCGGAAGCCCTACAACCGTGAATATATCCAGCTCTGCAGTATCTTGCACCAGCTTGTGGAGGGCTTCTTCGGCCGCTTCCAGCAACGTTTGCTTATGAAACAGGTCGAGGCAGGTATAGGAGGTAATGCATAGCTCGGGAAAGCTTATGATTTGCACCCCTTTTTCCGCTGCTTTGCGCATCAATCCTTCAATCTGTTTGATATTGTATGAACAATCCGCTACTGATACGTGCGGAACTGCTGCTGCTGCCTTTACAAATCCGTAATTTTTCATTTGTCAGTTATTCTACTTATAGCCACAAAGGTAATAATACTTGAACAAAATAGCCCGTTAACAGTTTATATTAATATATTTATCTTCGTGGATAATTCAGTCAATAATTAAAATATATCATAGTATGTTAGAGATATTAGAAAAAGAAATTTGGGGAAATACGCTCGAACACTGGGGTATTTCCATACTCATTGTTTTAGGTGCTTATATCCTGATGAAGCTTATGGCCTTCATCGCTCGAAAAGTATTTAAACCCTTAACGGAGAAGACACAAAACAAGATAGACGACGTGATTTACGACTCCGTAGTGCCTCCTTTACTGTTTGGTATTATGTTGCTGGGTTTGTGGATTGCGATCCATCATTTGGTAACGCCTGAAAAGCTACAAAATGTAATAGATCATTCGTACCGAATATTGGTAACATTGAATGTTACCTGGCTGTTTGCACGCTTTGTAAACGGCTTGATAGACGTCTATTGGGTGGGCGACTCCTACGATGCCCAGCGGCACAGGATGCTTCCGATAGTTAAACGTACATTGCTGGTATTGGTCTGGATTGTCGGCCTTGTCATGGCTCTGAGCAATATAGGCGTAAATATCAGCGCTTTATTGGGTACTTTGGGTATTGGAGGTATTGCCTTTGCCCTGGCAGCTCAAGATACGGTGAAGAATGTATTCGGAGCCTTTACTATACTGGCAGACAAACCGTTTACCATAGGTGATGTTGTGCGGATCGACAGCTATGAAGGCACAGTCACAGATATAGGCGTACGCAGCACAAAGATAAGGGATTACGATGGCCGTACCATCACCCTTCCCAACTATAAAGTAGCCGATGCCTCAGTCATCAACATATCCTCGGAAGAGCCTTTCCGCCGGGTCGTTATGAAACTGGGACTCACCTACGATACCACTCCCGAAAAGATGCAGGAAGCCATGTCTATCCTGAAGGGTATCCCATCTAAAATAGAAGGAGTAAGGAATGAAAACCAGGTCGTTTTCTTCTCCGAGTTCGGCGACTCAGCCATGGTACTCACTTTCATCTATTTTATAAAGAAAAGCGCAGGCATACAAAAAGTTACCTCCGACGTAAACATGGAAATCCTAAGCTCCTTCAACAAAGCCGGCCTCAGCTTCGCCTTCCCCTCCCAAACGCTGTATATTGATAAAAGCGATGCGGAACAGTTGATTAAATAATTGGATAGATTTGGATAAATTTTATTGTGAGATGCCGGACTTTAAACCAAAGCTTGACTCTAATTAAATAGGAATATACCCGCTTTCTTCTATGATTTGCTGGCCTTCTTTGGTGGATAGGAGGTCGAAGATTTTGTGGGCGTGTGAGGAAGTTTGCATTGTGTATAATATACTGCATATTGACAATAAGAGGAGTGAGGCTTTCCATCAAAACCCTATCTTATAGCTGATATTCGGGACATTGATTCCTTCGTATACTTTGTCTATTTTGTGTGTTTTGAAGTTGTAGCTGTGGCCCATGTATTCTTCGTAGAAGGTGGCGTTGAGCATTTTTATGGCAAATTCGTGGGCTATGCGTTTGCGGTTTATTTTGTAGCTTATTGTGAAATGGGCTATGAAGGCTACCGGTAATTGCTTGCTGAATGCTTTGGATTCGTCGTATTGCACTTCTTTGTCGGGGCGGACTTGTGTGGCTTGCTCGTCTACAGGTGAGTATCGTTCGCCTCCTTGGCTTGCTACATTGATATTGGCGCTAAACATATTCTGTTTGCTGCGGCCTACCATCCATTCTTTACCGATCAGGAAGTTGACCAGGAAATTACGGTTATACCGAGTGTCGCGCCAGATATGGTCGCCCCCTTTGTAGCGCGCGTTGAATAAGGAGCCTGTGAGCATATAGTAATAGCCTTGCGACATGAATTTCTCAAACGTCAGGTCGATGCCATAGTTGAAGCCTTTTCCTGTGTTTTCCAGCTTTTCACGTACAAACCATTTGTCTTTTAGGTTGAGAAATGAGAATGAACTGTCGGGAATGACAGGTACGTCGTACAGGAACTGAACGTATGGTTCTACACGCAAATGGTAGTTATTGCCAATATTCCAGTCGTATGATAGCACCAGATGATGCGCCCGGGTAAAATCCAGGTCTTTGTTGATGAGTTCTCCTGTTTCATTACGCGTGAAATAGTAGTTCAGTAGCTCCATCCGGCTATGTAATCCATACGACAGGCTTACGGATTGATCGCTTGAGGCGTTATAGCGTACTCCGGCGCGAGGCTCTATACTATAATGTTGGTTTAATGCGAAGTACTGCCCGTGCAAGCCGACATTGAATGTCCATTTGTCTGATAGGTTAAAGGACGAGTTCGTATAGGCTGAGAGCAGGGCGCTTGCCCCGTCTTCATCGGAGATGGTTTGCAGAGGTGTGGAAACCGGATCGGCGTTTTTCAGCAACATATCATACTTCAATCCGGTAACGTTTATTCCCGTGCGGTTGGTGTGTTTGGCTCCGAATCGTTTATTGATATACGAAGAGAGTACGAAGTTCCAGTTTGTCTTTTTTATGATATGGCTTGGTTGTAGCTGTAGTTGGTCGTCCATTTGCTCGGTATGGGTATCGATCCGGTTGGCGGTTGCTGCCAATGTGGTTTTCCAGTACGCGCTGTTGCCGAGCGAAATGCGGTGGGCGGCACCCATTGCTCCCGAGTAGATTTTAGTGTCGAAACGTTCCCTGTCGTCGGTATATTCCCACTTTTCTTTATTCATTTCGGCATCCTCTTTGAAATGGTCAAGCCATCCCATGCCCCAGACCGAGAACGTTCCGGCTCGCTTGGTGGGGAAGTTCAGCTTGAATGATAAGTCCTGATACTTCATGCCGAAGTCTGATACCAAACCCAGGTCAGAATAGCGGTAATTAAACAAGTAAGAGGCTTGTCCCCCTTTCTTCAAAGGGCCTTCAGAGGCCAGGTCGATACCGATGGTTCCTATTTGCGCCGTGTTTTCCATACGCTCGTTGTTTCCGGTGCGTAGTTTAAGATCGAATACTCCGGACAGGGCATTGCCGTATTCGGCCGGGAAAGCGCCTGTGAAGAAGTCGGAATTGCCTAATACCTGGCTGCTTAATGCCGTTAAGCCCCCTCCGCCAAAACCGGCTACCTCGGCAAAATGGTTGGGATTGGGTATTTCCACGTCTTCCAGCCTCCATTGCAGGAATTTGGGAGCATTGCCGCGCACTACGATTCCGTTGTCGCCCAGATTGGTATTCACACCTGCAAATGTTGCCGCCAGGCGAGCCGGGTCGTCAAAGCCTCCGGCAAAACGGCTGGCCTCTTCCACGCTTAGCATACGTGCGCTCGACAGTGCCATCTTGTTCATAGGCTGCGACTTATTAACCGTAGGTCTCACCACCACTTCCCCCAGCTTAGTAAGGTTTTCCTGTAAAGAGATGTCCAACACCGCTTCCTTGGCGGAGGTAAGCAGTATTTCGGGGATAATTACCGGGTTGTAGCCCATATAAGACACCTCTATATCGTAGCGCCCCACAGGTATATCTTTAAAGATGAAATGCCCCAGGCTATCGGTTATAGCTCCTGTGGGCAAGGCCGTATTCTTCAGGGCAACCGTAGCATATGCCAGGGGAGTACCGGAGGCGGCATCATGCACCGTACCACGAATATTTTGAACAGATTGTTGAGCGAATAATGCAAACGGTAATAAAAATAAGCAGGATACAAAGAAAATATGCTGTTGCTTCATCTTCATAATTGATTGATAGTGAATGATAGAGCAAAAATACCGGGATGCGGAATACCGGAAAAGAGATAAAAACGGGTAATGATTGCTTTATTTCAGGTAACTATCCCGGAAAGCAAGGGGAGTCGTCTGGGTAGACTGCTTGAATAGCTTGGAAAAATACGTATGATCGTCATACCCCAGTGCATGGGCTATTTCTTTGACATTTAGCTTGCTAAAACACAACAGACGCTTGGCTTCAAGCACAATCTGCTGCTGTATCCAATAGGTAACCGTAAAGCCGATGGTCTTTTTTATAGCTTCGTTCAGGTAGGCTTCGGATATGTTTAGCCGGGATGCGTAGTACGACGGGCTTTTCTGTGACAGGTAGTTCTCTTGTAATAGCTTGCGGAACTCTTTGGTTATCTGTGTCGTTCGCAACATATTATTGGCCGATTCCGTATTGGCCGACACATAGGCACGTGCCGTAGCGCATAAAAACACATCCAGCAGCGCATAGGTGAGTTGTTTGTAAAAAACAGCCTCCGGATCGCTTGTATATTGCTTGTTAAGCAGGTGTACAATCTCCTGGCATTGGAGGAATTGAGCTTCACCCAGCGGACATGGTTTTTGCTGTAACAGGTTGTTGTTGAATACTTCGGAATACTCTTTCGGTATCAACGAGGGGTCTACCAACACCAACCAGCCAACCGAATTTCTCGCCTTGATATTGTGATGAATCTGCCCGGGAGTAACAAAGTAAAGGTCCCGCCCTGTAAGGGTAACCTGCTTAAAATCCACATCCATAGAGCCTATCCCGCTCTCTATCAATAGAAATACATAATGATCGTCCCTGTGAACAGGAAAACCTTCTATTTCACTTCTGGATGCTTTAACCTCCGAGAAATGCTTTATTTCCAAGCCGATTTCTGCTCGTTCGTTCAGTACATGAATCGGGATATGCGGCATAAGCTGTAGAGTATGCGTATTAACTGTTTTCTGTACTTTAAAAAACGGTAAAATAAAACATTTATTTTTAGTCAACGAAAAAACAATGAAAAAGAAGCGTTCTGTCCTGATTTTAAACCGAATAATGCCTGATTTTTATTTGCTTGTTTTTGTTTGCCGATAATTATGGGCAAGCCTGCCGACAATTGTGGGCAAGCCTGTTGATAATTATCGGCAGAATTGCTGACATATGTCGGCAACCAAAAGTAAGCAATGTTTTTCAGGAAATATGGGCGTCTTTGTTGCAAGCTCTCCTCCTTGTAAAATAATGATTAAAGGCGTTTGTAAGGTATTTAGAAAAGCGTTACCTTTGTGGCAATTTTTAAATAACGATTAATGGTTAACGATTAACGATTAGTAATAAGTTGTTAATCGTTAATTGTTAAACGTTAAACGTTAAGAAATATCGTATGAACAAGAAATTCGCTGAGTATTCTAAGTTTAACTTATCGGACATCAATAAAGAGATGTTGAAAAAGTGGCAAGAAGGGGACTTCTTCCGCAAGAGTCTTGAAATACGCGAAGGTGCTCCGTCATTCGTATTTTACGAAGGACCTCCTTCCGCTAATGGTATGCCTGGCATTCACCATGTCATTGCCCGTTCGATTAAGGATATTTTCTGCCGTTACAAAACCATGAAAGGTTATTTGGTAAATCGTAAGGCAGGTTGGGATACACATGGTTTGCCCGTTGAATTAGGTGTAGAAAAGGAATTGGGTATTACCAAGGAAGATATCGGCAAAAAGATTTCTGTTGCAGAATATAATGCAGCTTGCCGGAAGGCAGTGATGAAATATACAAAAGAGTGGGAAGACCTGACCGATAAAATGGGTTATTGGGTAGATATGGAGCATCCGTATATTACCTACGATAATCGTTATATCGAGACGCTTTGGTACTTGTTAAAAGAGTTGTATAAGAAAGGTTTACTGTATAAAGGATATACCATACAGCCTTATTCGCCTGCTGCCGGTACGGGTTTGAGCACACATGAGTTGAATCAACCGGGTACTTACCGGGATGTAAAAGATACTACCTGTACGGCTCAGTTCAAGATATTGACTCCCAAGCCTGAAATGACGGTTCATGGCGATCCATTCTTCCTGGCATGGACAACTACTCCCTGGACCTTGCCTTCCAATACAGCGCTTTGTGTAGGTCCGAATATCACGTATGTAGTTGTTCGTACATTTAATCCTTATACTGGGGTTCCTGTAACGGTTGTTCTGGCTAAAGATCTGGTAGCGGCTTATTTTAATCCGAAGGCGGCAGAACTGGCGCTGAGTGATTACAAGCAGGGCGACAAGTTGGTACCCTATGAAGTAGTAGGAGAGTGGAAAGGCGCTGACCTGGCAGGTATCAAATACGAGCAACTGATCCCCTGGGTAAATCCGGGAGAAGGTGCTTTCCGTGTAATAACGGGCGATTTCGTAACTACGGAAGACGGTACGGGTATCGTACATATTGCTCCTACCTTTGGTGCGGATGACGATAGGGTGGCAAAAGCAAACGGTGTACCTCCGTTGATGCTGATAGATAAAGAAGGTAACAAACGTCCGATGGTGGATCTGACAGGTAAGTATTATCTGCTGGAAGACCTGGATCCGGAGTTTGTGCAGAAATATATGAATGCGGCAGACTATGATCCGTTTGCCGGACGTTTTGTTAAGAACCAATACGATCCCAGTTTGTCGGATAGCGACGAAACCCTGGATGTAGGCCTTTGTATGATGTTGAAAGTGCAGAACCGGGTGTTCCGCATCGAAAAACACGTACACAATTACCCGCATTGCTGGCGTACAGACAAGCCGGTATTGTATTACCCGCTGGATAGCTGGTTTATCCGCACAACAGCACATCGCGATCGCCTGATAGAGTTGAATAACACGATCAACTGGAAGCCGCAGAGTACCGGTTCCGGACGTTTTGGCAAGTGGCTGGAAAACCTGCAAGACTGGAACCTGAGCCGTAGCCGTTTCTGGGGTACTCCTTTACCCATCTGGCGTACGGAAGACGGAGACGAAGAAATCTGTATCGGTTCCGTTGAAGAGTTATACAATGAGATAGAGAAGTCTATAAAGGCGGGAGTTATGGAACAGAATCCGTTTAAAGACTTCAAGGTAGGCGAATATACACAGACAAACTATGATAAGATAGACCTGCACCGTCCGTTTGTAGACGATGTAGTGTTGGTGTCAGCAAGCGGTAAGCCTATGAAGCGTGAAACGGACTTGATAGACGTTTGGTTCGATTCGGGCGCCATGCCTTATGCCCAGATCCATTATCCGTTTGAGAACAAAGACCTGTTGGATAAAGGGATTGTATTCCCGGCAGACTTTATTGCCGAAGGAGTAGACCAGACACGCGGATGGTTCTTTACGCTGCATGCCATATCAACGATGGTATTTGATAGTATTTCGTTCAAAACAGTTATATCCAATGGTTTGGTGTTGGATAAGAACGGTAACAAGATGTCTAAGCGTTTAGGCAATGGTATCGATCCTTTTGCAACAATCGAGCAATATGGTTCGGATCCCTTGCGCTGGTATATGATAACCAATGCTTCTCCCTGGGATAACCTGAAATTTGACCCGGAAGGACTGGACGAAGTACGTCGTAAGTTCTTCGGAACACTTTATAATACCTATTCGTTCTTTGCTTTGTACGCCAATGTAGATGGATTTGACTATTCGGAAGCAGATGTGCCATACAACGAACGGCCGGAAATAGACCGCTGGATTCTTTCACTGCTCAACTCCCTGATAAAGGAAGTGGATACCCAGTTAGAGAACTATGAGCCAACCCGTGCAGGACGCGCCATCTCCGAGTTTGTAAACGACAACCTGAGTAACTGGTATGTACGTTTGAACCGTCGCCGTTTCTGGGGTGGGGGCATGACTACCGATAAGTTGTCGGCCTATCAGACACTCTATACCTGTCTGGAAACGATAGCTAAGCTAATGTCGCCGATTTCACCGTTCTATGGAGATAAGCTCTTCTGTGACTTGATCGCTGTTACCGGACGTGAGAAAGCAGAATCTGTCCATTTGTCCGACTTCCCGGTGTATGACGAATCTTTGATAGACCAGGCGTTGGAAGAGCGTATGAAGATGGCTCAGGATGTTTCGTCTATGGTATTGGCACTTCGTCGTAAGGTAAATATCAAGGTACGTCAGCCGCTTCAAACCATCATGGTACCGGTTATGGATGCCCATCAACAGGAAGCCTTGGAGGCTGTAAAAGCCTTGATCCTGAATGAGGTGAATGTAAAGGATATGAAGTTTGTAGACAACTCTGCCGGTATATTGGTGAAGAAGGTAAAACCGGATTTCAAGAAACTGGGTCCGCGTTACGGTAAGATCATGAAACAACTGGCTGTTGCTATTCAGAACATGAACCAGGAGGATATTCTGGCCTTTGAATCGGCAGGAACCTTTACCTGTCATGTAGAAGGACAGGAGGCTGTTGTAGAATTGGCCGATGTAGAAATAATATCGGAAGATATCCCAGGCTGGCTGGTTGCCAATGAGGGTAGCCTGACAGTAGCCTTGGATATTACGATAACCGAAGAACTGAAGAAAGAAGGACTGGCTCGCGAACTGGTAAACCGTATTCAGAACCTGCGCAAGAGCAACGGTTTGGATATCACAGACAAGATAAAGATACATATTCTGTCTTCTTCGGAAATGGATGATACGGTGCAGGATTATAATGATTATATCAAGAACCAGGTGTTGGCCGTTTCCTTGAAAACCGTTGATATTTTAAGTGATGCAGTGATGCTTGATTTTGACGATTTTACGTTGTCTATCCGTATAGATAAAGTATAATGTTTAAAATACAGATGCCATCGTATGTAAAATATGAATATTAATACATATATTTGGAATAATAAACCTTAATCAATTAAGAACAAAAAAGTAGAATTATGGCAGAAAAGACTAAATATTCGGATGCTGAACTCGAGGAGTTCCGCGCCATTATAATGGAAAAGCTGGAAATGGCCAGAAAGGATTACGAGTTGTTGAGGTCTGGAGTAACTAATTCTGACGGAAATGATGTATCCGACACTTCTCCTACGTTTAAGGTACTGGAAGAAGGAGCCGCTACGCTTTCAAAAGAAGAAGCAGGACGTTTGGCTCAGCGCCAGATGAAGTTTATACAAAACCTGCAGGCTGCACTGATCCGTATCGAAAATAAGACGTATGGTGTTTGCCGCGAAACAGGTAAACTGATTCCTAAAGAGAGGTTACGTGCTGTTCCTCATGCTACATTGAGTATTGAAGCAAAACAAGGAGGCGCTAAATAAATGAAATTTTCCAAAGGTTGGGGAGCAGTATTGGTTATCATGCTGCTCCTCGTTCTTGATCAAGCATTGAAAATATGGGTGAAAACTCATATGCAGTTGCATGAGAGTATAGAAATAACCCCTTGGTTCTACATCTATTTTACTGAAAACCCTGGAATGGCTTTCGGTATAGAGATATTTGGCAAACTGTTTTTGTCAATCTTTCGCATTATAGCCGTTGGCTTTATTGGTTATTACCTGTATGATATAATAAAGAAGAATTTCAACTTTGGTTATATAGCCTGTGTAGCGCTGATCTTTGCCGGAGCTATCGGAAATATCATAGATTCAGTATTTTATGGTGTTGTTTTCGATCATAGTTTTGGGCAGGTTGCACACTTTATGCCCGAAGGAGGAGGATATGCTAGCTGGCTGCATGGCAAAGTAGTAGATATGTTCTATTTCCCGTTGATAGAGACCGTTCTTCCGGAGTGGCTTCCCATCTGGGGTGGGAAAGATTTTATCTTTTTCCGGCCTATATTTAATTTAGCTGATTCCGCTATTTGTGTAGGTGTGTTTGTTTTATTTATTTTTTTCCGGCATACCTTGTCACAAAGCCTTGCAAAAAAAGAAGACAAGAAAGAAAAAGAGAATGCAGAAAACGCTGTATAGATACAGTATTGCTTTTATCGTAACCTTGCTGGCTATTTCATGCAGCAAGGTGCCTAAAGACGTCTTATCCGAGAAGGAAATGAAAGATGTCATGATAGATATATATCTGGCTGAAGGTATGATTAATGCGGATCCCCGCACATACCCTGATAGCACTCATAAGGCAGCTCTATATCAATCCGTTTTCCGTAAGCATAAGATAGAAGAAGCCAAATATGACAGCTCGCTTGTCTGGTATGGCAAGAATATGGATATCTATATGCAAGTGATGGATTTAGCTCTGGCCGAAATAAATACCCGTATCCGTAATTTGGGAGACGTACAGGCCAGTGCTGCCCCCAGTTCAAACAAAGACTCTGTTAATATCTGGCCCAGACGAGACTATTTAACGCTATATCCGCAGGCCTTGTTTAATGGGGTTACCTTTGATATTAAACCGGAAAGGCCCTATACTTCGGGTAGTGTATTTGTTTTAGGTATGCGCGTATGGGGACTGACCGAGGATATGAAACATACTCCCGAATTACGTTTGGCCATCGACCAGACGGATACCACTTTGTTTATCAGGGATAAGATATTGAAAGAAGGATATAGCGAGCTAATCCTTAGGGGATTGCCAACCAAACAGATCCGCAGGGTATATGGCTATATCCGGCTTGATAATTCGGAAACCAACTATTATAAGGTGTTTGTAGACAGCCTGAACCTGATGAAGTATAATTATGATTCTCCGGCTATACAACTTCCGGCTGATACGATGAATACGCTTAAAGCGGACTCCGTACCCTCCAATCTTATCCCATAATACCCCCAATGAGAAGGATTGCCGCACATTATATTTTCTGGCGCCAATTATACCGAATGCACTATGTCGAACTAAGCGATGATCATAGGCTTCATGGTGTCTTCCCCTTAGATGGCGAGATTGCCGGCACGGAGTTCTATGATGGGATGCTGGTTGTAGTGGTGGAGGGGTTTAATGAAACTAATAAACTTAATGGACTTAATGAACTTAATATAGAAGGGTCTGGTGTTACGAATGATGTAGCTATTGGGGATGTGGTTCAATTGTATAGGGTTCATAATGGCAGTTCTCATCAGCTGTTTTGAAAACGATATGTTAGTAGTCCGATTATTCGGATGCTAACCTATAATTACCGGATAATATTATTACCTTTGTGCCTCTTTAATTTAAGGTAATTTAGAAGGTTAAATGATTGATTATAATAAAATACCATCGCCTTGTTATGTGATGGAGGAGAAGTTGCTCAGAAGGAATCTGGAGCTGATTAAGCATGTGAAAGAAGAGGCGGGAGTTGATATTATCCTGGCTTTTAAGGCTTTTGCGATGTGGAAATCGTTTCCTATTATTCATGAGTATATTCCTTATTCTACGGCGAGTTCCAAATATGAGGCTCAGTTGGCGTATGAGGAGATGGGGAGTCTGGCGCATACGTATTCTCCTGCCTATACGGAAGAAGATTTTCCTTTGATATTGAAGTATAGCAGTCATATTACCTTTAATTCGCTTTCTCAGTTTGAGCGTTTTTATCCGATGGTAAAGGCGGATGGAAATCGTGTTTCCTGTGGTTTGCGCATCAATCCCGAATATTCGGTGGTAGATACAGACTTATATAATCCGACAGCTCCGGGATCACGTATGGGCATTGTCCGTGATTTGCTGGGAGAGCGACTTCCGGAGGGAGTAGAAGGACTTCATTTTCATGCGCTTTGCGAGTCTTCTTCGTATGATCTGGAGAAGATGCTGGAAGTGGTTGAAGAGCGTTTCGGATGCTTTCTGCCATCCCTAAAGTGGCTGAATATGGGTGGCGGGCATTTAATGACGCGTAAAGACTATGATACGGATCATCTTATAGCTTTATTGAAGCGTTTTAATGCCAAATATCCTTCGTTGAAGATAATCCTGGAACCGGGAAGTGCTTTTGCCTGGCAGACGGGCTTCTTGCTTACAACGGTTGTTGATATTGTGGAAAATCATGGTATAAAGACGGCTATAATAGATGCTTCTTTTACCTGTCATATGCCTGATTGCCTGGAAATGCCTTATAAACCGGCTATTCGTAACGCAACGGATGCTATAATAGGGAAACCTACCTATCGCATTGGAGGGAACAGTTGCCTGAGTGGCGACTTTATGGGCGATTGGTCTTTTGATGAGCCCTTGCAGATAGGAGACAGGCTTATTTTTGAAGATATGATTCATTATACAATCGTGAAAACAAACATGTTTAACGGTATACCTCACCCTTCTATAGCCCTTATAAATAATAAGGATGAACTGGTTATATATAAAATGTTCGGATACGAAGACTACAAGCAAAGAAATTCATGAAATTTTAATTGAAAAAAGATGGGAATTTTTAGTTTTTTCAGTAAAGATAAGAAAGAGACATTAGATAAAGGATTGTCCAAAACGAAGGAAAGCGTATTTTCCAAACTGACACGTGCTGTTGCCGGAAAAAGCAAGGTAGATGACGATGTGTTGGATAACCTGGAAGAGGTACTTATTACTTCGGATGTAGGAGTGGATACTACACTCAAGATTATTTCGAGGATAGAAAAGCGAGTATCTAAGGATAAGTATGTCAATACGCAAGAGTTGACATCTCTTTTGCGGGATGAAATAGCCGGTTTGCTGACTGAAAACAACTCCGATGATGCCGAAGGATTTGTGTTGCCAGACAATGTGAAGCCTTATGTAATCATGGTAGTAGGGGTGAATGGGGTAGGAAAGACTACCACCATCGGAAAACTGGCATATCAATTCAAGAAAGCAGGTAAAAGCGTTTACTTAGGTGCTGCCGATACATTCCGTGCCGCAGCCGTTGAGCAGTTGGTTATCTGGGGAGAACGTGTAGGTGTGCCGGTGGTAAAACAGAAAATGGGTTCTGATCCTGCTTCGGTAGCATTTGATACCTTAAGTTCCGCCAAGTCAAATAACGCCGATGTTGTGATCATTGATACAGCCGGACGTTTGCACAATAAGGTCAACCTGATGAATGAGTTGACTAAAATCAAGAACGTAATGAAAAAAGTAGTACCCGATGCTCCACATGAGATATTGCTGATATTGGACGGATCAACCGGGCAGAATGCTTTTGAACAAGCGAAGCAATTTACAGCTGCAACAGAGGTAAATGCCTTGGCCATTACAAAGCTTGACGGAACAGCCAAAGGAGGGGTCGTAATCGGCATTTCCGATCATTTCCGTATCCCTGTTAAATATATAGGTTTAGGAGAAGGAATAGAAGATCTTCAGTTGTTTAATAAGAAAGAATTTGTGGATTCACTCTTTAGTGAATAAAATGAAGAAAAATAAAGTAGATATAATAACGCTGGGTTGTTCTAAGAATTTGGTTGATTCGGAGCAGCTTATGCGCCAGTTTGCAGCCAATGGCTATACAGTGAAACATGATCCGGAAAAGGTTACCGGTGAGATCGTCGTAGTAAATACTTGTGGTTTTATAGGAGATGCACAGGAAGAATCAATCAATATGATTCTGGAACTGGGAGAAGCGAAAAAGAAAGGGAAAATAGCTCAACTATATGTGATGGGATGCCTTTCGGAGCGCTTTCTGAAAGAACTGAAAACCGAATTGCCGGAAGTAGATAAATTCTATGGAAAGTTCAACTGGAAAGAGCTATTAACAGACCTGGGGAAAACGTATCACCAAGAATTAGCTACCGACCGTATCCTAACCACTCCCTCTCATTATGCCTATCTGAAAATCGCGGAAGGTTGCAATCGGACTTGCTCTTATTGCTCCATTCCGATTATGACCGGACGCTATCAGTCTCGCCCCATAGAGGATATAGAGGAGGAAGTACGCATACTTGCCGCTCAGGGTGTGAAAGAATTTCAGGTAATAGCACAGGATTTAACCTATTATGGCCTGGATAAATACAAGCAATTAGCACTTCCACAGCTTATAGAACGTCTTTCGGACATAAAAGGGGTAGAATGGCTCCGCTTGCATTATGCTTATCCGGCTCGTTTCCCCTACGATTTGCTTAGGGTTATGCGTGAGCGGGAAAATGTTTGCAACTATCTGGATATAGCCTTGCAGCATATAAGTGACCGTATGCTGAAATTAATGCGTCGCAATATAACAAAAGATGAAACATATCAACTTTTGGAGCGTTTGCGTGAAGAAGTACCGGGTATATGTTTGCGTACAACATTGATGGTAGGGCATCCGGGAGAAACAGATCAGGACTTCGAAGAATTGGTGGATTTTGTCAAAAAAGTACGTTTTGAACGGATGGGCGCTTTTGCCTATAGCCATGAACAAGGAACCTATTCTTATAGCCATTATAAAGACGAAATACCGGCGGAGGTAAAGCAAGAGCGTTTGGATTATATCATGCGTATCCAGGAGAATATTGCCGCAGAAATAAATGCGCAAAAGGTAGGAAATACCTATAAAGTAGTTATAGATAAGGAAGAGGATGAGTATTATATCGGACGTACAGAGTTCGATTCACCCGAGGTTGATCAGGAAGTACTTATTCCGAAAGAAAAACCACTAAAAATTGGCTCGTTTTATTCGGTGAAAATTGATAAAACCGATATTTTTGATTTGTACGGCACAACGATGAAATCATAAAAAAGTGCAAACATATTTGCTCATTTACAAAAAAATAACTAATATCGCTGTGTAATCCGAAAAATGATCAATAAATATGAAAAACAAGGAATTAGTAAAAGAACTAGCTTCCCGATTAAAATGGACTTCTACTGAGGTTTCGGATATGTTGTCGGAACTTAGTTCAACTATTAGTTCTCACTTGGTAGATGGGGATATTGTCTATTTTGAAGAATTCGGACAGTTTGAGGCAAGAAAGAAAGGGGAGCGTATATCGGTAAATCCTGCTAATGGGAAAAGATACCTCGTCCCTCCCAAATTAGTACCTGTTTTTAAACCGGGAGTTACGGTTAAAACGAAACTTAAAGAATTAGGAAGCAATGAATGACCGTTTATCAACAAGAGAATTAGCCGGTATTTTAGCAGAAAGAACTGGTAAAGATTTTGAAAGTGTAGAGAATTTTCTGAAGGAATTTATTACCGTTGTTAAAGATAATGTCTTTGAAGACAGGCTTATGCAAATCAAAGGCATTGGAACATTTAAAATTATCCAGGTAGATAAAAGAGAAAGTATCGATGTAAATACCAAAGAACGCATTCTGATTCCGGAACACTTCAAATTAACATTTACTCCGGAGAAAGAAATGCGTGAGACCGTAAACAAACCTTTTTCATTTTTTGAGTCTATAGAATTGAACGATGACGCAGATTTTACTTCTTTTGAAAGCGCTTTAGAGGAGAAAGAAAAAGAAGAAGATGACGTAGAAATTGAAGATACAGATGATATAGAAGTCGAAAAAGAAGAAACTGTAGAAGAAGTAGAGGAGGTTGTAGAAAAGGTTACACTTCATCAAGAGGAACAATTACCGGAAGAAACAAAAGTTGCCGGTATTGTAGCTAATGACTTTCATCAAGAAATAGTATCAAAAGAGGAAGAAGTCGTAAAAGAAGACATCTTACCTGCTATTGAGGATATGAAAGAAGATATAAAAGAGGAAGTAATTGAAGATATTGAAGAAAAAGAGGAAAAAATAAAGGAAGAAATAAAGGAAGAAATAGAGGAGTTTATAATTGAAAAACAGCCGCTGGCAGAACCTGTCGTAAATCTGGTAGAGCCTAAATATATAGCCGAAGAACAGATTAAAGAAGAAGATGTTCCGCTATATGAAGAAACACCGGAGGAAACTATAGATGAACAGGAAGATGAAAATTTAAAACAAGTAAACCTCATAAATAATAACGATATGAATAATGATTATAACGAAGGAAGAAGAGAAAGAGATTCTTATTCCAGAAGAGATAGGGAAAGAGACAGAGATAGAGAAAGGGAAAAAGTGTATACTTCAAGTAATAGTAATAATACATTGGTTGTTTTACTATTAGTATTGGTTATCATATTGATTATAGCACTAGGTAGTGTGTTGTTTATCAATAGAGATGTATTATTTAAAGGTGGCAATACGATTAGTACGACAACTACAACTCAGGATCCAAAAGATAACACAGAAGATACACGTAACGGATTTGCATTACCCCCAGATGATTCGGATATGGGAGATTTAGAAGATGAATGGGGAATTGAAGACGATTCGCTGACAGATGATTCTTCTGCAAGTACAACGCCCGGAACATCCTCTACTAATACTGTATTGGCAAATGTTCGCACAAAACGAGGTGACAGGCTGAATCTGCTGGCTCTTGAATATTATGGAGATAAACTGTTTTGGGTGTATATCTACGAACACAATAAATCAAAAATCAATAATCCGAACAGTATTCCTGTAGGACTTGATCTGGTAATCCCGGCAAAAAGTGTATATGGTATTGACGCAAATAATCCGGAATCAAGACGAAAAGCAGGTGTGTTACAAACTCAGATATTAAGAAATTATCCGAGCAATAATTATAATCAATATCAGTACAACGATCCGTATCAGTATAATGATCCGTATCGTAATCAGCAGCAATACCCTAATTTTTATTAATATACAGATATAAACAAAATAGCTTAGTATTATTTAACGGCAAAAGTTAAGTATACGAATTTAACATTTATAATTTTGTGCATCGAAAAAGAACAGCAAGATTATAAACATAAAATAATTTGGTAAATCTATGAGTCAGACAGTGGATATTCGTGAGTTGAACGAACGAATAGAAAGCAAGAGTTCGTTTGTGAACATGATTACTGTAGGTATGGATCAGGTAATCGTTGGTCAAAAACATTTAGTAGAATCATTATTAATTGGTTTGCTTTCAGACGGGCACATTTTGTTAGAAGGGGTTCCTGGTTTGGCAAAGACGTTAGCCATAAAAACATTGGCTTCGTTAATAGATGCTAAGTATAGTCGTATTCAATTTACGCCGGATTTACTTCCTGCGGACGTAATTGGTACAATGATCTATAGCCAGAAAAAAGAAGAGTTTCTGGTAAAACATGGACCCGTATTTGCAAACTTTGTATTGGCGGATGAAATAAACCGTGCTCCGGCTAAAGTGCAAAGTGCTTTATTGGAAGCTATGCAGGAGCGACAAGTTACAATCAGTGAAGAAACCTATAAGTTACCTGAACCTTTCCTGGTAATGGCTACTCAAAACCCGATAGAGCAGGAGGGGACTTACCCGTTGCCGGAAGCACAGGTAGACCGTTTTATGCTGAAAGTAGTGATAGGTTATCCTAAAAAGGAAGAAGAAAAGCTGATTATCCGTCAAAATATCAGCGGAGAGAAACCTGTTATTAAACCGGTTCTTTCCAAACAAGAAATTATAGAGGCCAGAAAGGTAGTACGGGATGTATACCTGGATGAAAAAATAGAACGCTACATTGTGGATATCGTTTTTGCTACTCGCTATCCGCAAGAACACGGAATGCCGGATCTGGCAAATATGATTTCCTTCGGAGCATCTCCCCGTGCATCTATTAACCTGGCATTGGCTGCCAGAGCGTATGCTTTTATTAAACGGAGAGGATATGTGATTCCGGAAGACATTCGTGCTGTTTGCCATGATGTTATGCGTCATCGTATTGGTCTTAGTTATGAGGCTGAAGCCAACAATCTGACATCTGAAGAGGTAATTAGTGAAATATTGAACAAGGTAGAAGTACCTTAATTATGGAAACGAGTGAACTATTAAAGAAGGTTCGCCAGATTGAGATAAAAACGCGTGGTTTGTCTCGCAACATATTTGCAGGACAATATCATTCGGCCTTTAAAGGGCGCGGAATGGCTTTCAGTGAAGTACGTGAATATCAGTTTGGCGATGATATCCGTGACATCGATTGGAATGTTACAGCCCGTTATGTTCGTCCGTACGTAAAGGTATTTGAAGAAGAACGTGAATTAACGGTTATGCTGATGATTGACGTTTCCGGTAGCAGGGATTTCGGTTCTGTAAACGTAATGAAAAAGGATATTATGACAGAAATAGCTGCCACACTGGCCTTTTCTGCTATCCAGAATAATGATAAAATCGGAGTGATATTCTTTTCCAATAAGATAGAAAAGTTCATACCTCCTCAAAAAGGAAAAAAACATATCCTGTATATCATACGTGAGCTATTAGATTTCAAACCGGATGATTCCAAAACCGACATCAGCCAGGTACTAAAATATCTGACGAATGTTATAAAGAAACGTTGTACAGCCTTCCTAATCTCCGATTTCATCGATAAAGGCAACTTTAAAGATGCCCTAACTATTGCAAACCGCAAACACGATGTGGTTGCTATACAGGTATACGACAAAAGGGAAACCGAATTACCGTCTGTCGGCCTGATAAAGATTAAGGATGCGGAGACCGGAGGAGAACGTTGGATAGATAGTTCATCTTCAAAAGTTCGTGAGACCTATAAAGATTGGTGGATAAAACGGCAGCACGAAATGAGTGAATCATTTAAAAAATGTCGAGTGGATTCCGTTTCTATTCGTACGGAAGATGATTATGTGAAATCATTAATAGCCCTGTTTCAAAAACGCAATTAAGAAATGCAAATGAAGATATTTAAGCAAAGTATTTTGTTTCTTATATTTATTCAATGCTTATTCGTTGGCAATAATGTGTTTGCACAAAGAACACTGATAGATGTAAAACTTGATTCTGCAGCTATTTTGATAGGAGAACAAACGCTTTTGCATTTAACAGTAACAACTGATAAAGACAAGAACGTGCAACTCATCATTCCGGGAGATACATTGATGCGGGGGGTTGAAGTGTTGAACCTCTCGAAGCCTGATTCTTCTATCATTGAAAATAATCGTTTGCTGATAAAGCAGGATATATTAATCACTTCTTTTGATTCGGCTTTGTATCTTTTGCCTCCTTTGCGCGTAATTGATGGTCCGGATACTGTTTTATCGAATCAGGTAGCCCTGAAAGTATCTACGATACCTGTAGATGTTGATAATCCGGAAGAGTTTTATGATATTAAACACGTATGGAAACCGCCTTTTGTATTGGCGGATTATTATCCATGGATATTTGGAATCTTAACGACTCTTTTTCTGATATGCGTAATAGGCTATATTGTTCAACGTCTGAGAAATAAGAAACCTGTTTTACCATTCAAAAAGGAAGAACCCAAGCTTCCGCCACATGAACAGGCAATCAAGGATCTGGATCAGATTAAACAGCAGAAACTGTGGCAGCAGGGACGTAATAAAGAGTATTATACCTTGATAACTGATACATTACGCCGCTATATTGTAGAGCGTTTTGATATTAATGCGATGGAGATGACCTCTGGTGAAATTCTGGACATTATACGAAAAGAAAGTGAGGCTGATTCGGTGTACAAAAACCTGAAACAAATACTCAATTTGTCTGATTTCGTAAAATTTGCCAAATGGTCTCCGCTTCCGGACGAGAATGATTTGAGCATGATGAATGCTTATCTGTTTGTTAATCAGACAAAGCAGGCAGTGATTGCTCCGCCGGAAACTGATAAAGTTGCAGAAACTGATAATACGAACGATTCACTTACAACTAAAGAATAAGAAATGGTATTTGCAAATCCAACATATTTGTACTTATTAGTATTACTTATCCCATTAATAGGATGGTATATATGGAAATTGCGGAAAAGTCAGGCCAGTTTGCAGGTATCTTCGTCACAAGCATTTGATGCACCGGGAACGAATTCATTCCGAGTTTACTTAAGGCATGTTCCGTTTGTTTTGCGAATGATTGCTATTGCGCTGATTATTGTAGTATTGGCTCGCCCGCAGTCTACGAATAGCTGGCAGAATTCATCCACAGAAGGGATTGATATTATGCTTGTGATGGATATTTCAGGTAGTATGCTTGCACAAGACCTGAAGCCCAATCGGCTTGAAGCAGCCAAGGATGTAGCATCTTCATTTATAAATGGAAGACCGAATGATAATATAGGATTGGTAGTCTTTTCCGGTGAGAGTTTTACGCAATGTCCGTTAACGACAGACCATACAGTGCTGTTGAACCTTTTTAAAGATATACAGAGCGGTATGATAGACGATGGTACGGCTATTGGTTTAGGACTGGCCAATGCCGTGAGCCGTATTAAGGACAGCCAAGCCAAATCAAAGGTGATTATCCTACTGACGGACGGTTCTAACAATATGGGTGAAATCGCTCCGGTAACGGCAGCAGAGATAGCCAAAACATTCGGAGTTCGCGTATATACCATTGGAGTTGGAACAAGAGGAGAAGCTCCTTATCCTTTCCAAACAGCATTCGGCGTTCAGTATCAGAATGTAAAAGTAGATATTGACGAACCTACTTTGAAACAGATCGCTTCCTTAACCGGCGGCCAATATTTCCGTGCTACGGATAATGCCAGCCTGAAGGGAATCTATGCTGAAATCGATCAAATGGAAAAGACAAAGATCAGTGTACAGGAGTTCAGCAAAAAGCAGGAAGAATATAAGAACTGGGCATTATTGATCTTTGCCTTATTACTTGTTGAGATATTATTGAGAAATACATTGTTGAGAAATATTCCGTAAAATAAATAGAGGCTTATGTTTCGTTTTGCAAACCCTGATTATTTGTATTTGCTTTTCATACTTCCGGTATTGATTATATTCTATGTATATTCTAACCTGAGTAAGCGGAGAGCGATTAAGAAATATGGTAATCCGGAACTGTTGGCCGAACTGATGCCCGAGGTATCACCTAAGCGCCAACATTGGAAATTTTGGTTATTATTTGCTGCTATATCAGTAGTTATATTTGTTATTGCGGGTCCTCAGTTTGGCTCAAAACTGGAGACAGTTAAGCGGCAGGGAGTAGAAATAATGGTCTGTCTGGACGTTTCCAATTCCATGCTTGCAGAAGATGTGGCACCCAATCGTTTGGAGAAAGCCAAACAGATGTTATCCCGTTTAACAGACGGATTTTCAAATGATAAGGTGGGATTGATTGTCTTTGCGGGTGATGCTTTTACTCAGTTACCTATCACTTCCGACTATATTTCGGCTAAAATATTCCTTTCTTCTATCAATCCAAGCATGGTTTCCACGCAGGGAACAGCCATTGGTGCAGCTATTAATCTGGCTGTCCGCTCTTTCACTCCGAATGAATCTTCGGAAAAAACGATCATTCTGATAACAGATGGTGAGAACCATGAGGATGATGCAATAGGAGCAGCTACTAAGGCAGCAGAAAAGGGGATACGTGTGAATATTGTTGGAATGGGACAGCCAAACGGTGCGCCAATCCCTATCGGAGGCAATAATAATTTCATGAAAGATAAAGAGGGTAATGTGGTTGTAACCAAGCTGAATGAGCAAATGTGCCAGGAAATAGCGGCAGCCGGACAAGGTATGTATGTTCGTGCCGATAATACCAATTCAGCCTTGAAAGCTTTACAAAATGAAATAGACAAGATGAATAAGACAGAGTTGGATAGTAAGATCTATTCAGAGTATGATGAACAGTTTCAGACACTAGCCTGGATTGCCTTATTCCTGTTGATTATTGAGTTCCTTACATTGGATCGTAAGAACAGGATATTCAGGAAAGTAAAGTTATTTTCCTTTTTGTTAGTTGTTTGCACAGGTTCGATTTTTGCACAAAAAGCGGAACGAAAGAATGTGCGTGAAGGAAATAAGCTATATAATCAGGAAAAATATACGGAGGCAGAAATTGCCTATCGGAAAGGCCTGGAGGTGAATCCGCGTTCTATAGAGGGAACATTCAACCTGGGCGATGCACTTTATAAGCAAGAGAAATTTCCCGAAGCAGCCGAGCAGTACCAGTTGATTGCAGGCCAGGCAGAGAAGCTCTTGCAGGATGATCAGAGAAATGCGGGACGCCTGTCACAGGTATTCCATAACTTGGGTAATATTGGCATGAAAAATAAAGAATATGCCAAGAGCGTTGAAGCCTATAAGCAATCCCTTCGTTTGAACCCGAAAGATGATGAAACCCGCTATAACTTAGCCTTGGCGCAAAAACTGTTGGATGATCAGCAAAATCAAGATCAGGACCAGGATCAACAAAACAAAGATGATCAGCAGGATCAAGATCAGAACCAGGATCAACAAGACCAGCAGCAACAGCAACAAGATGATCAGAAAGAAGACAAAACGCAGGAGGAACAGCAACAGAATGAACAGATGAGCCAGGATAATGCTCAGCAAATATTGGATGCTTTTCTACAAGACGAAAAAGACACTCAGGAAAAAGTAAAGAAAGCCCAAGCTGAACAGCAACAGCGGCGCAGAACGGATAAAGAGTGGTAGTATGAAATTTAAAAAATGACAATATAATGAGGAAATTATTTTTCTTATTCTTTTTACCCTTATTAATCGGATTAACGGCAGAAGCGGCAAATGATGTTGTTTTTAAGGCTTCTGCTCCTAATGCTGTCGTTATGGGACAGCAATTTCAACTAACTTTTACGGTAAATGCGGAAGGAAAAGATCTACGGGTACAGGAAATGCCTGACTTTGAAGTCCTTTTTGGCCCTTCTCAATCTAAATCATATAGCTCAAGCTGGGTAAATGGAAAGAGTGCCAGTGAAACGACTGTTACCTATACCTATGTATTGTTGGCCAAGAACGAAGGAACATTCAATATTGCCCCGGCTACGATCAAGGTCAATAACTCCAATTATACATCCAATGCCTTGGTTATAAAGGTACTTCCTCCTGATAAGACTGATGATGCGGCTCAAAGCAATGCTGCTTCTGCATCTTCCGGAGTCAGTGATAAAGATATCTTTTTTACAATCAATGCTTCCAAGCGGAATGTGTATGAGCAAGAGGGTTTTCTTGTTACATTCAAGTTGTATTCCAGAGACCCGCAAGTAGGGCTTTCGGATGTGAAATTTCCGGAATTTGAAGGCTTTCTGGCGCAAGAGATAGAACTGCCGGAAAATAAGCAGTGGACGATGGAAAACTACAAAGGTACGAACTATTATGCCGTCATATTAAGGCAAACGGTTTTATACCCCCAACGTTCGGGTAAGTTAACGATTGATGCCGGGAAGTTTGATGTACGGGTACGGGTCCGTACCCAACAACCTGTACGGAGTATTTTCGACGATTTCTTCGATAGCTATCGGGATGTAAATAAAACATTAACAACTACTCCGGTTACCATTGATGTAAAGCCACTTCCTAGTGGAAAACCGGCTTCCTACGCCAATGCGGTAGGTGATTTTAAGATGACATCTACCATTAATTCCAATAACGTAAAAGCGAATGAAGCTGTTACTATAAAAGTTGCTATTTCAGGAACCGGGAATATACGCCTGATCAAGAATCCGGAGGTGGTTTTCCCGAACGATTTTGACATTTATGATCCTAAAGTAGAAAAAAATAACACCCGTACTACTACCGCCGGGGTGACAGGTACGAAAACGATTGAATACATGGCTATTCCACGCTATGCAGGCGATTTCGAGATCCCGGCCGTTCACTTTTCCTATTTTGATGTTAAATCGGGTACTTATAAAACAACCTCTACCGAAGCCTATAAGCTGCATGTTGAAAAAGGTGAAGGAGGAGAGGGAGGAGGCCCTGTTGTTTCCAACTTCAATAACCGGGAAAGTGTAAAATATTTAGGACAAGATATTCGTTATCTGAAGGTTAAAGGAGTCAATTTTGTATCGAATGATGAGATTTTCTTCGGTTCATTCATGTACTATCTGTGTTATTTGATTCCGGCATTGCTCTTTATTGTCTTTTTCTTTATCTATCGTAAGCAGGTAAAAGAAAATGCCAACATCGCTTTGGTTCGCACCAAGAAAGCGAATAAAATGGCTGTCCGCCGGCTGAAAAACGCAGGAAAGCTACTCAAAGAGAACAAAAAAGAAGAATTTTACGACGAGGTGCTTCGCGCACTATGGGGATATCTGAGTGATAAACTGAATATTCCACAGTCTAATCTAACGAAAGACAATGTAGAGGTTGAACTGACAAAATATGGAGTGGGAGAGACCTTGATTAACGAATTTATGGACATCTTAAATACGTGTGAGTTTGCTCGTTATGCACCCTCTCAGGCCTCTGATGCTATGGATAAGCTGTACGAATTGACGGTTGATGCCATTGGAGAAATGGAAAATACGATTAAAAAGTAAGAATAATGAAGACAAGTCTATATATAAAGAGAATCGTTTGCTTTTTGTTTATACAAGCTCTGGCATGGAATGTCTATGCTCAGGATACTATGATCAAAGAAGCAGAAACGGCTTATGCTCAGGAGAATTATGCTAAAGCCATCGAATTATATGAAGAAATTCTGAAAGATAATGGCGCTTCGGCTGAAATCTATTACAACCTGGGTAATGCTTATTATAAAGATGGGGGAGTAGCCTCGGCTATTCTTAACTATGAAAGAGCTTTACTGCTTGATCCGGGGGATGCAGACATTCGTTTTAATCTGCAAATGGCACGGATGCGTACGGTTGACAAAATAGAGCCGCTGGGCGAGTTCTTTCTGGTTAGATGGTATGATAATATCCAGAACATGGGAAGTGCTAATTCCTGGGCTATACTGGGCATAGTGAGCTTTCTGTTGTTTATCTTCAGCCTGTTGTTGTTCTTCTTCTCCCGATGGATACGGATGAAGAAAGTAGGCTTTTACCTGGGAATTGTATGCTTGCTAGTTGTAATTTTTGCTAATATATTTGCCAAAAATCAAAAAAGTGAAATAGTAAACCGAACATCTGCTATTGTGTTTTCTCCTACGGTAACTGTAAAAAGTTCGCCGGATGCCAGTGGTACAGACTTGTTTATCCTTCACGAAGGCACAAAGGTCTTTGTTAAAAGCTCCTTAGGAGCTTGGAACGAAATAGAACTGGAAGATGGAAACGTAGGTTGGATGCCAGGAAAAGACATTGAAATTATCTGATAATGCTAGAAGATATTTTACACTATGAACGTGAGATGTTCTTTATGCTTAATGGCAGCGACTCGCCTTTCTTCGACCGCTTTATGTGGCTGTATACGGGAAAGGTTGTCTGGCTGCCGTTGGCGGTTCTAATCCTTGTTATCCTTATCTACAAAAAAAACTGGCGCGAATCCTTACTTATCTTGCTGGCTATTGCTTTGGTAATCACCTTGTGTGATCAGTTTGCTTCCTCTATCTGTAAACCCTTGTTTACCCGTTTCCGCCCCACGCATCACCCGGATTTTATGAATCAGGTAGACGTCGTATTTGGCTATAGGGGAGGTCGTTATGGCTTTATTTCCAGCCATGCGGCCAATGCTTTTGGTTTTGCGATATTTATATCCCTGCTTTTCCGTTATACTATTTTTTCCTGGGCTATGTTTCTATGGGCCGGATTAACCGCTTATTCGCGTGTATATTTGGGAGTACATTTCATTTCGGACATTATACCTGGTATGCTTGCAGGCTTATTATTTGGTTTTCTTGTGTATAAATTATACCTGTTTGCTAGAGCCCGCATTGTGGATGGGGCAGGGGAGAAGCCCCCTCAATTACTCTACTCTAAACCTCAAAAACTGCTTATCGTTTTTGGCATTCTATTTACAGTTTTGAATCTATTATTGTTTAATGTGTCGCTAACTGCTTTTTTACGATAATTTCACTTTGTTTCATGCCGTAAAGCATGTTAAATTCCGGCATTTTATTTGCTCCTCTTGCATATAATCACTAAGTTAGTGGCATTATATAATTAACATTTAGTATTAACCTTCAAAATATTGGAGCCATGACAAAAACGATCACATTTAACGAATTACGCAGAATCAAAGACAGCTTGCCTGATGGTACCTCCCACCGTATTGCCGACGAGTTGGGAGTGTCAGTTGAAACCGTTCGTAATTATTTCGGCGGACAGAATTTTAGAGAAGGCAAGAGTTGTGGAGTACATATTGAACCGGGACCTGATGGTGGTTTGGTAGTTTTAAATGATACTTCAATATTAGAGCGTGCGTTGGAAATACTTGATGAAAGTCGTATACCAACTGCGCCCGAAGCTTAAAGAAATTCAGAAGTTTATAAAAAATCCCGAAGCATAAAAGAAGATAAGCTTTGGGATTTTTTTATTTCATCAACTTTCCCTATATTTCAATTGTTTTATTAAATATACCAATAAGATATATGCATATGGAAAACAAAGAAGAAAAGCTTGTCACATTAGCTATTCACACGTTTGAAAAAGCGCAAATACTGAAGACAATCCTCGAAACAGAAGGAATAGAAGTGTATATTCATAATGTCAATCAGATTCAGCCGGTGGTATCGGCAGGTGTCAGAGTGAGGATTAAAGAAAGCGATTTGCCTCATGCCCTGCGTATTATTGAAGACAGCAAATGGCTTGAAGAAACACATGAAGAGATTACCTCAAACCGTGAAAAGAAAGTGTTAATACCCATAGATTTTTCGGACTATTCGATGAAAGCCTGTGATTTTGGTATTAATTATGCACATAAGATAGGGGCGGAGGTGATGATTCTGCATGCCTATTTCAGTCCGTATTTCCCTACGGCAATCCCTTTTGGCGATACATTAGCCTATCAGGTAAATGAGGAAGATTCAGTGCAAAATATACTCAAACGTGTGAAAACAGACATGGAGAATATCTGCACGATGATCAATCGCAAAATGAAGTCAGGCGAACTTCCTGAGGTAAAGTACGATTACACCTTACGCGAAGGATTGCCCGAAGAAGAAATCTTATCCTATAGCAAAGAGTATCATCCTACGCTGATAGTCATGGGTACGCGTGGGAAGAACCAGAAGGATATGGATTTGATAGGAAGTGTAACTGGCGAAATCATAGAAATAAACAAGGTTCCGGTACTGGCTATTCCTGAAAATGTACCGTTTGAAGACCTTCGGAAGGCTAAGCAAATAGCTTTTGCCACTTCTTTCAACCAACGCGATCTGGTGGCCTTTGATACATTCATGGATCTGATGAAAGGCTTTGATATTAAGATACATCTGTTTAATATATCGACCAGTAAAGACGAATGGAATGAAATCCGTTTGTCGGGTATAAAAGATTATTTTGCAAAACAATACCCCAAAGCAGACATTGCTTATACTGTGTTAGACGATGGCGATCTTCTATTGTCTATAGAGAAGTTTGTACGTGATAAACAGATAGATTTGATCGCTCTTACAACGCATCGACGGAATATTCTTGCCCGGATGTTCAATCCCGGTATTGCCCGTAAAATGCTGTTTCATACAGATACTCCTTTGCTTGTTTTACATTCATGATACAAACAGGTAAGAATTAACATTTATTTAGGATAAATATTAAACCAATTTACTCATTCTACTGTTATATGATAAAAAGAGGGATAAAATATAAAAAGAAAATTCTTTTTTATCATATATAAAGTAAGTAGTAGTATTTGTTTTTTCATATAAGTAGAGTTTGTTATTTGTTTGGTCCGTATGTAACTGTGAAGTTCTATACGGGCTTTTTTTTATTCAAAAAACTAAAAGTTTCATCTGGATGAGAAAAAAATCTCATGCCGTTGAGAAAAAGTTCTCATGCGGGTGAGAAAAAATTCTCACCACGGTGAAACTTTTTTCCGATTGGACTAAAATAACGGTTTAATCAGGCTTGTCTCGCAAAACGACCGTTGATTTTTATAATTACGATTATGTTTAATAGAAAATATAAGAAAGCAAATTTACGACTGTAACAGGGATTTATATACCTCCTATTCTGAGTCTTTGGCTTTCAATATAAATGTGGTGGCACCGATGGTTATGATGTCATCGTTGTCTAAGCGGACTTGTTCGTTTTTGCCAAGGCATACGTTTTTGAGGAATGTGCCGGTCAGGCTTGGATAGTCGCGTAAGGTATAGATTATCTCGTCTTCTGATTTTTGTTTTACGTTTATTATGCAGTGTTTGCGGCCCATACTGGGGTCGCTGGTAATGATGGGGATGTCTACCCCATCGGTATCTTTATTTCTGCGTCCGATAACGTTATCTCCCAATACAAGAGGCAGATCCTGCTTAAATCCGAAGTTATTTTCTATTACACGTATAAAGCCATATGTAAAATCAGGCTCTTTTACTTCCTTCTCTTCACCGGATTTAGAGCGCACAATCTTCCTTCCCAGGCGGATTTTAAACTGATGTGTGCATTGTGGGCAAACAAAAGCCAATACTTTTCCTTCCGGATACTTGGTTTCATCAAAAGACAGCTGATTATCACATTTTGGGCAAAAAATTCGTTTCATTATTCATTCTAGATTTAAACTGGGTACAAAGATAAGTATATAAAAAAGAAAAGGTTGTCATCGCGACAACCAATCTTCATTGTTAACCTTAAATCTAATACCATGAAAAACACATTGCAAATATAAGCACTTTATGTTATACAGCATAATCTTTCGACGATAAAATCTTCTTTATTAACCATGTTTAACAAATAGGTGTTTTAAAACATATTTTTAAGCACTCTAAAGTCAATTTTTTATATACAAACACCAGGCCTCTCTCCTACTACTTGTTATTTTGGTTATCTTTGTCTGCAAATGAAAAATAGCTGACGAAATAATATTGAATTATATAAAACTATGGCAGACGACAAAAAGATTATTTTCTCAATGGTGGGTGTAAATAAAATCTATCCACCTCAAAAACAAGTTCTTAAAAACATTTATCTTTCTTTCTTTTATGGAGCGAAAATCGGTATTATCGGTTTGAATGGCTCCGGTAAATCTACTTTGCTGAAGATTATAGCCGGTATTGAGAAGGAATATCAGGGTGAAGTGGTATTCTCTCCCGGATATTCAGTCGGTTACCTGGAACAGGATCCGCAACTGGAAGCAGGTAAGACGGTTAAAGAGATTGTACAGGAAGGTGTACAGGGTATTGTAGACTTGCTGAAAGAGTTTGAAGAAGTAAATGAAAAGTTTGCTGATCCGGAAGTATTGGACGATCCGGACAAAATGGATAAATTAATCACCCGTCAGGCTGAATTACAGGATCAGATAGATGCTGCCGACGCCTGGAATATAGACAGCCGCCTGGAGCGCGCGATGGATGCCCTCCGTTGCCCTCCGGAAGATCAGCTGGTGGATACCCTTTCCGGTGGCGAACGCAGGCGGATTGCTCTGTGTCGTTTATTACTCCAGAAGCCAGATGTATTGTTGCTAGATGAGCCTACCAACCACCTGGACGCCGAGTCTATCGACTGGCTGGAACAGCATTTGCAGCAGTATGAGGGAACCGTGATCTGTATTACGCACGACCGCTACTTCCTGGACCATGTAGCCGGCTGGATTCTGGAGCTGGATCGTGGCGAAGGCATCCCCTGGAAAGGTAACTACTCATCTTGGCTGGATCAGAAGACTAAGCGGATGGCTCAGGAGGAAAAACAAGTCAGCAAGCGCCGGAAGACGTTGGAGCGCGAGTTGGAATGGATCAATATGGCTCCTAAGGCTCGCCAGGCCAAAGGTAAAGCCCGTCTGAATTCGTATGAACGATTGCTGAATGAAGACCAGAAAGAACGGGAAGCCAAGCTGGAACTCTTTATCCCGAATGGCCCTCGCCTGGGTAATAAGGTGATCGAAGCGCAGCAGGTAGCTAAGGCTTTTGGTGACAAACTACTGTTTGATGATCTGAACTTTATGCTTCCTCCTAACGGTATTGTAGGCGTTATCGGGCCGAATGGTGCTGGAAAAACAACGCTTTTCAAGATGATTATGGGAATGGAAAGCATTGATAAAGGAACGTTTGAAGTGGGTGAAACAGTGGCTTTGGGATATGCAGACCAGACACATAAAGATATCGACCCGAATAAGACGGTCTACCAGGTTATTTCCGGTGGTCAGGAGTTCATCCGCGTGGGAGGAAAAGAGATCAATTCGCGTGCTTACCTGTCTAAGTTTAACTTCTCCGGAGGCGATCAGGAAAAACTTTGCGGCGTATTGTCCGGTGGTGAACGTAACAGACTCCATCTGGCGCTTACCTTGAAGGCAGAAGCCAATGTGTTGCTCTTAGACGAACCTACCAACGATATAGACGTGAACACCTTACGTGCACTGGAAGAAGGTTTGGAAAACTTTGCCGGTTGCGCTGTCGTTATCTCGCACGACCGTTGGTTCCTCGACCGTATCTGTACACATATCCTGTCTTTTGAAGGCAATTCTAATGTGGTATATTATGAAGGTTCCTATTCAGAGTATGAAGAATATAAGAAGAAGCAATCGGGATATGAAGAGCCCAAACGCGTACGTTATCGTAACTTGATGGAGTGACTTAATAGACTTAGTAAATCTAATATACTTAATAAGTTCAATATAACTGAAAATGATCATGAAGAAAAGTATGCTTTTACTGGCGCTTATCTGTGGCGCTCTGTTTTGTGTTACCAGTGAATCGAATGCTCAACAGGTAATTAAACTGTTTAATGGGAAAAACCTCTCTAATTGGGATTTTATTGTAGATAAGAATGCAGTGCCTGCCGATCAGGTCTATTCGGTAAAAGATGGTATGATCCATATTGCCGGAAACCCGTTTGGCTATATGTACACGAAGGAAAAATACGATAACTTTAAGCTACATGTAGAATGGCGTTGGCCTCAGGAAGCTACCAATAGTGGGATTTTCCTGTTGATCGAAGATGTGAAAAATCCATTCCCCAATGGTATCGAATGTCAGCTGGCTGCTGGAAATGCCGGGGATTTTGTCTGTCTGGGCGGATCTGATCTGGTAGAATTTCTGCAACGTCCGGGCGAAGCACGTCCTGCCTTCCCTGTAGTAAAGAAAGCGAATCCATCGAGCGAGAAACCCGTTGGCGAATGGAATGAGGCTAATATTTTCGTAAAAAACGGAACGATAACCGTCTACATCAACGGCGTATATCAAAACACCGGAAACAACAAAGTAAAATCCGGCCATATCGGCCTCCAAAGCGAAGGAAAAGACATCCAGTTCCGCAATGTGACACTCACAAAGTGGTAATTGAACATTGAAAATGGCTAACGAGCCATTGTGAATTCAGACGTGAGCTATTATTTTTAGGTAACAACCTATTTTTAATTGCTTGCGTCTGAATTTTTATAGGAAGAACAAGGATACGCCTATTACGCTGATGATGGCGCCGAGGGTTTCTTTGGGGGTTACTTTTTGTTTGAAGAAGAAATAAGATGGTATGAGGATGAGTATGGGAGTCAGGGCCATGAGTGTGGAGGCAATGCCTGCTTCGGTATACTGAACGGCCATTAGCGAAAAGGAAACACCTATGAAGGGGCCGAAGAATGTGCCTACTGTTGCGGCTCCCATAGCTTTATTGTCTCTGAAGGCTTTGATAAATGCGGCTCCTTTTCCGGACCAGAGTATGATAATAAGAAAGCCCAGTAGCCCTACTATCGCTCTGATTTGTGTGGAAGCGAAAGGTACCATGAATACGGCTGTTGCGTTGCTGGTGTCTATGGTTTGCATATAGTACTCCATCCCTAATTTGCTGAATACAAGTCCTACACCTTGCCCTACACCTGCCCCTATGCCGAAAAGGATACCTTTCAGCGGGAGGTTGAATTGTAATTTTTTTGATTCTTTACTGCTTCGTCCGATGATGGAGAGGCCAATTCCGAACATCGTGACGAACATACCGGCGATGGCATGTGCATTCATGCGCTCTCCCAGGATAAACATACCTGCCAGGGCGGCGGAAGGAGGCGATAAAGTCATAAAGAGCTGTCCGAAGCGGGAGCCGATCAGTATGTAGGAACTGAACAAGCAGTAATCGCCTAATACATACCCGATAAAACCTGATACTGCCAACCAAAACCAGGCTTCATAGCCCGCATCCCAGGGGATAAACTGACCGGTAAAGATCAACAAGGTGATACCTAGCATCAGAAAGGCCATTCCAAGCCGTATAATGTTCAAACTGAGCGAGCCCATGCGCTTACCTGCAAACTCGAAGAAAAGGGCTGTAATCGTCCAGGAAACGGCTACACCGAGCGAAATGATCTCACCTTTATACATATAGATTTATCAGAAGGGATAATCGTTGTTGGTTTGAGCCAGAAAATCGGGTCCGGCAGGCGGAATGGGTTGTGCATGGTCTGCTTCCGCGCCGATAGACGATGCAAATTCGCGTACAGGGATGTCTTCATCCACATTGATGAACTTGGCGTATTCGCCTTTGAAGCGTAGACGCACATCTCCGGTTGCTCCGTTACGATGCTTGGCGATAATAATTTCGGCCATCCCTATCAGCGAGTTTCCCCTCTCATCTTCTGTGATTTTATAGTATTCCGGACGGTGTATGAAGCAAACCATATCGGCATCCTGCTCAATGGCTCCGGATTCACGAAGGTCGGCCAGCTGCGGGCGTTTTCCTTCTCCCTGACGGCTCTCTACACCACGGTTTAGCTGCGAAAGCGCGATAATCGGGATGTTCAGCTCTTTGGCAAGCCCTTTTAGCGAGCGGGAAATCATACTCACCTCCTGTTCGCGGCTACCAAAGTTCATTCCGCTGGCATTCATCAACTGTAAATAGTCAATAATGATACATCTTACATGATGTTCACGCACCAGGCGGCGTGCCTTTGTCCTTAATTCAAAGACGGATAAACTGGGGGTATCGTCAATATAGATCGGAGCGTCGTACAGGCCTGCCAGTTTAAAGTCCAGCTGCTCCCATTCGTACTTCTCCAGGCGTCCGCTTTTGATCTTATCTGCCGTAATCTCCGTAATGTTGACAATCAAACGGTTTACCAGCTGTACGTTACTCATTTCCAATGAAAAGAGGGCTACTGGTGTATTGTGCTGAACGGCCATGTTTTTGGCCATAGACAATACGAAGGCCGTTTTACCCATGGCGGGACGGGCTGCGATGATCACCAGGTCTGAATTTTGCCAGCCGTGTGTCATCTTATCCAAACCATGAAATCCTGATCGCAGGCCACTTAAACCTTCCGGCTGTTCGGCTGCTTTTTTGATCAGTTCGATGGCTTCGCCAATAACGGGGTTGATCTGTGTTACGTCCTTCTTTACGTTTTGCTGAGATATCTCAAACAAGCGAGCTTCGGCCAGCTGCATCAGGTCGTCTACGTCTATCGATTCGTCGAATGCTTGTCCCTGAATAGAGGCTGTAAAGGAGATCAACTCTCTGGCAAGAAACTTCTGTGCAATGATACGGGCATGATATTCAATGTGCGCGCTACTGGCTACTTTGCTGGTGAGTTGCGAGATGTAGAAGGGCCCGCCTACAGCATCCAGATCGCCACGTTTCTTTAGCTGATCCGTTACGGTAAGCATGTCGATAGGGCGCTGGCTGACAGCCAGGTCTACAATCGCCGAATAGATCGTTTCATGTGCTTTTTCGTAGAAGCACTCCGGTTTCAGGATATCACTAATGATAAAATAGGCGTCTTTTTCGAGCATTAATGCGCCGAGTACGGCCTCTTCAAGCTCCCTGGCCTGTGGTTGCAGGCGCCCCATTTCCGGTACAACGATTGTCTTTTGTTTACTTCTTCCTGTATTTCTAGTCCCTTCAGCCATTCTGGTTTGTTTTTAGCGCATCAAATTTAGTGCTTTTATTTGGGTTTGAGTCATTTTTTGTACCTTTGCATTTGTAAAAAGTAATTAAGAATTATGGACGACACAATCCCGCGAAGTAGATTAAAAAGTATTAATTAGTGATACAGAGAGGCTTTTCATGTCCCTCTGTGTACAAAAAAAGAGGCGAATATGAGAAGTTTTCTTTATAGCGAAGTTACGGGCTTTGTTGAAAAAGACCACTGGCTGCCCAACAGCTGGATAAAAGTAGAAACTCCCACACAGGATGATATCCTTTATCTTACCGAAGAACTGAAGGTTCCCGAATCATTTATTGCCGATATTGAAGATACGGACGAACGTCCCCGCGTAGAGCATGAAGGAAATTGGCTATTAACTATCTTACGTATCCCGATAGTAGAAAACGGAAAGTCTATTCCCTATACTACTGTGCCTATTGGTATTATGACGAATGATGATGTAATCGTAACCTTGTGCTATTACCGGACAGATGTAGTAAAGGATTTCATTCTTCATACCCGTCGAAAAGGTGTCCTGATCCGGAATAAATACGAGCTGATCATGCGTCTGATCCACTCTTCGGCTGTCTGGTTCCTTAAATACCTGAAAAAGATCAATAATGAAGTAACGGACGCCGAGAATGCTCTGGCCAAAAGTATCAGGAATGAAGACTTGCTCCACCTGATGAATCTTCAGAAAAGCCTGGTTTACTTTAATACCTCTATCCGGGGCAATGAAGTGATGTTTAATAAACTACAAAGTATCTTTCAGGAACCGGCCTTTCGCATTGATTCCGAATTGCTGGAAGATGTAGACACAGAGCTGAAGCAGGCACATAATACCGTGAATATATACAGCGATATCCTTACCGGCACGATGGATGCCTTTGCTTCCGTTATCTCCAACAATGTAAACACCATCATGAAACGCATGACGTCCATCTCTATTATCTTGATGGTACCTACGCTTATAGCCAGCTTTTACGGGATGAATATTATTAATTATGCCGAGGAATTACCATACGGGTTTATAGTGATCATTATCGCGTCACTTTTCTTTTCAGCAATGGCTTTCTATATATTCAAGAAGATCAAATGGTTTTGATTTTGCAGGCAATTTAGAGAGATATTACCTATAACTTTTTAACTTTGTCCCAAAATCAATTAAATATGTCACAGAAAAGTGAGATAATCTTTATCAACATCAGTGGCCCCGATCGTCCGGGAGTAACTGCTGCTCTTACCGAAATATTAGCTAAAAAGAATGCTTTAATATTGGATATCGGCCAGGCTGATATACACAATAACCTTTCATTAGGTATCCTTTTCCAGAGTACGGAAGGTGACTCGGGGGATATCTTAAAAGATCTGTTGTTCAAGAGCTATGAATTAGACGTGAATATTCGTTTCAATCCTATTTCGGAAAAGCAATATACCGAATGGGTTGGTTTACAGGGAAAAAATCGTTACATCATCACCATTCTGGGGCGCAAGCTTTCTGCCAGACAGATCGCCAGTGTTACCCGCATTGTTGCCGACCAGGGGATGAACATTGACGATATCCGCCGTTTGACCGGACGTATCCCCCTTGATGAAACGCAGCGTACGCCTAAGGCCAGTGTGGAATTTTCAGTCAGAGGTACACCCAAAAACAGGGAGCAGATGCAGTTGGCTTTTCTGGAACTCTCTTCCGAATTGGAAATGGATATCTCTTTCCAGGAAGACAGTATGTATCGCCGGATGCGTCGCCTGATTTGTTTTGATATGGACTCAACCCTGATCAAAACAGAGGTGATTGACGAACTGGCAGAGCGGGCAGGCGTTGGTGAGCAGGTAAGAGCCATCACCGAATCAGCCATGCGTGGGGAAATCGATTTTGCCGAAAGTTTTCGCGAACGTTGCGCCTTACTAAAGGGCTTGGATGTCTCTGTTATGCAGGAAATTGCCGAGAATTTACCGATTACCGAAGGGGTTGAACGTTTGATGCACATTCTTAAAAAGGTTGGTTTCAAAATTGCTATCCTCTCGGGAGGATTCACTTATTTCGGTAACTATCTGAAACAGAAGTATGGTATCGACTATGTATATGCCAATGAGTTGGAGATTGTAGACGGAAAACTAACCGGACGACATATTGGCGATATCGTTGATGGAAAGCGGAAAGCGGAGCTGTTACGCTTGATTTCTCAGGTTGAAAATGTGGACATCCGCCAGACAGTGGCTGTTGGTGACGGAGCTAACGACCTGCCGATGATTAGTATTGCAGGCCTGGGGATTGCTTTCCATGCCAAACCCAAAGTGAAGGAAACCGCCCAACAGTCTATCTCTACCATCGGACTCGACGGTGTGTTGTATTTCCTCGGATATAAGGATTCTTATTTAAACGAACAGATATAAAAAACTAAATTTCAAGCAAATATGATCAGACATATCGTAATGTTCAAATTGAAGGAGTTTGCTACTCAAGCCGAAAAGCAGACAAAAATAGAAGAGATTAAAACCCGCCTGGAAGCCCTGAAAGGCCGGATCGATATCTTATTACATATCAGCGTAGACTTCAACGTAAACCCTGCCGAAACCTGGGATCTTATCCTGACTACAGAGTTTAAGTCGCTGGAAGACCTGGCTGTTTACGCCAACCATCCCGAACATGTAGAGGTTACTAAAAACTGCATCGCTCCGGTAAAGGCAGACCGGGCTTGCGTAGATTACGTCTTTTAAGCCATCAGCTTGATTTGCGAAATATACCCCAAACTACGTATTTCGCTGAATAACTCAGTATAAGAGGATATGGATTTCAGGTTTACCTTGTAGGTAACAATGGCCATATCCTTTTCGTATATATTGTCGTAAGAGACACTTACGATAAAGACATTATTCTTCACCAAAATCCTCCGAATTTCCTTGAAATCAGGCGTGGAGGTAGAGCAGGTAATGGTCATTATCTTGTTTACTCCGTCGAGGTACATCCGTTTTTCCACCCGCTCCAGCGAAAGCAGGATAAATAAAGCAACCAGTGTAGTAATACCGGCCGGAAGGAACATTCCCGCACCCACAGCCAGTCCGATAACAGCCATCACCCAGATACAGGCGGCGGTAGTCAGCCCGTGCACGCTGCCATGGCTTTGTATGATAGCACCTGCTCCCAGAAAACCAATCCCCGTAAGTACCTGTGCAGCAATACGTCCCGGATCCCCGTTCAGGAAGTTGGTGTAGGTCTGCGGAATCCATATCGATATCAGCATAGCGGCAGTTGAACCTACACAGATCAAGGTAAACGTCCGCATCCCGGCATCCCGGCGCCTGAACTGGCGCTCAATGCCGATAATGGCGCCCAAAAAACAGCTGATAAGAAGCCTGGCCAAAGCAGTGTATGGAGTTATTTCCGTACTATTCAGTATTATATCTAATTGTTCTACTAAATTCTCTATCATATCCTACTATCTATATTTTATCAACAAACATAACAAATTCTGAAGTAAGTTGTTATATTTGAAGTTTGAAATTATAAATGTAGTTAGAAATGAAGATCATTACATACAACGTAAATGGCCTGAGAGCCGCAGTGAATAAGGGGTTTACGGATTGGTTGGCAACTGAAAATCCGGATGTACTTTGCATACAGGAAACAAAATTGCAGCCCGACCAATTTCCTTCCGAAGCCTTTACCGGACTGGGCTATTATGTCTATCTGTTCAGCGCGCAGAAGAAAGGTTATAGCGGCGTTGCTATTCTTACCAAAAAGAAGCCCGATCATGTAGAGGTGGGAATGGGTATTGAAAAGTATGATAATGAGGGAAGATTCCTTCGTGCCGATTTTGGAGATGTCTCTATCGTAAGCGTTTATCATCCTTCGGGAACCAGTGGAGACGAACGCCAGAGTTTCAAGATGGAGTGGCTGGATGCTTTTCAGAAGTATGTATTGGAGTTGCAGAAAACACGTCCCCACTTAATATTGTGCGGCGACTATAATATTTGTCACGAACCCATCGACATTCACGATCCGATACGAAACGCCAAAAGCAGCGGTTTTTTACCCGAAGAACGCGAATGGATGACAGGCTTCCTAAACAGCGGTTTCATCGACACCTTCCGCTACAAAAATCCTGAAAAACAACAGTATACCTGGTGGAGTTACCGCGCCAATGCAAGGATGAACAACAAAGGATGGCGTATCGACTACTGCATGGTAAACGAACCGATGAAGTCGCGGATAACTGATGCTTACATCCTGAACGATGCCGAGCACTCAGACCATTGCCCAGCCGTCCTTACGATAGAATAAACTTCATCAAACCTCCAGTGCCCCGGTAAGTTCGGAAACTGACTTAAAGCCGAATTGATCGCAATATGCATTCAATCCGTTGATTATTTTGACGGAAGCGGTGGGATCGATGAAATTGTAAGTACCTACTTGTATGGCAGTTGCTCCGGCAAGCATAAATTCTACGGCATCTTTCCAGTTGGAGATACCTCCCAGTCCGATGATAGGAATTTTTACGGCTTTATAGGTTTGCCATACCATTCGCAGGGCGATGGGTTTAACGCATGGTCCGGAAAGGCCGCCGGTTATTGTAGATAATATAGGTTTCCTTTTCATCGGGTCAATAGCCATTCCCAACAAGGTGTTTATCAGCGAAACAGCGTCGGCTCCTTCAGTTTCTACAGCCTTGGCAATCTCGGTAATGTCTGTTACATTAGGAGAAAGTTTTACAATAAGTACCTTAGGATATACCTTGCGTACGGCGCGTACTACTTCTGCTGCTCCGGCACAAGTTACCCCAAAAGCCATGCCTCCTTGCTTTACATTCGGGCACGAAATATTCAGCTCTATGGCAGGGATCTGTTCCAGAGCGGCTATTTTTTCGGCGCATTCCACATACGATTCTATCGATGAACCACTTACATTTACAATCATATGTGTATTATAATCCTTGATTTTGGGATATATATGGTCTACAAAGTAGTCCGCCCCTTTGTTTTGAAGCCCTACGGCATTTAGCATACCGGCCGGGGTTTCGGCCATCCGGGGATAAGGATTGCCTTCGCGATGTTCAATGGTGGTCCCTTTTACAAATATACCTCCCAATCGTTCAATATCCATGAAATCAGCATATTCCGTACCATATCCAAAGGTTCCGGAAGCTGTCATCACCGGATTTTTCAGTGGCAAGTTGCCTATATTTACTCTTAAATCTGCCATTTTAATTTGTCTATGTTAAAAACAGGACCTTCCGTGCATACACAAACATGTCCTTTGGTGGTTTGTTCTACGCAGCACAGGCAGGCACCTATACCGCAAGCCATTGTGTTTTCAAGGGATACCTCGCATGGGATAGATTGCGAAACCGCGTATCGGGCAACCGCCATCATCATGGGTTTGGGCCCGCAGGTGTAAATCCGGTGAAAACGTACTTTAGTCAGTATATGATGGTCGGTAACATATCCTTTATCACCGATAGAACCGTCTTCTGTTGTGATAAGTACGCTGCCGAGTTTACGGAAATCATCCAGCTGTATCAAGTCCTTTTGAGAACGGGCACCCAGTAAAAAGGTTGGTTCTACTCCGGCTTCCTTTTTCAGGTAATTTCCCAGAAAGAGCATCGGCGCCATTCCTACACCGCCTCCGATCAATAGGGACTTTTCTGACTTTATTCCAGGAATGCTGAAACTATTTCCCAGCGGAAGCAACAAATTCATCGTATCGCCGGGTTTGTATCTGGCCATGGCTCTGGTTCCGTCGCCAATTTTCTGTACAAGCAGCCAAACTTCGTTTTTCTCTTTGTCATAGAAGTTTATGGAAATAGGGCGGCGAAGAAAAGTTGTGGGAGACCTGTCTACCTGTACTTGCACGAATTGTCCCGGAAGCATTTCGGGCAATTTCTCGTCGGAAGTCAGTTTCAGCAGGCAATAATTAGAATGAAGGTCCTTGTTTTCAGTCACCTTCATGTCAAGCATGTACTTCTTCATATATTAAAGTATATCAATATCAAATCGAATACAAAGATACATGATTCGTACAATAGTTTGTAGTAGCAGGCTCAGTCTTTCTCGTTTTTTTCGGGAATAAATGTTTCAAACGTATTATCGGTGTAATATATCATAATTTTGCTAATAATTCTCGACTCAGTTTTTTTTGGTATAACTACCTCTGTAAAAAGGTCTTTACCCTCAATTTGAGGCTTCTCAACCTCCATTTTCGGGCGATATTCGGGAGCGTCCTGTACTTTGGGTCGATTTTCGGGCAAATTTTGAGGGTTACTTTCAAATAAATCCTGTTGTTTGGGCGAACTGGTAGGTGGGGTATTCCGCATCATACTTCCAACTCCCGATAATAACCAGTCCGGATCCACATATTTAAATTTATCAAGAATTTTCTTATACACATCAATGCTTACATTATTTCTTTCTTTTAGTATATGAGACATAGCGGCACGTTGTATACCTATCATATCTGCAAAACTGGTAGACGTAAGTCTTTCATGTCTCATTATTTCTTCGATCCTTGCTTTCATAATATGTAAATTACTGACAAAATGACTTATTTATATATAAGTGTAACTTCTAAATACCATGTTACAAATATAAACAATTTATTTAGAAAACGAAATATATAATTATAAAAATATACTTTACAAATGTAATATATGAATATATAAAGATAAACAATACAATTGTAAACTAGTAAATAATCATAAATATCATATTAAAGTAAAACTTTAAAATATTATCTTAAAGTGATGGCTATAAGCATATAAAATATTCATATATATCCGTATTTAAGCCTAAATTTAGGATTGTACCCCCTACCCGCCCCTAATCTATCATATAGTTAATGTATTACTTTATAAAATGATCATATTTTACTGGTTTATATCATATTAAATAGAGATTATACAATAATATAATCAATATAGAACATATATAAATGTATACATTTATAATTCTAATCAGGTCTATATCTGTGTTTATTATTGTAGATACAAATGTAAATTTACGAATATTCAGATTAAAACATTTGTATATTTACATTTGTAAACCTACTTCAAATAAACAATTCTTACCTATAACAATTCTATAATATATATTTCTGTCAAATTGGCGGATATATCCTATTGTAAACAAAAAGCCGAACAGGCATAACTTATCGCCTCCGGATTTTTTTCCTTACAGCTTTGCCTAATTTAATATTACACCCTAACCTTCAAATTTGAGCGATTTTCCGGGTCATTGGAGAGCCTGCTTGCAAAAAACGGCTGAATTTGGCACTTTGTTTTTTTCGATAAGTAATGATTTTGAAAATAAAAATGATAAATCGAACGTATAATTATTTATTCCCTATCTATTATATTGCATTATATGTTTAAAACTATCTTATTGGTATTTTTTCTTCCCTCATAATTTCACTCTTTTTTTGCAAAAAACTAAAAGTTTCATCTGGATGAGAATAAATTCTCATGCCGTTGAGAAAAAAGTTTCATGCCGATGAGAATTTTTTCTCACCCGCATGAGAACTTTTTCTCAACGAATAAAAATAAATGAAATTTTTAGTGTAATATTCTATACAGTAGCTCTTTAAGGAGTTCTCCGTCTGGTGTAGAATTGTTATCTACTCCTTTGGCTTGTGCATCTGTATTGCGGATGTCGCTAATCAGGTTGAAGGTTTTCATGGCCGAATAGTTTTTAAGGCCGGCTATATAGTCTTTGGTCTGATAGGCATTGTACAGGTCTAGAGCACTCATGATGCCCCTTTCCGACCGGTCTTTGGCGTAGTGGCAGATTAACAGGTTGGAGAAATAATTAAATAATACAGGAAGGGTCATCGTCAGCGGATTGTTCTTGGGGTTCTTTTCAAAGTACTGAGCAATCCTGTTTGCCTTTAGAATATCTTTTGAGGTAATGGCGTTGAGCAATTCGAAGTTATTGTATTCTTTGCTTATACCAATGTTTTGCTCTACCAGCTCGGGCGTGATCCGTTTAGGAGTATTTTCAGGCATTAAAATAGCCAGTTTATCAAGTTCTTTGCTTAGCCGGCTCAGATCATTTCCTAAGAAATCAGATAACATTTGTGCAGCTTTCGGGTCGATAGTTGTGGATCGTTGTTGTAAAAACGTAACGATGAAAGCGGGCATTTTGTAGTCCTTGATCTTATTGGAGGTAAACAAGATACCGTTTTTGTCAATCGCGTTCGCCAGGGACTTACGTCGGTCTAATGCCTTGTATTTATAGTTGATTACCAGAACGGTAGACTTTAACGGATTGGCTGCATAGTTGCTTAGTAATTCTATATTACGTATCAGTTGCGCCTCGCGAACCACCACCAGCTGGTATTCCGACATCATGGGGAAGCGGCGCGCGGCATTGAGTACTTGTACGGCATCGGTATCGGCTCCGTAGAGGATGGTTTGGTTAAAATCACGTTCGGATTCGTTCAGTACAGTTTCAATCAACAGTTCAGTCAGCTTGTCGATAAAGTAAGGTTCTTCACCCATAAAACAGTAGATGGGTTGAAACTTTCGTGCCCGGATATCCTGGGCGATTTCGTCGAAGGTATATTCTTTTTTAGCCATAAACTATTGTTTACCAACTGAAACGGATATGGCGAATTGTTTTCTTTCCGTCGATAATTTGTTGCAATGCCTGAATCCCCATTGTTACATGTCCTTTGGCATATAGCTGGGTAACCTTGCGGTCGCTTTCTTCGGTTTTCACCCCTTCCTCCAGCATAGGCTTGTCCGATATCATCAGGAGGGCTCCGGTAGGTATTTCGTTGGCAAATCCGGCAGTCAGCAAAGTAGCTGTTTCCATGTCTATACCGGTGGCATGGGTTTTTTTGAGGTATTCTTTAAAGGTGTCGTCGTACTCCCACACGCGGCGGTTGGTGGTGTATACCGTGCCGGTCCAGTAGTCGTGCCCGTTATCACGGATAGCCGAAGAAATAGCACGCAGCATGGAAAAGGCCGGCAGCGACGGTACCTCGGGCGGCAGGTATTCGTTGGATGTTCCTTCGCCCCGGATCGCAGCAATGGGTAATACAAAATCCCCTTCTTTATTGGCCTTCTTCAATCCTCCGCATTTGCCTAAAAACAAAACAGCTTTGGGCTTAATGGCTGATAATAAGTCCATAATAGTAGCCGCATTGGCGCTTCCCATCCCGAAGTTTATAATCATAATCTTACCGTAAGAGGCATTAGGCATGGAGCTTTTCAGGCCTTGGATCTCTACATTGAAATGCTCGGCAAACAGCTCTACATACTTGGTGAAGTTGGTAAGTAAGATATAGTCGGTGAATTCTTCCAGGGGTCTGTTGGTATAGCGGGGTAACCAATTTTCTACGATCTCTTGTTTTGTCTTCATATAAAAACTAACTTTGTTTCTTGTATAAATGCAAAGATACTAAATGCTCTCTTTAAATTTGCCAGGATTCGACGCGAAAGTGACACAAAAGGATGGAAAGCCATTTATTTTCGATTCTTTGCGACGCAAATATGTTGCCCTTACTCCCGAGGAATGGGTAAGGCAGCACTTTATCAACTACCTGGTTGCCGAAAAGAAATACCCGAAGGAACTGCTGGCCAATGAAATTACGATCAAACTGAATGGTACGACTAAACGTTGTGATACAATCGTATATAATCGCTTCTTAGCCCCGATTATGATCATAGAGTATAAAGCCCCCTCCGTACCGGTAAAAAGGGCTGTATTTGACCAAATAGCACGTTATAACGCCTCATTAAGGGTGCGCTACCTGATCGTAAGTAACGGTATGCAACATTTTTGCTGCCGGATTGATTATGACACTCAGACCTATACTTTCCTGGAATCCCTGCCCGCTTACGATGAATTGGGCGAATAATCACTTTTCCAAAGAAGCGTCTAAAGCAGCTGAGAAATAAGTAAATAGACCTTGCCAGTTAATAGCCATCTCATTGGAAGCATATGAAGCCTGGTCGTCTACATAGCATTCGTCAGGGATATCGGAAGGATATTCGCACTTGTCTTGCTTGCCAGGATTAGGCCCTCCAATCAGGAGTCCGGGAATGGGTTCTACGATATCGTCACTGGCCGACAGGCGGTGGTGCGGATGCATCGGGCTCTTATATCCGAAACCGGTTATGTAGCAGTAGCCAGTGGCATTTCTTCCCAGAATATAATCCATGTTGGAGAGGGCGGCTGTCTGGTACTTCTTGTCACCGGTCAGCAACCAAGCATATAGAAAAGCAATTCCCTGGTTTGAAGCGGCATCGGAATTACATCCCCAGAAAAAGTCTTTCGCTTCTCGTCCGTACGGAGCAGCATAGGGTGACATCTCCAAATTGCGGACAGCACTTTCCGTGTAGTCCAATAATAGGGATTTCATCCTGTTAGCCAGTTCCTTTCCCCTTTCGTCGAATGAGCCTCCGTAGCGGATAAACGTAAGGCACCCCATGCCGGCCACTCGGCTCCAAACAGGAGGAGTAAATTGCTCGGGGGCAATTTGCTCGGCTATTTCCAGGTATTTATCTTCTCCGGTGGTGACGTATAGTTCGCTGGCTGCCCAGAAGAATTCATCTTCAGCCGAGCGATCGCCATAAGCGCCTGTCTGTATAGCCGGTTCATATTTTTTGTTCAGTTCTTCCTGACGGTAAAGTGCCAGTGGATTCTTTGATGCCCACTCGAAAGCCCGACGCGAAGCAGCAAGCATTTTGTCCGAATAGCCGGGATAGTCTTCTTCTACTGTCGTGAAGATACGGGCGGCCTGTGCCATAGAAGCGGCAAAATCCAAAGAGGCAGTAACAGACTTGGTGATGACGTATCGTTGTTGCTGGCAATCTTCCGGTTTGATAAAGCCCTCAAAGTTAGGAGTCGTTAGCTTGTGGTAAACGCCTCCGTCGGCAGGGTCTTGCATGGTGAGCATCCAGTCGATGTTCCAGGCTACTTCGTCCAACAAATCGGGAGTAGTATTTCCACTCTCCGGAATATTGGTATTCATTTGTAACACATACTCAGGATAATCTTCAAGTAATGAAAGCAGTACACCTACCGTAAAACCGGAGTTGACAATATACTTGTTGTAGTCTCCCGCATCATACCAGCCTTTGGAAGAAGATATAATCGTTCCGGCAGGCCTTTTAGGAGAAACCGCCGAAGGGTGTATCATAACTTGATCGTCCGGATGGGCGAAGGGTCGATGCCACTTGCCGGCATAGGTTTCTTCAATCGGGGTAGACATCCGTTGGTAGTAGAAACCTTTCAGACTAGCCAGGGTAACGTCTTGCAGCAAATGCTCTTTGACAACAAAAGGTTGCGACTTACCAATACCCAGTATCTCTATCTGATATTCTCCCGGAGTGTCTAAAGCAGAAAAAGAAAGAACAGTTGTTTTCTTAGGAGAGAAGGACGAAGAGCGAGAGACAGATAGCAAACCTCTGTATACGATCTTACTAGTCTGAAGATCCCTGATCTCAAACTTTTTATAAGCCCCCTTATCGGATGCCACAATTGCTGTTTTTTCTTCGGACGGATAAAACCCGATTTGATTCAGGCGAATCAAGTCACTGACGGGAAGTTCCTTATGTGAACAGGATGTTAAAACTAAAAATGATACTAGAAGTAAAGATATTGTTTTGCCAAATTGATCAAGGGTTGAGTTGTGCATAATTTGAATATTTAATATGATATACGGAGTCCTGACTTTGCGTTTCCGAGTTTTCATAGTAAACAGAATTCTTCTCCATAGTAGGTGTAATTACAGGTTGCTTTGTTTCTTCTTTCTTATTAAAGAAAAAAGAATAGCCGAGAATTATCAGAAAAAAAGATAGTATAAGAGGCTTCATAAATAAAAATTTTGATGGCTATATTAACAAAGATGTAATTTAAACGCATAATGCTGCATTATATTGTATAAAAAGAATGAAAAAAGCAGGAATTATCAGAAATCCCTGCTTTTCTTCTTTATTATAAGATCGTATTCTTACATCTTATGCTCCGAAATCGTCGAACATCAACATTTCAGGAGGTACACCCAGGCTGTCGAGCATTACCTTAACAGCATTGGCCATTGGTCCGGGACCGCACATGTAGTATTCAATATCTTCAGGAGCATCATGCTCTACCAGATAATGATCATGGATTACCTGATGGATAAATCCTACATAACCAGTCCAGTTATCTTCCGGACGAGGTTCAGACAAGGCGATATTGAACTTGAAATTCGGGAATTCTTTCTCGATTGCGCGGAAGTCTTCTTCGTAGAATATTTCAGCTTTCGAACGAGCTCCGTACCAGTAAGATATCTTACGGTCGGTAATCTTCAGCGTATTGAATATATGCAATAAGTGAGAACGCAATGGAGCCATACCGGCACCACCTCCGATGTAAAGCATTTCGCGCTTCGTATCTAAGATGTGGAAGTCTCCGTAAGGACCTGACATCATTACTTTATCACCCGGTTTCAAGTTGAAGATATAGGAAGAACCTATACCCGGTTTAATACCTGCCTTCCAGCCGTTTGTAGCCCGGTCGAACGGAGGTGTTGCGATACGTACGTTCAGGGTAATGATATTTCCTTCGGCAGGATAGTTAGCCATGGAGTATGCACGTACGGTTTCTTCTTCATTCTTGCAAGCCAGATCCCACATCTTGAATTTATCCCATTCCGGTTTGAAAGGAGCTTCTACATCGAAGTCTGTGAATTTCAAATCATATGTAGGAATCTTGATCTGGGCATAGCTACCCGGTTTGAAGTTCATCACTTCGCCTTCGGGAAGTCTCACGGTAAATTCTTTGATGAATGAAGCTACGTTATGGTTGGATACAACAGTACACTCCCACTCTTTTACTCCGAATACTTCTTCGGGCACCTGTATTTTGATGTCTTCTTTGATCTTTGTCTGACAGCCTAAGCGCCAGTTGTCTTTGATCTGTTTGCGGCTGAAGAACCCAACTTCGGTAGGCAGGATATTTCCGCCACCTTCGGGAACCTGACAGCGACACTGTCCGCAGCTACCGCTACCCCCACAGGCTGAAGACAGGAAAATCCCCTGGCCTTGCAGAGCGCTGATTACTGTCCCACCCATCGGAACCTCGAACTCTTTCTCATCATTTACCACCACTTTTACGTTGCCGGATGGTATCAGTTTTGCTTTTGCAATCAGTAAGGCTCCTACCAGGATCAGGGTGATTATCAAAAAGATGATAGCTCCTGCCATAATGGTAAGTCCGCCTGACATTAATATTATCATAATTCTTGTATTTCGCTGTTAAAAATTAAATATTAAGGCCGGAGAAGCACATGAACCCGATACCCATCAAACCCGTAATAATGAAGGCCATACCAAGACCTTTCAAGGGCTTTGGTATATCAGAGTAAGCCAGCTTTTCACGTATAGCAGCCATACCGACAATTGCCAGCAACCAGCCGATACCGGAACCAAAGCCATAGACAGTAGCTACTCCCACGTTTGAAAATGCTTTCTGTTGCATAAACAAAGAACCTCCCAGGATGGCGCAGTTTACAGCTATAAGCGGCAAAAAGATACCCAGTGACGCATACAAGGCCGGAGCAAATTTTTCAACAACCATTTCTACCAATTGCGTGAAAGATGCAATAATAGCAATGAATATCAATAAAGAAAGGAAGCTCAGGTCTACGCCGGCAAAGTCTGCTCCCAGCCAGCTCAAGGCTCCTTCTTTCAATACGTAATTTTCAAGCATATAGTTGATAGGCAATGTGCAGGTAAGGATGAATGTCACCGCCATACCCAGTCCCAAAGCTGTCTTCACGTTTTTGGAAACAGCCAGGAAGGAACACATTCCCAGGTAATATGCGAAAATCATGTTCTCAACAAATATAGATCGCACGAAGGTGCTTAATATTTCTCCCATTCTGAATAAATCTTTAGATGTTAGACATTAATTTTCCTGCAGGTCTTTGTTCCTTGAACGATGAACCCATATAATGACAGCCACAACAATCAGCGCCATCGGAGGAAGAATCATCAAACCATTGTTCACATAGCCAAAATCATAGAAGACTTGCGGAATCACCTGAATACCCAGCAAAGTGCCGGAACCCAGCAATTCACGGAAGAATCCTACAATAACAAGGATAATTCCATATCCCAGTCCGTTACCTACACCGTCTAAGAAAGACTCCCAGGGCCCGTTACCCAGAGCAAAGGCTTCCAGACGTCCCATCAGGATACAGTTGGTAATGATAAGTCCCACAAATACGGAGAGTTGCTTGTTCACGTCATAAGCAAAAGCTTTCAATACTTCGCTTACGATGGTTACGAGAGCGGCAACTACTACCAACTGTACGATGATACGGATACGGTTCGGTATCGTATTACGCAACAGCGAGATAATTACATTGGCAAATGCAACTACAGCCGTTACCGACAGAGCCATCACAATAGATGGTTCCAGCTTGGATGTTACAGCCAGAGCCGAGCAGATACCCAGCATCTGCACGATAACAGGGTTGTTTTTGCTCAACGGGCTTACCAGAATTTCTTTATTTTTATTTGATAACAATCCCATCTTCTTTACTGATTTTGTGAGGTTAAAAACTTAACATAACCGCTCAGGCTGGTATAGAGCATCTTGTCAACTCCCTGGCTGGTGATTGTTCCACCCGAAATACCGTCTACATAATCCTGTCCGGCGGCGCTTTTGCCTGGTTTAACAACCGCAATAGACTTAAACTCACTGTTCTGGAATACTTTCTTTCCGGCAAATTGTCCGCTGAAAGCTTTGTTTGTGATTTCGGCACCCAAGCCCGGAGTCTCACCTGCATGGCTGAAGTCGGCTCCGAAAACAGTATTCTTGTCATCATTCAGGGAAATGTATCCCCAAAGAGGGCCCCAAAGACCTGCACCCTGCATAGCCATGATATATTTGGTTTTACCATCTACTTTGGCTACGAAAACAGGATATGTGTGTTGAGCAAATGCTTTTACCACATCAGCAGCAAATGCGTCGCCTTCTACCTTCTTGCCATTATCGTTAATGAGGAATGCTTCTGTAATCAGACTGTTGTATTTCTCTTCGGCCTCGTTAGCTTTAACGCCTACGTTGATAGACCGCAATATTTGTTGTCTTTTGTCATTATCTTCGTTTTTCTTCTGGTATTCACGTAGTGACTGGGATGTAAAGGCAAGTATTACAGCCACCAGAACCACCATTACTGAAGCATAAACGATCGTATATACGTTACTATCTCTATTCATAATCTTACGCTTGTTTAAAAGTTACTTTAGGGCTCTCTTTAAACGTTGTTTGATATTGCTTTCAACTACGTAGTAGTCGATCAGCGGAGCAAACACATTCATCAACAGGATAGCAAGCATCATACCTTCGGGATATCCCGGGTTCAGCACACGGATAATGATCGCCATGGCACCGATAAGGAAGCCATAGATATATTTACCTGTCTCTGTACGGGCAGACGTTACCGGGTCGGTAGCCATAAATACGGCACCAAAAGCAAAGCCTCCCAAGAGCAAATGGTCTATCGGAGATACGGTCATGGCAACAGTAGTACCTATTGCGTTGAAGATGGCAGCCATAGCAGCTCCTCCCACAAAGCAAGACAGCATGGTTTTCCAGCTTCCGATACCTGTAAAGATCAAAACAGCCGCTCCCAGCAGGATAGCCAGTACGGAAGTTTCACCGATAGAGCCCGGTATCAAACCAAGGAACATATCCCAGGTACTAAGCGGATTGCCTAATACGTCTACCGTTTGGAACGAACCGATCAGTTCTTTTCCGGCGATACCGACTTGTCCCAGCGGAGTAGCTCCCGAGAAGCCGTCTACGATATTTCCTGCGCCAATGCCAAAGGTACTGTCCGTGCGGACAAACACTTGGTCGCCCGACATAGCTGCCGGATACGCAAAGAATAGGAATGCACGTGTAACCAAGGCTACGTTAAATACATTATAACCTGTCCCGCCGAACACTTCCTTGGCGAAGATTACGGCAAAGGCTGTTGCCACTGCTATCATCCAGAGCGGTGTATCGATGGGGACAATCATCGGGATAAGCATACCGGAAACCAGGAATCCTTCCTGTATTTCCTCATTCTTCAGCTGGGCAATAATAAATTCGATACCCAAGCCCACTACATAAGAAACAATGATTTTCGGCAGGACAGCCAGAAAACCAAACAGGAATGTCATCCAGAAGCCCGGATCGGTTCCGGTTGCCAGATTGTGTTGGTAACCGGTATTATACATACCAAATAATAAAGCAGGAAGCAACGCTACGATAACAACAGACATCGTACGCTTTGAATCAATACTGTCGTGTATGTGGACACCTGATTTTGAGGTTCTGTTCGGAACAAATAAAAATGTTTCGAATCCGTCAAAAACAGAATGGAACATCGACAGCTTCCCCCCCTTCTCGAAGTTTGGCTTAATCTTGTTGAGATAATTCCTTAACGCTTTCAATGTATTCTGAGTTTAAATGTTATTAATTCATTTCTTTATACAAAAGATTTAAGCCGTTCCGCACGATCTTCTGTATTTCGATCTTCGATGTATCGACAAACTCACACAAGGCGAAGTCCTCCGGAGCTACTTCATAGATTCCGAGATTTTCCATCTTGTCGATATCGAAAGCGATAATGGCTTTGAGCAGGTATTCGGGATAGATATCCATCGGGAATACCTTGTCGTATTCGTTAGACATGATCATGGCGCGTTTGCCGCCTCTGATACGTGCGTCAATTACATACTCTTTGTTCTTGCCAAGCAGCCAGCTGAAGTAGGTACGGCTCGTGCTGTACTTGTTAAAGCCCGGCATGGCCCAACCGGCAAACTCATCCACGTCGTCGCCTTCGGGGATAACAGTAACCTGGTTGTCATAAGCATGCAGGTAGTCGTCTTTGGTTACCTTGTGTCCGGTCAGCACGTTTCCGCTAATGATACGGATATGCGCTTTTCCTTCTAATACTTTTCCTTCTGTCAGACTGCGGATAGTACATCCGGCAATAGTTTTGATATAGCCCCGTTCGCTGGTTTCCGATCCGCAGAGTGCTACCAAGCGGGTAAAATCGGCTACACCTTTATTAAATAAGCGGCCAATCAGGATTACATCGTCGGGATTTATGGTCCACACCGTTTCACCCTTGTTTACAGGCTTGGTGTGATTGATCAGTACACCTACGTTTCCTGCCGGATGGGGACCTTCTACCTCTACCCTTTCTGCACCTTCGGTTTTAATAGCCGAGCCGCTCTTCACACCTACATATACCTTTCCGGAGGTAAGTTTTGCAAGCGCATTCAGTCCGGTCTGGAAATCTGCTTCCTGACCCTTCAGAATGTACTCAAAGGAGGGAGCCAAGGGTGCCGAATAATACGTAGAAACAAAAATGTCCCTCGGACTTTCTGTGGTAGATGCCACAATGTCGTACGGACGTTGCTTGATGAAGGGCCACATTCCCGCTTCCAGGATGGCTTCTTTAATTTCTTCCGGTTTTAGTGAAGATGGATTTTTGGCGCCGAATGCTACGTATTCAACTTCCGCGTCGGGTTTTACAACGATGCTGAGCACCTTGCGCTTCTCCCCACGGTTGACGGCACTTACCTCGCCGCTGACGGGCGATACAAATTTAATTTCCGGATGGTTCTTATCTGTCATCAGAACAGAACCGGCTTTGACCTTATCTCCTACCTTGGCGGTGACCTTCGGCACGATACCGTTAAAACTGTCCGGCACGATAGCGTAACTATCGCTAGCCTTGCCAGTTAACAATACGTCAGAAGCCTTGCCTTTCAGATTAATGTCTAAACCCTTTTTAATCTTTATCACACTTGCCATGACAACTTATAAATGTTATTAAAATTTCAGCGCAAAAGTAAACATTATTTTCGTCCTTTATAACAATAAAAGACACAAATAAAGAAATAATTCCATAATTTTATACCCGAATAGAGATATTGACAGATATGAAACGATATTATCTTATTTTTTTTCTGAGTTTGGGGCTTGTTGTCGCAGGCGCGGCACAAGAAAAATACCAGACCCGCGTGTTCACCAACCAGATTAAAACTCTTCAGGTGAAGCAAGCAGGAGAACTGATATCTACCCCTATTATAGAACTGGACAGTGACCAGCAAATAGAAATTAGTTTTGATGCGCTTGAGCATAATTACAACCGCTTTGGCTGGGCCATCGTGCATTGCGATGCCGACTGGACACCCTCTTCCCTCTCTCCACTGGAGTATCTTACAGGATTCCAGGGACTAACGGTCGACGATTTTGCTACCTCTATGAGCACCAGCACGCAGTACACGAACTACATCCTGACGCTTCCCAACGACGATGTGCAGTTCAAAGTCTCCGGAAACTATGCCGTCCGCTTCTACAGGGAAGACGACCCATCCCGAACACTCTTTACCGCCTGCTTCTCTGTTGTAGAGCCATTGGTGACTGTCAGCGCCACCGTCTCGGGAAAGACCCTGATAGACTCAAATCGCGAGCATCAGCAGTTGGATTTCACCATTCAGCATGGGAATGTCGATATCACCTATCCGCAGACCGACCTCAAGATTTTCGTCTATCAAAACCGCCGCTTCGACAATGCCGTCACCAATCTGAAGCCTACTGGCATACTCAGCAAGCAGCTTGTCTACAATAACAACCGTGCCCTCATTTTCGAGGGAGGAAAAGAATACCGCAGGATGGAATTCCTGAGCAATAAGTACAACGGTATGGGAGTGAACAGTATCGAATACTTCAATCCATATTATAATGTAGAGCTCCTCGTAGACCGGCCTCGTAGCGGACAGTCCTATTTCTACGACCAGGATCAGAACGGACGCTATTTTATCCGCTGCAGCAGTTGCAACGATCCCTATACCGAGGCGGACTATTATATCGTCCATTTTACCCTTGCGGCAGAGCCCTTCCTGGATGGTGATGTCTACCTGAACGGCGACCTGACATACAACATACTCAATGAAGACAGCAAGATGGAATACAACTACGAACGCAACTGCTATGAGAAAGCCCTCCTGCTCAAACAAGGCAGTTATAACTTCCAATATCTATATTTAGAGCATGGAACAAACATGGGACAATCTATTGATATAGAAGGAAACTCATACCAGACAGAGAACGAGTACGCAATCTATGTTTACTTCCGCCCCATCGGCACAAGATACGACCGTCTGATAGGAATCTGCCAGCTCTGATAGCACATGCATATAACATAAATTTTATCCTAATCCTTATGAAATGTACATATTATATCTTCTTCATACTATTTGCTGTGACACTGCTTACGGCTTGTGGAGACGATAAAGAGCTCCCAATTATAGAATGCCCCGAACCTGGACCTGGAGGAGGCAATCCCGATCAGACCTACCTCTATCCCATTGATCTGAAGGTACTCGGAGGCGATGGTGAAGTAACCCTCACTTGGCACTATATCAACTATATCCACGCAGAGAAAGCGCCAGCTTCGTATACCCGCACCACTATCCTGGGAACCGAAACGCCGGAGTATTGCGAGGTCTACATGGCTACGGGAGACTGTGGCACACCGAGCCTCATTGCTCGTATAGAAGAAGAAGCTTGGCTGGATATTACCCCTTCCGAATGGCCATTACGCACCTATGCCTACAAGGTAGAGAACCTTCAGAATAATGCCTCTCACAGCTTTTTTATGGTAGGATATAAAAAAGGATGCAACCCAATGACTTCTCCAACGGTTATGATCTATCCCGGCGCTCGTTCGGAAAGAGAATTATTTTTCAAGGATGCCGAAGACTCTATCAAACCCTTCCGTGGAGTGAGAATTTCACCCCAGCAAGATATGCTGGTCTTTATCGATAAGGGAACGGAGTGTGGTCTGTATTGGTCTAACCTGTATATTGCCGATATTGAGGGAAATCTCATTGGAGAGGCAATCATCAATGTTGATTTTCCGGCCTGGTCGCCCGACGGCAGGAAGATTGCTTTTGTTTCTTATCATCATTTGCCGGATGGAAACCCTTCCATCTCGGTTTACGATCTTGATACGCATGAAATCACTTGCCTTACTGAGGGGGAAACCGTCGATGCTGCGCCCGTATTCACTCCCTCGGGAGATAAGATCATCTATGAATCAATAGATAACTCCGTGCAATACTTACGTATGGTGGATCTGGCTTCGGGAGAGGTCTCCGATTTGTTTAACCCTATCGGCGACAAGCTGTGGAGTCCCTCCCTTCCGGGCTTCGATGCCCAGGGGATGCTTTACTTTATGAATACATTTACGGGGTATGAAAAATACTTCTGCAAATTGGATATCAACAACCCGGGCAGTCAGCCCGAGCTGTTGATACAACTCCCCAAAGAGAGCTCTACCTTCGGTATCTCGCCGGACGGTCGGCATTTGGTTTGTACCAATATCTGGACAGGAGATCCGCAATTATGGCTTTACGAACTTTCCAATCCCCAGCCTCGGTTACTTACCGGATTCGAGCTCTCTGAGAGTGTGTATCCGGGAGGGGCCGTTTTCGGATGGCTCGACAACAACACCCTCTATTATCCTTTGAACGAAAGATTCCTGATGAAGACTACCATCGAATAGCTTCCCAGACTACCGGAGCCTTTACGTTCCGGTAGTTTTACTTACTTCTAATTTCATGAAATTAGTCTCCGGCATGGCATCGATTATGGCCAATATTTTGCCTTCTTTTACCAATTTGCCGCTTATGATCTTTGTATTGTCATCAGGTGCGAAAAACCATGATTCGGTATCATACGGATCCATGATCAGCCCGATAGCTATCGAGGAATCCGTCTCACTTACCAGATAATCCTCTACCGGAAAAGGATAATCCGGATTCGTGTCATACACTATCATACCACCCACAGCCCCATCAGGGTATAAGGCTTTGCGGAAGGCCTCCGGGTCTTCAGCTTCCAGCGAAAATTTGTTACCGATACCTTCCGAGTTTGGGACTTCCGAACTAAATACAACGAGGTTTGTAAACGTCAGGTGCGGCTTTTTCGAAGGATCGGAAGTATCCGGCTTGCAGCGTTTCACGCGGCGCGAGTAATTCCGCCCGGCCTGGTCTATGTATGCGTTGATGAAGTCTATCACCTTTCCCAGGGTCTCTTTTATCGTTTCGTCCTTCTCCGTTAATTCGTTAGTGATGTATATCGCGTTGATACAATCTGCCAGATCCATGAAAGCCCGGTCTGTATTCCGACGAGCTCTGTCCATCGATTCTTCGTTTAGTAGGAACATGTTCTGCGAACGCTGCTGGGAAATTTCCTTAAACCGCTCATTCTGAGTATCTAATTTATCTACAACAGTCGTCAAATTGAGCAAGCTGACAGCTCCAGAGTTTTCATCTTTCCTCAAGTCCTCCAAGAGTTTTGTTATCTGGACAGAATTCTTGGTGTAGGCTGTCTTGGTATGCTTGTAATTGTCGAGGATGATTTTTAGCTTGTCGGCAGCCGCTTTTTCATTCTCGTCGCGGCTGTACTGCTTGTATTCAACTGTTCTTTTCAAATACATGTAGGTGTCGTCGCGGGCTGCGTCGACTTCTTTTAGATTAGGAGTAAACTCCTTCCTTAAGCTAATACCGAAATAGTTGGATTCCTGTTCAAACGAACTTTTGTAAATATTCAAAAAAGATTCAAGGCGAGGTATTTCCGTATTGAGAGATTCTACTGCCTCGCAGATAGCTTCATGCGTGTCATAGTGCTCTGCATGTCTTATACTATAGAGCAATCTGGCATTTTTAAGAATTGATTTCATAGTAGCCTAATCTTTGTGGTTATATATATAACAAATAAACGCGTCAAAAAGTTTGTCAAAAAAGGCATAGAGATATAGGTTCTCTGTCTTTTTACTTTTTGTTGAAAGTTTCACTTATTTTTTATTTGTGAAACTAAAAGTTTCACCTAGGTGATCTTAAAGGATCACTGTAATAATACTTAAAGGTCACCTGAGTGATACTTAAGTATCATCCCGAGTGAAATTTTGAGTTTCACACTAAATAAAATAGTGAAACTTTTTATTCTAATGAATTGTTATACATTTGCAATAGAGATTTAAATGAAGAACTTTAAAACGCGAACATATGAAATTTTTTATCGACACGGCAAATTTAGAGCAAATCAAGGAAGCAAATAACCTGGGCGTGCTCGACGGGGTAACTACAAACCCTTCATTAATGGCCAAAGAAGGCATTAAAGGTGTAGCCAATCAGCGGAAGCATTATACACAGATCTGCGAACTGGTAGATGGCGACGTGAGCGCCGAAGTAACAGCGCTGGACTTTGACGGTATGGTAACCGAAGGCAAAGAGCTGGCCGCGCTACATCCCAACATCGTAGTGAAGGTTCCCTGTACCGAAGACGGCATCAAAGCCATCCGCTTCTTTACCGACAGCGGCATCCGCACCAACTGTACCCTGGTATTTTCGCCCGGACAAGCCTTGCTGGCTGCCAAAGCAGGCGCGACCTACGTCTCCCCCTTCGTAGGAAGACTGGATGACATTGCAAGCGACGGCATCGAGCTGGTGAAGAAAATTGTACAGATGTATCGCTATTATAATTATACTACGAAAGTGCTCGCCGCTTCTATCCGTACTACCCAGCATATTATGCAATGTGTGGAAGTTGGAGCCGACGTTGCCACCTGTCCGTTGACAGCCATTAAAGGCCTTCTAAAGCATCCTTTAACCGATAGTGGATTAGCGACCTTTATGGCTGATTATAATAAGATTAAGGAATGATATGTCCCAAGATAGTCTCAAGCATAATCATAGTCATTCGCACGGAACAACGGGTAGCGGTAATATCCGCCTGGCTTTCTTTCTGAACCTCTTCTTCGCCATCATTGAGCTGGCCGGCGGGCTTATTACAAACAGCGTCGCCATACTGTCGGATGCTTTGCACGATTTCGGAGACTCCGTATCGCTGGGGATCGCCTGGTATTTGCAGAAGTTCTCCGAGAAAGGGCGAGACAAGTACTACTCGTATGGCTACAAGCGTTTCTCGTTGTTGGGAGCGCTTTTTATCTCCATTATACTGCTTGTGGGCTCGGTCTTCGTAATAGAAGAGTGTGTCAAACGTATCCTGGAACCACAGGCACCCAACGCGCAGGGAATGTTTCTCCTCTCTATCTTGGGGATCATTGTGAACGGCGCGGCAGTGCTCCGGCTGAAAAAGGGATCGAGCATTAACGAACGAGCCGTCTCCCTACATATGATGGAGGATGTACTGGGCTGGATAGCAGTCTTCATCGTCAGTATTGTGATGATGTTTGTCAATTTACCTATTCTGGACCCCTTATTGTCTATCGCCATCAGCATCTGGATACTTACCAATGTATATCGTAACCTGAAGGATACCTTCCATATCCTCTTACAACAAGTACCGCAAAACATAGACCTAGAGGGACTGGAAGACAAGATCAGACAGATACCCGGCGTCCTCTCCCTGCATGATATACACCTCTGGACACTCGACGGCGAGGAAAACATCCTCACCCTCCACATCGTCTTGGCCGACGGCATCACCGTAGACCAACAAGCCACCATCAAGAGCGAAGTCCGCACCCTCTGCATCAACGCTGACATAGCGCATGCCACTATCGAGTTCGAGCAAAGCGGAGAACTATGCAGTCTTGCTGACTGCTAAGCTCTCCGCCTTGTAAAACAAACTTGCTTTACAATATATTGGATGCCAGCTCTGCCAGGGCGGAGCGTTCGCCTTTTAGGAGATTTACGTGGGCGAAGAGGTTGTTGCCTTTCATTTTGTCGATCATGTAGGCGAGGCCATTGCTTTGGGCATCGAGGTAGGGAGAGTCTATTTGCTGGATGTCTCCTGTGAAAACCATTTTAGTACCCTCGCCTGCACGGGTGATGATTGTTTTTACCTCGTGAGGCGTTAGGTTTTGAGCCTCGTCTATGATGCAGAAGGTTTCGGAGAGGCTACGGCCACGGATGAACGCCAGCGCTTCGATGACGAGCTGGTTATTCTTCTGTAGGTCGTCTATCTTCCGTGCATCGGTACCTCCCTGGGGCAGGTGCGACTTAATTACGTTCAGGTTATCGAACAAAGGCTGCATGTAAGGTGCCACTTTTTGTTTCTCGTCTCCCGGAAGGAAGCCGATATCTTTGTTCGCCAACGCTACGATTGGACGGGCCAGCAGGATCTGTTGATAGGCTCCGGCCTGCTTCAGAGCGGCAGCAAGAGCCAGCAGCGTTTTGCCGGTACCAGCCTTACCGGTCAGGCCAACCAGTTTGATTTCCGGATCGTTCAATACTTCGAAGGCGAAAGTTTGTTCCGCATTCCGAGGCTGTATCCCGTAGTTGTTTGATTTCTCCACCCGGTGGACTTTGCCCGTGAAGGGGTTGTAACGTGCCAAAACAGAGGCGCGTACGCTCTTCAGGATGAAGCAATCGTTCGGTTGTATGATGGTTTTGATATTGTCTATCTGCTCAGGGTCTACACCGTCTGTAGAAGCATAGAGCTGGTCTATTACATCAGGGTCTATATCTTCATAGGTGGGATGCTCGCGCTCGAAAAGGTCTACATCCACTACTTTATCGTTAATATAGTCTTCTACTTCTATACCTAAGGAGCGAGCCTTCATGCGGAGGTTCACGTCTTTAGTTACAAAGATGGTGGTCATGTCCGGATGCTGGCGAGAGACTGTCCACGCACAAGCAATGATCCGGTGGTCTGCCGTCTTCTCGGGAAACGAAAGGGCGATCTCTTGCGGATACTCGCTACCCGTTACTACGCGTAAAGTTCCCAGGCCCTGCCCCAGTGGAGCGCCTTTTACGAAGAGGTCGTTGCTGGTCAGCAGGTCGAGCTCGCGTACAAATTCGCGGGCGTTGTAATTGATCTGTTCGCTTCCTCTCTTAAATTTATCGAGCTCTTCCAGCACTACGATGGGAAGAAATATATCGTTCTCCTGGAAATTTTCCAGGCATTTGTAGTCGTGTAATATAACATTGGTGTCTAATACGAAATTTTTCTTCGCTCCCTTTTTCTTTTTCTCTTTCATGATCATTTCGATTTATAGTTTTCCATTGTAAATAACTTTCCCAAATATAGGGAAAAAGTCCAAAATATAAATTTTCCGGCGAAAATTTATTTACCAAAGCGGGTGGCATCGGGTTTGTCGTGTTTTTGTTCTTTGTAGCCGCCGAATTTCCAGGAGAAGGCTATGGAGAAGTAGCGGGAGCTGTCTATGTTTTTCATGTTGCTGTACTGATGGCCGGTGTTTACTCTGATGTAAGAGGGCATGTTGCTGCTGAAGATGTTGTTGAAGGTCATACTGAGGGAGCCTTTGTTATTGGCAAAGAGCCATTTCATACCGGCGGAGACATCGTAAGCACTGCCCAGTTTGTATATTCCCTGGATAGCGGAAGTCCGGTAGAAGCCGCTCAGGGTGAGTTTTAGGTTGGGGCGGCTGTCGGAGATGCTCAAGGTATTGTTTATACGTATGTTTGTAAACCAGCAGTTGTTGTCGAAGGGGATATCGTAAAAATGGTCGTTCTTTTCCTGCATGCGGATCTCCTGGAGGGTAATGCGACTGTCGAGGCGCTTCCAGAGGCGAAGGGGTACAATGATCCCTACCCCGCTCATTAGTTGGTAATTGAGATTCTCGAAAAGGAAAACATTCTGAAGCTCCGTGGGACTCTGGTAAGGTAGTTGGGTGAACTTATCAGGCTCATAATTAGCAAAGAGCATCAATATATACTTCTGCCGGAAGATGTAGAGCAACTGCCCGTCATAGGAGCGGCTGGGTTTGAGCGAGGGGTTACCCTTGATTACAGAGTAGGCATTCAGATAGCTTGTCTGAGGATTGATACTCCAATAGGAAGGATACGTTTTATCGCTTGAGAAATTAAACTGTAAAATATGCCTTGCCGAGAAGTTGTAGCTCAGCGACGCGTTGGGAAAGAGCGCCACATCGTCCCATAGGACTGTCTTCTGTCCATTGGAGGTATAATCGGAACGGAAATACTCCGCCTTCAGCGAAACGGTGGCCGAGAAGCGTCCGAAGGTTTTCGACACCTCAGCGAAGACGTTGCCGCCATACTCAGTTTGCTCGTTGTCGGAGCGGCTATCCTTGCCGGATGGATTGCTGCCATTACGATCATTGTAGAGGTATTCTACCCAGGTATCGGAGGAGGTATGCGAGAGATTGAAGCCGTAATTGAGTCTCCAGCCTCCGCTAAACGAATGATTATGGTCTGCAAAGAGCATCCAGCGGGAAATTTCCTGGCGGGTATTATTGTGCAGGTCTACGGTAAGGCTATCTACGCTGTTATTCACAAAGTGTTGATGGTCTGGGGCTCGGTAATGTGTAAAGTCTACTCCGGCGGTAAGTCCCTGATGCCCCTTATATTGTAACTGAGCATTCTGCAGGGTATTGTTACCGTCTACAGTAGTAGTGCTGAATGCCGGTATGATTAGATTGTCGGCCAACCAGTTAAAGGTGGTTTCCGAGGTGCGTGTAGTGCTGCTCTTTCCTGCCTGTAGGTAATACGAAGCCGAGAGCTTGTCTTTATTGGCAAAAGTATAGTCCACACCCAGCCGTAGAGAGCCTATATTCGGTTTACCATGACTCCGGTTGAGCTGTTCAACCTCTACCAGGCTGTTACCGAGCGTGTGGCGGGCAAACATATCCTCTCCGCCGTAAGCCCTGCCCTTCTGACCCTCTGCCAGGAGATCCAGACTGAGGCGGGGTGTTGTATAGACTACATTTCCACGCGCCAATCCCCAAGCCTGATGCCGCTGGCGGTATTCGATACCGGCTTCGCCTTGCAAACTCTCGCCTTGGCTTACTTCCTGATTAATAACCACATTGATAAGTGCCCCTTTTACGTTGTAACGAGCTGGTGCACTGTACATCACCTCGGTACTGAGCACGCGGGAGGCAGGAATACTTTTGAGCAGTCCGATGAGTTGGCTGAGCGTCATACCCGTCAGTTGCCCATTTATCACGATATTAAGGGAACCTGCCCCCAACAGTTCAAGCTTCTCATCGTCTCCGCTAATGCCCGGTAGCTCTTTAATCGCCTCGAAAGCATTGCTGACAGGCTTATTCTGTATGAGTTGGGGTGTATCGTAGATAAGCGAACCTCCGCTCACCTTTACCTGAGGCCGTTCGCCCCTGACGACTACCTCCCCCAGTTCGATATCTTTCTCTTGAAGTACGATCTCTCCCACATCTCCATCGGACACTTCCAGCCGCTTCGCCTCATACAATAAATGCTGGAAAACAAGGATGTAATTACCCCTGGCAGCCTGGAAAACAAAAGAACCAAGACTATCGGTAACGATGGCATCTACGTATACAGAGTCGGATGTTTGCAATACAACGGCTACACCGTCTATAGCAGCCTTGTGGGAGTCTACTACCCTGCCTTTGATACCATCTGCGGAAGAAACCAGGCTACAAAGAAGGAAGAGAAAGGATATAGTGTATTTATTCATGGTTTTTTTATGCAAATGAAACATTTTTTCTCTATAGTTAGTGTTATCGCTTGCTTACGAAGTGTTATTTAGTCTTATCGGATGCTGTATTTCTGACGGGGATATTCTACATTTGTGAGAAAGAAGTAAGAATAAATATGGAGACAAAGCTGCGGGTAAAACTCATCGCCTTTCTGATCGTTTTGGCTGTCGCAACTGTTGTAGGCTGGCAGGCATACTGGCTGAAAGGGCTCTATAACTCCTTATGGGAGAAGACAGAGGCCAATATACGCGACGCTATGCGGATGGCCGACTACCAAGAGCTCTTTTTGCGCGTAGAGCAGCTGAAGAAAGCAAGAAACGACAGCCTGCCGGGATGGATTGAGTTAGACCTTAACCACGAAGATAAGGAAAACAAGCTCAATGTGTCGGATAACGCCCAGCTGGACTCACTGAATTATCTGCTCAGCTATCTTCAGATCATTAGCGAACTGGAAGAGCGCCTGCAAAAAAAGATGCATAGTACGGTAGATGATGTACTCCCCATCCGCTATTCCGTGTATGACAGCATACTAACAACAGAGCTGAAAAACCGGGAAATCTTTACGCCGCATGCGCTAAGGATCTATCAATTGAGGGACTCTTCTATACCTTTTGCGTATATGCAGTTTGATTCAACGAAGACTTTCGGCATCCACGAGAAAGAATACTTTTTTGATTATCCTGTGGCTGGGCGTGAAGATCAGGTCTATCGTTTGTATATCGATTATCCGGAGCGTATCGTACTTCGGCAAATGGGTGGGATCCTTCTCTCATCGGGCTTATTACTATTTTTTATCATCATAGCCTTTGCCTACCTGCTACGTACGATCTTTAAACAGAAAACCGTAGAAGAACTGAAGACAGACTTTACAAACAACGTAACGCACGAACTTAAAACACCTATAGCAGTGGCATTTGCAGCTAATGATGTGCTGCTGAACCATAGTGAGAAACCCTCTGCCAAGCAGGAGAGGTACCTGACGATCATCCGGGAGCAGTTGTCGCGTCTATCAGGCATGGTTGAGCAAATTCTAACCCTTTCCGTTGAGAATCGGGCTACATTCCGGCTGAATCCGGAGTCCATACGCGTAGGCGACCTTTTCCCTTCACTGATGGAGCAACATACCTTGAAAACCGAAAAGGACGTACGGTTTACAGTCGATATTCCCGATGGACTGACCCTCACAGCAGACCGGGCGCATCTGTATAACATATTAAGTAACCTGATAGAGAATGCCATAAAGTATACCGCAACGGAGATTGTCTCTATTACGGTCTGTGCTTCGGAGAACAACTACTATACCCTTCTCTCGGTAGCCGACAAAGGCATAGGCATCAGTGAGACCAACCAGAAGCGGGTGTTTGACAAGTTTTTTCGTGTCCCTCAGGGTAACTTGCATGATGTGAAGGGCTATGGACTTGGATTGTTTTACATCAAAGACATCATGGAGAAACATAATGGATATGTAACGGTAAGCAGCCAGCCGGGGAAAGGCTCTACCTTTACGTTACACTTCAAAAAAGGCTGATATGGGAAAGATAAAGGTTTTATTGGTTGAAGACGAGTCTACACTGGCGATGATTATCAAAGATACCCTCGATGGTGACGAATTTGAAGTAATTGTAGCAGCTGATGGCGTTCAAGGGCTCCTGATGTACAGAGACGTAAAGCCGGACGTGATCGTGACAGACATTATGATGCCCGAAATGGATGGGTTTACTATGGTGAGCCACATTCGGAAGAATGATACATCTATACCGGTACTCTTCCTTTCCGCGCGGTCAGCTGCCAGCGATGTGGTAGAGGGATTTGAGACCGGAGGAAACGATTACTTGAAAAAACCCTTCGGCATGGCGGAGTTGGTGATCCGTATCAAAGCTTTGATGAACAAGGTGTCAGCAGGAAAAGGAAAAGAAGGCATTTGCCGGATTGGCAACTACAGTTTCGATCCGGTAAAACAAACATTAAGCATCTACGGAACAATGCAGCAGCTAAGTAACCGTGAATCGGAGATACTGAGACGCTTGTACGACTTCCGCGAACAAGTGCTTCCTATGCGGGATGTCTTGCTGGAACTCTGGGGCGACGATTCCTTCTTCAACGCCCGCAGCTTGCACGTCTTTATTACTAAACTACGCCGTAAACTCTCTGCCGACCCCTCTATTCAAATTCTGAATGTCCGGGGGATTGGATATAAGCTTATTGCGGATTAAATACCCCTTATTTCCTTCTCAGAGAGAAAAAGAATGTGTTCCGGGAAGTAGCAGTTTCTTTTTGCCGGTGGGTGACAGGTATTCGGCAGCTGTTCCCTGGGGAATGGTGGTTTCTATCTGTAGTTTGTTGTTTCTTTTTTTGATGATGACTTCTATCATGCCGTGCAGGGTATGTATGCTGGCTTTGGCTTCGCTGAGTGAGCCCATTTGAGGGGCTATCCGGAAGGTTTTAAAGCCGGGCGAAGTAGGTTCGATACCGCATACCTTCTGACTGAGCAAGGTTAAAGGGCCACCACTCCACGCATGATTAATGGTTCCTCCTCCGAAGCCTTCAGCGCCTATGCCCCATCCTTCGAAAAGAGTGGTATAAGGGTATTGAAGCATACGGCTGTAGCGCTCTTTCATCCTTTCGAGGGCAAACGTACTCTCTCCCATTGCAAAGAGGGCTTCGAGGACGTATTTCTCCATGTAGGGGCTGGCGTGGTACTCGGTTTTAAGAACTTTTAATAAGGCGGAATACTTGTCGCGGGAGGCAAGGCCTGAAAGGACGGCCATAGCTTGGGAGCGGTCGTCGGTTTCGCCCCGGTAGCCTGGCGCACGGTAGGCGGAGCCTGTCCAGTATTTAGTGTCGAAGCACTTGCTGATGGTAGACATCTGTTCAGCAATCCGGAGGGCATCCTGTTCTTTGCCTAGCTGTATTGCAAAGGCGTGTTCAGCTTTGAGCGCCAGGTAATACCAACAGGTAGTGAGGACGCCTATATCGACGTTCTCGCCCCAGTCTCCCCAGTTCCACTCGCCCGAGCGTTCCCTGGGGAGCCCGCTCTTGTCTAATCTCCATACCTTGTGGAGGTAGTGACGCAGCCGGTCGTAGATATGCGGTACAAAAGTGCTGTCGGCACTGTAATAATACTGAGTATAGAAGCCATACCAGCCTACGGAAGCCAGCATTTGCAGCGGGAGCTCTTTAGACCAGTTTCCGGCAGGTAACGGAGAAAAGAGTGTGCCGTCCGGACGTTGCCAGTTCATCAACTCGTAAATACCCTTCACCGCTAGTTTGTGAGCAGGGGGTGAAAGGGCGTAGAAGGTTTCTCCCAGTTCGTTCACTTCGTCGCCCCACCATTGAGCACGTTCGCGGTCGGGACAGTCCATATAATTATCGCGCATCGTTACATATAGTGTACGTGCGGAACGCTTCCACAATTCGGTGAAGAACGGATCGCTGCATTGGAAACTTCCCGTAAACTCGGCATTGTAGCCTGTTTCGCGGTATTTAAGCCCCAGGATTTTTACTCCTTGGGGTATGATGTAACAGACCTCATGACCGTTCATCCAGCCGTAGCTTTCGTATTCCTGCACTCCCTGACGGGTTACATACTCTGCGCGAACGTTTAGCTCGCTTCCACCTTCATAATTATCTGTAAACATATGGATAACTTGCCCTGCTTGGGCTTCAATCTTCAGGTAAGGAGTTACCTGGGCATTGTATGGGAGCTTGCAAAACATGGTGTCACCCGACTGACGAGCTCCTACGTAATTGGACAGTCCGAAGTCTTTCCACTGAGGGATGGGGCGCTCGATAAGACGTCCGAAAGGAGCTTCGCCGGCCTTTCCGATAACAACAGCAGAGGGCAGCGAGCTCTGGAAGACGGGATGATTCCAATAGGCCAGTTCCCGGCGGGCATCGAAACGGATGTTACTTTCCGGAAGACGGTAATTGGGATAAGGGGGACCAGTATTCTGGTAGGCCTCGTAGAGGGCGCACTGCCAGCTCTCGTCGGAGAGGATATTTACCTCCTCGGACTGTGCGTCGAAGAGTAAGGCGGCTTTTCCGCTGTTCAGGTGGCTGAATCCATCTTGTCCGAAGTGCCAGAGCAGGACAGCTATGAGGTTTTCACCCTCTGTCAGAAAGGGGGCAATGTCTACTAGATCGTAATAGGTGTCCCGTGGCGTTGGACCTCTTTTGAGCCCTCCCTCGAAGACAACCAACTGTCCGTTTATCCAGAGCCAGTACTTGCTGTCGGCCGCAATTCGTGCGGGAAGTGTGGCGGGGAGGTTGTCAAGCGTCAGCGTTTTGCGATAGACGAGCCAGGTATTGGTGGCACTTTGGCATCTTTCGGTGTTTATCCAACGGGCTTTCCACTCGGTAGCCGACAGGGAAAGAGACAGCAACGTAAGAGCTGCCGCCGTTAGTAATGTTTTCATAAATCGTTCGGATAAGTAAATGTATGCGCCCCGGAGCCAACCGACTGTGTCGTTCCTCCGACGATGATATCCGCTGTACAGTTGAGCGGCACATAGATGTTGTAGACGATGTTATCGCCTTCTCTTCGCCAGTAAGAGTAGATGAGACCGGAAACGGAATTGTACTCACCTTCTGCCCAGTCGAGTTCTTTCACGAATTGCGGGGTGAAGCGTATATTCCTGAAGCCAGGCTTCTCCGTGTCATAATTGATACCTGCCAGGTGGTTCATCATCCAAGCCGACACGTCGCCGAGAAAAACGTGGTTCAGAGAGGCGTCGTTAAACTTGGGGCTGAGCGTCCAGGTTTCCGGCAAGGTGGTGTATCCCAACGTCTCTACCCAATAACCCCAGGAAGGAGCCTCCGTTTGGAACAGCATCTTCATGGCGTCGTCTACGAAGCCGTATTTCGTGAGCATTGCGGGTACTGTCTTGCTGCCGATTAGTCCGAAATCGAGGAAGTGCTTGTTGGCTGCTACGACGTCGCGGAGTTTGTCGGCAACGGTCTGCTCCATGCCTTCGGGAACCAGCCCCAGGTAAAGCGGGAGCGCCTGAGCCGTTTGCGTACCCTCTGCGTAGGTGGCGGAAGCTGCGTCGAAAAATTTGCGGTTGATCAACTCCTTCAGGCGGGCTGCCTTCTCTTCATAGGGTCTGGATTCTTTTCCAAGCAGCTTGGCGAAACGCGCCATGAGCTTATTGTCGAGGTAATAATAGGCTGTGGAGGTAAATTCATTGTTCGTTGTGGCTTTCCAATACACCCAGTCGCCCAGCCCGTAGGTGAGGTAGCCGTCTATCTCTTTCGTTTGAAGATAGTCGAGGTATCGTTGCATGCTGGGGTATAGATTTTCGATGCAGCGGGTGTCCCCATAATAATTGTACAATGCATCGGGGATGATAAACATCGCTGCATCCCAGACGGGTCCCGGCCATTCGCCATATCCCCATCCGCTGGAAGGGATGATGCCGGAGATATCTCCCTGAGGTCTTTGATTGTCGATGAAGTCGTCCATCCACTTCTCGTAGAACGTAATTCCGTCATAACCGAGCAAGGCTAAATCGATGGCTACATGTGCATCTGCAGTCCAACCGTTCTTTTCGCGCTGTGGACAGTCGGTAGGGATACTATGGATGTTGCTCTCATAGGCACTCATCGTAGCGCCCCATATCTTGTTGAGCAAGTCATTGGAAGAAGAAAAACGGCCTACCGGATCAATCCCCGTCCGCAGGACGTACGCCAGCAGACTTTCGGAGCTTAGCTCAATAGGCGCGGAGGCCTCCACTTCTACATGCTGGAAACCATGATACGAGAAAGAAGGCATGAAGACTTCATCCTCGTCTTCGCCTGCCAGGTAGTAGACGTCTGTCTGGAAAATCTCGTACGGCTTCACCGGATGGTAGTAAACATCAATATTGCCTTGCTCCAGCCGACCGTCGGCTTTCAGCAATTCGCCGTATTTCAGGGTTATTTTGGTTCCGGCAGGGCCTTTGACGTAGAGTTGGCACAAGCCCGCTATGTTTTTAGGGAAAGAGAAGACATAAAGCCGGTCGCTGAACTTCCGGACAGAGTCGGCCATGAAAGCATCCGTAATGGTAATCCCCGGTACATGTTGCGCTACGACGAGGGGAGCGGGCGCGGAGGTCTTTTGAGCCATTTGCCAATGGGAGTCGTCGTAAGCTAAGGTTTTCCAACCTTTCTCCAAGCGAGCGTCGTATATATCGCTGCTGTAGAGGTTGTTATACAGGTAAGGGCCGGTCGAGCTTTTCCAGCTCTCGTCTGTCCCAAAGGTGTCTACACTGTCGTCCTCGTAGGTAACACGCAATTCGCAGAGGAGGCGTGGACGATCACGCCAGCGAGCCTCATGGAAGTTCCAGACGGCTACCGACTGTTCGTTGTACCAGCCATTTCCAAGGACGGAGGCCAGGATGTTGTCGCCTTCTTTCAGATGACTACTGACGTCGTGTGTAACATACAGGATACGTTTGTCGAAGTGTGTATAGCCTGGGTCGAGGTAGTTATCCCCTACCCGTTCTTCGTTGATAAACAACTCGTAATAGCCAGCCGAAGCAATGTATATGCGAGCCTCTTTTACCTTCTTTTCAAGTGAGATTTTCTTTCGGAAGAGTGGAGACGGCTCGTGTTCTTTGTCGTACTGATCGGTGATCCATTGGGCGCTCCAGTCGGAGGATTCCAGTTTGGCAGTCTCGAAAGAGGCTATCTCTGAAGGGCGGCATTTTCTGTCTTTATCATCCCAGACTGTAACGCTCCAGTAATAACGGGTGTGTGGTTCAAACTGCATATCTTCCTGATAGGGCTGCAGGTTTTTGGGGTCTGTCCCGATGTTGATCTGGTGTCGTGAGATGGTGGTTTGGCTTTCATTTATATCATCATAGATCCATGTAAAACGCGGAGCAGATGTCCCGATACCAATAGGATCTACCAGATATTCGGTGCGTAAGTCAACAGGCTTTATATCCTTGTTTTCCGACTTACACATGTACAAAAAGAACAGGGCAACGGTACAGACAACGATAAAGACTTTTGTTTTCATAATAGTAGACTTAGTAAGTATAATGGACTTAATAGACTTAATGAACTTAATCCTTTACGATTATTATTCCTTCGGGGGCTTTGATGGAGCTTTCGATCTGGCCGTCGGGCTTCTTTTCGTGGCGGATGCTGATGATGCCTTTGGGTGTTGGAAAGCTTCCTTCTACCCATTGAAGGTCGCCTAAGTTCGGTTTGATCCTCACCTTGGAGCAACCGGGCTCTATTACTTGTACACCGAGGACGTATTCGCTCAGCCAGGAGGTGGGTCCGGAAGCCCAACCGTGGCAGAGGCTGTGTCGGAAGCCTTTGTAGCAATAGTCGCCATAGTCGCCGTGAATGTCTTTCTTTCCTTCGGGTATAAGCTCGTCTATCTGCCCGGCATCGGTTAGCCAGTCTATGTTGAAGTCTTCCCAGAAGGTGGTGGCTCCCAGGTCGAGCATCGCTCCCCAGTAGCGGCGGATTACGTCTAAGGCTCCCTGATAATTATCTGCTGCTGCCATAGCTCGCAACATGTAGTATCCGTAGAAAGTAGAGAAACCCTTGGCGTTGTTGACCGACAGATACTTGCTATCGGCATCGTCAGCCGGCATCATACCTGCCAACGCCATCAGAGCAGCCGCCTGTTTAGAACCGGGAGCGTCTGGCTCTTTGGACGAGGAAACCAGCGCTTGTTGTACCTTGGAAGAGGCTTTAAGAGCCTTCTTGGCAGCTTTATTACATTGAGTTGCCAGGTCAAACTCTCCCAGGATGGCACAGAGCTCTTCTCCCGCTCTGAATGCCATGATCATAAGAGCTTGCAGTCCGGCATCAATAGCTTCTTTGTTTTCGCTGGAGGGCCAGTCCAGAAAACGGTGCCCATCTAACTGTTCCTTCCCGTCTTTGTCTGTTTTACTGATCAGTAGACGCAATAAATCGGTTAGGTAGGCTTGTTGCTTTTTCAGGTAGCGGATATCTCCCTGATAGTAATACCAGTCGCGCTGAATGAGTATCCACCAGATCGAATACGAACTGATGCCATTCATCCATGAAGGTAGCGGAGTGATGTCCCGTATCAGGTCTAAGCTTTTCGGTACGCATTCGTTGTATCCGAACACGGAATTGATGGTCATTACCTCCGGATGGAGGTCGCCAACCCACACCAAGCGGTCTCGCTTGATGCCATCCCACAGGTAATCCTGCATATTCAGGTGAACTGTGTAGGCGCCGGTCTGCCAGATCTTGTTTAAGCGTTCGTCATTGCAGCGGAAGGAGCCTTTGTAGGCAATATCGCGATAGGAAAAGATGGCTCTGGCCTCTTTCAGATGTAATTCGGTCGATGGGGTAACAAGGTCTATCCGGGCAAAGCGAAAGCCGGAGTTCCCTACTTCCATTACACCAAGCCAAGGTAGCTTAACTGTAAAATCGCGCATGGCATGATCATTCGTAGCCCCTTTCTCTCCTATATCACTCATGGCTTCACTCACCGATTCACCAAAGCGTATACGTACCTCTACAGGTGTTGATGAAGAGGGCATTCCCGTTACCAGTTGGATACCTCCCTGCAACTCTTTTCCGAAATCAAGCAGCAGAGCCGAACACTCCGATTCCGTACTCCTTAATACACATAGATTGGTGTTTGACATATCTGCCTGTCCGTTTCCCGGCAGCAGGAGATTGTCGGCTCCTTTAATCAACGTATCTCCCTGTTGCCATACGATTCTGACAGGCGGTATATATTCTCTTACCCTCTTGTCTCGTTGTTGGCTCAGAGCTATTATAGAGTGCAACAGTAAAAATAAAAGCAGCGTTTTTTTCATCCTATTTTATCCAGTCCGAAAGCCGGAACCAGATCTTCTAATTGTTTGTCTGTCATACCTTCCGGTTCGTAACCTGCCATGCGGGCAGAGAAATATATCTGGGCCGATTTACTGAGTGTATCAATCGCATCAAAACAATCAATAATATCCTCTCCTACAGCCAGTATACCATGTTTCTCCCAAAATACCACATCATGTTTCTGAAGTTGTTTGATCGTAGCGTGCGCCAGCTCTATCGTACCGGGTATTTCGTAAGGTACGATACCAATACCTCTGGGTACGATAATCCGGCATTCCGGAATCATGCTCCACAATAAACGGGTGATCGTTTCCGACTGCATAAAGGGTTTGCAATGGCTTAGCCCGATCAGGTCCGTAGGATGTGTATGTAATACCACCCGGCTATCCTTTCCGGATGAGCGAAGATAGTTGTGCATCAGCAAATGAGATGGTAGCTCAGAAGTTGGGGCAATGGCCTCTTCGGCAATGATCTCAAACGACATCCCGTCATACGAGATACGGATAATAGAACCGTTGGCCAATGGCTCTTTGGCTACGTAGCGCATCCGTTTACCTGTTCCCGTTACATAAAAGATATGTCCACCAAGCGCAGGAACAGCTTCCTGCAAGGCAATCGGAGGAGTTATAGCCGGCATTTTTTTCTCTTCCTCGCGTACCAGAGCAGTTACATTTACGGAGATATTTCCCCCGTTACGTTCGGCCCAGCCTTTGGTCCACAGGTATCCGGCTACTTCGGCAATACGGCCTATTTCGGCCATTAATTCTTTGTTATTTCGTATCATCATTTCTTAGTTAATTAACCTGCTATATTGGGGAAAAACAATGAAAATATAAGAATACAAATACCGATTGTCAGGACAAGGATGGTTTTACTACCTACCCCTTTCCATTCTTTCAGCACAATTCCCCATACATTACTGAATATGACATTAAGCGACATCAGTATACTCCATGAAAATGCCAGCATAACGGGCGATTCCGTAAAGAAACTTTTACCCATGCTAAGCCCAAAAAACTGGGAATACCACAAGATACCGGCCAATGCGCAAAATAACACATTATTTACTAAAATTCCGCCAGAAACGGTGAAATAATCTTTCCCGCTTTTGTTTTTAATGTTCTGGAAAATGCAGTAAACGGCATTGGTAAAGAAGCCTCCTGTTGTTACCATAAGCGTTGCAGGCAATGTTTTGAATAACTCGTTTGTGCCTGATACAAACAGGGGAGCTCCAGCTTCCAGCCCCAAGGCAAAACAGGCGCTCATTACCCCTGCCAGTAAGGCTACCAGCAAACCTTTCGTCAGTGCAAAATCCTTAACAGCCGCTTTTTTCTCTTCTTCCGTCATATTTTTGGCGCGAAGACTTCCGGCATAACCGATTACAGCGATACCTGCCAGGGTGATACATACGCCGATAAGCAAGATCAAGCCATTTCCCCGGAACAGATCCGTACCCTTCATCAAGGCAGGGATAAGGGTACCGAAAGCCGAGCAGGTGCCCAAGGCGATGGACTGCCCCAAGGCAATCCCCAGGTAGCGCATACTCAGCCCGAAGGTAAGCCCTCCTACTCCCCACAAGACCCCAAAGCCCATGGCCTTAAAAGTGGCTGACGAATCGACAGACAAAATTTGTATCAGACTACTCTCTGCCGGAACAGCTAATAAAGCGCCTAAAAAGGGAAAAACCAGCCAGGCAAAGATCCCCTGCACCAGCCAGAAGCACTCCCAGCTCCAGGACTTTACCTTATTGATCGGCACATACGAGCTACTCTGCCCGAAGCTGCCTATCGCGATGATTATTAAGCCTATTAGTATATTCATACAGCCTTAGTTCCTTTTGCTTGTTACATTCTTCTCGTAGCCTTGGATGGCCGGGATGTAGTCTTCGCCTACGGGGACGTTGCTCTTGAGGCAGTACATATCCCATACGGCATTCCAGGGGAGGGATTTGGCCTCTTCCTGCAAGGCTAAGCGCTCGAAGTATTTCCCTTCGGCCTCGTACTGCTCCAAGAGGGCGGACGGCTCCAACAGAGCCATCAGGAAGGCTTTCTGAGTAGCCCGGCAGCCGATGACGTATGCACCGATACGGTTGATGGTAGCATCAAAGTAGTCCAGCCCGATGTGTACACGATCCAGGGCGTCGTAGCGGATGATCTCGCGTGCCAGGTCTTGCAAGTCGTCATTCAGTATCACCACATGGTCGCTGTCCCAGCGTATCGGACGGCTCACGTGCAGCATGATCTCAGGGGTAAAGAGCAACAAGGAGGATATTTTATCCGCTACACTTTCCGTCAGGTGGAAGTGGCCCGTATCCAAGGTTACGATCTTGCCCTTCTTGGCCCCATAGCCCAAGTAGAAGTCGTATGAGCCAACGGTGTAGCTCTCCAGGCCGATGCCAAACAGCTTGGCCTCGATGCAATCCTTCATGTTGTTGTACTCTGTGGCGAATATCTCGTCTAATGACTGCTCCAAGAGGCGGCGGTATTTCAGGCGGTTGGCCGGAACTTCCTTGCTGCCGTCATGGATCCATAGGTTCATCATGCAAGGATCCCCTTGGAAAGCGCCCATTTCGTCACTGATCCAGCGGCAACGCTTGGTATGCTCGATCCAGAAGTTGCGGATGTCCTTGTCCGGATTGGCCAATGTCAGGTCGCCGCTCTTTGGGTGGGAGAAGGAGGTGGAGTTGAAGTCCAGTTTCATGTTGTTGTCCTTTGCCCATTGCATCCAGGATGTAAAATGAGAAGGTTCTGCCTCGTTGCGATCTACTTTTTTGCCTCCGAAATCCCCATATATCTCATGCAGGCTCAAGCGATGAGTACCTGCTATATAAGAGGTAGCTTCCTTAATATCGGCGCGTAATTCGTCAATGTTACGGGCGCGTCCGGGATAGTTTCCTGTAACCTGTATACCTCCGGTCAGCTCGCCTCCCTGATTCTCGAAACCGCTCACGTCGTCTGCCTGCCAACAATGCAGGGACAGGGATATTTTATTCATTTTACTCAAGGCTTCGTTTACATTGACGCCCAAGGCGGCGTAGCGCTCTGTGGCTGCCTCAAAAGCGGCTTGAATGCTTTGTTCTTTCTTCATGGTTTGCTTTATTTTTATGATGGATTCTTATTCAGGTAAAAATGTTTCGGGAGAGAAGACCTCTGCAATTAGCTGGCGCATCTCCCAGCGATCCTTCACCAATCCAGCTACTTTGGCTTGCATCATCACATTACCAATGGCTGTTGCCTCTGCAGGCCCGGCTATTACAGGTATGCCGATAGCATTGGCTGTAAATTGATTCAACAGGCCGTTTCGTGAACCTCCTCCTATTACATGGAGTTTTTCTATCGGAAAGGGTGCCAATTCTTTCAATACATCCAGGACCTCCTTGTAGCGGGCGGCCAGGCTGCAGAAGATGCAACGTATATATTCCGCATCGGTAGCCGGGGCGGCTTGTCCGGAGGCTTTGCAATAGGTAGCAATCGCTTCCGTCATACTGGGTGGATTGGCAAACAAGGCATCGTCCGGGTTTACGATAGAGGTAAAAGAGGAGGCCGTTTCCGCCATTTCTACTATCTGGTGATAGGTGTAGGTTTTACCGCTTCTCTCCCACTCTTTCCTGCATTGTTCGAGTAGCCACATCCCTGTAATATTCTTCAGGAAGCGTGTTGTACCCTCAATGCCACCTTCATTGGTGAAATTATGATTGAAGGAAGCTTCGTTGATAATGGGTTCTTCTACTTCAATCCCCATCAGGCTCCAGGTTCCACTGCTCAGATAGGCAAAGTGAGTATCTGTAGCCGGAACAGCTGCTACTGCCGAGGCTGTATCATGTCCGGCAACTGCTATAACGGGAACTTTACCGATACCTGTTTCCTTTGCCAAAGCATCTGTCAGATACCCTACACGCGTACCGGGCATAATCGGTTTGCGTAGGATACTTGGCGAAACCCCTGCTGCTTCTAGCAAAGATGTCTCAAATTGCTTTGTTACCGGATTCAGTATCTGTGAGGTAGAGGCAATCGTATATTCGCATACCCGTTCACCGGTCAGCATATACGATAGCAAATCCGGTGTAAACAATATTTCTTCCGCCGCATGAAGGGATGTAAACTTCTGTTGTTTAGACCGATATAGCTGAAATAAGCTGTTGAAATTCATGATCTGTATACCGGTCAGCTGATATACTTTGTCGCGGGGTATAATCTTGAAAAAATCTTCGGGAGCCCCGTCTGTATACGGGTCACGGTATGCGCGGGGAATACCTGTTAAGGTGCCGTCGGCTCCAACAAAGCCATAGTCTACCCCCCAGGTGTCAATTCCCAGAGAATCAATCGCTATTCCTTGTTGGGAACAGATGCTAAGAGCGGTTTTTATCGATTCATATAAACTGAATATATCCCAGTAATAGCGGCCATGCAGTTCAAGCATATTATTCGGAAACCGGTGTATCTCCTGCATTTCAAATTTGCCACTGCTCACGGAAGCTACGACAGCCCGTCCGCTCGTTGCGCCGATATCAACGGCTAAAAAGTTATGTTTCTTCATGGTACGAAAATATTACTTCCGGTAATGATACAAAAATAATGCTTAGTTTCTTATCTTTGCTTACGAAAATGATATTAAACCTTTCAAATCTGACATGAATAAACAAAACGATCAACTGCGCTATCTGACTATCAGCAACATGGATGAAGACTGGGGAATTGTGGTTACGACTGTCGGCTACCAGTTTGTACCTCCTAAAGGCCGCTATCCCCTTTCGCGCCATCCCGAGGATTATGATTTCAAACCGCAAAACGGACGTATCCTCAATGAATATCAGTTGGTTTACATCACCAAAGGTAGCGGATATTTCTCTTCGCAGTCTTGCCCCGGCAGACAGAAAATATCCACCGGAACTATGATCTTGCTCTTTCCCGGCGAATGGCACAGCTACTATCCCGACCCTGAGACCGGATGGGACGAATACTGGGTGGGATTCCGGGGACCGCACATCGACCGAAGGGTAGAAAAACAGTTTTTCAACATGAAAGAACCACTTCACCATATCGGCTTAAGTGCCACTATTGTAGGATTGTACAATGATATCTTAAAGCTCGCTTCGTTAGAAAAAGCAGGCTACCAACAGATGATATCCAGTATCGTATTACACATCCTGGGTTCTGTTTATTATAAGAAAAGAAATATCTCGTTTACAAACGCTTATGTAGTAGACAAGATCAACGAAGCCCGCATCCTGATGAAAGAACAGACAGAACACCCGCTCAGCCCCGAAGAAATAGCCTCCCGACTGGGTTTGGGCTACTCCTGGTTTCGTCGCATGTTCAAGGAATACACCGGCGTATCCCCCGCCCAATACCAACTACAGCAGAAGCTATTAAGAGCCAAGGAACTACTCACCACCACCTCTCTCAACATCAGCGAAATAGCCTACGCTCTAAAGTTCGAAAACGCCAGCCAATTCTCCACTTTCTTCAAGAAAAAAGAAGGCCTAACCCCCTCCAAATTCCGCGAAAGAGCCCATTAAGACCTGTTCTGCTAACTGGCAGATTAATTCTTCAAATCCATCATTTAGGCTATTATTTAAAGGTCTTATATTATTCCAATTTATAGACATGGTTCAAAATAATTTTTATAATAGAAAATTATATTCCCAATACTTGTTTTAATAAATCTTTCTTTTCAGGATGTTTTTTGAGAATTTCTGTAGTATCGTAGAATTTTTTCCTGAATTCATTCATTCGCTTATTATCAATATTATTCTCCTTTTTAAATTTTTGAATATTATGGGGAGTCCTTAATCTAAGTTTCTTACATAATTCAGAAGTTATAAAAGCTGGTATTGAAACTTCAAATTTAGTATTCAAATACAACTCATTTTTAAAGCCGAATCCTCCATAATAGTAAAGGTCATCAAAAAGCTGACAAATATCAGGAAAGGTGATATATATTTCGTCTCTATTACAATTTTTAATAAAAATCTGTCGTTGCATTATAAAATAACCTACGATATCTAATTCATCAGAGCATATCAGTCTTTCATGCAGTTTTTCACGATTAATCAAATATGTTATTAACTCTCCGACTGCATTTTCTTTTCTCGAGATTGTTAATAAGATTGACTCTATATCATCGATTGAAACAGACCATGGATAAAATGCACTTTCTTCCTTATCCAATAGTAAACCAAGATCACATTGTATTTGACCAAAACGCTCTTGTGTGACTAGAATAATAAAAGCATTTTCTATCCTATTAGTTTTTATACATTCTATTTTATTCTTATTTTTATCTGAAATAGTTAATTCATTTTCATTGTAGATTGCATATTGGACTTCTAGTGCTTGATCATATGCCTTTTGAATGGATGTTTTAAATTCCCGTTCTATTCTTTTATACGATTTTTCTACATCTCTAAAAGGTTCTTTGTAGAAATCTGATTTACATTCTATTATAAATGCTGTCCTCCTATGAAAGATTAAAATATCTTTTTCTTTATCCTGTCCATTAATATAATAGTTTGTATATATCTTGATTTCATCTTGAGGAAGAAACTCTGTGAAAATATCTACAGCTTTTTCCTCTAAATATATAGCTCTTGCTCGATCACTATTTTTACCAGATTTATCTTTACATAAATTATATAAAAGATTATAGATGGCTATAATTAATTGATTATTAAAAAACAAAATGTATCGATCATTTGAAAGCTGTATTACTGGTTTGTTCAGTAATTCACAAGAGTCGGTATAATATAAATAATCCAAATTAGAAGTCTGTTTAAGAGATAATAAAGATAAGATTCTCTTAATTTTTGATTTTTCTAATCTATTATAATCATTAATCGAAAATGTTTGTTGATTTACAAGATCGAAAGATATAAATTTGACATCGCTTTCGTTTTCGGAACTAGGATAACAATATGTACCATCAGCATTTTTATCAACATTTTGACTAATAAAATTAGAATAACATTCAAAGAATCTTAAAGATGATATTTGTGTTGTTTCAAAATAAAATGTTATTAAATCATTTATGCTAATATTTATAGAATTGTTTACAAAATCATCCAGTGATGAGAATGTTCCTTGAATTCGTTCAATTACTTGTTCAACATATACTAAAGAAGTGTTGAGGAAGTAGTTAAGATAAGTAGTTTGTGCCACTAAATTCTTTCTATAAGCTTCTCCGTAATAATCTACAACTTCGTTGAAGTCATATTGTTCTTTGTAGTATTTTTCAACATTCTCAAGCATCTCTACTATCTCAGAAAAACTATAAATAGAGTCTTTGCCTTTTTTAGAATTGGACAATCCTAAATTTATTAGATATGCCATTTGTCTAACTATAGAAGTTAATCGAATAAACTTACTCTCTGTCTTTATTTGACAATTGAAAAAAAATATCCACAATGGAATTGCTTTATTTATATCAAATTGTGATATATAAGTTTTCAGATTCTTTGATTGTAACTCTATATTTTGCATGTTTAGAGAGAATTCTTAGTTGTTTTTTGCTAATATCTAAAAGCTACACTCATCATATCTCGTTCCGATTTAGAGATTTGATACTTAACAGCAATATCTTCCCACTCTGACACCACTCGCTTGATATTTTCAACTACACCACCCGCTTCTTGTTCTGCCAATCGGAAATAAGGAGCAACGCTTAATACTAAATCGAAATCCAAAGAATTATCTTCTTCCGAGATATTAAGTTTTAATCCTGTTCCATATGGATTGGGATTAATATCATAAGCCGGAGATAATATCCATCCATATTTTGTCAAGATAAAACCATGATTTCGCAAATGGTCATCCGTATTACTAATAGCAATAGAAAATACAATTCGCCGGAATAGTTCCGTCAAATCTTCTTTCACATTAGCTCCATGTTGAATAATGAATTCAACTAATTCAAGATAACTAACACCTTCTTCCGCGCCCATTCCATCCGTATATCCTAATAAAGTCATTGCCGAAGAAAAATGAATCCGTTTCCCCTCCGCTGTCCGGTCGAAACGTTTTGTTAAGTAAGTATGTTGCTTGCTATTGTATTTCTTAGCAGTTGCTTTCGCCATAGTTATTCCAGACTTTTGTGCTAATTTATTTACAACCATTTCCCATGCACCAATATCCGTATCATCATTATTGCTGGGAAATTTTGCAATCCAAAGAGAACCATCTGTGTGTTGTACACTTGCTTTGGGTCTGGCTCCTCCCAATGAAGAACCAGGAGCCATTAAGATATTCAGCCATTTTAATATATCGGGGTTATCTTGTTCAATATTCTTTTCTAGTTCAAGACTTGCATGCTCCAATTCTCGTATGGAAGTCCATGGGGGAGCTGCATAGTCTTTATTATTATCTAAGAAATCCCCGTCTGGATCAAGTTTGAATCGCAATGCACCCATGCGATGCAAGTCATAAACTCCTAACAGAAAATCCGATTCGTGAAGTGTGTTAATTGGTCTCCCCTCAGATTTAGCAAGAATTGCTTCTCTTCGTTTCATCAATACTCGCCCCCACCGATCAGGAGAAGAATCTAAAAATAATCCAAAGTTCGCTTTTTCGTCCCTTAGATATTGAACTCCGGAGTATAGCCCAAGATCCGGATCTAACATTCGTGTATTATCAGAATTCAACCATTCTTCCGCATACTCAAAAGAAAAGATTTCTTTCCCCCTTGAATATTCGACGGAAAGAAAACCCATTAGGGTCGGAGATTCAAGCTCCACCCAATCGGCATAGACATATATTTTTCTCTTTCCCTGCTTCATCGTGATTATTTCGTTTTGGGAGCACGCTTTCCAACAGTCAATTCGGCATCCTGCAATTTCCTGCCTAATATGTCATCTTTGGCAATAGATAGCAAATCTTTTTCCAAACCTAGAACAAATAGTACTTGTGCATAAGTTCCGAAAGAAACACTTGACAATCCTTTTTCAACCTGCCATAAGGTAGAACGAGATATACTGGCTCGTTCAGCAACTTGTTCTGCTGTCAACTTTCTTCGCAAACGGGCTAGCTTTATGTTTCCACCCATTTCTTCCAGTATTCTGGTTAGTCGAGGCAATAATATCGTTTTTGTCCCTTTCATAATGTTTTATATTTTACACAAAGATAATGTTTTTGTTTTAGATATAAAGCATTAATCCCGAAGAATGGCATGTTTGCTACTCTCCAGGATTAACAGATTAATAGTTATATCGGATTACGCTCCTTGTTTTCCGGTTATACTTATCAATCCTACAGTAGCAAACAGTTGATTGACAGCGTATTGTGAGTTTCACTATTTTTTATGGTGTGAAACTTTAAGTTTCACCTGGAAAATACTCAAGGATCAGCCCAATGATCTTTAAAGATCTTCGCAGTGATCCTTTAAGATCACCTAGGTGAAACTTTTAGCTTCATTGAATAAAAATAGGTGAAACTTTCAGGATTAGAATTGTAGTATAATAATATCTGTGCATTCTTTTTGTACTATTTATTAAAATATTATATTTGTCAGTATTATGTTCTTTTAAAACTAAATAGTTATGTTCAAACCCTTCCATTTGTTATTAGCCGTTTGTTTGTTCATCTTGTTATTGTCAGGGTGTAAATCTAAGAGTGTGGATAAAGAGGGGCTGCCTTTTAGCCCTTATGTAGAAGCGTTTACTTCTGGTAAAGTGTCACGTTTTTCTCCGGCTTTCCTGATTTTTAATGAAGACCTGGCGGCAGGGAAAATGGAAAATGCCGATGTGGGTAAGTACATGAAAATCAAACCGGAGGTGAAAGGTGAATTTGCTTTCGAGAATAATCGTACGCTTGTATTCAGGCCGGCAGAGGCTTTGAATCGGGATACGGAATATACGATTACGGCTGATATGGGTTACTTTTTTGATGCTCAAGGGAGTGACAAGCTGTTTACCTTTAAGTTTACGACTCTTCCGCTTGTTATTCGGGCCAACCTGGAGTCTATCAATATTAATCCAGACAATGAAAATGGCTATGACTTTGTTTTTACCGTTTCTACCCCCGATCGGGAAACGCCTGAAACTATCGAATCATTAATAAAGGTTTCTGAAAAAGCGGAACTGGAATGGGTACATAATGCCGACGAAAAGAGTCACCAGCTAACCATAAAAAATATAGTGAGTGATACGGATGGAGGGCGTATCTTGAAGTTGTCTGTAGCTTCTAATAAGCTGGGAGTGAAGGAGGAAAATATCATTTCTTCCAATGTTCCGGCTATGAATGACTTTTCTATTTATGAGCTGAAGTTTGTAAAAGAACCAGAACGTTATATTGAGGTAACATTTACCGATCCGCTGGATGAATCGCAAGGCTTGGAAGGACTGGCTTACATTAAAGGAAATCAGAATGAAACAGTGCAACGTGAGGATAATAAACTACGCCTCTTCCCTGATGTGAAGCGCGTTGGGGCACAAACCATATTTCTGAGTAGCAGTATCAAAAGTAAGAACGGACGTACGCTTGGAAGGGATATAGAAGAAGAAATAGAGATAATAGATGCGTTGCCGGATGTGAAGTTTACGGGTGAAGGGACGATCATTCCTCAGTCGCAAGACCTGAATGTGCCTTTCCAGGCTGTGTATCTGCGCGGGGTTGTAGTACGTGTTATCAAGGTATTGGAGAAGAATATGGGGCAGTTCCTGCAATATAATTCGCTGGGTGGAACAAATGAGTTGATGCGGGTAGGCCGTTTGGTGATGCGCAAAACGATCTTTCTGGACGAAGAAGGCGAAGGCAATCTGAGTGAATGGAAGACGTATGCTCTTAAACTGAATGACTTAATTACTCCCGAACCGGGTGCCATTTACAGGATTGAGCTGTCGTATAACCGAGACTTGTCTGCCTATCCCTGCGACGATATCGTTCAGAAAACCAAGGAACAGCTACTGGCAGAAGATGCCGTGAAGTTTAAGGAAGAATCGGCTAAGTTTGATGAAGGAGGCTATTACTACTACTATGGCGATGTAGATTACGATGACTATGAGTATTACGATAGGGAGAATCCTTGCTCTACCAGCTATTATTACAACAAGGTAAGGGCCAAAAATATATTAGCTACCAACTTGGGGCTGATGGCCATGATGGGTGGCAATAACGAGATGACAGCTATTGTGCATAACCTGATTACCACCTATCCGGAGAAGGGGGTGAATGTTTCGCTTTACAACTATCAGCATCAGGTGATTGGCTCGGGTATAACAGATGATAAAGGGCAGGTAAAAATGTCTCTTACACAAGGCAGGCCCTATTATATGATTGCCTCTTTGGACAAGCAGCGTTCGTATATGCGCATTGATCCGGGATCGTCGCTATCGCTCAGTTCCTTTGATGTATCGGGCGAAGTGGTGCAGAAAGGCATTAAGGGCTTTATTTATGGCGACCGAGGCGTTTGGAGGCCGGGTGATACCTTGTTCCTGAGCTTTATGTTGAACGACAAACTGAAGAGCATCCCGGCCAACCATCCGGTGACGATGGAATTGCTCAATCCGCTGGGACAGTCGTATCTGCGCAAAACAGTGACGCATAATGAACTGGGCTTGTATTCATTCCCCATGCCTACCGAGTCGGATGCTCCTACGGGTGTTTGGAATGCAACAGTACAAGTGGGAGGTGTTACCTTCTCTAAGAATATCCGTATCGAAACAATCAAGCCAAACCGCTTGAAGATAAACCTTACAATACCGGAAAAACCGGCTCTACGAGCGGAATCTGTACGCATCCCGTTACATACGGAGTGGCTGCATGGAGCGGTAGCGCGTAATTTGAAATATGATATCCAGGGAGTGTTTACCTCTACCAAGACGAGCTTTAAGAACTATGTGAACTTCCAGTTTGATGATCCTGCCAAGGTATTCAGCAGTGAAGAAAGCAAGCTGATAGAAGGCGTTACCGACAATGTAGGCGATGCTAGTATCGATGCCCGTTTCGACGTAGGCAATTCGGCTCCGGGTATGCTGATGGCCAGTCTTACTACCCGTGTGTTTGAAGAGTCGGGAGAGTTCAGTATCGATGGTTCCAGCATACTTTATTCACCTTACAAACGCTATGTAGGGATTAAGTCGCCACAGACGGATAAAACTCAGTTGGTAACCGATAAAGACCATACCTTTGAAGTGGTATCGGTAGATTATGAAGGCAAGCCCTCTCCTACCGACTTGAAGATAGAAGTCTACAAGACAAGCTGGTACTGGTGGTGGAACTCCTCCAATGAGCAGTTGGCCAATTACATTTCGGACTCCTATTATTCACCCCGTGAAGAACTGGAAATAAAGACAGATGCCAATGGTAAAGGCAGTTTCAAGTTGAATATGGCTTACGAAGAATGGGGAACCTACCTGATCCGTGTGTTGGACGAGAATGGCAACCATTCCACCGGTATTATGAGCTATTTCGATTGGCCGGACTATGGCACCTTACGTAACAGAGAAGCCGGTTCGGCTCCTACCATGCTGAGCTTCAAGACGGATAAAGAAACATATACTCCGGGAGAAAAAATGCAGGTTACCTTCCCCTCACCTGAAGGAAGCCGTGCTATCGTAAATATAGAGAATGGCTCAAAGGTATTGGCTATCAGTGAACACCTTTGCCAGGCCGGGGAAACAACCCTCCAGATAGAGGTAACACTCGAAATGCAGCCGAATGCCTATATTTACATCACCTTATTACAGCCCTACGGCAATACCACGAATGACTTGCCGATTCGCCTGTATGGTGTTGTGCCCTTTAATGTAAATTCGCCGGACAGCTATCTGCATCCTGTTATCAGCACTTCGACAGCCGAGTTTAAACCGGAAGAAAAGTACAGTGTAACAGTTTCCGAAGAGAAAGGACGCCAGATGGCTTATACCTTGGCGATTGTAGACGAAGGTCTACTGGATCTGACCCGTTTCCCAACCCCCAACCCCTGGAAAGCCTTTAATGCAAGAGAAGCCCTGGGTGTATCTACCTGGGACTTGTACAACAGTGTATTAGGCGCTTACGGAGGACGTATCGAGCAGTTGTTCAGCATAGGGGGGGACGATGCCCTGAATAAAGGTCCGAAAGCCATTGTAAACCGCTTCAAACCGGTGGTACAGTTTGAAGGGCCTTTCCTCTTGAAAAAGGGAGAAAAGAAACGTCATACCTATACGATGCCTAATTATAACGGACGGGTACGTGTGATGGTAATTGCCGGTGACGGCTCGGCTTATGGACACACGGAGAAGAGTGTCATGGTACGTAAGCCTGTCATGTTGCTGGGTACATTGCCTCGTGTGATAGGTGTAGGCGAAGAAATGGCTGTTCCGGCTACTGTATTTGCTACTGAAAATAATGTAGGAAATGTAAAGGTATCTATTACCTGCTCTGACAATATGGAGATCATAGGCAGTTCTACACACGACTTGAACTTCAGCCAGATAGAAGATAAGCAAGCCTTGTTCCGCATCCGGGTGAAAGACCAGGCCGGAGCTGCCAAGGTAACAATAACAGCCAGCGGTAAAGGAGAGAAATCCGTTTACGAAACAGATATAGAGATACGCTCGGTACGCCGTCCGCTGAAGAAGCTCCAAGCTTTTACATTGGATGCCGGAAAAACATGGAAAGAGTCGCTTAGCTTACCGGGAGTAAGCGGTACCAACTCGCTGATGCTTGAGATGTCGGATGTTCCGCCTCTCAACCTGGCCTCACGTCAGCAATTCCTGCTGGGATATCCGCACGGATGCCTGGAACAGATCACCTCTAAGGCCTTCCCGCAGCTGTATCTGAAAGAGTTTGCTTCTCTATCTAAGAAACAGGAGGCCTCTGTAGAAACGGCTGTTAAATCGGTACTGCAACGCTATCGCTCCTACCAGATGGCCGAAGGAGCATTTGCTTACTGGCCGGGCGGTTCAAGCAGCAATGGCTGGGGAACGGTATATGCTACTCACTTTATGGTTGAAGCAGGAAACAGAGGATATCTGGTGCCCGATGCCATCAAGCGGAATGCCCTTAATTACCTGAAAAAATCAGCCCGTAACTGGAAACAGGTATCCAATTCATATTACTACCATTCGGAAGAGATGATACAAGCCTATCGCCTATATGTACTGGCATTGGCCACACAACCCGAACTGGGAGCCATGAACCGCCTGAAAGAAAGCACAAAACTAGGCAATACAAGCCGCTGGATGCTTGCTGCAGCTTATGCCCTGGTAGGACGGGAAGACGTAGGCAACGAGATCATAGCCAGCACAACAGCGCAAACAGACAGTTATACCTCCTACGATTATACCTATGGTAGTACCTTCCGCGATATGGGTATCCGCTTGCAGACGCTCAGTATACTGAAAAAGGGACAAGAGGCTTCTGCCCTTATCCGGCAGATATCGGACATATTATCGTCTGAAACCTGGCTAAGTACACAGGAAACAGCTTATGCACTGATTGGTGTTTCCAGCTATATGAGCCGGTATAAAACTTCTGACAATCTAAGCTTTAGCTATACCTGTAATGGTCAGTCACAATCGATTGGCACAAACAAGAATATCTGGTCGGAAACACTGTTTGACACAGGCAATTCAACAGCCAGTCTGGAAGTGAAAAACGAAACGAAAGGTACACTCTTCGGACGCGTTGTTATGGAAGGCATACCCGAACAAGGGGAAGAAACAGCTTATGCCAACGGTATCACCCTGAGTGTAAGTTATCAGGACGCAAGCGGTAAAACCGTAGATGTAAGCAAGCTGGAGCAGGGTACCAACTTTACAGCTGTTGTAACGGTACGAAACCCATCTCCGCAGCAGATACAAAACCTGGTAATTACGGAAATATTCCCGGCCGGCTGGGAGATACTGAATACCCGCTTTCTGCACGAGGATACCCAAGCTACAACCACAGACGGTATCAGCTATCAGGATATTCGCGACGATAGGGTTTATACCTATATAGACCTACTCCGTTCGGGTAAGCATGTAACAGTACAGATCAACCTGACTACCGCATATGCCGGCAGCTTCTACCTGCCTCCTGTATATTGCGAAGCCATGTACGATAACCTGACACAAGCCAACACCGTAGGCCGGATGGTTACTGTAGAGTAAAAGACGGAATTATATAAACGAAAAGAGGTACGCTATCCAAAGTGTACCTCTTTTTGTTTCAGCTTATGTCTTTTGATCAGGATAGTGCGGCGATGGCAGATCCGATCAGGTTGGCATTGTCCATGTGGTCTATGTCTACTCTGACATCTTTGTATCCGAGTATTCCCAGTAGGTTATGCAGTTTTACCAATACGATATCTTTGTAGTTTACACCTTTTCTGTCTTCGCTCCAGAAGAGGCTTCCTTCGGCTATCAGGCGAACGCGTTTGATGTTGGGATTGCCTGTCTTCATAACCAAGATCAATCCGGCAAGAGAAGCGGCTACCAACTTGGCAGAGCGTTCATATATCCAGCGGGCTACACGTACGTATTTTTCCTTGTGTATATCGGGATAGCCCATGATATTCGTCAACTTCTGAGCATCAAATTTTTCTTCAAATTCATCAAAGGGGAATACGCTCTTGAGTATCTCGCCCAGGTACATACCTGATACTGCCTTTTCAAAGCGTTGGGCGCCAAAACTACCTGAGCTGGCGTCTACTATCTCGTCGATACTGGTTAAGTGTGGAGGATCAAAATTACCTGATTCCAGATTAATGGGTAACAAACCGGAAATGCCTTTTCCGTTTAATTTTTCAATATTTCCGGCATCTATAAAGGTAGCCATATTGGTTCCTGTACCTACGATAAGGCCGATGTATGCGTCATAGCTGCTGTCGGTAAGTCCGGCAAATAAGCTGGCTACCGTATCATTAATAACATTAGCTTTTGTGAATTGCTTTTTCCCGGCTTTATTGTTCAGATAATTTACCAGAGGGGCTCCTACCGGTTTACCGATCATGGACGGAATATTTACCCCTTTTGTCCAACGTAGCAGTGTGGCATCACCGTCGGGAAGGGAAGCTGCCGGATACGAAAAGCAATAACCAATAGGCATGGGCTCGTCTAATTTTGTTTCCAGAATGGGGTCGCCTTGTTCTTGGTAAAGATCTTCTTCCGTAAAGCCGGGTTTCTTCATTACTGAGAGGTCTTTCTTCCAGCCGTTTTCCGGGCGAATTGTTGTTTTACCTTTTGCAAAGTCTACAGTAGCTACCCTGTAATTAGTTCCGCCCAAGTCGAGCACAAGTGCTTTACCTTCTACCTTTGCACCGGGTTCCGGAGTAATGAATGTAGGAATGCATTGTACTTCCTGGTTTTCTTTACTCAGTCCGTCTTCTATCTTAGTTTTCAGGGACTCGGCAATTTCTTTTAACTGTTCGTTGGTCAGCTCAAAAATGTTTTCTTTCATGATCAGTTTTTAATTTTATTTCAAATTCCCCAAAAGTAAGAAACTAATTTTATACCCTCCCTATATATATGTAAAAACAAGTTAATAAAAGTACGCATGTGGCAATTTTTAGAGAGAAAAAAACAAGAATAAATAGGCCGGAAATATTTATTTCTCTCTACCTTTGTCCAGAAATCTTAAAGACGCAAAACACGATGAAAAATGTATTAGTAATTGGCTCTACCGGTCAAATCGGAACTGAACTTACGCTGGAACTAAGAAAACGCTACAATGGACATATTGTAGCCGGTTATATTCCGGGAGCCGAACCTAAAGGGGAATTATTGGAAACAGGGCCTGCGGAAGTGGTAGACATCACAAACGACAAACAAATTGCAGATGTTGTATCAAAATATAAGATTGATACAATCTACAATCTGGCTGCTTTACTTTCTGCCGTAGCCGAGGCTAAACCTCAATTGGCCTGGAAAGTTGGTATGGATGGTTTGTTTAATGTATTGGAAGTGGCACGTGAACATAAATGTGCCGTATTTACTCCCAGTTCTATTGGTGTATTTGGCGACAATACTCCGAAAGACAAAACTCCTCAGGATACCATCCGCAACCCACGCACTATGTATGGTGTGACAAAAGTAGGCGGAGAATTATTGAGCGATTATTATTATATTCGCTTTGGTGTGGATACCCGTTCAGTTCGCTTTCCCGGACTGATCTCTTATACAGCACCTCCGGGAGGCGGAACAACGGATTATGCCGTAGACATCTACTACGAAGCGGTGAAAGGCAATCACTTTTCTTGTCCCATTGCTGCCGGAACCTTTATGGACATGATGTATATGCCGGATGCCTTGCACGCTGCTATTCAACTGATGGAAGCCGATCCGTCACGCCTGGTTCACCGGAATGCCTTTAATATCGCTGCAATGAGCTTTGACCCGGAAATCATCTTTAATAACATAAAGAAATACATTCCTGAGTTCACGATGGAATATCAGGTAGACCCATTACGTCAGGCGATAGCCGATTCATGGCCCAATTCGTTGGATGATACCTGCGCTCGTGCCGAATGGGACTGGAATCCTGTCTACGACCTCGACACGATGACTCAGGATATGATCGCTAAACTGAAAGCAAAGTTATTAGTATAAAGTGGTACGTTGTAAGCGATAGGTGGTATGGAAACTTATCGCTTACCACTTTCTACTTCATTCGCCAAGGGTTTTCCCTGCCGAAAGTCTTTAATATTCTGAAGGGTGGTCTCGGCTATGTTGCGCATGGCTTCTTCGGTAAAGAATGCTTGGTGGGAGGTTACAATCACGTTGTTGAATGAAAGCAGGCGGGCAAGCATGTCATCGTCTATTATCTTGTCAGAAATATCTTCGTAGAAGTATTCTCCCTCCTCTTCGTACACATCCAGTCCGGCAGCACCTACTTGTTTATTTTTCAAAGCCTCTATCAGGGCGTGTGTGTCGATTAGTTGTCCGCGCCCGGTATTAACGATCATGACTCCCGGTTTCATTTGGGCGATTGATTTCTCGTTGATCATGTAGTGTGTCTGTTCCGTTAAAGGACAGTGTAGGGATATGATGTCTGATTGCTTGTAAATCTCGTCTAATGTTGTATAGGTAATACCTTCTTCAGCGGCAAATTCGTAATCAGGAAACAGATCATTGGCCAAGATACGTACGCCGAATCCGTTGAGTATGTGGATCAATATCTTGGCTATCTTTCCGGTGCCTATAATACCTATTGTTTTTCCGAACATGTCGTACCCTATCAGGCCATTCAGTGAAAAGTTTCCATCACGGGTACGCCAGTAGGCACGATGTATCTTACGATTCAGCGATAGCATCAGAGCCAGCGTGTATTCAGCTACGGCATGAGGAGAATAAGCAGGTACGCGAACAACCTTTAGTTTTCCCTTGGCTGCTTCCAGGTCTACATTATTAAAACCTGCGCAACGCAATGCCAGCAACTTCACTCCGTTTTCTGCCAGAGAGTTAATGACTGCAGCATCGGCTGTGTCGTTTACAAAAATGCAGACGGTATCTGCGTTTTGGGAAAGAATAACATTGTTTTGGTTAAGGTGCCCTTTATAATAGGTAATGTCAAAGCCAAATTGTTTGTTTACATTATCGAAAGATGCGATATCATATGGTTTCGCACCGAAGAAAGCAATTTTTTGTGCCATAATCTGTTTTATTCTTTAAACATACAAATGTGCGCGAATGTTTCAGAAATAAAGAGAATAAAGTGTACTTTTGCTGCGCATTACCGATTTAAAATGAAGTTGACATATCAGAAATTCCGTATCGTAGCAATTATAATCCTACTTTTGTTGTTAGCGCTTTTACAGAGCGGTAATCTGTTTGTCCGATTTCTTGTGAAGCCGGAACTACAGGCTATTGAAAAGAAATATGATGTCACGATTCAATATAATGCCATTCTGCTGAAAGGTCTGAGCAATGTGCAGATCAAAGGGCTTACCCTTACTCCCAAAGATGCCGACCGCCTACTGAAAGTCCAATCCTTTGTTGCTCATTTAGATTTCAACGAATTATTAAAGAGAAAGATCCGTATCAACAGTATGGAAGCAGACAAGGTAGAGTTCAGCCTGACAAAGGAAGGTAGCGATTCCAACTTTGATTTATTATACCGTCTGTATCCTGCCCTTTCGGAAGCAGAAGAGACGATAGCCAGCACAACGGATTATGCAGCCAAGATAGGACGCGCGTACGATATGTTATCTCTTTTGCCGGATTTCCAGCTGTCTGTAAAGAATTTGTTCGTTTCTTATCAGAAAAACGATAGGTTGTATTCTATAACTATCCCGGAACTGCTTCTGGACAAAGACAGGTTCAATATCGTGATCCAAAACGAAGAAGGCAATACACAGAACGAGTGGATCTGCCGGGGGACCTTACAAGAAGACAAGCAGAAACTGAGCCTCCGTTTGTTTACGGAAGATCCTTCCCAAAAGATAGCTCTGCCCTTTATCAGGCAACGATGGGATGCCACGGCCTTGTTTGATACCCTGGCGCTTGAGCTGACTATCCATGATTTGCAGCCGGATGTGAAGACCCTTACAGGCAAAGGAGGCATCAAAGGATTGGTGTTGTATCAGGAAAGTATCTCGCCGGATTCTATCTACCTTGACAGAGGCTTTATCAACTACCGAGTGCATGTAGGCCCCAACTTTGCCGAGGTAGATAGCAGTGCTACGACTGTTTATTTCAACAAGCTGAAGCTGAGTCCGTACCTCAGGATAGAAAAAAACAAGGACTGGCACATCCGGGCAGCTCTGGATAAAAAAGATTTTCCGGCAGACGATTTGTTTTCCTCCATTCCCAAAGGCTTTTTCTATAACATAGAAGGACTAAAAGCCGAGGGGACATTGAATTACCACTTCTTGCTGGATGTTGATATGACACGTGTGGAAAACCTGCGGTTTGAGTCTTCCCTACAGTCGCACAACTTCCGGATACTCCAATACGGGAGAACCGATCTGAGGAAGATGAACAGTTCTTTCCTGCATACCATTTACGAGAAAGGCAAGCCTGTCCGTACCTTCCGGCTGGGGAGTGAGAATCCGGACTTCCGCCCCTATCGTTCTATTTCCCGTTACCTCCCGATGGCGATCATGCATGCCGAAGATGCAGGATTTATGCATCACAGAGGCTTTATACCGGATGCATTTCGTAGGTCGCTGGTGCAGGATTTGCTGGAACGTCGTTTTGCACGCGGGGGCAGCACCCTGAGTATGCAGCTGGTAAAGAATGTGTTCCTGAGCCGCAATAAAACGATTGTCCGCAAACTGGAAGAAATTATGATCGTGTGGCTCATTGAAACCTGCAGACTTACTTCTAAAGAGCGCATGTTTGAGGTCTACATGAATGTCATTGAGTGGGGGCCGAATGTATATGGGGTAACCGAGGCAGCCCGTTACTATTTCGGTAAAACACCCTCGCAGCTGACCTTGGGAGAGTGTGTGTTTCTGTCGTACATTATTGCTGATCCCAAGCGGGCACGCAGGCATTTTTACGGGAATGGAACCGACGTTAAACCGGCCTTTCATATTTTTTACAGAGATGCTGTCAAACGGATGCTTCAACGGGGCTGGATCAGTCCGGCCGAGGCTGCAGCAGGAAATCCCCATGTCGCCATTATCCCATGGCGCTGAAATCTATCCGGACTTTTGTCCCTTTATTTAAGGTGGATGTAATAGAAACTTCTGCTCCGTACACATGCAGGATACGGATCGAGAGGCTCAGTCCTATCCCGTTACCCGGTAGTCCGCGAGTGTTACCGGCCCGATAGAAGGGCTGATAGATGCGGCTAAGCTCCTCGGGCGGGATGCCGATTCCCTGGTCTTCTATTTCAAGGGTAGTACCCCGAAGGCGTATTTCTATGGGCTTATCCCCTGAGTACTTCAAGGCATTTCCGATGATATTCTCCAGAGCGATTTTCAGTAGTTGGGGATTTACATTCAGCGTAAAAGCAAAGTTGTCGGGCGAGTATTGGATACGATTTTCCATGAATTGCATCAGATATTCAGCCAGGAAGACTGTTTCGGTGGCCGACTTCAGGATTTCATCCTCCCCTTTCGAGAGGAACATCAGGTGCTTCATCAGTTGGATAATCCGCTTGGTTTCCGACAAGATGCGCTGTAAGGCTATCTGGTATTCGGCAGGTGTACGTTCGCGCATCAGGCTTATTTCACATTCGCCCTGTATGGCAGTCAGCGGATTGTTCAGTTCGTGAGAGGCATTGCTGATAAAGGATTTTTCGCTCTGATAGGTATTATCTATCCGCTCAATCATATAGGTGGCGTAGCGTTTGCCTACAAAGTAGATGAGTACCCCGTTGATCAACAGGAAAGCCACAAACACCCAGATACGGTACGGCAGAAAAACAGCCGGGAAGAGCACGATTAGCAAGTAAAAGATAATAGAAACAACCGTGATTACCCCTACTGTGATATACGTGAAATAATATGCTATTTTCTTTGCCGATGTCATGCCTCTATCATGTAGCCAATACCGGATACGGTACGGATTAGTTTGCGGTCGAACCCTTTATCTATCTTTGTTCGCAGATAGTTCACATACACATCCACGACATTCATGTTCCGGTCTGCTTCCTTGTCCCATACCTGCTTGATAATGTTTTCACGGCTCAGCGGTGTTCCCTGGTTGAGCATCAGATACTCCAGCAGGCGATATTCGCGGACGGTCAGGTTAATGGCTTCTCCCTTGCGGATGGCGCGCCGGTTTTCTGTTTCCAGCACCAGGTCGCCACAGCTCAGCGACGAGCTTGTTTCCCCTACCTTTGAACGACGCAACAAAGCCTGGATACGGGCGTCCAGCTCCTGAAAACTAAAGGGCTTCACCAGATAATCATCTGCTCCGGCAGCCAGTCCTTTTACGATATCATCCGTAGTACCCAAAGCCGTTAGCATAATTACCGGAGAGGCATATCCGTACGCCTCCCTATACTTGCGGCAAAGCTCCAGTCCGTCCATCTTCGGCATAATAACGTCCAGAATTAATAATTGGAACTGATCCTCTTGCACCAATTCCCATCCTGCCTCGCCATCATACGCTGTCCGCACCTCGTAGCCCAGCTCCTGCAGCCCCCTCTCAATAAAGGAAGCAATATTTACTTCGTCTTCTACCAGTAGTATCTTCATATCTTTTTATTGGAACACGCAGTACGCAGCACGCAGCATGGGAAATTACCTTTTCTTTCCATTCTGCCGTTCTGCGTGTTCCGTTCTGCGTTCTGCTTTATTTAAGGCCACAGGCCTCTAACCACATATTAGCCATGAGCTGACGGCCGGGCAGGTCGGGATGTACGCCGTCGTAGGCCCAGTAGCGGGTGGGCGCTTGTTTGATGGCGGCGTCGAAGCCGGCCTGGAAAGGCACGAAAACAGCATTAAATTCGGCTGCCAGCTTTTTGGCTATACTACGGTATTCGTCAAACTTAGGGAACCATTTTTCATCTTCAATGGCCGAGCCACCTTTCAGAGCAAAGGGTTCGCAGATTACAAACTGTATATTGGGTAGTTTCTCTTTAGTATAGCGCAACAGGTTGCGATAGTCGTTTTCATACACTTCGGCTGTGCCTTTGTAGCCGCCTCCCAGGGTATGCCAGTAATCGTTCACACCAATCAGGATGCTCAGTACATCGGGCATGAACGCCAGACATTCCATTTCCCAACGGTCCCGAAGTTGATATACCTTATTACCGCTTATTCCGCGATTATAGATTTTCAATTGTTTGGACGCCTCTTTTGTTAGCAACTGCGAGGCAATAAAAAGTGAATAGCCATTCCCCAGCATCTGCATGGAGTTTGCATTATTGTTGGAGTAGTCTCTGCCGGCATCGGTAATGGAGTCGCCCTGCAACAGAATCACGCTGTCTTTTTTCAGGCTAATCTTCGGCGCATTGACAGCCATATTTTCCTGCACAACCGCTTTAGCTAATTCCGGTATCATCAGAGCCCCTGCTCCGGCTAACATTCCCTTTTTTAAAAAATCTCGTCTTGAATCTTTCATAGGTGATCAAATTTATGATTAATACTTACTATCAATTACATGTTCTAAAGCGACACAAATCTATCAAAAAAGCGCGGAAGTTCCTGGGTCACGTCTGAATAAAAATAGCTCACATCCGATATTTTTTCAGACGTGAGCTATTTTATTTTGGTAACGAGCTATTTTATTTTTTTAAAATGATAGTCAGCGGTTTTTCGTCATTGTAATAGGCGTGGCACTTATCGGTGGAGAACAGGAAGTCTTCTTTTATCACTTCTTTGTCTTTTATGTAGCCAAAGAATGTGATGTAGTCTGATACTGTTTCGTTGCCGGTAGCACCGAAAAGCTTCGTCAGACCATCACTTGTAAGCGCATAAAAATAGGTGCCGATTCGTTGAAAATCTTCCTGCATATATTTGGATGGAGTAATGTCTGTATCTTTCCACAATACTTTGATGCTATCCAGGATAACAGGCGATTCGTCTTCGTAATACACCTTAACTCCAAACGAAAAAAGAACCTCCGTACATTGGATATCATCATCTCCTCTCAGGGTAACAACCAAAGGCTTTTCGCCTGAGTAGCTAACATGGCATCGGTCGGCACCAAAAAGAAAACCGTCATTAAATACTGCTTCGCCGTCTATATAGCCGGATATTATTAACTCCTTCTTTTCTCCTACCAGTAATGTCTGATAATTATCGTTGGTAATTTCATACATTCCTGGCTCGTACGCTGTCTGAGTTTTTTGGGGAGTGATGTCTTTATCATCCAGTACAACCTTTATACTGTCCAAAACTACCGGATTGCCATTTGTATCCTGCACTTTCACGGTATAAAAGCAAAATTCTTCCGTACAAGGCGTATCCGGATCCTTGGACGAATTATCACAGGAGAAAAACAATCCAATCATTAAAAGAGAAAATACATATTTTTTCATAAGCTTAGTTTTATATGACCCTCCCCCTCTTGAGAGGGGACAGAGGGTGTGTTAATATTTCTTGCTGATGCAAAGATACGAATAATAGTTGTTATATCCTAGAAACCAAGTGGGTAAATAGCAATGTCATCTTACCGGCGGCTTCGTTAGCGGCTTTGATTACATCTTCTCCGTCGTTCACAAAATCATCGGCAAAATGGTAACCTTCGTTGGTTATGACAGACATACCGAAGATGCGTAATCCGGCATGGCGGGCTACGATCACTTCCGGAACGGTACTCATCCCAACGGCGTCTGCTCCCGCTTTTCCGAAGAAAGCATACTCGGCAGGTGTTTCGTATGAAGGGCCGGTAAGTCCTACGTAGACTCCCTTTTTCAGCGGAATGTTATGTTCCGAGGCTATCTCTTCTACCAGGCGGATAAACTCGCGGTCGTAGGTGCGCGTCATGTCAGGGAAGCGAGTCCCGAACGCCTCATTATTCGGCCCGATTAACGGATTTGGGGCCATATTGATGTGGTCGCGGATAATCATCAGGTTGCCTACTTTGAAGGTGGTATTGATCCCTCCGGCAGCATTGGAAACCAATAGATTCTTAATGCCTAACAGTTTCATCACCCTAACAGGGAAAGTAACCTGCTCCATACTGTATCCTTCGTAATAATGGAAGCGGCCCTGCATGGCAAGTACCTGCTTCCCTCCCAGCTTGCCACAGATAAAGTTACCTTTGTGCCCCGTGGCCGTGGAGTGCATAAAGTGGGGAATTTCCTTATAGGGGATAACAATAGCCTCTTCTATCTTATCGGCCAATGATCCCAAGCCGCTTCCTAATATAATAGCTGTCTCTGGATTTCCCTTGATACGGCTTTTCAGATAATCCGCAGCTTCCTGGTATTTCTTATTTGCTTCGTTCATTTCTTTAATGATTAATTTCTAACGATTAATGATTAATTATTATTTTTTTACTTACCACTTACAGCATACCGCTTGTCACTATCTTTCCATCAGTTTGTATGCGATTTCTGCTGTTTTCTCTAGGATTTGGTCTTCGCCGGGGACTTGCTTGTTCTGCATCAGGATTTTTCCGTCGCAGATTACAGTGTCTATGCAACTGCCATTGGCGGCATATACCAGGTTTGATACGAAATTGAAGTTGGGTGTGAAAGCAGGCGTCCGCAGGTCTACGAGGCAAAGGTCGGCTAAGTAGCCTTCTTCGATGCGTCCGGCTTTTAGTCCCATCATGGCAGCTCCCTGTTCCGTAGCGGCATACAGCATCTCGTCGGCTGTCAATACTACCGGGTCTTTCCGCCAACCTTTTCCCAGTAGAGATGCCAGTTTCATCGCTTCTACCATGTCAAGATTGTTGGACGACGAACAACCATCCGTACCTATGCCAACAGCTACACCTGCCTTGCGCATCTCGGCAAATTTAAACTCAATGCCGGAGGCCAGCTTCATATTAGAGGCCGGATTGTGTACCACTTTCACCCCGTGGTCGGCCAATAGCTGTATCTCTTCTTCGTCTACATACAAGCCATGTGCAATGATGAGACGGGGCGATAAAACGCCTAGTTGATGCAGGTAGCGGACGGGTGTATGTCCAAAGTGGCTGACAGAATCCCGCATTTCCGTTTCCGTTTCCGCCAGATGCAGGTGAATCGGCACCTGATGCTCGGCAGAAAAGGCGTCAATCCATTGAAGCAACTCTCCCGAAACCGTATAAATAGCATGCGGACCCAGTGCAAACTTTATGCGTGAGCCATAATTGCCCATTCCATCGAATAGCTTATGCACATGTGTCTTGGCCTTCTCGGCCTGTTCCGGTTGAAAATGATCGAAGCAGGCGCTTGAAATCGTAGCCCTGATCCCCATTTCCTCAGTCGCCATAGCTGTAGCCGGAAACTTATGATACATATCAAAGAAAGCAGTCGTTCCGCTTTTGATCATTTCCAGGCAAGCCAACTTAGCACCCCAGTAGACATCCTCGCGTGTGAGCTTAGCTTCGTTTGGCCATATCTTTTCCTCCAGCCAGGGCATCAGTGGCATATCGTCGCCAAAGCCCCGGAAAAGGGTCATAGCTGCATGCGCATGCATATTAACCAATCCCGGAATTACAGCCTTCTTCTTTGCATCTATCACCGTATCTGCATCATTTGGCAGATAATCGGCTATTTGTTTTATATGATTGCCTGAGATTAAGATATCTCTGGCTTTACCGTTTAACTCAGCCCCTTTTATCAGTATTGTTTTCAATGTCAATTTTTATTTTTGATTAAATTTAGCTTTCATGTTCTTTATTTTCTCGTCGCGGATGTGTTTTAGTAAATCAGGCAATTTATCCCGTTTCACAGCTGCATACGAGCAACTTTCCTTTACTTCTACTACCCCTAGTTCGTCTTTCGTTAATCCGCCTTTCTGGAACAGAAAACCTACTACATCCTTCTTGCTCAGCTTATCCCGCTTCCCTCGGTTGATCGTAAGTGTAACCCATTCCGAACGAAGCGGCTGCTTTGCTTTCTCCGGAAGGAAAAACTCCTCCGGTTCGCGTTCGATATATTCGGGAATCGTTTCTATTTCATTTAATATAAGAAAGGCGTTTCCTTCGGCGTGCATACGTGCCGTACGCCCGTTTCTGTGTATATAGGCTTCTTCGTTCAGCGGCAGATGGTAATGGATAACGTTCTTTACCTCCGGGATATCCAGTCCTCTGGCTGCCAAATCAGTAGAGATAAATACGGTAGCGCTTCCGTTTCGAAAGTGAGAGAGGGCCTTTTCCCTCTCGGGCTGTTCCATTCCTCCGTGGAAGTGTTCATTATCTACCCCCATTTCTGTCAGGTAACTGCTGACCCGTTCTACTGCTTCGCGCAGATTACAGAAGATCAGTGCCGAGCCGCCTTTTAATTCTCCCAACAACTTGTAAAGCGTTTCCAGTTTATCTTTGACGGGAGACTGTACAACATAAACCGTCAGCCCTTTGGACTGCCGGGTACCCGACAGAAAAGAAAGACGTACCGGAGCCGTTATACCCGTAAACGCCGGTATGTTTATCGCTTCGGTAGCGGATGTCAGGACTCTCCTTCTAACTCCTGGCAGATGTGACAGAATCTCCTTCAGTTGAGAGAGAAAACCTAGCTCCAGCGTCTTGTCGAATTCGTCCAGTATGAGCGTCCGTACGGTATCCAGGTTGATATTTCCCCTATCCAAGTGGTCTACAATACGTCCGGGAGTACCGATCAAGACAGCCGGAGGATGCTCCAGGCTCTTCTTTTCCGTTCGTATCGGATGACCGCCATATACGCAGTTTATCTTGTAACCGGCTCCCAGCGAGCGGAAAACCGTTTCTATCTGCAAAGCCAATTCACGAGAAGGGGCAACAATCAGCGTCTGTATGGAAGCTTCCCCCTGCCGCATAGTAGTCAGCAAGGGAAGCAAGAAGGCAAGTGTCTTGCCGGAACCGGTCGGACTCAGAAGAACCATATCCTTCGTCGTTCCCGCATCCAACACGGCCTGTTGCATCTCGTTCAGCGCCGGAATACCGACGTTAGCCAGTGCGTTTGAAATAAGATCGTTCATTTATACTCTCTGTAGAATTCGGCAACGGACTCGATTCCTTTGTAGAAGAAGTCGAGCATCATACTTTCGTTGGGGGAATGGATGGCGTTTTGTTCCAAGCCAAAGCCCATCAGAACAGTCTTGATGCCTAACACTTGCTCGAAAGTGGAGATGATAGGGATACTACCACCTCTGCGGACAGCTAAGGGTGTTTTTCCGAAGGCAATCCCCATCGCTTTCTCAGCTGCTTTATAGGCCGGAAGGTCTATTGGACAAACATATCCTTGTCCACCATGACTAGGGGTTATCTTTATTTTCACCGACTTGGGAGCGGCTTTCTTCAGATAGGCTTCAAACATGGCCAGTATCTTGTGATAGTCCTGGTTGGGAACCAGACGCGTGGATATTTTGGCGTATGCTTTTGAGGGCAACACCGTCTTGCTTCCTTCGCCCGTATATCCTCCCCAGATGCCACAGATATCAAACGAGGGGCGACAGCTGTTGCGCTCCAGCGTTGAGTAGCCTTTTTCGCCAAATAGCTCGTCTACTTCAATGGCTGCTTTGTATTTTTCTTCATCAAAGGGTATTTTGGCTATCATCTCCCGTTCGGCAGGTGATACCTCTTCTACATCATCGTAGAAGCCGGGGATGGTGATCCGTCCGTCTGCATCGGTAATGTCGGCCATCAGCTTGCAAAGTACGTTGATCGGGTTGGCTACTGCCCCGCCGAAGTGTCCGGAATGCAGGTCGCGGTTAGGCCCCGTTACTTCCAGGTCCCAATAGGCCAGGCCTCGCAGGCCGGTGGTTAGCGAAGGTATCTCTGCGCTAACCATGCTGGTGTCCGACACCAATATTACATCTGCTTTCAGTAATTCTTTATGCTCTATACAGAAGGCTTCCAGACTGGGCGATCCTATCTCTTCTTCCCCCTCGAAAATGAACTTCACATTGCATTGCAGCAGGCCTTCTTTCAGGGCTATCTCAAAGCCTTTTACCTGAATCATCGCCTGCCCCTTATCATCGTCTGCACCACGCGCCCAGATGCGTCCGTCGCGGATTTCCGGTTCAAAAGGCTCACTCTTCCAGAGCTCGAATGGCTCAGCAGGCATTACATCATAATGAGAATATACCAATACCGTAGGCAATTCGGGTGACACCATCTTTTCGCCATATACAACAGGATTCCCTTTTGTAGGCATCACTACGGCTTTGTCTGCTCCCGATGATAATAAGATTTTTGTCCAATGCTGCGCACAGGCCATCATATCTTCTTTATGCTCATGTTGCGCACTCACGGACGGTATGCGGATCAGAGAAAACAATTCGTCTAAAAACCGCTCCCTGTTTGTTTGGATATACTCTTTTACTGACATAGATTTAATTTTAGTTGATTCAAGTAACAAAGATAAACGGTTTGACGGAAAGGTTATCATTATTAAGGTATTTTTAAAGCGGTAAGTAGTAAGTGGTAGGTGGTAAGGGAAATATATCTTCATACCACCTACCACTTACAACGTAGCACTTTTTTTATTCCAGCACCTGATACACCGTATTGAGGAATTTTTCCCACACCAGAGTATCGGGTATACGATTGGTATAGAGGAGGATGATCATGTCTTCTTTGTGGTCGATGATGTAGTCGGTATTGGCCATGCCACCCCAAGACAGGGAACCTTCAGACACCATGGGAGATGCGTTGGGGAGTATGTCCCAGTCTGCTTTTCCTCCGGGGTATATCTGGAAGCCTATGCCGAAATTGAAGTCCGCATCCGCATTGCTGGGGTGTGGGATCTGGTTTTTGGCCATGATTTCAATTGTGCGGCGGCCCAGTATCCGTTTGCCGTTGAATGTTCCGTAGTTTAGTATCATCTGGCAGAAACGGGCATAGCCTTCGATAGTGCCGTTCAGGCCGGTTCCGGCGTTTGCATAGCGACGATCTTTGCCAAAGGGATTCCGTCCGCTCCACATCTCTACAGGCTCTATTTTGCCGTCTTTTTCACGGTAAATGGTCACAAACCTGTCGGCATACAATTGATCGTAATAATAGGCCATATCTTTGATTCCCAGCGGATCAAAAATCACCTCTTTTACATATTCCTGAAGTGTTTTACCGGAGAAATACTCTACCAGGTATCCGCATACATCGGAGGCGGGATGGTAGTTCCAGCCTGTTCCCGGGTCAAAAGCCAGCGGACATTTCACTAGTTCTTTTACGAAAGCGCCCAGCGTTTCAAAGCCTTCTACCTGTGCTCCGGGTGCCCGGCGGGGACCCACAATACCGGAAGTATGGCTCAGCAAGTGGCGGATCAGTACAGGCGAGGCAGCTTTCCGCGTCTTGGGGTTTTCACTGTTCCGCTCCTCCCCTTCTTCTATCACCTGATCGGTCATTTCCGGGATGTATTTGGACACCGGATCGTCCAACTGGAATTTCCCCTGCTCAAACAAGGTCATCAGGGCTACGGTAGCAATCGCTTTCGTTTGCGAATACATCCTGAAGATATCGTCTTTTTGCAAGGGTATCTTCTTCTCTACATTTCTCCATCCGAACGTTTTGTTGTGGATTACCTGCCCGTCTTTCGCCACAAAGGTAAGCGCGTGTGGGATAATCCCCTGGTCTACATATTCCTGCAATAGCTTATCGATCCGGTCTAAGCGCGAAGCGTCTACTTTGAGTGCCTTATAGTCAGGCTGATAATTGAATGATTGCTGTCCCTGAACAGACATCGCGAATGATACTGCAATCAGTATCAAGCCAATAAAAGATAGCTTTTTCATATAAAAACGTATTTGTTAATAGATTCATTAATAGTAGCAAATATACACAAAAAAATAATTCAGAGAAATCGTCCCACAACTGTAGAACATATGTTCTACAATTGTTGAATTCGTGTTCTACAGTTGTTGAATACATGTTCAACAGTTGTGGGACATATAAGAAAATATTTTTACATTTGTGCAAACCAATTATTGTATGCAAATGAGTTCTTGTAAGTATTTGGCAATTAGTTTGTTTATGTTGGCTTCCGGACTTGTGTATGCACAAACACCGGTAGCCTTGAAGGCTTGTTTGCCGGAAGTACCCGGTTGGACGATAGCCAATGAAGCAGAAATCTTTAGTCCTGACAATTTGTTTGACCGTATCAACGGGGCTGCCCCCTTGTTTATCGAGAATAATTTCCGGGAGATGACATCTCTGGAGTATAAAAAAGGAGACGATTACATCACCATCCAGGCATACCGGCATGCTACGCCTGCTGATGCTTTCGGGATGTACTCGGCCGAGCGCTCGTCTGACCTGACGTATCTACCCATCGGAGGAGAAGCGCAGGGCGACGATAAAAACCTCTACTTCTTTGCCGGCTCTGTCTACGTAAAGATGTGGACCAGTAGCGATGCAGCCACAGAAGCGCTCCGGCAGGTTGGCAGCGCCCTTGCCCAATGCATAGATCCGCAGGCAGACTATCCTTCGCTGCTCAAGCTATTTCCGGCGGAAGGAAAACAGCCTTATACCGAATCCTATATCACAGCCAGTTACATAGGGCACGAATTTCTGAAGTCGGCATATGTAGCGACCTATAAAAATCCGGCAGACCAGCCGTTTCAGCTCTTTCTGATAGATGCTCAGTCAAACGAAGGAGCCGAAGAAATACTGAAAGCCTATTTCACCTTTACCAAGCAGCCACTGGATTACCAGGAAGGTACACTGCTGATCAAAGACCGGTATAACGGAGATATCCCGGCTTTGTGGAAAGGGCAATACATCATCGGTGTATTCAATGAAAACGGGGATACTATCGAGGGAGCCGACAGCTTCATCAATCAATTGGCGAAAAGCCTTTAAACCAAGTAAATTAAATTGTAATCATGAAAAACAAAAGCGTAAACAGAAGAGATTTCCTGCGGCTTTCCGCTACAGCCGGAGCGGGCGCCTTTATACTACCCAATACGGCAGCAGCAGCGATACAAAAAACAACAGCTACTACGAATAGTACCTCCGGATTCCCCGTTCGTACCTTAGGCAGAACCGGCATTCAGGTTCCTATTATCAGCATGGGTGTTATGCGGGCTGATAATCCGAATGTTGTAAGGGCAGCCTATAATTCGGGTATCACTTTCTTTGACACAGCACACGGATACCAGAATGGGCGTAACGAAGAAATGCTGGGCAACTTCTTCAAAGGCAAGCCCCGCGACTCTTTCAGAATCGCTACAAAGGTTAAGTTCGACCAACCTTTGAAAGATAATTTTGAAACAGAATTTGCAGATATGTTCGATATCAGCCTGAAACGCCTGCAAATGGACTACGTAGATATCCTCTATGCACATGATATGAAAAGTCCTGAAATAGTGAAGGATGGGAGAGTAATTGAAGCCTTGAAAAAGTTAAAGGCGGAAGGTAAAATACGCCATGCCGGCTTTTCTATGCACAACAATAATGCGGCACAGATAGATGCTGCTATTGAAGCAGGAATATACGATGTAATCTTGCTGAGCTACAACTTTAAGTTGGAAAAGCTAAAGGAACTGGACGAAGCAATCGCTCGCGGAGCCGAGGCCGGAATAGGCTTTGTAGCCATGAAGACCATGACCGGAGGTTCTGAGGATGCCGAAGGAAAAACGCAAATAAACGGCCAAGCCTGCCTGAGATGGGTCTGGAGCAACGAACATATCGCAACAGCTATTCCCGGATTTACCAGTTTTGACTTGCTGGAAGATTGCCTGGCTGCAGCGCAAAACCCGCAATTAACGCCCAACGACAAAGAGTATCTGGCGCAGTTATGCGGACAGGAGTTATTATACTGCCAGCAATGCGGCAAATGTCAGGATCAATGTCCGGAAAACCTGCCCATCCCTGATATCATGCGTGCCTATATGTATGCTTACGGGTATAAGAATGCCGGCCTGTCCAAAGAAACACTGGCGGAATTAAACCTGGCGAAGGATGTCTGCAAAAAGTGCGATACCTGCAAGGTAAACTGTATATCAGGTTTTGACGTAGCCGGCAAAATAGCAGCCATTACCCCTGTTATGCAGGTCTCTGATGTGTTCCTGAGCTAAGGTGGGCTTATTCTACCTGTATTTTCTTTACGGCATGAACGATTTTACCGTCAGCAGTTATCCCTTCCAGGATCATTGAGTAGGTGGTGGAAAAGTCGGACGAGTAAAAGTCAAATGAGGCTTTGCCGTCTTCATCGGTAACTATATCCGGCTTCCAGAAGATGGTGGTCCGGTAATCGGGGCCGGAGGTGTATCTCAGTTTCGGTGTGTCGTATTTGGGCGAATAAAACTCAGCCGGCTGCTGGTATCCCAAGGGAGATAAGACAAGCTTGTTTAACTCTTGCGAGTCGAGGATACCACTCCCTCCCCTGCGGGTTGTTATGGCAATGGCACCATGGGCTCCCCTTACTCCGAATATGCTGGCACTAGGTCCTTTATATACATCAATACGTTCAATGTCAGAACTATTTACCGCCTCTAAGGGAGAATCATAGGGCGAATACAATACATCCGGCCATTCCATAGGTATACCATCTATCAATACGAGCGGATTATCTTTACTACCTCTGATATGGATATAGCCATTGCCAGACACCCGTACTCCCGGTATATTCTGCACTAAATGCATAACCAATGACGCATGCCTTTTTTCTATTGTCTCCAGGTCTATTGAAATATCCGAACCTTGTGAATACCAGGGCAATTGAACTTTTTGTTTTTCTATTTTCCGTGCTACAACCTCTACATTGGCAAGATGAACCACCCGCATATCTTCATCGTATTTAGCCCGTTGCTCTGCTTTCTCCAGGAAGGGATTGCTGGTAGAATCAGCCTTTAGCTGTTCTGTTAAAACCGGCAAGGGTTTGACGAGAAGGTTCGATAAGGCGGGGAATATATGTTCGTTCAGCACTAGTTCAACGCGTGGGCTACCTTTCTTCCCCAACGATTGGACAAAGTAGGTGGTACTGTCCGGAATTTCCATAGAAGCGAAAGAGAATAGCCCGTTTTCATCGGTTTGAGCCAATCCGAACTCTCCACTTGAGGTGATAACAGATACCTCACTGTTGGGTACAGGTTTTGCACGGAACAGGCTCTTTACGCTCCCGGACAGGATATCTCCTTCTTCAAAGGGAATTTCCGGCTGGTTTATAGTGCCTTTCAGCACTTCCGGAATGTTATACCGTTTCCAGCCGTGTACCATCATCAGGTAGTCTAGTTCAAGGTTCCTTTTATCCGTATCTTCTTCAAAATAATATCCTGGCGACTCGATATACCCCTTCAGTTCGGAAGTCAGCAACAAAGAGGTTAAAATGGATTCGTACGGGTCTATGGTGATGTCTTTATCGTCGGTTACGGAAACAGATATATTCCCCAGCAGGGAAAGGTCGTCCTGATCCGACACTCTGATGGTTGATGTGATCTGCTCGCGTGTCTGGTAGCTGGTTTTGTCTGTCTGAATATCCAGTTTTGCCGTTTCCATTTGTACGTTTTTGGAGAAGACCAACCGCTCGCTCAGGGGATTCATCTGATCATCAAACAAGATAGCCTGTATCACGCCCGGAGGTAATTGCTCCTGCGTAAAGGATATATAAGATTTGTGCTTATCCCAAGCTCCGAAATACAGCACAACACCTCTGGACTGAACCAACAGGTAAGTAGGTAAATCCAACTGCATATCAAACGATTGTTGCTTGCTGATAAAGAGCCTGTCATTCCTCCAGTAAGTCAGTAGAGAACGGGCGCCGCTTTTTGCTTCCGGCAATTCTATGCGTTTGGAGAGGCCTTTATCGTTCACGCAATTCAGGTAGTATTTTCCTCCGCTTGCAGGTATAAAAGAAAAGACGCCTACCCCTGCGTGATGGCTTTTTATCAATGCCATCATGTCTCCTGCTTCGTTTACCACTTCGCCGGTGATGTATTCGGAATAGCCGTTCCGGTTCATTGCCTTGAAGGCTACTTTACAGAGCGTTCCGGCCAGCAGATTACCCCCTTCCGGGAAGAAGGACACATCATAATCATCCTTTAGGCGGGATGCCTTTTTCTTCTTTGCTTTCCGCTCTTGTTCCGTATCTGCCGACAGGCTTCCGATGTATATCTTCTTTCTGTAAAAGTACTCCGAACCCAGGTTTTCCATATAGCGGGTATAGGCGCGAAGGGTATATTCTCCTTCCGGTACGATGTCTGAGAGGAAGATATGTCCGTGATACATACCGTCTTGCGGACGTATCTTTACTCTGCTTATCAATGTATCTGCCGGGCTGATCAGTTCTACATATACATAGCGGCTTTTGGTAGGTGAAAGGTGCGATAAAGCGTCTACCGGATAGGCTTTAAACCAGATATTCTCTCCCGGTACATAGTGGTTACGGTCTACGTGCAGATGCAGTTTCTCTTGTGGATAATTTGCTAATTGGCTGGCTATCTGATTTTGCACATCAACATCCGAAACAAGAGTGTTTTTTGTTTGTCCAAGGCTAGCCTGCCACATAGCCAGCAGTAGTATAGAGATAACAAGTGGTTTCATGGTAGATCATATTTATTTAAAAACGAGAGCAACAGACTCAAGAGAAACCCAATGGCAATATATTGAAAAAGTTTTATATTTGTTCTGATATCTATGAAAAAAACAAGGAGATTATGACTACAATTGCTTTTTTTCTGCGTCCTTCGGCGAGGGGTGCAGCTTTTCCAGGGCGTTGAACTGGTATGTATCCATGAGCAGAAAAGATACAATTAACAGCTTTAAAGATAAGTAAAAAATATAACAGGACAAAGCATAGCGTGTAACTATTCTCTATTATATATCAAACGATTAAAGTGAGTAAAAAAACGCATGCGTACTTTTTAAAAATCGCATGCATGCGTTTTTTGAAAAGCTGCCGTGCGATTTGAAAAAAGTACGCATGCGATTTTTAGCTTATATTACTTCGTGTAAAATGACTAGCGGGTGGTCTTGCGGACAACCAGATTAGTTTTGATTATTTTGTTGTTTAGTTGTGTGTCGTTTGTTCCTGATTGTATGCGGTTTAGCAGTAGCTTCATAGCGCTTGCTCCCAACTCGTAGCAATGTTGGTCTACCGAGGTAAGAGGGGGATCGCATATTTCTGTCAGCGAGCTGTTGGTGAAACCACAAACCGACACATCATCGGGTATCTTTAATCCCTTGGATTTTACTATATTCATGATGGCAATGGCGGTTTCATCGTTTACTGCAAAAAAGGCATCCGGCGGATTTGGGAGCGATAACAGCTCAGGAGTCACCGTAAGAGCTTCCTGATAATTATCACAAATCTTCATAATTGATTTGTCTACTTCCAAGCCGTTTTTCCTTAATGCATCTTCATATCCCATCCTCCGGTTGTTGGAAATAGGCAGGTTGGAGGGTGAACCAAAGAACGCAATCCGTTTACAACCAGTTGTTATCAGGTGTTCAACAGCCGTATAAGCTCCGGCATAATCGTCTACCACTACCCTGTCGGTCAGAATACCGGTACAGATACGATCAAAGAAAACCACCGGGATTTCATTGTCTATTAATTCCTGAAAATGATCATATTGATGCGTTTTTTTGGATACGGAAACCAATACACCGCATACCCGGGCTTCCTGAAAAGTTTGTACACCTTTCACTTCTTTTTCATAATCTTCATTACTTTGGCTAATGATTACCCGGTATCCTTCTTTTTCGGCTTCGTCTTCAATACCGGACAAAACAGTAGAGAAAAAATAGTGAACAATTTCGGGAATGATAACTCCTATCATCTTGTTATTCTGAGTCCGCAAACTAGAAGCTAATACATTGGGTTTATATTTGTTTTTCTTGGCATAAGCAACGACTATATCCTTCGTTTCTTGGCTTATATCCGGATGATCAGACAAGGAACGCGACACAGTAGAGGCTGATATATTGAGAGCTTTTGCTATATCTTTAATTGTCAGTTGCCGCTTTTTCATCAGTTTTACATATATAATCCTCAAATATATTAATTCCATATCAGTTGTGCAAACGTTTGCGAGAACGTTTGCGCAAATTTCCAAGGGTTTGTATAAACATTTTAACTCCTTTTTTGGTTCTTTAAATATACCTTTGTCTAACATTGAATACTATTAACATTTCATTGCAGTGCTAACATTTACAAAAGCAATTAGTATAAATCTTAAACAATCTAATGCATGAAAAGAAAAAGAACTTCTTATAATGCAAAACTAATCTTATCGTTGATTATAGGATTAGTTATTTCCTTTACAGCGTTTGCTCAACAAACTACATCCGCTAACGGACATGTAAAGGATTCGAGTGGAGAGCCCATTATAGGGGCGAGTGTCCTTGTGAAAGGGACAACGAACGGAACAGTTACCGATTATGATGGTAACTTTACTCTACAGGTTCCTGTCGGGAGTACGCTTCAAGTTTCTTACATCGGTTACAAACTCCAGGAAATACCATTTCAAGGTCAAAAAAATCTAATAATCATTTTACAAGAAGATGTTGAACTATTAGATGAAGTAGTAGTTATCGGATACGGTACCGTTAAAAAGGACGATGCTACGGGTTCGGTTACAGCTATTAAACCGGACAAAATGAATCGTGGGCTTACCACCAATGCGCAAGACATGATTGCCGGTAAAATCGCAGGTGTCAGTGTTATTTCAGACGGTGGAACTCCCGGTGGAGGGTCTACGATCCGTATTCGTGGCGGCTCTTCTCTTTCTGCCAGTAATGACCCGCTGATCGTGATCGACGGGCTGGCTATGGATAATGAAGGAGTGAAAGGTTTGGCCAACCCTCTATCTATGGTAAACCCTAATGATATCGAAACATTTACGGTATTGAAAGATGCTTCGGCTACTGCTATCTATGGGTCGAGAGCTTCTAACGGGGTAATCATTATTACTACCAAGAAAGGAACAGCAGGTTCCAAACCAAGGGTTACATACGACGGAAACGTGTCTGTAAGCGGTGTTCGTAACACGCTCGACGTAATGAACGGTGACGAATTCCGCAGCTATGTAAACAAGCTGTATGCCGGACAAGACGATATCATTTCTAAATTGGGAACAGCCAATACAGACTGGCAAGATCAGATATACCGCACCTCTATCAGCACCGACCATAATATTAATGTATATGGTGGCTTGAATAATATGCCGTATCGCTTTTCTGTAGGTTATACAAACCAGAATGGTGTTGTAAAAACGTCCGATTTTCAACGTTATACAGTATCAGCCAACATCAGTCCGTCATTTTTTGACAATTATCTGAAATTCAACATCAATGCAAAATACATGCATGCCAAAAACCGCTATGCCGACAATGGAGCGATAGGAGCAGCCGTTTCTTTCGACCCGACTCAGTCTGTATATGGCTCCGGCGAGATGTATCAAAAATACTTCGGAGGCTACTGGCAGTGGGATGTAGACGGTTCGGCATTGAATGACCCTACCTGGAAACGTACATACAATGCGCTGGCTCCTGCCAACCCACTTGCTGTATTAGAACTGAAAGACGACAGCTCAAAAGCCAACAGTTTTGTTGGAAATATCGAAGCTGATTATAAACTGCATTTCTTCCCCGATATACGTTTACACGCCAACTTGGGTGGAGATTTCTCTAAAGGGGAACAAACAACAAATGTTTCTCCTTATTCCGCCTCCAACAACTATTTTGGTTATTATAAGTTTGACGAGACAACAAAATACAATCTTTCACTCAATGCATACGCGCAGTACGTAAAAGATTTTGAATGGAGCAACCTCGATGTAATGGCCGGATACGAGTGGCAGCACTTCCACCGCAAAGGCGAATACAACGAATACGGAACCTATCCTTCTACCAATACGGAATCTCCGGGAGAAAAATACTCGCCAGCTTCTAAAATCTGGAAGACAGAAAGCTATCTGGTTTCCTTCTTCGGACGTGTGAACTACTCCATACTGAACAAATACCTCATTACAGCTACTTTGCGTTACGACGGAACTTCCCGCTTTAACAAAGACAATCGCTGGGGGCTTTTCCCATCTGTAGCTTTGGGATGGAAGATAAAAGAAGAAGGTTTCCTACAGGATGTAGACGTATTGTCAGACCTGAAACTTCGTTTGGGATATGGTATTACAGGACAGCAGAACCTGAATCAGGGAGACTATCCGTATATCCCTACCTATGTGAAGAATGAAGAAGGAGCATACTATCAGTTTGGCGATGAATATATCGGTCTGTATCGTCCGGATGCTTATAATCAAGATTTGAAATGGGAAGAGACTACCACCTATAATGCAGGGCTGGATTTTGGCTTCTTGAACGGACGCATCACAGGATCGTTGGATTACTATTTCCGCAAGACAGACGACCTGATCAATATCGTTGATATACCGGCAGGAACAAACTTCAAGAACCGCGTAATCAGTAATATCGGATCATTGGAAAACAAAGGTTTTGAGTTCTCCATCAATACCAAACCCATCGTAACCAGCGACTTTGTGTGGGATCTTGGATACAACCTGACATACAATGACAACGAAATTACGAAACTAACAGTAGGTAGCGGCGAAGGTTACTATGTAGCTACCGGTGGTATATCTTCCGGAACCGGAAATAATGCGCAGGCACATATGGTAGGCTATCCGGCTTCTTCTTTCTATGTGTACCAGCAGGTATATGACAGCAATGGCAAACCAATAGAGAACCTCTTTGTAGACAGAAACGGAGACGGTATCATTAATAGCGACGACCGTTACATGTACAAGAAGCCAACCGCTGATGTGTTGATGGGATTATCTTCTAAGTTTACTTATAAGAACTTCGACCTTGGCTTCACCTTACGCGCAAGTTTCAACAACTATATGTATAATGATATACAGGCAAATCGTGCCAATGTAGGCGTTTCTGGTATCTGGTCTACTAGCGGTTTCTTCTCTAACCGTCCGAAATCTACGATAGAGACGGGCTTCCAGGGAATAGGAAACTACTACCTTTCTGATTATTATGTACAGAATGCCTCCTTCCTGCGTTGCGATAATATAACGTTCGGTTATTCGTTCCCTACCCTCTTTGGATATCCGGTCAGCGGACGTGCATACGTGACAGGACAAAACCTGTTCGTGATTACCAAGTATGACGGATTGGATCCGGAAAAGAACGACGGTATCGACAACAACATGTATCCTCGTCCTATGGTAGGATTGGTGGGTGTTACGCTCAATTTCTAAGTATTTACCTAAAAACATAATATTCATGAAACTAAGATATATAAAATCAATTCTGTTAAGCCTGTCATTCTGCTTGGCATTGGGATTAACAGCTTGTATTGGCGACCTGGATGTTGATCCGATAGACCCCAGCGTTACACAGGAATTTGACCAGGAAGCCGTATTTGCAAAGATATATGCCACGATGGCGTTGACCGGACAAAAAGGTCCCGATGGAAACGGCGATGTGGATGGTATAGACGAAGGTACATCTGCTTTCTACCGTTTGATATTTACAATTAATGAATATCCTACCGATGAAGTAATCTGCTCATGGGGCGACCCGGGTATACCGGAACTGAATTATATCAACTGGTCGTCTTCTCATGAGATGCTCACCGGTTTGTATGCCCGTCTGAACTTTGATGTTACCTTGTGTAACCATTTTCTGGAAATGACAGACGGAAAGACAGATGATAATACGGTACGTCAAAGAGCAGAAGCTCGTTTCATGCGTGCCCTGAACTTCTACTATCTGATGGATATCTATGGAAATGTACCGTTTACGGAAAAAGTAACCAGTGATTTGCCCGATCAGATTTTGCGTGCAGACTTGTTTAATTATATTGAAAAAGAGTTACTTGAGATAGAATCGGACATGTATGATGCACGTCAGGCTCCTTTTGGCCGCGCTGATAAGGTAGCCAGCTGGCTTCTGTTATCCCGTATGTATCTGAATGCAGAGGTCTATACCGGAACGGCTCGTTGGAGTGATGCAGCTGCCTATGCCAAAAAGGTAATGGACTCAAGCTATCAGCTAAATGCGAATTACGCTCATCTTTTTATGGGCGACAATGATGGAAGCAGTGTGAACCAGTCTCCACAAGAGATTATTCTTCCGATCAGACAAGACGGGCTTAATATCCGTAGTTGGGGTGGTTCGCTCTTTTTGATTGCAGCTACTCACACCGAAGGAATGACCTTGTGGGGTACTACCGAAGGTTGGGGAGGTGTTCGCGCCCGTGCAGCATTGGCTAAAAAATTCTTCCAGGATGGCAATGTACCTACAGGAGATGAAAAGGAAGTAGCCAAAGCGGCTAATGATGATCGCGCCCTGTTTTTCTCTAAAGAACGGACAGTCGAGATAGCTAATGTAAATACCTTTAAAGAAGGCTTGTCTATTGCCAAATTTACGAATATTAGGGCTGATGGCAATGCGTCTAGTGACCCTAAATACACAGATATGGATATCCCGTTCTTCCGCCTGGCAGAAGCCTATCTCACCTATGCCGAAGCGGTTTTACGCTCAGGAGGCGATACTGGTAGTGCTCTCGGTGCCATCAATGCCCTTCGTACACGCGCCCATGCTTCACAACTGGCATCTATTTCGTTAGACAATATATTAGATGAAAAATCCCGTGAATTTTATGCCGAAGGGCATCGTAGAACCGACCTGATCCGTTATGGATACTTTACAGGTGCAGGTTATTTGTGGGACTGGAAAGGTGGTTCGGCACAAGGTACAAGCGTTAGCTCTATCTATAATCTCTGTCCGATACCGGCTTCTGATATGAATGCGAATGAAAAGCTGGTTCAAAACCCAGGTTATTAATCTTAAAAAGAATTGAACAATGAAAAAGATACTAAGTTTCATTATCATACTGGCCGGTATTCTTCCATTCATAGCCTGTGAAGACGACCGGGACTCCAATCCGACGTACACACAGCCAACCTCTTTTGTGTTGAATACACCGGGATTAGCAACAGCTTCTTACGATTTGAGAAATGCAAAGACAGTTGTTCTTACCTGTACGCAACCGGACTATGGTTTTACAGCTGCCACGACCTATAGCGTAGAAATTTCGCTTAACGATACATGGACAGGCGAAACAGAAGATGTAGCAGCTACCTATATGGCTCTTACGGACAATTACACACAAGCCAAGCTGGAAGTTAGCGCTGAAGAAATAGACAAGGTAATTGTACAGCTATCCAAGTGGAGCAGCGAAGGCGATGCACCGGACTCAGATATGAATATCTTTGTTCGCCTGAAAGCAACAGCAGATGCTTCTTTGCCGGCTATTTATTCCAACTCTGTAAAGCTAACGGTTCTGCCCTATTATATTGAATTGAAAGACGCTGCTCCTAGCTTCTTCTTCCTGATTGGTAACTATGTAGGAGGTTGGGATACCAATATGAAAGATGTTGGAACATCATTAATCCCTATGAGCCTTGTCAGCAATTACGAATATGACAAGAAGACAGGTGTTGGTAAATTCACTTATACAGAGTATTTTGAAGCAGCCACAAGCAACAATGGATTCAAACTGATCGGCATGATTGATGGTGCAATAAGCTGGAACGAACAATGGGGTAATGGCGAAGACGGTGACCTGCCGGGCAACACCGACTTGCAGCACTTACACAACGAAGGAGGCAACCCGGGACACTTGGGCGTATCCGAATCCGGATGGTACAAGATAGACGTAGATGATGTAGCAAAAACATTGGCATTTACCAAATTAGTAGATGAACCTAAGGCATACAGCTCCATTCAGTTACTGGGTGACTTCAGCGGATGGGAAGAAAACGCAGTAGACATGATCAATATCGCTAATACAACTCATAGCTGGACTGCTACCGTTACATTCGACACGGAAGGTACTGTTAAGTTCAGAGCCAATGCAGGCTGGGATACCAACTGGGGGAACAATGACGGCAAATTTCCATTTGCTCTTGGCGACCCAGGAGGCGACAATATACCGGTACAACCTGGAACATACATTGTTACATTCAACGATATAGAAGGTAGTTACGCATTCTTTATCCAGGAATAACAGAAGGTTAATCTTAAAATGAAAATCAAATGAAAAAGTTATCATTATATTTTATATTGCTCCTCATAATCACAGGCTTTTCAGCCTGTGACGAGGATTTCAACAAAGATATTGCCGATCCGCAAACGAATGAGCCCGAAACGGCAATGGATGTAAACTTCCAGATAGCCAACCTCGAGGCGGCATACGACTTGAATGGCATTACTGAGGATCGCTTTAGTATCCTGAAAAGCTCGTCTTCCCCTGCAGTAGAGGAAGGGGCTGCCGTTAGCTATGAACTTCATTTCTCCCCAACAGAAGATGGTGCAGGAAAGATGATGGCTGTCAGCGAATTATCAAACGGTAATTTTACAGTAGATACAAAGGACATCCAGACTATCATTGAGAAAATGTTCGACAAACGCCCTGTAGCAAGAGAAATCTTTGTAAAAGCGATCTCACGCATACAACCGGGAGACGGACAGGTAGTATTGGTTCAATCCAATCAACTGAAAGTGACTTTAACTCCCAAATCTTCGGTTATCGAGTCGGCTTATTACCTGATTGGTGACATGAATGGTTGGAACCCTGAAAATGTAACCAAATTCGGCCATAGCGGAAACGATGTGTATGAAGATCCGATATTCTCAATCTTACTGGAAGTAGGAGCTAATACCTACTTTAAAATAGCTCCGCAAAGCGCTGTAGACGCATTGGCGGCAGGAGGTGATTTCTGGGGTGCCGTAATAGGAACAGCTATCGACGGAGACGCATCCCTGACAGGAGGCATCGTTACAGAGAACGCGCAAGCGATGAAGATAGAGAGTGCAGGCTACGTGCGGATAACACTGAACATGGAAGAGTACACCTACACCATCGAGCCTATCAGCTTCAATCCGAATCTGTATGTACCGGGTAATCACCAAAGCTGGAATCCAGCTACGGCTCCTACCCTCTACACCGAGAAAATGGATATGGTGTACGAAGGCTTTGTGTATCTGGATGGTGAGTATAAATTTACATCGGAACCCAACTGGGACAATACAAATTACGGTAAGGGAGACGCAGGCAAACTCAGTACAGACGGAGGAGCTGGAAACCTTAGCGCAGAAGCAGGTTTCTACTACCTGAAAGCCGACCTGAACCTGCTGACCTATCAGCAAACAAAAACCGATTGGGGACTCATCGGAAGCGCTACGCCGGGCGGATGGGATAGCAGCACACCGATGACATACGACAGGGATACGAATACCTGGAGTGTGAAGGTAGCCATGACAGGCGGTGACGAATTCAAATTCCGTGCCAACGATGCCTGGGATATCAACATGGGAGGAAGCCCTGACAAGCTGGTATCCAACGGAGGCAACATCAAAGTAGATGCTTCGGGAACCTATCTGGTGAGCCTGAAACTCTTAAACCCGATGGCAGGATACACCTGTACGATCGTTAAGCAATAATATATTTATTATACAATACTAAGACACAGAGAAGAAAACACTCTGTGTCTTAGTGTTTTTTATTCAAATTTACCATGAAAAAAGTCTTATTCTTACTGTTCTTCCTGCCTTACATACTCCAGGCTCAGCTTATTACTACACAGCCGGAAGTACTTACGGAAAATAAAAAAGCTACGATTATCTTTAATGCAGCCGAAGGGAATAAAGGCTTGATTGATTTTACAGGAGACGTATATGCCCATACCGGAGTAATTACGGATAAAAGTACCTCCGGTGGCGATTGGAAATATGGTCCCTCCAAATGGGGCGACAACAGCAGCAAATATAAACTCACATCCTTGGGTAATAATCTGTGGCAATTAGATTTAACCCCCAATATACGAAACTATTATGGTGTACCGGAAGGAGAAACCATCCTGAAATTAGCCTTTGTATTCAGAAGCGCTGACACCTTTAAAGAAGGAAAAGATACAGGAAACGGAGATATCTTCATTACGCTCAACGAGAGTAGCTTTACACCAACTCAACCCATTGTAAAACAACGCCCTGCCAACCTAACAGACGGTATAAATTACATTGACAACCAAAGCGCCACACTCCTCCTTTACGCTCCGGGAAAGAAGCATGTTCACTTGATGGGCGATTTCAACGACTGGAAGAAAGACAACACGTATCAACTATATAAAGACGGCGATTACTGGTGGTTTACACTGAATGGCCTGGAAAAAGGAAAGGAATATGGCTTTCAATACCTGATAGACAACGACTTCAAGATAGCCGATGCCTATACCGAAAAGATATTAGACCCTAACTATGACAAGGATATTCCGGCAACCACCTACCCTGCTCTGCAGGCTTATCCGCTTCAGACGGAAGGGATTGTTTCTATCCTGAAAACAGGCAAGCAAGCCTATAACTGGCAAACGAAAAGCTACTCCGTAGCTCCCAAAGAAGACTTGGTAATCTACGAACTGCTGATACGCGATTTCACCAAAGAAGGTACTATCAAAGCAGCACAGGCAAAGCTGGACTACCTGCAAGCATTAGGGGTAAATGCCATCGAACTGATGCCTATCCAGGAGTTTGACGGGAACGACAGTTGGGGCTACAATCCCTGCTTCTTCTTTGCGGCAGACAAGGCCTACGGCACACCGGATGATTATAAAGCCTTTATAGACGAGGCACACAAGCGCGGAATAGCTGTTTTACTGGATGTTGTGTTCAATCATGCTACCGGACAGCACCCCTTTGCCCGCCTGTATTGGGAGGATAACGCTCCGGCAACTGACAACCCCTGGTTCAACCGCTCGGCGCCGCATCCTTACAATGTTTTCAACGATTTCAATCACGAATACACCGGTACGCGTGCCTTCTTCAAGCGGGTATTGACGCATTGGATCAATGAATACAAGATAGACGGTTTCCGATTCGACCTGACTAAAGGTTTCACACAGAAGCAATCCACAGAGTCTACAGCCGGGAACTACGATGCTTCACGCATCGCCATCCTGAAGGACTATAACAGCCATATAAAATCTGTAAAGCCTGATACTTACGTGATTCTCGAACATTTTTGCGAGAACAAAGAAGAGAAAGAGCTGGCCGAAGCTGGCATGATGCTGTGGAACAATGTAAACCACGCCTATTCGCAAAGCCTGATGGGCTGGAAAGAGCAGAGCGACTTAACGTCAGGTAGTTATACCTACAGAGGCTGGACTATCCCCGCCTTAATCACATACGCCGAAAGCCACGACGAAGAACGCTTGGTCTATCGCGCGAAAACCTGGGGTAATTGGAGTATGAAAGACGACAAAGCCTTGCAAATGAAGCGCTCGGCGCTGGATGCCGCCTTCCTGTTCTGCACCCCGGGACCCAAAATGATCTGGCAATTTGGCGAACTGGGCTATGATATCTCTATCGACTATAACGGCCGAACCGGCAAAAAGCCCGTCCACTGGGAGTATTACGATGATACAGAGCGGAAAAAGCTATACGAAACCTATAGCGCCTTGCTGAAGTTTCGCGCCGAAAACGCCTCCCTGTTCTCAGCACCCGTTTCGGTAGATATGCAAACAGCCATAGCCAACTGGAGCGGCGGACGCGCCATTCGCCTGAAAAGCACAGATAAAGAGTTGGTCTTGCTGGGCAACTTTATAGAGTCAAGCATTGATATACCTGCCGGATTCACCTCTACGGGCACCTGGGAAGAGTTGTTTACAGGCGAATCCCTTAACATAACGGAGGCAAACAAGAATAGCGCGATAACACTTGCCCCCCACTCTTTCAAGCTGTTTACGCCAAAGAACTTGACAGCCAACGAAAGTGTAGCAGCTGAGCGCTCTGTACAGGTATATTATGATAAGAGCAGTAGCCAAATTCGGGTCAATAGCCCGCATCCCGTTGAGCAGCTAAGTATCTATAATATAAGTGGTACATTGGTGAAAAAATGGAAAGCCGTTTCTACATATAGCGTTTTAGACCTTCCTTCAGGAATGTACATTGTTGAAACACAGGTATTAGGCTCGCGATATTACGACAAGTTTATCCGATGACAAGCTGATTTTTTTGGTTGCCGACATATGTCAGCAATTCTGCCGATAATTATCAACAAGCTTGCCGATAATTGTCGGCAGGCTTGTTGATAATTATCGGCAACCAAAAACAAAAAAAAGTTATACTTAAAAGTGAGGATATGTGGAATATATTGCTTACTATTGAAGGTTAAATAATCTATTCACTAATCACATTATCCATTATTATGAAACGCTATCTATTCTCTATTCTTTTATTAGTGAGCAGTTTGAGTACTGCATTAATGGCACAGACCCAAGTAGATAAACTAGACAGTACACTTCCCGTACGCGGACTGGCCATTGCTGCTCCCATGCAGCAGGACCTGGATTTGTTTATCAAATTTATCGATAAAGAGCTGGCATCCGGGCATTTTAACCTATTGATTCTGAGGGTTGACTGGAATTATGCTTATGAAAGTCACCCGGAACTGAAAGACCCGAATCCGCTGACAAAGCAAGATGTAAAACGAATTGTTGCTACCTGCCGGAAGCATGGAATCCGCCTGGCTCCGCAAATCAACCTTCTGGGGCATCAATCCTGGGCAGAGACAACGTATGCTTTGTTGCGTGAATATCCGGAGTTTGACGAAACCCCACATGTTGACACCAAGAATTATACACCTTGGCCCAATCCTGACGGTTTATATTGCAAAAGCTATTGTCCGCTACATCCCGGAGTACATAAAATAGTCTTTGCTTTGGTAGATGAGTTGATGGACGTATTTGAAACCGATCTGTTCCATGCCGGAATGGACGAAGTATTTTACATTGGCGATGATAAATGCCCTCGTTGCAGCGGACATGACAAGGCGGAATTATATGCCGGAGAAATAACCAAAATACAGAATCACCTGACATTAAAAGACCGTAGATTAATGATTTGGGGCGACCGCCTGATAGACGGTAAAACAACCGGAATCGGCGCTTGGGAAGCTAGTATGAACAACACACACCGGGCAATCGACCTGATTCCGAAAGAAGTATTTATCTGCGACTGGCATTATGAGCGCCCGGACCAGACGGCTGTTTACTTTGCCATGAAAGGCTTCGACGTAGCTACCTGCCCCTGGAGAAAACCAGAGATAGCTATGGAGCAATTAGACGATATGCTTCGCTTCCGCAAACACTCTACTCCTGCGATGACATCACACTTCCAAGGTATAATATCTACTGTATGGTCGGATGCCGGACGCTTCCTGAAAAGCTATTACGACCCGGCTCTCAGCACACAAACCGTGTCGGATGCCCTGACCGTAAAACGCCTGATCGAAGCTTACAAATCAATGGAGGCCGGAACCTTTTCGCTACCTTGATTGTTCATTAAATACGAATGAACAAATTAAGAGTAAAAAAGTATGAAAAATTGGATGAAAGCAATCGAAAATAGGAGATCATATTACAGTATAAACGATAAGAGCCCTATTTCTGATAAAGAAATTAAAGAGTTGATAGACTTTGCAGTACTTCATGTACCGTCGGCATTTAATTCGCAAACAGCAAGAGTGGTATTGTTATTAAACGATCATCATAAAAAGCTGTGGAATATCGTGAAAGAAGCGCTTAGATCGCATGTGCCGGCAGAGGCCTTTCATGAAACAGAAGCCAAAATAGACAATACTTTCGGTGCGGGTCATGGCACAGTCCTTTTCTTTGAAGATGAGTCTGTTGTAGAAGGTTTGCAGAAGGCATTCCCCTCCTACAGCCAGAATTTCCCGGTATGGTCTCAACATACATCGGCCATGCATCAGTTTGCTATCTGGACCTTACTGGAAGCCAATGGTTTCGGTGCCTCTTTGCAACATTACAATCCGCTGATTGACGCAGAAGTGGCCAAAGCATGGAACATCAATTCCAAATGGAAACTGGTAGCCCAAATGCCCTTCGGAACCCCTGTAAACGAACCCGGACCCAAAGAGTTCCAGCCACTGGAAAACAGAAGCATCGTTTTTGAGTAATCAGACAAGATTATCTACATATAAATGAGGCTGTTTCAGCATAGACTGAGGCAGCCTCATTATCATTTATCCAACGGGTATTAGTAATAAGGCGATCAGGAGGAGCGTAAAAAGAAGAACGTTTCGGGCAGTGTGTCCGAGGGTTTTGTTTAGCTCGCGTCCCTGAAGGCGGGATAGTTGCTGCCAGGTACTCCAGAAGAGTAGGAAAAAAGTGGCAAACAGTAGTTCCATCCACCAATTGACTTGTATAAGCAGGGGGAGAATCAGCAATAGAGCCAGTATGCCATTGGCCAGATAGAATATCTTTCCGAATGTGCGTCCGAATAAGACAATACTGGTGCGTTTTTTGCTGGCTTTGTCTTGCTCATAGTCTCTGTAATTGTTTACTATCAGGATATTAATAGATAAAAAACCTACGGACAGAGATAACAGAAATGACAGAAGACTGAAGGATGTAGCCTGCACATAATAGGTAAAGCAAACCGGGATTATTCCGTAAAACAGTAAGACACATACATCTCCTAAGCCATTATAAGCCAAAGGAAATGGGTCGGCAGAATAGGCCAATACGCAAACAGCAATAGCAATACCTACAAAGATCAGTTCCCAACCGGCATAATAGAGTACTCCCAGGCCACAAACACAAGCCAAACCCAGCATAAGCAGTGTTCCTTTCAGCATAGCCCGAGGGCTGATCCATCCAGAAGCTACTGCCCGTTCAGGACCTAAGCGGTCTTCTCCGTCGGCACCTTTTTTATAATCAAAATAATCGTTAGCCAGGTTGCTGGCTATTTGGGCAAAAAGTGCAACCAAAAGGCAGAGAACAGCCAGCTGCCATTTAAATACCCCGTCACGGTAAGCCAAAGCGCATCCCAAAAGTACAGGACTAACAGAAGCAGTCAAAGTACGGGGCCTTGCGGCCAAAATCCAGTATCGTATCATCGTTTTTTTGTCTTTTAGCCACAAAAGTAAAACAAATAGCACATTTAATGGTTCTATATAAAGAAAACATGCTATGTTTGCAACATGAGAAACATTCTTTTCATAACAGGTATATTAGCCCTTTACTTATTGTTTACCTCTTATCAACCGGAGGAAACGATAGGAGCAAATCGGACTCTGACGGAACAAGGAGCGGTTATGCAGGAAAAGAATGCCCTGACGGATATGCACCATCGGCTGGAAATACTCAGCAATGATCTGAAAAGCCGGAATTTCCTGACCCCCAGAAGGAATGTGCAGACCATCCATTTCAACGTGAATATTAAGATATTTAAAAACACATTACGAACACTCCAGCTCTTTCGTCTGAAAGAAAAAGAGCAACTGTTTAAAGTGTCTGAGTTTGTTTCTGAATGTCAAACCATAAATTATACTGCTCTCCTTTGCCGTAAGGGATATCTCATATATGCCTTGCGGAAAATCATTATTTGATTTTTAATAAACAAGCTTATTAATCTTGTATGAAAATCCTTGTTTTCGTACAAACGTTGTTGTGCTTAACCCGTACAACCTATTTTACTATGTTATTTATTAAATATCAAATCATTATGGAAGCAAAGAAATCAAAAAAAGGTATTTATTTATCTGTTGTACTTACAATAATAGGCTGTGTATTAGCCTGTAGTTCAATTATCACAAATGATTATATCAAATTAATCGTAGTACTGATATCTCTATGTGTCGGTTTATATGGCATTATGAGAGGGCTGAGTAGCCCTCCAGCCAAAGTATCGGAGAATGAGTAATCTTATAAACGTTGAATCATAAAATCTAAATTTATGCGTATTAACAAAGATCTGGTAGATGCAGTTATGATGCTGGCATTTATCATATTAGTGCTTGTCTGGACAACTGAGTTTGACAACCATGCCGGGAAGAATATCCTGATGGGAATACTTGGTGGAGTTAGTGTATTAATGCTTGTCTTCCGCGTTTTAGGAGGCCGTCAGCCCGAAGAGACACCCGACGAAGGCTTTGAGCATTAAACTGATATAAATAAAAAAAGATGTCCGATAACTTATTTCGGACATCTTTTTTTTTATTTTTTCTTCACTAGAAAGACAGCGGCGGCAGCAAAGAACAGGAAGAAGCCTCCGGTAAGAAGCGCGTAAATCGTATGCCCGCTGTAAATATTACGTACAATCCAACCATGGATTACTCCATTGGTGATTTGTGGAAGTGTAATAAAGAAATTGAAAATCCCCATATAGGTCCCCATCTTTTCAGGGGGCAGATTATCCGAAAGAATAGCATAAGGCATAGCCAGTATACTGGCCCAGGCTATCCCAATCCCAATCATGGATATGATCATCATATTTGTATCTGTAAGCAAGTAGAGCGATATCAGTCCGGCTCCACCTAAGCATAAACACACAGCATGCGTCATCTTCCTTCCGATACGCTTGGCTATCGGAATAAGCAATAAAGCAAACAGCATGGCTACGAAATTGTAGATACCAAACAACTCTCCTACTTTGTCACCAGCCGTGGCATAGCCTGAAGAGGCCGGATCGGGAGAAGCGTAGACATGTTCAGCCAATGCCGGAGTAGTATATACCCACATCGAATATAAGGCAAACCAGGCAAAGAACTGGCAAAGCCCCAGCTGCCACATTACTTTAGGCATGTGGGCGATATCGTGCATAATCTCCATAAATCCGGAACGCTTCTTGGTGTCGGTTGCTGTAGCCCTGCCTTCGTTAAACTCAGCCATTTCCTGGGGCGAATACTCTTTTGTTTTCAAGATAGTCCACAATACACTCAGGAATAAAATGGCAGCCCCTGCATAAAAGGCATATTTTACATTATCGGCTACTTCGCCTGCCACAGCTGTATTGGAGAAGCCAAACGCTTTGTGCATGATACTGGGAAGCCACGAACCTACAACAGCACCTATACCAATAAGGAAGGTCTGAATAGAGAAACCGGTAGTGTGCTGCTCATCAGGCAACATATCCCCTACCAATGCCCGGAAGGGCTCCATCGTAATATTAATAGATGCATCCATGATCATCAGCATACCTGCACCGATAAGCACAGGTGAGAGGATGGCATGGGTTGTTTCGGGAGAAAGAAATAACCCGGCATTAGGCATCAGTACCAACGCAATAGTAGTTAAGATAGCCCCTACCAGAAAGAAAGGACGCCGTCTACCGAGCTTACACCAGGTACGATCCGAATAATGTCCTACTATCGGCTGTATGATCATACCGGTTAGAGGAGCAGCCAGCCAGAAAAGGGATAAGTGTTCAACATCAGCTCCATAGGTTTGCAGAATACGGCTTGAATTGGCATTCTGAAGGGCAAACCCAAACTGGATTCCCAGAAAGCCAAAGGTCATATTCCATATCTGCCAAAAACTCAAAAACGGTTTCTTTTTCATGATATCTTTTTTGTGGTTGCAACAAAGATAATTGGATTTTTCGTGTTAATCCCTCTGTTTTTCTTTTTCACGAAAAAAAATAGACGGCTATAAATTAATAATTGCATATTTGTATTATAATACCATATGAAATACGATAAGACGACTCATGCAAAATAGAAGAATAACAATCTGTGCTTGTTCCTCCCGATCATTCATTGATAAAGAGAAAGTTGCCGTCATAGCATCTGCCATGAAAAAAGAAGGATATGATGTGGTGGTAAAGGCCGATTTGTGCCGGATGGTCATGCAATCATCTTCTGAATTAAAGGAGATGGCTACAGGTGTCATGATGGCTTGTTATCCACGGGTTATGCGTTCTCACTTTGATTGGCTGGGGATAGAAAACGGACAATTTGTTGATATACGCAATCACAGCAGCGAAGAGGTGCTTCAGCAGTTTAATATATCCTGTTCAACGCTTGATGGACTGGACGATAAAGAAGAGATACTGAGGGAAATAAAAGCATTTCCTGTAGAAGAAGGAACCGATGCCTGGTATCCTGTACTTGATAAAACAAAATGTACGGAATGTGGCAAATGCCATGATTTCTGCCTGTTTGGAGTCTACACAGTCGAAAATAAGCAAGTAAAGGTGGTACAACCACAAAACTGCAAGAATAATTGTCCGGCTTGTGCCCGGATGTGTCCGAACAAAGCGATTATCTTTCCTAAGTACGAAAAGTCACCAATCAACGGAGGAATAGACCCGGAGGAAACTTTTGATTCGCAGGAAATGGACATTATGTATCGTGAGCGACTGAGAATGAAGCTACAACAACGAAGAGCCAGTGTGCCACTTTTAAAAGAAGACGACAAATGACATTCAGAGAATATACCGCTACGGCTAAGGCTGCATTGAGGGTTCCCCGTGAATCTTCTCCCCGCCTGGTTTGGAAATTTATGTACAATTTCGGGTGGAAAAGCATGCGGAATATCAGTCGGTTTGAAAAGAGGCAAGCCAAAGGAGCTCCCTTCTTTCCGGCTTTTGTCATGATTTCCGTTACAGAAAGTTGTAATCTGGCCTGTAGTGGCTGCTGGGTTACCGAAGGAGGCAGAAGAGCTTTGACTAATAAGCAATTAGACAGTATTATTACCAGTTGCAAGAAGAAAGGTTCCTATTTCTTCGGCATATTGGGAGGTGAACCTTTGATGTATAAAGAATTACTGAGTATACTGGAGGGACATCCCGATTGTTATTTCCAGTTATTCACCAATGGGGTTTTGCTGACAGATGAAGTGGCCAGGCGTCTCAAAAAAATGGGAAATGTAACCCCCTTGATCAGCATTGAAGGGCTAAAGGAAGAAAGCGATGCCCGACGCGGAAAGAACGACGTATTTGAACGGACTTTGGCCGGCGTTCGTGCCTGCCGGAAGGCCAAACTGATCTTCGGGGTAGCTGCCAGTATCTGCAAGAGCAATTATAACGATTTGGTAAACCGTGAATATATAGAACTGTTGGCTAAGGAAGGGGTTCATTATTTATGGTATTACCTGTACCGTCCTGTAGGGGCAAATCCGAATCCTGATAATGCCTTGGATAAAGAGCAAGTATTGGCTTTCCGCCGCTTTATTGTTGAGCAACGCAGAGATGCCCCTCTTTTCATTATTGAAACCTATTGGGATGATAAGGGCAATGCCCTATGCCCCGGAGCTACAGGGATGAGCCACCATATATCACCTTCCGGAGCTGTTGAATTCTGCCCTCCTATTCAGATGGCAATAGATTATGTGAATGGAGAAGGATCGAATCTGGTAGAATTGTTTGAAAACTCTACATTCCTGGCGGATTTCAGGAAGATGACAGCTGAAAGTTCACGAGGTTGTATTCTCTTGGAAGACCCACAAAAAATGGTAGAGTTCCTGGAAAAGCATCAGGCTATCGACGGAACAAGCCGGGGCAATGTGCTGGAAGAATATAAGAAGATGGCTCCCTCTGCCGGACACAACCAGGAAGGACAGGAGATTCCGGAAGAGAATATCTTTTATAAACTGGTAAAAAAGAAGTATTTCTTTGGATTTGGTGCCTATGGATAACAAGCAGATATATAACGTTCCACAGAGCAATAAAGAGCGGAATAACTTGCGAAGCCTGATCGATCAGTTTGTGAGTAATCGCTTGCTAACTCCTCCTTTGTCCATGGAAGACCTCTATTTGCTTTCGGATCAGCTGATTGAAGAACACAAGCTTGATACCGGAATAAAAGGTTGGATTATGGTAGAGGTGAATAACTGCATCTGGCGTGATACGGTAGCCTCCATCCCTTATGACAAACGTATTTTGCTACTTCCCAAATGCCTGAGTAATTCAAAAAATTGCAAGGCCGATGTAGATGAACTCGGACTCTTATGTTACAGATGTAAACATTGCTCTATCCCTGATTTGCAGGATAAAGCGGAGAGTCTGGGTATGATGAGCATTGTGGCTGAAGGCTTTACTTCTGTTATTGGTTTGATAGAGAACCGGGTGGTTGATACGGTAATCGGAGTAAGCTGTCTTGATTCCTTGGAAAAAGCCTTTCCTTTACTGATAAACAATGCTGTGCCGGGACTGGCTATCCCCTTGAACAGGGCAGGCTGTAAGGATACGGATGTAGATTATGATTATGTCAGCCAAATGATTAGCCTTCGCTCGGATAAAGACGCGAATTTCCTGGATTATGATCATTTGAAATCTACTTTGCAGGCATGGTTCTCCAAAGAAAATATAGCTTCGCTTCTTGCTTCTTCTGATGATCAGACCAGTATGATTACACGGGACTGTCTGGCGGGTGACGGCAAGCGCTGGAGACCTTACTTATTGGCTTCTACTTATCTGGCTTTAAGTGGAGAAAAGGAAATTCCCGACAAGGTACGCCTGGCAGCTATTGCCGTAGAATGCTTTCATAAAGCCTCACTGGTGCACGACGATATACAGGATAACGACAATCTGCGCTATGGCAAACCTACTGTTAATGCCCAATATGGTGTTCCTATTGCCATCAATGTAGGTGATATGCTGTTAGGAGAAGGCTATCGTTTACTTACAGATTGTGGCAATATGGAGTTGGTAAAGGTAGCGGCAGAAGCGCATATAGCTCTTTGCAAAGGGCAGGGAACGGAACTGGAATGGAGCAGAAATCCCCGCATATTAACGATGGATTTCGTACTGGATATCTTCTGTAACAAAACAGTTCCTGCATTTGATGTTTCGCTTATTATGGGAGTTCTCTGTGTGGGTAACGACAAGCAGCTGACTACTACTCTGCATAACTACTCCCGTGCCCTGGGTATTGCCTATCAGTTGCAAGACGACATGGAAGATTTTGAAACCGAACATCCCGTAGCCTTACGTCCCTCTGCCGTATTGGCTATAATCTGTGAACAATGCCGGGACGATCAGTTTATTGACTCTCTGATGACTTGTGCAGACCTGAAAACATTCCTGAACCTTGCAGAGAATAAACCCTTGCTGGAAGAGGCGCTACGTCAGGTAAAACAAAAGGCTGAACAGTATCATAAGGAAGCATTGGATGCTTTGCACGAAATCACAAATATAGAATTGAAGCGATTACTCTTCCGTGTAACCCAGCGAATATTGAAGTAAATGAAAGAAACAATATCCATAAGGTTATTCAATACCCTGCAAAAGGGAAAAGGGCAACTGGGAAGAGAGGCGCTTCAGAGAATCGTATGTTTTCTTGAATCACAACGTACGGCAGAAGATTCATTTATCGGCAAAAGCGGGAAGGCGGATCTGTATTATACCTTGTTTGGCTGGATGTTATCCTATGTTTTAGGTATAAGGCTTGACCCACAAAAGACAGCTTTATACCTGGCACAACAGGATGTTAATAGTCTGGATTTGATACATTATGCGGCCTATATACGTTGCCGGATGATCAATAATTTGACAAATAAAGGGAAAGTAGGCTTGCTGTTCAGTAGCTTGTTTTCAAAAGCTGTCAGGGAGCTGGAAAGCTTTCATAGCTTGCCGCACAACGATCCACAGTCTCCTTATACCTGGTTTGTGTGGCTTTCCATCTTAGAAGATACAGGCAATAAGATATCAGGCAAGGATGAAATACCAGAGGCTTTGTCAGCATACCATTTGCCAGAGGGAGGATATATGAATACCCAGGACGGCCTGACAGCCACAACAAATGCTACGGCTGCGGCTCTGGCTGTCATTGGCCAATTAGTAGGATACAAAGAAAATACAGATATAAACTACGTAAGGGATTTACAAGAAGAGTCCGGCGGTTTTAAAGCAGCGGAAGCCTCACCGGTTCCCGATCTGCTTTCTACGGCTACCTCTCTTCTTATTCTGAGCAACTATGGTGTCAAACCCAAGTACCCTGCCAAAGACTTTATTGAAGCTCACTGGCTGGACTCAGGAGGCTTTTCTGCCACCTTACTGGATGATAAAAGTGATGTAGAATACACATTCTATGGACTTTTAGCATTGGGTAGCATGTAGTTTAATTGAAAATTGAAAGTTGAAAATTGAAAACGGAAGAATTTAATCCCCCCTTTAGGGGGTTAGGGGGTATGATCGATGTCTTGCGGAAGCAACTGTTGGACGAACAGCCGCAAGAAGGGGCTTTGTGGAGAGGGGAACTTTCTTCAAGTGCCATCTCTACATCCGTATCTGTCTTCGCTTTATATATGGTAGATAAAGAGAAGTACGCGTCTTTTATTCATAATGGAACCGAATGGCTGAAGGCAACGATGAAAGCCGAAGGTACCTGGGGTGACAGTATTGAAAGCCCTTCTAATATGACAGCTACCTTGCTTACCTATGCTTCGCTTTGTGCTGTAGGCCGCCCGCCGGAGAAAACGAAGGAATATCTGAGCGGGAAGTTCGGAGGATCAACCGATCAGCATATCATAAAAGGGGTACTTGCCTATTATGGAAAAGATTTAACCTTCTCTGCTCCTATCCTGGTAATGTGTGCCTTGGCGGGTGTTATCTCCAGTTGGGATGAGATACCTCAGTTGCCTTTTGAAGTATCTGTCTTGCCTCAGAAACTGTTCCGCTTCTTCCGTCTGCCGGTTGTCAGTTATGCCATACCTGCCCTGATTGCTGTAGGTATTTTACGTTATAAGAAAGGCAGAAAGAATCTATTATCTCCTATCCGCAAATCGTTTATCAATAAATCGTTACAGGTACTTGAAAAGCTGCAACCTACCCATGGCGGATTCCTGGAAGCGGCTCCCTTAACGGCTTTTGTTGCCATGTGTATGAGTGCTGCCGGATACCGGGATCATATCGCTACACAGCGTGGTGCCGGATTTCTGACAGATACGGTACGCCAAGACGGAGCATGGCCTATCGATACCGACCTGGCCGCCTGGGTAACAGCTCTGAGTGTACGTGCCTTGGGTAATGATATTACAAACAAACAGGCTTTAGCAGATACCATCAGAAAGAATGCCTTTGCCTTCAAGCATCCTTTTACAGGAGCAAAAGAAGGGGGCTGGGGTTGGACAGACCTGACAGGTGCTGTACCGGATGCCGATGATACCTCCGGTTCGTTGGTAGCTCTTCATATATTGCAGGATGGTGTATATAGCCCGGAAGTCGGAAAAGGTATTGAGTGGTTGCTGGACTTACAGAATAAAGACGGAGGTATGCCTACCTTCTGCAAGGGTTGGGGAAAGCTCCCTTTTGACAGGAGTAGTCCGGATATCTCGGCTCATTCCCTGCTGGCCTTTCAATTGTGGATGGATGTACTGCCGGCTGATCTTCAGAAAAAATGCCGGAACAGTATGCAACGGATGCTGAAATGGATGCAGAAAATACAGGCTGTTGATGGTTCCTGGACTCCTTTATGGTTTGGCGATCAGCAGGCAAAAGACGAACGTTCGCCAGTATATGCTACGGCAATGGCTGTTGAATACCTGGCTGGTTCTAAAGATCCGATAGCCCATGAAATGGTTTCCAAAGGCTTGAAATATATTCTTTCTGTTCAGAACACAGACGGAGGCTGGGGCGGAGCCAAGGATGTACCTTCTAAAGTAACCTTAACGGCTCGTGCGTTGAGTGCCTTATCGTCCTATCCGGAAACGAATCAGGAAGTTATGGAGCAAGCGTTTAATTATCTCTACCGCAAGTATGAAGCAGGCGAACTCTTACAAGCCGAGCCTATAGGCCTTTATTTCTCTCGTTTGTGGTATTCGGAAAAACTATATAATATCACTTTTGTACTGAATGCGTTGAAGAAGTTTAAGGCTCAGTATTCAATGTTTAACGTTAAAGAAACAAACCATGAATGACAATAAGCCATATAAAGTAAAAATCGCATGCATGCGTTTTGAAGAAAGCACGCATGCAATTTCAAAAACGCATACGTGCGATTTGGGAAAAGGATGGCTGCAATTTTTTACTTACTTTAATCTTCTGATATATAAACAAATATAAATACATATTTCTTCAACTTTAAATTGGAAATTTTGAACAATAACAAAAACATATCATCATGAAAAAAGGAATCATTGTTACCTTCTTATTTCTCTTTGCTCTTAATTTGTTTGCCCAGGATAATATCCAGTGGCGGGGAACGGATCGCACCGGAATATACAAGGAGTCGGGATTGTTAAAGGTTTGGCCGGATGCAGGCCCTACCCTACTATGGCATTATGACGGATTGGGAGAAGGACACTCTTCCGTTGCCATAGATTCGGATAAGATTTACCTAACAGGAATGACTGACAAGAAAGGCTATATTTACGTCTTTGATATGAATGGTAAATTGCTGAATAAAAAGGAGTATGGAGACGAATGGGCAAGTAGTTACAATGGCCCGCGTGGTACTCTTACGGTTAATGAAGGCAAGATATATCTGGTCAGTGGTATAGGCGAGATTTATTGTTTTGATCAAAATACCCTAAATACCCTTTGGAAAAAGAATCTTTTGAAAGAATATAATGCATCCAACATTGAATGGGGGATCAATGAAGCGCCTTTGATTATTGACGAAAAAGTGATCGCTACACCCGGAGGAAAACAGCATAACATGGTGGCTTTGAACAAAAATACCGGAGCGTTGATCTGGAGTAGCCCGGGAGAAGGTGATTTGTCTGCTTACTGCTCCCCTCTTTATATTACAGACCAGCAAGTGCCTATCATAGTTACTATGACAGCCGATCATATCATTGGTATAGACGCTTCAAACGGTAAAAAGCTCTGGTCGCACGAAAACAAAAACCGTTATTCGGTACATGCGAATACCCCTGTTTATGGCGACAATATGATCTTGTTGACAAGCGGATACGGGAGAGGTTCTACAATGCTACGCCTTACAAACGGCGGACGAAGCATAGAAGAGGCTTGGTTCTCCAAAGAATTAGACAACCGTATCGGTGCCATGGTAAAAGTAGGTGATTATGCCTATGGCTCGGGCGACAGTAATAGGTATTGGTTCTGTGTAGACTGGAAAACAGGTGACATCAAGTGGAAAGAAAAAGGCCTGGCTATGGGGAATATCATCGCCAACGATGGCATGCTTTATTGCTATACAGATCGCGGTAATATGGTACTGGCAAAGGCAACTCCCGAAAAATTCGACATCGTAAGCCGTTTTTCCATAACACTTGGAACCGAGCAACATTGGGCACATCCCGTTCTATACAAAGGAACGATGTATGTACGGCACGGAAACACCTTAATGGCGTATAAAGTGAAATAGAATGAAAAAGTTAGGCATTCTTACAATAATGGCATGTTGCCTATTGAGTGTTTCCGCTCAGGTGGGATGGCGAAACGATCATACCGGAATATATAATGAAACCGGCCTGATGAAATCCTGGCCCGCAGGAGGCCCTGAGTTGCTTTGGCACTTCGATGGATTAGGCTTTGGATTCTCTTCTGTCTCCATAGACCAGGAGAAACTCTTTGTTACCGGATTTACCGATGCGAAAGGTTATCTGTATGTACTGGATATGAACGGCAAACTACTGAACAAAGTGGAGTATGGCACTGAGTTTACCGGTGATAACTTTACAGGTACGCGCAGTACAGCTATTCCCCACGAGGGGAAAGTATATGTCGTAAGTGGAATAGCCGAACTGTTTTGCTTCGATATGCAGACCCTCAAGTTGTTGTGGAAGAAGAATTATGCAGCGGATTATGGCGCGGAAAATACGAAACACGGCTGGAATGGCCCGCCACTGATCATAGGCGAAAAGCTGATTATCGGACCGGGAGGCCCTACGCATAATGTCCTTGCTTTGAACAAAGAAACCGGTGATATCATCTGGAGTTCCGAAGGTATGAAAGGGATATCCGGATACGGAACACCTATCCTTCTCGACGACCAGGAAGTACCTCAGATTGTTTTTATGATGGGCGACCATATCCTGGGACTAGATGTTACAAACGGGAAAATGCTTTGGTCATATCCCCATACAAACCGCTTTAGCGAACATCCCAATACGCCGGTGTATAGTGATAATATGTTGCTCTTTATGAGTGCTTACGGACAAGGAGCTCTCATGCTGCGCTTGAACGATGGCGGCAGGAAGGTATTGCCTGTCTGGGAAATGAAGGAACTGGGCCATACCACAGGTCACGTGATGAAATATGGAAACTACATCTATGGTCCCGGCAACCGGACAAACTGGTATTGTGTGGATTGGCAAACCGGAAAGATCATGTATGCCGACAATACGATAGCTGTAGGTAACATCATTGCTGCCGACGGCTTGTTATACTGCTACTCAGAAAAAGGGGAGATGGCATTAGTAAAACCAAATCCGGAGAAATTTGAAATAATCAGCCAATTCCCCATCACCTTAGGAACCGAGCAACATTGGGCACATCCGGTTATTTACAAAGGCGTGATGTACGTAAGACATGGAGATACATTAATGGCATATAAGATTAAATAAGTTCAAGGTGAAAAAGAAAAGGATAATAACAGGCATAACTCTATTCGTGATACTTATTTATACAGGTGTCATAATTGGGTGGCATGTATATACTCCTCATGAAAATCTTACAATCCAGGCTCCGGGAGCGGATAACAGGCCGGAGGGATCTACCCGTGCGGCAAACGATGTACTGATTGGTGAGTTCTTTATGAAGTATGATGATGCTTCTTCCGAACTCACAGGGAAATGGAGTAGTTTTCGGGGAGCTTTATCTACTAATATTATTAAAACAACAGAAAGTATTCTCACTTCCGAAGAGGAATACCCCGTTTTGTGGAGTGTGGAAACCGGAGAAGGACATGCGGCTCCGGTGATATACAATGGCCGGGTGTATTTCCTCGACTATAACGAGCAGCTAAGCTCTGATGCTTTACGCTGTTTCTCCCTGGAAACCGGAAAAGAGCTATGGCGTAGGTGGTACCGGGTGCCTATCAAACGGAATCATGGTTTTTCGCGCACTGTTCCGGCTATCAGCGACGATTATATTATCACGATCGGCCCGGAGGGACATGTAATGTGCTGTGATCCTGTTACGGGCGATATGAAATGGTCGCTTGATATGCAAAAGGAGTTCAAAACAGAAGTACCCTTCTGGTACACTGGACAATGCCCCCGCGTAGATAATGGTACCCTGATCCTGGCTCCGGCAGGGGAAGAAGTATTACTGGCCGGACTGGATTGCCAGACGGGAGACATACGCTGGACGACCCCTAATACCCTTAAATATAAGATGTCGCATTCGTCTGTCATGCCTATGACATTAGGAGGTAAAAAGACGTATGTCTATATTAGCGTAGGAGGTGTATGCGGGGTATCGGCAGAAGAGAGCGATCGGGGGACCTTGCTGTGGGAAACAAGTAAATGGCAGCCTTCTGTAGTAGCGCCTTCCCCACTCCAACTATCCTCCAACCAGATATTCATGGTTGCCGGATATGGTACCGGAGGTGCCTTATTGCGTGTGGATCATTCAGCAGGCAAATGGACGGCTACCGTAACAGATCAGTACAAGCCGAACGAAGGATTGTCCAGTGAACAGCAAACACCTATTTTTTACAATAATATGATCATCAGTGTTATGCCGAAAGACGCCGGAGGACACCGGGGCAAACTGGTGTATTATTCTCCCTCTGATTTACATTCGCCGGTCTGGACTTCTGCAGCCGACGAGCGCTTCGGGCTGGGTCCTTACATCATAATCAACGATAAACTGTTCGTTTTCAAGGATGACGGCGAACTATATGTATATGAAGTACAAGCGAAAAGTATGAAATTACTGAAAAAGCAGCGGATCATGGATGGTGCAGATGCCTGGGGGCCATTGGCCTATGCTGATGGAATGCTTATTGTACGGGATGCTCATAATGTAAATTGTCTCAAAATCGTATAAACCATGAGCAAGTTAGTAAACGAAGAAAATAAAGAAAAGATTTCGCGTAAGACGTTCCTGCAGATTTGCGCTTCTGTAGCTGCAGGCGGAAGTCTAACGGGGCTTTCCGCTGTACTGCTTCACAAACGATCTCGTTTGTCGAGAGGTGATACTTCCAATGTGCAGAAAAACACCTTTGTATCACCTTATAAACGGCTCTTATCGTTTAGTGTTCCTGATCAGATAGAGGCTTTTGAATTGGCAGGTGATAATCTGCTTGTTGCAATGCCTAACAATCTCTCGATATATGATCGTACGGGGAGATTGCTCAATAATTTCGCTATCGGAAGCGAACTTCGTGACATTGTAGTGGATCATGAGGCTATTTACCTGCTTTTCCCAACACGTATCGAAGTATATACCAAAGACGGAGAACTACTTCGGGATTGGGAAGCATGCAGTGAGCTATCAGACTATTGTTCTATGGTTATTGCTTCTGGTTCCCTGTTTGTAACCGATGCTGCCAATAAAAACATCTGCAAATACACAACAGAAGGTAATTTTGTACGATTTATTCAGAGCCCCGACGGCTTTATTATACCCAGTTATTCATTTGGCATTACGTATGTAAACGGAATCATTTATTGCTCCAACTCCGGCAGACACAAAGTAGAGAAATACTCTACAGACGGAGAATATCTGGGCTCTTTCGGCAAAGCAGGAGGCGCTATCGGTATGTTCTGCGGATGTTGTAATCCGGTTCATCTGTCCGCCACCTCTACAGGAGAAATCGTTACTTCTGAAAAAGGAAATCCGCGCATCAGCTGTTACGGAAGCAATGGCGAGTTCCGAAGTATGTTGCTCGACAGCAAAGCCCTTGGCGGAGGCAACACAGCCTACGACATCAAAGTAGATAATGACAAACTATTCGTAGCCGGCAAGAACCAAATATCAACCTTCCAATACGACAAAACTCTGGCTGCCAAAACAGCCTGCTCGGATTGCAAGGCAAACTGCCCCCTACGAGAAGGAATTAACATATAATATTCTCTCCAAACAGAGAATATAAGTGCTCTTTGACTTATTGGTTTACACGTTTTTCGTATCTTTGCTAAAAATAACCAAAATAGCTAAGATATGACTACAATCATCATAGATGAAACAACAGAAATAGGCAAAAGCCTGATGAATATCATCCGCTCTCTCGAAAAGAATAACAATGGCTCTATAAGGATATTTGAAGATTCAGATTTGAACTACCAATATGAAGAATCTACTGCTACTGTACAAGAGCCTGCACTTGATTTTTACGGAGAAGAATCTGTCGATCAGAAAACAAGCGGACGTATTCCAGGTCTCCCCTACACACACGAAGAGCGCATGGCATCACTTCTGAGAGCGCAAGAACAGCGACGTCTGGGACTAAGCATTAGTGCAGATGAACTTGAAGAAGAAATGAAAAAATGGTAGCCTTTTGGGATTCGGAAGCTATTGAAGAGCTTGAAAGTATCTACAATTACTATCGTAAAACAGCAACTCTTCGAATAGTATATCAAATAGAAAACAACAACATCTATATTGCTGCTATTTGGGATGTTCGGCAAGAGCCTTCCAAGCTAAAAAAGATTATTCGATAATAAAAAGCATATATTTCTTATTACAAAAACGTGTAAACCGATAAAGAGTTTGCACGTTTTTTTTATTTGATTGAATATGAATTGTGTATGAAGGAGAAGAACGGAAATAACAGGAGCCCGATAGCGCGACGGAAGTTTTTACAGGCTTTGGGAACAGCGGTGGCGGGTGGTTCGATTCTTGCGGTATCGGGTGGACTGATCGGCAAGGTGAAGGAGCAGGAGGCAAGCCTGTATTGGCAGATTGATCCGCAGAAGTGTACCCAATGCGGACGTTGCGAAACGCATTGTGTGCTTCCGGTTTCGGCTGTAAAATGCTTCCATGCCAATATGGTATGTGGATATTGCGACCTGTGTGGAGGATACTATCGCTCCAATGTAAAAGAGTTGAATACAGCAGCAGAGAACCTGATGTGCCCTACCGGAGCCATTGAGCGCCAGTTTGTAGAAGATCCCTATTTCGAATATACCATCAACGAAAGCCTGTGTAACGGATGTGGAAAGTGTGTGAAAGGCTGTAGTTCGTTTGGCAATGGCTCTCTCTATTTGCAAATCAAACGTGACTTGTGCAAAGATTGTAATGAATGTAAGATCGCTACCGTATGTGCATCCGACGCGATATCCCGCGTGCCTCTTTCTGTAGCATATAAACTCAAAGGTTGAAGATGAAGAAATTACTATTTGCGTGTATGTCTTTGTTACTTCTGGCGGAAGTAAGCGCTCAAAACAGGTTTCCCAAACCTGATTTTGAATCGGGATACCAATATCCGGATATACAATACCTGGTGCCCAATGAAACTTTATGGGTGGCGATCGATATTATCTTACTGGTTGTATTGATGAGCATTGTCTCATGGGCTGTGATAAAGCGGCAGACGCGTAAGCCTGTGATATGGGTTTCTCTTATCTCTGTTGCTTATTTCGGCTTTTTCCGTAGCGGCTGTGTTTGCAGTATAGGCTCTATTCAGAATGTTTCGTTAGCTTTGGTTGATAATACGTATGTGTTGCCCATATCGGTATTTCTTTTTTTCATCCTACCTATACTGTTTGCCTTTCTGTTTGGCAGGGTCTTTTGTGCCGGGGTATGCCCCTTCGGTGCTTTGCAGGAATTGGTGAATTTGAAGAATTACAGATTGCCAAAGGCACTGGCAAGTGTATTAGGTATGATCCCCTGGATATACCTGATCTTTGCGGTCTTGTATGCCATTACCAGAAGTAGTTTTATTATTTGCCGGTTCGACCCGTTTATCGGAATTTTCCGTTTGGGAGGAGATATCGGACTAATCATATTCGGAGTGCTTTTGCTTATTGCTGCTATCTTCACGGGAAGGCCATTCTGCCGCTTTATTTGTCCGTATGGCGCTCTGCTGAGCCTTTTTTCACGGGTGTCCATCTGGAAGGTAGAACTGACGAAGACGCCTTGTATTAATTGCGAACTTTGCCATAATGCCTGTCCGGTAGATGCTATCAAACCGCCTTACGACAACAAAGTGAAAGAGAAGCGTCTGCAAGGGGTAAAACGTATCGTAAATTATTTCCTGATCCTCCCGTTAATGGTAGTTGCCGGGGCATTCCTGATGCGTTCTGCCAGTAGTAGTCTGAGCCGTGTCAACAAGGATGTACGGCTGTACGATATGGTGATTCAACAGGAAGCCAATCCGCAGGATATCCTCTCTTTGGAGTTGGAAGCCTTCTACGGACAAGGAGGGGTAGTAGAAGAACTGACAGAAAAACAAGAGCAAATTCAGGCCGACTTTCGTTTCTACTCCACAATAGGCGGAGCCTTGATCGGATTTGTAATAGGCATGACACTGATCAGTTTATCTGTCAAACGAACCCATAAAGTATATGAGATAGACCATGCGGATTGTGTAGCATGCGGCAAATGTTTTAGTTATTGTCCTCAGAATCAAAAACAATGAAGAAATCAATTCTTAGAAATGTAGCCATTGTGTCGGCTATCTTTATCGTTACCTTTTCGATTATGTTGATTACCAACTATTTTCAGGTGAGAGGTACTACACCGCTACAGACAGAAGTGGTAGAAACGCTGAAAGAGATAAACGATCAGAATGCCAATAATCCGGCTTTGCAGGAACAGATCCGCCAACTGGATTTGTTGGCCCGGAAGGCTTATTTTATCCGGATGGATCATCTGATGGTGGGAGTTTATATCCTATTGGGTATGTTGTTGGTGTTTATCATCTGCATCCGTCTCTATTTCGCACATGATAAAGAAATACCGGGTAAAGAAATAGACCCGATAGACGAATGGGCCATCAAGACAGAAGCCCGGAAATACGTGATATGGATAGCCTCCGGCATAGCAGCCATAGGGTTGGTATTTGTCTTCCTGAGTTCGCCTTATCTGAAGGCTACACCACAGGCAGAAACAGCAGAGCCGGTTGAAGTGCTAGCCGATTTAGCGGAAGCTCCCACAGAGCTGCCTGAAACAGAAACAGACACTCCTGCTGAGCCGGAAATCGTATCGGAAGCAGATACGACTCAGCTGGTGGAAACAGCTGTAGAAGAAGCCGCTCCACAAGTAGTTGTGTCTAAAGTAACACATAATGCCTTCCGGGGTAATAACTCCAACGGGATATCTTCGGCCAAAGGGGTACCTGTTAAATGGGAGTTAGGCAGCGGAACCAATATTGCCTGGAAGCAGGATATACCCCGACAGGGATATAACTCACCGGTTATCAATGGAAATAACGTTTTCTTCTCAGGGGCCGATGCACAGGCTCGTGAGCTTTATTGCTACGATCTGACTACCGGAGAAAAGCGTTGGACACTGGCAGCCGCTAATATCCCCGGTTCTCCTTCGCAAATGCCTAAAACTACGGAAGATACCGGATTGGCAGCCTCTAGTGTAGCTACAAATGGCAAACAGGTATGCGCCATCTTTGCTACCGGAGATATCCTTTGTGCCGATATGGAGGGTAAACAACTATGGGCTAAGAACCTGGGGGTACCGGACAATCATTACGGATATGCTTCTTCTCTCCTTATTTTTGGTAATCTGGTGATTGTACAGTACGACAACCAGAACTCCCCTAAGGTCATGGCTTTAGATCTTGCTACAGGTGCCGAACGATGGAGCAAAAGCCGGACAGAGAAAGTTACCTGGAGCTCCCCAATCATCGCCTATGTCAATAATACCCCGCAGTTGGTATTGATGGGAAACCCCGCCATTACAGCTTATAACCCGAACAATGGCGAACAGCTCTGGCGGGTGGAATGCATGACCGGAGAAGTAGGATCAAGCGCCTGTAGCTCTAACGGACTGGTGTTTGGGGCAAGCGAATATGCCAAGATGGTAGCCATCAATGCAGCAGACGGAAGCCTGTTATGGGAAGGGAATGATTTCCTGCCCGAAGTTGCCAGCCCGGTTGCTACAAAGGATAATCTGTACCTGGCAACCAGCTACGGTGTAGTGGCAGCTTATGATACTCAGACCGGAGAACTCCGCAAAGAGCATGAACTGAATACCGAATTCTACTCTTCTCCGGTGATAGCCGAAGGTAAGATATACCTCTTCAGCAATGACGGAAAGATGCATATCTTCTCGGCTGATAATGATTTCCGCCTGCTGGCATCCTTTGAAACAGGCGAGAGAACCTTTGCCACACCCGCCTTTACTGACGGAAAAATCGTGGTACGAACAGAAAAAAGCATATACTGTGTAGAAAACAAATAAGAATGAATTGTACGTGTGAACATAATAACAAAGCGGAAGACCTGATTCCTAAGGTAGATGCAATTATCGACAGAATCGGAACCTCGCGACAGGTGATTATCCCCTTGTTACAGGCTTTGCAGGAGGCGTTTAGCTATCTGCCTTCAGAGGCTATCGAGCGGGTGTATGAACGGACGGAAATCGACCGGGCGCAACTGATTAGTGTTTCCACCTTTTACTCCCAATTCAGGCATATTCCTTACGGGAAGCATCTGATCAAGGTGTGTACCGGAACGGCTTGTCACGTGAAAGGAGCCGGCAATGTGTATGACTCATTCCGCCGCGAACTGAAGATGGAAGACGGCAGCATTACCTCTTCCGACCAGTTGTTTTCAATAGAGAAGATCGCCTGTCTGGGCTGCTGTACATTGGCTCCTGTCGTGCAGATTGACGAGAAAATATATGGGCATGTCATGCCCGGAAAGGTAAACGAGGTAATTGATGATTTCCTGAACCTGCAAGAAAAGAAGGAAAAGGAAGAGAACAAACAGGAGCAACGCCAGGTGGCAGGAGAAATACGTCTGGGGATGGGCTCGTGCTGCCAGGCCAGCGGATCTTCGGATATATACAAAGAATTGCTGACGGCTTCCGATGAATTGGGTATAGAGGTAAATATCAAGCCTGTAGGCTGTGTAGGGGTCTGTAATAAAGTACCGCTGATTGATGTAGTGCTTCCCGACAGCTCCATTACCCGCTACCCCAATGTAAAAGCAATTGAAATAAAGGAAATACTGCATCATCACTTCAAACCTGCGGGCTATTTAAAACGATTAAAAAACAGCCTGTTGAATCATATCGACACCTTCCATACCGATATTACTTGGGATAATGTGATATGGAAGGGCGAAAACGAGCGGACGGGTGTAATAGACAGCTTCCTTTCCGGACAGAAACACATATCTACAGAAGGATATGGCTTTCTGGCTCCCCTGAATATTGATGAATATGTGGCCAGCGGTGGATTTGAAGCACTTAAAGCTATAGTCTCGTCCCGTTCACGCGAAGAAGTGATCCAAAGTATCCTTTCCAGCGGTATTCGTGGGCGTGGCGGAGGCGGTTTCCCCACAGGAAAGAAATGGGAGATCGTAGCTGCTTCACCTAAAAAAGAAAAATATGTGATATGCAATGGAGACGAAGGCGACCCGGGAGCCTTTATGGATCGTATGATGCTGGAATCTTACCCCTTCCGTGTAATTGAAGGAATGATTATCGCCGGATATGCTGTAGGGGCGGACAAAGGAGTCTTCTATATCCGAGCCGAATATCCTCTGGCGGTGGTGCGGATACGTACGGCACTGGAGCTTTGCCGGGAGCGTAACCTGATAGGCGAAAACATTGCCGGAAGCGGCTTCTCGTTCGACATCTCCATCTTTGAAGGAGCCGGAGCTTTTGTTTGCGGAGAGGAAACAGCCCTGATAGCCTCCATAGAGGGCGAACGGGGATTCCCCAAGCAGCGGCCTCCCTACCCTGCCGTAGAAGGCCTGAACGGACGTCCTACACTTGTCAACAATGTAGAAACCCTGAGCCAAATCCCCTATATCCTGCGGAACGGATCAGACTATTACGGCGGGATAGGCACTTCCGGTAGCAAAGGAACTAAAGTGTTTGCCCTGGCAGGCAAGATACGCCACGGAGGCCTGATAGAAGTACCGATGGGTGTTACGCTTAATCAGATCATTGAAGATATAGGAGGCGGTGTGGAAGGTGGCGAGAAGCTGAAAGCCGTACAGATCGGAGGGCCTTCCGGAGGTTGTATTCCCGCGCATTTATGCGACGTGCAGGTAGACTTCGATGCCTTCAACCAGATGGGCGCCATGATGGGCTCCGGCGGACTGGTGGTATTGAGCGAAAGCGACTGCATGGTAGATATGGCCCGCTATTTCCTGAGCTTCACCTGCGAACAGTCTTGCGGCAAATGTACCTTCTGCCGGGTAGGTATCCGCCGGATGCTTGATTTGTTGGACAAGATATGCAGCGGAAAGGCCGATATGGCCGATATAGACAAGCTGGAAGAGCTGGCACTGAATGTAAAGAAATCGTCGCTCTGCGGCTTGGGGAAAACAGCTCCTAATCCGGTGCTAACCACCTTGAAATACTTCCGCGAAGAGTACGAAGAGCATGTAAAAGGGGTCTGCAAGACAGGCACTTGCAAAGACATGGTGAAATATGTAGTTACCGACGAATGCATAGGCTGTACCAAATGTGCCAAAGCCTGTCCGGTAGACGCCATCCCCTATACCCCCTACGAAATACACAGTATAGAGGTTGAAACCTGCGTACAGTGCGGCTTGTGTATTGATGAATGTAGTTTTAATGCCATCCGTAAAGTGGCACTGAATGAGCATGTAAACTATAAGGATAAAGTAGTAACGACTGCTTGATGTTTTTTTGGCTTAAAATGGCTTCTTTTGGTTTTAATGTACGTTCAAAATAATTTAGAGGTACGTGTAAATCAATTTAGAGGTAGGTCTAATTTTATTTAGAGGTAGGTGTAAATCGATTTAGAGGTACGTCTAAATAAAAACAGAGGTAGATAGAAGCAAAAAACATCAACAGGCTATATAAAAAGTTATGTTGATATATATAAACAACGATCAGGTAGAAACAAAAAGCGGTGAGACGATATTGGAGACGGCTCGCCGGATGGGGCACACTATCCCGTCCTTATGCTATGCCAAAGGAGCGAAGCATAAGTCTTCCTGCATGGTATGTGCTGTGCAGAATGCGGCGAACGGTCAGATCATCCCCTCCTGTACTACCTATCCTACAGAAGGTATGCAGATTACGACAGATAGCGAGGAGGTGCGCAAAGTACGCTCCTTGTCATTGGAGTTGCTGCTGAGCGATCACCGGGCGGATTGTGAAGCCCCTTGTGCGATGGTATGTCCCCAAAAGCTTGAAATAGAGCAGATGCTGAGCTATTACGATGCGGGGAAATACCCGGAAGCACATGCCGTAATAGCTGCCGCCTTTGCCTTGCCCGAGATAGGCTGCGATAACTGCAAAGCCCCTTGTGAAAAGGCTTGCCGCCGGGGAACAATCGATCAGGCGGTGTCTATCCGGGAGATCATAAAAGAACTTGCCGGCATGTTTGATACAGCCTCTTTGGCTGAAGAAATAAAGATACACAATACAGACAAAAACAGCTTCCAGTCTCGTTTGGGACGATTTACGGAGAAAGAGAGGGAGCGCCTGAAAGAGACCGTAAATACACCCTCGCGTTGCCTGCATTGTGCCTGCTCCGGACGTACGGAGTGTAAACTGCGTTTATATGCTACGGCAGAGGGTATTAAGCGTTCGCGCTACGATGCCTCTTCTACCCTTCCGGTTATGAATAAGATGCACATAAAAGAGGATCTATGGTTTGAACAAGCCAAATGCATCCGCTGCGGAATATGTGTTTACAACAGCGATAACGGCTTCACCTTCAAAGACCGGGGCTTCGGCATGCAGGTAGTATTACCGGAAGAAAACCGGGCAAACGTCTCTCCCAAACTGGCTGAAATGTGCCCCACAGGAGCGATCTATATATTGCGTTCTGCGTTCTGCATCCTTCTGGCAATGATATTGACATCCTGCATAAGCGGAAGTGGCTTTTCGGACAGTTCGGATGATATGGATTGGCTGTTGTTTCGCGGCAACTCGGCTTTAAGCGGCTATACGGAGCATCAGCTTCCCAAAAACCCGGTTCTGTTATGGAGCTATAAAAGCGATACGCGCACCGTATCGTCTCCTGTTGTAAAAGGTGGAACGACTTACTGGTGCGACAAACGGGGACTTGTACGGGGGGTTGACATTCACGGGGAGTTGGCCTTTGAATATAACCTGGCAACGGCTGTAGAAGCTACTCCCATGATCTACGACTCTGCCTTGTATATCGGTCGGATCGATGGCTTTATGACTGCCATATCCCTTGCCACAAAAGATACGCTATGGAATTATGAGACCATGGGGCAAGTATCTGCTTCGCCTAATATTGTGGATTTTGAAGGGCAAAAGGCTGTTGTATTCGGCAGTTACGACAATTTCCTGTATTGCGTGGATTATCAGACCGGAGAAGAGATAAATCGTTTTGAATCGGGTTATTACCTGAACGGAGCTGTTGCGCTCTGGAAGAAATATGTTATCTTCGGAGGTTGCGACTCCTGGGTACGCATCATAGACTGCCAGACAGGTGTACAGACCGATTCCCTGCTTTTGGAGGCCTATGTCCCGGCCTCTCCGGCCATTATGGGAAATTATTGCTATGTGGGTGATTATTCGGGGAATATCTATAAACTGATGCTTGAAAACGGCAAGATCATCCGCCACAAGAAAATGATCTCCGGAGATAGCGAAAAAGGCTCTTTTGTATCCGTTCCTGCCATTTCGGGAGAGGCTTTTTACTTCCTTTCGGGCGAACGGAATATCAAAGCCATAAGCCGCATCAACGGCAAGCAAACCTGGGAATACATGCTGAAAGGAAATGTAGGGGAAAGCTCTCCGGTAGTATGCGATGACAAGCTAATTATATGCACCAAGACAGGCATAGTCTCTATCCTGGATGCATCCAACGGCAAGCTGGAATGGGAATACGACACAGGCGAACAAATCGTAAGCTCACCCGCCATCATCAAAAACCATTTCATGATCCTAACCGCCAAAGGCACATTGCTTTGTTTTGGAAAAAAATAAGATTCTATATGATACAATTAACAAACATACAGAAGAGCTATCAGGACGGGGAGAACCGGGTGAATCATGTTTTGCGAGGGCTGGATATGTCGGTCGGTAAAGGGGAATTTGTGGCGGTTAAGGGAGTGTCGGGATCGGGTAAGACGACTTTGTTATCTATTCTGGGGACATTGCTTGTTGCGGATGAAGGAAGTTATCTGCTGGATGGTGTGGAGATGACTACGCCGGGGGTAGATCATTCGCTTGTACGTAATAAGCAGATCGGGTTTGTTTTTCAGGATCACCGCTTGATGCCTCAGTATACGGCGCTGGAAAATATACTGTTGCCTACCCTTGCCTATCGCTCTCAGGCTAGTATTGAAGAGGTTGAGTATGCCAGGCATCTGTTGGAACTGACACATATTACCGGTGTGGCAAATCAATACCCGCATACCTTATCGGGGGGAGAAGCCAGTCGTGTTGCCGTCTGCCGCGCATTGATTATGAAGCCCTTGCTACTTTTAGCAGATGAACCGACCGGACAATTAGATGCTGAAAATGCCCGGAATATAGCCCTATTGTTGTCCGAGATAAATACGCATGTACGTACCACGATTATCATGGTAACCCATTCAGAGGAAACGTCTTCGGCAGCCCATCGCATACTTACTCTTAAAAATGGTGTTTTACAGTGAAGTTCAGCGATCTGTCATATAAGAACATACGGTTTTATACCCGTTACTACAGGCTTATAGCTGTGGCTGTCCTTATAGCTGTAACTGTTATCGTGGGTAGCCTGGTAGTAGGCGATTCTGTGCGTACAACACTTGTCAAGCGTGTAACAGAGCGGCTTGGGAATACCGAATCTATCCTCTTTTCCCGTCAGTCATTCATGGATGAGAAGCTGGCAGACAGCCCTTTGTTTGATGGATCGGCCAGAGGTATGTTGCTGACAAACGGTTTTATTTCTCAAAACGGAAAGTTAGTCCCTGTCTTTGTATGGGGTGTTGATGATATCCCGATATCAGGTGGTGCAGCCAAGGTCAACCCGGCTCTGCTGAAGGAGTTAGGGCAAGAAAAGCCGGATGCTATCATACTTCGGCTGCCTGCTTCCGGACTGGTTCCTTCGGGTTCTCTGTTTGTTACGGAGAACTATACCAGCAGTATGCGCCTGGCTTACGATGGCCTTGTAAGCCTGGAAGAAGGGGGCAATATCAGCATGAAGAACGAACAACTTATTCCTCTCAATATCTTCGTAAACCGGAAAGAACTGGCTGAAGCGATGGAAACGGAAGGGAAGATCAACCTGATATTAAGCGACAAAAAAGTATCGGAGGAGGAGTTGAAACAGGTATGGAATTACTCATTCTCAGGTTTATTTATAACTCAGAAAGAAGGATTTACGGAAATAAGCTCAGATCGGGTATTCCTGCAAGAAAAGGTGGTAGAAACAATCAGCCGGAACAATCGTGAGCCCAACCGCCTGTTCTCCTATCTGGCCAACGCTATTGAACGGGATAGTACATCTATCCCCTACTCTTTTGTAACGGCCATGGATCGCTATAAGGGAGAAGTGCTGCAAAAAGACGAGATCATCCTTTCGGATTATTCGGCCAACCGCCTGCAAGCGAAGCCGGGAGACTGGGTGACAGTAAGTTATTTCACCTCGCAAGACCTAAAAACCCTGAAGACAGAGAAGCTCTCTTTGTTGGTGAAAAAGATAGTCCCACTAAGCGAACTGCAGGAAGATAAGAGTTTAAGTGCCGATTTTCCGGGCCTTTCCAATGTAGAACGCTGTACCGACTGGGATAGCGACTTACCCATCGATATGAGCCTGATAAGCGATGAAGACGAGGCCTATTGGGAGCAGTATCGCAGTACTCCTAAAGCCATTCTCTCCTATGAGGCAGTGGCCGGCCATTGGGGAAATGCTTACGGAAATGCTACGGCTGTGCGTATGTTAAATACAGCGCCCGACTTGTCTGAATTACAATCCGATATGTTTGGTATCCAACTGATTCATCCCCGGGAAGCCGGTTTATATGCAGCGAAAAACGGAGTGGATTTCTCCAGCCTTTTTCTGGCTTTGGGATTCTTTATCATTGTGTCAGCCATGCTGTTACTGATTATACCCTTATCGGAAATGCTGTATCAACGACGCCATGAAATCGCCCTATTGAAGTCTTTGGGATATACACAAAAGCGCATCACAAGGATACTTTGGACGGAAGCTGCCCCTGTTGTATTGGCTTCCTCTGTAGGTGGAGTGATCCTAGGGATACTCTACACCAGCCTTATAATGTGGCTATTGGGTAATGTGTGGAAAGGGGCCACCCATACCGAAGGATTCGCGGTTTATCCCCATCTCCTTACTATAGCGCTGGGATTTCTAGTTGGTATCCTTCTCTCCTTATGGCTGCTTCGTCGTACAATAGTACGTAGTCTGAAAGATAAAAAGGTTGATAATAAACGAAGAAAGCACTCACTGAAATATAAAAAAGGCTTGGCTATAACAGCAAGTATCCTTGCCCTGGCAGTAAGCGGATTTAATTTCTTCTTTTTGCAATCCGTAATCCTCTTTGTACTAGTGGGGATTATCCTGATTGGAACTGCTGCCTTGTGGGGAGATTATCTGATTTGCCGGAATGGCACCCCTTCTACTAACAGCTTTACTTCTGAGAAACTGATATGGAGTACCTTATTGGCCAACAAGAAGCAGGCTATCTTATCGTTCGTAACCTTGACAATGGGTGTTTTTATCGTCTTTTCCGTAGGATTAAACCGGAAAGGTTTTGCTGATAGTTCGCAGATTAAAACCGGAACCGGGGGCTTCTCCCTCTGGTGCGAAAGTAGTGTTCCTGTGTATCACAATATGTCGACACAAGCCGGGCGTGAAAAGCTATCCCTCACAGCCTTGCCTGATGATGCCGAGATTATGCAATGCCTGCGTTATAGCGCAGATGACGCCAGCTGTCTGAACCTGAATAAAGTCTCTACCCCTACCGTTTTAGGAGTAGACATGGATGCCCTATTGACGCATGATTTCCGGATAGAGCAAAATCCTTATCCGTTAAACGAGGTACAGGATGTATATCCCGCTTTGGTAGATGCAACAGTGCTTACCTGGAGCCTTGGGATGGCTCTGGGAGATACGCTCTTTTATGAAGGAGACAGAGGGCAGCGCGTGGGGATTCGCTTATCCGGAACACTCTCTAATTCTATCTTTCAGGGACATATCCTGATAGACAAGAAATACTTCTCTGACATATGGGAAGAAACAAGCGGAAGCGAAGTCTTCCTTCTGAAAGTAGACGAATCGCAAAGAGAAGAGGTGAAAACACTTCTTTCTCAGGCACTCAATGAATACGGAGTACGCGTTACTACGACCAATGACAGGCTGAAACAGTTCAATAGCGTAACCGATACCTACCTGACTATCTTCCTGACATTAGGAGGCTTAGGTTTGTTAGTAGGTATCATGAGTTTTATTATCGTTATCCGCAAAAACCTCTCCATGCGCAGAAAGGAAATAGAGCTGTACAAAACGCTTGGCTTTACCCATCAGAAGATAGAACAAACCCTCTATAAAGAAAACGTACTTATACCACTTTACGCTATCGCAACCGGAGTTATCAGTTCCATTGTAGGAGTAAGTATCAGCTTTATGAATACCGGTATATGGGTCTGGCTATTGGCCTTCCTTTTTACAGCCTTCTTTATCGGGTGCATCATCCTATTTGTCAAGAAAATAGTAAAAACAGAAGTGGAATAATAAATGATCTTCAAATTTGTAACATGAAAATCACAGATATATATAGTTCGTACAGGTTGGTACTCATCAGTCTGCTTAGTGCAATTTTTATTGTATATCCCAATATTGCGTTCCTTCCATGGGAATTGAGTTTCATGGATGACTCGAAGCATGGATGTCATCTGTTGTTTTTCTTTATAAGGTATTTCTTTTTTGTTGTATTGATATGGTTGCTATTAATTTATAACCTGAAAAAGAAAAAGGATCTACCTTTTATGGAGCGCTTTTTAAAGACGCTTCTGATAACAGTTCCGGCTTATTTACTCTTTGTTCTTATTTTATATCTTTATAATAAAAGCATCCATGGTTTCGGTAGCATATTGTTGTTTCAGTTCTTTGTGGTTCATATTGTTTCTACTTTTGCAGGACACGTATTCATGATGTATAATGTGCAGCGAAAGAAAGAACAGGAAATAGAACAACTCAAAGTTGAGAATCTGAAAAGCCGCTATGATGCCTTGACTAATCAGATTAATCCTCACTTTTTCTTTAATTCGCTGAATGGGGTAACAGCCTTAATCCGGAAAAAAGATGACGAAAAAACACTGGCTTATGTAAACAAAATGTCGGACGTATTCCGGTATATTTTACAAAGCGATAAAAAAGGATTGGTTACACTGGAAGAAGAACTGGAGTTTGTACATGCCTTCCGCTATATGATGGAGGTTCGTTTTGCTAATAAACTGTCATTCGACATACAGGTTGACACAAAGGGAAAGGAACTCAGAATTCCGGTTCTTTCTTTGCTTCCGCTAATAGATAATGTAGTTATACACAACACAATCGACTCACAACACAAGATGGAAGTTTCCATCCGCCTGAATGAATGTTCGGAACTGGTTGTTTCCAACCCAATCCACCCTAAATTATCCCCCAGCGACACCAATGGAACAGGGATCAAGAATCTGGAAAATCGATTCTCTTTACTGATGAATAAACAGATCCGAATTGAAAACGACGGAGAAATATTTAATGTTTACTTACCCTTAAAGTAATAGTCAGAATTATGAAAGTATTGATAGTAGAAGATGAAACGGCTGCTTATGAGAACCTGACGGATATTCTGAACGAGATTAACCCGGCTATTGAGATACTTGGAAATACAGAAAGTATCACTCAAACAGTTCAATGGTTACTGAATAATCCGCCCCCAGACCTGATACTGATGGATATCCACCTGTCGGATGGTTCGGCTTTTGCCATCTTTCAGAGCATAAACGTAGAAACACCTATTATTTTCATAACGGCCTATGATGAGTATGCTATCGAGGCATTTAAAGTGAATAGTATTGACTACCTATTGAAACCTATCAAGGCAGAGGAATTGGAGCGCGCCTTGTTTAAGTTTGGAAAATGGACCCGTACGGAGGTAGTACAATATATGGCACAAATGACCAATTTGCCTCAGATGAGCCGTTTTAAAGATAAAATGCTTATACCTGTCAAAGACAAATTGCTGCCGATAAATATGAAAGACATCTCTTGTTTTTATACAACAGATAAAAACACACAAATCTACCTGAATGACGGTAATTGTTATGCCTATTCCAAGACACTGGAGCAAATTGCTTCTACATTGAATCCGGCTGATTTTATCCGTGCCAACAAGCAATTTATTATCTCTCGTGACAGTGTGAAGAATATTACGATCTGGTTTGACAACCGCCTGATGGTAACATTGGATATAGAAACCCCTGAACGTATTTATATCAGTAAAAATAAAGCAGCAGAATTTAAATCATGGGTTGTTAATGACAACTAATTGACATATTATTAAAAGTTTATGAGTATGAAGCAAATCGCAGTTATTTTTTTCGTAATCAGTCTTATTCCATCGTATATGAATGCACAGTCTCCCTACGGATGGAGAGGACCAACAAGAAATGGGATATATCCTGAAACAGGATTATTGAAGACATGGCCTTCCGAAGGCCCGGAATTATTATGGGAAACACTGGATGCCGGAAAAGGATATTCCAGCCCTGTTATTGTAAATAACCATCTGTATATAACCGGAATGAATGAAGATGAAACAATGGAGATCTTTTCGGCTTATACCCTGGATGGAAAAAAGCTGTATGAAGTAGAATATGGTAAACCCTGGGATAAAACCTATCCGGAAACCCGCACTACACCAACTATTGAAGGAAACAAGGCGTATATGGTGAGTGGGACGGGAGAAATTGTATGCCTGAATATTGAAAATGGAGCTATTGTATGGAAGGTAAACGGAGGAGACGTTTTTGAGCATAAAACAGGAACCTGGGGTACTTCCGAATGTCCGCTGGTATTTGACAATAAAATGATCTATACACCAGCCGGTGATCAAACTACAATCGTAGCACTCAATGCTGAAACCGGAGAAACCGTCTGGAAAAGCAAGCCATTAGGAGATATAGGCGCTTATGTATCACCTCTTTTAATAACATATAAAGGGAAAAGACAGATTATTGGTTCTACAGCAAAAAGTGTATTTGGCGTGAATCCTGAAACCGGAGATATCGATTGGACATTCAGGGAATGGGCACCCCCTGCCAGAGAAGGAGGACGGGGTGGCGATTGGCCGAATATCGCTCCAAACAGCCCTTTATACAAAGATGGACGTATCTTCTTCTGCCATGGGTATGACATTGGTGCGTATATGCTGCAATTGAATGATGACCTTAGCGGTGTAACGCTCTTATGGAATAACAATGACCTGGATACACATCATGGAGGCTATGTACTTGTAAATGATATAATCTATGGTTCCAACTGGATTAATAACAACCAAGGGAATTGGGTAGCTGTAGACTGGAATAGCGGAGAAACAAAATATGAAGAAGCCTGGAGCGGAGGTAAAGGGAAGGGATCTGTTGTTTCTGCCGATGGCATGCTTTATTGCTATGACGAACGCCGGGGAGGTGTAGGCTTAGTACGTCCTACGGCTAATAAATTTGATGTTGTCAGTGAATTTCGTATCACAAAGGGCGAAGGTCCGCATTGGGCGCATCCTGTCATCGTAAATGGTATATTGTATATTCGTCATGGTAGTGCATTAATGGCTTATAAAATCAAGTAATATTATAGACAGCTGCCTGCATTTATTACCAATTGGTAAGTAGTATCAAAAGTATAAGACCTATTTTTGCATCCGTTTTCTGAAAAAAATAGAATATGCAAAGAGATAGTCTTGATTTTAAAACATTAGCCGTAGGCAAGTTATTTACAAAACAATTCTTTCCTGCTCTGTTGGGGATGATATCTGCGGCTTTGTTTACAGTAGTTGATGGTATTTTCGTTGGACGTGGCATTGGTAGTGATGCTTTGGCAGCTGTTAACATTGCTGCTCCGATAGCTATGATATCGGCCGGTATTGGGCTGATGTTTGGTATGGGAGGTGGTATTCTTTCATCGATCAATCTCTCCAGAGGTAAGCCTAAAGTGGCGAATATTAACGTAACACAGGCTACTTCGGTATTATTGATCTTCGTTTTGATAATGACTTTATTGCTCACTTTGTTTCCTCACAAAGCAGCAACTTTATGTGGTTCCGACGACTATCTGCTGCCGATGGCTGTAGAATATCTTTTCTGGTTTGCATTAAGTATCCCGTTCCTGGTATTAACGGTTTCTCTACCCTTCTTTGTCCGGCAAACCAATCCGAATTATGCCATGTGGGCTATGCTGATAGCTACAGTTATCAACATAGTGCTTGACTATATATTTATCTTCATTTTTGAATGGGGCTTGTTCGGTGCTGCTGTTGCTACCGGTATCGGTGAAGCTGTTGGGGCAATCATGCTTTTTGTCTACTTATTATATCCCAGCGTAATGGTAAGATTTGCAAAGTTGAAAATGAGCTCCAAGAGTATACTTTTGACTATGAGGAATACCTGGTATATTCTCAAACTGGGAATCTCTTCATGCCTGAGTGAAATCACATTAGCTATAATGGCTATTACGGGTAATTATGTGTTTATGCATCATCTGGGAGCCGACGGGGTGGCTGCGTACAGCATAATCTGTTACTTGTTTCCTATTATATTCATGGTTTTCAATGCGATGGTGCAGTCTGCCCAGCCTATCATAAGCTATAATTACGGATGCGGGCAGATGGAACGTTCCAATCAGGCTACGCGCTTGTCGCTTACCTATGCAATCGTTTTTGGCTTGTTTATTACAGCTTTGTTCTCTTTCTATGCCAATGGTATTGTATCGCTTTTCTTACCGGAAAAGACAGGTAATGCATGGGAATATGCCGCATTTGGCTTGCCGTTGTTTGCTATTGATTATGTATTCTTTGGTATCAATATCATTACCATCGGCTATTATACCAGTATCGAACGGGTAAAGCGGGCAATAGGGCTTACAATATTACGGGGTATATTACCTGTATTGTTCTTTTTCTGCCTGCCTTTATGGTTCGGAGTTACCGGAATATGGCTTTCTGTTGCTACCGGCGATTTTGCAACAACAGTAATTATTGTAATTTTGCTGTTGAAAGACAAGGCATATACATATGGAAGAGCTGATAAACAGAATCAAGAAATATTGCAAGCTGAATAGACAGGAACTCCTGCTACTCCGCCAAACCATACGTACACTCCACTTCCCCAAGGGGAGTGTCGTTATAGGTGAAGGCAAGATCGACGATTCTATCTATTTTATCAGCCAGGGTATCTGGAGGGCACATATACAGCGAGACGGAGAAGATTACACCTTATGGTTTGCCGTTCCCGGAGAAACCATCTTCTCCTCATGGGGATATATCAGGGGATTACCTTCTCGCTTTAGCATTTCTTCCTCCTGTGACAGTGTCGCTATTGAAATGAAGAAGAGTACGATACAGCAACTATCGGCATCTTCGCAGGACTTTTCCAACTGGCTTCAGGGTCTATATGTGGATATACTCCTCAATACAGACGACCAACTGATTGACCTCTACTGCCCGAAAGCAGAAAAACGCTATCTGGCTTTCCTGAAGAAAATGCCGGAAATATTCCAACATGTCCCCTTGAAAGAGATTGCCGGATACATCGGAGTAACTCCCCAGTCACTCAGCCGCATCCGTGCAGGATTAAATAAAACGGAGTAAAATCACTTTTCTAATTCGAATATCGCTTGAAGTTCCGCTACTTTTTCAGGGTTATTTTCAGCGACATTGACTCGTTCTCCTATATCACTCTTTAAATGATATAATTGAGGCTCTTTGCTGTTTCCTAATTCAGTGTTTGTAAGTTTATTATAAGCTGCTCCATTACTTGGCGCGATGTATTTCCATTCTTTGTTGGATATAGAGATAGATCCGGCTTGTTCTATAATATAGTCACGCCCTTTCTTCTCTTTTCCCAATAATGTATTTAGTTGATCTTTGCTATCGGGTGCTGCATTGGTGGGGATATCTTTTCCCAACAGGCTACACAAAGAGGCAAAGAGGTCTATTTGAGAGACCAAAGCATCCGAAACGGCAGGTTCTATTTTGGAAGGCCAGTTGACAATGAAAGGGACTCGTGTACCGGCTTCAAAATTGCTATACTTCCCTCCACGGAAATCTCCCCAGGGACGATGATTGCCCAACAGCTCTACTGCTTGATCCTGATAGCCATCATCTACTACAGGCCCGTTGTCACTGGATAAGATTATCAATGTGTTATCGGCCAACCCAAGTCTTTCAAGCGTTTCTATGATCTGTCCTACGCTCCAGTCGAATTCAAGGATGGCATCACCTCTAGGACCCATACCACTTTTCCCTGCAAAGCGGGGATGCGGTACGCGGGGTACGTGGATGTCATTGGTGGCAAAGTAAAGGAAGAAAGGTTCATCTTTATGGTTTTCAATAAATTGCACAGCTTTTCCGGTAATACTGTCGGCAATATTTTCGTCTACCCATAAAGCTTGTTTACCCCCTTTCATGTATCCGATGCGGGATATTCCGTTTACGATGGCCTGATCGTGCCCGTGATTGAGGCTTGGCTTCAGTACATACAGCATCTCCGGATGATCTTTCCCCAAGGGTTCACCAGGGAATGGGTCGTCATAGCTTACCTCTATCGGATCGTTGGGATCGAGGTTTACGATTCGTTGGTTTTCAACAAACACACAAGGCACTCTATCACCTGTAGCAGCCATAATATATGAATAGTCAAAGCCTATATCCGTAAGGCCGGGAGTGATAAATCCATTCCAATTCTGTTCACCGGTTTTGTCACCCAAACCAAGATGCCATTTGCCAACTGCTCCGGTAGTATATCCTGCTTCACGAAATACATCAGCGATGGTTGTTTGCTCGGGGCGGATCACCATACCGGCATTTCCGGCAGCGATACCGGTATCACTCCTTCGCCAGGCATATTGGCCGGTAAGCAAAGAATAACGAGAAGGTGTACTGGTGGCCGCCACGGCATGAGCATCTGTAAAGCGTACTCCTTGCGAGGCCAAGCGGTCTACATTCGGTGTATGAATGGTTTTCTCGCCATTGCAACTTAAATCTCCGTAACCTATATCATCTGCAAGGATGATGATAACATTAACTGGTACTGATACCTCGGAAGGTTTACTTTTACATCCGATTAAAACAGGAAGGAAAGCTCCTGTCAGACATGCAAATTGTAACGTTTTCATGCTTATAATCAACTCTGTTATCTATTTGCAAACATAGAATTTATAAATAAATTAACAAAGGATTGAAATAGTTTTATTTTTTGTCATTTTCCAAAGCTGCGGCTTACGAATGGGAGGATGAAGTAGAGTCCTGAGTGCCAGTATTCGTTGTCGTGTCCGCCGTCGCGTACACGGAACTGGCAGGGGATTTGGTTGGCACGCATTGCCCTGAAGAAATCGATGTTGGTATCAAGCAGAAAATCATCATCTCCGCAATCTATAAACCATTGGATGGTACGCAGTTGCTGTTTGCGGGTGTCGTCTGCTTCTGCTACGTAGGTGATGCAGTTGTGCTGCTGTACGGACCGGATGAGATGTGTCATTTTTTCTTTACCATCAGAAGACAGTCCGGGAGGTGTCGGCATATCCGGTAGGGTCATGCCTGAACTTATGGCATATACGGCGCAATACATATCGCTATAGCGCTGTGCATAACTGGTTGCCCCATTGGCTCCCATGGATAGTCCTGCTATGGCCCGGTTTTGTTTGTTTGCTTCTACGCGGTAGGTGTTTTCTATGTAGGGTAGGAATTCCTGATAGAAGAAGTCTTCGTACGACCATCCGGGCATATTAAAGTAGCCGTTCCATGCACCGGCGGAAAAATCCCCTCCTGCATTGGGGCTTACGATGATCATTTCACATGCTTCGCCGGAGGCTACTAACCGATCCATAACATCTTTGGCTTGCTAGTCGTAGAACCAACCGGTGTTTGTTCCTCCCATGCCATGGAGCAGATAGAGGATAGGATATTTTCTGCTTGTTTCCGTGTCGTAACTTTTGGGCAGGTAGATGCTATAGGCTCTGTGTGCTTCCAGCACTTTGCTGTAAATACTATCTGTTACTACTTTGCTTTGGGGTCCCCAGCCGGGATACTGTGCATTTGCCTGCCATGTAAATGCGGCAATAAATAATAATAGGATTGTTTTCTTCATTTTGTTTGTTTTTTATGTTATTGCATCTGCAATATTAGTGTATTTCTGTGGGGGAGGATGTTTGTTTTGTACAGATAGTTTGTCTGGAGGTTCAAAGTGGTTGTTCTGTATGTTTAAATATTTGTCTATTGGTTCAAATCATGTTACAGAACAGATTTTATCTTTATATTCGCATTATACTCAACTGAATTTTGTATACCGGTAGTATCATTTGATTTTTACTCGGTAGAGTTTGTATTTTTGCGATATTTTTAAGTAACAGCATAAAACATTTTGGATTTACATGAATATAGATCAGATTATTAATAATATATATACGCTGCCGGAGGCGTCTTTGTCGAGGCTTAAGGAGCATATTGTGGAGGTTCGTTATCCGAAGGGGCATATATTAATGAAAGCCAATAAGGTAGAGCATTATCTTTATTTGATAAAGAAAGGGCTTGTACGGGCATATACGGATTCGTTGGCGAATGAGCTTACCTTTTGGTTTGGGAAAGAGGGGGATGCAATTATTTCTATGAGTAGCTATGTTGAGAACCAAAGAGGGTATGAACATATCGAACTGCTGGAAGACTGTGAGTTGTACGAGGTGGATTCAAGGGACTTGCAACAGCTCTATTTTGAAGACATACACATTGCCAACTGGGGTAGAAAGTTTGCAGAACAAGAGCTCATTAAAACAGAAAAAAGATTCATTTCCAGACAATTCAGGACTGCATCGGAACGCTATAAAGAGTTATTGATAAATAATCCGGACCTAATACAAAGAGTACAACTCGGACACATCGCTTCGTATTTGGGGATTACACAAGTCAGCCTGAGCCGGATAAGGGTTGACATTAAATAGCTTCATTTTTTATCTTATGTAAAATTTTAATCCATTCCCTATTACGACCTTTGCCGGAAAATAATAGGTATGAATTGGGTAATATTAATTGTTGCAGGTTTATTTGAAGTAGCATTCACCTCTTGTCTGGGAAAAGTAAAGGAAACTTCCGGAACGGAGATGTACTGCTGGCTGGTTGGTTTTTTCATTTCATTAGTCATTAGCATGTTGTTGTTGATAAAGGCTATCCAAAGCTTACCGATAGGAACAGCCTATGCCGTATGGACCGGAGTAGGCGCCGTTGGCACTGTATTGATGGGAATTTTCTTTTTCAAAGAACCCGCCACCTTCTGGCGAATCTTCTTTATCATTACATTAATCAGCTCTATTATCGGTCTGAAATACGTTTCGCACTAATTAAATAAAGAATGCAAAATGATGAATGAAGAATTGAGCAGATTATTAAAGTCTATAAAGCCGAAGATCAATCCAGGCGATTATGTGTTCTGTGTTGTTAAAGACCTGTCATCGATCAACATTGAGGATATTACTTGTTTTTTTAAGGAAGAAGAAGGTGTGACTCTTATTCTCAAAAGGGAAATAGCGGATAAACTACAATTGGATTATTCTTTTATAGCCGCCTGGATTACACTGACGGTTCATTCTTCCTTGGAAGCAGTTGGACTTACGGCAGCTTTCTCTAATGCTCTGTCTGCTGCTGATATCAGTTGTAACGTCGTTGCCGCTTATTATCACGATCACATATTTGTCAAGAAAGAAGATGCCACAGAAGCAATGAATGTCTTAAATAACCTTTCTCTTTTTTGATACAATCCGGAGTAGATTATCGGATAAAACAGTTAGTAAAACAGCTATAAGAATCAGGGAGATTCCCAACAGCAAATAAAAGGTAAATGTTTCGTGAAAGATGATAACACTAACGGCTACTGCTACAAGGGGTTCCATGGATCCTAATATAGCTGTTGGAGTGGAACCGATGTATTTGATGGCATAGACCAGGCATATAAGTGATATAACAGTTGTAACCAAAGCGAACAACGTCAGGTTTATGCCTATTTCAAAAGAGGGTATAGCCTGAAAGTTACCGTCAAACAATGATTTACACAAAAAGAAAAGGGTGCAAAAAGCCATCGAATAAAAGGTAACTTTGGTTCCTTGCACATGTTTCAGGTTAGACTTGTTCACGATAACCATGTAAAGGGCATACGTAAGCGCTGAAAGGAAAACAACAGCAAAGCCTATAAGCGGAATCCTTTCTGCTCCACCATTCAGAGACAATACTCCTAAAAAGGCCAAGAATATAGCTCCCCATATTACTCCGGATATCTTTTCTTTAAAGCCCAAACCCATAATCAAAGCTACCAGTATCGGGTAAAGGAATAGTATTGTGGAGGCAATACCTGCCGACATATAATCATATCCGGTAAACAAAAATAAAGCAGATCCGGAATACATCAGTCCGAGTATTGCCAGCATCCCACCCTCTTTCCATGTAATCTTAAAATCAACTTTCTGGTAAAACAAGAACAGGCCGATCATGATTGTACTAAGCAAGAAACGGTAAAAGAGAGCCGTATCAAAAGAAAAATCTGTTTGCTTAAGCGGAATAGCGAATAGCGGTATCAATCCGTATGTAATAGCAGACAAGGCTGCCAGTATATAACCTTTTATCCTCATTGTCGATATCAATCTTTTTGCGCGTGCAAATGTACGCTATTTGCTCAGATAAGCTTAAGGTTATCGGAAGAAAAAGTCGTTCTGAAACTCTTTCGATACCCGGCAGGAGATAGTTGCATACATTTAAAGAATACCTTGCGCATATTGTCGGGAGAGCCGAGTCCGCATAATTCGGAAATTTCTTTCAGTGATAAATGTGTATCTACCAGGTATCTACAAGCCGTCTCAACCCTTAGTTTGTTCAGGTATTTAGCAGGAGTAATCCCTGTTTCCCTCACAAATGCCCTGGAAAAGTTTCTGGGGCTCATAGAAACGATCTCTGATAAAGAGTCGATTGTTATATCTTCCTGCAAATGTTCCTGAATCCAATAGCAGGCTTCCTGTATGGGTTTGTAATCCGTATGTTGGTGAGTTAGGATAGAACTATACTGGGATTGGCTGCCGGGGCGTTTTAAATAGAGCACCATTTGTTTGGCCACTTCCAAGGCAACTGTCTTCCCAAGATCTTCTTCTACCAGAGCCAGGGCTAAATCCATACCGCTGGATATTCCTACCGAAGTGTATATATGATCATCTTTTATGAAGATAGGATCACTGTCTACTTCTACTTCCGGATAATTGCTCTTCAGCACATGGCATTTCTCCCAATGGGTCGTTACCCTCCTATCCTTTAATATGCCGGCTTCGGCCAAAAAGAAACTACCTGTACATATCGAGCAGATTCTACGCACCTTCCCTGATTGTTCCCCTATCCACTTAAGGACATCCCCGGATAGTTTATATGCTTCTATCCGAGTGTTTGAAACACCCGGTATAATCAGGGTATCAATCGGATAATTAATTGTTTTAATATTTTCGGAACAAAGCATCGTTACTCCCGATGCCGTACGCACATTCTTCTTTTTATCAACCGATACGGAATGGAGTTCATAGCTGAAATCTGTTTTCTTCTCCTGGGTTTGAATATATTCTATGGCTTGGGAAAAGACTTCATAAGGGCCTGTTATATCCAATAAAGTAGCATCAGGTATAATCAAGAATACGATATGTCTAATACAACTGTTCATAGACAATGCAAATGTAATATTCTTTTGGCAGTATCGGACGTATTATTGTCATTTGAGACAAAGGAAACAGACATTATTTTTGCTGGCAATTAATAAATCAATGAATTATGGCAATAGAACGAATTACAGCAAAAGAGGCAGCTTTGCGGATCAAACATAATGATCAGGTGGGTTTCAGCGGTTTTACACATGCAGGATGCCCGAAGATAGTTCCTTTGGAAATAGCCAAACTGGCTCAGGAGGAACACGAGAAAGGAAATCCGTTTGAAATAGCTGTCTTTACAGGGGCATCTACAGGTGACAATATAGACGGCGCACTGGCACGGGCTAATGCCATTAAGTTTCGCACCCCTTACCAGACAAACAACGATATAAGGAATGAAATAAACAAAGGCGTAGTAAGCTATTTTGATTTACACCTCTCTTCCCTGGCACAGGACTTACGTTATGGCTTTTACGGCGATATAGACGTTGCTGTTATCGAAGCATCTGATGTTACAGAGGATGGCAAAATAATACCAACCAGTGGTGTAGGCATTGCTCCTACTATTGTCCGGATGGCAAAACTAGTAATTGTAGAACTAAACAGTTGGCATCCCAAAGAATTACGGGGAATACACGACCTATTGGATTTGCAAGACCCTCCATACCGTAAAGAAATACCCATTACGAATGTAAAATCACGCATAGGAAAGGACTATATACAGGTAGACTCGGCTAAGATAGTGATAGTAGAAACCAATGTTCCGAATGATGGAGGCGGCTTTGCTCCTGTAGATGATATCACCTCCCGGATAGGGAAAAATACAGCTGATTTTCTGGTAAATGAAGTACGTAGGGGAACCATTCCGAAGAAGTTCCTTCCTATACAGTCCGGAGTAGGAAATATAGCCAATGCCGTGTTGGCAGCTATGGGAGATAATAAGGATATTCCCAACTTTGAAGTCTATACGGAAGTTATTCAGGATGCCATCATTGATTTGCTGGAAAAAGGGCGTATTACTTATGCCAGCGGGGGGACGCTAACAGTAAGTAACCCGTATATAGAACGAATCTACAAGAATCTTCCGTTTTTTAAAGAACGGATTGTACTACGAACTTCCGAAATATCCAACAATCCGGAAGTGATCCGTCGCTTGGGTATCATTTCCATGAATACTGCTATTGAAGCGGATATTTTCGGAAACATAAACTCTACACACATCACCGGAAGTAAAATTATGAACGGACTGGGTGGATCGGGTGATTTCACACGGAATGCCTACCTCTCTATATTCTTAACTCCATCCACCGCCAAAAATGGAGATATAAGTGCGATTGTCCCGATGGTATCGCATGTAGATCATAACGAACATTCTGTTAAAGTGATTATTACGGAACATGGAGTAGCCGATCTGCGCGGAAAATCGCCTAAAGAAAGGGCTGTTTGTGTTATCGAAAACTGTTCGCATCCCGACTATCGCCCGCTTTTGTATAAATATCTGGAAAGTGGAGCCAAAGGCCAAACCCCCGTTAACTTACAAAACGCCTTTGCTTTTCATAATACTTTTATCAAAACCGGAAGCATGAAAAACACTTGTATTAGCTAACGATACACCACTTAAAAAAACGCATGCGTACGTTTAAAAAATCGCATGCATGCGTTTTTATAATTGCAGCCATGCGTTTTTTTAATTGCATGGCTGCAATTTTTTCTTCATATAACTTGTTGTTACATATCGTATAGTAGCCTGTCATTTTTACGACTGCAATGCCAATCAAAGTATTTTCGTTAAAAAAATATTAGAAAATATAATAAGTAGTCCGTATCTTTAAAGAATATTATTATTATAATTGTATTTGAATGAGCTTTTATAGCGGATGAGTGAAGAGATAATAAACAGACTACACCTTGACGATCACCAGGCAATGAAGCAGGTGTTCAGGCTGTATTATGCTCCATTATGTAATTATGCCAAACGATATGTAGAAAGTATTACTATTGCAGAAGAAATAGTAAGCGATGTGCTATATAAAATATGGCAAAACAGACACTATATACAAGCAAAAACGTTCCGGGAATATTTATATACGGCTACTCGCAATACGGCTATAAATTATCTGACACAGCAACAAAACCAACGCAGACTGGCTGACGAATGGGCGGAACAACTCCGGCATGAATTGATAGACGAAACACCATTAAACGATCTTATTTTGTCGGAAATAGAAGTAAAATATCATGATTTAATCAATCATTTACCGGAACAATGCCGAAAGGTTTTTTTGTTGAGCAGAACCGAAAACCGCACCTATGAAGAAATAGCTACCCAGATGAATATATCTGTCAATACCGTAAAGCATCATATAAAAGTAGCCCTACAGAAACTACGGGACGGATTAAGCGAATTTTTAATCTGGTTTGCCCTTTTTATTGACTATATTTTTTAATTTTTTTCTCATACCACCTACCCACATTCTTTTCTCAATTGTATATATATTAAAGTAAGATAATTATTTAAATGAACGATCTGCTAAATGATTCCATATTAAATTTCCTTTCAAGGAAAGAATCTCCCGAAGATATACAGAAATTACGGGAGTGGCTGGATGCTGATCCGGCACACAGAGAGCAACTTAAGCAATGGCTTAACGTTTGGGATATGGCGGAAACGCTCGACAACACAGAGAAGTATCAACCGGAAGATGCATATCAACGCTTTATATACAGATTGGAACAAGATGCCTCACTTAAAGCCGATACATCTAAAATACATCAATCCAAGAAGTCTTATTTATCGACTCTGCTTCGTATTGCGGCTGTATTTATTATTAGTTTTTCTTTGGGAACAATCTCACATATATATTATTCAAAATCTCCGGCAAAAGCCACTACTTATGTAGAGAATATCATCCCCTTAGGCTCAAAATCCGAAATTAAATTACCGGACGGGAGTATCGTATGGCTAAATGCCGGAAGCAAGCTGCGCTACCCTACCGACTATGGGAAGACAAGCCGTGACATCTTCCTGGAGGGAGAAGGCTATTTTAAAGTTGCTAAACAAACAGATAAACCTTTTACTGTCCATACGGCTATGATGAAGGTAAGGGCTTTGGGTACAGAATTTAACGTAAAAGCCTATCCCGACGAACGAGTGGCGGAAACAATGCTAATCAATGGAAAAGTAGTTATTGATAAAGGAGATAAGCCATCAACAATTGAAAAGTCTGTAGAATTAAAGCCTGGACAGAAGTTTTCCGTCGCGGCCTATATGGATTCTAAACCGGAAGAAGAGACAGACCTGCAACAAGAAATATTAACTGCTCCGGTTATAAAGCAATTACCTGCTGTTGTGGCCAATGCAGAAGTATCATGGAAAGAGCGTAACTGGCGGATTGAAAGAGAAGAACTGCAAAGCCTGGCTGTAAAACTTGAACGAAGATATGATGTAAAAATACAAGTAGATGATCTATTGAAAAACTATAGATATTCCGGAACGTTGAAAGATGAATCACTGGAGCAGGTGTTAACCGCTATGCAATTATCCTCTCCTATACTGTTTGAAGTCAAAGGAAAAAATGTGCAGATTTATGTTGACCTGAAAAAGATGAAATAATGTTTTTTGTTAACTATTAAAACAAACTATATACTGTTAAAACAAAAGCCTATGATACAGCAATGATGAACACATTTTAAAAATTAGCAGGATGCTGAGAACATCCTGCTAACGAGAATAAAGGAACCCAAGTTTTTCACTTTCGACGGCAGAAAACAAAGGTTCGATTGTCTAATAAATCAAGTACAAATGTAAATGAAAAAATCAAAAACCCACATGTATTCATGCCAAAAATCGGGATGGATACTACAATTCTTCAGAATCATGAAATTAATGTTTGTGTTTGTTATGGCAGGTCTATTGTCTGTCCATGCAGAAGTTTATTCGCAGGTGTATTCAGTCTCCATGAAAAACGCACAACTTAGGGAAGTAATGCAGAAGATTGAAGACCAGAGCGATTATCGCTTTTTCTTTAGTGATGACGTGACTGATCTTTCACGCAATGTTCAGGTAAATGTAGTTGATGCAACGATTGATCAGTTATTGAACAACATTCTATCACCACACGGACTGGGATATAAAATTATGGATAACCTTATTATTATCAGTCCTTATACAGCTTCCAAGCTACAGCAAATGCCTACTATTACCGGAACAGTGTTGGATGCTTACGGGGATCCGTTGGCTGGTGTTACTGTAATAGTAGAAGGTACCTCTATCGGAACCATTACTGATAATAACGGAAAATACACAATCAATGCAACGCCAAATTCCACCCTGGTTTTCTCTTTCATTGGTTTTGCTACACAACGCATTGCAATCGGGCAAAAAACAACAATAGATGTCAGACTGACCGAAGATGCGCTTGAAATGGGAGAAGTAGTTGTTACGGCATTAGGTATTAAACGCGAGCAAAAAGCTATCGGATACGCCGCACAACAAATAAAGGGAGATGAGATTATACGTGCCAATACGGCTAATATAGCCAGTGCATTATCCGGTAAAATAGCAGGGGTAAACATTAACAATGCCAACCAGTTAGACGGAGGATCTTCCCGTATTGTGATTCGTGGTAATAATAATATACAGGGAAATAACCAGCCTTTGATTGTTATTGACGGAATGCCGTTAGAAAATAATCCTTCAGTGAATATAAGTAGCGGCTCCACATCAGAAGCCACAGATAAAGTACGCGACTTAGGCTCAGGACTGAACTTCATCAATAACAATGACATCGAAGACATGAGTATATTGAAAGGGCCGGCTGCTGCAGCTTTGTATGGTGCACGTGGGGCGAATGGTGTAATCCTTATTACGACAAAAAAGGGAGTTAAGAAGGAAGGCCTGGGAGTAGATTATTCATTTACTACAAAGATAATCAACCCATATAAGTTTCGTGACCAACAAACAGAATATGGTTATGGAGGTTTGCATTATCCGATGTATTCAGCAGTAACCAAATACCAGCAAGATGCTGATGGCAACTATCTGTATCCCAAAAACACATGGGCTGATCCCAGATGGGACGTTGTTTATGGACGAATGCCGAATGGTTATATGACCTATGATCAGTTCTCCTGGCATGCTTACTCTATGTCGTGGGGGCCTAAGATGGACGGAACAATGGTGAAATGGTGGGATGGAGAGATGCGTCCACATGTGGCCGATCCGGATTATGAAAAATACTATTACAAGAACGGACATACAAATACGCACAATGTATCCTTCTCCGGAGGTGGAGAGTTTGGTACTGTTCGCGTAGGGCTAACCCGTGAAGACCATAGCGCCGTAATAGATAACAGCGACTTTAACCGTACGGCAGTTACATTAGGTGCTAATCTGAATATATCCAGAAAATTGAAAGCAGAAGTGTATGCCACTTACAACAACTATGATCGTCACAATATCATCGAAATAGGGGGCGACAATGACGGTATAACCAAGGCTTTTTATATTTTCCCGTCCGACTATAAACCTTCATTGGCACATGCCAATTATAAGAATGCAGACGGTTCTCGTCCGGGTCGTAGTCAATACTACGGAGATGGCGGACAAGGACATTACATATTCTGGAACTTATATGAAAACTCCTACGATTACGAACGCGACCAGCTGTTAGGTTCTGTAAAACTAACCTACAGCCCTGTAGAATGGCTTTCATTCTCCGGACAGGTAGGTTTAGACTATCACGTAGGGGATATTGTGAATAAAAGAGCGCCTATTGATATTTATGGCTTGGAATCCGGTTATTATCAACACAAATTAAACAAAGAATCAGTCATTAATGCCGACTTCATCGCTACAGCCCGGAAGAATGACCTGTTTGTTGATAAATTTAATGCCAGCTTCTCTTTGGGAGCTACCCGTTGGGATCGTAAATACTATCAGATGGAAGGACAAACATCCGGAAAATACTTTAAAGATCCCTATATATATACCTTTGGCAACTATGACCTGAGTAAGCAAAGTGGCGTTATTCAGAGCGACCAGATACCGGTAGAAGATATCCTGAACAAACGAATCAATTCGGTATACGGTTTCCTTGATTTAAGTTATGGTGATTTTATTTATGCGCAGGTAACCGGACGTAACGACTGGTCTAGCACTTTACCGCTAGGAAGTAACTCTTATTTCTATCCGTCGGCATCGTTGAGCTTTGTTCCAACTGCATTACTAGACATGCCAAACTGGTTTAATTTTGGCAAAATACGTCTGGCCTATGCTAGTGCAGCTACCGATGCCGACCCTTACCAGGTAGTACCGACTTACCAGACAGGCTCATTTGGAGGCGCACCGATTGCCGGACTCAGAGAAACGATTCCTCCAAGCAACCTGAAGCCGCAACGTGCCGACTCGTATGAGTTTGGCTTGGGATTATCTATGTTTGAGCATCGTTTCAACTTCGACTTTACGTATTATCATACCAAGTCTTACAATCAAATTATGGCAGGTCCTGTTCCCAGTTCTTCCGGCTACAACAGTGTACGTTTCAATACCGGAAAGATGGAGAATAAAGGGATTGAAATAATAGCTGGTTATCATGCAGTAAGGAATAAGGATTGGGATTTAAGATTTGAGCTAAACCTGGCTCGCAACAAGAATAAGCTACTTTCCATGGGCGAAGGGGTAAATGTGTTTGAAATCGGACAGATATTCTCCGGTAATGGACCGATCATCCAGGTAGAAGTAGGTGATAGCTATGGAAATATCTATGGATGGGATTATGAACGCGACGCTAACGGAAATAAAATCATTGATGTTATCTACGATAAAAACGAACCGAACAAAGTAGCGGGAACCAAATACAAAACAACAAAAGACCGGGTGAAGATAGGTAATATAACACCTGATGTGATCGGAGGATTGAACGCTAATCTTCGATGGAAGAATTTAAGTCTTTATGCTTTGGTAGGTTTCAGCTATGGCGGCGACTTATGGAGTGGTACGTATGCTACATCTCTTTCTTCGGGTTTAAGTCCTGAAACACTGTATGAGCGTAACGGAGGCGGACTGCCTTACACCTATTCCGACGGAACAACAGCCAATCATGGTATCGTCATGGATGGCGTACTGGCAGACGGAACGCCTAACACACATGTGGTACACTATGCATGGAAATACGGACAATTAGGTTCGTGGGGTGCCGGTAACCTGACTACTCCTTCTATTCTGGAGAATAACTGGGTGAAGATGAATGAAATTACCATTTCGTATGACCTTCCTCAGGATTGGGTGAAACGCCTGAAAATCTTCCAGAGCCTGAGCCTGATGGCCAGTGGCCGTGACCTGTTCTATATTTATTCCTCATTACCCGACAACCTGAACCCTGCGGCATTGAGTAACTCAGCCGGTAATGCTCAAGGTCTGGAATTCGGAGCTTTGCCCGGTATGCGTACATTCAGTTTTACATTGAAAGCGGGATTCTAATTGTGAAATATTAAACTATATTGAAGATGAAAACAAATCGTATAAAAATATATCTTTTACTATTGGTCTTAGTAGCCGGATTTACCCAATCCTGCACGGATGGATTTGAAGATATGAATAAAGATCCCAAAAATCCTACTCAGACAAGTATGCCATCTTTGTTTAATAAGATAATCAGCACTCTACCATTGGTGGGACAAGAAATAACAGCTGTTCATCATGGTGTATACTACTTCCAGACACAGCAACTGGCAAATGCAAAACCGGAGTATCCGATGGCTAGCGGTTCGAATGACCTGTGGAATAATTACTATTACAACCTGAAAAACATACACCTGCTGTATCAAGAACTGGATGCCTACCAAACGGATCTAAAAAAGGATAATGCGAAAGCCTGTATTGATATCCTTTTGGCATACAAAACTTTGCATATGCTCGACTACTTTGGTGATATGCCGTTCTTCAATGCCGGTCAGGGGCTCTATGGAACAGCCTACTATATGGTAGCCTATGACAAACAGGAAGAGGTATACAAACATTGTATCGATTTAATGAAACAGGCCAGCCAGGCATTATCTACCGCTACAGGCGACCAATATTCATTCAGTTCTGGTGATACGTTCTTAAAAGGGGATATAAGCAAATGGAAAAAGTTTGCAAACTCTATCCTGCTACGCTATGGTATGCAACTGGCAGATGCTGATGCCGCCTATACAACATTGGTTGGTGAACTGTTAGGCGATTCGGGAAAATATCCAATGCTGTCAGGAACAGACATTATAGGATTATGGCCCAAAGACTTGGCCAATACACTGTTTGAAAATCACCCCTGGAGTTATCGCGAAAACAACACATCCTGCCTGGGAACTACTATGTGGAAAGCAATGTCGGACAATGACAATGTAGATGGTAGTGGTATATTCGATCCCCGCTGCTTCGTATTCTTTGAACCGAACAATGATGGCGAATGGAAGGCGCATCCGCAGAACGGAACGCCTGCATCTGGAGAAGGGCAAGGACTTGGCCCGTATTTCAACCAGAATTACCCGACAGGTCGTGGCAAAGGAGCTACTGAACAGGAATGGAACAACAAAACAGAAGCATGCCGTTTCTCTCCTGTAAACTTCTATCTGGCATCCAATGAGGACTATATACCTGAAATCATGGTTACTGCCGCCGAAGTACATTTCTTACGTGCAGAAGCATACACAAGAGGAATCGGCGTATCAAAGAATACTGCTACCGCAGAGACAGAGTACGAAGCAGGGATAAAATCATCTCTCCATTTCTGGTATGACAAAGTGGTTGAACCATGCGCTCAATGGATATTCTATAAGCCAACGCTAACAAGCGAGCAGGAAACTACATACCTGAAACGTGAAGCATTTAGCAGTAATGATGCAACCGCATTGAAGCAAATTTATAAACAAATGTGGATCGACTCTTTCCGTCAGCCCTGGGTATCATTCAACTTATACAGAAGAACACTGAATACTCCTCGGGATGAGTCAGGTACATATAATTCGGCAGACTATAATTTTCATAAAGTCCCCTACCCTGAAAGCGAAAAGAACTATAACTTAGATAATTTCAACAAAGCGACCGATGGTGGGAACAATGCCACTGATAAGAAACTGTTCTGGCATAAATAAAGCTGAAATAACAGTTTAAAGTTGACTATTTGTCACTTTTTATAATATGAAACCCCATTTTCTTCTGTAGGAGAAAATGGGGTTTCAAATACCTGATCAATTCACTGTTTGACATCCAATTTATCAAGCAATTTCTCTAATGGACAAAACTTAGTAAACGATGACTGTATAAGATTTACTCCTACAAAGGCAGGCAGTAACAGCCATTTGATAGAGACAAAATAAGCTAAGGAAATACCAGTCAGTACCATTGTTCCCGCTACTATGCGGATAATATATTCACGTTTCATAATCAAAGCAGTTTAGAAAAATGTTCAACATCAAGAATAAAGGCATGTACCGGAAAAGGGTTTTTCGTTTCTATATTGCACGTATCAATCTCCATAATAGCTTTGTCTGCTATTTCTTTTGTGAGAAAACTGAAAAGCATGATGGAGTTTGTTTTTGCATTACTGGAATCGGCTGCAAACCATCCTAAACTCTCCTTTTTCTTTTTATAACCAGTAATGTCGGTTACACTAAAGCGCCTCACTCCGGCATCCTGGAGCAGGCTGGCTACCCGCTCCTGATACTCTTTAATACTTAATACGACTAATAATTTCATGATTACTTCACTTTTTTCTTTAACATCTTGAAATACAATAAAGGAACGACAATCAATGTCAGTATAGTAGAGGTAAGCGTTCCGCCGAGCAATGAGATGGCCAAGCCCTGGAAGATGGGATCGAATAGCATAACGATAGCTCCCAGCACTACACCTCCGGCTGTCAATATGATAGGGGTAGTACGTACAGCTCCGGACTCAATCACCGCCTGTTTCAACGGGACACCGTCTTTGAGACGGATATCTATAAAGTCGATCAACAGCACCGAGTTACGCACCATAATGCCGGCCAGGGCAATAAACCCGATCATGGAAGGCGCACTGAAATAAGCGCCGAAAGCCCAGTGTCCGAGGATAATCCCGATCAGCGACAGCGGTATGGCCGCCAACTGTACCAGCGGTGTGATAAAGTTCTGGAACCAGCCTACAATCAATGCATAGATAATGATCAATACCAACATAAAGGCCAAACCTAAATCGCGGAATACCTCGTAGGTTATCTGCCATTCACCATCCCATTTCAAGGCGAAATTATCTTCGTATTTAGGTTGCTCACTGTATTCTTCCGACAGGGTATATCCCTCCGGAAGTTTTATTTCAGACAACTTATCCGATACCGTAGTAATCGGGTATATAGGGCTTTCGAGGTCTCCGGCTACTTCAGTCAAGACAAACACCACCCGTTTCTGGTCTTTACGCTGGATGCTTTTTGCCTTCTCACCTTTGGTAACCGTTACCAAATCGCTGATTGGAACGGCTAATCCCTGCTGGTTGAGAACCTTCATACTTAATACATCTTCGAGGCTTGCTTTTTCTGTTTCGGGCAATTGAAGCACAATCCCTACCTGTTGGACGGAAGCAGGCTGATGCAACACGCCTACGGACATGCCTGATAGGGCGGCCCGTATGTTCTGTACTACTTGCGCGTTAGGAATCCCTAATCGCATAGCCTTATCTTTATCTACTTCAAACTTATATTCAATCTGCGTATCTTCTACCGACCAATCTACATCAGCCACATTGTCCGTCGCAGCCAGTATGTCTTTTACCTGGCGGGCTACATCAATCTGCTGTTCGTAATCCGGACCGTAGATTTCAGCTACTATAGTAGACATCACCGGAGGGCCGGGAGGAACTTCCACTACCTTTACGTTGGCATTATACTTCTTGGCGATGGCCTGCAAATCGGCACGCACAGAGGAAGCGATATCGTGGCTTTGCTCGCTACGCTCACCTTTGCCTACCAAGTTGACCTGTATATCGGCTACGTTATCACCCATACGCATGTCATAGTGGCGCACCAAACCGTTAAAACTAATGGGAGCAGACGTACCTACGTACGTTTGATAATTAGTAACCTTTTCGTTCCGACTTAGGTATACAGCTAATTCTTTGGTAACTGCCGCTGTACGTTCCAGTGTAGTACCTTCAGGCATATCTATCACTACCTGAAACTCGTTTTTGTTGTCAAAAGGCAACATCTTCACGGGAACCGACTTTGTGTAGAACAGTACAAATGTGCCAAGCAAGATAACTGTCAGGCCAATCATAAAGCCCCAACGGTATTTTCTGTTTTCCAGAAAAGGAGTAATTGTCTTGGCGTATAACCGGTACATCTTCGTTTCTTTCAAATCAGACTCTTTTTCTTCCTCCTTCTTTCCTTTCTTATCTTTATGTCTGAGAAATAGATAACCAAAGTATGGAGTGAGTGTCAAAGCTATTATTAATGAGAAGGTCATAGCTATAGAAGCTCCGATAGGCATAGGACTCATATAAGGTCCCATCATTCCCGATACGAAAGCCATAGGCAGTACGGCGGCAATAACAGTAAGCGTTGCCAGAATCGTAGGGTTACCTACCTCATTAATAGCATACAAGGCAGCTTGCAGCGGAGGCAGTTTCTTCATCTTGAAATGCCGGTGCATGTTTTCGGCAATCACAATAGAATCATCTGTTACAATACCTGTTACAAACACTAATGCGAACAAAGTAATACGGTTTAGGGTATATCCCAGGAAGTAGTAAGCAAACAAGGTAAGAGCGAAAGTTACCGGCACGGAAAGGAATACAACCAATCCGCCACGCCATCCCATAGCCAACATCACAAACAACGTTACTATAATGATGGCGATAGAAAGATGTGACAGTAGTTCGAATACCTTATCAGAAGCTGTTTCGCCGTAGTTGCGGGTAATCTCTACATGTACCTCATTTGTTATCACCTCTTTCTTCAGATGTTCCACTTTATCGTTTACTATATCAGCCAACTTCATGGCGTCGGCACCTTTCTTCTTGGCAATTGATATAGTTACAGCTGAGTAATCATCAGGCATCGCGTCCTTTTTATCTTTCGACGCAGCGCCATATCCGAACGAAACATATTGCTTAGGCACTTCGGGGCCATCTTCTACCTCTGCTATCTGATAAAGATATACAGGCTGATTGTCATTCGTTCCTACAATCAGGTTTTTCACCTCTTCCACATGGGCGAAGAAGCTACCGGTCTGTACCGAATAAACCATATCGCCTGTTATGATATTGCCACTCTGCATCTGGGAGTTATTCGCTTGCAAGGCTTGAGTTATCGCCCCGAAATCGAGCTTGCTCTGCGCCATCTTATTCTTGTCGAGCATTACTTTTACCTCGCGGCTCTGTCCTCCGATAATGTTTACCTGAGCTACATCGGGTATCTTCTTTATTTCGTCACCAACCACTTCAGCCACTTGGCGTAGTTGAAAGTCACCCATCTCCTCACTCCAGAGCGTAAATGCCAGTGCGGGAACATCGTCTATGGCTCGCGATTTCACCAAAGGCATTGTTGCACCTTGCGGCATACGGTCCATATTCTTCATGATTTCGTTGTAGAGCTTTACCAATGAGCGCTCCACATCTTCACCCACATAGAATTGCACAGTAAGCATCCCCATATCATTCATGGAGGTTGAATAGATATGTTCAACCCCTTTGATGTTGGAAACCACCTTTTCTAGCGGTTGCATGATTCTTGATTCCACCTCCTGAGGCGTTGCACCAGGATAGCCTACCATAATGTCCGCCATGGGGACATCAATCTGTGGCTCTTCCTCGCGCGGGATAAGATATATACTGAATAAGCCTAACAGCATGAAAGCAACAAAGAGTAAAATGCTCAATTTTGACTTAATAAATGCATTGGCTATTTTTCCTGAAATTCCGTTTTCCATAACTTCTGTTTATTTAGAGATAGATACTTTTACTCCGTTATACAGCTTACTTTCAGCGCTCAATACTACTTTATCGTTTTGATTCAAACCTGAAAGAACTTCTATCTGATTACCCGCTATTTTACCCAAACGCACCCAACGTAGGTTTGCCTGATTCCGGTCATCTACAACATAGACTCCCGTAAGCTGATCCCGATAAACAAGAGAGTTTTTATCTATCATTATTCTTGATGCAATATCTTCTTTTACCTTATTGGGAATTAGTATATTGACATACATCCCTGAGTGGATATTTTCTTTATCTTTGGTATCAATAGCTAATTTCATGGCGTATTGTCCTCCCGTGCGGTAGGCCGAAGGACTAAGCTCCGACACTTTTCCGGGAATGGTTGTACCTAACGATTTTACTTCAATTTGAGCCATATCTCCTACTTTCACATACGGAATGTAACTTTCCGGAACAGAGGCTATAATCTGTAACTCACCGCTTTGCTCCATCATCAAGATAGGCATCCCCGGATTTGCCATACTTCCTTCATCCATCAGCTTTTGAGTAATTGTACCTGAAAATGGGGCGCGGATATTCGTATAGGTCAACAATGCATTTACTTCATTCATCTGCTGATGTGCCATTTGAACCTTAGCCTGCATGGAAGTATGCTGTAAGGCTACGTTTTCCAGCTCCTTATCTGATACACTGTTTTGTGCATGTAGCGTTTTAAACCGCTCATAGTCTCGCTCGGCATTTTTAGCTGCTGCTTCGGCCTCAGTAATCATCGCCTGTATCTGTGCTTTTTTAGCTTGAATCTCATCACTACTGATGGAAACTAATTGCTGTCCAGCCGAAACTTTATTGCCTGGTTTTACGTATATTTTATTTATATAGCCCATCATACGTGTGCTGATAGAGGCTGTTTGCCGGGCAGTAATTTCTCCACTAAGATAAAAGCCTTCGTTTGTAGACTGAGTCGGATAGTATGCCTCTACATTTACGGCCACCTGACTTTTTTCTTTTTGCTCACCGGCTGAAGAACAGGAAGAAATAATTGATATTGCTGCAAGTCCTAAAACTACATTTCTTGAAATTTTCATATCTATTTATCTGTTATTATTTAATACTTAGTGATTGATAAAAAATGGAGGTATGCCTCTAAAATATTGTATGTCATAATAGATTGTGACAACAAAAGCTTTTGCTGAGAGAACTGAGCCTGAGCCATCAGTAGATCCGTTGTACTTGCCAGGCCTTCGTTATGGCGATTAGCAAGAATACGTAAAGCTTCTTCTGCCTGCTCAACACTTATTTGCTGTTTATTGATATCTACTTGTGAATCGCTGAGATCGCGTTTAGCCTTACTCAACTCCAGTTGCTCCTTTTTTATATGCAAGCCTAATTCTTCTTGCATCTTGTTTTTCTGGAATTGAGCTGCTCTTACTTTGCTTCTGTTCTGGTTTCCTGAGAAGATATTCCAACTTAAGTTGATGCCAATCAGGTAAGAATCGTTTCTGAATTTAAAGGCTTTAGAGTCATTCAAGCCATACGAGCCAAAAGCATTAATACGTGGTAGGAATGTCATTTTTGAAGATTTAACCATCATATCCGTTGCATCTACAGCTTTTTGGAGTGCCATAATATCAGACCGAAATAAAGAAAGAGTGTTTTCCGGATATATGTCTATCTTTTGTATCAAAGAATCAGTTATATACACTTCATCATTAATCTCCTCCCCCATCAATAGACGAAGTCCGTTTGAAGCATTGTATATGTTACTTTCGGCTTTTGTCAGAGCACTCTCAATAGTATTAACCTGTACCTGAGCATTTAAAACATCCGATTTCTGTACCAAACCTTGACTATAAAAGTTAGTAACCGATTGGTGTATTTGCTTTATATCTTCAAGTGATTTTCTGAGAATATCCCGTGCCTGATAAGACATCTGTAATTGCGTATATGCTTTTCGTACTTCAAATTCAATATACTCTTTCGTCCGTTCGGCTTTATATTTGTACATATCCTCCTGTGCTTTAGCGCCTTTTCGGGCATAAATCATATCCAGATTCAATAAAGGTAATTTAGCCTCTACCTGGGTACTATAGTTTTGCGTTGCCCCTGGATTATTCAATTTAGACGGATCGAAATCCATAGCCGTAACTGATTCTTGCTGTAAGAGGAAACCAAAGGCATTCAGCGGATTGTTTGTCGACAATGCCGTGTATCCCACTGTAACTTGGGGCAGAAAAATGGCGTCTGTCTGATGATATTCAGCATTGGCTATTTTCTTGTCCCAACTTGACATTTTGATATTGTTGTTATTCTCAACAGCAATATTTACAGCATGATCTACCGTAATGTGTTGATAATTTTGCGCTTGAGCCGAAAGACCAAGCCAAATTGTACTACATGTAATGATAACTGCTCTCTTCATTTTTACTATATTCTATTCTTGTTTATCATGCACTCAAATTGATTTCCAATGGAAATATAACGCAAAGGAAAATATTATTTTCCAAATACACAAGTTTCCAGCGAAAAATATTATTTAAAGTTATTTCACCTTTGATAAATACAGCATTAACATACTAATATTCAGAGCATATATGAATATTTTTTAAAATATATCTTTCAGAAGTATTTTCCATTAGAAATAATTACATATCTTTGCATTTTAAATATAAAAAACAAGAGAATATGAAACATATAAAGAATAACTGGACATATATATTAGGAGCTCTGTTGGGAGCAATAGGTGGATATCTATATTGGAGACACATTGGATGTAGTACGGGGACTTGCCCCATAACTTCATCGCCTACTATTAGTACATTATATGGTGTACTGATAGGAGGTTTGTTGGGAGGGAGTTTTAAACGTAGTAAAGTAAAAGAACAATAAAAGAATAAACATAATGGCAGGATTTTTTAGCAAGATGTTCGGATTAGAGGAAAAAGCCGATTTTAAAGCCCTTTTAGAAAGCGGAGCTACCCTTCTGGATGTTCGAACAAAAGAAGAATATAAACAAGGGGCAGTAGGTAATTCCATCAATATTCCCCTGGACAGTTTGAGTAATAATTTATCAAAACTGAAAAAAGATAAACCTATTATTGCCGTATGTGCCAGTGGAATGCGTAGCCGTAGTGCTGTAGCGCTTTTGAAATCGAAAGGCTTTCCGGAAGTATATAATGGCGGAAGCTGGCTAAATTTTTAAATAACAAAAAGAATAACAAGATATAAAAATGCACATAAATATGAATAATTCGCAAGTAAGTACCCTATGCCAGATCAGGGATATATACAGAGCTATTTATGAGTTTGAGCTGGATTTTCAGCAATCATATAATCTAGGGCTGAATGAAGGGATGCTATTATGCTCCCTGAATACGCAAAAGTATTCGTCAAATGAATTGGCCGGTGTTTTGGGACTTAGTAACTCAAATACCTCGAAGGTAATAAAGTCGGTAGAAAAGAAAGGACTCATAAAGCGTATTGTAGGGAAAGATGATAAACGTCAGATGTACTTTACAATGACTGAATTGGGACGTAAAAAGCTCGAATCAATCAAATGTGCCGATTTTAATATCCCGGAATCATTGAAATCGATAATCAAACTATAGCAAAATTATTATAGAAGTTTTTCTTCTATCTTTTTGTAATTAAGTATTTTGCCCTTTCCGCCCTCGAATTCTATCACTCCCTCCTTTACCATTTCAGAGATGGCTCTTGAGAGAGAAGGCCTTTCTACCCCAAAATATTCAGCAAGCGAGGCTATGCTTCTCCCCAGTTCAAAGGAGCCCTTTTTGTCTTTCTGTAAAATATAATATGCTATTTTGGCCTTTATACCTTTTTGAGAAAATATCTTCAGCCTTTCCGATAAAAACTGTACACGATTGGCTGTAAATGCCATAAAACCTCTCAGGAATCCGGGACATTTAGCCATTTGTTTTTCAACAGAGTCTTTGCTGAAAAGGATGACTTCACAATCCTCCAAAGCTGTCACTTCTACCGGAAACCGATTATCTTCGGCAAACACAAAAGCAGCTGCCAAGGGATAAGGAGCCGAAATTTCTTCTACAGAAAGAGTAAGCCCCGAGTTGGAAATAATCTCGGTCTTTACCTTCCCTTTCGTAAGCATATAAAGGTAAGAAATTCGGGTTCCCTGAACAGCTATACACTCCCCTCTTTTGTAGGTTCTGACTTTATGTTCGATTGTACATCTTAAGCTGGCTATCTCCTCCGGAGATTTCCCTCGGCACGTGGTACAAAAGAAGAGTAAATCCACATCCATCTTTTTTTCGACAAAGATAAGCAATCTTCATTATTGTAACAACCGTTGAGACAGAGGATTGCGAGTCTCACTATTTTTCATACCCTGAAACTAAAAGTTTCACCCAGGGTGATCTTTAAAGATCACTCCGAAGATACTTAAAGATCACCGCAAGGATACCTAAAGATCACCGAGGTGAAACTTTTAGTTCCACCCGATACTCTATAGTGAAACTATTCAAGACTGTAACAAATGTTACGGGTCATATCTGTTTATACATGTATGTTTGCAGAAAGATAAATGATAAAGAGAATGAAAAGAACAATTATAAAAATAAATGAAGAGCTGTGCAATGGTTGCGGAATCTGCGTCAAAGGCTGTCATGAAGGAGCTTTGCAGCTAATTGACGGCAAGGCTCGGATGATTAGTGATATGTATTGCGATGGTTTGGGAGCCTGTATAGGAGACTGTCCTGTAGGAGCGATAGAACTTGAAGAACGGGAAGCAGAACCTTATAACGAAGCTCTGGTGATGGATCGGATGGAAATACCTTTCACTGCATGTCCCGGAAGTAAGGAAATGTCATTTGCTCCGGTAGGTCCGGCAGTTCCAACCGGTAATACGCCTTCGCAGTTACGCCAATGGCCGGTACAGCTTCATTTACTGAATCCGCAAGCCGGCTATTTCCGAGGTGCGGATGTAGTGCTGGCTGCTGACTGTACGGCTTATGCCTACGGAGGCTTCCATGAGCGTTTTTTGCGAAACCGCACATTGGCTATTGCTTGCCCGAAACTCGACAGCAACAAAGATATTTACGTATCAAAGATTGTTGATATGATAAACGGAGCACAGATAAATACCCTAACAGTTATCATTATGGAGGTTCCCTGTTGCGGAGGATTATTACAGCTTGTAAAGATGGCTTTGGAACAGGCATCGAACAAAGTACCCGTAAAAAGAGTTGTTATAGGAATACAAGGAGATATAATAGAAAAAAACTGGATATAAACAATTAAAAATCAATTACAATGAGTATGTTTTGTTATCAATGTCAGGAAACAGCCCAGAATAAAGGCTGTACCTTAAAAGGAGTATGCGGAAAAACCTCCGATGTAGCCAATTTGCAGGATTTACTGATATTCCTGCTGAAAGGTATTTCGCTTCACACGGTAGAATTGCGGAAAAAGAATATCCCCGTTTCTGCCCACACAAACCGTTTTGTAATGGAGTCATTATTTATGACGATAACCAATGCCAACTTTGATAAAGAACGGTTTGTAAAGCGCATACGCGAAGCCATTGCCTTGCGCGACGAGCTGGAAGGCAAAGTGAATGTGACAGACTCTCATCCAGGCTGCGACTGCCTGACATGGCAAGCAGATACATTGGAAGAAATGGAAGCTAAAGCTGCAACCGTAGGTGTGCTTAAAACAGAGAACGAAGATATCCGCTCACTAAGGGAGCTACTGACGTATGGTGTAAAAGGGATGGCAGCATACGCTGAACACGCTTCTAATCTGGGACATGAGGAAGAGGATATCCATGCTTTCATGCAAGAAGCACTGGTAGCAACAACACAAGATCTGTCTGCTGATGAATTAACAGGATTGGTGCTTAAATGCGGCGAATACGGTGTGAAAACAATGGCTCTGCTTGATAAAGCCAACACTTCAACCTATGGCAGCCCGGAAATAACTAAAGTAAATATAGGGGTACGCAATAACCCGGCCATATTAATATCCGGTCACGATTTACGTGATATGCAGGATCTTCTGGAGCAGACAGAAGGTACGGGAGTAGACGTTTATACGCATAGCGAAATGCTTCCGGCCCATTACTATCCGGCATTTAAGAAATACAGCCATTTTGCTGGTAACTATGGAAGTGCATGGTGGAAGCAGAACGAAGACTTTGAGAGCTTTAATGGAGTAATCCTCTTCACTACGAATTGCATCGTCCCACCCCGTGCTACTTCTACGTATGCTGATCGCGTATACACCACAGGAGCAGCAGGTTTCAGTGGATACCCACATATTGAAGACCGCAAAGAAGGGAAGGCAAAAGACTTTTCAAAATTGATAGAACATGCCAAACGTTGTAAAGCCCCGACAGAAATTGAAACAGGGGAAATTATCGGAGGTTTTGCCCACGAACAGGTATTCGCATTGGCTGATAAGGTAGTAGATGCTGTAAAGTCGGGCGCAATCCGCAAGTTCTTTGTGATGGCAGGCTGCGACGGACGTATGAAAAATCGTAGCTACTATACCGAGTTTGCAGAAAAACTCCCGAAAGATACCGTTATTCTCACCGCCGGATGCGCCAAATATCGCTACAATAAACTACCTTTAGGAGATATCGGCGGAATACCCCGTGTATTGGATGCCGGACAATGCAATGACAGTTATTCGCTGGCGCTGATCGCCTTGAAGCTCAAAGAAGTCTTTGAACTTAACGATATCAATGAGTTACCCATTGCTTACAACATTGCCTGGTACGAACAAAAGGCAGTTATCGTGCTTCTCGCCTTGTTGTCGCTTGGTGTGAAAAACATCCATCTCGGACCAACGCTCCCGGCCTTCCTGTCACCCAATGTAGCAAAGGTATTGATCGACAACTTCGGCATTGCCGGCATAGGAACAGTAGATGAAGATATTAAAATGTTTTTGAACTAATTATCTGACAAATATTTATAATTATGGACAACGCATTCGAAAAAGGAGAAGTTTATAACCTGAGCGGACAAATAGAATACTCTGCCGGTGGGGTTATCAGTAAACAAGTATTGAAAAACCAAGCAGGTAACGTCACCTTGTTTTCTTTCGATAAAGGGCAAGGTTTAAGTGAACATACCGCCCCTTTTGATGCTTTGGTACAGCTACTTGAAGGAGAAGCAGAGATTCGGATCAGTGGAATAGAATATAAGCTGAAAACCGGAGATATGATCATCATGCCGGCCGATAAACCGCATGCCTTACAAGCCGTAGAACGTTTCAAAATGTTGCTGACTATGATTAAAGAGTAATCAGGCTGGTTTTAGGGTGAATTGTCTACTTTGAGAGTCTTTCAATATCAAAATAAGACAATTCACCCTTCAAATAGGCCGGTTCACTAACTTTACAGTTAGGTTAAACCTTTGCTAACCGTATCTTTACATGCAAATTTATTAACAACAATTTGTATGTTTGATAAAATAATACGTTTTTCAGTAAAGAGGAAATTACTGGTTGGGTTCATGACTGTAATCCTCCTCGTTGCAGGCATTTACGCTATGTTAACGCTTCCCGTAGATGCCGTTCCCGATATAACAAACAATCAGGTACAAATCGTAACCGTATCTCCCACACTTGCTCCACAGGAAGTGGAACAGCTCATCACCTTCCCTATCGAGGTGGCGATGAGTAACATCATGAATGTGGTGGAGATACGCTCTGTTTCCCGTTTCGGCCTTTCGTTGGTGACGGTTGTTTTTAAAGAGAACGTACCTACCTTAGATGCCCGGCAATTGATAAACGAACAGATACAAACCGTAGCCGGCGAAATCCCTTCCGAACTTGGCGTTCCCGAACTAATGCCCATTACAACAGGGCTGGGTGAGATATACCAATATGTACTGGAAGTAGCTCCGGGCTATGAGGACAGGTACGACGCCATGGAACTGCGAACCATACAAGACTGGATTGTAAAACGCCAACTCTCCGGTATCCCCGGCATAGTAGAAATCAATAGCTTTGGTGGATACTTGAAACAGTATGAAGTGGCAGTAGACCCGGATGCGCTCTATTCGCTTAATATTACCATCGGCGAAGTATTTGATGCCTTGCACAAAAACAATCAGAATACCGGAGGAAGCTATATAGAGAAAGACAGCAAAGCTTATTATATCCGCTCCGAAGGTATGATAAAAAGCCTGACGGATATTGAACAGGTAGTGATTACCAATCGCGGCGGCATCCCTATCCATATTGATGACATCGGCATTGTACGCTATGGCTCACCCAAACGCTTCGGTGCAATGACTAAAGACGGACAAGGCGAATGTGTAGGTGGTATAGCCATGATGCTGAAAGGAGCCAATGCCAATGTAGTGACCGCCGAGCTGGAGAAAAGAGTAGAATTGGTGCAAAAAATGCTTCCCGAAGGTGTGAGCATTGAGCCCTACCTGAACCGTTCCGAGCTTGTGAACCGGAATATCTCTACCGTTATTCGAAACCTTGTAGAAGGCGCTCTGATAGTCTTTCTTGTGTTGATAATCTTCCTTGGAAATGTAAGGGCGGGACTTATTGTTGCGTCTGTAATTCCCCTTTCCATGCTCTTCGGCTTTATTATGATGCGGCTGTTTGGTGTATCGGCCAACCTGATGAGCCTTGGGGCAATAGACTTTGGTATTGTAGTAGACGGCTCCATTGTTATAGTGGAAGGGATACTTGCCCACCTGTACACAAAACGACTTTATGGGCAAAAACTGTCGCCCGAGTCGATGGATAATGAAATAGTAAATGGAACAAAAGGCGTGGTTCATTCGGCAACCTTTGCTGTATTGATTATCCTTTTGGTATTCTTCCCTATCCTGATGCTGCAGGGGATAGAAGGTAAATACTTCACGCCCATGGCTCAGACACTTGTGTTCTGTATTATCGGGGCTTTGATTTTATCCCTTACATACGTGCCTATGATGGCCTCTCTGTTCCTGAAGAAAACAATCAAGCAAACCCGTACCTTTGCCGACCGCTTTTTTGAGGGGTTGAACAAATTATATCGGAAGCTATTAAACAAATGCCTGCGCTTTAGTCTCACTACCGTTGCTATAGCCTTCCTTGCTTTGGGAGGCAGCATCATGTTATTTACCAAACTGGGAGCCGAATTTATTCCCACTCTCGACGAAGGCGACTTCGCTATGCAGATGACTCTGCCTGCCGGAAGTTCGCTTACCCGCAGCATAGAAGCCTCCGATGAAGCCGAAAAGGTACTTATGAGTCAGTTTCCGGAAATAAAACACGTAGTGGCAAAGATAGGAACGGCAGAAGTCCCCACCGACCCCATGGCAATAGAAGATGCCGACGTTATGATAGTAATGAAGCCCTTCAAAGAATGGACAAGTGCCAGCTCACGCGCTGAAATGGTAGAAAAGATGAAAGCAGCACTGGATATCATACCCGATGTGGAATTCAATTTCAGTCAGCCTATCCAGCTTCGATTTAATGAGTTGATGACAGGAGCCAAAGCCGATATCGCCATCAAACTATACGGCGAAGACATGGAAGAACTCTACTCCAAAGCCAGAGAAGCTGCCAAATACATAGAACAAGTACCGGGAGCCGATGATGTGTTGGTAGAGCAGGCAATGGGGCTGCCACAGTTGGTTGTGACTTACGACCGGAGCAGACTGGCTCGCTATGGCGTAGACGTGGAAGAATTGAATAATATTATCCGTACCGCCTATGCCGGAGAAATAGCCGGAACCGTCTTTGAGAACGAACGCCGCTTCGACCTTGTGGTACGTATAGACCATGAAAAAGTAGAGGATTTCAATCTTAATAAATTCTTCATCCGTACGGCCGACGGTATTCAGATACCTGTTACCGAACTGGCACAGGTAAAGCTTATCAGCGGCCCCCTGCAAATCAACCGAGATGCGACCAAACGGCGTATTGTTATTGGTGTAAACGTGCGCGATGCCGACATACAGCAGGTAGTGGGCAGAATCCAGACCTTGCTCGATGAGAACATAAAACTCCAACCCGGCTATTATTTTGAATATGGCGGGCAGTTCGAGAATCTGCAAAACGCCATCGATACCCTGCTGGTAGTTATACCGATAGCTTTATTGCTAATCCTGCTATTGCTGTTCTTTGCTTTTCGTAGCCTTACGTATACCCTTGTGGTGTTCAGTACCGTACCTCTTTCAATGATAGGTGGTGTGCTTGCCTTGTGGATGAGAGGGTTACCGTTCAGTATATCGGCAGGTGTAGGTTTTATCGCTCTGTTCGGTGTATCGGTATTAAATGGTATCCTGATGTTGAATCACTTTAAAGTCTTATCGAAAAGCTCAACCTATAAAATGGCAACAGATAGAATAATAAAGAAAGGTACTCCGCATCTGCTACGCCCCGTATTCCTTACAGGATTGGTTGCTTCGCTTGGCTTTGTACCCATGGCTATAGCTACCTCCGCAGGGGCGGAAGTTCAGCGTCCGCTTGCAACAGTAGTTATCGGGGGATTGTTGGTTTCAACCTTCCTTACACTGATAATCATTCCCGTATTCTACCGTCTGATAGGTGTATTCTCTGTTTCTAAACGGAAATGGAAGAAAAGAAAACTCATTCCGTATGCCGGTTTGATAGCCTTATTGCTGATTATCCCAAGCCAGATGCAGGCACAACAAACTGTAACTCTGGATGATGTGATAACAATGGCGAAGGAAAACAATCCCCGGCTTAAATCGGCTGCTGGCGCGATTGAACGAAACAAAGCAGCCCGGGGCGAATCGTGGGACTTGGGAACTACCAGCTTTGATTATTCCTGGGGGCAGCTCAACGGAACCACCCGAAGCGACCGTCAATTAGACATCTCCCAATCCTTAGGCTCATTCGTTACTCCCTTTTATAAAAACTCGCTTGTAAAACATCAGGTAAATAGCAGTACGTTTTACCGTGATATGGTAGAAAAAGAAGTGATTGCCGAAGCCAAACGTGCCTGGGCCTATTATCAATATACCTGGCATAAAAAACAAATGTTGAACGAGCAAAGCGAACTGGCTGGAATGCTTCTCCGTACTGGCGAGTTGCGATACCGTCAGGGCGAAATCACTTTACTCGAAAAAAACATGACATCTACGTTAGCGGCTTCCATGAAGAATAAAGTATTTCAGGCGGAAGAAGAGTTTAAGGTAGCAGCTGCCCGTCTGCAATGGGTTTGCTATTCCGATGTTCCGGTAGTTCCTGCCGATACGATATTGGCTAAGTACGATACGGATATCATAGGTTCGGAATTATCCCATGCCCACCTTTCTTATTTCAACAGCAAAGTATTTGAATCCGAAGCACAGGTAAAAGTAGAAAAAAGCCGTTTTTTTCCTGAGTTTAACGTAGGGTATCAGCGACAAAATATCTTACCTGATAAAGGATTAAACTCATGGACTGTAGGAATATCCATCCCCCTTGTGTTCAATGCACAGGGAAGCCGGGTGAAACAGGCTCGGTATAATGCCTACATAGCAAAGTACGAGGCCGAAGATAATATTCGGCAACTCCAAAACAAAGTATATGAGCTGAAAACCGACTTGCGAAGGTATGATGAAAGTATCCGCTTTTTTGAGAATTCGGCATTACCCGAAGCCGATGCCATGATACATTCCGCCGAACTTCAATGGAAGCATAGTGAAACGGATATCAGCGATTTTATACAAAGTATGAATAGCGCTTTGGATATCAAACAGTCGTATATAGAAATGATATATCAATATAACATATCTGCTTTGGAATATGAATTATATAATAACTAATAAGTAAATAATGAAAGCAATTTATATCCCCATAGCTGCTCTGTTACTCATAAGCGGATGCAGCAATCCGAAAAATGAAACTACCGTGCAGGTAGCCGAGCCCAAGCCTGAAGTCGTACAAGTTGAACCTCAAACCAAGGACTCAGAAGAGCTTGATGCTGTTTCATCCGCTACATCCCTGGGGAAGGATGCGGTATTCAACGGTACTCTTATCCTCTCTCCCCAACATCAGGCATCTGTTACTCTGTCCATCGATGGGATAGTAAAGAATACTTCACTGCTTCCGGGTAAATATGTCCGAAAAGGAGAACTGCTGGCAACCCTTGAAAATCCAGAATTTATCAACCTACAACAGAGCTATCTGGATGCTGCCGCGCAATGCGAATTTTTGGAAGCGGAATACAAACGCCAGGAAATACTTTCGAAAGAAGAAGCGGCCTCTCAAAAGAAGTTCCAGCAAAGCAAGGCCGACTATCTGTCTATGAAAAGCCGGAAAGATGCCGCTGCCGCACAACTAAGTATGCTGGGCGTATCTGCTTCATCATTAAACAGCAAGGGTATCGAGCCGCTGCTCGAAGTTCGCGCCCCGATAAGCGGCTATATCTCCAACCTGCAAATGAATATGGGCAAACATATCACAGCCGGAGAACCTTTGTGCGAGATAATCGATAAAAATAATATACTTATCAAACTCGTAGCGTATGAAAAAGATCTGGGCAAAATAAGGATAGGTAAACGCATCGAATTCAGAGTCAACGGCATGGGAGAAGATGTGTTTAGCGGCGAAATTATTTCCGTAGGGCAATCGGTAGACAACATCAACCGCTCGCTCGAAGTGTATGCCAAAGTAATGGAAAATAACGAATTGTTTCGTCCGGGCATGTACATTAATGCAAGGATTGTGCAAAAATAACTACTTTTGTTTCCTATGAAAGATGCCGGAAACAAATACGGGAATAAATACAAACTGTCACTGGCTATCATATCGGTGGGGGTAAGTATTCTTATCCATATACCTGAGGTGATAGACCTGTTGGGTAAGTTTGAAAATCATAATGTATTTCCAGGTATTCAGGCATTAGAAGTTGTTAATGAAATTATTTTTTCTTTTCTGGCGCTTCTTTTTCTTTTTTGGTTGAATACTGTTGTTTTTCACTTCAATAAAACAACGGCAAAGATAGGCTGGAAAAATCTTGTATTATCCTTTCTTACATGCTGGATGGCCAGTACTATTTTGAGTAATATATTCTACCACTTACATAAGTCTTTCGACATACTGGCCGTACAATCCACGGTTCACCATTACCTTCACCCCATCCGTGATTTCATTATCTCGGGTGTAGTTACCGGTAGTTGTTACATTATTTATATTACCCGCCGACAGCAAAAAATACTGTTGGAGAACCAGCAGTTAAAACTGGAAAACATCCTGAGCCAGTACGAATCACTCAAAAGCCAGCTTAATCCACATATGCTGTTCAACTCCTTGAATACTTTGCGGTCGCTGATACGCGAAGCACCTGTTAAAGCGCAGAATTACACGCAGGAATTGTCTAATGTATTGCGTTATATGCTTCAAGAAAATGATTCGCAGAAAACCACTCTTGCCGAAGAACTGGAATTTATCGAGGGATTTACTTTCCTGCTCGAAATGCGCTATGAAGACACGCTTATCTTTGAAATAGAAACCGATAAGCGTTTCAATAGCTACCTGCTTCCACCCATGTCGTTACAGGTTTTGGTAGAAAACGCCGTGAAGCACAATGAAATCAGTAGTCGCCATCCCTTGAAAGTCAGCATAAAAACAAGTGAAGACGGTATGTTGCACGTCTGCAACCGGATACAACCCAAACTGACAAACAGTACGGGTACCGGTATCGGACTGGATAATCTGGTAAAGCGCTATCAACTGCTCTTTGATAAAGAAGTCATTATTGACAATACAGACAACTTGTTTTGTGTCAGTATCCACCTAATAAAGCCGGATAACAACCATGAGAACACTGATAATTGAAGACGAAAGGGCGGCTGTAAACAACCTGAAAGCTTTATTGACAGACGTTGCCCCTCAATGCGAGATGATAGGTATAACCGACTCTATTATTGAAAGCATCAAATGGCTGCGTGCCAACCCTATGCCGGAGCTTATCTTCATGGACATACACCTGGCCGACGGTTCTGCCTTCGAGATATTCGGACATATCCTGATAACCTGTCCAATAATCTTTACCACTGCTTACGACGAATATGCGCTTCGCGCTTTCAAAGTAAACAGCATCGACTACCTGCTCAAACCCATTGGCGAGAAAGATATTCAAAGAGCAATGGAGAAACTGGATTTGCTGACAGAAAATAAACAGTCCGAAAACCCCTCTTTAGCCCAACTGATAGAGTCAATGAGCCAACAAAAACAATATAAAAACTACTTCCTGATACCCAATAAAGGAAGTAAGCTTCTGCCATTAGCCACAGAATCCATCGCCTGCTTCCATATAGACAACGGAGTTGTGAAAGCAACTACTAAAAAGAACGATTCCTTCATCATCCCCTACACACTAGAAGAATTGATAGAATGTTTGGACCCCAAACATTTTTTCCGTGCCAACCGACAATACATTATCGCCAAAGACGCAGTAACAGATATCGATTACTGGTTCAACGGCAGACTATCAGTCAATCTCATTGTACAGCCAAAGGATAAAATCCTAATAACGAAATCAAGAGTTGGTGAATTTAAAGAGTGGTTCAATTGATCCAATACTTAATTTATCTACCGACCATTATTTTGCCAGCTAGCTTTCCGGCACGTGCCACATATATACCCTTCAGGAAGGTTCCGCTCAGGGTGGTTCGTTGACCTACTATTACAGGTTGTTCGGCTAGTTTACGTCCCATGATATCGAATACCGACACATTCACCTTTCTTTCTTCTTCTCCGGGGAGCTGTAATAATACAATCATCTGTCCGCTCTTATTGGCATAAATCAGCATATTGCCATCTGTTTTGGTATCAATTTCCGGTACTGATTCAATATCTGTTGCATTAGCAGTTCGGAAGATGATGCTAAAACGATCGGTAATCAACGTGCTGCTCGCCGTGAAGTTATAATCGCCATCGCGAAGGTTACATTCTTCCTTACGCCATTTATCATACAAGAACACATCCAAGCTGTCTAAATTCAGTATTTCTTTCGCGTGGAAATTGAATATTCCGTCTTCATCCGCCTGGAAGCCAAGAGGTATCTCCGTTTTGTCTACAATTTCGGGAAGTCCGTTTATCACCAATCCGCGCGTAGAAGAATCCGGCAAGGTAAATATTTCAACCCCCTGATCAACAAACCATTTATCGCTGTCATACGTGTCAAATCCCGTTGTAGCTTCCCGCTCGGCATATATTACTGTTTCGTCTAGTCTTTTGTCATTACCAGCCACAAGACGCAGCAGCGGACGGCTTTCCGTATTATTCTCTTCTGCTGCAGATTTCAGCATATTACTAGCATGATCGGAATGTGTGCGACCTGTATTACTGAAAGTCAGTATCCCTGAAGTGGCTCCCTCTTTAAGTCGTACCCAAAAGCCCTGCATGGGAGGTATGTAGCCCAACGAATAAGAACCGGTAGGTGTCGCGTCTATCCAACTAGGTGCTACTGCCACATCACCCGATGCATTGTATGACCAGAATTCATACACACCGCCTACCCAGGTACGATACCATATCGTACTGTACAGATTGGACTGCTGCGCAATTTCGGATGTCCAATGCCAATACGAAGGGAAAGGATTACCCACCAGGTTAAAGCCACTTTTGGCATGTTCATCGTTTTGGCGAGTTACATTAAACGGTGTTGTTTGATCGCCATCCGTATATTCTCCTGAGAATTTTACGGCTATGTTAGCATTTTCGGAATAGGCTGTATAACCCAAACCAGAAACAAAAGGATTGTTTTTATCCTCTCTCACCCAGGCATGCTGAGCTTCGTTGTATGACTCCATACGCCATCCTGTCAGGTCGTTACCTGATACATCTTTGCCAAGGGTAGGATATATATACGTAGGGGTTGTCACATTGCTCTTAACAGGGCTGCTTACATACCAATTACGGCCTTTGGCCAGTATATGTTCTACATTTTGCTGCACGGCCTGCATATTTCCGTTATTGGGATGGTTATTGAGGAAAGAAGCATTCTCTTTCAGCGTAAATACATTGGCTTCAAGTATCGTATTATTATTGAGTGTATAGGCTTTTGACGGATGTACCGTAATGCTGTCCATATCCACAGTGATATCTTGCAAACAATTTGCTTTGATATGAACCCGCGCACCGGGATACGGAAGAATATGGTCGGCCGTATGCGTTTTCCATCGTTGAGGCTCACTCCACTTACCGTTTTCAATAAATTCTACCGGGTAATATGTAAATCTTTCCGGAAATTTGCGTATTTCGCTACCGTTATTAATAATGATTGTATCCAACAATGAATAATCGGACGGACCTGTTATACATACAATTACAGTATTGTTTGCGGATTCAACCGTAGCAGGCACACCGGCAAGGGTAACCTCTACCGAAGTCCAATCTTTCGACGCTGCCAGCAAGCCTGTTCCCCGTATAGTAATACGTGTCCCTCCGGTTACCGGTGCGTAAGCGGGTTCAAGCACGGAAATATTGATAGGCTCATAATAATAACCATTTGTAAACGATGTGGTTCCACACCCAGCCGTTACGGATACGGTAACATAGCCGGATACATGAGCAGGAGGAGTACAAGTGATTGTATCATCGTTTATTACCGTTATGTTTGTTGCAGGCGTACCATCAAAAGTAATCAACGATACAATAGAATCGTCAAACGGCTTGAAACCGCTTCCACTGATGGTTACTGTACCATTGGGGTTGACAGGAGTATCGGGATTGCCTGTGTAGGTACCTCCGGTAGTAGGACCTGAAGCGGGACTTATACTGGTTATCTCGGTTACTACTACAGATAATGTATTTTGGGAAAAATAACCCGTTTCAGGAACACGTAAACCATACGGTTCATAAGTAACCCGCAAGCTATGAGCATCGGTAAATTCGGTTATGCGCCGGGTAACACTAACCAGCGAATTGGTAGCGAATGAATACGTATCATCATTCCAATTTATTTTAGAATCAACGGCTCCCGTAGCCATATTGCTTATTTTAAAGTTGTAAGGAGCCGTACCGTCGGTAATATTGACCCTGATATTTACCGACTCTCCCGGGCAAACAAGCGTATCGGGTTTAATCGTTATTTTAGGCATGGGAACAAGCCATATACGGAATGGCGTAGCTAACGAACGACAACCGTATACGTCTGATTTAACAACCCAATAAGTTATATTTATGGGTTGTGTAGGGTCAAGTGCCGGAGGTTCCTCTATTCTGTTCGTAGCGGCCGTGTCTGCTTGGGTGTACCATAACAGCTGCTCCGACTCATCAAGGTTGAGGTTGAGATAATCCGATAAATCGAGATGAGAGGTGCCCGACGGCTGCACATAGCCTATTAAATCAGTAATACCTATCTGCTCAGGATTATCATAAATATGAACTGTAACACGAATGGGACGGCTTTCACAACTGTCTGGATGCGTTATAGTAGCCCAATACGTTTCTGATGTGTGCGCTTTGTTTTGCCAGAAGTTAGCCATCTGCCCTCCCGAACCCACTGCCGGTGAAGCCGTTCCTCCCTGACGAATAAAGGTAGTCTTTGCTGCATCGGCATACCACATTATTTGTGACAAGTCAATATTCTTATTCCCGCTGTTTATTACTAATGAATCCCATACAATGTGGTTAGCAAAATAAACACCACCAGGATTCAGCGGAGTAGCAATATTCAGAGAATCTTGTTTGGTATGCGCTACTGTTTCTTCGTCCACAGGACAAATGCTATTGAAATCCCAGCGAGTACGTGGAGTCTTCACACGTGGTTTTACGGTTATCACTTTTTTTGTGGTGCACCCTCCACTGGTCGTAAAAGTAATGGTAACAGTACCTCCCTTGCCTTCGTTGACACTGTGAGAAGGACGTAGAGTAGGAATACCGTTTATGAGCTCCACATCAGTATGAAGCACTCCGGTAGTAGGATTTACATATGCAATACTTTCATCAGAAGTACTATACGTTCCGCCGACAGGGTTGTTCAACCACAAATGCAGGGTATCACCGCTGCAAACAGTTGATTGAGTAGATAGTATAGTAGGAACATTAGTGACAATAACAGTAAAAGTAAAGGGTGTGCCCTCACAGCCTGCGGTTGTTTTAGGTGTAACATCATAAACTACGGTAGTGTTTCCGGCTGTATTATTAGTAAATGCTCCTAAGTTGATACTACTACCCGAGCCATCTGAGGGAGCTGGGTTTATTGTTCCTGTAACTGAATTCACCTTCCACGAATACGTTGTCCCCACAGGAATAATATTCATAGCGGACGAAGGTGTATAATTTATGTTTTCACCACTACAAGCAATGTAGCTACTACTAGATATAACCGGAATAGGACTAATTGTTAGATTATATGGAGAGGAAGTAACAGTTCCTACAAGGCTGGTACCGGAAACCGACAAACCGCTTGGAAGCGAACTTCCTGTAACCTTGGTAGCAGAGGAGTAATCAATATTATAGGTTGCCTTGACGGTATAACTACCATTATCAGCTACCTGAGCATCGAAGATGGTATATGTAGTCTCTGTAGCACCGGGAATAAGCGCGCCATCTTTATACCACTGCATAGTAATGTTCATTTCCGTACCATAAGAGGCCGTAAGGGTTATATTACTACCCTGGCACCTGGTTTCTGAGGAGGAAACAGTAAGTTCACTGATAGTATACGACAGGATAACCCGTCCGCCACCACCATGCCCACCAGGACTGGGAGTAATAATATTAGCTCGACCACCGCCGCCACCGCCACCCGGATTATAACCATTATAACCTGAAGAAGCCTCTGTTGGATATCCACCACCGGCACCACCGCCATAGTCAGGATAACCTCCGCTATTTCCACCAGCACCACCATTGCCGGAACCATAATTTTGACCATTCGTGCCAGATTGGGAATAATCCGCAGTTCCATCAGTTACCGAAGTTCCTCCTCCTTGCCCATTTCCGTTGTTGGTGCCGGCAGTACCAGCATTAGCAGTAATGGTAATACCTCCAAATGAGATATGACTTGGTGAGCCGGGACTACCGGGGCCTCCAGATAGACCATTGAGCTCTCCTCTTTTCCCCCCTGCACCAACTTGTCCGAAAGCAAAACCCGTAATATTTCCGAATATTTTTTCTATATAACCACCACCGCCGCCACCACCAGCATGGTAAACCGATCCAGAACCTCTACTGCCGCCACCACCACCACCACCGTATGCTTTTCCTGTTACAGCGTTAGCGCTTACAGGAATCTGGGCACTAAAAGCGTATGCAGCACTTGGTTCTGAGTTACCTGAAGAACTCGCTCCGGGAGCTGAATTTGGGTTGTCATAAGTAATTACAATTTGTTGTGCCTGTATAAAACCATGCGAAACAATCAGCAAAGCGGTAAACAACCACAATCGCAGGCTACATATATATTTAAATAGGTGTTCCTTACTTTCCATTGTCAAACGAATTTTACACAGTGTTTTGTACCCATACGTCCAATCAAGGACGTATGGGTATATCTTTCAAGTCTTTTACTGCTTATGCAGAAAGAACCTTTAAAGACTTATTAGGGAGTTACAGGATATGTTCCGTCTGGATCATTTTCAAATGCAGCAACAGTAATATTAAAGGTGATTTCAATCAAGTTAGGAATAGAAGTCGGATTAAACGCTACCGTTATAGCATATTGATTACCCATTTTAAATTCATACTCATCCGGAAGTAAAACATACGCTTTTTGACTTGTAAGGTTTGCCACATCATACTCTACTTCAAGGGCGAAGTCGCCAGTATCGAATGTTTGATCGTTAGAGGGATTTACAGTCTTTTGTGGCAGCACCATCATTCCTTGCTCCATAGAAGTGACAAGAGTTGGTGTTGGCGTTGATGGGGCAACAACAGGTTGTACAGCAACACCTGTTGGCGCAAGTACATAGACGTAATCAATTGGATCATTCTGATCACTCCAAGCCCATGTCCATGCGGTGGAAGAACTGCTAATTTTCCCTGTTGACTTTAGGTTTTTTAGTGTTAGTCCTTTGATCACAACAGTTTCACTCAATGCGTTTGTAGCTTTCACGAATATGCGTGAAAGAGCATGTTTGAAACCAAGTGATACCGTAGCTGAAACTGGATCTACATGCGTACCCGCAATCAATAGGTCTTCTTGGGACGTTTTACCTGTAGCGACAGGAACATCTACCTCATAATCAAAACTCACGGTTCCTGTAAAAGCCGTTACCGGGTTTGTTATCTTTTTACTTACAGGCGAATACGCAACAAAATCAGCAGTTGTAGCACCTTCACTATAATACTTTATAGGGCTATAGGCAAAATTATCAGTACCAGCCTGGCGTGCAACAGTTACACCATCAAAAAGAGTAGTCGTATTATTACTGGCATCAGTATCAGCACCATACACTACAAAAGCATCTACATGGTCTTTTGTCGTTTCTGTCGCTCTGGATTCCGGCATACCACCTTGCGTACGGAATGAAATAGCGTCTTTGGGTGTAGAGAAGGTGGTTGCATCTTCTTCATTTGAACATCCTGTCCACATTCCGGCTATCGCCAGAAGGGAGACTCCTAAAATGATTTTTTGTCTCATGATTTTGAATTTAAAATAAAATTATTTTCCGAATCGTTCTAATTTACTGGGTTATTAATATTTATGGGTTATTTATTATTATGGGTTATCTATATTCAATGGTATCTGTAACTGGTATTGCTTACCTATATTAAAGGTGAGTCCGGAAGCAAGGGGTAGTTGTTTTTTTACCGTTGTATGATATTGCTCACCGGCTGTAGACGAGACCGTATAAATATCATATTCTACATATATTTCGGCTCCACTTGGTACTACCTGCGGGATAACGAATATACCGTCATTATCGTTCAGCAGCGTGGTGTATTCACTTTCTACAGTTACTGCGGGTGCCAACAGGTTGAAACGATAGTTAGCCAAGTCTGCCTGCTCAGACCAACTTGAACTGTTATCAAGTTTCAGCTTACCGCTTGTATAAACATTGCGCAAATCCAGGCGTACTACCTTTACACGATAATTACTGTAATTCTGCTCGGTCTTTGCCTTTACGACTACCCGGCTGAAAGCATGACGAAAGTGCATCGTAACAGCATCCGTTTGCGGTGCTGAGAGACGTTCTACCGCTACCAACAAGTCATCCTGCTTGTCGTCTACTACCAGAGGAGCGGTCGGCTCGCCGGTTCCGTAGGGCGGTTCTTCGTACTCCTTGTATGGCATTGTATATTCAATAACAGGAGGATTGCTATTGTCGCCATTATTATTAAGTCCTTTCACTAAGTTTTTCACTCCTGCGGGGGCATAGGCGTAAAAATCAACTGTACCCGATTGTGGCCAGTATTTTGTGGGTTGATAATCCCATATCAAGCCGCTTTCGGGTTTGTATACATACTGTTCATGGAAAATAAACGACCAGTCGCTGCCATCGGTATGTACCCCGTTCACCACAAAGTCGGGAATGGTGGCATATGTATTTACGGTCGCACGCGTTTTCGGAGCAAGAGAGGCACTGTTACGCGCGTTTCTTCCCATTGGTATGTCTATTATATCACCCCAGTTATCTACATTTACCATAAAGCCACCGTTTGAAGGCTTATTGCTGCCACTGTCGCCATTGTCACCATTAGGTATAATCAGGCGATGATCGTTGTAAAGTATAATGTCATATCCACCGTTGCGTTGCCGCCAAGCTAACTGTTCTTCCAGTGTCCCGTGTTCACCCATCGCGTTCCGGATTTGCTCGGCAACGGTATTTTCCCATTCGCCATGCCAGTATCCCCACGAGCCGTGGTATTGGTTGTTGGCCTTGCTGTAGGCTTCCACTGTCAGGCGAAATCGATTTTTTTCTGTATCAAGAGGTCCGAAAGTAACGAACTTACCGGTTATCCAGTCACGCGTCCAGCCTACAAGCGTATCAGTATCCTCCCAATGGGAGTTTTTAGCAGCAAAGAGAGCTTTCTCTTCTTCCGTCCAGCGCGAACTGGTTTGAGCGTTGTGAATAGTATCCACACGAGAGAACAATATCGTGGAAGGTGTAGAAGCCAACCGACCGTTTGCCGGGAAATAGGAACCCGACATACCGGATATAGCACCACTATTTTTATTCACGTTTTGAGCTCCCGCTACATCATATATTAAAAAAGTAAATTCTCTCAACACATTCTGGGGATAAAAATCTACCTTAACCGTGTCTTTAGACAGAGTATTAACCGTAATATTTTGTGAACGGCTATCTATATAAAATTGATAGGGATATGCTTCCGCTACGGTTGTCTCGCCACCGGGAAGTGGAGGGACCAATTCATTGTATGTACTTGTCATACGGATATTATAGACTTCAAAGTCTTCCCGCGTACCATCACTTCGAAAAGCAAGATTGGAGTTTCCTGAAAAATCCATACACATCACATCGTAGATATCAGGATCAAGCCACTCTCGCCCACCATATAAACCCATATCGGAGGAGATAAGAGAATATTTTGTCGGATACCAATGCACAGTCATGTCTTTAGGAAGAGTTGTCTTACTATCATCGGCTATATCATCCCAATGGATGGCCACATCTACAGGTAAATGTCCTTTGGATGAACAGCCACTAGTATCATCTTTTATGCAGCTAATAAAACTCACCAACGCGATGATACATCCAATAATATATGTGATTTTTCGACTCAAAGTATTTGTTTTTATTGCTCAAATCAACACAAATGGATATTATAGAAATCACACTTAAATTTGCACTTGTCCAGCCTCACTAACGATTAAACACAGTAACAAATTAGATTTATGTACAAATATATAAGAAAAATTGTAACAATGAAACAAATTATAGAATAAATGAATATTATAACTGTTTATTTTTCAACATATAATAATATAAAACCCCTGGAAATCCTAAAGGTAATAATCCAAAACAAAACATTATTATTTATAGAATTGCAAATAATCGCTTTTCATTTTCAAAATAAGGTAAATTTGATTGAAAGTTATTGATATTTTTCATAAATCAGACGCATAGGAGGATATCATTCAACATCATAAATATGGTTCAAAATAAAACGTTTCCGATTCTCCGGAGTATCTTTGGGTACAACGACTAATTGATAACCATAGCTTTCATAGATTTCCACCATCTTATGATAGGTGTATTCTGCTTCCTCCCAATCCTGTTTCCTGGCTTCGTCCGTACAGTATATTTCTTTCCAGGGAGGGAGTATAAACACAATACTTTCATACCTGCACTTTTGGACAGCCTCTTCCATTTCTTCGGTAATCGGATTCCCACTCATCACCCAATGACATAAAGAATCGGGGATTCCTCTGTCAAAGAAAACGGCTTTAGTGTGCTGACGGGCTTTTGCAGTCATATAATCTTCCACAGAACGATGAAGCATTAGCTCTGTATAAAGACTGTTATCTTTCCAAGGAATCCCCACTCCTCCTCTATCTACCTGTTCATTGATGATATCCCTTGCGGCTTCGGGTATTACCTCATAACCCTCAATTTTCAGCTCATTCAACAAAGTGGTCTTCCCTACCCCTGGTCCTCCTGTTATAATATAGAATTTATTACCTAAGGATGATCTTTGATTCATTGTTTTGCTTTTATTTTATTGAAGTGAAGATAGATATGTAATCAAAAAAATGTTCCGTAAATAAGACCGGAGATCGTTGCCATGATAATAACCAAGGTTACATAGATAATGGTCTTTTGCGTCCCCATCACACCTCGTATAACAAGCATATTCGGCAAGGAAAGCGAAGGGCCTGCCAACAGCAAAGCCAACGCGGGGCCTTTCCCCATACCGGAAGCAAGTAATCCTTGAATGATCGGTACTTCTGTAAGGGTAGCAAAATACATAAATGCTCCTGTAAAACTGGCGAAGAAATTAGATAAGAGGGAGTTTCCGCCAACCGCCCACTCAATCCATTCATTGGGTATTACACCCGCAATCGCGGTATTGTCGTGGGTAGAGCCAAGCAGGAAACCTGCCGTTACTACACCAATAGCCAAGAGTGGCATAATCTGCTTGGCAAATCCCCATGCCGAAAGTGTCCATTCGCGGTTTTCAGGGTCACGTTTATCCCGTAGCGTCATAAGCGACAGTGAGGCGATACCGACTATCATAGGCACGAGCGGAACCAGTTTCGGGTTCGGTATAAACAGGCTGGCTAATACGGCCGAAGCTGTCGTAACAACAACTCCCGTTACAACCCACTGCCATTTAATCTTCAGAATGGCAATAAGCGAATAAGCAAGCATAAGAGCTAATATCCCTGTGATATACCATTTATAGGTGAATATATAAAACCAAACACTTGACGTATCATCCGCAGCCGGAGCCCCCCAATTCGCAAAGACAAGTATCAAAACTAATGTGAAGAAATGAAACATCGTTTGCGACATCGGGCGTTTAGCCGGAGGAACTGTTATATTCATCTGTTCTTCCTTTTTTGCCTTTTCTTCTTTCCGGTAGATAAAAGCCATTACCAAACCGATGATGACAGAAAAGAGAATCGCACCGATCATACGTGCAACGCCCATCTCTGTTCCGAGGATACGCCATGTAAGAATGATCGATAGTATACTGATCGCCGGGCCGGAATAGAGAAATGCAATAGCTGGTCCTAATCCTGCCCCACGCTTATAGATACTGGTAAATAACGGGAGAATGGTGCAGGAGCATACCGCCAATATCGCACCAGAAACGGCAGCAACCGTATAAGACAACCATTTTTTTGCATTGGCTCCGAAGTATTTCAATACCGCGCCCTGACTGATAAAGACGGCTATCACACCTGCAATGAAAAAAGCAGGCAGAAGACACATTACAACATGTTCCTGTGCGTACCATTTCGATAAGTCGAGCGTAGCATCAATCGCTGTCATAAAACGTTCACTTCCCAGCGGCAGGAAAAATACCGCTGCGAAGACAGCGACCATCCAGAATAGGATTTTCAACTCTTTTTTAGTTTCCATTCGTAGTATATTATACTCCTAACAACTTGCGGATTTCGCTTTCGGAAGGCACATGACCTTTGATCTTTACTTCGCCGTCTACAACAATTCCAGGCAAGGACATCACGTTATATTTCATGATTTCCATAATATCTTCCTGCTTGGAGAGATTTACGTCCAGATTGTTTTCCTCGATTACTTTCTTTACTGTTTCATAGGTTGTTTTACATTTGGCACAACCTGTACCTAATACGATAATTTCCATACTTTGATATATTAAATTTATTTCTAAATACTTATTACGACATAATAAATCCCAACCAGAATAAATACGGCTGCAACTATACGCTTAAACCATTTTTGAAAGATGTTCATTTTATTATAGAACTTGCCGACATTGCTGACACTGTATGCCAACAGCCATGCTATGACTATGACCGGAAGCCCTGTTGCAATAGCGAATACCGGAGGAAGTAGCAATCCCGACGGGCTTGCAATAGTCAGAGGAATCAAACCTCCAAAGTAAAGTACACCGCTGTATGGACAGAAAGCAAGAGCAAAGAGTAATCCGAGCAGAAACGCATCGAGGTAACTCTTCCTCCCTTCTTTCTTTTCGAGTCTAGAAGTCAGTTTTCCCATTGCCGGAATATTCCACTTGATTATATCGAGCATCAGAATCCCGATAACAATAAGTGCTATACCCAACCACAGACCACCGATATTTTGTAATAGACGTGCTACCTGGAACTGGCTTGCTCCGAGATAAAAGATAAGTCCCAGCGCCGTATAAGTAAACATCCGTCCAAGTGTATAGAATAAGCCATTGAACAATACACGGTGTTTCACTCCTATATCTTTACTCAGATAAGCAGTTGCGGTAATGTTCGTTGCCAACGGGCAAGGACTGATAGCTGTCATCAAGCCTAAAACAAAGGCCGTTAGTAGCGGCCAACTCGATCCGTCAGCAAGGTTTTGTAAATAATCCATCATAACCTTTTATCGACTTCGGTTCTGATAAGGTCAATAAGCTTTTCGGGACTGTTCAAAGCATTGGCGAAAGCTTCTTTGGTTATTTCGATATGGTTATTCCCTTTAGCAATTATGAGGGCATTCCAGGTTACTTCGTATTTCTCTACAAGTGAAGCATTTTGTTCCTCCTCTGTTTTTACTTCAATAAATTTCACATGAGGATTATCCGTATAAAGTTCCTTTATAGTCTTTTCTGTCAGATCGCCTACCGCAATACACGTTTTGCAACGTTGTTTGCCATGGAAATAATAAACGTTCACAGCAGAAGTATCCACCATCTGTCCTTTTGTTTCGGTACCTGTAGGTTGTTCATTGTTTTTCTGTGTGTTACCACCGCAGGCAGCCAGCAATATGGCTAAAAATCCTACTAAAATAGATTTCTTCATCTTTTATCTTTTTATTGGTTAGTGATATGTTAGTTTGTCCTTTTATTATTAATAATAAGTTGCCAATGACCGACATCTTGCCATTGGTTAAGTTTCCAACCAATTTCTTTCATGTGGGAAGCTTGTTTGAATCCGAATTTCTCATGCAACTTCACACTACCTTCATTGGGAATACAGATTCCGGCAATTAATACATGGCTATTTTCTTTATCTAAATTTTGGAATAAATGCTCATATAGCATTGTGCCGAACCCTTTTCCGGTTTGGTCTTTATCTAAATAAATTGTAACCTCTTTTGTAGATGAATAAGCACATCTGTTATTCCATTTATGGACATAATAATATCCAACGATATGGCCCTCTACTTCGCCTACATAATAAGAAAATCCCGAATCAATTATTCCTTTGATACGTTCTTTCATTTCCTTTTCCGAAACAGGAACAGTTTCAAAACTTACAGCCGTATTCTCTATGTAGTAGTTATATATTTCGCAAATCCTACGGGCATCGTCCAATGTTACTTTTCTTATTTCCATTTTAGGTATATTTAAATCAATTGTTTGTAATTCGTAAACATACGAACATTAAAGCCAAAAAAAATAGCTATCAATAGCTACTTTTTGAAGTAGCTACACTTTCTATAAATCCACCTAACATTTTTTTCACCAAAGCCCAATTTTCTCGGTTGATACAGTACTTAACTGTCGGAGGTGCAACTTCTCCTTGTATCAATCCAGCATCTTTCAGTTCATTCAAATGCTGGGATAAGGTACTTTTCGCAATAGGTAGTAGCTCTGACATATCTCCATGAAAACAACATGTCTGGTTGGCAAGCATCTGGAGTATTGCAATCCGTATAGGATGCCCCATTGCTTTAGCAAATCGTGCCATTTGTTCCTGTTCCTTTGTAAGTTCTTGTTTTTTCATTACTTAATTATTTTCAGTTCGCAAATATACGAATAGATTTGTAATTCGCAAAATTACGAATGAAATAAATAGAAATTTTGTACTAAATCAATGTATAACCGATTTCCCTCAAAATCTTACTCTGGTATCGGCAAGCCATGTTGGCGTAGGAACGATAGTTTATCCCAATACCCTCTTTGAAATTTAATCTTTCCGTCTGTAATATGGAAGAAACCGCAGCCTCGTAATCCCAGCGGGTCGCGCCATTCGAGAATAGCCCATTCGCCATCCTCAAACAGGTTTTCGGGAATACAAACCATTTCGGCTGTAGCAAATTCAGACTGGAACATCTCTCTAATCGCTTTTTTGCCAATAATCGGTTCGTTGGCTACCTGATGGTTCACGGCATCATCATGATAGAGTTCGGCAATACTCTCTGCTTCTGCTGCATTGAACAACCTTATCCACTCTTCAAGAATTTCTTTTGGTGTCATAACATTACTTTCTTAATATCTTATCCATAGCCTTTCCTTTGGCTAATTCATCGATTAATTTATCCAAATAGCGAATCTGCTGCATCAGTTTCTCTTCAATTTCCTCCACCCGATAGCCGCAGATAACTCCGGTAATTTTAGAAGCGTTCGGATTGATCCGGGGTGCTTGGGTAAAGAAGGTCTCAAAATCGTTGTTATTATCAATCTGTTGTTGCAGCGTCTGTTTATCGTAGCCTGTCAGCCAGAAAATAATCTCGTCTACTTCCGCTTTTGTCCGACCTTTTTTCTCTGCTTTCTGAACATACATCGGATATACACGGGCGAAAGACATTTTGTACACTTTGTTATTATCCATAATTACTTCAGTTATTTTAAATTCATATCATTCTCGCTCCTTTATAGTAACAGAAACAGTATCGCCGGGCTGCTTACCGATTTGTTTACGTATATCTTTTCGTATGCCAATAATATGGCCGGGAGTTCCCATTCTTACCAAACTTCCCTGATAGGGAACGCCGTCAAAGGTTGCATCGACTGGAACGCGACCTTTTCCAAAGGTTGCGTTCACATCAAATGGGATTTCCACATAAGCGGCGTCCATATCCGGTACTTTCTGAATAATCGCATCAAACTCAAAGTATTTACTCATAAAATAAAGATATCTTTTAGTCCGTAAATATCTGAATAGTTTTTTAATTTGAGGATAAAAGTACTCAATTACAGTAAAGTATTTATTAGATTTGTAATCTTACAAAAGAACCAATAATATGAATATAATTACAGGAGCCAGCGGACAGGTAGGTTCGGCATTAGTAAAAGAATTGAATAGAAACGGAATGCCTGTTACTGCCGTTATAAGGAATCAGAGCAAGGCTAATATATTTGATTCAAACGTGAAGGTACGGATTGCCGATGTGTTTGATGCGGAATCGCTGATTAAAGCCTTCCATGGTGGAGAAACTGTATTCCTGCTTACTCCGGAGAATTTTCATTCGGAAGATGTACTTGGAGACGGCCAACGGATAATTGCCGCTTACCGCAAGGCCATCCAACAGACAGGTATCCGGCGGATTATTGGCTTGTCTTCTATGGGTGCTCATCTGGGAAACGGTACGGGCAACCTGATGATCTCGCACTGGCTGGAGGAAGCATTTGAGTATCTGCCTGTCGAAACTACTTTTATTCGTCCGGCCTATTATTTCAGTAATTGGCTAGCATACGCCGATGTGGTGAAAGAGTATGGCATTTTACCCACTTTCTTTGAACCTGAACAGAAAATCCCGATGGTTTCACCACAGGATATAGCCCGGTTTGCCGCTTCCATTTGCACGAATCCAACCTTTACCACAAAGGTTTTTGAACTTACCGGACCACAGGATTATAGTACACAAGACGTCGCTCGTGTTTACGCCAAATATTACAAACGGGAAGTTGTGCCAAATCGGATACCGCGTGAGGAGTGGGTACAAACACTGATTAGTGCCGGCTTTTCTACTGATGCCGCACAGAATATGGCGGCTATGACAGCAACTTTGGTTGACGGAGAAGACAAGCCCAAAAGTGATATAATTCCGATCAAGTTAGAAACCGGACTGGAAGATTATATCCGTAATGAAACAGGTAAAAGAGATATCGATGCTTATATTGCCGCTTCTCCCGAAGAAACCCATGCGCGCTTAAACGAAATCAGATATCTGATTCTACAAACGGTTCCTCAGCTTCAGGAAACCATCAGTTGGGGAATGCCTACATTCAAACTACAGGGCAAGAATCTTGCACATTTTGCCACACATAAACATCATCTTGGCTTCTATCCGGGTGAAGAAGCAATCGTGGTGTTCAAGGCACGATTGGTTGATTATAAGACCTCGAAAGGAGCTGTGCAACTTCCCTGGAGTAAGCCGTTCCCCAAAGAGTTGATCAGAGATATATTATTATGGCAAGCGGAGCAATTCTCTTAATTGGATAATGGAGGGAAATCAGTATAGTTCTACTTGCATTTATTTTGTGTTTTTGTACCAATTAATTAATCAGTTCACCTTAGTGAACTATATCGGTTCACCTAGGTGAGCCGAGTAGGTCACCCCTGTGAGCCACTTAGTTCACATAGGTGAGCCGATAAAAAATATATGATTGATTGCCGATTATCAGCGAAGTCATGGATATGGAACCGGCCACTATCAATAGTTTTAATCCATAAGGGAGAAGAGAATAATTAAAGGAAATTCAGAGGGACGAATCCCTCTGATTATTGTACTATTATCGATCAGATTCATCATCCCTCCAATGTTCCGGTTTGTTCAATTCATCACAGCATCGGATCTTTCCTTTGGCTATATCAAATCCTTTCGGGCTGATTGCCTGAATCATCCAATAATCACTATAAAGAATATGCCTGAGTATGAATTGAGGGATAACCTTGACAGACAGCCAAAGGTTATTTACTTCACGGACTCCGTCTTAGCTTTACACATAGACTGTAAAAGTAATATTTTTTTCTGCATTTTTAAGCATTGAAGTTAATCCCCGCTTTGCGCGCTTGCGCATGTTGCAGTCGGCGGTTGATATTGTACAGTTTCCCATCCTTGATAAACTTGGCTCCGGTTTGTTTGAACCAGAAAGAAACCTTTTGTTCTACACATAAGTCACGCAACTCCATCACCCAGTCAAAGTTGCAGGGACGTGCATCATACCCCGATTCTCCGCCGACAACTACCTGTTCTGCCCACGAACCAATATCGTATGACGTGAGGTCGATGCGCCCCAAGAGAGGTTCACTGATAATGATTTTATGTTTTATAGGAGCTTCTTTATAAATAGGCAGACGATAATCGGCACGATCCTGATTCTCGATAGTACAGCAGATGGTTACGTTCTCATATCCATCGCCCCAGTCATCAGGCAGAGATGCTTGCAAGCGGTCGATACGTTTGGTAATCATCATAAACCGCAAATCGCTCCGAAGACGCATCATCTGCCATGCTTCCGTGCGCCATTCATCAGCATCTTCCACGAAGAAGTCGGAAGTGAAACAGGTATAGACTAATGAACCGGAAGAAATCTTATATTCGCCATTGCGTTTCTTTTGGATAGGCAGATCGAAGTTCTTGGTTTTGGTGACAATGCTACTGTCAATACCTCTCTTAGCATCTCCCCGGTAGACGTAGCAATGCTGACAACCAGCACTCAACTTATGACAGCCGTGCCAAAGGTTCCACATTTTGGATTTGGATTCGATAGCGTTTTTGGGCATACCTTATCTTTTAAGTAAACCCTTTCTTCTGCATGGTTTCGCTGCTGAGGTATGCGGCCATTCCTGTTTTCATCTTCCTGAACCCCAGTTTTTCATAAAAACATTCTTTACCTGGTGAGGAATATAGTATAAAGTTGCATCCGGGAGTAGTATTCATCAGCTCACATACTATCATTTTGCCGATACCCCTACCCTGATAATCCGGATTTACAGCAACATCGTAAATTGCACTCTGGTATTCACCATCTGACAAGATACGTCCGAAGCCTACCATTACAGCCCCATCAAATACAAAAATCACGGCATAGCTGTTATCAAAAGCCCTATTGTGTTTGTCAGGTGCATAGTATCCCATCCTGACATCACGTAATGTATCCGCAACTGTTTTCCAGTCTACACCTGCGGTGTCATGCTGTATTCTAAGTTGTTCCATAAGGCTTTTTTATTTGATTCAGCCGTTGGGCTATTACTGCTATTCTCATATTTATTCTTTGTTATACTTCTGATTCTTCACAAGCCTGTCTCTCCAGAATATTCCAATTGTTTCTTTTTAGGAAGTTTCTTTATAACCTCTTCGACCGAATGCTTGATTAATTCCTCTATTAGTTCATCCGGTACATCTTTTTGAATATATACAGAGTTCCACATCAGGTTGTTGCCTGCATAATAACCTTTGGTGACACCAACGTATTTTTCTCTTAATTGCACCGTCTTTTCGGGGTCACATTTCAAAACGGCAAAATGTTCATTGTCTTTCGGATTCAGAGAAAAAAAGGCAAACATCTTATTCATGACTTTATAAACCAATACGTCTTCGCCAAAAGGCGTACATTCTTCTACATCCTTTACTGCAAGACAATGATTGCGTAATTCTTCGATATTCATTTCAACTGATATTTATCTTTCAGGGTTTGCTTCGCATCTTCATCCAAGGGACAGATATATCCTTCCCATCCCGGACAGAAATTGTGCTATTTTCGCCTACAAATTTACTAAATTTCTAACAAACAGTGGGGATAATCCTTGGACAACACACAAGATTCTCTACTTTTAAAGTACTAATTTCTCAAGTATGGGTCGATGTTTTCCCAAACAGATTATCGAGAATGCGGAAGCGTCTACCCTACCCCCTTTTTCAGATGAAGAAATGACTATTGTTCGTAAGGTGTATGATAAATACATTCGCAAACAAATTCATGATAATTGGTAATACATATTATGTTCTCGGGACAATACACTATTTTTGTGATTCAAACCCGAATAAAAAGCAAAATATGGCAAGACCAACCAATAAGCAAGATTTGATAGTAGCTGCAAACAGCCAGTTTGATAAACTGTGGAAGCAGATCGATTCCATGCCGGAAAAGAAACGGCTGGGTACATTCTCCTTTGAAGATAGAGATAGGAACCTGCGCGATGTATTGATACATCTATATGAGTGGCATCAATTATTGCTGAATTGGCTTCGTTCCAATCAAGCAGGCAATATGGTTAACTTTCTGCCCGAGCCTTATAACTGGAAAACATATCCACAGATGAACGTTGAGTTTTGGAAGAAGCACCAAACAACTCCGTTGGAAGAAGCGGTTACACTTTTGAAAGAAAGTCATGCCGATGTAATGAAACTTATTGAGCCGCTTACCGATGAGGAGTTATTTACGAAGAAGTATTTTCCGTGGACCGGGACAACTAACTTAGGAAGTTATTGCATTTCTGCCACATCGAGTCATTATGATTGGGCGATGAAGAAAATCAAGAAACATATAAAAGCCTGATAAGATATTCACCATTTATTACGATGTATTTTAGTGTCGTCCCACTTTTCTTTGGGCTGATGCTCACCCTTGGGATGTCCTACAGGAATCACATTCAGAGGTGTTACATGAGCAGGAATATCAATTAGGCTTCTGATCACTGCTATTCTGTCCTCGTATGGATAGGCCGCAGTCCATACAGCACCAAGCCCCATTGCTTCAGCTGCTAAGAGAATATTTTGACTTACCAGCGAACAATCCAGATACCAATAGTTAGACTTTATCGTATCTCCACACACAATAATTGCCATCGGAGCCTTAGTCAGCATCTTACCGTATGGTAAACCTTCGGCAAGTTTGTCTAGTATCTCTCTTTCGTTAATAACAAGTATTTCCCAAGGCTGTTTGTTCTGTCCCGACGGTGCTGCCATTCCTGCTTTTAAGAGTTTATCCAGCTCTTCATCAGTTACCGCCTTGCCGGGAATATAATCTCTCACACTTTTTCTGTTGTGGATATTCTCCAATATAATTTCTGCTTTCGAGGGCGTTATGCCTTCTCCTTTTTTATCTTGTTTACAAGCTGTCAACAATGCTAAAGATATAAATAGCAATCCTATTATTTTATTCATGATTCTATAATTTTCCGCAAACAACAATCAATCGCTCAAACAAAGGTAGTGTTTTTAAATAAAAACCGCTACGATTTGTGATACAGCGATACGGGATATACAAAACCTCATAAGCAAGAATATTTTGCAGAAAGAGGCGCAGAGAGGAAGAAGTACTAATTATGAATTGGTTGTCCCATTCTAAAATCTGTTTTTGCTCTTATTAAACCTCTCCCGCAAACGATAGAACAAATAATATACAAGTGGAATGATTACCAATGAAAGGAACATAGAACATATAAGTCCGCCTATCAACACCCATCCAAGCCCGTTTTTCCATTCAGCTCCGGCTTCGTGAGCTATGGCTATCGGAATCATACCGACTACGGTAGAAATTGTTGTCAGTAAGATAGGACGGAAGCGGCGGCTTGTAGCCTCCAGAAGTGCCTCTTTGATGGCTACACCCTGCTCCAATTGTTGATTGATAAAATCGACCACCAATATTCCGTTTCGGGAAACCAGTCCAATTAATATAAGGATTCCGAGCATGGTGATGATTCCAAGCGGAGTCATTGTCAGTCCGAGTGTAAAGAATACTCCGATAATAGCCAACGGTATGGAGAGGATAATTACAAACGGATGAGTATAGCTGTTGTAAAGCAAAACCATAAGAAGATAGACTAATATCAAAGAAATTATCATCACAATTCCTAAATCGCCAAAGCCTTCTTCCTGATTTTCCATATCACCGGCATACTTTATTTGTATCGAATCCGGCAGGTCGAGGCCCTCTATTGTTGCCATTACATCATCGCCCACATCGCCACTCGGACGACCTACAACCATACTGCTGATCGTTACGGAACTTATGCGGTTATAGCGTTCAAGGCGTGAAGGGCTTTCGCTCTCCGATATGGAAGCTATTTGCTTGAGTTTTATCTCCGACCCGTCGTTGTTGATAATAGTAAGGTTTTCAATGTCGGACTTGCTTTTGCGGTCGAATCTATCCAAACGGATATTAATGTCGTATTCTCTATTATCGTCCCTATACTTAGTCACCCCTTAAAAAGCGGCTTTAAGTTTTTCACTTAATAAAATTGTCTGTATCCGTAAAATGATATAGGCAATTTTTTGTTTGTATTTATTC
>NZ_JARXXA010000002.1 GCF_029892785.1 Parabacteroides sp. PH5-46
CCAATCAGGATGAGAATGAAGCGGAATACTTGCGTCAGCAAGCATTGAAAAAGAAAAAGAAGCCCGAAAATCGTAGGGGTATAAGAAGATAAAACGAGAAAATAACAATAAAAAACAGAAAATAATATGAGTAAATTAGTATCAAACGATGCTTTATGGGAAAAGCTATCAGAAATAGAAGGAACAATAAATCGGTATTTAAAAGAACAAAAAGTACCTGTTCCGACACAAGAACTAACTGATATAAAATCCGAATTATCGGGAAATAAAGATGAAATTATCGGGAAATTGAAAAAATATATTCAAGGGCTTGGAACACATTGTGATTCTCATTTCAAAACAATACACAGGCATCTTGAACAGTTAGAAAAAGATACAGAAGGGATATATAGAGTATTGGCTTGTATAAACGCCATACAGCAAGAATCCAAAAAACAACAGGAAACAAAATCAGAACAGGATAGATACCACTTTAATTTCAAGTTTTTCAAGGTCAGAAAATCCTCTCTTGTGATTGCTGTACTTGGATTGTTGGTGTTTATCCTTACTCTTTTTTGCATGAAACAGCAGAACGATTATGCACTTTTATTAAATGAGAATTATAAACAAGAGACTCTCATACTGAAACCACATAAAGAGTTAGAGAAGGCTAAAAGAAAAACAATTGAATAAATAAGTAGAATATATGACATCGGTAAAAATTAAATTCAGAAAATCTACTATTGAACGTAAGGAAGGAGTACTTTATATTCAATTAATTCATAATCGTAGTACTAAGCTTATTACAACAAGGTTTCGTTTGCAGTCTTTTGAGTGGGATAATCGTTCATCTACAGTAATAATAAACACCATAGACTCCGAAAGGATATCTTATTTACAAAACATAAAAGACGGATTAGAATCAGAAATCAAGCAGATTTATGATTTAATCTCCATACTTGAAAGGCGAGGCGACTATACTACTAAAGAGTTGCTTGAATACTATGTTAATAACTCTTTGAATGGTTACTTTTTTCCTTTCATAAAATATCAAATCAAGGAGTTAAAGTCTGAAAATCGAACCAAAACCGCATCAATATATGAAACGGCAAGGAGAAGTTTTTCCCGATTCCGGTATGGAGAAGATATCAGAATCGACAGAATTGACAGTGTATTGATTCAACGATATGAAACTTACCTAAAAAATAATGGTGTCTCACTGAATAGTATTTCGTGTTATATGCGAGCGTTGAGAGGAATTTACAATCAGGCGGTGCAAAAAGGTCTGACAATCTCAAAGAATCCTTTTAAAGATGTTTACACAGGTATAGAGAAGACAACTAAGAGAGCCGTAAATCAAGATATTATATCTAGGTTAATTAGGATTGATTTTTCAGAATATAGTCATTTGCAATTGGCACGAGACCTTTTTATGTTTAGCTTTTATACACGAGGTATGTCCTTTGTGGATATGGCTAATCTCAAACAGAGTAATCTAAAAAATGGCTATCTTATTTATTCCCGAAGTAAAACTAAACAAGTTTTGACCATCAAAATAGAAAAATGTATTGAAGAAATAATAGAGCGATATAAGGAGGTTGTTCTTGATGATTATATTCTACCTATATACAACCCACTAAACCGTGATTATAACAGTCATTTACGAACCTATAACAAACGTCTCAAACGAATTTCAGAACTACTAAATCTGGAAAAACCTTTGAGTTCATATGTCTCTCGACATTCTTGGGCAACGATAGCCTTGCGCAAAGGAATTTCTGTACAAGTTATAAGTGAAGGAATGGGGCATGAAAATGAAAAGACAACCCGAATATACTTAGCTTCTTTGGATCAATCTCTTATAGACGATGCGAATGCTCAGATAATTGCAATATAAAACACTGTCTAAAAAGATACCACCTCTTACTTAGAGGTGGTACCTCATTGATTTTTAATACGTGTGCGAAGATACAAAAGTATTTCTAATAAAGAAATAAGAACTGTTAAATTTTTAATATATTACACAATCTTCTTGTGGTTTTCTTTAATATATCTGTATTTCAGCATGTTTAAAAGAATGTTCTAAAAAAATCTTACTGAAAACAATTTGATATAGATAAGCTGCTGGTTTTTAATGTTATCTAAAATAACCTTGTTGAATTCTGCTCTTTTGTTTGTAAAATTGTTCGAAAAACAATTACCACAAGCTGATCATAACTCCTAAACACCGTCGTATTCAGTATTATATATAAATTGTTGTTAGCGTACCACCTCTAAGTAAGAAGTAGTACCAAAGCGAATTAAAGCGAAACTAAGAAATATGTAACATATAATTTGTCTGCATAAGGAGCGGACGTAAAACTAATATTAAAATGAAAAGAATCTTAGCAATTTCAGTGATTTTAATTTCTATTGCAACAATGGTGTATGCCTATCAAGTAACTTGTGGTAGATGCAATGGTAGTGGAACTGACCCTTTAACTTATCCGTGTTCGTATTGTAATCATGGGAAAGTAGAAAAGGTGGAATCTGTTAATTGCTCTCTTTGTAGTGGAAAAGGAGAAGTTCAAAATAGTAATGGGAATTACCAAAGATGCCCAAGTTGTCTAGGCGCAGGTAGTAAGAATATAACGGTGCAAGTGAATTGTAGTACTTGTAATGGTAGTGATTCAGAAAGACGCCAATGTCGTTCTTGTAACGGAGTTGGAAAGGTTGATGATGGAAAGTAATGACTCATTAAAACTAATCTCTTATAATATAAAAAACAAATGAAAAAATGTTTTGATATGAGAAAAGCTAATAAAAAACTTGCGGTTTTATTACCTATTATCACTCTTTTTATTTTTATTATTGCTGCTTTAGGTTGTGCAACAACTTCTCAAACGTCTAGTTCAAGATCATCGTCATCGTCCAATTCTTGCTCTGCTTGTAATGGTAAAGGCTATACGGAAACAATAATTCCAGGGAATAAAGAAACTGGAGCATTACCAAAAAGTATTAAAAAAACCTGCGCAGTATGTTTCGGTAAAGGTTATTTCTAAAAGATTTTTCAATGGCTTTTTCTATATGTACATTTCTAAATTTAGCCTGTAAAAGGAGCAGGTGTGACTATTTTATGATAAGCAAAAAAAAAATTATAGCGATATTCCCGATTGTAACATTTGCGATCTTCATTGTTGCTGCTTTAGGCTGTGCAACAACCTCTCAGACTTCTAGGAATAATTATCCTTCGAGTCCTACTCCTTCAAGTTCTGCTCCTTCAACGTTAGAACCAACTCCATTTCCTGAAGTGGCATGTGAGACTTGTAAAGGGCGTAAAGGGTATTACCTATTTGATACGTGGAATACATGTAAACGCTGTAATGGAACAGGAAAAGAACCTGTACATTAAAAGCAGAATATAAGTAACTAATGAGTAAGTCAAGTCGATTAATAAGATATGAACCTATATTTGCAATTATTCTTTTTTTGATAGGTTGCCTTATCTATCTTACTTGCAGGCAAGACATCTTACTCTTTACCTATCTTGGGGATAGCGTATTTTTAAAAAAAATCAATATCTCCATTTTTTATGATGGAAATCCATTAATATATTTTTTTTTATTTTGTTTTCCAGATTTTTTGTGGTATTTAGCATTACTAATAATTCAATTTGCTTTTTATAAAACAGGAATCGTTGGCAAGATAATTTTTTATGTAGCAATAATACTTCCTTTTATTCTTGAGATAATGCAATTGCATGATATAATTAGTGGGACTTATGATATTTTTGATATCATAACCTATATTGTAACATTCTTATTATGGCTGAGTTATTATTTTAAGTTTAGAAACCGATGAATGCTCATTAATCTAATCGAAGTTACGATAACAATAAATAGAGATGAAATTTTACAATAGAATATCCGAAATAGCTAGCGTCTGTGAAGTGTTTTTGTTATTCCACCAATAGACTCACCATGTTTCAAAGTAGCAAGATTCTATTAGTGGAACAGTTGATTTTTGGAATAGATGCTATATCTATTGATGATTTAAAGTTGTGCCCGACACAAATTAGGGACAAATAATGAAAAAGAATATATTTATACACATCGTTAGTGCTATTTTTATCATGACAGTTTGTAATGGGAATATCTACGGACAAACTAAAGTTATTGGTTCAGCTTCAGCAACATTTAATGTAACTACAAGGAATGTCAGTCAAAGTATTACAGGCGAAAATGTTCAGACCAATGCAAAAGCCGCACTAATTCAAGAAGCAACAAAAAAATTTCCTAATGCGACTGATGTAATAAACATTAATGTTGCAAGACAAAGTTCTGAAACATGGATGGACGGATACACGGCTGTTTTGTCTGTAGAGTATGTTGCAACTGGGCAAGTTATTGGTTATCCAAATAACACCAGTACCAGCACTTCAACACCACTTTGGTTACTCGGAAATTGGTTTGAAACAGAAACTGGCAAATTGGTTTTTGGAACTTCTGATACTGGTCAAATAGTATGGAACAATGGGTTGATAGGCAATATTACAAGTATTGAAGGGAACATTGTTGAAGTGAAATATTCAAATGGTAACATCGCTTCGATTACCAAAGTTAATGACAACTTTATCAGATATGAAGGTCTTACTTCAGGTAGTAAGTGGACTGCAATGAAAAAGTAATCTATTTTTACAGATTTAGTATAACATAGAGATGGTGTTTAACTACTGTGAAAAGTGAAAACACTACAGCTAAAAAGCGATTTTCTGTAATATAGGGTGTTAGCCCATGAAAAGTGCTTTAAGAGTTTGAAAGTGAGTTGTCTGTACAAACATTTCTGTGCCCAGTACTACAGCAAGTCGTCGAAACGTTATCGGCAAGCAGGCAGACAGTACAAATGAATTCAAAATACAATTGTCATAAGGCTATTCAGTAAATACCTAAAAATCGCATGAATTTTAATTTAGTCATGCAATACTTTTATGATTTCGGCTATTTTCCCCTCTTATTTCTCTGATTTTGTAACCATCTATATCCTCTTTTGATCATTTCATGATATTTTTCTTAGTTTTCGGCATATCTATGGTTTCCTGACTAAATTTTTAAAAGCCAAGTTTTTAGGTATACTATGCTATATTTTTAATCGGCTTCCTTTCCATCTTTCGTATTATTCTTACTACATTGGCCGTGTGTATACTGAAGAAAAAACAAAGAATTTTTGCTTCTTTTGTACGTACTTCGACTTTCCTAAGCGCATAAAACTTTTTCTCTGTCCCAGAACTACCTTCCTTCTGAGTAGCTCTTTCTTTAGAGAGAATGGTTCTCATCATTTTATTTTGTTCTTTATCTTTTTCCGCTCACCCTTTTCTGAAAAACTCGTAGTAATCTTACATGAAGAGCAAAAGAATTGAAATCTCAAGCAGATAACAACGAAACGGAATAAGCACCCAACCATGCCAGTAACTATGCAGATTAAAAAGTATGTCTGATTCTGATTTGTTTAGGCAAACAAGCACAAGACCAAACTATAAGTTTAGAATTATATAAATATTTCAACTTTGAGGCTTAACTTTTAGCCAAAAGCACTATCTTTGTGGTTGAGTTTAGATTGTAGATATATATCATGGGTATAGAAAAAAGAAATAAAATCAACCAGCTATTGCAAAAGAGCAATCCGGGAGGGCTGTATTTCTCTTCATGGCTAAAGGAAAACGGATATTCCGATCAGCTTGTGAAGAAATACAGAGATTCCGGTTGGTTATCCTCATTGTCCAAAGGGGTAATGTACCGCACAGGAGATAAGTTGAACTCTTTTTCTGTTTTAGAAAGCTATAACGGGCAGTTGAATAAGAATTGCCATATTGCAGCTCATTCTGCATTGGAACTTTCGGGTTTCAATCATTATGTTCCGATGGGGAAACCTTTGCTTGTCGTATCACATTCAGTTAAAGAACCTATCCCTTTATGGATGAAGAGTGAAGAATTTGATCGTACTTTGAAATTCTTCTCTACAGAAACATTCTTAAAGCCACAACGAACCTCTTTCAATTTAGATTATCCTCACTTGCCAACTTCCGTTCCTGAACAAGCTTTTCTTGAGTGCTTGTTATTGGCTCCTAAGCAATATACATATATGGATTTGTACTATATAATGGAGCAGCTAACAACACTTCGTCCTGATATAATGCAGGACTTATTAGAGAACACAGATAATCTGAAGGTAAAACGAATGTTTCTATATATGGCAGAAAAAGCGGGTCATTATTGGTTTGATTCGCTTGATACGAACAAGATAAAATTAGGTACCTCAAAGCTTCAGTTAGTTGAAAATGGAACTTATATATCTAAGTACAAGATAACCGTACCTAAAGAACTATACGAATATGAATGAATTATACAAAAGGCAAGTGGCACTTCTGATAAGAATAATGCCTTCTGTTTATAGGATAAAAGATTTTGCAGTACATGGAGGTACGGCTATTAACTTGTTCCACAAAAATATGCCTCGTTATTCTGTTGATATAGACATAACCTATATCCCAATTAAAGGGCGAGAGGAAAGCCTAAAGGCAATTAATGTTCACCTTATTGAGCTAAAGCAAATGATTGAAAAAACAATTCCGGGGATTCGGATTACTCATAAACCCGATGTTTGGAAATTGCTCTGTATAAAGGATGGTGCTACTGTTAAGATTGAGGTCAATGGGACTAAAAGAGGTCTTATTGGAGAGACAGAAGATAAAGACCTTTGCGCCAAAGCTCAAACGGAATTTAATATGGGGTGTAAAGCTCGAATAGTTTCATTTTCTCAATTGTATGGAGGAAAGATCTCTGCCGCATTGAGTCGTCAGCATCCACGTGATTTATTCGACTGTAAATACATGCCTCTTGATTCGTTAGAGAAAGTGAAAGATGGATTAATTTTCTGTCTTTTAGGGAGTGATAAGCCTATTTTAGAATCATTACAGCCAAATGCTATTAATCAAACGGATGCATTGAAGAACCAATTTGAAGGAATGACTGATATACCATTCTCATACGAGGAATACGAGGCTACCCGTAAAGAGTTGATTGAAAGGATCAATTATGGATGGACAAAGGAGGATAAGGAGTTTCTTTTATCCTTTGAAAAAGGTGAGCCGGAATGGGATAAATGCTCTGCCGGAGACTTGAGTAAATATCCTTCGGTTAAATGGAAGTTACAGAATATACGGAAACTGAAAGAAAATAATCCGGAGAAGTTTGATGCAGGAATAGAAAAACTGAGGGAGTTTATTTTTAATCCCTGAACTATACTAATAGTATAGATGTATGCATAATTATAAAGAAAATAGTGATGCCTTATTTTAATTCTAAAACTCTATTGAGTCCCCAGTTTTTAGTTCGATTGCTTTGTTTTCATCAAATAAAAAAATGTAAGAATCATCAATAGAAGCATATTCTTCACCTCTTTGCGAAAAATGTGGTAGGCAAAGCTGAATAATCCTTTTAGATGCATTTACCGATAACTCATTTCGAACTCTTTTTATTTGCTCAATGGATAGTTTTTTTGATGTAGAAAAACGGATTGCACTACGCGTCTCTTCTACAATTTTACATTCTATTCCATCTATTTCAAGCCTACTTACTTCTGAGATAGCTATAGATTCTACATCTTGAATGCTATTCTTCTTTATTTTTTCTGACTTATTGCTTGTACATGAAATCATTAGTAATAATATGGCTATCAAAACTATCTTATTCATATTATTTTAATAAAAGTGAGTCCGAAATATAAGGAAAATTTTGAAAGTTAGAAATATAGGACAATAATTACTCCAATAAAGTGATAATATAATCCATTTCTCTATCTTTGTCTCACCAACCCACTCAGCAAAGCGATGCAAAACGGAGTGTTAAAATCGTGACTTATTCGTAACCCTACGGGTTTTCTGAATTTGCAAAACAAAGATATTCAGTCGGTTAAAGAGCAGGTTCTGCTGCCTTCAGCCGCACTTCTTGAAAAATCCTTGAAAACTACGGTTCTCAAGGATTTTTTCGTTTAGTATTACCCAACAACTACATACAACAAGCCCCATCCTAAGAGTCCTGCAAATATTCCTGCTCCTCCTAGTAAAGTTGCAATCTTTCCTGTTGAAATGTTCAATTTCTTTTTTTGCTTTGAAGATAGAGTCCATCCGATAAGTGACAGTATAAATCCAGTCAGCATGCTTGGAAAGCAACTAAAAAGGGATAATGCCCAGAAATATACTCCTGTTTTTCCCACAGTAAGCATATCGACAATAAATATCAACAAACAGATTGGAGCAATTGCATAAAAGACAAAAGCTACATAATATAGTTTAAAACGTGTTTCTTCTTGTTGATTCATACTTGCCGACATATTACCATATCGTTATCGGCCCTCAAAATACTAAATAAATCACAACATTAACCACAATAATTTACAAAGTGAGGAACAATAGCACTCTCAATAAGCCTCAAAAGAAGGCATTTAGAGGGAATTGTTTGGGGAAAAACACTAGGAAAGAAAAGTAAGTGCAATTTCAAAAGCCTGTATCCATGCGGTATTTGGAAAATAGGTTGCGATCATGCGATCACTTTTGGCCTGTTTTGAAACTTTCTATTAAAAATGGTTCCTCGTTCCTCATTTTGTATGTTAAAATGAGGAACGAGGAACTAAATATATAGAAAATATTGGATATAGTGATCGCACCTTCTTCTATTTGCTAGTCTCTCAACTCAAATAGCTCACGACCTATTTTCACTCGCTCATTAATCTTTTATTTATTGGGTGTTTCCCATTTTTTTGTAGTCGTACAAGTAACATTTACAATTTGGTCACCTGTTTGAAAACGGAAATCACCTTTTTCTAAAATCCATTTACCATCATAGCCAACAAAAGCGAGATCGGAGCCTTTCACTTTTAACGCAATGCTCTTTGTTTCATTTGGTTTCAACTCTACCTTCTCAAAAGCACGAAGACGACGAACATCGGGGGTTAGAGAAGCAACAAGGTCACTACTGAATAACAAGATACTCTCTTTTCCGATGAGGTTACCGGTGTTTTTCACATCAACAGTGAAGGTTAATTCATCATCAGCGGTAAAGCTTGCTTTATCTACCTTCAGGTTACTGTAAGCAAAAGTGGTATAACTCAGTCCGTAACCGAATGCCCATTGCACGTTCACAACTGCGTCATAATTGTAAGCACCTTCCATTTGCCTTCCAATATGCTCACTTGGTTTGTGGTCGTAAGTAACAAGCGAATTAATTTCCTTCGGATAGGTAAAAGGCATTTTTCCGCTGAAGTTAGTATCTCCGGCAAGCAGGTTGGCTAAAGCATCCCCACCATAATTTCCCGGGAGCATGATGTTTACTACTGCTTTTGCTAAGGGTTCGATCTCATTGATGATACGCGGACGGCCTTGATTGAGGATCAGTACAATCGGCTTTCCGGTAGTGGCCAAGGCTTTGACTAGGTTCAGTTGGTTGGACGAAAGGGTCAGATTATTCAGATTTCCCGGAGTTTCGCAATAGGAGTTTTCTCCGATACAGGCGATAATATAGTCAACTCCCCTTGCTGCCGCGACAGCCTTTTCTATTTGAGGCGCGTTTTCTTCCCACCAGCTACCCTCTTGCTTATAGGTAACCCCTGCTTCGTGAATAATGTTGTTCGCTCCAAATTTATTCTGGAAAGCTTCAAGGATCGTATTATGGTCTGCCGCGCATTCGTCTGCTTTGTCGCCCTGCCAGGAGTATGACCATCCTCCGTTGAGCGTGCGCATGGAGTTGGCATTTGGTCCTGTAAGCAAGAACTTCTTTCCTTGTGGAAGCGGGAGGATATTGTTAGTGTTTTTCAACAATACGATACCTTCTTCAGCAGCACCAAGAGCAACCTTTGCATGTTCATCACTCCCAAATAAAGGGAAGTCGGCATGATTATATGCCGGAGTATCGAATAGCCCTAAGCGGTATTTCAAGCGTAACACACGACGTACGGCATCGTCGATACGGCTCATCTTTACTTCCCCTTCTTCAACTAACTCCTTTAAAAGCGTGCAGAAAGTCCATTCGTATGGAACCATCGACATATCAATCCCTGCGTTGATTGCCATCTTGATAGCTTCTTTCTTGCTTGAAGCCACCTTATCACGCGTATAAAGATTATTGATATCCGCCCAGTCGGTAACAATCAGTCCATCCCAGTTTAGGTCTTCTTTCAACCATTCGGTAAGTAATTCGTAGTTTGCATGGAAAGGGAGCCCATTGTTTGTCGCCGAATTAACCATTACAGTAAGTGCCCCTGCTCGAATGGCTTCAAGATGCGGAGCGAAATGTTTCTCCCGCATATCCTGAACGGAGATAGAAGAAGGGGTACGATCTTTACCTGATACAGGAACGCCATAACCCATATAGTGTTTCATGCTAACAGCTACGCTATGAGGACCGATATGATTCGGGTCTTCTCCCTGGAAGCCTAACACGGCTTCACGTCCCATAACCGTATTCAGATAGGTGTCTTCGCCATAGCCTTCCCACTGACGAGGCCAACGGGGATCACGGCCAAGATCGACTACAGGTGCGTATGTCCAGGGGATACTTCCTGCCTTTGTCTCATAAGCCGAGATACGGGCTCCTTCACGTACTAAGGCACGGTTGAACGAAGCCGCCATATTAACTCCTTGCGGGAAAAAGGTTCCTCCCATTGTATAGGTGGTTCCGTGGATTTGGTCTACCCCATAAATACAGGGTATTCCAATCTCTTTCATCGACTTATCCTGGATGATCTTAATGATACGTTCCCACTCCTGAGGAGTCTGTGCAATACCGGCAGGGACATTGAGAATAGAGCCTACCTTGTATTTGCTAATGACCGAGTCAAGCAACACTTCATCAATCTGAAAACCTTTTTTGCTTTCTATGCCCTGAATAGCCATATAGATGCCCATAAATGTTTCTTGTCCGGGCATTTCATCTGTAAGTTTAAACTGATCTTCCAAACCGTATTTGGCAAGGATAGCTTTCAGGTCTTCCACCTTGAAGTTCTGCATATCGATCCCTGCGAAAGGATTGGTACGCAGAGTGATGGCGTCAATAGCCAGCTCGGTCATCTGCCCTATCTTCTCTTCAAGAGTCATTTTCTTGAGTAGTGCTTCTACTTGTTGCTCGATTTTTTCATCTTTGGGAATGGCCGGTTTTACACTCTGCTGTTGTGCGCACGAAATAAGCACAATTCCTGTCAATAGAAAAAAAAGGATTATGTTTCTTTTCATCATATGTATTGTTACAAATAAAATTTTCTTCATGATTATTGCCTAATTGAACAACATCGGAGCAAACTGTGACAGATAGATTCGCCAATTGTCCCAGGTATGACCACCACCACTTTCGTGATAGGTATATTTGAAACCTATTTCATCCATTTTCTTCATGCTTTCGATTACGCCTTTGTATAAGAAGTCGGTAGAACCGCAAGCTATCCAGTACAATTTATACCCATTCTTCTTCTGTGTTTCCAGTTTCTTTACAAATGCGTCTTGTACTTCTGCGGCAGGATAACTGGCTCCCATCATCGCAGCAATAGGAGGGGCGGAGAACACACCGATATAATCGAATGTATTTGCATATTGGGCTGAAATGGCAGACGAGTGCATACCACCCATTGACAAACCGGCTATCGCGCGATTATTTTTTCCTGTTTTCACCCGGTAATTAGTTTCAATAAACTTCATCACGTCGCCGAAGCTATCTTCCATACTGGCAACCGCTTCTCTTGGTCCGCCACCCATGGCCGGTATATATGCGCGATTCGTTTCGTCCGGTGAAGCATTATTCTGTGTATGACCGTTTGTCATCACCACGATCATGGGTTTGGCTTTTCCCTGGGCAATCAGGTTATCCATGATCTGAGCCGTACGTCCCAAAGCGATCCAGGCTTCTTCATCACCCCCTGAGCCGTGGAGTAAATAGAACACCGGGTAGCTTTGCTTGTTATTTTCATATCCGGGTGGAGTATAAATCGTGATGCGGCGGTTCTCTTTCAGTGTCGGACTATTATACCAGCGGCGGGTAACACTCCCGTGCGGCACATCGTTTACACTATACAAATCCCCTTTGTCTCCGCTGATGATAAACACACTTGTTATCGAAGCCACATCGCGGATCATCTTGATATTGCTTGGATCGTTCATGCGCAAACCGTCGACAATAAATGTATAGCTATACAATTCAGAAGCCAGCGCTTCGGGAGTGGTATATTCCCAAATACCCTCTTTGTTTTCTTTTAATTCGGCAATTCCCGGCATATCGAATTCACCATACGGTGTGTCTATTTTCTGAGTTGGCAGGAAGTCACCCGTCACCTCTACTTTCACCGCTTTAGGCGCCCTCAGTCGGAACGTTACAGTGTTGTTCTCGTGAATTTCAGGAGAAATGATTTGAGATCCTCCCCACAAAGCTTGTTGTGCAAAGCTTGTTACACTTATCAGAAGCACTACAGCTAAAATTGATATCTTCTTCATGATTTTATATGAATTAAATTATAAATGAGTATTCTATATTCTACTTTCGATCTTGGCTCGGTATTGCAATATTACAAATAAAGATGAAACAAGATCTTCTTAAACCATGCAAATAACTCATTCTTTTGTTTAAACAAGGTTTTCTATTTGTTCAAAGGTTTGTCTATTTATTCAAATCTGCCTAAAAATACCTTTTCAAAAGGTCTTGAAGCTATGCAGAGTAGATTTTAATACATAGATTTGTATGCCTGACACATAAGCAAGAACATAAAATAAACAGAGGTGCACCATGATAACCCACAGAGCGCTCATTCTTTGTCTATGCAGTTTTTTTCTTTCTGTTTCCTGTATTCAGACTGATAACAGAGAAATAGTTGCTGATATTGACCACCGGATTGCCACAACCATTTCCAATCAGCAAATCACTTCATTTGCCGAGGATCGTTTCGGAAATATCTGGATTGGAACGTTCCGGGGACTTAACAAATATAATGGATATGAGTTTCATCAGTATTTCAACAGTTCAGACTCAACAAGCTTGAGTGATAATCAGATACGAGGTTTGCTTAGCGACTCAAAAGGGCAGTTGTGGATTTGTACAGTATATGGCGTATGCCGTTATACCCTCCAGGATAGCTTTGAACGTATCAAATCCGAAGTCAGTAGGGAGTATGCTTATCAGATACTGGAGAGCCATGAGGGGCGGATATTTGTAAGCTTTGGTATGGAAATGGGAGTGTACCTGCCGGAGGAGAATAAATTCGTATCAGCAACTCCCGATCTGCCGGATAAGAATTTGTTTATCCTGAACTGCTTCATCGACAGTGAAAACAATTTATGGATAGTCACTTCCTCTACTCTATTTTGCTATAACTCGACAACACTGACATTGAAGGCAAGCTACGATCGTTCCGATCAATATACGCACTACGCTTTTATGAGAGACAACGATGAATTATGGTTGGCATCGCTCAATACCTTATCTATATTAGATACACGTTCGGGCAAATACATAGAGAATCCTGACGGTATCCGCCGGCACCCCAAACTTTCAGGCGCGCTTATTCAGTATATCCATCAGGCATCCTCCGACGTGCTCTTTATCAATACGAATGAAGGAATGTTTGTTTACGACATGCAAAACGACAAAGCCGTTCATCAGGATGACTTCGGCCTGCCGTTGAATACACCGAATGCTAAAATCACCACGATGTTTACCGATTCACAGAAGAATCTTTGGATTGGCGGATTCGACCAAGGCTTTACGGTTCAGCACAATGCAAAGGAACGTTTCAATAATAGTTACTATTTATCTACACATACACAGTACCGTTCCATTACCTCGATACAAAAAGATAAAGAAAATAACTTGTGGATGACCACCTCTAGAGACGGGATATATGTTTATGATACGCTGGCGGAAAGTATCCATGCGATAGAAACGCGGCAATTCTTTCCGGAAAAAGATGTGCTTAGAAATAACCTGTCATCGGTATTTATCGACAGCAACAATGATATATGGCTGATCGCCCAAGCCAAACTCATTCGCTGCCACTACGACAAATCCACACGGACACTCTACCAGAAAGAGGTACACTGGATGCCGACAGATGTAGCTGAAATGACAGAAGATAGAAATGGAACAATTTGGGCAGGTACACGCAATCGTTGTATTTATGGATTACGCCAGGGAAGTGATACGTTCGAAGAACTGCAATTGCACCCTTTTTCCGCTGTCTATTCCTTTATCAATGCCATAACGACTCTTTCGACCGGCGAAATCCTGGTGGCTTCTTATCCGTACAATCCACAGTTCATTGATCCGGATACCTGGAATATCACCGAGGCATTCGACGTTTACCCTTATCTTCAAAACCGGCCGACGTTTATCCCAACCTGTCTATATGAAGATTCAAAAGGCGATATCTGGATTGGTACCATTGCCAACGAGATCCTCCATCATTCACGCAATACCAATACCACCGAATGTATCTTAGGATCTGCCTGCACGGATATTTCATCTATTATTGAAGATACACAAGAAAATATCTGGATAAGTACCTTGTATGGTCTAAGCAAGTACGACCGGACCTTAAACAAATTCACGAACTATTACAGTGCTGATGGGATAGGAGGAAATCAATTCAACGAGCATTCAGTGTGCCGGCTGGACAACGGGATGTTATTGTTTGGAGGAACGCATGGACTGACTTTCTTTAATCCGATAGATGTAACATCAAAGCGTAGTGTTCCTTTATTATTTGAGGATTTAAAGATACATAATCAACTGATCCGTCCGTTTCGCAGCGAGTGTATTGATAAACATTTAAACTATGCCCCTATTATCCGCTTAAACCACAACGAAAATAGTTTTACTGTTTCGTTCTCAGCACTTGATTATTCTGAATTCGAACGGATTCATTATCACTATATCATGGAGGGTTATGATAAATTCTGGATAGATACGCGCAACAATCGTGAGGCCTATTACTCTAATCTTCCGGCAGGAAAATATACGTTCAAGGTGCGAATTACAAACAATGACGAATCTATTCTTGAAACGGAAAACTCCATCTCTATTGTTGTCCAATCGGCACCGTGGGCTACGGGATGGGCATATACATTGTACATACTTATTATCCTGGCTATTTGTTACATTATATTACGATTATACAATCGAAACCGATTGAGTAAACTACGCATCGCCCAAAGTGAATTGGAGAAAGAACAGGAAAAACGACTTAATCAAATGAACATGAGTTTCTTCGCTAACGTATCGCATGAGTTCCGTACACCATTAACCATGATCTCTGGACCAGTCACCCAACTCTGTAATACATCAGATATTACAGGAGATAACAAACAGTTACTTTTCATCGTCCAACGCAGCGTAAACCGAATGTTGAAACTCGTGAATCAATTGATGGACTTCAATAAACTGGAAAATGACACTTTGCGGCTTGCTGTCAAACGAACAGATGTTATTTCGGAATTAAACCGATTGATTGAGGTTTTCCATATAAGTTGCAATAATAAAGGTATAGAATTGAAAGCCTATGGATTGGAAGATTCATTCGTCACCTGGCTCGACACAGATAAGTTGGACAAAATCAACACAAATCTCATATCAAACGCATTAAAGTTTACCGAAAAAGGAGGAAAGATAACGATCCAATTTGATGTTATTTGTCATACTGAAGCATCGAAGCTATTCGCCATGACTGATCAGGATTTGCATTCGGAATACATTAAAATATCTGTCTCCGATTCAGGATGCGGTATCCCGGAGGATAAGCTGGAAAAGATTTTTGAGCGGTATTACCAACTCAATGAACAGTTGAAAGGGTCTTATAACTGGGGAACAGGGATCGGATTATACTATACCCGTTGCTTGGTGAACCTGCATCATGGTTACATCAAAGCAGCAAACAACGAAGAGGGTGGTGCTATTTTTACTTATATTCTTCCGACAAACGATGCCTTATATCCTAAACAAGAGCATCTGACGGATAAGGAGACACAAGAAGAAGTTTATCCGATCCAAACCGAAGTACTATTGTCATCCAAGCACGAAACAAAGGATGCCAAAGCTAAACAATATAGCGTACTTGTTGTAGACGATGATACGGAAGTTGTTCATTATCTGAAAACATTACTTTCACCCTATTATAAAGTGATCTGTCGCTTCGATGCCGAAAGCGCTTACAAAACCCTAAAAGAAGAAGCGGCAGACATTGTGTTGAGTGATGTAGTTATGCCCGGTCTTGGAGGTTATCAGCTCTGTCGTATGATTAAAGAGGATATCCAGCTCAGCCATATCCCTGTTATTTTGGTAACGGCCAAGATAACAGTAGAAAGCCAGGTGGAAGGACTCGATACAGGAGCCGATGCCTATGTCACCAAACCGTTTGATCCGACTTATCTACTGGCACTTATAAAGTCGCAACTCAAAAACCGGGAAAAGATACAGAACTTGTTGGGGAAAACTACCAAAACCGAGAAAATAGAAGAAAATGTACTTTCGCCGCAAGACAATGTTTTCATGAAAGAGCTCTATGGCCTGATGGAAAACGAATTATCTAACCCGGAACTTAATATCACCCGCATGACCGAGGTGATGAAAATATCACGCACCAAATTCTATTATAAGGTGAAGGGACTAACGGGAGAAAACCCGAACATCTTTTTCAAGACCTATAAACTCAACCGTGCAGCAGAGTTACTGAAGGAAGGTAAACATAATGTTTCAGAAATAGCCGATATGACCGGATTTAGTACACTCCCTCACTTCTCTTCGAGCTTCAAAAAGCAATTTGGCGTATCACCAAGCGAGTATCATGCGTAACACCTTTAATTTGGTTTAGCCAAAAGGCTGCCTTGGAGTATTTTCCCAATAAAATACCGATACCTTATTGACAAGATATCGGTATTTTATTATGTATTGAACTTACGTTAATTTATATTTTCCGAGTCATAAACGATCATTGCAAAACCATTCTGTGCGATTACAATGTTCTTGTTTTCCTTATCAGGAGTATAGGGATAATGCACGGCGTTTACGTCTTCTCCATCGGATATGCGTTTAGCCAGATCTTTTGATTCGATGAGGTATTGCAGATCAAGTGCTTTCTTGAGGTATGGATAATGACCGCAATAGATTCGGGAGATACCCGTATCATTCATAATCTTTTCCATACGCACACAAGATTCATAATAAACCTTTATAGGAGTATGCGGAATCGTTTGTAACCAAACCTGTCCCGATCCGAAAGCATCACCGGAATAACAATCACCATTTTCCTTATCCAAGATGACAATGGAACCCGGTGTATGGCCCGACATCAGATCAATTTCCAGTTTACGCCCACCTAGGTCAAAGATCTGACCCTCTTCCACATAAAGGATTTCTCCTTTATAGTTTTTGGCAAATTGTTCGATCAACGCACTGTCGTCTTTGTGTAACCAGACTTTATCAAACTGATCGATACAACCGATATGATCAGGATGAGCATGCGTACCGATAACGATAAGTGGTTTACTACATAGTTGCTTTACGATTTGATCCAATCCATCACATTTTGTACCCATATCGATCAGGGCAGCTTGTTGCTCGCCCTCGATCAGATACATGGTAGTGTTATCGAATGTTTCAAATACCAAAACATTTTCCTTGAGTACAGAGACAGTGACCTGGTTATTTTTAAAGACCTCCTGGGCTATCGTGTTGACAAAAGGTAACAGGAATAGCCATATATATATATGTCGTTTCATTCTATTGTTTATTTAATTATATCCGGGATTTTGCACCAAATTACTGTTTACTTGCAATTCTGTTTCCGGGAACGGAAGATATTCATCTCGGTTCGGTGTCCAACCTGCCATAGACCTTTCATTATCGGTATATGACAGACTTGTCGTATATTGGGCGTTATAAATACCCTGCGCGGTGGTTAAATCGTTATTCGGGTCAGGGATAATCCTGAAAGTAGGTAATTTTTTACCCTTATCCGCCAATACGATAGGCGCATCGCCCCAACGTTTCAGGTCCTGAAAGCGTATACCTTCCATTGCCAGTTCTAAGCGACGTTCCAGTTTTATATCCTCTAATGTCACATTCGATTTAGATGATAGTTTAGCTCTGTTGCGTACTAAGTTTACATACGTATCCGCATTGGACTGATCGCCTGATTGAACACAAGCTTCTGCTGCCATCAACAACACATCGGCATAACGGATAACCGGAGTATTGCTTTGGTTACCACACCAATATGCAACATTTTCATCCTCTAAACCCGCCAGCCATTTCAACCGGAAGTAGCCTTCACTTCCATATTTGTTAGTTGTAGCATTTACTGCAATATTCATTGCAACTAACTGATCCCAGGTTTTGATCCAGCTGGTGAGGCGATATCCATTTACCCCCTCTTCGGCAACATAAGCATCATATAGCGATTTGCTCGGATTAAAATATCCATATCCACTTGTTGTATTAAACTGGTAATATTGAGAGGATTCAGCTCCGGCAATGAAACCATAACCAAAACCCCAATTCGCTAAAATACCCATCCAACCGCCCTGGGCATACATGTTAGACGGATCATAATGCCGGACACATTCCAATACATACTCTTTACTCCCATTGCATACCGGATGGTAAAAACCGCTGATGTCATCAACCAAACCGTATTTTCCGGAATGAATCACTTTCTCTAATTCGGTTTTAGCATTCGAATATTTACTTTGGAAAAGATAAACTTTACCCAATAGCGTTCGTGCCGCTTCAATAGTAACCCGTGTGGCACCATCAATATCATTGATTGATGCTTTTGTGGTAAGGTTCCCGGAATTAATCGCGTCATTAAGTTCGGTCTCGATAAAACTCCATAATGCTTCTTGTGTCGCATTCGGTACCTGAAACTCCTCACTTGTTTTTAGTATTTTATCCACCAGAGGCGGAGTGCCCCACAATGTTGTCAGTTCAAAATGGCAAAGCGCCCTGTAGAATTTAGCTTCGGCTATATTTCGGGCTTTAATCGGGCTTTCGGGTGTAAACTTTTCAATAACTAAATTGCACAAATAAATCGTCTCATACAATTTCTTATAATAATTTTCTACCCATCCGTTAGTTGCAGTAGTAGCACTTTCATAAATTTCTTGTGCGGAAATCTGGTCAGAACGTATCCCACCCGTATGAAAGTCGTCTGCCAAGAAATTCTTCATGTAAAAACCGTTGGCATAATGGTTTGCACCACTGCTTGCCCCTGAAAAAGCTCCTCGCCATGAATTGTATACGGCAGCTAAAGCACTTTCACTATGCTCGTCCGTCTGATAGTAGCTGTTTTCGTCTTGTACTCCTTGCTGGGCGATATCTAATAGATCTACATCGCATGACTGAAAGATAAATGCACACGCAATAAATCCGGAGAATATAATATGTTTCATTTTCATCTCTTTTCGTTTTTAATTAGAATGTTACCGATAAACCAAATACAACTTTCTTTGTCATGGGATAGTTTCCGTAGTCAACACCCATACCACTGGTAGAAGAGGCTGATACTTCAGGATCAAGGCCCGGATAACTGGTAAATAGGAAGAAGTTATCCAAGGACGTGTACACTCTTAAGTTGTCTATTAATATTTTTCGGGTCAATGATTTCGGAACAGTATATCCCAACTGGATTTGTTTGATGCGGAAATAAGATCCGTCGAATACATAAGCATCAGACAGACTATATTTATCTGCGTTCAACAGGCTGGGTTTCGCATACTTCCGAACTGTACTTCCATCGGCTGTCCAACGTTTGTCATACATTTCTTTCAAAGAATAAGAGATGGAATTATAGCTATAAGACATAAATACATCGTTACCTACCGAACCGCTACCAAAGACCAGGAAATCGAAGTTTTTGTAGTTCGCGGTCAATGTTATGCCGAAAGTATAATCAGCCATCGGTTTACCGATTTGCACTTTGTCACTGGCATCGATCGTACCGTCTCCCGTATGATCTTTGAATACCGGAGCACCGTTATCATCCAGGTGATCTACCTTATAGCCTCTAAAATACCATACTGGGTGACCTACTTCAAATGCAGAGAACGATCCATTGGATGCCTGTGTGGATGAACCGTCGATACGTCCGCCACTCACATTAGGATCCAGATAGGTTACCTTGTTTTTCAGAGTAGCCACGTTGGCTGCCACAGAGTATTCAAAGTCGCCTATTTTATCTTTCCAACTTGTTTCAAATTCAAAACCTTTATTCTCAACATGACCCGCATTCATTGGAGCGGAGGTGTTCCCTGCTTCGAACGGAATGACAATATTGGATACGATCAAGTCTTTTGTCTTTTTCTTATACCAATCCATGCTGAAACCAAACCGATCGTTTAAAGCACGCATATCCAGTCCTATATTCAATTGTTCGGAAGTTTCCCATTTCAGGTTAGGATTGTATAACTGCGAAGGTTTTGCCGATGTGGTGTAGCCTATATTGCTATTGGTGAATGAATAGCCTGTTGCCGAAGTAGTTAATGCGTTAGAATATTTATAACCACTTAGGTTACTGGTGCTTCCGTTTTGTCCCCAGCTTATCCGTAATTTAGCAAAGCTAATAGGTGTCCGATTATTATCTGTAAAGAAATCTTCATTAGAAATCGTCCAGCCTGCGGATGCCGAGGGGAAATATCCCCATCGGTTCGATGACGGCAGAATAGAAGTATCAGCAGCATCAGCGCGCAACGAGAATTGCGCCATATAACGGCTTTGAAAGTCATAATTCAATCGTCCGAAGTAAGACAGCTTACGATAAATATTATGGTACCCCGCAGTTGTTTTGACTGCGTCACCCGCCGGATAAGAAACATCGGCATAAAGAGGGTTATCCATCGCTGTTTTATCAACAGCTGCGGACAGATACGTCAGCCGAGTCTGGCTATACGACATACCCAGGATAGCAGCTAAGTTATGCTTATCCAGTAACGTAGTATTATAATTCGCAAAATTTTCCCACTGATAATAAGAGGTTGACGTATTGGTACGAGTCGCTCCGTTCTTATCTTTGTTCGACACAGAAGCTGATCCATAAAATAAGTGCGAATAAGAATAAGTGTTTGCATTTGCCTCTCTGAAACCCAGTCTTGACGTAAAGACAAATCCTTTAAACGGAGTAAAATTGGCATATAACGTTCCCATTAACGTATTGCCGTAGTCTTTTCGGTCATTTCTACGAATGGCTACCATAGGATGAATTTGTTCCATACTTCCTAACGTACTGTAATAATCACCATTATCATTCGTGAGGAGTTTAAACCCGTTCGCCAGAAGCGCTTGCATTGGTAAAGGAAGTGCATCAGGGGCATAGGTGTCTGCGTAATAGGCCGGCATTGTCATTACGGTAGAGATCATACTCACATAAGAGGAATTACCACTTCCGTCTGAGATCATCTTGCTTGTATATTTGGCATAATTAGCGTTTACACCCACCTTCATCCAGGATTTGATGTTGTAGTCTGCGTTTACCATCACCGACAAGCGGTCGTATACATCTTTGTTTTCACGAATGATACCATTGTCTGACAGATTACTGAGTGAAAGATAAAAAGATCCTTTGTCATTAGCTCCCTGCATATTGACGGTATGCCGGGTGGTAGGAGATGTACTGAATGCCACGTCGTACCAATCGGTGCTCGATACTCCATCCCATGTGCCGTTGTCAATCAACTCCTGAATATTTGTGTCTGTAAAGGTAGCATCCCGTTCTTTTCCTTGTCCTAATGCTTCCTGTGAGTTGAGTAGTTTAGGGCGTCGCGACAAACTATTTATCGCATGCTGGACATCGTATGAGATACTGCTTGTTCCTTTGCTTCCGCTTTTTGTGGTGATCAGCACTACACCATTACCCGCCTGCGCACCGTAGATCGCTGCTGAAGCAGCATCTTTCAATACCTCCATACTTTGAATGTTATTTGGGTCGACAGAACTCATATCCGAAGCGATCAGACCGTCAATCACATAGAGAGGGTCAGATGTTCCGTTAGAAGAAAATCCACGTATACGGATCGTTGGTGAAGAACCGGGTTGTGAAGAAGTGGAGATCAATTGTACACCAGCGGTTTTTCCTTGCAAGGCTTCTTCCACTCGTGTAATCGTACGATTCTGGATATCTTCGGCTTTTACGGAAGAGATCGCACCGGTCAGGTCGCTTTTCCTTTGCACACCATAGCCAATGACGACCACCTCGTCTAACGCTTGAGTATCTTCCACAAAAACGATATCTATTCTTGTGCCAGTGGCTTTCTTTTCCTGGGTGATATAACCAATATAAGAATAGACAATGGTTGCACCCTCTTTTACAGATATAACATAGTTGCCGTCCAAATCTGTAATAACACCATTTGTGGTTCCTTTTTCAAATACACTTACTCCGATCATAGCCTCACCTGCGGTGTCGACAATATTTCCGGAGATTCTCATAGATCCTTGTGCCAGTATGGGAGGTAATCCCATAAAGAGTAACAATACGAATGTTGTTAGTCTTTTCACTACTTTGTTTCGCATAATTATTTTTTAAAGTTTAACACGACAATGTTACTCTATATGTCAAAGGGAGACTTTTTAGGGTGTGCAGAAAACTTTTCTGTTTGTTCAAAGTTGCTTTCTTATATGTTCAAATAGTTGTTTAAATGTTTAAAAGCTGCCCTTAAGCACATCATTGATGTGAAAAGGGCAGCTTTTGCCAGATTGTTTTCCTCTTTTTTAGGGTTTATAAATCAGTTCTTTTGTCTCCGGATTACGTGCGAATAGCTTAAAATAATCCCACATCAACTGTGCAGCAGGCTTGAAATTCCAATGCCCATAATCCATTACAGCAACGAGTTTGATTAATGGCACATTGCCTTTATATAGGGAGCCGGTTTCCATTGAAATATTCTTGTTTGTATGCAGGGTTTGACGGTCTTTCAATTCCAGCCCAAAGAGATCATACTTGTTGAAATCCAATTGGTCGGTAACAGCCATTCCATTCATCGTCTGGTATGTTTTCCATGCATGGAAGAACGTATTTTCCTGCCAGTTCTCCTGATTGGGGAACGGAACCGTTTCGTCGTCTGTGCCGGTAATGGAGAAGTAGGGCATCTCTACATAGGAACGCTTTTGGGTAGCTTCATTCAACAGCGCTTCCAGACTATAACCGAAGGCATAACGATTTGGGATCAAACCGGCCGAATGTCCTCCCACGGCAGCAAACAAATGCGATTTACGGATTCCAAGTGCTGTTGCTGTTGCTGATCCTGCCGAAAGCCCCTCTGCATAAACACGGGAAGGATCAAGCTGCGGATAAGTTTCCAATAAATGATAAACGACCAGTTCTATGCCATCCAACCCCATAGGTGCATATCCATTGCCTTGCCATTCCAATTCGGCAACCATAAAATTCTCTTTGGCGCAGACTTCTATAAAACCCGACGTTTCTGCCTGTGTACGGGGATCGTTGTTATTGCCATGCAATAAAAGTAGAAGAGGGACACTGGCCTTTGGAGCATTCTGTATGGCTTGCGGATGAAATTCATACCACAAAAAAGTACCGGTTCCAAGCAGATCTTTCTCAACAGCCAGTCGGCTTACATTCCATTCATCAGGCATAATATAAGGTTCTAACTGATACGGACCATATTGATCAAAGCTGGTTCCGGTGTACCAGGTATGCTTGTAGTTATTGAAGCGATAATTCTTACTAAGTAGATGTGTCCAGGCATCATCAAACGTTTCTTTCAATGATTTCTGCTTGTCTGTACTCACTACAACTTGTAACAAAGGTTCCTGCTCGTTTGCATAAAAAGCAAGTTCACCCGACTTACTTTGCATCACTGCCTCATTTCGTTTTATATAAGAAGAAGCCACATGTTTACTATTAGCTCCGGCAATAAATGCGGGAACAGAGGCTCCTACGGATTTAAGACCGAAAGATTTTCCATTGATAGAAACTATTCCGGCAACTGCTCCGGCATGATTGGCAATCGTGTTGTTCACAAAAGTAGCCCCTGAGCCTATACCTATGATCTTCAGGTTCGTGAAAACACGTAACTTATTCAATAGTTCTTTATAAGCGTCAAAGTCCTTTGCATTATCATAGCTGTTCCCGATGGGGTTTACAACACTCACTGTCGCCGAATATTCAGATAAATATTTATCTATACCCAGCTCACGGATCAGAGCCTCCGCCTGTTCTTTGTTACAAGGTTTATCCGGATAGATCATAAACCAGGGTGAGAAACCCGGAAAACGTCCATCCACATTCTTCACCGTATCACGGTATACAAACATTTGTTGTTGCAACCCAGGAAATTCCGTTAAAGTAATATCCGAAGAAGACATTACTTTTCCTGTTGTCACAAACATAAAAATCAGTAAACACGTAATAGTTAACTTGCTGTTCATCATATTGCAGTTTTAAATGATTAATTGTGCAATATTAGAAAAATGAAACTCAAGTCTTTTTCTTTTATGCTCAAATGTTTTTCTATTTGTTCATAAATGGACTTTTTCTTAAAAAGACCCCGAGAATTAGCGATTTAAAATGATTGATACAAGGCCGCTATCACACATCTTTTACGGAGATGATTTTTTGGAGGAAGAGGTTGTTGGGGAGGACGATTAGTTCGTCTTCCAGGGTACGGATATGGGTATAGAAGGTTTCTATTTTTTCGATGGTTGCTTCGATGGGTAGGTCTTTGTCGATAATGCGGATATGGTCGCCGATGCTGTAGGGGGCGGAGAAAAACATGATGATTCCTGCTGTGATGTTGCTCAGGATAGACCACTGGGCAAACATGGCTACTCCGATAACTGCAAAGATGGAAGATAAACCAATCAACAGATTATGGGCTTCCAGTCCCCAGATAGCTGCTATTATAAAAAAGAATAACAAATACAGCATGATATTGGTAACTTGCTTCATCTGCATAGCTCTTAGTTCGGGCTTATGTAGCAGTTGTGCATACTTCTTTATCAGCTTCCTGGTAACAAATTTGGCTATGAGCAATAGCGCGATAGCTACAAGTGATGCGATAATCTGTAAAAGGTATTCTTCTATTGTAATCATAAGCTGGTACATGACAATTTGCAAAAGTAACAATTTGTCTTCATAACCCGAAAATGTATATATTTGTTTGCATCCCGGCTTGATTAATTTGGCTAATTGTGTGATGATTATAAAAAAATAAAGAATAATCCCTCTTATTTACAAGTGATTTTGTAGCTTTGTCCATAGACGGACTAATATGAAAGCTACATTTGAAAAAGACATTAACCCTACAGGACAAGAGTTATTTCTTCAATATTTCCAACAACTCTATCCCCGATTAATGGCACTATCCTGTCGTTTTGTCAATGAGGATGTGGCAAAGGATATGGTGCAGGATGCTTTTGTGATGCTTTGGGAGCAAAAAGACCGGATTCAACATGTACCTACTTACTTATATAAAAGCGTTCAAAACAACTGTCTTAACTATATCAAACACAATCACGTAGTATCTGATTACGCAGAAAAGGTACGTATTGCGGAAAGCCGTATCCAATACCTTAACGAAAAGACGGATGAAAATGAGGTTATAAAACAAGTTGAGTATCTGGACATCCGTTCAAAAATAGAAGAAGCATTAAACGAACTTCCCCCACGAACAGCAGAGGCCTTCCGCTTATATTTTTTCGAAGAACTTAGCGCCAAAGAGGTAGCTGAAGTTATGGATATATCCCATCGGACAGTAGAGGTACATGTGCGAAAAGCCTTGTCTTTCCTCAGAAATAACTTTCAGAATTTACACATCTTGCTTCCTTTTCTTTTTCATACCTACTTCTAATTTCATTTAGAGGTACCTATAAATCGAATTAGACGTACCTCTAAATTTATTTACACCTACCTCTAAATGAATTTACACGTACCTCTAAATTATTTTTGGATATGACTACGTAGTTTTATTCGCTTGAATTGTCTATTAAATAACAAGCAGGTAAATAAAAATGGATGAAGAGGTTTTACTACGGTTTTTAACAAAGGAATGTACGTCTGAAGACCTTCAGATGATTAGCCAATGGGTAACAACGAAGCCTGAAAATACGCGATGGCTATTTGAAATGGAGGAGGTATGGAGCCTGAAGCATGAGTTAAAATATTCCGACAAAGAAGAGATCAAAAAGGCATATCAGGCCTTTTTGAAGAAGACAGAGCAGATACAGAAAAGACGAGTCAATCGTATGAAAAGATTTCGTATTTATGCTTCTGCTGCAGCGGCTGCTGTTATCCTGGTCTTTCTTTCTATCTCCGTTTTTAGGTCTGTATATACTGAAACTATCCGGCAGAATCTGAGTGAAAATATTGACGTAAACGAGATTGATGTACCTAATGGACAAAGTATTACTGTAAAGTTGTCTGATGGAACGCTTGTCTGGCTTAATTCCGGCAGTAAGCTTATTTATCCTGCTAAATTCTCAGCCAAAAACAGGATTGTAAAATTGATGGGCGAAGGCCTCTTTGAGGTCGAACATGACAAGAGGTCTCCTTTTGTTGTCATGTCTGGCTCTGTCAGTACAAAGGTGTTGGGGACGAAATTCAATGTAAAAGCTTATCAGAACGAAACCATTCGGATTTCACTACTAGAGGGAATTATTGAAGTTTTGACGAATGAAAATGAAGAGGCAGTTAGGCTTTCAGAGCCTGACCAACAGGTCGAAATATTCATGAACGGACAGGTTAAAAAGACAAATGCAGACGCATTTGCCATATCCCAATGGACAAAAGGTGAGCTTTACTTTGATAATGAGTCTTTAGAAAATATTGTCGCTAGCCTTGAAAGGAAATATAATATAAAGATTACTATCCGGAATGACTCATATAAAAGTATGACATTCCATTCCCGCATCCAAAAAGATGCCTCTTTGGAAAATATTCTGAATGTTTTGAAAGGTACCCGAAACATCGATTATTCAATCGACAAAGAAGGGGTATCTATTTATTAATAACCTAATAATTTTAAAAAATAAATGCCTATGAATGATACCTGAGAGACAAAAATAGCCGGAACTTGCTCCACACAAATCCCGGCTTGATAGCAAATAACACTTTTTGAGATTCTAAAGTAAATTATTCACTAAAATATCATTACAAAAGTATGAACTATTTTAGAAAAATCACCCCATGGGATGTGAAAATTCTGTGGGTACACAAGGTTTCTACAATTATGAAATGCACAATATTACTACTTGCGGTTTCATGTCTGTTATCTTTTACAACTACAACTTACTCACAGACTGCAACCATCACACTGGATGTGAAAGATAAGCCGGTAAAAGAGGTCCTGAACATGATAGAAAAGGCAACCGATTTTTATTTCACCTACAACCCGAATGAAGTAAATGCTTCACGAAAGGTTTCACTCTCGGTTGATAATGAAAATGTGTATGTAGCTCTTGGCAATATTTTCAATGAAGATAATGTGGGGTATGTAATTGAAGGAAAGCATATCGCATTGTATAAAGTTGATAAAAACGGAGCGAAAATTGTAACAGAGAGGCAAGCCCTGCAACAAAGAAAACGAGTTACCGGAACGGTAATAGATGAGCAAGGGGAGCCTTTGATTGGTGTTTCTGTTGTTATTAAAGGTACGAATACAGGAACTGTTACTAATATAGACGGACAATTTGAAATCAATGTTTCTGATAATGAAACTCTTGAGTTTTCATATGTAGGCTATGTCGCACAAAGTATTCCTGTTGGAAACAATAGGGATTTGAAGGTGACTATGCGGGAGGATGCAGTCTTGATGGACGAAGTTGTTGTCGTAGGATATAGTACCAAAAAAAGGATGAATCTGACAGGAGCGGTTTCTACCGTCTCTACCGATGCCTTGGAGTCGCGTCCGGTGAACAATGCGCTTGCTGCACTACAAGGAGAGGTACCTGGTATGACCATCTCGCGCTATTCCGGACAGCCCGGAAATGAGTCTTTTAATATGAATGTGCGTGGGAGGATCACGACGAATGAATTAAACGACGAAGTGGGTGGCCCGTTGGTAATCATAGATGGTGTGGAAGGAAATATCAATATGCTAAATGCCGACGACATCGAATCCATCAGTGTATTGAAAGATGCTCAGGCATCTATTTATGGTGCAAGAGCAGCTGCCGGTGTATTCCTGATCACTACCAAAAGTGGCAAGAAAGGGAAACCGCTTATCCGTTATAGCGGAAACGTAGCAGCCACCCGCAGTTCAGGGATGATGAAGAGCCCTACCAACTACGAAATGGCGATCATGGATAATGAAGCGAATATCCACAATGGGGCAGCTCCCATGTACACAGAAGATTTCCTGAACAGGATACTGAACAACGATCCTAATCCGATAGAACACCCTTTGTATGGCGGCTGGATGCTGTTCTTTACAAACACAGATTGGATGAGTGAAATACTGGAAACTGGTTTCCAGCATAAGCATAATCTGAGTATGACCGGTGGTGGTGAGAATTCCAGCTATTATCTGTCTGCCGGTTATATCGACCAACATGGGGTGGTTAAATATGCTAAGGATAATAACAAGCGGTATAGCCTTCGCCTGAACTACGATTACTCTTTCTTCGATCGTATAAAACTGGAAACGAAAGTTTCCGTAGAGAATAAAAACCGCTCGGATATAGGCGGTGTAGGTGATTGGGTGATTGGTGAAGGTATTTTCGGAATGCCGAATCATCCGGTATATAACGCGTCAGGCAATTATTTTGCACAGGGCGGCTGGAGCAATGCTGTAGCCTTCGCAAAAGAAGGAGCTGTTTCAAAATATAAGACCAATCAGATAAACACTAATTTCAAACTGATCGGTGACCTGTTCAGCGGTATGAAAGCCGTTCTTCAGGCAGGGATCAATAAAACGTTTGAAAGTGGCAAAGATCCGGCTCGGTCTGTTCCTTTGTACACCTGGGACGACAACGTTGCCTATTATGCCATTGCCAATCCATCGGAAGCTAGTCTGAACCAGTATAGTTCGGAAACTACCTACCGGAATTATACCGGATTTCTTGAGTACAACAAGACGTTTAATAATAAACATAGTGTAGATGTAATGGGAGGTGCCTCGCATGAAGAATATGACTATGAAACGTTCAGTGCCTGGCGTGACGGCTTTGCCGACAACGGTTTATGGTCGATGAATCTGGGTAGTACGAATAATATATGGAATGATGGGTCGGGCTCTCACTGGAGTATCAACTCTTTCTTTGGCAGGGCTGGTTATTCGTTCGATAGCAAATACCTGGTTGAGGCTAATTTGAGATATGATGGAAGTTCCCGTTTCTCAGGTGCGGATAGCCGTTGGGGCTTCTTCCCGGGATTCTCTGCCGGATGGCGTATTTCCAAGGAATCGTTTATGGAAGATGTGAAGTTTGTCGACGAATTAAAGATACGTGCCTCGTATGGAGAAACCGGTAACCAGGTAGGAATCGGTTTGTATGATTTCATCCAGAAAATGAAATTCAGAAAAGGAGATTGGGGCGAAACTGTTTATTATCCATTTGGTGCAGGTTCCCAGACACAGTCTGTCAATTTGGATGGAATGGTAGCTTTTAACCGGAGATGGGAAACCATTATCAACCAAAACATCGGTCTTGATGCTGTCCTTTTCAATTCGAGACTGGATCTGTCTTTCGACTATTTCTGGAAACGGAACAAGGATATGTTAATACCTGTAACATACCCCAGTTTGTTAGGTTCTATCGCTCCTTATTCCAACTCAGGAGAGATGAAGACTCATGGCTTCGAGTTGGCTGTAACCTGGAGAGACAAGATCGGGATTGTAAACTATTTTGCCCGGTTTATTCTGAGCGATGCAAAGGATAAGGTAACCAATTACGGAGGCTTAGACACCTATGAACTGGGAAAGAATAAAATCCGCGAAGGATATCCTATGAACAGCTACTTTGCTTACGAATTTGATGGTCTGATCCGTACACAAGCCGAACTCGACGAATACAAGAAGCTGGAAGGCGTACCAAGTAATATCAGTATAGGAGATGCCCGCTTCAAAGACCTGAACGGCGATGGAAAGATATCTACTTATGGCGTAGGTGACGATGGGGATGTAAAATATGTAGGTAACACTACCCCTCGTTATAATTACGGCTTTACCTTGGGTGCAGATGTGAAAGGTTTTGATTTCAGTATCTTTTTCCAAGGTGTAGGTAAACGGACCTTGTTCCGGACTGGCGATTATGCCATGCCTTGGAGCGACTGGTGGAGGCAACCGGCTCAGTTCTATTATCTCCAGACATGGAATGAAGACAGGCAGGATGCATACTATCCGCGTTTATCGCATGGCGATATCAGGTATTGGAACTACCAGGCTTCTACATTGCAGAAAATCAATGCGGCTTACTTGCGCCTGAAGAATATCCAGATAGGATATACGCTCCCAAAAAGCCTCACAAATAAGATCTCGATTGCTAAAGCAAGGGTGTATTTCAGCGGACAGGATTTGTGGGAACAGCATAAAGTAAAAGGCGGCTGGGATCCCGAATCGGCTGATTGGGGTGGAAACTATCCTTTCCAACGCTATTATTCTTTTGGTATTGATGTTACATTTTAAATAGGAATTCCATGAAAGCATATAAAAATATATTCATACTACTGTTTGCTCTTACGGTTCTTTCCGGTTGTGACAAGGGATTGGATCTTGCACCAAAAGACCAGGTTTCTGATCCTTACTTCTGGAAAACGTCCGATGATTTCCAATTAGCGACTAATGACTTTTATTTCAGCCTGCAAGAGGCTCCACAATACATTGACAGAAACTCGGATATAGCTTTCGGAGGTAGTCCGGACGAAGTTAGTAACGGCTCTTTCCTTGTTCCGGCCAATTATAATATCTGGGATGATTCATATGAATTTATCCGCTCTATCAATTATTTATTAATGAAAGCTGAGGAGTCGGATTTGGAGGAGGAAATCGACCGTTGGGTAGGGGAAGCGCTGTTTTTCCGTGCGTATAATTACTGGCGGTTGGTAAAACAATTTGGTGGTGTCCCGAAGATAACTATTGTTCTAGATGTTACTTCTCCGGAGCTATATACGGCAAAGTCGACACAAGCCGAAATCATCGATTTTATCATCGAGGATCTGGACAAAGCCTTGTCTAAACTTCCCTTACAAAGTGAGATTGCTTCGGATGATATGGGGCGCGTTTCCCGTGGAGCGGCATTGGCGTTGAAGAGCCGTGTAGCCCTGTTTCAGGGTACTTGGTCTAAATACAGGAATGAAGGTAATTGGCAAAGCTATATTGACAAAGCGATTGATGCGTCAACCCAATTGATTAATTCCGGTGAATACGACCTTTTCACAGAGAAAGGAGATGATAGCTATAAATACCTTTTTATCCTGGAAGGAGATGATAGCCGGGAAGTGATTCTGGCACGCAGGTATTATATCCAACGGGTGCATCATAATTGGACACGTGAGCTTTGGTTTAATGCTATGATCCCTACGAAAAACATGGCTGATCTGTACTTGTCAACAGACGGTTTACCTATTACGAAATCGTCTCTTTTCCAAGGATACAATACACTTACCAGCGAATTTGAAAACAGAGACCCCCGTATGGGTATGACCTTTATTGTACCGGGAAGCTCTATCTTCTTTGAAGGGGGAATCTGGCAACCTACATTCCCCGGATTTACCGGAACGAATGCTACGCAGACTGGGTATATGTTAAGAAAATTCTTAGGTGAAAATCTGGATGCCGCCCAGTTCCGGAGTGACTACGATTTAAAAGAGTTCCGTCTGGGAGAAGTATTGTTGATATTGGCGGAAGCCTTGTACGAGAAGAACGGTTCCATCTCGGATGCCGACTTGGATAAGACTATTAATCGCTTACGTACCCGGGTTAATATGCCGAAGCTGACCAACACTTTCGTTACGTCTAATGGCTTGAATATGTTGGACGAGATCCGCAGGGAACGAACGGTGGAATTGGCATTTGAAGGTTTCCGTCGCGATGATTTGAGACGATGGAAGACAGCTGAAACCGTCTTAACCCAATCGCTCCGTGGTATTAAATTTGTAGGAACGGAATACCAATCCAGATACCCTGATTTGAAGCCAGGTACCGATATTACGGTTGATGAAGCCGGTTTCATCGTTACGGATCCTGCTTCTGCACGGAAATTTGTTAGTCCTAAAAACTATTTATATCCGCTTCCTTCTCAACAGGTTCAACTGTCGAATGGTACATTAGTTCAAAATGAAGGATGGAATTAATAATTAAAATAATGTATGTATGAGAGCAATCATTGGATTTGTGTTTTTACTCTGTGCCGGAATACTTTCGGCACAGACTTATGACAAAAGAGGCGAAATAAAAGCGGAATATCTTCCTGTACCGGATCATCATTATCAGCATGAGTATACCATGGAAGAAGTTGTAAATGAAGCTGCCTGGAATGGGCAATCCGGACTGAACGTTGCTTTTGGTTCTACGGATCGTCTTTATTTCCGGAGGGAAAAACCGGAAGTAGATACAAAGGCCTTATCATTTGAACAGGCTGCTTGGAGAGGGGAGCGGGTGAATATGCAACTCTTAGTCTGGTCTTCTGATACGTTGGAACAGGTACGTTTGAAATTGAACGATTTGAAGGCAGAAGGTAAGAAAATCGCCTCAAGCCAGTTCGATGTAAACATGGTTCGCTATGTCATTGGTAATTATCCATATGCCGAGAAAAAGGCAATTTGTGGAGAGACTCCTTTTTCGAACGGATTTATGTTGCCCGATAGATTCGAGCCTTTCGATCGCTTTGACTTGCTTGGAAAGACAACAAGGCCTTTGTGGGTATCTATTGATATACCTGCAGAAACAAGGCCGGGTACATATAGCGGAATCCTGACTGTTCAATCCTCCAAAGAAAGTGTAGATATGAATATCACTATCCATGTACAAAATCAGGTTTTGCCTGCTCCTCGTGACTGGAAACATCGCCTGGATCTTTGGCAAAATCCTTGGACAGTCGCTTGGTATAACCATTTAGAGCCTTGGTCAGAGGAGCATAAAATGCTTCTGAAACAGCATTTGAAACCTTATGCAGAGGCAGGAGGAACGTATATTACTACCTACGCTGTACATTCGCCCTGGTCCGACAATTCATTTATGATAGAAGGGGGTATGATCGAATGGATCAAGCAAAAAAATGGAACATGGAAGTTCGATTATACGATCTTCGATGAATACGTAAAGTTATGTATGGAATGTGGAATAGACAGGGCTATTACTCTTTATACGGCTATTCCCTGGGGAAATCGCTTCCGCTATATGGATGAAGCTACCGGAAACTATGTTTACGAAACATGGGAACCGGAAGGTGCAGCTTTTGTAAGGAACTGGAATGCTTTCCTAACGGATTTACGGTCGCATTTGGAGTATAAAGGGTGGTTTGATATTACCTATATCGGGATCAATGAGAATCCGATGGAGCAAACATTGGCAGCTATAAAAGTAGTCAAAAACCATTCCAAAGACTGGAAAATTACATACGCCGGCGACTGGCACAAAGAATTGGATCCCCTGTTGGATGACTACAGCTTGCTCTATCCCAATGAGCCAACTATAGAAGAGATAAAAGCACGTAAGGAAAGAGGGGTATTGACTACTTATTACGTATGTTGCAATCCTCCTGTACCGAATAATTTCGTGTTTTCACCGCCTATTGAAGGTCGTTGGATTAGCTGGTACAGTGCTGCGAAAGGGTATAATGGTTTCTTACGTTGGGCATATGATGCGTGGCCGGAAGATCCGAACAGGGATGCACGTCATGGCTCATGGGCAGCCGGTGACTGTTTTCTGGTTTATCCCGGAGGGCATAGTTGTATTCGCTTCGAGAAGTTACGGGAAGGTATTGTCGATTATGAAAAGATGAGGATTATCCGTGAAAAGGCAGCTGGTTACCCTTCCAATTCTACTGTTGGCAAGTTGTTGAAAGAGTTGGATACCTTGCTTAAAGTCTTCCCCAACGAGAAAGATTTTGACGAAGTGAAGATCGCTTCTGATGTAGCAAAAGGAAGAAAGCTGCTGGATGCTATCAGCAATGAACTGAAATAAAAGCGTATTATGAATCGATATCTTTTGTCTCTTTTTCTGTTATGTGTGATTATCCCTATAAAAGCAAAGGGGTCTTCGGACTTGCGTTGTAATGAATATAGGGATTATCTGTTAACGCATCAACTTACTCCTTTCGGGCCCGTACCTACTGTGTACGACCCGAATGGGGTATACCCCTATATTAGTTATTGTGAGACATCAAACAGGCCGGTATTACAGGAATATCGGTTTGTTTCACTTGAAAATGCGTATGTGAAAATTACGATTTGTCCGGACCTGGGTGGAAAGGTATTGTCTATTATCCATAAAGAGTCGGGGAGGGAAGTGTTGTATGTGCCTGATGTGATCCGGCAGACCCGGATTTTGCCTCGTTTTTATTTCGTAGCAGGAGGTATTGAAGTTAGCTTTCCCATATCGCATACACCTACACAAAACGAGTCTGTTTCATACCAGATTGACAAAACAGACAATCGGATCTATCTTACTTGCGGGGAAAGGGAATTGCGTTTCGGCATGCACTGGTCGGTCGAATACTCCTTGGGAGAGAACGATACTTTTTTAACACAACGTGTGGTGTTTCATAATCCGGGAAAACAAGCATATCCCTGGATGAGTTGGTCGAATGCAGCTGTACCTTCAGCGCCGGATACCCAATATGATTTTCCCAAAGGGGAAGTATTGGTACATTCGTCTATCCTGGATACGATCCGCTGGGAGAAAGATGGACCGAAAACAGAAGCCGACATTAAAGAAATGACCGGTTACTTCTGGCAGACAAAAGATGTAAATGCCTTTGGCGCTTTTACTCCTTCTTTGGGGACAGGCTTGTATCATATTGCGGATGAAAAGATTACAGGGGGGATTAAACTGTGGAGCTATGGTGTTGACAAGGATAGTATATGGTCGGTGCTTAGTACGGCAAACAAACGTCCGTATGTTGAGATACAGGGAGGCCCCATTGCCGATCAATCCATCAAACTAGAGATGCAGCCCGGAGAAACCCGTTGGCATACCGAGTATTGGATACCTACGGATCGGCGGCTTGATCTGTACGGGCTGAAGCTTCCTGGTACGAAGCTGCGCTCGATAGAGTCGATTCCGGTGTTCGGTTGGAGCCGGAAAGGCGAAGTCGACTTATGGCTTCAGCTGAAAGCAGCCTATCTTTCGGGAGCTAACTTACCGGAAGCACCGGAGATAACGTCTTACTTATGGGCTCCATCCGGGATGGAAGATCTGGATGAAGCATTTAAATGGGCTATTCGATCTACTACCGGTGAAGCATCTGCTCTTTGGAAGTTGTATTATGGTGCTTGGCTGGCAGGTAGGGAACGGATGGATGAAGCTATTTCCGTTTTATCTGTATCAGAGAATGATATTGCCAGGGTGCTATCTGCCCGTTTGCTTTATCTTCAGGGAAAGACAGAAGAGGCGGTTCAGGCCATCAATAGCATACGAAATAGAAGCTTACAACTACATCCGCAAATCATAGTGGAAAGGGATCAACTCTTGAGAAGTGTCAATCATAAATCCATTGAAGAGAGGGAAAAGTGGCTTTCGGCTGTAGATGCCCTAGATGATGAATGGATAATTGAACGACGGGTACAACTGCTTATTGATAAAGGAGAAATACAAGCTGCCAAATCATTATTGCTGTCTACACATTTCCAATTAGTGCATCAAACATACACACGTACTTCATTATGGGAACAGATATGCAAGCAGTTGGGAGAACCGGCATATCCGGTACCCGTACAGTTAGGAGAAGACAATCTGGCACGCTTCGGTGCCTATCGGGAATATGAATAAGTGACTTATTAAGTGCTTAATTAAACACAGAAAGTTTCATGTATACATGAAACTTTCTACTTTTGTGGAGTTAGGTAAATATATTAAAGGAAGTATCTCCGATATGAATTTGAAAATTGACAGAGTAATTGATGACTATCCGTATGAACTGCTTCTGTTGGCTGATGAGACGGTTGAGGGCATACATAAATACCTTTACGATTCGGAGGTATACGTTGCCGGATATCCGGGTGAAGAGAATCCTATCGCTGTGTTTTGCCTGTATCCTGCCGGCCAGGATACAATAGAAATAAAGAATATAGCTATTGCCGAAGCATACCAAAGCAAAGGAGTAGGGGCTTATTTGATAGATCGCATAGTAGAAATTGTGAAGCAAAAGGGATGCCGCGAGCTCATCGTTGGGACGGCTGATTGCGGTGTAAGGCAAATCCGCTTTTATGAAAAGAATGGCTTTGCGAAATACGCTGTCAAAACGAATTTCTTTCTTGAAATATATGACAAACCTATTTACGAAAACGGAATAATGCTAAAAGATATGGTAATGCTAAAGAAGCATTTAGTCTAAAAAGCTATACCTCTTGCTTCGTGAATACCTTATTTTTGATTACGCGGATATTTAGCCGGGATGGCCATCATTTCTGCTAAGAAGACTGGATCCCTAAATTTGCAGGTCAATCGGTCGTACTGGTCTCCCGACGTATCCCAAAGCATGGGGCACATGCCGCGTGAATATACAGCTTCAGTGACACGAACGGCGTACAGCCTTCTCATTGCCTGAGATTTGCCTTTGCCGCAGGCTGCATATTCGCCTACAATTACGGGCACTCCTTTGTCTACACAATTCTTTTTCAACAACTCCATATTATCCTGAAGTTCTTTCAACTCTTCGGCTGTTCCCCAGGTAGCTCGGCCTACACCCCATCCGGCGTCGACACCGGCATCGAGTATAGCAAATAGAGCCGGGGTATAATAATGTACGGTTATCGCTAAGCGATTGGCGGGGTCGGTAGGCATTTTAAAGAGTGGGTCATAAGCATACTCCAGCCCGGTGTTGTATATTTCTACCAAGAGATGGCGTGTTGCGTTGTTGCCGCCAGACCTTCTTACGATGTCGACAAAGAGTTGATTAATCTCATTCACATATCCAAGTGCTGTTGCTTTTTCGGCCTCTCCTCCACTCCAAGGAGTCCATATTGCATCATAGCCTATCTCATTCATGGGTTCAAACATCAGGTGGTCGCCGTATTTCTCAAAGCGTTGGCATATTTGTTCCCATACAGAGGTGAATTTCCTCTTGGCTTCATTGTCTGTTGGAACTTTCATTATCCATTCATTTTCATGATGTATATTTATGACAGCTACCATGCCGCAGTCGAGCGTCCAATTTAGGATTTTTTCGACTCTATCCATCAGGTCGGGATGAATTTTATAATCATTCGACATCATATTACCCCAACTGACAGGGATTCGGAGCGAGGAATAACCGGCTTTGGCATATCCTTCGATGATCTCTTTTGTAATGACAGGACTGCCCCATGCTTGTTCGTAGTTAAGGATGTTACCCGGAGTGATCCAATCACCTACGGCATCCAATGTATTGCCGAGGTTTATGCCTAAGCCCATTTCGTCAATAAGCTGCTGAGTCGTGAAGTCTTCGCGCACCACATATTTGTCAACTTCAGGAGCAGGCTCCTCCTCCGAAGGAGTTTGCTCTTCAGGTATTTCTTTGTTATCAGAACATGCGAAAAAAAGGAGGCTCAACAGAATCAGTAGGTTCAATTTCGTTTTCATGGGTATAATATATGGGATCAACGTTGTAAAAGTAGAATAAATAATCAGACTCTTTGGACGCAAATGTTTTGAGAAAGCATATATTATCAAAACCCTCTCTATTATGAAACAAAAACACCCTTTCTTTCATTGTTGGGAATGGTTTTTGGTGGGTTCGTAGAGGGTTTTGTGTAGGGGGCTGCGTTTGAGTTTGCCTGCGGCCATGAGTTGGGTGAGTTTGCGGTAGGCGGTGGAGGGGGTGAGGGCGCAGATGCGTTGGAACTGACGATTGGTTATATAGGTGTTATCCATGAAGTAGGTTGCTAGGATTTTGTCTATTTCTGTTTCCGAATAGTTGCTTGAATGGCTTTTTTCTTTTACTCGGTTGCAATGGGCTTTGCCGAACTCTTTCTTCATTATGGTATCCGGACGATAGGTAACTGATTTTACACGTACTGATTCGGCTCGTATCTCTTTAGGTGTTTCTATGGGCGGACAGGATAAGGTCAGTTGGAAATAGCCCAGCCCTTCCAGGTGGATACGGTATCCGTTCAGGAGTTTTTTCGACATCAGTCTTGTTAAAGCCGCCAGAACACCTTTTACGTCTGCGGTAGTCATTGTGTTGGACTCGTGGATAAGTTCGGCGATTTCTTCCAGGTCTATAGTGCCCTGAGGAATTACGCGTGCATGTAACCTTGCTTTTCTGTTGCCGCTTTTTGGAAGCGGGTTTTGATAAAAATCATAATTTAATCCCATCGTTTTATAGTTTTGGTTTATACTATTATTTGTTTACTCGCTTATTTTTATCTTCTTCACAACTGTGAAAATGCCATTTCACACGTGTAGAAAGTACTTTTCACAGGTTGTGAAGACTACTTTTTACAGCTGTGAAAAGTATAAAAATACGTTACAAAAGTAGTGAAAAATATGTATGAAACAATAAAATATTGACAGTATATGGTAAAAACTTACAATTCCTTTAGCTCTTCCCGTTGTTTTTTAAAGAATTGTATCTTCTCCTTTTCAGCGCTTTCTGATATGAGTATTGAGGCGCCCCGCATTCTTTGTATCCATCTGCGTGCTACGGTGCAGGCTTCTTTATCTGTAGAATTGATCCTGTGGGGGCCAAATATAGGTATGGTGTATGACGACATTTTTTCGGACCACATATAAAGTTCGGTCTTATTGACGTTCAGGTCACACAGATAGATTTCAAACTTATTCCCTTTTTTACTGATTTTCCCGTCATTGGTTTTTTCTTCCATTCTATCTAATCCTTGATATAACTCATCTTTTATTTGCCGTATGGATTCCGGAGATATCAGGTGTATGCTCTCAAAATATTTTAAATCTTTGATGAGGCGAGAGGTTAAATCTGTCTTCCAGATATAGTATGTGTACTTAATGTTTTTGTACATTTCATAACCTATGTGATTATACTCCATCAGTTTAGATGGGATTTCTATCGATTCATATCGTTGGTTTATACTCTTTTGATCGTAATAATGTTTCCAGACAAACCAATGGTACTTCAACAAGTGTTCGTAAGGACTAAACAGAGTGATCGGGTAAGTATAAAAAACACCTCCCATTTCCGAATCCGGCTGTGAAGCAAGTTGTTCGAGAAAAGACAGCTGCTTTTCTAAAACTTCATAATCGATATCTTCAATAGTATGGAAGATATCCAGGTTCATCTCCATACTGTTAGGAGAGTGCATGTTTAAAGCCTTATCTAATGAGATGTTATATTTTTTTGCCAATATACCTATTTCATCCGTCTTAAAGCTTGTGAATCCATTCAATCTACGATAAATGGATATTTTGTCTAGATCTAATGTATTGGCAATTTCGTTTACTAAAATTTTCTTCTTCGGAAATACTTCCGACAATACATTCAGAAAGTTTTGGTTTAACATTTTCTCGTTCATGATTCTTAAGAATACAAAATTAATAATGCAAAAATAAATATTATTGATGAAAATAGCAAATTATTTATTATTGACGGCAAGTATAAGTCGAACACTACGTATTATTATGTAAACGGAACAAAATAAGTAGACATATCTAACCCGAATGATTTGGATTGATAGATTATATATATATATATGTATAGGATTAATTATAATAATTAGTCCTCTTTCGGCGCAGAAGTATGCAAACGATGTACATAGTAGAAATACCGGGATTGTTTCTCCGCCGGCTTTTGCATTGACAACAAATGTCCTTTACGGACTTGGAGGGCTGACTCCTAATCTTGGACTGGAGTTTGGTTTGTCGCAAAATGTATCGATGGAAACTTCGCTCGCATATAATCCATGGATTTTGAAGGAATCGGAAAATAAGAAGTTGAAGCATTGGATTGCTAAAACAGAGTTGAAGTATTGGTTGTGCGAACGTTTCTACGGACATTATTTCGGTATACATCCTTTTGGCGGTGAATTTAATATAAGTGGTTATACCATTCCCTTGTTGTTTGAAAAAGAATACCGGTATGAAGGTTATGCCCTTGGGGCGGGAATTTCTTATGGATATCATTGGATATTGAATCACAGGTGGAGCTTGGCTGCATCCTTGGGTGTTGGTTATGCGTATTTGAATTATTCGCAATTTGACTGTCCGAAATGTTCACCTCTGCTGGAAAAAGCAAGTAAACATTATTTAGGTCCGACGGAAGCGGGCATTAGTCTTATTTATATAATCAAGTGAATGAGCGTTTTATGAGAAAGATTATACATCATACATACATAATTGCTTTACTTGCATTATTGGTAAATCCGCTATCGGCTCAGAAGGAATCGCTTATTTTTAATGCTCAGATACCGGTGCGTCTTCAATCGCTCCGTCAGGTAGAGGATTCTGTTCAGCTTGTGATGGATATAGATCTGACAAATGTGCAAATAGAAGCAGACCGTTTCCTTCTATTGACGCCCATGCTGGTTACGCCACAAGGAAAAGAGCTAAGCCTCAAAAATATTTTAATCAACGGAAGCAGGCGCCACAAAGCGTTTATGCGTGGGATAAAACTGAATGGATGGGAATCTCAAATAAACGAAGTCCACCATAACGTAATAAACCTGAATGAAACCGGTAGAAGAGTGTACCGCTATCGGCAGTCGGTCGGTTTTGAAAACTGGATGCGGAATGCGGGTATGGAAATATCAGCAGAACTTTGCGCTTGTGGTGGTTATACACGGCAGCTGACTTTTGATAAGATTGCCGACCGTATCATTTCGGAGAACGCAAAAACGTATCGTGTATCGCCTACTGTTACTTTTATTTGTCCTGAAGTAGAAGAGGTAAAAGCTCGTAGTGAATCGGTGGATGTGTTCCTTGATTTCCCGGTAGCCAGTACTGAAATTAATCCTGTTTACGGAAATAATCCACGGGAGCTTCAACGGCTGGAACAGCTCTTACGGGAGCTTCATGAAGACAAAAATTTGACTGTTACGGGAGTTATGATTACTGGTTATGCCTCTCCGGAGGGTGATGTGAATTTTAACAACAGATTGTCTGTAGGCCGTGTAGAAGCATTAAGGAATTATCTTTCAATGCGTGCCGGAATTCCATTCTATTCTTATCAGATAGAATATGGTGGGGAAGACTGGAAAGGCTTGACAAACTTAGTAAGGAATTCATATATCGAACCGAAAGAAACAATCCTGTCGATTATCAGTTTTTACAATCCGATAGAACGAAAAGAAAGACTGAAAGCTTTGAACGGAGGACGAACCTATCAATATTTATTACATGCATTGTACCCTCAATTGAGGCGGGTTGTCAGCCGGATTGATTACACTGCCAGGAAGTTTGATATTGATGAAGCAAAGCGGATTATAAAAACGCGGCCGAAGCAATTAAGCTTAAATGAAATTTTCCAGGTAGCCAATACATACCGGGAAGGAAGCAAAGAATTCAGAGAAGTAATCGAAACGGCAATAAAATGTTTTCCGAACGATCCGGTAGCCAATCTGAATGCGGCAGCTTCAGCCCTGCTTGAAAAAGATATTATCCGGGCAGAACATTATTTACAGAAATCACGAAAAAATACGCCGGAATATTACAATAATCTCGGTGTGTTGGAAATGATAAAAGGAAATAATAAACGTGCAAAGAGCTTATTCGAACGTGCCGCAAAAACGAATTCGAGTGCTGCATTAAAAAACATGGAGGAATTAATTAAAAAAGATAAAGCCGATAAGCAAATGATAAATTGAACAAATGCATGACACAAATTAATTACTAACAAAAAAAGATAAGACAGACAGAACATAAATTTTGAAACTAAACAAAAAAGAAAATTACTTATTCTATTTATTATTTATTAAATTAAAAAGCAAAATGAAGAAGCTTATTTATTTATTTGCGCTGGCAATTCTTGCCGGCATGGGATTCTGCGCTTGCTCAACCGAAGAAGTGACGCCAATATCCCCAACTAACCCAGGTACTGACCCAAGTGGAAACCCTTCTACTTATGCAACTTTCAGATTTAATCTGGCTGCTTCCAGCCGGGCAGAAGCAGACTATGTTCCGGGTAAATTTACCCCTAAGGATACAGAGGATGCTACACTAAATCCGAATGATTTGCGATTAGTTATTTTCAATGCTAAGAATGGAGCTGTTGAGTATAATGAGAAGATGACTAAAACCAGCGAAACAGTATTGTTAACTGCTGGAAAGAAGAAAATATTTGTTTTTGCCAATGTAGGAACATTGAATGATACAAATGGTGGTGCTACGGATAATTTTAATGCTCGTATTGCTGAATTTACGAAAGGTGGAACAAAAACTTATAGTGATTTTGAGAAGTTGACATTCTCAGCAGGTACTCCACAAATTTATAGTGTAGACAAAGCAACAACTGACAGATCATTCAATATTGCTCCTCTGCATACTTATCCGGCAGCGGCTCATGGGCTTCCTGCAAGTAACAGCAATGAGTTTGAATATGATGCAAAAGCAGATGTTACGAAAGAACAGGCAGAAGATAATAGTGTAACACCTTCTAATAGCGGAACAAATCCGAACAACCGTTTTAATATCCAATTGTATTATATGGTTGCAAAAGCACGTCTTGTTACTGGTCCGCAAGCACTGACTGATGGTTCTGTAAGCCCGTACCATAAGGTGTCTAACATTAAGTATTCTATCAAGAATCTTGCACGTTACACGTATTATACGCAACACACTTCAGTTCCTCAATCTTATTATCATTTTGCAAACTATGAGTTAACTACTCTGCAGACTGAATTTGATAAGGACTTTGATTATGCTTCATCTATAGAAATCAATGCTGAGCCTTCAAATACACAAGAATCTTCAGCAAACTACTTGTATGTTCCTGAAAATACACACCAACATATCCGTCGCGGACAATCTTCTTTCTATGCTATCAACCTGACATTTGAACCTGGTACGGTAGTAGAGTCGGTTACTCAGGACTTAAATGTAGGGCTGGTAACGACTACTAAGAAGTTAGCTGATTTTACAGGTGCTAATTCTAAAGATTATATTTACGTATCATCTCCAATCACTTCATCTATAGGCAGAGGCACTTATTTCAAGACATATGACTTGTTAGTACAAGCTGTTTGGATTGACCAGTTTGGAAATAGTACAAATAAGTGGGCCGGATCACAAGCTCAGAAAGATGAAGCTATTGCTCATATTGAAACGAAAAAAGTAGATAACGAATTGCCTTATCTTGCGTTTACAAATGCACAGAGCTGGTATCGTTTAGACATAGGAGAAGGCGATGGCGATTCTGCTGATTTTGGAGTACTTCGTGGACGTTCGTATGTTGCAACAATTAATGCGATTACAGGACCTGGTTATCCTAAGGAAGAAAATTTGTATAACAAGCCTGGTGACCCTGTATCTTCAATGGCATATCTGAACGCTACAATCACAGCTGCTAAGTGGATCCCTGCTTCTCAGACAGGCGTTCTTGAGTAATAATTGTAATTATCGTAAACAGAGACCGGTACTAACCCCGGTCTCCTGTTTTACTTTACAAAAAAAGAATAAAGACGATGTTGCCGGTAATTTTTTTTAAAATAAGAAGCGCTGCCCTTACATTAATATTCATTGTCTTATTGCAGAGTTGCATACAAGATGATTTATCGAATTGTGGAATAGGAGTAAGATACCGTTTTGTGAAAAATGTAGAAGGTATTGACAAATTCTCTACTTCTATAAACGAAATTAGCCTTTTTGTATTTGACGAAAATAAGCATTTCTTAGGGAAGTACACGGAAAGTACAGCCCATATGTATGATCAGACAATGCTGCTTCCCCTAAAAAAAGGAAAATATTTTCTGGTGGCCTGGGGCGGTTTGAGTGATGATTATAATCTTACTTCTTGTGTGGTAGGTAAAACCATCATGGAAGACTTTTTATTATCATTGAAATCTGATCAGGGCATAGTAAATACACATCCGGCCGATCTTTATTATGGAGGAATAGAAGAAATCGAAATAAAAGAACCGTATACAGGAACAAAATATATTACGATAGATATGATGAAGAATACGAATACTATTCATGTCGTAACTTCAGGACTTCCTTTCGGGATAAACTCAAATTCTACACATAACTCTTCTTATGAATGTAAGATAACGTCCGTTAACGAAGCTTATAAAATAGACAATTCAATCGTAGGCAAACGCCTGACATATCTTCCCTATGAGAAAATAGAGAATAAAGAATTGTTTTCGGATTTTGTTGTTATGCGTGAATTAAATAATGGTTCAACAGAATCTAATATCATTATTTCCGAGACTACATCTGGTGGCTTTGCTCCGAAGGAATTATTAAAAATAAAACTAACCGATTTATTGATCGAAGCATCGATAACAAAAGATCTTGATATAGACGATGATTTTAAAATTAATATACTATTTGACGAGAATAGCGGACATTTTAAGATTTCGATAAAAGATTGGGTTGTTGTTGTCAATGACGGAGGCAATATTATAGGCTAACTATATATAGCGATCATATGAAGAGTACAGAGAGACTATTACATATTGCATGTATAAAAATCATGAAATGGATGATGCTTTTGGCAATCTTTTTTGTGTCTTGTACTAGTGAAACAAAAATAGAAGAACCATTCCTTTCTTCAGAAGGAGAATTCCTGTTGAATATACCGTTAACCCGTTCCACTGATAATATTGAAGATAAGATTAATCGTGCACGGATGTTTGTTTTTGATCATACAGGCACGCAAGAAACATTAGTGAATAGTTATAAGGTTAACCGTGATAAGGATGAGAATATTTCTTTTTCTGAAGTTGTGCAAATAGGGACTAGGGATGTTTATTTGATAGCAAATGAATTAATAGCAAGAGAATGGGACGATCTGAATGATATAGAAAGTGCTCAGAGTCTAAAGCAACAGACCATTGATGTTTACGGGCTTCCTCTTTTTTATGATGCTTATGATGATAATTTAATACCAATGATTGGTATATATGAAGATTTACAGATTACAGAAAAGGGAGTTAGCCAATACGGAAACCCTGTTGATCTGACAAATACTATCAAAGGAACCGTAGAGCGTTTATATTCAAAGGTCACATTGAACCTCTCTTGTGTATTCAGTGATTTATCTTCCGGGAAAATTCCTATCCGGATTGAAAGTATAAAGGTTTGCCAAATGCCAAAGAAAATATATCTGTACCCAACAGCTTATGCAGGTAATACAACTAATGACTTTCTCAATGAAATGATATCCTTATCCGGTGGAATAGTTGAAAACCCGGATGGCTTTGAAGGAGATTTTGAATTTTATATTCCGGAACATATTGTCAGCAATAAGCAATTCCGGACATACATATCTGTAGTTGCCAGTATGATTTCTGATCCCTCCCAGAAAACTGAATACAAAATAGTCATAGGAGATGGTATCAGAGATGGAAATGGCGAATATATGAGGAGTGATAATGTCTCACTTGAAGATTTACGTATAAGTCGTAATACCCATTATACTTTTGCGACGAAAATTACAGGCTTTAATGGGGGCGGAGTGGAGATTCACTCCCGCGTAATACCCTGGGCCTTCAAAGAATTACCTGGTGATCTTTTAGGGCGAAAACTAAATGTAGCAGCCATTAGTACGAAGGCAAGTACTATGAGTACAACACGTATTCATTTCTGGTCTAATCAGCCGACTGTTTTTGTTGAGCCTGTTGGATATTTAGGTACAACCGGAACAGAAACGTTTAATGTAAATGAATATTTTGCCGGACTTACAGGTGATGATACGTCTAACTTTTATTACGATCCTGTTTCGGGTAATGGATACATAGATTTCAGCCCTATACGGACGGAGGCTACCGAATGCAGAATATATCTGAATGCCGGCGGTTTGAAAAGGAATATTCTGGGTGTGATAGAACCTGTTGCTGTAATCCCTTCAGAGTGGGAAATCAGTCCCTATGTAGGTACATTCCATCGCAATGACGAGGTAGGCGAACGTATCATATATGGCAATGGTGATGGCAAATGGACTGCCGAAGTTGTGAAATGGACACACGATCAGGGAACAAACCGGATAATCCTGGGAAAAGGTATGGGATTAGACAATACCTGCTGGGTGAAACTAAGCAAGAAAAAAAGCCTTGATCCGAAGGTCGGGACAAATAATGCCGGGAATCCTGAAAGTTATCCGGTTCTGGATAGTGATGCCGAACCACTGGTCAGCGGAGATGGTACTATCTATTTCAGGGTAGGTTTAACCGGAAAGTTATCCGGTACAAATCCGAGGCCACGGTATGCAATGATAAAGCTAACTTACGCAAATGGCAAGAAGACCTCGTATCTTTATGTAAGACAAGGTGAAACACCAGACTTTGTGTATTATAGGTCAGAGTCTTTATATAAGCCGGATAATTCATTCCTGAAAATTAGAGATAATGCAAAAAAGTTTACGGTTTATAATATAACAGCAACTGCTTATCCGAATGCTGATGTAGATATGGGTCTGTTTTCCGGTGGCTTTACAAAATATCCAACTCAGGTAGGACATCTTTTCCAATGGCCCAAATCAAAAGCATGGGTGCCGAGAAATGCAGTGTCTGGTTGGAGCAGTACCGATCCCGGTATCAAATATTCAGAAATATGTCCTCCGGGTTATAGAATACCTATGAGCGGACAAATCTCAACTTCGCCAAACCCATACGCTCCTTTTGTTACAGAGTTTCTGGAAAGTTTATTCCAGAAAACATCTACGGATTACACAGTTCCAGACGAGGAAAATTCTATCTGGGGATATTATGCCGACGGATACTTTGATCGCTATGAACGGAATGACGAGTCCTTTGTCGGATCCGGAACCAAGATAGCTTCTAGAGGACATATATTTTTTAATATAGCTACTTTGAACTCCCTCTTTTTTCCGGCAACAGGAGGATTGTCTATGAATGGTCAATATTTGAATACCGGTGTGAGCGGAAATTATTGGGGTTCGTCCCTAGTAGATAAACAAAGCGTACCGAGAATGGCTAAAACCATGAGGCTTTCAGCTTCCGGTGTCACTTTAGAGGACACGTATGTGACTTTCGGATACCCTGTGCGGTGTGTGACATATAATAATGATGATTTGTAATCATTTTAATTATGTAAGGAAATGAATATTAGAAAATTTATATATTGCAGCATAGCTTTCATTCATCTTCTGATCATCTCTTGTACGAATGAAACCTTACTTCCCTCAGGTAACTTACCTGAAGGAAGTGTACGCATAGAACTCTTTACTGGTTTTGAAGAGTATATGCCGGCCTTTACCCGTGCAGGTCAGGCTGATGAAGAGGAGATAGATGATAGACCTTGGATATTTGTCTTTGAAGGTACTGCCGATAACGCGCTTTTTACAGAAGTGCAGCAAGCCTATGTTTCTGATGGCAAAAGTCTTGTTGTTCTTCAAAAGAATAATAATCCATGTCAGTTGTTGATTGTTGCAAATGCTCCGGATCAGTTTTCTAATGAACAAGGGCAAGTAAAAACATTCAACAAGCAGGAGTTGGAAACAACTTTGGGCGGGAAAACGTTTAAGGCGGCTATTGAAAGCGCCTTTTTAACAGCTCCGCTGTCGTCTCCTGTTCAAGCGACTGTCCCTTATGCTAAAGAGATAGCTCCTAAGCCACGCATCCCCTTATCCACAGTATTATCTGTTGCTTCTATCAATTCGACTACTAAGTTGGGAGAGATGAATAATAAGTTACTCCTCAGCCGTATTGTTGCTAAAGTAACTGTACAGGTTGAATCCTCATCTGGCTTTGTATTACGGGGAGCAACTATCCTGAAAGCTCCCCGTCAAGGGACTTTCTGGAGAGATCATAACTGGGCGATCACCAGTAATGCGCTGAATCAAACGGATTATGTCAGTAATACTACAACTGATGGTACATTAGGCATCTCAGCCGCGATAAATAATTCAACCCTTTCGAATCCGATCTATGTGTATGAATCCCTTTACCGTGAGAATACATCATTGGTTGTATTCGGACAATATAACGGACAAAATTGTTTCTACCGGCTTGCTTTTAAAGATGCTAGCGGCGAAATCAATATTGAGCGGAATAAACAGTATCACTTTCTGATAAAGAAAATAGATCGTATGGGAAGTAGCTCCTTGGCTAATGCGAAGAATGAGCCTGAATCCAATATCGAATATGAGCTAAGTACGGTTGATGATGATATCTCACATGATATAGAAGATAATGGTGTTTATTTCTTAGGGGTGAGTAACTCTCAATTTGAGATTTATCATCATAGTTCACTTCTGTTGAATAATGTGGTTGCTTTTTCTATTTCTACAAATGCAACGAGTACTATGTTAAGTGGTGAAACGAATTCTATTAAGATTAATAATTCAACAGGAACTATTCTGCTGACGAATAAGGTTAATTTAGCAGCTACGGCTAATACTACGGCAAGAACAGATGTGAAATTAGAGGTATCGCCGGTGTTTGGAGTAGGAGAAGAGAGGACTATAACTGTAACATTGGGAACTCTTCAGAAGTCAATAAAAATTCGACGGCATGCAAGTATACCTAAAACAGCATCTGTCTTTACATTTAGTCCCGACGTTTATATAGCAGAAATTGTTTCGAGATTTCCTTCAGGCTCTTCGTGGGTTTTTCTTTCCGATCATTTGAATCCCACTTTGGGTAATAATAGCGATATGATTGTAGACCGCAATATATATGCCCATTTTTCAACGAATGGCACAGGTATTCTACGTACTGCCCTGCTTTATGTTTCACATACAGATTCCAGGCAAGGGAGAGTTAAATACCTGATGGGTCAACAAAACTAAAGAAATTTTATTTTTATGTTAGTCTTTGAGAGGGGGGGCCTGTGAAGGTCTCCTCTTTCTTCTTAAAGCTGCTCTATTATCTCCTGTTGTTTTTTGAAAAAGAGTATTCTGTTTTTTTCCGCGCTCTCGGATATTCGTATAGAAGCTGCTCTTATAGCTTTTGTTCCGTTGCGGGCATTTTCTGTAATCTTCTTATTATAAGAACATAGTCTCTGAGAAAAGTTGATCGGATATATTGCGCAGTAATATTTTTTTCCGTACAAGTAATAGCGTGTAGCTCCTAAGTTTAAGGTAGAGATGTATAATTCAAATTTATTATCTGTACCAGGATATTTCCCTTCCATAGCTAGTTCCTCCAACATTTGCAAAGCGTCCAGCAATTCTTCTTTTAATGTTTTTATAAAAGCTGTAGGTAATTTATCCACACTTGCAAAATACTGAATGTCATGTACCAGATCGGAGAAGATAGATTCGTTCAATATGTAGAATGAATGCTTTATTTGTTTGAAGTGATTGGTAATCATATTCATATGATTGCTTATCTTCTCGGATGCGTCAGATTTTTTATGATAATCCAGCGTTTTTTGATCGTTATAGTAGTATCCCCACTTCAGAAAAGAGAGCTGAGAAATATGTGGGTATAGCCCAAATAAAGCTTTGGGTATCGAATCTATTATAGCTCCCAACTCTGTTACCGGCTGACTATTGAACAAATTGAGGAAGTTGTCAATTGAAGAAGTCCGGTTTGGGATAATACCGAATTCAAGCGTATCAATATCTGTTTCAAGGATAAATGTATTATCAGCCACTTGACTGTTGCATAAGCTATCCAGAGAAATTTTGTAATGGGAAGATAATAATCCGATTTCATCCACTGTAAATGGCGTCTCTCCTGATAATCTACGGTATATACTTATCTTTTCCAGCTGAAGTATCCGCATTAAATCTTCTACCAATAATGATTTCCGTGGAAACTTGTTGATCAACGCCAAGCAGAACTGTTTATTTAAAGATACAGTGTTCATTTTTTTATAAAAACGGTTATTTCTGTATTTCTATACAAATATAATAATTTTTGCAATCAAATCTTTTAATTATCGACTATTTTGTGCAATAAATCGGATATATGTGTTAAGAAAATGAATAAACTTCATTTTATGCAATAAATTATGATTGAATTACAGAATATGAAAAATATAAATTTGCTTATGTTCAAGAAGTGTCTTGTTTGTGTATTTTGATATTTCTACTTTTAGCTGATAATAATCATATTCTTCTTACGCAATGAATATTGGCACCAAAACTGATAAACTGAATATGGATTTTGAAATGCTTGCTAAACTGAGAAAAGGCGATACAGAAGCATTTAATTACGTATATACCTGTTTTAAAACTCCGATTACGCGGTATTTGGAATCCATTGTCCACTCATTAGAATTATCACAAGACATTTATCAGGAATTGTTGTTGCAAATATGGAAAAATCATGAGTCTATTGATCCTAACAGGAATTTCAAATATTACCTCTATCTCTCGGCAAAGAATATGGCTATAGATGTATTGAGGAAAAGGAAGTCAGCTGTTGAGGTGGACTTAGAAGATGATATTAAAGATAACTCACATGTTGAAGATAATCTTCATGCAAATGATACATGGAACATAATCGCCAATACGGTTAAAAACATGCCTCCTCAGCGCAGAAAGATTTTTATATCCAGCCGGATACATAATATCCCGAATGAGAAGATAGCCGAGCAGCTAAACATTAAGAAAAATGCGGTGGAGAAGCATCTTTCCTTTGCCCTTAAAGATATCCGCACAGTTCTGAAGAGTCAATCATAAAAACGGCTCGTTACTTATTTTTATCAGGTAACGAGCCATTTTTATTTGCTCACGGGCGAAAGAAAATAGCTGGTGAGCTATTCAAACCTCTGTCACTTCTTCTTTTTTATCTGATCCAATATAAAGGGATCCTTTATCTTCTGGTCTTCTGCAAAAAGGATGATCTTTGAGAGAATCTCGGCTGTCTTGGGATCTTCGTCCACAAAGGGGAGGAAGAGGCGTCCGCGATGTTGCGAATGGACGGGCAAGACTGCGATGGCCGAGCCTGCCTCCTGGTGGATTACACCACTTCCCAGGTGGATGTTATAGTTACCCAAGGTGCCGGTAATAAAGGCGAAGTTCTTTTCGAAGCGTACGTTTGTCAGCTTGAAGAGCGGCATCGTAAATTCAACAATGGCTCGTCGCATTTCAATAGTAGAATGGCTGGCTTCCGGATCCACACCTCCCACGTGGGCTACACTAACGGCCAGGTCTACATCACGCATGACTTCCGAAAAGAGTATGTCGGGGATTTTTTCAATCGGGATCTGCTTATAGGTTTTTCGGTCGTGGAAGGCCACCCATTCCAGTGTGGGAGCTTCGGCATCGGCGGGGCTGAACCAGTCGGCCAGGGCATAAATACTGGCTACAATGTTCTCCTTATAATAGATCTTTTGCAATCCTTCCTCGTAATTGGCTACCCAGCGGCGGCTTTTCAGTACGGCAACGGTTTTCTGCGGCTGTATCTGGTGGCCGGCATAGCGGAGTGAATGCGTCATCGGACGTTCTTCTTCTGTCTTTACGTACAACTCACGGAAAACTTGTTTGAACGGTTGGCGTATCTTGTTATCAAAGAGATAACGTTGATAATTCGCCCAAACATCCTGTTTATACAAGTCGAAGGGATGCGCGATCCGTACTTCTGTCGTGGGCTTCTGAGCCTGTGTTTCCCCATCGGCTGTGACGAGTGACTTGTCGTGATAAAAACCGGCTTCTCCTTTTTTATTGACAAAGATGAGGTGTTTCAGCAGCGGCCAGACCACCGGGTTTTGCGTCAGTTCTTCCAGTTCTTTGATCAGGAAGAATGTTTCATCCTCCATGGATTGCTCCAGCATCAGGCGGGAACGAGAGTATTGGTCTTTCAGCTTTTTATGGACATCTTTCAACTCGGCGATGTAAGCATCTTTCTTCAGTTTGGCGGGAGCGCTATTCAGTTCCTTGCCTGCTTTGACGTAATGAATAGACGACTTTCCTTCTTCGTCAATGCTCACGTACACTTCCACACCCTCTATTTCCTTGGGTGTAAAGTACCCTTGCATTTCTTTAATCAAGGCTGTCTCCATGCTCCACGTAAGGCGGGTAACATCACTGTATCCGGCGTTACGGGCCAGGTTTTGCATGCCGATATTTACTGCTTTCTTTTCGCTCTCCTGACGTTGCGCACCAAAGGTTTTGCTTTCTTTCAGGAACTGTTGCAGATACTGGTAACGTTCTAGCAAATCGGCATTGCTTTTCTTATTCAAGGGGATCAGGCAATACGCCATCAGGAGGTCTTTATTTCTTTTGTCAGCAATCTGTTTTTTTGTTTCTTTTGGCTCCAGTTTGCCGTTTACGGCATCTGCGTATTTGCGGGCACGGGTATGTCCGGTGCCGGAAGAAATATACTTCGCTGCATCATATACTACGTCAAAGCGCTTTTCGCCGATTTCATTGTAGGCCTCTTTAAACCAGTTGATGTCGAAAGCTCCGGCTTTCAGGTCTTCTACGTCAATGGGAGTAAAGCGGGCAATGATGGCTTTCTTTCGGTCGTCGCACCACTCGTTCAGGTGGGCATGGAAGTAATATCCGGCGCTGTATAAGCCTTGCCAGCCGATGCATGCTTCCACCATCTCCAGCCATTGAGGAGCATACATTCCGGCCTCTACCAAGCGCTCTTCTTTGATTCCTGAACCTTCCAGTTCTTTCGCCAGTGTTTCCACTGTATCTGTTTCGGCAAGGAAGCAGCAACGCAAGAGTTTGCTCAATACTTCCTTCTTGGTATACTTGGAATTGTAGTAATAGTCTGATCTTCCAAAGGTGTCTTTTCCAAAGGCTTTTAGTATGGCAATCAGGATATGTGCTCCTTCAATCCGTTCCAGCTTCATAGCCAGTTTGGATACTTCGGTAGCAGAGTCTCCCCGCTTCAGTTCAATGTCTAGTATGCGGGTAGTAACTTTCTGCATGATTTCTTTCAAGCCGGAAAAGTCCGCATCTTCTTTAATGTTTAGTTTCTTCAGTCTCCAGGGAGCCAGCTTGCCGGTAAAGAATGTAGAGGCATTACTGATTTCGTCTTCTGCCTTGATCCGCACCATCAACTCTCTGATTACTTCCGTCTCCGGAATCAAACCCTCCATGTAGGCTTTGCTGAAGTCGAAGATAGAGAGATGCGAATCCGGGAACGAGGCGATTATTTCGGTATCCAGGTAGTCGGCTTTTTGATAGTAGAGGTAGCACAGTGTGAAATACTCGTTGAAATACTTTTCGGCAACATCCCCTTTGGGCGGATTCCCGAACCAGAATGAAATAGTCGAATGCTGATATATAAATAGCGTACGATTTTCTCCCTCTTTATGCCAGTAATCTTTGTAGAGATACGTTACCCGTGCATTTTGCTTGTCCATGTATGGAAGGAAGGCAAGAAGGATATTCCGGGATACTTTACGAACATACGCTTCATCCCAGTATTCATGAGCTAACAAAGGAATCAGGCGTTTTATAATATCTGCATAAGGCAATTTGCTTATTTTCTCTTTTAAGCCTTTCAGGTCGAAGCCATAAAACTTACGTATTTCGGGAAGAAACTTCTCATCCATTGTTTCATATACACTGTTGGGAAAATCATTTTCTCCCCAGTTGGTAGAACTGGCAAAGTATAGTTGGAGCATTTGCTCGAAGCTGTCGATTTCCTGCGTATAGAATTCCCTCCAAAGATCTGCCAGTGGGTAACGATTCAACTCGTTTGGTTCGTCTTCTTCTTTCTTTATTTCCAGCAGGTTGTTGCCCAATAGGAACTGATAGCCGTAATTGCCGGTAAATTCCTCTTGAGCATGCTCTGCTATCAGCTTACTTAGCTTTTCAAAGATGGCGAATGGGTCGGCTTTTGCTTTCCCTCCCAGTAATTTTTTAAAGAAAGAACCTTCCTGAAAGAGGTTGAAGGTTTGGTTTATCTCAAAGTCGGCATCCGCTTCCGGAAGGGCTAACGATATCTTTTCATCGGGATCGAATAAGCCGAAACCATTGGCGCGATTATAGATCGTTGTTTCTTCTTTTGAAGCGCTCAGCTGCTCAATCAGTACTTGTTCCTTTGTGGAAGGTTTAGCGATTGCCTGTACATGTACTAAGCTCTGTTTGTATGTTTTCTCGTATGCTTTGTCTGTGCGGATATTTAGCAGGATATCCATCCCGGCCATTCTTTTTTCTGCTACAGAATCGGTTATTAAGCGTTCAAGGGTGGCTGTTAGTTGCGCGGGCTTTTGCTTCAATAGTAACTTTATGGCATTTTGTCGTAAATCGCCAGCTTTGAAACGAAGGAGATCTTCAATCATCCGGTATTGTTCTTCGTTGAGGTCCATTTTCTCCAAGACGGCATAGGCTTCACTCCTTGGATATTCGGCGCGATCTCCCAAGGCTTTTGTTAGTGTTTCTATCTGAATAGGAGTGGATGGCTTCTGCAATGTCTCACGGATAAGATTCCGGCGCGTATAACTGGACATCTGGTTGAAGTAGAGGCAAACATCGTCGAGCAGTTTTAAATTGTCGGAGATGTAAACCAGAAGAGCCATTTTGTCTACTACTTCCTGCTTTGTTAGTTCGGCACTATACCAGGGGAAAATGAAAGGAGAAAACGTTTGCTTCTCTTTTACATTTGCCAGTAATTCTTTCAGCAATCCGTAATGTTTCTCGGCTTCCTCCTGTGATGCAAAGTAATCTGAAAAGTCTGCTTTTTTTACATAGTAGCTACTCAGGGTTGCTCCTTCCAGGTAACTGTCTAAGTAGGCCGCTACGATAGAAAGATCTTCCCTGTATAATTCAAGCGCTTGTTTGGCCAGTCCGCGTTGAAGCCAGTCCGATTGAGTAGCCCTCAGGTAATAGAACATCACCTGAATCTTGTGCCTGATTCCCTCTTGCAGGAGAGATGATCCCATTGCTTGCACGTCTTCTACCCGGTAAAAGCCTTTGATCCATAGCCCCAGATAAACCTCTATTGTATCCTGACTGTTCAGGCAGGCCTCTGCAAAGGAAGGATCACTTAACACTTTGTCGATCAAATCGACCTGTTTCTGGCTGATCCGGTCGGCATCTGTTTCATTCACCAGTCCGGTCCAGGTTCCGATTGCCCGTTTAATGGACGAAAAGCGTTGCAGGTTGTTGTCTTTTACAATGCGGAACAGATAGATAAAGGCCTCTGTTGTTCCGCTATCCATCGTTTCTGCTATGGACTGCCGAAGCCCTTCCTGAAGTTTGGCTGCCAGCAATAATTTGCCTTCCAACTCGTATAATTCCGTATTCCGGCTCATAACGATTCCTTGCAACAGATTGTATGTTACAATTCCCGAATGGTTGTTTTCGCTGCAAAGGATGTCCTTGATTTGTTCGATGACGGCTGTATTCCCCTCGTCGATTTCAACGCTCAGCAAGCCGGAGTAATCGATATCCTGAATGAAGGTTCTTTCTTCTTCCGTTTCCCCTCCTTTAAGTATCGTTTCCATCGAAAGCCCGGAGGCTACAATAGCAAAGAAAAACCGTAAGCTGTCAAGCGCCTTCTGGTAATGATAACCCACGCTCTCGCTACGAACAGGGCGGCGATAGTAGCTCCTTGTATACGGAAAAGCTATTTGTTTCTTCAATAATGAGACGTATTTTCCGGCGAAATCTTTCCCCAGCATATAATTCAAGACATCCCTTCTTTTCCCTTCAAACATTTCTTCCGTGCGGGTTATTTTCCCTTTTTTGATTAAATCGTGGAAAAAGTAGTCAGCCGTTAAATCATTTTCTTCCATTCTTTTGATAAGCATTTCGAAAAGACGGATTCCTTCTGAGGTTAGTGTACTTTTCCCTTGCTTCTTTTGCAACAGATAGTCTTCGACCATCCCGTTGGATTCTTTTTTCCAGAATATTGCCATTTGTTTTTTGTTTTTTGTTACCACATGCGTCCCGCCAAAAAGGTTAGCCGGATAAAGGTCAGTTCGTCATTCTCTTTTAATTGGATAGGTTGAGCTAAGGTTTCCAGCTCCGTGTCTCCTACAAACACGCGGAAGATCCCGTCTTCAAAAGCCTGCAAGGCATTGATAACCGCTTCTGATCCCTTGGCCTCTTTCCCGTTGTAGTTCACATCGAAACCAATCTTCCCTACTTCCGCTTTCTCCTGAATTTGTTCTTGGGAGATGTACTTCAGGAGCTCGCTCTCCGCCAAACGGTTATTAAAGGCTTCTACCTGTTGCAATACAACAGCCGCAATCAATTCAGATGTAGTAGCAGGCACAGGGTTCAGCTCGATGGGCTTTTTCTCTATTACTTGTTTTCTCTTTCCTATTTGTTTGACATTGATTAATATAAGCATACTTCTCTTTCTTTGTTAGCTTTTACAAATAAAAGAAATAATAAAAAGAAAACAAAGAAATGCAGGCATTAATGCTCTATTACAATATCGTATTTGTGTAGAAGGCCGGGGAGTCCGGAAAGGGAGAATCTGGCTTTTTTTATCTTGTTACTTTCAGGGTCTATGGAGTAATTGAAAGAGGTTCTGAAGTCTGCTTTTTCAAGTGTCGTGTAATTGAAGACGGCTTGCATCAGGTCGCAATTATCAAAGATAGCCTGACTTAAGTCGCACTCCGTAAAGTCCGTTTCATGCATCTGTGAATTTCTGAAAAGGGTTTTCTTTATCTTTCTCGCGTGGAAAGATGAGTGGTTGAGCTGGCAATTATCAAACGAGAAAGAGAGCCCGAAATCATTACACATATCAAAACGAAGTCCCAGCATCTTGCAGCTGATGAACCTAACATCCCTTATAGCCGTCTTATCGAGCTTTACCAAACTTAAGTTGCAGTTATTGAACTCACAGTCGATGAAGCCGAATCCGGAAAGATCCTGGTTGGAGAAGTCGCAGTTGTTGAAGATGCAATTCTCGTAGTTTCCTTTAGTTGGTGCGTGTTCGATGAAATCACTGCTATTGTACGTTTCGTCTTGTATATATGCCTGGCTCATTTCTCGTTTGTTTTTTATTATCAGGCAAAAATACGTTTATTTTTGTTCAGACGCCCCTTTCTGCCATTAATAACTGAATCTCGCTTTCGTTGATTCCTACCATGGCTTCTCCGAGATCGGCAGAGATTTCGGCCAGGATTTTAGGATCGTTGAAGTTGGCTACTGCCTGAACGATGGCTTGGGCTCTTTTTACCGGATTTCCCGACTTAAAGATGCCGGAACCAACAAATACACCTTCGGCACCCAGCTGCATCATCAATGCCGCATCAGCAGGAGTAGCTACTCCTCCGGCGGCGAAGTTTACAACCGGTAGCTTTCCGTTTTCACGAACGCTTTTCAATAGCTCGTAAGACACTTGTAGCTCTTTTGCGGCATAATATAACTCGTCTTCTTTCATACTTTGTACCTGTTTGATCTCGGAGTTCATCGTCCGCATGTGCTTTACTGCTTGGATGATATCGCCGGTTCCTGCTTCCCCTTTTGTCCGGATCATAGACGCTCCTTCTGCAATCCGGCGAAGGGCTTCGCCTAAGTTTCTGGCTCCGCAAACGAAAGGTGTCTTAAACGTGTTTTTATTCACATGGTATTTATCATCGGCCGGAGAAAGCACTTCGCTTTCATCGATATAATCAATTCCTAAAGCCTCCAGAATCTGGGCTTCCACGAAATGACCGATACGGACTTTTGCCATCACCGGAATGCTGACAGCCTCCTGTATTCCTTTGATCATCTTGGGATCGCTCATGCGGGAAACGCCTCCTGCTACTCGTATGTCGGCGGGTATTCTTTCCAGTGCCATTACGGCAGCTGCGCCGGTCTCTTCTGCTATACGCGCTTGTTCGGGAGTTGATACATCCATGATAACTCCGCCTTTCAATGTCTGGGCTAAATCTTTATTGGACCCATGCTTTTCATTACTCATTCTTTCTTGCATAATGCTGCTGTTTATTGTTTGACGGGGGCAAAAGTATGGCATAATTGGACTATATTTGTGAGCCAGTTTGAATAAATACAAATAGTCCAGATGTTGAGGCCTTGGTTAATTCAGTTAGCAGTAGATAAGCGTATTCCGAAGCCAATCTATATCCAGATTGCCGACGAAATCATTACGTATATAAAGAACGGGACATTGAAAGCAGGAGAGACCTTGCCCGGTACCCGGCAGATAGCTTCGTCCTTGAATGTCAACCGCAATACGGTAGTACAGGCATTCGACCTCCTGCTATCGGAAGGTTGGTTGTCTACCTCCGAGCGGAAAGGGAGCTATGTGTCGGATCAGTTGCCTTCCGTTATGCCCTCCGGGAAAAGCAATGATATAAGCCCTTTGCACGTATTGGATACCTCCCGAAACGATCTGATCTTCTTTGATGATGGCTTGCCCGATACAACATGTGCCCCTATAGACGAACTAGCCAGGTCGTACCGTCGGATATTCGCTCAAAAGGCAAAATGGCAGATGATGAATGTAGCCAGCGAGTTTGGCGATATCCGCTTCAGGGAAGCTATCTCTATGATGTTGAATTACAACAGAAGTATGAACACTTCAGCCAAACATATCTGTATTACCCGAGGTAGCCAGATGGCCTTTTACCTGACGGCACAATGCCTCCTGAAAAAGAATGATGTTGTACTGATCGAAAACCCCGGATTTAAACCGGCCTGGAAAACCTACCTTCATGCCGGGGCAAGGCTAATTCCTATTGGTGTAGACGACGAAGGTATCCGGACAGACGAAGTAGAAGAGGCTTTGACAAAATACAATGTAAAAGCAATCCATATCACGCCCCACCATCAGTATCCTACAACTGTTACACTGAGTCTGGCGCGGCGGCTTAAACTGATTGAATTGTCTAATAAGTATCAGTTTACGATTATCGAGGATGATTATGATAACGAATACCATTTCGGCCAGCGACCGGTCATGCCTGTTTCTGCCCATGAAGAGATCCATAACTATGTGTATGTGGGGACTCTTAGTAAGTTGATTGCTCCTGCTATTCGTATCGGCTACATTTATAGTTCAATCGATTTTATCGGGAAAGTCGGGCGTTTGCGGAAGATTGTTGATGTGCAAGGCGACAGTATCATGGAGCAAGCCATCCTCGAACTGATAAACGAAGGTGATATCCGCCGGCATAAAAAACGGATGGTAAGCCATTATCTGGAGAAAAGAGACTTCTTTGATTCCCTTCTGAATTACTACCTGAAAGATAAAGTCACCTATAAAAAACCTGACGGAGGCCTGGCCTTCTGGATTCAGCCGGTAGAGAAGCGGGATCTTCAAAAGGTGAATGAGTTGAGCCAGTTAAAACGTGTAGGCTTCCACACCCCCGACCGGTTCAGCTTTGGCGAGCCTGTACCGGGCATTCGCCTGGGATATGCATCCCTCTCCAGAGAAAACCTGGAAAAAGGCATACAAGTATTGTCCAGGTATTTATAAGTTGTCAACGATGGCGCGTTGCTGATCGAAAAAAAGTATCCTTTCTCTTTCTCCTGTGCCGGAAATCAACGTAGAGCAACGTTTCAATGATTTTACCCAATTAGTCAGGTTATCAATAATAGCTTCTTGTTTGAACGTCATCATATAAAAGATAAAAGTAGATAACAAACCCATATTCATTCTTTCGGAATGCAGATAAGCATAGGTTACGTCTATGTGTATGTCGGAAATATATAATTCAAATTTGTTTTCTGTTTCCTGATATTTCCCATTGATTGCTAATTGCTCCAGGTCATCCAGAAATTGATTTAAATCTTCTTTTATACTTTTAATTTCGCTGTCTTCAATCAGGTGAATACTTTTGAAATAATGAATGTCATTTACCAATGTATTCATGATTTTACGATCCCATATATAGCATGTTTTTTTTATTTGTCTGAGTAATAAAAATAATTCATCTTTATGCTCCAATTGTGCTTTTGTTTCGCATATTTCTTTGAAGGGAGTATTTGCCTGACAAATCCTTTCGTGATAGTTACATTTAAGAATATAAAATTTGCTTAGCGTACTATAAGGTAAATAAAGGGTAAAAGGAATGCCTGATAGAGCTACCCCGAATTCAGAATAGGGTTCTTTTATCAGTTTTTGAAGATAATTTATCGAACTGATTATGTGTGACGAATTATTTTCCCTCATATAAGAATAATCCGGCAGATAAACGAGCATTCTGTTTTTTGTATTGGGTTGAGCATCCAGAAGTATCTGGTCAAGAGAGAGATTTAAAGCAGAAGCAAGTAATGCGGCTTCTTTTAAGGAGAACTGAACATCGCCTCTTAACCTTCGGTATGCTGTTTCTTTTTCTACGCAGAGAATGTTTGCAACAAAGTCTGCCAATTTTGTTTTTTTAGGGATTTTAGTCTTTAATACCTCTATAAAGGTATCATGAATATAAATTTCTTTCATAATATTTCCTTTTACATTAATATTGAACGAAATAGGTCTGGAGCTATTCTCTTAACACAACAAACGTGTCGGATTTTCAAGTTTTTTTCTTTCTGGCTGTAAAAATATAAAAAAAGACACAAAATACAATATTATAAGGCGGAAAAAGTCATGGATGATTAATCAATAAAATGTAAATTTGTAATGAAAGAAGCGTCATAATAATTTAATCGACTATGCTATGATAAAAAACGAAATCGGTTTAAGTGCCGGCGACCTTTACTCATTACTGTCTCAGAAAGGCAGTTTGTCCTTACGGAAGATTGGAGAGCTCACTCGAAATAAAGAGTCTGTTATTTACCTTACAATAGGGTGGTTATTAAGAGAGAATAAAATTAGTGTTATCGAGCAAAATGGGGAATGGGTTTTTGAGTTAAAAGAAAGTCTGAGCAATATATATTATTGAGATACACGTATAATATATCCCTGCATTTTGTCGTATAAACAAGAGAGGTTGTCTGTGAAGACAACCTCTCAATATTTTTTAGGAGCGGCCTCTTAACATGCCATGGAAGAACAAGGGCTTCAATATGTAAACTTTCAAAAGCCAGGCCAGTCTGGATTCTTTCGACATATCCATCATACTGAATGGGAAAGAGCTCAAACGCTCTTTTTTGTAGTCAAACTCACACATCAATACATGCCCGTAATCTGTTACGATAGGGCAGGCAGCATAACCATTATACTTCTCAACAGGTTCTTTGCCTTCCATTAATGAAATCAGGTTTTTTGCGGCTAAGGGAACCTGCATACGGATTGCCGCAGATGTTTTACTGGTAGGTAAGTCGGAACAGTCTCCCAGTGAAATGATATTGGCGTAGTTTTTATGAACAAAGGTTTCCTTGTCTACCATCACCCAGTTTTCGTTGGCAAACTTTCCTTCCGTCCATCCCAGGCCTGCTTCACGAATAAAATCCGGGGCAGACATTGGTGGCAGAAAGTGCATAAAATCGTATGACTCCGTAAATGGAGTGGCTATTTTTTCTTCTCCTATTGTCTCTATTTTTTCAAAGTGGGCCACTTTGCTTGCTGTATCTATTCCTTTCAGTTTTACATTCAGGTTGATAGGGATTTCCCGTTCTCCATATATTTCTAACAGACGAGGGGTGAAATATGGCACATCATAAAGCTCTTTAGAGGCTGTATAGAAGTTTAACGAGATATTGTCGCGTGCTTTTTGTTTCCGCGCGTAATGCTCAGTAAGTAGGCATATTTTTTTGGGGGCTCCGCCGCATTTGTGCTTGGTGTGCGTGTCGGTATAAAGCCCTTTTCCACCTGTTTTGGCAAATTCCTGAATGGCTTTCCAGGTTTTTTGTGCCCCTTCAAAGTCATACATACAGTGGGCATTTCCTTCTCCTAAGCTGTTATAGCTGATACCTTCCACTCTGTCCCAGTTTAATTGCAGGCCGGGAGTAAGTACAAGGAAGTCATATCCAATCTCTCCGCTCTTGGCAGTTGCTACTTTGTTTTTGATCGGGTCAACGGCTACTACGCTATCTTTCACCCATTTTACTCCTTTGGGTATAAACGATTCCTGTTTTTTCCATACGTCTTCGGGATCATACACGCCTGATGCAATCAGGGTAAAACCCGGTTGGTAATACTGGCGGTCGCTCGGGTCGATTAATGTAATATCCGGTTCTTTCAACCATTTATTCAGCCTTGCTGCCATGCTCATTCCGGCAGCTCCGCCTCCTATTATAACGATTTTTCCTTGTGCCTTGCTTGAAAACGCGTTAGCCTCTTGTGTACCGAGTAAAGATAATAATCCTATTGAAGTAGCAAAACGTAAAAACTCTCTTCTGTTAAAGTCCGGTTCTACTATGTTCTTCAATCTCTCATTTGTATTTTTCATCTGTCTGTTTTTTTAAAAGAATTACAAATCTACAAAAAAATATACAAAGCTGGGGATTCTTTAAAAAACATATTTCATCCCGTATATTCTGAAGTTTATCAGGAAAAGGACTTCTTTGGTGTCTTTTGTGGATGATTATCTATATTTTTATCGCCAGATTATTTACAGAGCATGAAATACCTGATTGTAGAAGACGAACGCTTCGCTTACGAAGAGATGAAGCGAATGATGGAAGTAATACGCCCGGCCTATCAACTGACCGGCTGGACGGAGACGGTTGAGCAAACGGTTCTCTACCTGAAGCAGCACACAGTAGACCTGATCCTGATGGATATCCGCCTGGCAGATGGTAGCTGTTTCGAGATCTTTGAGCAGATACAACTGACTACTCCTGTTATCTTTACAACAGCTTACGATGAATACGCCATCCGGGCGTTTAAAGTAAATAGTATAGACTACCTGCTGAAACCTATCGAAGAAGCGGACTTACAATCCGCCTTGCAGAAGTTTGAACAGAACCGGGCTACATCGCCCTCCGCCTTAGCCTACCGCAAACTGGAAGAGGCGGTAATGGGGCATCACAAAAGGAATCGTTTCCTGATTCAGAAAGGAGATGCCTACTACTATGTGGAGACATCGGATATAGCCTTTTTTTACAGCGAAGAGAAAGTTGTATTTCTGCATACCTTTTCCGATAAGCGGTATATTGTAGATTATACCCTGGAGCAGCTCGAGCAGGCCTTGGATGAAAAGGTGTTTTTCCGGGTCTCCCGGAACTGTATCGCGAATATTAAGTCGATCCGGAAGATCGCCAAGTATTTTAACAGCCGCTTGAAGTTATACTTTCAGCCGGAATGCCCGCACGAGGTGTTAGTCAGCCGCCTCCGGGTTTCTGACTTTCTGAAATGGATAGACGGGGGACTTGAATGAATAATGAGGAATGTGGAATGAAGGATAGGAGGCATATATTTCTTTTTGTGTTGATTATTGCGATTTTGTTATTTGGCGGTCTATATATGTATCGCTCTTGGGATAAGGAATATACGCAAGCTAGCTTTCTTATGCATTACCTGATAAATCTTCCGGCTTGTGTTATAGTGGGGGTGGCTGACTTCCTGATCATAAACTCCGTTTATAAACGAATCAGGTGGAAGGATAATGCTGTCCGGATTCTGACGGATTTGCTTCTCACTGCTTTATTTGCTGTGTTGTTTGCCCTTGTGACCAACTACCTTATCTCGCCTTCCCGCCTGCATGATTACTTTGTGAAGCACGCGCTTCTACTGGTGTTTTGGAATAGTATTATCGTTTTATTGATCGAGATTTTCTTTTATAACCAATGGCAGATCGAGGCTGAAAGACGGCTGTCTGACGCTGAGAAGGAGAAGATACGCTATCAGTACGAAACCCTGAAAGCCCAGATCAACCCGCATTTCCTGTTCAATAGCCTGAATGTCCTTTCTTCCTTGGCCTATCAGGATGCGGAGAAGACCAATCTTTTTGCCAAGAAGATGTCGGGCGTATATCGTTATTTGTTACTGACCAATGATCGCCCGCTTGTTAGCTTGCGGGAAGAGTTGGCCTTCTTGGAATCGTATGTCTTTCTGGAACAGATCAGGTTTGAGGATGCCTTGTTTGTCGAGGTAGCAGACAGTAGCGCCCATCTGAACCGGATGCTGATACCCGTCAGCCTGCAACTGCTTGTAGAGAATGCCATCAAGCATAATGTCACAACAGCTGCCAACCCTCTCACCATCCGGATCCATATCACAGACGAGGGGATACTTGTCTCCAACAACCTTCAGCTAAGGAGCTCCGTAGACAGGGGAGGTGTTGGCTTGAAGAACCTGCAAAAGCAATATGCCTTACACGATAAAAGCCTTGAAGTAACCCGAACCGACACCGATTTCATCGTGAAGCTACCCTTTATCTCCTGACTTTTTATCCGCCGGAATGTTAAGTTCGGCCAGGCCATTCTGCAGTTCGTCGGTAAGTCGTTTTATATCCGGGCAGAGCGGCTTTCCTTTGTGGAAAAATCAATACATCTGCAAGAATGAAACTGTCTTTTTCGATTGCGATCCAGTTATTTATATTGTTATCTGTCGATTGCTTTTCCCAGGGTTATCTGAAGTCTGACTATCTGTTTTCCTCTTCCCTGAAGAATGAAGAAGGGGAGACCTTCGGCTCGGGAGGCCTATTGAAGCTCTCGGGGAGGTACACCTTGCCCCTCTCGGTCAAACAAAACAACAAAGGGCAGGTATCGGCCTGGTCGGCTACGCTTAGCGCTTCGTACGGTATCTTTACCAAGGAAGGCATCCCCCAAGAGCTGAGCTTCGATAAAATCGTGAATCTCAACCTGAGTATCGCCCACATCCGCCCGCTGTCCGAGAAATGGTATCTGATTGCTTCCTTAGGCGGAGGCATCTATTCCGCGCCGGACGCGATTACCTCCAAGAGCCTACTGGCTAATGGCGGAGCTATATTTGTATATAAGCTAAGAAAGGGCCTGGACCTGGGGGTAGGTCTGGGGCTGACCAACTCGTATGGCATCCCGCTTATCATGCCAATGTCATACATCAAGTGGCAACTGACAGGCAAATACGAAATAAAAGCCGATATCGCCAGCGGTATGGAGATATCAGCCTCTATGCAGTTTAGCGATCAATTCAAACTAAAATTAGTTGCTATGGAGATGGACGGTATGTCGTCTGTTTTCGAGCGGAAAGGCAAATCCATGATCTATGCTACTACCATGATGAAGTCGTACCTCACACCAGAGTTTAAGCTAAACCAATCCACTACTCTTTTTGCCGGGATAGGAGGCGTTTGGATGCGCTCCGTAAGGCTCTCCCGGAGAACCTTCAAGGGCTTTTTAGACAACTTCAAAGATAACGAGTTGGACATGGAATTTGCCCCGGCCACTTATTTAACCATTGGCTTTCGTGCCGGATTCTAATGGCATTTTTTTTACTGGGTCACAACTGTCGACCACCTGGGTCACAGCTGTGACCCAGTAAAACGATTGCCTGTTCAGGGATACAACTACCTTATTCCTGATAAGCACCTTCGCGGGAAAGTTGGTGGTTGAGGTTGGCAATTCCTAAAGCTGTGATAGCTATACAAGTAGCTGTGTGCTCCTGATATTCGGGTACATTCTTGGTGTATAAATCCCGTTCGGTATGCCAGATCTCGCCGTAATTGAAATTGTAGCCTTTGAAGTCGTCGGTCATAAAGTTGAAGATAGGAACGCCTTTTACGGCAAATACCGAACCATCGTGGCTGGAGGGCGCTTTCGGACGCGGATTGGGCTTTTCCTGTTTCTTTACTTCAAAGGGATAATCGGGGCGTATCCTTTTGATCGGCTCGCATACCTTCACGAAGTCATCGTACATGGCCGGAGGCACAGTAATACCTACCGGAGGCAGTGGCCCGCCGTCGCGATTGAAGAGGTTGGCTATCTTCGGCAGTATCTTGGCATGCGTCTTGGCAAAGGCTTTGGCACCCAGCAAGCCGAACTCTTCGGCAGCAAAAGCTACGAACAAAATCGTCCGTTTGGGCTTTGCGCCCGACAGGGCAATCATACGGGCAGCCTCCATCATGGGAGCAATGCCTGTGGCGCAGTCTACACCGCCTGTCGCTACGTCGAAGGCGTCTAAGTGTCCGCTTACGATTACGTATTCATCGGGGTATTGGCTGCCTTTGATAGAGGCAACAACATTATGGAATTTCACCGGGCCGATGCGGAAATGGTTCCGTATGTCAAATTCCAGCAGGAACTCCCGGCGCTCGTCTACCATTTGTTTGATCACTTTAAACTGATGCTCATCCAGTTTGATGTCCGGTTTGTCGGGTAGGTTGTCGAAGTTCATTTCTCCGTTATCTATCATCTTGCGGTCGTATAGTCCGCGAAGGGGAACGGGAGAAGACTGGATAAAGCCAAGCACTCCGGCTTCGCACATTTCTTTGTAGAAGAGAGCCGGAAACTCTCTGTAGGGCAGCATTTCATTCTTTTCGCCACTCCAGTTGCGGCGCATCCGGTCGCGGTTTTCTTTGGCGGTTTCATCGTTCTCGGCCTTTATGGCTGTGCGGATGGAATCGGCCTGCTTTGTCCGGTCGATAGGGAAGCCGTCGCTCTGTCCGGAAATCAGTATCCAGGCGCCTTTCATGGCAGCCTTCATGCGTTTGAATTCGTCTTGTGTTTTGGGTTCGGGCAGAACGTGTCCGCGTTGCAGGCCTTTTGTTCCGGAGGTAAACGATGGCGTTATGAAATGGAGGGTCATCCCATTATCATTCAGCATACGTCCAAACCAAGGGCCACGATTAAAGCCTACCGGAACACTTCCGGCTTCTTCCAGCTTTACATCCAGCCCCCAGCTTTTCATTTCGCGAACCATCCATTCCTGGGCGTTTTCAAAGGCATTGGATCCTACCAACCTGCCGCCAAAGCGATTGGTCAGGATGTCGAGATGCTGCATGGTTCGGTTGTCGGTCTGGCCTGTTTCAATAATTTTGTTGATAGCCTTTTCTTGTGCGGGTAGTGGGAGTAATCCAAGGCACAGATACGTTGCGAGGGATAGAAATAGTTTATTCATAATTGCGCTATATTTAATAACTGCAAAGTAAATAATATTTCAATGCAACTTATGCCAATACGATTACTTTTTTACACTTCCGCCTTCCTCTTCTATCTCTTCTTTGCCCACGATACCTTTCTCTTTTACCTGATTCATGAAACGGATGATTTCATCGATTTCTTCTTTCCCCGGCGATTGTTTCTTTACTTTCTCCAAGGCATAAAACAGGCTGTAGTTTCCATAGATCAAACGGTAAGCAAAGAGTATCTGCTTGATGGCGCTTTCGGAGAAGTTATTCCCACGGAGGATGGTTGTATTAATGCCCAGCCATTCACCGGGAGTACCACCTACCCGTACATACGGAGGGACATGCTTATAGATCACACTGCCTGCCGATAGAAACGACCATTTACCTACCTTGCAGTACTTGTTCAATACCGTAGAGGCGCCCAGATAGGCATGATCGTCTATCTGGCAGTTGGGCGTGATCTTTGAGTTGAAAGCAAGGACACATTCGTTGCCTACCTCTACGTCGTGTGCCAGGTGAACTCCCTCCATCAGGTAGTTTTTATGCCCTACGGAGGTAGTGTGGCCGGGATTGATACTCCGGTTGATTACTACGTTTTCGCGGATGGTATTACCGTTGCCTATAACTACTTTGCTATCCCTTTTGTCCTCCCGGGAAAACTCTTGCGGAAGGGCGCCGATCACGCAGCCCTCAAAGATTTTATTATCGTTTCCGATCGTTGTACCCTCCTGTATGGACACAAAGGAGCGAATCTCGCAATTATCACCAATCACTACCCCTTTGTCGATATTCACAAAAGGATGAATTACCACGTTTTCACCGATCACGGCTTCCGGATGTATAAAAATTAACTTATCCATGTTACTCTTTTTTCTTCATTCTACGTTCTTCATTCTTCATTTCCCCCGCCCAATGCATGATACAGATTAATAGCACCTTGTATCTCATCGAATTGGTCGGCAATGACGGTTAGTTGGGCTTGCAGAAGTGTCTCTTGGGCTGTCAGGACTTCCAGATAGGTGGAGCTTCCGTGCTTCATCAGCAGTTGAGTGCTCTTGACGGCGGTTTCAAGAGAGGCTATTTGCTTCTGGTCTATCTCGATTCGCTGGCGGGCGGTCTGCCATTGAACGAGGGCATTGTTTACTTCGCTGCCGGCATTGAGCAGGCTTTGCTGGAAATTAAGCTGGGCGGCCTCCTGCTGCGCCTTGGCTGTTTTCAGGCGCGATATGTTTATCCCCTTGTTGAATAGCGGCTGTGTCAACGAGCCTATGGCTGTCCATAAGAACTTGCCGGGATTGATGATCATCGAGCCGGCTTCATTCGTCCAACCGGCTGTTCCGCTCAGGGTGATAGACGGATAAAAGGCAGCGCGAGCCTCGTTGGTAGAGTAGAACATCTGGACAAGCGTCAGCTCGGCACTCTTAACGTCCGGACGGTTGGAGAGGAGCTCAAGCGGGACACCTACCGTCAGCTCCTCCGGGAGCTTCTGAGTGTCGAGGCTTCCCCGCCGGATATCCTGCGGCATTTCTCCCAGGAGGATAGACAGACTATTCTCTACCTCATTGATCTGGCGTCTGAGCGTCAGGAGCGAGGCGTCGATCGAATGGCTGTTTGCTTCGGTTTGGGCGACCGATGCTTCCGTCATCATGCCGGCTTCTTTCATTGCCTTGGTAGTCCGTACGTTCTCTTTCCATTTGGCGGCTGTTGCCTCGGAGATCTCCAACTGGCTATCTAGCATCAGGAGGGTGTAGTAGAGGTTCGCTATGGTTGAAATCAACTGAGTTTGTACGGCCTGCTGATATACTTCGCTTTGCTCATAGGCGGCTTTAGCCCGTCGCTTGGCATTGTGGAGCTTGCCGAAGACGTCGAGCTCCCAACTGGCGGCTACCGGAACCTGGTACGTCTTGTTTGTCTTCCCGCCATCGAAGCTGCTCAGTACGCCCTGAGGCGAAAGGAACAAAGAGGGGAAGAAGGCTAATCTCGCCGATTGCAGGGAAGCCTCTGCCTGCTCCACTTGCAGACGCGCCACCTTCAAGTCGGTATTGTTGTTGAGGCCTTTCTCTATCAGATCTTGCAATAGCGGATCGGTAAAGAAGCCTCGCCAATGGATATTGGCAATATTTCCGGTGTCGGATACTTGCTCGGCGACTCCAAACAAGCCATCCGTCTGCACGTCAGGGCGCCTATAGGAGTTGTAAATGCCACAGCTACTCAACAGAGTAGCCAGGCTTATGAGGATAATCATCTTGTTCATAACTGTTCGTTGTATTATAGTTTGGTTGCATTGTACTGATCGATCTCCGTGCTGATCATATGATCGTCTAGTTCCTTCAGTTTGGGAGGAGAAACCTTCTCTTGCAGGTACTGGAAGACGATAAACAAGGTAGGCACGAGGAAAAGCAAGGCTAAAGTACCCACCAACATACCTCCGACAGTCCCTACGCCCAGTGAGATATTCCCCTGCGCACCTACACCCGTGGCAAAGACCAGCGGAAGCAGCCCGAAGATCATCGTAAGAGCCGTCATCAGGATCGGACGCAAGCGGACAGTAGCTGCCGAGAGTGCCGACTGGATCAAGCTCATGCCGCAGCGTCGACGCTCCGTGGCATACTCCGTCAGCAGAATGGCGGTTTTAGACAAAAGACCGATCAGCATGATTAGCCCCGTCTGTAGGTAGATGTTATTCTCCAGTCCCATCAGCTTGGCAAAGAGGAAGCTACCGGCAAGTCCGCAAGGGATAGATAAGATTACGGCCAATGGAATCAATACGCTTTCATACAAGCCGCACAAGATGAGGTAAATAAGCAGAACGCATATCCCGAAGACGATGATCGTACCCGTATTGTCCCCCGTCTCCTCACGGGTGATACCTCCATAGTCGTAGCCGTAGCCCACAGGCAGAGTCGCGGAGGCTACTTCTGCAATGGCCTGGATCGCCTCGCCAGTACTGTAACCATCAGCAGGCATGCCGTTCACGGCAATACTGTTGAACATGTTGAAACGACTGACCGATTCAGATCCGTATACCTTCGTGAGTGTCACAAACTGACCCACCGGAGCCATCTCCGAGCCACTACGAACGAATATATTGTTCAATGATTCGGTATCTAAGCGGTACTCCGGCGATGCCTGCACCAATACGCGGTACATCTTCGTGAAGCGATTGAAGTTAGAGGCATACAATCCGCCATAGTAACCGGAGATCGCGCTCAATACATCGCTCGGAGAGACTCCCATGCGCTTACACTTCACAGCATCTACGTCTACCAGGTACTGCGGATAGTTGATATTAAAGGACGTATAAGCCGCACCAATCTCCGGACGCTCCCTGAGCTTGGCTATAAACTCCTGGCTGATGTTATAGAAGGTACCCAGCTCACTTCCTTTCTTGTCTTGCAGATATAGCTCGATACCATTACTCTGTCCGTAGCCCGTAATCATAGGCGGCGCGAAGGCAAAGATCTGCGCATCCTTTATGTCGGCAGTCTCCGCGTACAAACGGCCTATCAGAGCATTTACGTGGTCTTCCTTATCGGGGCGGTCATCCCAATGTTTGAGCTTAACGATAAACATCCCGTGAGACGTTCCATCTCCCGATATCATTCCGGAGCCCGACACCTTGGCATACGTCTGTACCTGAGGGAAATTCTGCAGCCTGTACTCAATCTTGCCCATTACTTCTTTGGTTTCTCGAAGGGTACTACCCGGTGCGGTGCTTACATCTACAAAGAAAACACCGGTGTCTTCCTGCGGGACGAGTCCCGTTTTGGTCGTTTTCATCAAAACAAGGAGAAGAGCCGAGGCTCCAACCAGTATGACTCCTACCAGCCATTTGTGTCGGATGAATACCATCACCCCATTTTTATAGCGATGTTGTATCTTTTCAAAGGCCGCTTCAAAGGCTATGTGGAAACGTTGGGAGAACGACTTCTTCTCTTCGCCGTCGGCATGGGGCCGCATGATCAATGCGCAGAGCGCCGGACTCAGTGTGAGGGCATTCACGCAGGAAATACCTATTGCCACAGCCATCGTGAGCCCAAACTGGGTATAGAACGTACCCGAAGTACCCGTCATGAAGGATACAGGAATGAATACTGCCATGAAAACCAAGGTGCACGAGATAATCGCAGCCGTTATTTCACCCATAGCATCGACGGTTGCAAGGTAAGGCGACTTATATCCGGCATCGAACTTGGCCTGTACGGCCTCCACCACCACAATCGCATCGTCTACCACCGTACCAATGCAAAGAATAAGAGCAAAGAGCGTCAGCAAATTAATACTAAATCCCATCACGATGAGGCAGGCGAATGTTCCCACCAGCGATACAATGATAGAGATAGAGGGAATGATCGTAGCCCGAAAACTCTGCAAGAACACATACACGATAAGGATGACCAGCAAAATAGCCTCCAACAAGGTCTTAATAACCTCTGCGATGGATGCATCCAGGAAGTCTTTAGAACTCATCAGGTGCGATATGGCCACCCCCTTGGGCAGATCCTTCTCGATAGAGGCCAAATAATTGTCTATATTCGTAATCACATCATTCGCATTGGAACCTGCCACCTGAAAAATCATTGCCGAGGCCCCCGGATGCCCGTTCGTCTGCCCTTCAATGGTATAGGATAAGGCTCCCAGTTCTACGGTTGCTATGTCCTTCAGGCGAAGTATTTCTCCGTTAGGCAGCGAGCGGATCACGATATCCCCAAATTCTTCCGGATGTTCCAGCCGTCCTTTGTATTTCATTACATATTGGAAGGTCTGCGAGGAGTTCTCGCCCAGTGTACCTGTGGGCGACTCGATATTCTGCTCACCCAGCGCCATTGCTACGTCAGCAGGGACTAGCTTGTACTGAGCCATTACATCCGGCTTCAGCCAGATTCGCATACTGTAGTCCGATCCCAGTATCACCACTTCGCCTACTCCTTGTATGCGGAGTATCTCGGGCTGTATGTTTATCTTCAGATAATTGGCCAGGAAGGTCTGGTCGTAGGTGTCGTCGGGACTGTAGAGAGAGAATATCTTCAGGATACTGTTCTGCCGCTTGATGGTAGTCACACCGATCTGCGTTACTTCGCCCGGCAGCAATCCGGTAGCCTTCGATACCCGGTTCTGAACATTCACAGCAGCCATGTCGGGGTCTGTCCCCTGCCTGAAATAGATATAAATCGTAGCCGCTCCGTCATTCGTAGCTTCGGAGGTCATGTACGTCATATTTTCTACACCGTTAATAGACTCCTCCAGCGGTACGATCACGCTCTTTTGAACCGTCTCGGCATTCGCTCCGGTGTAAGACGCACGTACCATAACAGTAGGAGGGGCAATGTCGGGATACTGCTCAACGGGCAATACCTTCAGTGCCACAAAACCTACCAGCAAGATAATAACGGAGATGACCATCGACAGAATCGGACGGTCTATAAATGTTTTTATTGTCATGTTTCTGAATATGTTGGGTTCCTAGTTCCTGTTTTGATTCTTAATAGCCACCGGTGTACCTTCGCGCAAGAGGCCTACACCCTCGGCTACGATCACTTCGCCCGGCGCAAGGCCTTCTTCAATGATGTATTCCCGCCCGTCGTTGATGCCGAAGGTGCGCACCATCTTGGATACTGCCACGCCGTTTTCCACCAGGTAGACATACTTCTTGTCTTGCACCTCGAAAGTAGCTGTCTGCGGAATAATAATGCAGTCGCTCTTCTCGTAAGGGAAGATTATATTGGCAGAGCCTCCGCTGTGGAGTATCTTTTCCCTATTAGGGAAGGTAGCCCGAAGACTGATAGCGCCTGTTGTCTGGTCGATAATTCCGCTGATAGCATCTATCTTTCCCTTTAGGGGATAAAGGCTATCATCACTGAGTAACAATTCCACCTCCGGCATGGCAGACACGATCTCGTGTAATGAACCATCCTGGCGCGAGAGGGCAAGGATTTGCTTCTCGGTCATAGAAAAGTAAGCATAGATCTCCGAATTATCCGAAATGGTAGTCAGCGGAGTAACAATGCTGGGGCTTACCAAGGCTCCCACACGGTAAGGGATCATCCCGGCAATACCGTCCGACGGACTTTTCACCACCGTATAGGAAAGATCGTTCCGTGCATTTACCTCCTGTGCTTTGGCAAGAGCCAGATAGGCCAGTTGGCTTTGATAGGCATTGGCAGCCGTTTGCATCTCGAAGGAGGAAACCACCTGCTGGTTGAACAGCTCCTGCTTGCTTTCGGCTGTCAGACGAGCCGTAGCAGCATTCGCCTCTGCCACTTTTACATTGGCAATGGCTATTTCGAGTGCCGCCTGATACGGTATCTGGTCGATAATGAACAAGGGTTCGCCTTTGCGTACCGCTGCTCCTTCCTTTACACATACTTCGGTAATCGTACCGGATACCTGCGGACGTATTTCTACGTCTTGTTTCCCTCTGAGAGAGGCGGAGTAATGGCTCGTTAGCCTCTTGTCAGACAAGGATACTGTCAATACTTCATACTCGTTTATCCTGACTTCTTCCTTCGTTTGCCTACAGGCAGTGATAACCATCAGGCAGAGCCCGCACACGCATAACTTATGTACTAATTCTTTCATCATTTTCATTTCAATATTTACTAAAAGCGCCGCAAATGTCCCTCATTTTAATGGAAACGGTTTCGATTTAATCTGCCCCTCATTGGTTCAAAACAGAACGAGCAACAAGAATTAATTTACAAAAGGCTTAAATCAGGCAAAAGATCGTCCGTTTCTGATCTGTTGTTTCTTTTTTTATGTCTACCTTTACCTCCTGAAAGTAGAAACCAATGAAGAAACTAATCAACATGGAGCTGGATGAATTCCTCCGCAGAGGATCATACTTCCAGGCGTTTGAAAATGAGATTGCTATTATTGAAATGGATGGCACATTTAGCAAACAAGTAGATGTAAAGCATGATATCCCACTTCGCCTCGATGCCCTGAGTATTTTCCTTATTTGCCGGGGAGAGATGAGACTAGAAATAGACTATCGCCCCTATACCGTTTCAGCCAATTGTTTGCTCGATCTTGTAGAGCAGCACATTGTTCAGAACTTTCAGTTGTCCGAGGACTTCAAGGGCTATAATGTTGTAATATCGAGGAACTTCCTTTCAGAGTCCCTTGGTAATAACCGGACGCTCCCTTCCGACGTGATTGTTTCCAAACGAACCCATCCTACTCAGCCTATCGACCCGGAAGAAGTCCTGCTGCTCGAAGAAAGGATCAAAGGGCTCATTTATTATATACAGCAGAGTGGACACTACTTTCAGCGGAGCCTGATCATGAACCAATTTTCCATTTTCATGATGGAAATGAGCCACATCATCCGTCAGAAAGCCGGTACTAATATTGCAGCGGTAGAACTAAATAGCAAAGAACAGCTTGTCGGACGCTTCCTAGAGCTTCTCAGCCATCATTCCAGGGAACATCAAAAGGTAACTTTCTACGCTGAGGAGCTCTGCATCACGCCGGAATACCTCACCCGTATCCTCAAAGCCTTCTCCGGACGGACAGCAAACAAGTGGATTGACAATGCCCTTATGACCGAAGCCAAAATACTCCTTCGTGATCCCGATCTGAACATCCAGCAGATCGCCGATATCCTCCATTTCTCCGATCAATCCTCCTTCGGCAAATTCTTCAAAAAGCATAGCGGCAAGTCCCCCCTCGAATACCGAAAAGGGTAATGAGGTAGGAGATTAGCGAAGTTTTTTTATTGTGTTGTTGTCTAGTAGTGAGTGCATTTGAGTAATGGCGACTTTGTTTAACTGTATCAGTCGTTCACTTTGAGATAAGCCTTGTCTTAAAAGCAATGCATTGATACTTTCCAGATTACTCAATACAACTAATTGTTCTAGGGTTGCTTCATCGCGAATATTTCCAGGTTTGTCAGGGTTTGCTTCTCTCCATTCCCGGGCTGTTTTACTAAATAAAGCGACATTTAATAAATCAGCTTCACTGGCATAAACTAATCCGGCATGATAATCAGTTATTTCATCCGGAATAAGTTGTTCACGGACAGCATCTGTATGAATTCGATAGTTTATTTTTGCTATGGTACGTTGTAAATCCCATTCTAGTTGTAATCGATTGCTTTCTTCTTCTTTTAATCGTTGGAATTCTTTAATCAAAAATAGTTTAAAGACCGGATTAATAGCTGAACAAAATTCAAAAGCAATATCTTTATGAGCATACGTCCCACCATATTTTCCTTTCTTAACGTATATTCCGATAGCATTTGTTTTCTCGACCCATGTTCCTGGACTAAGAACAAAAGTTGGTAATCCAGCATGCATTTTAAAGTGGTCAAATTCGACCACTTTAAAATGTGGGTTATATAATTGCTCCCACGTTCCAAGAAATTCCAATGTTGTTCGATTTCTGATCCAGTTTTTAATAATATCTGCGGCACGTGAATCACCTTCTTTTGTATTTGCTATATCTGTAATAGATATATAATCGTTCTTCAAAGATGTTATTACTGATATTTCCACATCTTGTACCTGTATAATTTTAGCTTTAGATTTGCTCATTTTGTAAAGAATATAGTTAATTAATTTGGTTATTATCCGACAAATATAGCTTATCTCGATTTAATCGCCAAACTTAAAAGAATAGAGAAAAGACATTTTAATTCATATTCGTATCTTTAGGCGATAATATAATGCGATGGAATTACGAACAGTTAATGTAACACGGTACATCATGCCACTAAGGGAGGGAGGATCGCTCCCGGCCTTGGCAGAGGCGGATGATGGTTTTAAGTATGTGGTGAAGTTCAGAGGGGCGGGACATGGTACGAAAGCACTGATTGCCGAGCTGCTGGGTGGCGAGATTGCCCGCACGCTGGGCTTTCGGATGCCCGAGCTTGTCTTTCTGCAGCTCGACGAAGCCTTTGGACGAACGGAAGCTGACGAGGAAATACAAGACCTTCTGAAAAATAGCCAAGGGCTGAACCTCGGACTGCATTACCTGTCCGGAGCGCTTACCTTCGACCCCGTAGCTTATACTGTAGATGCCGAAATGGCCTCCCGCATTGTATGGCTGGATGCTCTGCTCACCAATGTAGACCGTACCGTACGGAATACGAATATGCTAATCTGGCACAATGAACTATGGCTGATCGACCATGGAGCTTCCTTCTTTTTCCATTACTCATGGACGGGCTGGCAGAAGCATGCGATCAGCCCCTTTGTGCAGATTAAAGACCATGCCTTATTATGGAAAGCTGCCAGGCTGGACGAAGTAGATGCCCTCTTTAAAGAACGGCTGACTGATGCGAAGATACGGGAGATAGTAGGTCTGATTCCCGATGATTGGTTGCATTGGAACGATACAGAAGAGACTCCTGAGCAGATCCGCGAGGTATACTACCGCTTCCTCTCCGAGAGAATAGCCCACTCCAACGAATTTGTAAACGAAGCCCGCCATGCAAGGAATGCACTTATATGAATACGCCGTGATCCGCGTAGTGCCCCGCGTAGAGCGTGAGGAGTTTATCAACGTAGGCTTGATCCTCTTCTGCAAGAAGGCGAAGTACATCAAGGCACAATATGAACTAAACGAGAAGAAGCTGAGCCTCTTCCCGTCGGAACTGGATATGGAATGTTTGCAGAATAGCCTCGACGCCTTCACTAAGATCTGTTCGGGGAAAGAGGCCGGAGGAACCATCGGCAGCTTCGAGATACACGAACGCTTCCGCTGGCTGACAGCCGTAAGAAGCAGCAGTATACAGACCTCACGTCCGCGTACCGGTTTCTCCTCCGATCTGGACGCTACTTTTGAGCGGCTTTACCACGAGTTAGTCTTATAACTCCCTTCACAATTTCCAGGATAGGAAGCGGAGCGATAGAGAGCCCGATTACCCAGAGCCAATGCGCGCGGTCTAGCGTGGTGAGGTGGAAAATATCGTGCAGATGAGGCACTTCTAGCACCACGATCATCAGCAAGAGTACAATGGCAAGGGCTCCCAACAATAGTTTATTGCTAAACATATTGCGGAAGGCGCTGTGTAGCTCCGAGCGCACGTTCAAGACGTGTGTGATCTGTGTGAATGCCAAGACGGCGAACGTCATCGTCTGGGCAGTCTCTACGCTGGTCTGCATACCTATCAGGAAGGCGGTAAGAGAGAGCCCGGCTATCATGATGCCCTGCAACAGGATGCGGGCGAAGAACGGACGGGTGATGAAGCCCTGTCGCGCGTCTACAGGCTTGCGCTGCATGACGTCGGGGTCGGCAGGGTCTACACTGAGGGCCAGCGCCGGGAGGCTATCCGTTACCAGATTGATCCAGAGGATCTGTATCGGGAGCAAAGGCGATGCCCAATTGGCCATGATGGCAATGAAGATAACGAGTATCTCACCTATATTTGTAGAGAGCATGAACTGAATAGCCTTGAGGATGTTGTCGTAGATGCGTCGTCCTTCCTCTACGGCTGCCACGATGGTGGTGAAATTATCGTCGGCAAGTACTACGTCGGCCGCTTCTTTAGACACATCGGTGCCGGTGATACCCATCGCGAGGCCAATGTCGGCCAGTTTGAGGGCGGGGGCATCGTTCACACCGTCTCCTGTCATTGCCACAATCTCGCCTTTACGTTGGAAGGCCTTGATGATGCGTACCTTATGCTCGGGCGAGACGCGTGCGTAGACGGAGGTTTGGTCGACTATGGCCAATAGTTCCTCGTCGCTCAGCTTGTCGAGCTCGCTGCCTGTCATGGCGGTATCCCGGGCGTTGCTATCTTCTATAATTTCCAGTGACTCGGCAATGGCAGTAGCGGTTATCTTATGGTCGCCTGTAATCATGACGGGCTTGATACCTGCGGTGCGACACTTCATAACGGCGTCTTTTACTTCCTCGCGCGGCGGGTCTATCATCCCTACCATGCCGATGAAGGTAAGCCCGTTTTCGAGTGTCTGCGGACTGATTTCGGCGGGGAGGCTGTCGATGCTCTTCCTGCCAACGCCCAATACGCGGAGGGCTTTGCCGGCCATCTTGACGTTGGCCTTGCGTATATTGTCTTTTTCGGACTCACTGAGTGGCTTTACTATGCCGTTAGAGAGGATCGAGGAGCAGCAGGCGAGTAGTTCGTCGAGGCCGCCTTTGGTATGGACAGTGAGTAGGTTGTCTTGCTTGTTTACGGTTGTCATCATTTTCCGCTCCGAGTCGAAGGGGATTTCGGCTACGCGAGGTGTTTCCTTCTCCAAGGAGTTCTTGTTGAGGTTGAAGCGGATGCCGAGGTCGAGGAAGGCTGTCTCCGTTGGGTCGCCGGTAGTCTGCCATTTGCTCTCTTCGCGGCTCAACTTGGCATCGTTGGCCAGGATAGACGATACGAGCAGCTGCTGTTGATCAGGCGAGAGCGACTCTGCCACCTCTTCGGCCCGGTTGTCGGTGAAGAGACTGACAATCGTCATGCGGTTTTGTGTAAGCGTTCCGGTTTTATCCGAACAGATCACATTGGTGCTTCCCAGCGTTTCTACCGAGGGAAGATGTCTCACGATGGCATTTTTCTTGGCCAGACGCTGTACGCCGATAGCCAGTACGATGGTTGACACGGCAGGGAGCCCTTCGGGAATAGCCGCTGCTGCCAGGCTGACCGCCGTCATGAACATGGCAAGAACCTCTCGCCCTTCCAGAATTCCGACGAGGAAGATCAAGGCGCAGATCGCGAGGGCTGCAATGCCGAGAAACTTGCCCAACTGGTCGATCTTCACCTGCATAGGCGTCTTCATATCGGGCACGGACTGGATCATGCCGGCTATTTTACCTACTTCGGTATCCATTGCGGTGGCTACTACGAGTCCCTTTCCCCGTCCGTAAGAGACCAGGGTAGAGGAGTAAGCCATATTTTCGCGGTCGCCAAGCGGCACCTCGCCTTCGATGGGTTCGGTATGTTTGGTTTCAGGGACAGACTCTCCGGTGAGGGCTGCCTCCTCTATCTTTAGATTAACAGCCTCTACGAGGCGCATGTCGGCAGGTACAAGGTCGCCCGTCTCGATGACTACGAGGTCACCTTTCACGATCTCGCGCGAAGGGATGGTCTCTACTTGTCCGTTGCGGATTACTTTTGAATAGGGGGCGGATAGCTTTTCGAGTGCCTCTAGTGATTTTTCAGCCTTCAGTTCCTGCGCTGTCCCAATGCAGGCATTGAGTATAACGATCACGAGGATAATGATGGCGTCGGTAAAGCCCTCGCCGTTCATATACCCGACCACTCCCGAGATAGCCGCAGCAATGAGTAGCACCAAAATCATGAAACTCTTGAATTGCTCGAAGAATTTGACGAGTAAGGTCTTCCTCTTTTGCTTTCGGAATTCGTTGAAGCCGTCTTGGTTCAAACGCTTTTTGGCTTCTTCACTGCTCAGGCCCTGCCGAATGTCGGCATGGACTTGTCCGGCTGCTATTTCTACCGGGACATTGTACATATTTACCTCCATACTTTACGTAGTATAACTTATTCTTGTTCAAACGATCTTTTTCCGCCTGCGAATGTAAGCAAAACATTTATATAGGAGCAGATGTTCATGCATTTCCTGACTAATTTATTTTGTCGATTGATGCATAAATAAAGTCGATTGGGATTTATTTGGGGAGCGCTTTGGACGTCTGTACTTTTGTGTCAAACAAAACTAGGTATAATAACAATAAAGATTTAACATTATGGAATCAATGATTAATGCTATCCTCCCTGAATTTAAAGTGCAGGCCTATCACAATGGCACATTCAAAACTATAACAAACAAAGACGTACTGGGCAAGTGGGCCGTTTTCTTCTTCTATCCGGCCGATTTCACTTTCGTTTGCCCCACAGAGCTGGCCGACCTGGCTGATAAATATGATTATTTACAGACGTTGGGCGTAGAAGTGTATTCGGTAAGTACCGATTCTCACTTTGTGCACAAGCAATGGCATGAGCAATCAGACAGTATCCGCAAGATTAAGTTCCCCATGCTGGCTGACACCACAGGAGTACTGAGTCGTGGCTTCGGCGTGATGATTGAAGAAGACGGAATGGCTTATCGCGGTACCTTCGTATTGAATCCGGAAGGAGTAGTTAAACTGGTAGAGATACAAGACAACTCCATAGGCCGTAATGCCGACGAGTTGGTGCGCAAAATAGAAGCAGCTCAGTTCGTGGCTTCCCATGACGGTGAGGTTTGTCCCGCTAAATGGCAAAAAGGCCAGGAGACGCTTAAGCCCAGTATCGATTTAGTAGGCAAGATCTGATGTTAGACAGTTCAATCAAGGATCAGCTACGAAGCATATTCGCTGATTTGCATGAAACGTATGTGTTGGATGCTTATGTGGCGGCGGAGCATGAGTCGAGAGAGGAGCTGTTGGCTTTTCTGGCGGATGTGGCCTCTACCTCCGATAAGATTGACTTCCGCGTGCAAGTAGGAGAAGCTCTTACCTTCTCGCTGCTGAAAAACGAGGAACCAACGGGTATTACATTCCGTGGAATCCCCGGCGGACATGAGTTCTCCTCACTACTATTGGCTATATTGAACAGCGACGGGAAGGGCAAGAACCTTCCCGATGCCTTTGTGGAAGGCCGGATTAAAGCGCTGAAAGGTTCGATACACCTGACCAGCTACATCTCACTGACGTGTACAAACTGTCCCGATGTGGTGCAGGCGCTCAATGTGATAGCTATAGTCAACCCAGTTATCTCGCACGAGATGGTAGACGGTGGGCTGAATGAAGACGAGGTAAAGCGCCTCGGAATACAGGCTGTTCCTACTGTATATGCTGATGGCGAACTAATTCACGTAGGTCGTGGTGATCTAGGCGAGTTGCTGTCAAAGCTGGAGAGCAAATATGGCTCAGACAGATCAACTGCAGAAGCTCCTGTGAGAGAATACGATGTAATTGTCATAGGCGGTGGACCGGCCGGAGCCTCATCTGCCATTTACTCAGCTCGTAAGGGACTGAAAGTAGCTGTCCTTGCCGAAAGAGTAGGGGGGCAGGTAAAGGAAACGGTAGGCATTGAAAACCTGATTTCTACACCTTTGACAACAGGCGAGCAACTGGCAGCCGATCTGAAAGCCCATATGCAGGATTACCCTATCGATATCCTGGAACACCGTACCGTGGAGAAGGTAGAATTGCTGGAAAGCAAGAAGAAAATCAGCCTGAAAGGAGGCGAAGTATTCACTACCCTTGCCTTAATCATCGCTACCGGAGCCAGCTGGCGTAAGCTGAACATCCCCGGCGAGACCGAATACACCGGAAGAGGAGTAGCCTATTGTCCGCATTGTGATGGTCCTTTCTATAAGGGTAAGCATGTGGCAGTAATTGGCGGTGGTAACTCGGGTATCGAGGCAGCCATCGACCTGGCAGGCATCTGTTCCAAGGTGACCGTGTTTGAATTTATGGAAGAATTAAAGGCAGACGGAGTCTTGCAGGACAAAGCAAGAAGTCTGGGCAACATTTCTATACACGTAAATGCCCAAACTACGGAAGTAATCGGCAATGGCGAAAAGGTAATAGGCCTCAGGGTGAAAGACCGTGCTACGGAGGAAGAAAGAGTAGTAGATCTTGATGGTGTATTCGTGCAGATTGGACTGACAGCCAACAGTACTGTCTTTAAGGATTTGGTGAAAACAAACCGCATTGGCGAGATTGAGATAGACACTCATTGCCGGACGAGCGTTCCGGGTATCTATGCAGCCGGCGACGTGGGCACTGTAGCCTATAAGCAGATCATTATTGCCATGGGCGAAGGAGCAAAAGCCGCCCTGACTGCCTTTGACGACCGAATCAGGGGGCTTTTGTAGAAATACACTAAACTATTAAATACTTATCGGTTTGTATTTGGGGACGAGTAGCTTCATCACGCACCAGCCTATCAGGTAAGCAACCGCGCAGACGGAGAAGATGATGAAGTAACCGGCTTCTATACCCTCGAAGCCCATGAATGACATGTTGCTCTGGATGGAATAGTCGAAGAGTTTGCCCGAGCTGTAGTTAATCAGCATAGAGCCGATACCTCCTGCCATCCCGCCGATGCCCGTGATAGTGGCTATGGCTGATTTGGGGAACATGTCGCCAATGGTAGAGAATATGTTGGCCGACCAGGCCTGGTGGGCAGCTCCTGCAATACCTATGATGACTACCGGTACCCAGTACGAGATATGTCCCAAAGGCTGAGCAAAGAGCGCCAGCAAGGGGAAGAAGGCAAAAATAAGCATCGCCTTCATGCGTCCGGCATAAGGATTCATTCCTTTCTTATCAACGAAGTAAGTAGGTAGCCAACCGCCTATAAGAGACAGCATGGTGATGCCATACAAGACAAAGATCGCAGCCTGTGCTTTTGGATCGGACGACGGCATGTTATAAACCGAACTCAGATAAGCCGGAGCCCAGAACAAATAGAACCACCAGACACCGTCTGTCATGAATTTGCCAAAGGCAAAGGCCCACGTCTGTTTAAAACCAAAGCATTCGAGAAAAGACAGTTTGCGATGTTGAGCTTGTTCTACTTTTTCCTCAGTATTATTGTGAGATGTTTCATCTTGCTGAATGTAGGCGAGCTCAGCCGCGTTCACCTTGGAGTTTGCTTCAGGCTTCTTGTAGACAAACACCCAGAAACCCATCCATACAAATCCCAGCGCGCCGATAATAATGAAGGCCATTTCCCATCCATACAGCTTGGCGATCACCGGAATGGTAAGGGGAGCCAGTAAAGCGCCGATCTGTGCCCCAGCATTGAAGATACTGGTGGCAAAACCCCGGTCTTTTTTGGGGAAATACTCGGCCGTAGCCTTAATAGCTGCCGGAAAGTTACCCGCCTCGCCCAAAGCAAGTACCAAACGAGAGAAAATGAAGAGCATCACGCTGACATTAATCACTTTGCCAACGTCGCCCACGGTAGCAATGGCGTCACGCGCACCTTCAAAGCCTACCGCCCAGTTGCCGGTGGTAATACCCGAGGTTGCTATTCCGCAAAAGGCATGCAAACAGGCACCGAGCGACCATACACCAATCGCCCAGAGGAACCCCTTCTTGGTATCGAGCCAATCGACAAACCTTCCGGCAAACAACATGCAAAGGGCATAGAATCCGGAGAAGAAAGTGGTAATGTACCCGTAGTGCGTATTGGTCCAGTGAAACTCGGGGGCTATAAAATCCATCCACGTGAGCGATAATACCTGCCTGTCCATGTAGTTGATGGTAGTAGCAAAGAAAAGCATGGCGCAGATGGTCCAACGATAGTTGGTCATTTTCTGTTGAGAGCTTGTTGATATATTCATGTTGTTAGTATTAAAGTGTTACGCCGGTCTTGAAGATGGCGATTTCCCTGTAGTTGTTCTTCTCATTATTGGTTGGAGCACCGTTTGCCATATCGAGGATAAAGCGGACGAAGCGTTTGTGCAACGACTCCATGCTCTCACCTTCTAGCAATGTCCCGGCGTTGAAGTCAATCCATCCCGGCTTGCGGATAAACAGGTGGCTGTTGGTGGATATCTTAACGGTGGGGACAAAGGTCCCGAAAGGTGTACCTCTCCCCGTGGTGAAGAGCACGACATGGCAGCCTGCCGAAGCAAGCGCAGTGCTGGCAACCAGGTCGTTCCCCGGTGCGCTGAGCAGGTTGAGGCCTCTTGTACTTAAACATTCGCCGTAGGAGAGTACGTCCCTGACGATGGCACTTCCGGCCTTCTGTGTGCAGCCCAGGGATTTCTCCTCGAGGGTGGAAATCCCACCCGCTTTATTGCCCGGCGAGGGGTTCTCGTATATTGGCTGCTTGTTCTCGATGAAGTAGGACTTGAAGTCATTAATCAAACGGACGGTTTTATTGAAAACGGCCTCCGATTCGCTCCTGTTCATGAGGATTGTTTCCGCACCGAACATCTCGGGCACCTCCGTAAGGACGGTAGTACCTCCCTGTGCCACCAGAAAGTCGGAGAACACACCCAGCAGAGGGTTGGCCGTGATGCCGGAGAAGCCGTCGGAGCCTCCGCACTTCAGGCCGACCCGCAATTCTCCTATCGGAATGTCCGTGCGGGTATCTTTTATTGCAATGTCGTATAACTCACGGAGTATTTGCATACCGGTTTCCAGCTCGTCGTCTACCTTTTGGGTTTCCATGAAGCGAATGCGCTGCGTGTTGAGGTTCTCTCCGAGGAATTCGCGGAAAGCTCCGATCTGGTTGTTCTCGCAACCCAAGCCTACCACCAATACACCTCCCGCGTTTGGGTGGAGCACCAGGTCTTTCAGTATCTTGCGGGTGTTCTCGTGGTCATCTCCCAACTGAGAGCAGCCGTAATTGTGGGGATAAGCCACTATGGCATCTATGCCGACGCCTTGCGTCTCCCTGCGGAGCATATCGGCCAACTGCTGCGTAATGCCGTTCACACAACCTACGGTCGGAACAATCCAGATTTCGTTACGGATACCCACATCGCCATTCTCACGCCGATAGCCTTTAAAGGTGATATTCTCCTTTGCCGGTAAAGACGGAGTAGGCTGTGGATGAAAACTATACTCTTGTAGTCCCTCTAGGTTGGTCTTGATGTTTGTTTCGTTCACCCATTCTCCCATGGCAATGGGTTGGAGGGCATGTCCGATAGGGTCGCCATACTTGATGATGTTCTGACCGGATCGGAAGTCCTGCAAGGCGATCTTATGTCCGGCAGGAATGTCTTGCTTTAAGACGATTGTCTTCCCGCTGATGTGAAGCAACTCTCCAGAGGGAAGGTCTTCTACTGCTACGGCTACATTGTCAGCCGGATTGATGTGAATGTACTTAAGCATCAGATAATTTCTTTTACAACTTGGAGCATTCCCTTGTCCTGAATTTGCTGTAGATATAGTTCAAGCATATCGGTGAGGCCGGGAACCAGGTTCAGATCCTCTCCCCAGATAGAAGCGGCTGCCAGAACCCCTTCCGCCACCTTGCGGGTGGAGCCCGTAGCCCAGAGATCTTTCAGCAATTGCATGATCTCGGCGGCATCGTTGGGTTCGCATTTCGCGCCATCGGTACGCGTGCCACCTTTATAATAGGTGATAATCGCAGCAAGTCCCAAAACCAGGCCCTTCGGAAGTTCCCCTTTACGTTGGAGATATATCTTCAGGCCCGGAAGATCACGGGTTTCATATTTGGGGAAGGAGTTGAGCATGATAGACACTACCGAATGATCGACAAAAGGATTGTTGAAGCGTTCCAATACGTCATTAGCGAAGCGGACAAGCTCATCCTTAGGAAGATCCAGTGTTTCCAACAGTTCGTCGAACATCACCTTGTGGATATATCTATCCAACACCTCATGCTGACAGGCATCACGCACAATGTCTACTCCCGAAAGGTATGAGACAGGTGCTAATACGGTGTGAGGGCCGTTCAGCAAGGTTACTTTTCGCTGATGATACGGCTCTTCGCTAGGAACGAACAATACGTTGAGTCCTGCCCGGTCTGCCGGAAACTCCTTGGCTACCGATTGCGGAGCCTCAATGACCCACAGATGGAATACCTCTGCCTGGACAACCAGGTTGTCGTTATAGCCCAACTTTTCCTTGATAGTGTCGATCTCCTTGCGGGGGAATCCTGGGACAATCCTGTCTACGAGTGTGGCGTACACACCGCATGCCTCTGTAAACCAGGTCTTGAAGTCATCACCAAGCGCCCATAGCTCGATATACTGATAGATGGTTTCCTTGAGCTTGTGCCCATTGAGGAAGATCAACTCGCAGGGAAAGATGATGAGTCCTTTATTTTTATCTCCGTTGAATGTTTTATATCGGTGATAGAGCAACTGAGTAAGCTTGCCGGGATAGGAGGACGCCGGAGCATCATCTGCCTTGCAAGACGGGTCGAACGTGATACCCGCTTCGGTAGTATTGGAGATTACAAAGCGCATCTCCGGTTGCTCAGCCAGTTTCAGGTAAGCCTCGAAATCAGCATAAGGATTCAAAGCGCGGCTGATTACGTCTACCTTCGTCAGGCTGTTTACCTTTTCGCCTTTCTCTAATCCTTGCAGATTTACGTGGTAGAGGCAATCTTGCTCATTGAGCATATCAATCATACCGTTCTCTATAGGCTGTACGACAACAACACTGCTATTGAAGTCTGTTTTATCGTTCATCACCTGAATCATCCAGTCGGCAAATGCGCGCAGGAAGTTACCTTCCCCAAACTGAATAATACGTTCAGGATAAGAAGCCTTATTGGCTGTATCTTTGTTTAATGCTTTCATGGTGATATCTTAGTTGTTAATATTAAATGCTTTGCTGTTGGTGTTGGGGATTGTTTTCCCGTCGATGGTTACATTGCTCGAATGTTTTAGCGAGATCTTCGGCCCTTTCTCCGGGTAGATGCGAACGTTTTTCAGGCTTACCCCTTCGGCTTGTGATAACTCAGCTCCGATCTTGGAAGTGATAGTCACATTTTCTACCGAGATATGCTTGATTTTCATTTCCGGCAGCCCATTGAAGAACATCGCACGACGCGCTCCATCGCAACAGACATTCTTGATGTGAATATTGCGGAAGGAGGGAGTTTCCTCAGTTACGGGTGGAATGCTGTTGTTGATGCTGCGGCCTTCCTCCAGATCTTCCATCGCTGACTTCCCACTGTAGTAGAGGTCAAATAGCAAAGGCTCGGTGGGAATATTAATCATGTTGATATTCTCTATCCAGATATTCTCTACAATGCCTCCGCGTCCTCTTGTACTTTTAAAACGGAGTCCTACATCTGTTCCGAGGAACATGCAATCCGCTACATATATATTATTAACACCTCCCGACATTTCGCTTCCTACTACAAATCCTCCATGCCCGTGAAGTACGGTATTATTTTTGATAATTACATTACGGCAAGCCTCATTTCTATCTCTGCCGTCTTTGTCTTTGCCCGACTTAATGCAGATCGCATCATCGCCCACATCAAACAGATTGTTTATAATCAACGCCCGGTTGCAGGATTCGAGGTCGAGTCCGTCCCCATTTTGAGAGTACCAGGGATTAAATACATTCAGCCCGTCGATAATTACATTTTCGCAAGATAGCGGATGCAGACACCAGGCCGGAGAATTGCGGAAAGTAACCCCTTCCATCAAAACGTTGGTACATCTTACAAAACTAACCATCACAGGACGCAGCCAATGATGAATCGCTTCCCACTCGGCATCTGTCGACAGGTTCTCAGGATTATTGAATGAGTCACTGATATCGTGCCCCCTCTTGGATTCCTCGCTCGGATACCAGGTGCCGCCATCTTCATCAATGATACCTCCGGAGGCAACCAATGAGCGCCATTGACTTTCGGGTAATTTCCCTTTCTTCACAAATCTCCAGGCATCGCCCGAGCCGTCGAAAACACCTTTGCCTGTAATGGCGATATTCTGCTCACCCTTTGCATAGATAGGAGAGGTAGAGCGGCGGGTATTCAGTCCCTCGAAAGAAGTTTCAATAATAGGGTATCGTTTATGATCCGGATCGAAGATAACCAAGGCGTTCTCTTCGGCATGCAGATTAATATTGCTTGATAGATAAATGGGCCCGGTTTTCCATATCCCGGCAGGGATAACAACTTTCCCGCCTCCCTTTTCCGATGTTTCCCTGATGGCTTTTTGTATCGCTTCGGTGTTATCGGTGATTCCGTCGCCCTTGGCTCCGAAGGCTTCTATCGATACTGTGCGATCAGGAAAAACAGGACATTCCGGACTCTCCATCTGAAAAGGTACCCCTGTCATATATTTTTCATAAATGTTTGCGAAACCGGTATATGCAAAGACGAATAAACCAGCAATAAAGAAAATAATCTTTCGTGTTTCCATGTTACACCCCTAATAATGTTACTACTTGCTTTTATTCTGCAAGTATATTTATAATGTATTTCTTCGAGTGTGACATATTGGTTTTTCATATCGATTTTTTGGTTTATACCAATTTTTTCACACAAATGAACAATCTTTTCACATCGGCCCGATTTATACCTTATACATTTGCAGCAAATCGACAAAATGTTAATTAAATCTATTTACCATGAATAGAAAAATGAGAGTTAAAGAATGGCACAAAGGAATCCTTGCATTCTTCTTGTGTATGATTAGTGTGGTTGCTTTTGCTCAGGGACGCCAGGTTACAGGTGTCATCACTGATGCTACAACCGGAGAACCCATGATTGGGGTGAATGTATTGGTTAAGGGTACAACCAACGGTACCATTACTGATTTTGATGGAAATTATGCCATATCAGACGTTCCTGCCAATGCAACATTAGTGATTTCCTATATCGGTTACCTCACGCAAGAGCTACCGGCAGGAAATAATTCAGTTATTAATGTATTACTGAAAGAAGACACACAGTCACTGGAAGAAGTTGTGATTGTTGGGTACGGGGTACAAAAGAAAAGTGACCTTACAGGAGCTATCTCCAGCGTATCGTCCGAGCGTATCTCCTCTATTGGTACCTCTTCGGTAATGAGCGCCCTTCAGGGATCTACTCCGGGGGTTGATATCTCTACGAACTCAGCGCGTCCGGGATCCAGTTTCTCTATCCAGATTCGTGGGCAGAACTCCTTGAACGCAGGAAACCCTCTATACGTAGTAGATGGCATAGTGAAAGATGACATCGACTTCCTGAACCCGGCCGATATCGAGAAGATAGACATCCTGAAGGATGCTTCCTCTACCGCTATCTACGGATCACGCGGATCAAACGGGGTCGTAATTGTGCAGACAAAGAATGCCTCCTCCACTACCTCCAAGCTGAATATATCCTATGACGGATATTACGGCGTTCGCAAGATCGCCCGTGTTCCCGACTTCATGGACGGACGCGAAAACATCGACTACCGTACCTCTCGCTACTATAGCTGGGACGGAAGCAAGTACATCCTGAAAGATGCCGACAAGCGCGCCATCCTTCAGAATTCCACAAACATCAATTCATACCTGTACAATGAAAACTATGTGGATTGGTTGGATCTGGGAACACAAGACGGTTCACAGCAGAATCATTACATCACGCTGGCTGGAAGCAGTAGCGATATCAACTACAGCCTCGGACTTGGTTTCCAGAACGAAGAAGGTAACTTCATCAATGAAGAGATGAAGCGCTACGTCCTCAGAGGATCTATCAATCACAAGGCGAGCAAGTACTTCAGCACAGGAGCCAACTTCACACTTTCGCACACCATCACCAACGATGGTTCCGAAAACGGCTATCGCGACCTCTTGCGTATGCAACCGTTCTTCAGTGCCTACGACGAAGAAGGCGAATTGATCCGTCAGCCGGGTATTGCAGCCAATATCAAAGGATCAGGTAACTTTACCTCTTCAGGCAATCCCTTGCTTGAGATCGAAAACAGCTCAGACGAAACCCGCCGCTTCGACGTACTAGCCAGTTTCTTTGCCGAACTGAAACCGATGGACGGTTTAATACTGAAAACGACATTCTCTCCCGACCTTAATTACCGCAGAGAAGGCTGGTATCGTCCGAAGACAGCGGACCGTTCACAAGATATAGGACAAACCGAACCGCGCGAACGCTTCTCCTGGACATGGGACAACGTGGCCACCTACATGAAAACCTTTAACGAATTACATAACCTGAACGTTACATTGATCCACTCTGTTTACAAGACACAAACAGAACTGTTGAGAGTGAACTCCAACAACTATCCCTACGTGTCCTTATGGTACAATGTATTCAATGGCACCATGGTAATGGGTAACTCAAGTAGTGAATACTCACAAAGCACCATGATCTCATACGCAGCACGTGCCAACTACGACTACGCAGGTAAGTATATGGTTACAGGAACCGTTCGTTACGACGGTAGCTCCAAATTAGCGGATAAATGGGCAGCCTTCCCATCGGCAGCTGTTGCATGGCGTCTTTCGGAAGAAGATTTCATGAAGGACATCAACTGGCTTGATAACCTGAAGGCGCGCGTGAGCTTCGGTTACTCCGGTAACAACAACGGAGTAAACGCCTACGGCACCCAGATGACTCCCAACACCAGCACCAACATCTATTACGACTTCGACGGCTCCGTACTCTCCGGTTTCGGAACAGGGACTCCTGTCAATCCGAACCTCACATGGGAGAAAACACGCGAGTGGAACGCAGGTATCGACTTTGGTATCTTCGGCGGACGCATCAACGGATCGATTGACTTCTACGACAAGCTGTCCGACCACCTCTTGATGAAGCGCATGCTAGCCATCGAGTCCGGAGTTGAAAGCATGACCGACAATATCGGATCCGTCAACAACCGAGGCGTCGAGGTAGCATTGAACACAGTAAACGTTCGCTCGAAAGACTGGGAATGGAGAACATCCTTCACCTTCGCACACAACAAAAACGCCATCCGAAGCCTCTACGGAAAGAAAGATGACGTGGTAGGTGAATCCCGATTCATCGGAAAGCCCATCAATGTAATATTCGATTACAAAGTAAATGGTGTATACAGCCAGGCAGAATGGGAATCCATGAGCGCCGACCAACGCAAAAATATGGCAGCCACCCAACCGGGATACGCCAAGGTAGTGAACACAAACTGGTTGAGCTATCGCGATGGCGAAGAAGGTAACGACAAGATCGACACATACGACCGTACCATCCTCGGACAGGTTGATCCGAAGTGGACAGGAAGCCTTACTTCATACCTACGATTCCGCGACTTCGACTTTTCATTCAATATCTTCACCCGTCAAGGGATGTTGGTAAGCGATTACTTCTCTGCCGAGTTCGTGGGAGCAGCCACCAGCGACCGTGGACGTAAGAAAGTAAACTTCGACTACTACGTTCCGGCAGGTGTCCCCCGCTACGACTGGTCGAACTTCACCATCGACGAAGACGGACAGCCTTGGGCAAACATGGGAACCTCTACCGAGAATGCCAATGCCAAATACCCCGTACACGGAATGACCGGACAGTACTACGGCAACAACGGACGCTATCAGAAAACCTCCTTTGTAAAGGTACGCAATATCACGGTAGGCTATTCCTTGCCGCGCACGCTCATCAGTAAGGCTCACCTTACACAGGCACGTATATATTTCAATGTATTGAATCCGTTTACCTTCACCGACTATATCGGATGGGATCCTGAATTTGCCACTACTACACTTGCAAACGGTAACGGTCCTTCTTCTGTGACATATCAGGTGGGTGTTAACTTGAAATTTTAAATCAGATCATCATGAAAAGAATAATAGCATTATTAACGTCCATCATCCTCTTTACCAACTGTAGCGGGTTCCTGGACGAAGAAAACAAAGCCGGTATCACAAACGAAGATTTGTACAGCACCGTAGAAGGATACGAAACCCTACGCATCAACGCATACAGCAATTTAAGACTGCTGTATGAAGAAAAGCCCTATCTCTTCCTGGCAGGGACAGACCTCTATCAAATGCCTCGTAACGTATACGACCACGGTATCTATACCTACGAACACCTCTATAAGAACGATGGCGATGTAAAGACATTCTACAAGAACGCATACACCATCATACAGGCAGTCAACGCAGCCGAGTACTACCTCGACATCGCGCCATTGACCGACGCCAACAGAAGCCTCTACAAGGCAGAGTACGACTTTATCAAAGGGTTCGTTCACTTCCTCTTGGTTGAGCAGTTCGGAGGAATCGTTATCAACGATGAGTTCACACAGTCTCCCCGTATCGAAATCCCTCGTTCCTCCTTGGAAGAGTCCTATAAATATGTAATAGAGAAGTTCCAGAGTGCCTTGAGCGGAGGTATCCCTCAAACAAGCAAAGACGGCTCTATCTGCAAAGACATCGTAAACCATTATCTGGCAAAAGCCCATCTTACACGCGGCTGGGACTTGAACAACGCAAGCGATTTCGCCGAAGCAAAGAAATACGCAGCACAAGTCATCAACACCCGGGGCAATCTGAAGTACACCATGGAAGAGCTATGGAGCCCCGACAATGAAAACAACGACGAGGTAATCTTCGCCATACAGTACGATGCCAACTCAATCGCTACCAACGAAAAGGGTAACGACCAGGAATCACTCTTCGGCCCCTATCTGGGAGGCTCCGAAAGAGGGCACAAGTACATGACCACGCAGCTATACCCCTCGTGGGCAGCTCACTCATGGTTCGGCAAAAACGATGCCCGTTACGAAGCCACTTTCATGCTCACCATTTGGGAGCACTACTACGACTACTACCAAGGCAAGGCCGACCCCGCCGTGAACTCCGTGACAGCCATCTACCCCCGCGTATGGGACAAGGATAAAGCCGAAGAAATGTTCAACGACTACAAGGCACTCACCGGCGACGACACGGCCAAAGGCGTATTCCAGGAAGTATCCCTTACCGACGAAGGCAAACTGCGCGAAGGCGTTGCCGAATTCGTTAGCAAATGGTGTCCAGGCTTCGAAGACGTAATCATCAAGAACGCGCAAAGCTCTACAGGCGTCAACTACCTGCGCGTCTATCCGTTTATCGAAAGCAAAGCCACGCAGGTAGCCAATGAAACCTACTGGCGGAGCGGATACATCAGCGACTACTGTCAGCCGGTAATCAAGAAGTTCGACCTCGGCAAGCTCGTTACCTTCCACCAGCGTCAGAGCTACCGCGACGTCGTACTCGCCACCCTTTCGGAAACCATGTTCCTCTACGCCGAGGCTTGCATTGCCGAAGGAAACTATAACGAAGCAGAGACTTACATCAACAAGGTGCTGGCACGCCCGGGCAATGCAAAAGATGGAGGCACGCTCTCCATCTCATTGCCCACCTCGAAAGAGGCAGCCCTGGAAACCTACCTCAAGGAAACAGGCAAGGAACTCCTCGGACAATACTGCGGACGCTGGCCCGAGTTACGTCGCACCCAGATGCTAAAAACAATGTATTACAAATATAACTACGATTACCTGACAGTTCTCAGCAAATCCAATGCCGATCCAATCGGTCAGAAACTCTATCGCCCCATTCCACAAGACGCGATAGACCTGAACGACGCGCTCACAGAAGCTGATCAGAATCCGGGTTATTAGTCTTTAAGGTTATCTAATCACTAATGATGCATGCAGGAAGCCCAAAATATTTTTGGGCTTCCTTATTGGATGTATCAAAGCGATTCAACCGGAACGGTTGTTAATCTCGGTAGCCCGTTGCTATGGTTCAACCGGAACGGTTGTAATCTTGGTAGCCCGTTGCTTTAGCATCGGGATAACGGATAACCACCCCCATTGTGCGTGCCGAAGGTACGCTATCTTGACGATCATTGACAAACTATTAATATAGCGTACCTTCGGCACGCATAGGATATAGGGTGATGTACCTATCCCGTTACCCCGAAGCTAAAGCAACGGGCTACCAAGATTACAACCGTTCCGGTTGAATGCTATTATCTATAAATATAATATCGACATATGAATAAGAAACTAATTACAATAGGCATCTGTTTGCTGGCGCTTCTGGCTTTTAGGGCGGAGGAGGCGGGGCGCGTTACGATCTTTATGATCGGGGATTCCACTATGGCGAACAAGGCGCTTACGGGAGGCAATCCCGAAAGGGGGTGGGGGCAGCTCTTGCCAGGCTTCTTCTCCGAAGAGGTTACTATCTGCAACCATGCCGTCAACGGCCGCAGCACCAAGAGCTTCATCAGCGAAGGACGGTGGGACGAGGTACTCTCACGCCTACAGTCCGGCAACTACGTGTTCATACAGTTTGGGCACAATGACCAGAAGGAAGACGAAGCCCGCCACACCGATCCCGGCTCTACCTACGATGCCAACCTCCGGCGCTTCGTGAGCGACGCCCGATCCCGTGGAGCCATCCCCGTGCTCTTCACGCCCATCGTGCGGAGGCATTTTACCGAAACGGGCGAGCTCACCGATACACACACCGCCTACACCCTGGCCGTACGGAAGGTAGCCGCCGAACAGAAAGTACCCCTTGTAGACCTCAACAGCCTATCGCACCAGTGGATACAAACGCTGGGCGACAGCGCCTCCAGAGACTACTTCGTATGGATAGAGCCGCACACCCTGGCCTGCTGTCCCGAAGGAAAGGAAGACAATACCCACTTGAATGTCAAAGGAGCCAAAGCCATTGCCTCCCTTGCCGTGAGTGAGTTGCAAAACACCCTCCCCGCCCTGAAGCCCTATGTCAGGCAGTACGATTTTGTGGTGGCGAAAGACGGCTCGGGCGACTTCTTCACCATACAAGAGGCCATCAACGCCGTGCCCGACTACCGCAAGAACGGACGCACACGCATCCTCCTACGCAAGGATAGCTACAAGGAGAAACTAATCATCCCCGAAAGCAAAATCAACGTATCGCTGATCGGAGAGAGCGGAACCGTCATCCTCTTCGACGACTACGCCCAGAAGAAGAACATCTTTGGTGAAGAGAAGTCCACCTCCGGCTCTTCCACCTGCTACTTCTATGGTGACAATCTCTATGCCGAGAACATCACCTTCCAGAACACCTCGGGCCCCGTAGGGCAGGCCGTTGCCATGTTTGTAGCCGGCGACCGCACGGTCTTCCGCCGCTGCCGCTTCCTGGGTTTTCAGGATACCCTCTACACCTATGGCAAACAAAGTCGTCAATACTATGAAGACTGCTACATCGAAGGCACCGTAGACTTTATCTTCGGCTCCTCTACCGCCGTCTTCAACCATTGCACCATCCACAGCCTCACCAAGGGATACCTCACCGCCCCCTCCACTCCCGAAGGACGGGCCTACGGATACGTATTCCTCGACTGCCGGATGACAGCCAAGGAGGGAGTAGACCGTGTGTACCTCTCGCGACCCTGGCGACCCTTCGCCAAAGCCGTCTTCATCCGTTGCCACCTTGGCGCACACATCCTGCCCGAAGGCTGGCACAACTGGAACAAAAAAGAGGCCGAGCAAACCATCTTCTATGCCGAATACGAAAGCAGCGGAGAGGGAGCCAACCCCGCCGCCCGAGCCCCCTTCTCTTCCCAGCTGAAAGACATCAGCCTATACACCATAGAGCATATCCTGGCAGGAGAAGACGGATGGAATCCCCAAAAAGACCCCGAAACCCTGATATTGCAATAATACCCGAGCGCGCACCGAAGTATTGCGCGGAGGTTCAAACAATACTCAAACCGCCACTTGAGTATTACCTAAATGTTAAAACAATACCCGAGCCGCCACTTGAGTATCACCTAAATGTTAAAACGATACTCAAAACCGCATCTGAGTATTGTTTGGTAAACGAAACGATACATCGGCGCGCGCCAGTGTATCGTTTCAACACTGAAACGATACTCAAAACCCAAATCGAGTATCGTTTTAACATTTAAATGATACTCAAAACCCGAATCGAGTATTGTTTTTGAAAAAGATAATACCCAAAACATAAAATAACAACTTTTAAGATATTATTTATTCTCAATTCTTTATCTTGCTGCAATCCTCTAAGGATGAATTACTAAGTACTAGAAATAAAACTCAATTATCTATGAGCACAATCAAAAAAATCTCGCTCGATGACATTTGGACGCCTCCCGTAAATGATTTCACCCCCCTGAAGCCTTCGGGCAATGAGGTGATAGACAATTATGGCGAACAAGTGCGTGCACGTCGTCACGATCATCTACGCTATTTCGCCCAGAGTATGGGCCTTACGCTGGATGAATTAAACAACACCATGAAGAGCTTTACCGACTACACGGCAGCTTCCTTCAAAGACTATCTGGTGTCGTACGACGCGCAATGGATGTTGCTACACAGCATGATGTCTATCAAAGAGATAGCCAAAAAGCTAGGGTTCAGCAACGGTTCGGTCTTCTACTCCTTCTTCCGAAGGATGAAAGGCATCTCTCCTACGGAATACCGCAAAGGCCATCGCAAGGTGGAAAAAACGGTAGACTATAAGATTACCTACTTCTAATAACCTCCGATCTAAATTACCTATCGTATGAAAAAAGTAATTGCTCACATGGGATTGCTCGGCGACCTGACCAATGCCGAACACTTTGACACCCACGAGGCCATCATCGAGTATGGAACTACAAAACATGCCTTGATTCCCGGCTTTACAGCTAAATGGACGGTATATGCTGCCGACTTTCAGATCGAAATAGACGAATTTAATCAAAGCATGCGGCAACCCGCCACCGAGGAAATCGCCGAAGCCGATGCCCTGCGCGACGAGAGCTTTCAGCAAGTGAAACGCACCGCCGACTACTACGCCTTCAGCCGTATAGAAGCCAAAAAGGCGGCAGGCATCCTCTTGCAAAAGCGGCTGGAAACCTACAAAGGCGCCGGCGAGGAAGCCTACACCAAGAACTCGGCACTGATTACCAAGCTACTGATCGACCTGAGGAAGCCGCGTTATGCCGAAGCCATTCAAGAGCTTGGCCTGGAAGCCGAGCTGGTGATACTGGAAACGCAGAACAATCGGGTGAAGTCCCTCTATCGTACGCGGGCACAGGCATTGAAAATCATCGAGCAGCGGAAAATGGCCGAGGCACGCCGCGCCGTAGACCTCTCCTTCAGCGCTGTGGCAGACGCCCTGGTGGTGAGCCACGAAAACACGCTGATGGTAACGCCCGACTCGGAACTGGTTACCATCACCGGGAATTTCATCGACGTAATCAATGCCTACCTGTCCACAGCATCCGACAACCTGGCGCGGCACACGCTTCGCTCGGGCAAGGAAATTCCGGACGATTTCAACCCGCCTGCTCCGCCTGACCCCCCCGGCCCGGTACACCTGGAGATAGCCGAGCAGGTTACCTACGAAGAAGAGACAATGGGCGGACTCAAAATGAGCCTCCGGGCGCAGCATCCCAACATCTTCAACAGGCTGATGCCCCCCACGGCACTGGGTGGCGTAGTGCGGATGCTCAGTGAACGCGATGAGGTGCGCGATTTCCCCATCATCGAGTTCATGATGTCTGACGACGAAGACGATCCGAAGGTGATCGGACTGGTGCTGGCACCCTTCAAGGAGACTGCCTACTTCCTGGTGCCCTTCGAGGGTGAAAGAGACGGCCCGGTAACGGTGCTGAAAGACGATGAGGTGCTGGTCATCCTCGACGGAGTATCCAGCCCCATGTGTACTACCTTAGACTAAAAGTACAGGAAGCGGTCAGTAAGATTCTTCATATTTCAATCTGCATTCTTCATTTATTTTTCGTATTATTGTACGTTAATAGCCCTGAAGAACCAAATGAGGAAACTACTGATCGCTACCCTGATGACGTTGACCCTTGTGCATCTGTATGCGCAATGGAGTTACTCATTCACCCACTATTCGTCTGCCGACGGACTGGCACAAAACTCCGTCATGTCCATATTGGAAGATCACAAAGGCTATATGTGGTTTGCCAGTTGGGACGGCATCAATAAGTTCGACGGCTATACCTTCAAATCCTACAAAGCGGGCGAGAACAATTCCGTTGGCCTGGCAAACAATCGCATCGACTATCTGTACGAAGACAAGTACGGCTTCATCTGGGTGCAATCGTACGACAGCCGTGCGCACCGCTTCAATCCCGATACGGAAACCTTCGAGCAAGTGCCCGCCGACGGCAAGGAGAGCCAGATATCCGTAGCCTCTATCCACACCCTTCCCGACGGCTGCGTATGGTTACTCACCGAGCAGGAAGGCGCCATCCGCGTCATTACCGACGAGGAAACCTACCAACTGAAGACCATCGTGTACTCCCTGAAGAGCGGGCTGATCCCCTCCATGAACGTCTACCAAGTCTACCAAGACAGCCTCTCTTACGAGTGGTTGCTGACCGACAACGGACTGGCCATGCTGGAGCATGACTCTGTTTCGCCCGTCCTTTACTTTGCCGACAGCCAAACGGGCAGCAACCGCCTGAAGCAGTCCTTCTACTGCGCCACCGAAACGGCACACGACATCTGCTTCGGCTCCGGCAAAGGACGCATCTGGCTATACAACAAGCAGCAGAAGAACTTCCGCCTGGTAGAGGTCAATACCGCCTCCGACATTATCTCCATCAATCCCTTTGGTGAGCAAGACATCCTGATCGCCACGCGCGAGGACGGCTTCTTTACCTACCACCTCCCCAGCGGGCAGACGGTGCATTACAACCGGCAGAATACCCCCTCACTGCCCGGCAACAAGATACTTTCGGTCTACATCGACCGCAAGCAGGAGGCATGGTTCGACCTGGCCGATGCCAAGGGCGTCACCCACTTCAACCCCTTCACCCGGAAGGTGAAACAAGAAATCGTATTCAGCGAAGAGGCGGGAGCCTATCGTTCGCAGCCCAAGTTCTTCATTCACGAAGATATCAACAACAACCTCTGGGTACACCCCTTCGACGGGGGATTCTCCCTTTACGACCGCGAGAACGACTGCCTGCGCCCCTTCTTCAACGAGCCGGGCAGCAGCGACTGGCGCTTCTCCAACAAATTGCACGCCGTCATGTCGGATAGCCAGGGCAACCTCTGGATGTGCACCCACTCCAAAGGATTGGAGAAAATTTCCTTTCTGCCAAAGCGCTTCACCCTGATTCCTCCTCAACCGCTCAGCTACGAATCGCTGACGAACAATATCCGCTCCCTCTTTGAAGACAGCCGGGGACGGATGTGGATGGGCTCGCGCGACGGCAAGCTGCGGATCTATGATGTCAACCGCCGCTTCATGGGCTTCCTTACCGACAAGGGCACCATCTCTATGGACGGGCCCGACTTCAAAGGCGTGGCCTACGACATCATGCAAGACACGCGCGGCCGCATCTGGATAGCTACCAAAGGCGACGGTATCTCCTGCCTCACGGAGACGAACGGCCATTTTCAGGTAACTACCTACCTCTCCGACCCTGCCGACCTCTACAGCCTGAGCGACAACAATGTCTTCAGCGCCCACGAAGACGCGCAAGGACGCATCTGGGTGGCCACCTTCGGAGGCGGACTGAACTATATCGAGGAGCAGGCAGACGGCAGCGTCCGCTTCATCAATCATCTGAACCATCTGAAGGGTTACCCCATCGAGGAGTGCTACCGCGCACGCTTCGTCACTTCCGACCAAAAGGGGAACATCTGGGTGGGGACTACCTCGGGTGCCGTCTCCTTCAGGGGAGACTTCAGCGATCCCGGCGACATCCGCTTCTACCAATACAAGCGCGTGCTAGACGACAAAAACAGCCTCAGCAACAACGACGTCTACTGGATCGAGAGCACCAGCCGCGACGAGTTATACTTTGCGACCTTCGGCGGCGGGCTGAACGAGTTACTCTCGCTGAGCGACAAGGGCGAAGCTCAGTTTGCCACCTATACCACCGACAACGGCCTACCCAGCAACCTGCTCTTCTGCCTCAGCGAAGACCGCGAAGGCTACCTGTGGGTGAGCACCGAGAACGGCATCTGCAAGTTCGACCCCAACCGCAAGTCGGGCGAGATCTACTACGACAAGTACCTGGACATCCGCGCCGGATTCAACGAAGGCTCCACCCTCCGGAAATCGGACGGACTGATCTGCTTCGGCACCAGCAACGGCCTGGTGGAGTTCATGCCCCAGTATATCGTGAAGAGCAGCTACGTGCCACCCATCACGCTGAACAACCTCCTGATCCGCAACGAAGACGTTCGCCCCGGCGAGCAGAAGATCCTCAAGCGCATCCTCGACAATACCGGGCAGCTGGAGCTGTCCCACAAGGACAACATCCTGACGATTCAGTACGCCGCCCTCGATATGAAAGCGCCCGAGAATATCCAGTACGCCTACCGCCTGGAGAACTTCGACGACGAGTGGACGTACGTTGACAAGCAGCGCTTTGCCACCTACACCAACCTGCCGAAGGGCCGGTACGTTTTCCAGGTGAAATCCACCAACAGCGACGGCGTATGGATGGACAACACCCGCTCGCTCGACATCACCATCCTGCCTTCCTTCTGGGAGACGCCGCTGGCTTACTTCCTCTATGTATTGGGCATCCTGGGGATTATCTTCGTGGCGGTCTACATCCTCTTTACCATCTATCGCCTCAAGCACGAGGTGTCGGTAGAGCAGCAGATCTCGGATATCAAGCTCCGCTTCTTCACCAACATCTCGCACGAGCTCCGCACGCCCCTCACCCTGATCGCCGGGCCGGTGGAAAATGTGCTGAAGGATACCAGCCTGTCCGACGACACCCGCAATCAGCTGGTATTGGTAGAGCGCAACACCGACAGGATGCTCCGCCTGGTGAACCAGATCCTCGACTTCCGCAAGATACAAAACCGCAAGATGAAGATGAAGGTGCAGCGCATCGAGCTAACGCCCTTTATCCACACCATCATGAGCAACTTCGACACCCTGGCGCGCGAGCACGAGATAGACTTCCTCTTCGAGCCGGAGAAGAAGGGCCTTTTCCTCTGGGCGGATGCCGACAAGTTGGAGAAGATCGTCTTCAACCTCCTCTCCAATGCCTTCAAATATACTCCCGTAGGCAAGATGATTAAGGTCTACATCCACGAGAACGAGCAGAACATTCTCATCGGCGTGCAGGATCAGGGCATCGGCATCTCGGAAAGCAAAAAGGAGTCGCTCTTCGTGCGCTTCGAGAATCTGGTAGACAAGAACCTCTTCAATCAGGCGAGCTCGGGCATTGGCCTCTCGCTGGTAAAGGAATTGGTCGAGCTCCACAAGGCTACCATCTCTGTCGACACCAAGCTGGGCGAGGGCAGCTCCTTCATCCTCTCTTTCCCCAAGGGCAAGGAGCATTTCGGCGAAGAGGTAGAGTTCATCGTAGAAGACTACACCCTCACGACACAGCCGGAGCAGGCCGCCTCTGCCTCTCCATCAACCATCCTTCCCACTGCCGACAAGGAAGACGAAGACTACAATAGCGAGTTGATGCTCCTGGTAGAGGACAACGACGAATTGCGCTTCTTCCTCCGCAGCATCTTCGACTCCGCTTTCCGTATCGTGGAGGCGCGCAACGGGCAGGAGGGCTTGGAAAAGGCACTCGCTTACGTGCCCGACATCATCATAAGCGATGTGATGATGCCCGAGAAAGACGGCATCGCCCTGACCAAGGAGCTCCGCGATAACCTCACCACCAGCCACATTCCGATCATCCTCCTGACGGCGAAGTCTGCCATCGAAGACAAGTTGGAAGGCCTGGAATATGGCGCCAATGATTACATCACCAAGCCCTTCAGCTCCGTCTACCTGAAAGCCAGGGTAGACAACCTCATGGCGCAACATAAGAAGCTGCAGGAGCTCTCGCGCTCCAGCCTCACGCAAGTCAGCGAGCGACAGATCGAGCAGTCCCTCAAGGAGGCAGAGGTATCACCCAACGACCGCAAGTTCATCAACAAGCTCATGGAGCTGATGGAGGCCAACATGGACAACGGCAACCTGGTGGTGGAAGACCTCGTGAAGGAATTAGCCGTCAGCCGCTCCGTCTTCTTCAAGAAGCTGAAGGCGCTCACCGGCTTGGCGCCCATCGAGTTTATCCGCGAGATACGCATCAAACGCGCCGCCCAGCTCATCGAGACCGGCGAGTACAGCATGACGCAGATCTCCTACATGGTGGGTATCAACGACTCGCGCTACTTCAGCAAATGCTTCAAGCAGCAGTTCGGCATGACGCCCACCGATTACAAAGAACAAAAAATACACCAAAACCGTCAGATAATACACACCGATACCAAGGGAAACGTCTAGCTTTGCAGGCAAACTATACGTATCGACACATGAAAAATACAGTAAAAACACTTCTGTTAGCCCTCCTCTTCGTCAGCTTTGTAGCCCGGGGAGAGGAGTATCGTATGCAACTCACCGTAGCTAACCCCTGGGACTTCGACAAAACCGACGAGCCCGTAGTGCTCTCCCTGCGCGAGATCCCTCTCAGCTTCGACCTGAAGTCCGCCGGCGTGTGGAGTAAGGATACCGAGATCCCCTCGCAGCTCGACGATCTCACCGCAGACGGCCGCTACGATGAATTGGCCTTCGTACTCGACCTTCCGGCAAAGTCCGAAAGACAATTAGAGGTCGTATTCTCCGACCGGGAAGGCAAATCCTATCCTCCGCGCGTATACGCCGAGATGCTGTTGAGCGACAAAGACGGCAAGCACCAATTGATCACCTCGCTCACCGTTCCCGGCAGCAGCAACATATATAATCTTCTGCACCATCACGGCCCCGCCTTTGAATCCGAAGAGGTGGCCTACCGTGTCTACTTCGACCGCAAGCAAACGGTAGACATCTACGGCAAGTTCAACAAGGGCCTCGAGATAGAGGCCTCCCAGTTCTATCCTACAGACGAACAACTGGCTCGCGGCTTTGGCGACGATGTACTGCGCGTCAGCGGAAGCTGCGGACTCGGCACCCTCAAGGGCTGGAATGGCACCAAGGCCATCCACATCGAGCCGGTGAAAGACCGCACCGAAACCATCCTCGCCAGCGGCCCCGTACGCACCATCACCGACGTAAGCGTCCGCGATTGGGAGTATCAGGGCAGCCGGATCGATATGAATGTCCGCTACATCCTCTACGCCGGTCACCGCGACTGTGAGGTGCAGGTCTCTTTCGCCCGGCCATTGAAGAGCGAAACCTTCGCCATCGGCATTCAGAATATCAAGGGCTCCCGCTCCTTCTCCGACAGCAAAGGGCTCCTGGCTTGCTGGGGAACCGACTGGCCGGTGAACGACACCGTCAAGTATGCGAAGGAAACCGTAGGTCTGGCACTCTGCCTCCCCGAGGGAATCGTGCAGAGCGAGACCCAAGACGCCGCCAATTACCTCTACCTCACCAAAGAAATGCCCGGCACTACGCACTTCAACTATCATATCAACTTCACCTCCAAGAAGGAGACCTTCGGATACGAAGACCGCGAGGCTTGGTTCTCCTACGTCACCCGGTGGAAAGACCGCTTGCAGAAGCCCGCGCGCCTCTCATACGCCTTTCCGCACAGCTCAGCACAGCAAGCGCAGGGCAATAACTACGTTTCCAACGTATGGGTGGCCGACCTGGGCAACGGCTCTTACCGTAATCCCATCCTCTATGCCGATTATTCCGACCCCGACGTCTGTCGCGTGGGTGACGACTTCTATATGACCGCCTCCAGCTTCAACTGCCTGCCCGGATTGCAGATCCTGCACTCCAAAGACTTGGTAAACTGGAGCATCGTTGGCGCCGCCATTCCCAATGCCCTCGAGCCACTGGAAGTACCCGAGATTCCGCAGCACGGCAACCGCATCTGGGCGCCCTGCATCCGTCACCACGAGGGTGAATTCTACATCTTCTGGGGAGATCCAGACCAGGGCGCTTTCATGACCAAGGCAAAGAGCGTGAGCGGTCCCTGGAGCAAGCCCGTCCTCGTGAAAGAAGGCAAGGGCATCATCGACACCTCCCCTCTTTGGGACGGTGACGGTCGCGTGTACCTCGTCCACGCCTATGCCGGCAGCCGAGCCGGTCAGAAGAGCGTACTGGCCATCTGCGAACTCTCTGCCGACGCCTCCAAGGCCATTAGCGAGAGCCGGATTATCTTCGATGGACACGAGAAACACCCTACGATAGAAGGACCGAAGCTGCATAAGCGCAACGGCTACTATTATATCTTCGCTCCCGCAGGAGGCGTGGCCACCGGTTGGCAAACCGTGCTCCGCTCCAAAGACATTTACGGCCCTTACGAAGACAAGATCGTCATGACACAAGGTAAGACAGCCGTCAACGGCCCCCATCAGGGAGCCTGGGTAGATACCGAATCCGGCGAAGACTGGTTTATCCACTTCCAAGACGTTGGCGCATACGGACGCATCGTGCATCTGCAGCCGATGAAATGGCAAAAGGACTGGCCCGTGATTGGTTCAGACAAAGACGGCGACGGTTGCGGCGAGCCCGTCATGCAGCATAAGAAACCCAACGTTGGACGTACTTACCCCATCTGCACTCCTCAGGAGAGCGACGAGTTTATCACCCCGTCCCTCGGCCTGCAATGGCAATGGCATGCGAACATCAACCCGAAGTGGTATTTCTGCGACGCTGCCAACGGACACCTCCGCCTGTATTCCTACCCGCTTCGAGCAGAGGCGAAGAACCTGTGGGACGTACCCAACCTCTTACTGCAAAAGACCCCTGCCAACGCATTCACCGCCACCATGAAGCTGCGCTTCAAGCCGGCTGCCAACTATACAGGCGAGCGCACCGGACTCGTGGTGATGGGCCTCGACTATGCCGGGCTCATCATCGAAAACACCGACAAAGGCCTGCGTCTCTCTCAGCTATCCTGCCAAAAGGCCGAGGCGGGCAATTCCGAAACCATTCACGCCGGGGCAGACCTTGCCAACGATTGGGTCTACCTTCGCGCCACCTTCACGCTACAGGCCGTCTGCACCTTCACGTATAGCACCGATGGCAAGACCTACAAAGCCTTGGGCGAGCCCTTCCAGGTACGCGAAGGAAAATGGATCGGAGCCAAAGTGGGCACCTTCTGCACCCGTCCTGCCATGACAATCAACGACGGCGGCTGGGCCGAGATCGACTGGTTCCGCATCACCAAAGGCGATGAGCAGCCGTCCGAGGCACTGTCATACGCCGTACGCGTGGCCGATTCCGAGATGGCGAGATGCCCCGAGTCCTGGCAACTCGACTTTCAGCGCACCCTCAAATGGGACTACTGCCACGGCCTCGAGCTGCAAGCCTTCCTCGACCTATACGATTTCACCGGCGACGAGAAGTACTTCGACTACGCCCTGGCTTATGCCGACACCATGATCCGCGCCGACGGTTCCATCGTAACCTACAAGGCAAACGAGTACAATATCGACCGCATCAACACAGGCAAGATGTTGTTCAGGCTGTACGACTATACGAGAAGCGAAAAGATCCGGAAGGCGATCGACCTCCTCAGGAGTCAGCTCGACACCCATCCCCGCAATGCCGACGGTGGCTTCTGGCACAAAGACATCTACCCCAATCAGGTATGGCTAGACGGTATCTACATGGGAACACCCTTCCTCGTAGAGTACGCCGCCCGCTACAACCGTCCGCAAGACTTTGCCGATGGCATCAACCAGATCCGCGTAGCTGCCCGGCACACATACGACCCCTCCAACGGCCTCTTCCGCCATGCCTGCGACGTCAGCCGCCGCATGTTCTGGGCCGATAAAGAAACCGGACAATCCAAACACTCCTGGGGGCGCGCCATGGGATGGTACGCTATGGGCATCGTAGACGCCCTCGACTTCATCCCTGCCAATGAACCCGGCAGAGACACCGTGCTCGTCATCCTCAACCACCTCGCCAAAGAGGTAACGAAGATACAAGACAACAAGACCGGACTCTGGTACCAGGTACTCGACAAGAGCGGCGCCAAGGGCAATTACGTGGAGTCCTCCTGCTCCGCCATGTTCCTCTACGCCCTACTTAAAGGCGTAAGAATGGGCTATCTGGACAGCAGCTACCTAGACGTTGCCGAGAAAGCCTACAAAGGCTACATCAAACACTTCGTAGAAGTAGGAAACGACGGCCTCACCAACATCACCCAAGCCTGCGCCGTAGCCGGACTAGGCGGCGCCAACAACCGCTCGGGCGACTATAACTACTACATCACCGAACTCATCCGCGCCAACGACCCCAAAGCCGTCGGCCCCTTCATCATGGCCATGCTGGAACGCGAACGCCTCGGCCTGAAGTGATATATGTATATGCGACACCTAATTCACCACGGTGAACGACCTGTCGCATCCATACGAGAGCTAATTTACCACGGTAAATTAGCTCTCGCAAGCTTGCAGCAGCTCATTTACCACGGTAAACGGCCAAAAACAGCCAAAAAACACCCTTTTTACCCCGGTAGCCTGGGACAAAATACCCCATTTCTCCTCATTTACTCCGATAAATCATCTGTCGTTTGACAAAGTGCAACCAATTACTACGGTGAACGAGCTGCCGCAAGCTTGCGGCAGTCTTTTTACCGTGGTAATCGACCTTTTTCAAGCTTCAAATTATCAAAAAGATAAAAAATGGGTATATATGAGCATAAGCTTGGTGTTGGATAATGTTCCCGTGCTGGTGCATGGGGTATTAACCTGTTACCGCTTTGCGGTATTTCGTTTGCAAATTACTGATTGGCAATGGTGGGGGTTTGTTTTTTATATTATTTTTGTGATATAAATGATGGATGTTATGAAAGGACGGTGTATTGGTTTGGTGGCGCTATTGGTTTTTTTGGGCGCCGGGGTGTGGGCTCAGTCTAGGAGGGCGATGACGTTTGATGATTTGACGGGGTGGCAGCGGGTTACTGAGAGGGCGATATCGGATGATGGAGTCTGGGTGGCTTGCCGGATGGAGCCTTGGATTGGAGATGCTATGGTGCATGTCTACAATGCGAAGGGGAAGGAGGTTGCTTCTTTTCAGGGAGGAGAGCAGATGAAGTTTGCTGCTTCTTGCCGCTATTTGCTTGCCGTGCAGAAGCCGCCGCTCAAGGAAGTGGAGGCGCTGAAGATACAGAAGACAAAAGAGGAGGATTTGCCTAAGAATAAACTATTGCTTCATAGGCTTGCCGAAGGTAAGACGGAAGAAGTAGACTCGGTTAAGGTATGGAAACTGGCGGAGAAGTCTGACTGGTTGGCGTATCAGAGGGGTAACAAGGCTGACTCTACATTATACATACGGTCGCTGGAGGGGAATCGGCTTGATTCGTTTCCCGCCGTCTCGGAGTTTTACTTCGCCAAAGAAGTTCCGCTGCTTTACTTTGTAAGCAAAGGGGATACGCTGGGTACCCGGGCGGGGCTGTATGCATTTGAGGCGGAGGCGGGAGCTTCGCGCCTGGTGTTTGAGGGCGAGGGAGTGTTCAAGCAGATCGTGCCCGACAAACGGGGCGAGCATCTGGCGTTTCTCTATTGTGCCGATAAGGATTCGGTGAGCACTCATTTGAAACTGCACGTAGACGGGCAGGTGCTGGAGGCTACTCCAACTAACTGGGTGATGAGCGAACACGAAACGATCCGCTTCTCGGACGACTCGCAGAAATTATTCTTCGGCATGGCGCCCCGCCCCAAGGTAAAGGATACGACCGTACTGGACGAGAATCGCCCCAAAGTAGAGATCTGGAAGTGGGACGAGAAGGTACAATACACCCAGCAGGTATACAACAAAGCCAAAGACCTGAAGAAAAGCTACACCGCCGTTTACCACCTGAACGAACGGAAACTGGTGCCCCTTGCCTCTCCCGAGATGCCGGACTTTATCATGGCAGACAAGGGCAACGCGCCCATCGGTTTGCTGAGAGTCTCCGAGCCCTACGGACTAGAGCGCATGTGGACAGGCCGTCCCCGCTATGACATTTACAGCATTGATCTGGCAAGCGGGCAGACCGATTGCATCAAAGAGGCACTGATGGCCGAGGTTCGCTTCTCGCCCAAAGGAAACTACGCCTATTGGTTCAATGTCGAAGACAGCAGCTGGTATAGCTACTCCATCGCCGACAAAAAAGAATACCGCCTGACAACGCCCGACACCTTCGCCGCCTGGGACGAAGAAAACGATATGCCTGACTTTGCCCCTCCCTACGGAGTGGCAGGCTGGACGAGCCCGCAAGACGAATATCTGTTGCTATACGACCGTTACGATCTCTGGCGTTTCGACCCGAAAGGGAGATCCGCCCCTGTGAACCTGACCAAAAACGGACGCACTACCCAAACAAGCTACCGTCTTTTGCAACTGGACAAGGAGGCTACCACCATCGACCCCAAGAAGGAGCAACTGCTAAGGGGTTTCAACGAAGTGACGAAAGGCTACGGCTATTACCGCTTGCCCTCTGTCGCTTCAGCCAGTGTGCCGCAAACCTTATTGGCAGGGAATTTTATGCTAAAGGAACCGCTCAAGGCGAAGAAGTCCGGGGCGATGGTGTACACCACAGAGACGTATAGCCAATTCCCGGAGCTGAGGCTAACGGCCGACGGCAGCTTCAAACGCCCCGTACAACTCACCAACGGACAAGCGCAGCAAGACGGCATCCGCTGGGGAACCGCCGAATTAGTCTCCTGGACTTCGCTAGACGGCAAGCCGCTGCAAGGAGTAGTCTACAAGCCCGAGGACTTCGACCCGGCGAAGAAGTACCCCCTCATTGTGAACTTCTACGAGCGCAATGCGGAAACCTTATATGCCTACAAGACTCCGGAGCCACATCGCTCCACCATCGACTATCGCCTTTACAACAGCCACGAGTATATCGTCTTCAACCCCGACGTAGTGTACGAAGACGGTTATCCCGGCGAGAGCTGCTTCAACAGTGTGATGCCCGGTATCTCGCTATTGATCTCGCAAGGCTATATAAATGAAGAAGCCATCGCGGCGCAGGGACATAGCTGGGGAGGATATCAGGTTGCTTATCTGGCAACGCGTACCCGCCTCTTTGCCGCCATTGAATCCGGCGCTCCGGTGGTGAATATGTTCAGTGCTTATGGAGGCATCCGCTGGGGCTCGGGATTGAACCGCTCTTTCCAGTACGAACATACGCAGAGCCGCATAGGCGCCACCATCTGGGAGGCTCCGCAGCGCTACACCGAGAATTCACCCCTCTTTACCATGGACAAAGTGGAAACGCCCATACTGATTATGCACAACGATCAGGACGGACACGTGCCCTGGTATCAGGGCATTGAGTATTTTGTGGCCTTGAAGCGCTTGCAGAAGCCGGTCTGGATGCTGAACTATCCCGGCGAGATTCACTGGCCGATGCGCATGGCGAATCGCGTAGACTTTCAGAAGCGTATGTTTCAGTTTTTCGAGCATTACCTGAAGAAGAAACCCATGCCGCGCTGGATGAGCGAAGGTGTTCCGGCTGTAGATCAGGATTTCGAGCTGGGGTACGAATAAAAAGGATGAGCCGAAGCCCATCCCCTTTCAGTAAACACACATATTGATAAAGTTTCTATTGCAATCTGAACGTAATAGGAACGGTATACTTTACGCGAACGGGTTTGCCACGTTGTTTACCGGGTGTCCACTTCGGCATGGTGTTGATTACACGCAGGGCTTCCTTGTCGAGGGTAGGACTCACGCCCCGGAGCACTTCGGCATCTACTACAGAGCCGTCGCGATTCACTACAAAGGCGCAAACAACACGTCCCTGGATGCCATTCTCCTGGTCGATCACCGGATATTTGATGCTCTTGCCGATAAACTTGAGTAGTTCGCCTTCTCCGCCAGGGAAGATGGGGGCATCTTCTACGATGATGAATACTTTCTCTGTATCTTCTTCTTCGTCGTCATTTGCCACGGGAGGCGTGTAGGTCTCTGTTTGTCCTGCGTTAGGGTCGTCTTCGGTTCCGCTGATGCCGGGGCCGTCGATGTTTACGTCATCCTCTACTACGGTGAGGATTTCTGCTACGGTGGTAGTTGGCGGTGGAGGAGGTGGGGGAGTTGGCTCCTGCATGGTGATGGGTATTTCGTCAACCCACTCGATGCCGCCGTCCCTGTCATTCACCAGTAGCTTAACATCTTGGGTTCCCCACTCAAAGCTAACAAAAAGGATAGCCAGCGCCACTACTAATCCCATCAAAAGACTCAGGGTCTTTTGGTTTTCTAAGTTTGCCTTAGCCGATTTCTTTGTTTCCATACGATTATTCTTAACTAAATTAGTACTGTGAGGGCGGTTGAGCCACTCGCTTATCATATAGATACAAAAGGGAGGCTTATTCCATAAAGGAGGGCGAATTTTTTTGCGCATCCTCTTCCCATCCGCTTGGATAGGGGTCGTGAATGACGATGTGGTCTTTGAATTTGGAGAAAAGTTGGGCGAGGGAGCGTACGGCATTCTCGCGGGCACGTGCCACATAGTCTTTTTCGTACATCTGCTGCCTGATCTTTTGCTTGATTTTCTGCTTGATGGCATTCTCTTCGTCTGTGGTGAGGGTGATTTCTGCCGGGTCGGAAGGGATCCAGACGTACCATACATCGAGCACCTGGTAGCCCTCGCGGGTGGACTCGTAGATATCGATGATTTCGCGCGGAAGCTGTACGAAGAGGGTGTCGCCCTGCTCTGCCGTGGGGATATGCTCAATGTCGAAGCTAATCCGTACCCTGGCCTTTACCCTGAGCACGGCGCCCTTGATGCCGATGGTGTCTTTGAAAATCTCCTCTGTAGTGATGTCGAGCGTAGAGAGCTTGACGGCCTGGGTGATGGCTTTTATCCGGGCGGGCAGGGTATTGATCCGGGAGGTGGTAGCCTGCTTGTAGATCAGCCTTCCGATAAAGATGATCGCGATGATGATGAGCAGTATGAGTATCTTCTTGCGCATGGATTATTCCTCCCTGAATTGGATGTGGGACTGGTATCCCCAGTTAGACAACAAGGAGCTGAAGTAGCTGCGTGCCTTGTCTTGGGCACTGTTCATGAGCTCCTGCCTGAACCGCCCGTTCTTTTCCATCTCTTCTGAGAGGATGCGGCTGGCTTCGTCTTTGGCTCTCGCCTTTTCCTGCGGCGTGAGAGAGGAGCGGTAAACGGATACCCGCTCGTGCTCTGTCTTTACCTCGAAATCGCGTCCCCACTCCTTGATGTGAATGGCGGGGAGGGTGAGGGTACAGGTTTTGTCCTTCTTGTTGAGTATGACGTCCTCCGGCGATAGCTCGTCGAGGTTGATGTATGCCGAGAAATACGTACCGAAGGAGTAAATGCCTATCCTTTTCCCTACGCTGGCCTTCTTCTTTACCCAGTCTACCATGTCGACAAAGATGCCGGAGCGCGCGCCGATGTCGCGGAAGTGGATGTCGGGGTCATCGATGATGAAGGTCTTCTCAACGCGCACCTCGGCCAGGGAGAGCTCGTGTATATCCTTCAGCTCGGTGTAGAGCGACGGCTCCTCCTTGCCGCACGACAGCAAGGTAGCTAAAGCAAGTACTATGAAGATGATCTGTTTCATGCCAAAGCAAATATAAGGAATAATCAGGAACTTGTATTTCCAATGGAATGTTTTATATTTACGGTCAAATGACAAAGGCAGCAAACAAATATTGCCTGTATGCAGGTCTATCGCTGCTGGCGGCGGCTATTCTTCTCCGCTGGTTGGTGGCAGGTTTTCCTCTGTTTGCCTTCTGGACGCTGATGGGCGTGGCCATCTTGCTGAAGAGCATCTTCCTGGTGAATGTGTTTCGTGAGAAAGGCTTCAGGCCGGCCTTGTGGCTCTACCTGATTCTGGCGGGCGTGTGCCTGATCTTGCTGTCGATGCTGTTCAAATATGTGTTTGTCCTGCCCTTGCTGCGGAATATCCTGTTCTTTGGGGCGATCCTCCTGAAGATCTCCGGGCTTGCACTCTTGTTAATCCAACGAAAGATATAAAACAATCCGAATGACTAAGATTCTGTATCCAATGAAATATGTGTTGACTTTCTTACTGCTGCTGGGTGCTTCTTGTACGCTATTCTCCCAGGAGTATTCCCTGTCGTCTCTGCAAGGCCTGCGGAATGCGGAGGGAGAAATCTCGCTGGAGTGTAGCGGATATGACATACTGATCAGCCGGATAAAGGGAACGATCAGTAATACCAAGACGATGGAGCATATCCGGAAAGATTATTCCTTGCGGAATATTCAGGCAGAGTATACAGACAGTAGCTTCATCCCACTGCATCATAAGATCATAGAGTCCGTTCATGTAAATCCCGGGCGGGAGAGCCTGAACCTCAATCAGGTGGCGGTATTGCTTCAGCAGAAGGAGAAGGAGGTAACGATCCTTTACTTCGAGACGATGAATCAGCGCGACATTGTATTGGAAAGGGAGATTGTAAAAGCCTGGCTGAGCAACGGCTTGGCTCCTTATATCTCTGACAGCTGGAAAACGACTGTCATCCCCTTTGTAGGGAAAGAGATAGACCTGGTGTATGCCTTCGACTGGTCGGCGCCGCACTTTATTTCGGGAGGGGGCAGCCAGATGAAGTGGTCGGAGTTCCCTTCTATGATGGCGGCCGAGCTGGACATCAATAAAAGGATCGATTTTGATATGAGCGGCAACGTAGAGGTGCTGCACGAGGGAGATATACAAGTGCTGTTCGACAGTATACCTACGCTGGCCTACCGGGTGGTGTACAAAAGCTATCACACCGACGCTTATTCGGACGTATTAACTACCTATTATATTGCCGAGGAGGTGAGGGGGAAGTATATCAGTTGCATCCTTACTCACTACGGGCGGAATGTGAACGACTACCAGCTGTCTTATCTGTTGCAGAAGGTGATGACGCTATCCGAAATGCCCCCTCAGATACAGCTTGAAGAAAGCGAGTACGTATACGAGAGCGAGTACGAGAAGGACAAGTCGAAGATGAATATGATAGAGCTTCAGGTGGGTACCTGGTTGCCGGTCGGGAAGTTGAGCCGGGTGTTTACCGCTGCTCCCTCTATCGGAGCCTACGTGGGCTATCCGTTTAGCAATACCTTCAAGATAGATATGGGCGTGCAGCTGGCCTTCCCCGTGAACAGATCCCACTTCACTTACTACGATCATAACACCCCTCTGGATGCCAAGGCAAATGTAGTGGTGGGACTGAACCTGCGCGGACATTACCAGCAGCAGGTCGGTGCAGACACCTTCTTTACCTTATACGCCGGCCTGGGGATAAACGGCATCACTACCAATCTGGAGCGGGTGGACTATTCGGAGGACACGACAGAGTTCTATTCCTGCGAAACGGTAGATGTATTCGGCGGAGCTAGTATCCGCTACCGATTGATCGGCCTATTTGCGGAGTATCACTATGTGCCGTACTCAATCAGCGGGAAGGTAAAGGATGCCTTTGGCAACAGCGCGTTCAACTTGGGGCTGATGTTCTCCTTCTAAGGCTTGTCAACGGGTGATCCACTCTATAAATTGCTGGCCGAAGCGAACATAGAGGAGTGTCCAGCCCAGAAAACGGGCAAAACAACCAAGAAGCAAGAGCAGGATGGTGAGTCTGGGCTTTACTTTATAGAAACCCAAGCCTACGAGCCCCACTATCCCTACGACGGGAATCCAGGTGAAGAGTGCAATCCATACGCCATACTTGTCGACTACCTTCTTTTGTTCGATCAGCTTCTCTCGCTTGATGTTGAACCATCGTTCGAGCCATTCCCACTTGCCAAGCCAGCCCAAAGAATAGGTGGTAATCAGTCCGATCCAGTTACCCGAGGTAGCAGCCAGCAAGCAGAGCCAGGGATTGCTATCGCCCAGGGTGAAAACTCCTACTAACAGAATGTCGGAACTGATGGGCAACACCGTGCCCGCCAAGAACGTACCGATGAATAGACCCCAATATCCCAGTTGAATCAGCCAATCCATGCTCAGAACTTCTCTTTCCTTTCGAATGAGCCCTCTTCCGTGTAGTATTTCCAGGTGCCTTTGGGGCGGTTGTTTACAAACTTGCCTCTTACGCGTAGTTTACCGTTTTCGTAGTATTCGCGATAGCGTCCGTGGCGCTTGCCATCCTTGACTTCGGACTCACTCTGGAGCTGGCCATCTGCATAGAACTCGCGGAGGACGTTCCCCTGGAATTTCTCTACGTAAAAGCGCTTGAGTTCGCTCATAATCTCCTTCTCGGTTTGAGCGTCTTCGTTCATTTCACTGTCTTCACGGTCTATTTCATCCGAGTCGATGGTGACGGAGGTTTGCTGCGGCTCATAAGGCTTGAAAGTCATGAGGTGGTGCAGGTGCGCGGACTGTCCTTCCCCACTGATTTGCATGGCCCAATAGGGGAAGGAGTAAAGCAACTCCTTGTTTGCCTGCAAATCAGACCAGGTGGCGTTGTTCAGCATGCCTCTCAACTGAGGGTAGAACTTGTGCATATCGGCATAGAGACAGAATGTGGAGGAATTACTGAGGCCGACCTGCTTAAAGCCCGGATCATTCTTCAAAAGATTCTTCTGCTCATAGTCTTCGATAAAAGACAAGAGCGAGGCAGCCTTGTTGCTGAAAATAACGTAGTCGTCGATGAACGTATAGTAAGGCTTCTCGAAGGAATCGAAGATTCCCCCGAAGAAAAGACGGAAGAAACCCTTCATCTCCACGTAGTTTACCTCGAAGCCCTTGTACTCTACCGTCTTCACCTTGATGGGCGTGCGGCTTTTTATCTTCTTCTCGATGAAATCCATGTTGCGGCGGGCATCATCAATGTCTTTGGTACCGATGGCGAGGATTAATTCCGGCTCGCTACCCAGCAAACCGGGCTCCAGCTGCGTGATGGCGAACTCGCCCGACATCCAGCTGAGGAAATGCTCGTCTAGCGATATGCCGGACAGCTTCTCTATCCTTTTTTTGGAGTCGGTATACGAGGTGTACAGTGCCTGATTGTCGGTAGAGAGGATACGCTCGAGCTCGCGAACGAAGGTGCTCAGGTCATTCAGCCCGATGTGGGTGAAGAGAGCCGTGCGGGCGGAGAGTATCTCCTGTGCTTTCATCCTTTGCTTGCCGGAGTTGAGCATGGCGGCAACGTAGGGGTCGGCATTCTCCTTGAGGAGCGTGTATCCCTTGGTTTCCATCTTGTCTTTAGCTGTCTGGAAATAGAGGCCGGCAAAATCCATGGCGTTGGCAAACTGCTCGATGTATTCGTTCTTGCCTCCCAGGTAAATGGATAGGAAGGAGGGCAGGTTGGCGTAGTTGATAAAGATCCTGTACAGCCCCTTGTTGGCTACCAACCGGTCTGCTTCTATGAAGGCAGGGTTCAGCCCGATCTTGGGCGTCTCTTTTGCATCGATAGACGCTTCCACCAGCTTGGACGTATAAGAGGCGATGAAATGGTTATCCACGAATGCACCGTACAGGATCTCCCGCGTTTGGGGATCTCGCATCTCGAGGATGTTGATGCCGTTGTAAGTGCGGTTGGTAACGGTGAAGTCGGTCATTTTTAAGACCAGCTCGATCTGATTCTTCAAGAGGGCGAGCTTCGAGGTCTTCTGCATGTCCAACGCCAGGAGGAAATCCCAGTCCGCGCCCCTGGTTTTGTGGATAGAGATCAGCATGTCCCGCTTGCCCACGAGAGACAGCATCGTTTTATTGCTGCGGATCACGGAATCCATCATCTCTACGTGGCGGGTGATCTCCTCGAACGACTTGGCCTTGGTGAGCGCCTTGAAGGGCTCACTGTTGCTGAGGGTTTTCCAGTCGTCTACCGGGCTTGCCGACTGTATGATAAAAGCAGCGTCCTCGGGGATGAGGTAAATCTGCTGGATGTTCCGATCGGGCGAGAGAAAAATGTGTCCGACAGAGTAGAGTAGATACAAGGCGAGGACGATTCCTGCTGTGATGAGTATCTTCCCGGTGATGTTTTTCTTTTTGGTGGTTAGTTCTTCTTCCATACGTTTCTATTTGGACATTGCCTTGAAGGCAAGAGCGTACATGCGCATCTGCTTCACCATGGCCAACAGCCCGTTCGAGCGGGTGGGCGAGAGGTGCTCCCTTAAGCCTATCTTTTCAATGAAGTAGAGGTCGGCATCCAGTATCTCCTCCGGCGTGTGAGCGGATAATACGCGGATCAGCAGAGATACGATGCCCTTAACGATCAAGGCGTCGCTTTCCGCCTGGAAGTACACCAGCCCGTCTGTGTAGTCGGCTTGCAGCCACACCCGGCTTTGGCAGCCTTCAATCAGGTTGCTCTCGGTTTTGTACTTGTCGTCGAGGTCGGGCAGCATGTTTCCCAGATCTATCAGGAGGGCGTACTTGTCCATCCAGTCCTCGAAGGTAGAAAACTCCTCTATTATCTCGTCTTGCAGTTGCTTGATTGTTTGTGTCATGATGTTACTTTGAATAGATTACTTCCAGCACCGTTTGGCCAACGGCTTGTAGTGTCTCGCGGTTGATATTCTCCATTGTATCGTTATGCGTATGCCAATAAGAGCCGAAACCATGCGTGTTGTCGAGGTTGGTATGGATGATGTCGATGCAAGGAATGTTTCGTCCGGCAATCACAGGACCGTGATCATCGGTAATATAGCTTCCGTTGGCATTGATGAAGAACTTGCCGTAGCCCAGATCGCGTGCGGTGCTCCAAACTTTCTCTACGATATGGGGAGCATATTGCATGGAGAAGCCTTCTTTGTAGAAACTGGCTCCCTTGGCGCCTACCATGTCCAGGAGGATGCCGTATTCTGCCTTATAGTTGGGAACGTGCGGCTTTTTTGCCCAGAATTGAGAGCCCAAACACCATGAGTTCTGCACGTATTGGTGCTCTTTATCGAAGGTGGGGACGCCATAGTCCTCAGCATCGAAGAAAATAATGTCGATACCTTTGTCCGGGGCGTTTTCTCCCAACAGGCGAGCAATCTCGAGCAGGACGCCCACTCCGCTGGCTCCGTCGTCAGCTCCGTCGATAGGCATACGCTGCCTGGCAGGGTCGGGATCATAGTCGGCGTACGGACGGCTATCCCAATGGGCGAAAAGAAGAATGCGCTTACTGCTCTCCGGCTTATAAGATCCGATGATGTTACGGGCCTGCAGGCGCTCGCCGTTGTAAGCCGTCAGCGTCATTTCCTGTACGTAGAGCTCGGCGCCCATTCGCTTCAGCTCGGCAGCCAGATAGTCGCCACACGCCTGGTGAGGTTTCGAGTTGGGAACTCTCGGGCCAAACGCCACCTGAGCGGCAACGTACGCGTACGCACTGTCGGCATTAAAATGAGGTGTAGTACTGCTTGCATTCACTGCTGCTTTGCTTTCCGTCTCTACCGCCCCCTTGTTTCCGCAGGAAAAAAGGATCAGCGACAAGATCGTCAGGGTAATCTTAAACATCTCCATACATTGTATATAGGTAAGAACCCCACAAAGATAATGGAAAATAATAAAAGAGGCATGGTGAACGATGAATGATAAATGTGGGATGAGGAATTTTCCCTTTGTTACGGCCTATGCGTCTTACAACCTTTAAGCCGGCAAGGTGAATTTATGTGTAATTGAAAGTTTTTTCATGCTTTTTCTATCAAATGTTTTGGTGATTTGGAATATTGTTCTACATTTGCAGCCAAATAATAGAGAACAAGACGTATTTATGACAAACAACAACTTACATATCATCATTTCTGTGGTCCTTCTAGTCATTGGCTGGTAAGCGGAGAAGGTGTGTAAGAAGTTAATAGGTCGAAATGATATTTCTGAAGCCCCTTTCTCCCGCGAGAAGGGGGCTTTTCTATTTACAACACGGAATATATGAAGCACGAATTACGAAGTTTAAGCAGTACACAGGGAAGAAGGATGGCCGGAGCACGTGCCCTATGGCGCGCCAACGGTATGAAGGATGAACAAATGGGCAAACCCATCATCGCCATAGTTAATTCCTTTACCCAATTTGTCCCCGGACATGTTCACCTGCACGAAATAGGTCAACTGGTGAAGGCAGAGGTAGAACGCTTTGGTTGTTTTGCCGCCGAGTTCAACACCATCGCGATCGACGACGGGATTGCCATGGGGCACGACGGGATGCTATATTCCCTGCCCTCGCGCGACCTGATAGCCGACAGCGTGGAGTATATGGTGAATGCCCACAAGGCCGATGCGATGATATGCATCAGTAATTGTGACAAAATCACGCCGGGCATGCTGATGGCTGCCATGCGCCTGAACATCCCCGCCGTGTTTGTATCCGGTGGCCCGATGGAGGCCGGGAAGTTAGGCGAGCGCTCGCTCGATTTGATCGACGCCATGATAGAATCGGCAGATGATAGCATCAGCGACGAGCAGATCAATAAGGTAGAGCATGCAGCCTGTCCCACTTGCGGAAGTTGCTCCGGCATGTTCACCGCCAACTCCATGAACTGCCTCAATGAGGCAATAGGACTTGCCCTGCCCGGCAACGGAACCATCGTGGCAACCCACGCCAACCGTATCGCCCTCTTCCGCAAGGCCGCTCGCCTGATCGTTGAGAATGCAAACAAATACTACATGGAGGGTGACGACTCTGTATTACCCCGCAGCATAGCCACCCGCCAGGCGTTCCTGAACGCCATGTCGCTCGATATCGCCATGGGCGGCTCTACCAACACCGTGCTTCACCTGCTGGCCGTAGCGCACGAGGCGGAAGTAGACTTCAGCATGCAGGATATCGACGCCCTCTCGCGAAAAACCCCGGTGCTCTGCAAGGTGGCGCCCAACACGCCCCAGTATCACATCCAAGACGTGAACCGCGCCGGTGGAATCATCGCAATCATGGAAGAATTACTGAAGGGCGGACTGATAGACGGCTCCGTAAAACGGGTAGACGGCCTCACGCTGGCCGAAGCCATCAGTCGCTACAGCCTTTTATCCCCGAACGTAACCGATTCGGCTAAGAATATCTACCTGAGCGCTCCCGCCGGACGCTTCAACTTACAGATGGGCTCGCAGGAGACCTACTATAAGGAGCCCGACACTGATCGCGCCTCAGGTTGCATACGCGATATTGCTCACGCCTACGTAAAAGAGGGAGGCCTCGCCGTATTGTACGGTAACATCGCCCTCGATGGATGCGTGGTAAAGACTGCCGGAGTAGACGAGAGCATCTTCAGCTTCTCGGGCCCCGCCAAAGTGTTCCACTCCCAGGAAGAAGCCTGCAAGGGAATACTGGGCGATGAAGTCGTCGCCGAGGATGTCGTCGTTATCACCTACGAAGGGCCCAAGGGCGGACCGGGCATGCAGGAAATGCTCTACCCCACGTCTTACATCAAGAGTAAACACCTGGGGAAAGCTTGCGCGCTGATCACCGACGGACGATTCAGCGGCGGAACATCCGGCCTTTCCATCGGACACGTCTCTCCCGAGGCAGCAGCCGGAGGAGCCATCGCCCTGGTACAGAATGGCGACATCATCGAGATAGACATCCCCAAGCGGAGCATCCGTTTGATGGTAGATGACAACGAGCTGGAGAAGCGTCGCCGGGCCGAAGAGGCCAAAGGAGCTGCCGCTTTCACCCCCGCCAACCGTCAACGCACCATCTCCAAGGCTCTGCAAGCCTACGCCAAGATGGCTGCCTCAGCCGACAAAGGCGCAGTACGTATAATATAACGAATCACCATTAACAACTTACCATTTATGGACAAGAAAATAACAGGCTCGGAGGCCATGCTCAAGACATTGATAGCCGAAGGCGTTGACACCATCTTTGGCTATCCCGGCGGACAGGTAATCCCCCTGTACGACTCCTTGTACGACTATCAGGACAAACTGAAACATATTCTCGTGCGCCATGAACAAGGCGCTACACACGCTGCCCAGGGATACGCGCGAGTATCGGGCAAGGTAGGCGTAGCGCTGGTTACTTCGGGGCCGGGAGCCACCAATACCATCACCGGCATTGCCGATGCTATGATGGACAGCACGCCCATTGTAGTGATCTCCGGGCAGGTACCTTCGCCATTATTGGGGTCGGATGCCTTTCAGGAGATAGACGTCATCGGCATCACCCAGCCTATCACCAAATGGGCCTATCAGATCCGTAAGCCCGAGGAGATTGCCTGGGCCGTGTCGAGAGCCTTCTACATCGCTTCCAGCGGACGACCCGGACCGGTAGTGCTCGACTTCGCGAAAGACGCGCAGGTAGGTACCTTCGACTATACATACGAAAAGGTAGGCTTCATCCGGAGCTATCAGCCCATACCCGACATAGAAGAGGAGCGGATAGCCGAAGCCGCCGCACTGATCAACCAGGCAAAGAAACCCTTCGCCCTCGTAGGGCAGGGTGTTATCCTGAGTGGCGCCGAGAAGGAGCTGGCCGCCTTCCTTGAAAAGGCAGATATACCCGCCGGCTCTACCACGCTGGGACTCTCCGCCATGCCGTCAGACTACCGCCTGAACAAAGGCATGCTGGGTATGCACGGAAACGTAGGGCCGAACCGCAAGACCAACGAATGCGACGTATTGATCGCCATCGGTATGCGCTTCGACGACCGGGTAACCGGCAATTTACAGACCTACGCCCGCCAGGCCAAGATTATCCACCTCGATATAGACCTCTCCGAGATTGGCAAGAACGTACCCGTGCATGTACCCGTTCTGGGAGATGCCAAGCAGACCCTTGCTGCCCTCACCGAGCAGCTGAATCCGGCCAGGCACACCGAGTGGATCGCCTCATTCGAGCCCGATGAAAAGGAAGAGTACACGAAAGTAATTGAGCGAGAGGTATTCCCGGCTGACGACCGCCTGTTGCAGATGGGTGAAATCATCCGCCGCGTTTCCGAAGCTACCGACAACAAGGCGGTATTGGTTACCGACGTTGGGCAGAACCAGATGATGGGCGTGAGATACTTCAAATACAGTCAGACCCGCAGTGTCGTTACCTCGGGAGGCTTGGGTACCATGGGCTTCGGCCTGCCCGCCGCCATAGGCGCCAAGTTCGGCGCTCCCGACCGCACGGTTTGCCTCTTTGTTGGCGACGGCGGCCTGCAGATGACTCTTCAGGAGCTGGGAACAATCATGCAGGAGAAGCTAGACGTGAAGATCATCGTCTTGAACAACCACTTCCTCGGTATGGTACGCCAGTGGCAGGAGTTATTCTTCGATAAACGATACTCCGGTACCTCGATGGACAACCCGGACTTTGTGGCCATTGCCCGAGCCTACGGAATGGGGAGCCGCGTTATAGAGACACGCAGCCAATTAGACGCTGCCATTGCCGAAATGCTGGCGCACAAAGGCCCATACGTATTAGTGGCCAATGTAGAAACTCACGGCATGGTTTACCCCATGGTGCCCGCCGGAGGAAGCATTACCGATATCATCATGGGCGAGTAAAACACCTTAATAACAAAGTACAGAACGATGGATACGAAGACATTATATACAGTGATCATCTTTTCCGAGAACACAGTGGGGCTGCTTAACCAGATAACCATTATCTTTACGCGCCGACAGTTGAATATCGAGACCTTGTCTGTCTCCCCCTCGGCTATCAAGGGGGTACACAAGTTTACGATCACCACCTTCGCCACCGAAGACATGATAGACAAGGTGGTAAAACAGATAGACAAACGCGTAGACATCCTGAAGGCCTACTATAACACCGACGAAGACTTAGTGTATCAGGAAATCGCCTTGTATAAAGTGAGCACCGAGAAGTTCCTCGGCCTGGACGCGGTGGAATCATTGATCCGCAAGTACAACGCCAGGGTGCTCGACATGAATGAATCCTGCATCGTGTTGGAAAAGAGCGGTCATTACGAAGAAACACAGGCCCTGTTCAACGAGTTGAGCCATTCCATCGGCGTGTTGCAATTCATCCGCTCCGGCCGCGTGGCTATCACCAAGAGCAAGGTAGAGCGCCTCAGTGATATGCTGTCTTCCATGAAGAAAAAACTAGACATTAAGAATGGAGACGAAGAAAACTAAGCTGGGAGAATTCCCATTCGTAACTGAATCGTACCTGCTGGACTTTCGGGGACAGCTAACAATCCCTATGATTGGTACTTATTTGCTGCATGCAGCGTCTATCCACGCAGCGCAGAGAGGTTTTGGCTTTGCAGACATGAACAACAGGCGGACCGCCTGGGTATTGTCTCGCCTGGCCATAGAGATGTATCGCTATCCCGGAATGTCCGAGCACATCACCCTTTACACCTGGATAGAAGACGTAGGGCGCTTGTTCACCTCCAGGTGCTTTGAGCTGGTAGACGCCTCGGGAGTTCCCTTGGGCTATGCACGCTCTATCTGGGCGGCCATTGACGTAGACTCGCGAAAGCCCACGCCACTCGACGTAGAGGCACTCAGCGAGTATATCACCCAGCGCGATTGCCCCATCGAGAAGCCCGGCAAGATACAAGCCGTGGAACAAGAAACAGGCGGCGTTCCCTACCGGGTGAGATACAGCGACCTCGACGTGAACGGCCATCTCAACAGCATCAAATACATGGAGCATATGCTCGACCTGTTTTCGCTCGACATGTACGATCAAAAAAACATCCGGCGCTTCGAGATCTCCTACCTGTCTGAAGGCCGCTACGATATGGACTTACAGCTTTTCATGGCAGAAACCTCCACCAATAAATACAGCATGGCTATGTGCCATGAAGATAAAGCAATATGCCGCGCTGCGGCCCTGTGGGACTAAACACATTATTTAATAAAGATTATGGCAGAAATGAATTTTGGAGGGGTTACCGAAAACGTAGTAACCCGCGAAGAGTTCTCCTTAGAGAGAGCAAGAGAAGTATTAAGCAGTGAAACAATCGCCGTGATAGGATACGGCGTACAAGGCCCCGGCCAGAGTCTCAACCTGAAAGACAATGGCTTCAACGTAATCGTGGGCCAGCGCAAGGGCGGCAAAACCTGGGATAAGGCCGTAGCCGACGGATGGGTGTCGGGCGAAACCCTGTTCGACATCGAAGAGGCCTGTAGCAAGGCAACTATCATTCAGTATCTTCTTTCAGACGCTGCGCAGATCGAAGTATGGCCCCGCATTCAGAAGTACCTCACCCCGGGCAAGGCCCTGTACTTCTCGCACGGATTCGGCGTTACCTATAAAGAGCGCACAAACATTATCCCTCCGGCTGATGTAGACGTAATCCTGGTAGCTCCCAAGGGCTCGGGTACCAGCCTCAGACGGATGTTCCTACAGGGAAGAGGGCTCAATTCCAGCTTCGCCATCTATCAGGACGCAACCGGCAAGGCCTGGGATCGCGTGGTAGCACTTGGCATAGGCGTAGGATCGGGCTATCTGTTCGAGACAACCTTCAAGAAAGAAGTTTACTCCGACCTTACCGGCGAGCGCGGAACTTTGATGGGTGCCATCCAGGGATTGCTGTTAGCCCAGTATGAAGTGTTGCGTGAAAACGGGCACACTCCCTCCGAGGCCTTTAACGAGACCGTAGAAGAGCTCACCCAATCACTGATGCCCCTATTTGCCGAGAACGGCATGGACTGGATGTATGCCAACTGCTCTACCACCGCCCAGCGAGGTGCCCTAGACTGGATGACTCCCTTCCACGACGCCACAAAACCGGTGTTCGAGAAGCTGTATAAAGAAGTAGCCTGTGGTAACGAAGCCCAACGCTCTATCGATACAAACAGCAAACCTGATTATCGCGAGAAACTGGAAGCCGAACTGAAGGAACTACGCGAAAGCGAAATGTGGCGAGCCGGTGCGGTAGTCCGCAAACTTCGTCCGGAGAATAACTAAAACTTACTGTTACCCCTCGCACTGCCACGCGAGGGGTGCCTAGAGCTTGTGACACTTCTTTCATCGCCTTGGAAGGGGTGTCATTATTTTTTTTCCTATATTTGTTGAACATTTACTAATCATATTAATTTTAATTATCATGGAAAAGTACTCCATTCAGTCTTTTATTAAAGAAACCGTGCAGGATGATGCAAAAAATGGCCTCTTCGAGTTGGAGAAGGACTATATCCTGGAATTAAACATCAAGAATCAGTCTATCATGATCAAGAAAGGTGCAATGATCGCCTACGATGGAGCTGTGAAGTTCGAGCGTGAGGGCATTTTAAGCAAGGGCATTGGCAATTTGCTGAAGAAAGCCGTAAGTGGAGAGGGAACCTCAATGATGGTGGCCTCCGGTACGGGAAGAATCTATGTGGCAGACTTGGCAAAGAAGGTTCGCGTGTTGTATTTAGAGAACGAATCAATCAACGTAAATGGTAACGATATCCTGGCACACGAGGAATCGTTGCAGTCTGACGTGAAATTGATGAAAAGCGTGGCAGGAATCATGGGCGGTGGCCTCTTCCAGGCAAGTATTAAGGGTACCGGACACGTGGCTATCACCACACACGGCGATCCGCTGACTCTTTTGGTGAAGCCCGGACAGCCCGTCTTTACCGATCCGAATGCCACAGTAGCGTGGTCGGGTAACCTTACACCCACTTTCAAAACCGACATTTCTCTTAAGACGCTCATCGGACGTGGTAGTGGCGAAAGCTTCCAGATGCAGTTTGAAGGCGACGGTTGGGTAATTGTTCAGCCTTACGAAGAAGTCTACGGAGCTGAATAACGATTAGATAATGAGACCGTCCATAAAGCCTACCATCGTTTTACTGATGTTTCTCCTGCTGCAGGCAACGCTCACGGCTCGGGAACCCGCGAACATTGCTGCCGGACAATATGTCATCAAGGCGAACATCCGGGATGTGAAGAGCGGGACGGTCTTTTTCCTCAAAGTCTTTGAGACGCAGCGTATCATCCACTCGATGTCTATCGAGAAAGGTACGTTTACAATGCGTGGCAACCTGTCCGACACACCGCAACACCTGTGGCTTTGCACCACTATAGAGGATGAGTTCTATTACTGCGACCTGCTACTCGACAGTGATACATTATATATAGAAGGAAGCATCAAAGACTTTCCTTATTACCTCAGCTACCGGGGCGAGAATACCCCCATGAAACACTATGCCGAATACCTTGGCCTTGTAGAGCATCAAAACCGTCAGCGAGACAGTTTACAACATGTCTCTGAGCTATACCACAGCGTAGGAGCCTGGACAGAAGCCGGTGGATACTCCAGCGGAGTAGGAGCCCTCGTAAAAAAGTTCAGCAAGAAGAAGAAACAAGAGGCTGAGCAGCCTAAACGCATCGGTCTGGACGTAGATTGGGAGCTGAAACAGGTAGAACACGAGCGGGATTCGATCCGTTTCGAGTTTGTTTACAGCCACATGGATACATATGCAGGGCAATTCTTGCTTACGCGCTTCATGAAATTGATATCGATAGACTCGCTCCGGCAATTCTACCGCCTGATTCCCGTAGAAATGAAGAAGACGAAGTTTGCCCGCATGCTGAGCAACCAGATAAATCCCTACGCCGACAATGTGATCCGCCAGGCCGACAACCTGCTTTCTATCACCGACGCTACCGACGCCGAAAAAATCACCTACGCCGGCGAGGCCTTCAGCCTGTACGAACAGGGCGTGCGCCTCGACCCCGAGCGTACCGACGGATACATCGCTTTGGCGACTATGTACGAGCGCCTGCTGCCGCTGAAAGGCATCGAGGCCTACGATATCTCCTCGCACTATTGGGACATGTTTATGGCCGACACCAACATCCGCGAGACTGAGCGCACAGAGGCCCAGAAGCGCAAAGCCGAAGTGCTCTACCGTAAGCACCTCGCCACTAATACCATCCCCGAGATGGTGGACGTAAAAGGAGGCAGCTTCGAGATGGGCTCTATCTATAAGGAAGACAATAACGAGCCCCATCGCGTAACGGTGGGAGACTTCCGCATGAGCAAGTACGAGATAACCAACCATCAGTTTGCCGCCTTCCTGGAAGCCTACGGTAGTAATACCATCACAAGCGGCCCCGATGAAGGCCAGCTTCTCTATTACGAATGCAACTGGGGGATCGAACAAGGCCGTCCTGCCAAAGGATATGAGTCTCACCCGGCCATTTACATCACCTGGTACGGTGCGCAAGCCTATTGTCAGTGGGCCGGAGGCCGTCTTCCTACCGAAGAAGAGTGGGAGTACGCCGCCCGAGGCGGAAAATACGGCAAACACTCCAATCTCTATAGCGGCGGAATGAATCTGGACAGCTTAGGCTGGTATGCCGGAAACGCCGAAGGCAAGCCGCATCCTGTTGGCCTGAAAGTTCCCAATGAACTGGGTCTGCATGACATGAGCGGTAACGTTTGGGAGTGGTGCGCAGATACATTTTATAAAGATGATCGCCTATATGCTCCCGTCCGAGGCGGCTCTTGGTTTATCGAGAGGGCTTTGTGCCGTCCTACCTGCCGTTATTCGATCTATCCCGGCAGTAAACACTTCAACAATGGCTTCCGTTTGGTAAAAGATATAGCTTCTATTAGCATCATAAAGGTGCCGGGAGACTAAATATGTTCACAATAAATACGGTTTATCTTTCATTTTATAAGAAAAACCCCGTAAAAAATATCGTTTTATATTTGGGCGTGTCAAAAAAGGCTGTATATTTGCAGCCGATAAACAATATCACAATGAAAAGAAACATCGCAAATAGTCTCATTATTTCTATTATTATTCTACTCTGGGAACAGGATAGGAAGTGAGATAGTTGTGCGTATTCAGTATAGGAAATTTAGGCCTCTCTCACTTCCAGGTGAGGGAGGTTTTTTGTTTATAGGACGAAATGAATAGAATAGATACATAAAAAGCGAAGAAGATGTCTGACAGATTGTTTATTTTTGATACAACATTGAGAGACGGTGAGCAAGTGCCCGGCTGTCAGTTGAACAGCATTGAGAAGATAGAAGTAGCCCGCGAGCTGGAAGGCTTGGGTGTAGATGTGATAGAGGCCGGCTTTCCGGTTTCATCGCCCGGCGACTTCAATAGCGTAGTAGAGATAGCGAAGGCTGTTACCTGGCCTGTCATCTGTGCCCTCACACGCGCCGTAGAGAAGGACATAGACGTTGCTGCCGAAGCCCTCAAGTATGCCAAGCGTGGACGCATCCACACAGGCATCGGCACATCCGACTATCACATCCGCCACAAATTCAACTCCAACCCGGACGAGATACTACAGCGTGCCATCGCCTGTGTAAAGTACGCCAAGCGCTATGTAGAGGATGTAGAGTTCTACGCCGAAGATGCCGGACGTACCGATAACGAATATCTGGCTCGCGTGATAGAGGCCGTGATCAAGGCTGGGGCTACTGTTGTAAACATCCCCGACACCACAGGCTATTGTCTGCCCGATGAATACGGTGCGAAGATCAAATATCTGATGGAGAACGTAACAGGCATACATAAGGCGATCATCTCCACCCATTGCCACAATGATTTAGGGATGGCGACAGCCAATACGATACAGGGTGTGCTGAACGGAGCCCGTCAGGTAGAAGTAACCATCAACGGTATAGGCGAACGAGCCGGCAATACCTCGCTCGAAGAGGTGGCGATGATCTTCAGGAGCCATAAGGAAGCAGGGATCGAGACCAATATCAACAGTCAGCGTATCTATGACATGAGTCGCATGGTATCGCGCTTGATGAATATGCCGGTGCAACCCAACAAAGCGATTGTAGGACGCAATGCCTTCGCCCATTCCTCGGGTATCCACCAAGACGGCGTATTGAAAAACCGCGAAAGTTACGAAATCATCGACCCGAAAGACGTGGGCATAGACGATAGCGCCATTGTGCTGACGGCCCGTAGCGGACGTGCTGCCCTTAAGCATCGCCTGCAAGTGCTGGGTGTAAACCTCGAGCAGGACAAACTGGACAAAGCATACGAGGAATTCCTCAAGCTGGCCGACCGCAAGAAAGACATCAACGACGACGACGTACTTATGCTCGTTGGGAAAGACCGCACCGCCATGCATCGCATCAAACTGGAATACCTACAGGTTACCTCGGGTGTGGGCGTGAAGTCGGTTGCCAGTATTTGCCTCAATATAGCTGGAGAACGCTTCGAAGCCGCTGCCTCGGGCAATGGTCCGGTAGACGCGGCAATCAAAGCAATCAAGTCGATCATCCATCGCACCATGACGATACAGGAGTTTCTGATACAGGCCATCGACAAGGGCAGTGACGACATGGGAAAAGTGCACATGCAAGTGGCCTACGACGGGAATATATACTATGGCTTTGCCGCGAACACCGACATCATCGCTGCATCGGCTGAAGCCTTCATAGACGCAATCAATAAATTCATACAATAAATGGGAAAGACATTATTTGAAAAGATATGGGAGAAGCACGTGGTAGATACGCTGCCCGACGGAACGATACAGTTGTACATCGACAGGCTGTACTGCCATGAAGTAACCAGTCCGCAAGCCTTTGCCGGACTTCGCGAGCGGGGACTCAAGCCCTTCAGGCCGGAGCGCGTAACCTGCATCCCCGACCATAACGTGCCGACACTGCATCAGGATCAGCCCATCGCCGACCCTGTTTCCCGCAATCAGGTAGACACGTTGGAGAAGAATGCCCGGGACTTCGGGCTGACGTATTACGGCCTGCAGCATCCCAAGAACGGCATCATCCATGTGGTAGGCCCCGAGAACGGACTGACGCTACCCGGCATGACTATCGTCTGCGGCGATTCGCACACTTCAACTCACGGAGCAATGGGCGCCATCGCCTTCGGGATCGGCACCAGCGAAGTGGAGATGACGCTGGCCACCCAGTGCATCATGCAGCGCAAGCCCAAAACCATGCGCATCACCATAGACGGGCAGCTAAAACCCGGTGTGACGGCCAAGGACATCGCCCTCTACATCATCAGCCGCATGACAACGGGTGGAGCCACCGGTTACTTTGTAGAGTACGCCGGAGAAGCCATCCGCAACACCACAATGGAAGACCGGCTAACGATTTGTAACCTCTCCATCGAGATGGGTGCCCGTGGCGGCATGATCGCCCCGGACCAGATCACCTTCGACTACCTGAAAGACCGTGAGTTTACTCCTCGCGGCACCGAGTGGGAGAAGTCGCTGGCCTACTGGAAGACACTGTATAGCGATCATGACGCCGTATTCGATAAGGAAGTTACCTTCCACGCAGAAGACATCGAACCAATGCTTACGTACGGAACCAATCCGGGTATGGGCATGGGCATCCGTGAAAATATCCCCTCACTGGAGAGCATCGATGAGGCCGGACGCGTATCGTTCATGAAGGCGCTTGAGTATATGGGTTTCAAGGACGGTGAGCCGATGCTGGGCAAGACGATAGATTACGTCTTTTTAGGTAGTTGTACCAACGGACGTATTGAGGATTTCCGTGCCTTTGCCTCGGTGGTGAAAGGTCGCAAGAAAGCCGACCATGTGACGGCCTGGCTGGTTCCGGGAAGCTGGATGGTAGAGAAGCAGATCCGCGTCGAAGGGATCGACAAGGTGCTGACGGAAGCAGGCTTTGAGCTACGCCAACCGGGTTGCTCCGCCTGCCTGGCCATGAACGATGACAAAGTGCCGCCAGGAAAGTATGCCGTCTCCACCTCCAACCGCAACTTTGAAGGACGCCAGGGACCCGGCGCCCGCACCATACTGGCAGGCCCTTTGGTAGCCGCTGCTGCTGCCGTAACCGGCGTAATCACTGATCCGAGAGAACTAATAAAGTAAAGCAAGATGAAAGAGAAGTTTACTATACTGACATCCACCTGCGTGCCGCTCCCTCTGGAGAATGTGGATACCGATCAGATAATTCCGGCACGTTTCCTGAAGGCAACTACCCGCGAGGGCTTTGGCGACAACCTCTTCCGCGACTGGCGGTATGACAAGGACGGGAAGCCCAATCCTTCCTTCGTACTGAATCAGGATACCTATAAAGGAGACATCCTGGTGGCAGGAAAGAACTTTGGTAGCGGAAGTAGTCGCGAACATGCCGCCTGGGCAATTGCCGGATATGGTTTCCGGGCTGTTGTAAGCAGTTTCTTTGCCGATATCTTCAAGAACAATTCAATGAACAACGGGCTGCTACCGGTAGTGGTCTCTCCCGAGTTCCTGGCAGAGCTGTTCGACTCCTTAAAGAAGAACCCGGCGACAGCTGTAACCATTGATCTCCCTAATCAGACCATCACCAACAATGCGACACACCGCATCGAGTCCTTCGAGATCAATGCCTACAAGAAAGACTGCCTGGTGAATGGCCTCGACGACATCGACTACCTCCTAGCCAACCAGTCCAAAATAGAAACCTACGAACAGTCTTTAGGTTCGTAACAAGATTGAAGTGATATGATAGAAATAATGGATACAACCCTCAGGGATGGGGAACAGACCTCGGGCGTCTCTTTTGCGGCGCATGAGAAGCTCAGCATCGCGCAGATGCTATTGAACGAGTTAGGCGTAGACCGTATCGAGATTGCCTCTGCCCGTGTGTCCGAAGGGGAATTTGAAGGGGTAAAGCGAGTGGCTGCCTGGGCACAACGTACCGGCAATCTCCACAAGCTGGAGGTGCTGGGTTTTGTAGACGGAGACGCTTCTCTGCGTTGGATTGAGCAAGCCGGTTGCCGGGTAGTCAACCTGCTCTGCAAAGGTTCATACAAGCATGTGACCGAGCAACTGCGGAAAACCCCCGAAGAGCACTTCAAGGATATCCGGGGTGTTGTTCTGCTTGCCCAGGAAATGGGCATAGAGGTGAACCTCTACTTGGAAGACTGGTCGAACGGAATGAAGAGTTCGCCCGACTATGTATTCCAGATGATCGATGCTTTACAAGAGTTGCCTATCCGCCGCTTTATGATCCCCGATACTTTGGGTATCCTTAATCCGTTGAATACGTATGAGTATTGCAACCGGATGGTGGAGCGCTATCCTTCTTTGTGGTTCGACTTCCATGCGCATAACGATTACGACCTGGCGGTGGCTAACGTATTCTCTGCTGTCCGAGCCGGTATAAAAGGTCTCCATACCACCGTGAACGGGCTGGGCGAGCGTGCCGGGAATGCTCCGCTTAGCAGTGTGTTGGCTGTTCTCAAGGATCAGCTTGGCGAAGAAACTCATCTGAGGGAAGAGAAGATCAACCGGGTAAGCCGTCTCGTTGAAAGTTACTCCGGTATCCGTGTGGCGCCGAACCGTCCGATTGTCGGAGAGTCTGTCTTCACCCAATGTGCCGGTGTGCATGCCGATGGTGACAATAAGAACTGCTTGTATTATAACGACCTGCTACCGGAACGTTTCGGGCGGGTTCGGGAGTATGCCTTGGGCAAGACATCTGGAAAGTCGAACATCCGCAAGAACCTGGAAGCCCTCGGTATCGATATGGACGACGAGAGCATGAAGAAGGTGACCGAGCGTATCATCGAACTGGGAGATAAGAAGGAGATGGTAACGCAGGAAGACCTGCCTTACATCATCAGCGACTTGCTTAATCAAGATGCAAATACCGAGCAGACCGTCAGGATTCTGAATTATTCCTTATCTTTGGCACAAGGCTTACGACCGGTCGCTACATTGAAGATAGAGATAGATCAGGAAGTGTACGAGGCTTCGGCTTCCGGAGATGGACAATACGACGCATTTATGCGTGCGTTGCGGAAGATCTACTCGGACTTGGGGCAGCCACTGCCGATGTTGACAAACTATTTGGTGTTCATACCTCCCGGAGGACGCACCGATGCCTTTGTGCAAACGATCATCAGCTGGAACTTTGCCGGTGTAGACTTCAAAACACGCGGGCTTGATGCCGACCAGACCGAAGCCGCCATTAAAGCAACCATAAAGATGTTAAATAAAATAGGAGGGATGCATTGATTATGAATAAACAGTTGACAATCGCGCTTGTTGCGCACGACAGACGTAAGGCTGATATGGTAGAGTGGGCAATCCACAATGCCGGTTTCCTTTCTCATCACCATTTGGTATGTACCGGAACAACCGGTGGGTTGATAGCCGATGCTTTTCAGAGTAAGGGTATAAATGCCGAGATTACTCGTATGCATTCGGGACCGCTTGGAGGCGATGCGGAAATTGCCGCTATGGTGGTGCGCAAAGAAATTAATATGGCTATCTTCCTGATAGACGACCTCAACCCGCAGCCACACGAAGCCGACATACAAATGTTGCTCCGCCAGTGCCGCGTGCATAATGTACCTATCGCCTGCAACCGCTACAGCGCCGACCTGATGCTCACCAGCTCACTGTGGGACGACGATGAATACAAGCCAACAGAGCCCCGATATGTTTTATTTAACAGAAACGAAGATTAATCACAAAACAAAATGAAATTAAACATAGCAGTACTCGCGGGCGATGGAATCGGCCCCGAGATTGTAGAACAAGGCATGAAAGCCATCATAGCCGTCAGCCAAAAGTATGGCCACGAACTAAGTTATAAAGAAGCGCTGGTAGGAGCTGCCGCTATTGATGCGACAGGCAATCCCTATCCCGAAGAAACACATCGGATTTGTATGGAGAGCGATGCCGTATTCTTCGGGGCCATTGGTGATCCGAAATACGACAATGATCCATCGGCAAAGGTGCGTCCGGAGCAAGGGCTGTTGGCCATGCGGAAGAAGCTCGGATTGTATGCCAATATCCGCCCGGTTACTACTTTTCCCTCTCTGATACATAAGTCGCCGCTTCGCGCGGATTTGGTGGATGGCGCCGACTTTATGTGTATCCGCGAGCTGACAGGCGGTATGTACTTCGGACGTCCGCAAGGCCGTAGCGAAGACGGTAATACCGCTTACGACACCTGTATCTACACCCGCGAAGAAGTAGAGCGAATCGTGCATCTTGCCTACCAATATGCACAAAAGCGTCGCAAGAAGGTAACAGTTGTAGACAAAGCCAATGTGCTGGCTACTTCCCGCTTGTGGAGGCAAGTGGCAAAAGAAATAGAACAAGCCTATCCCGATGTGGAAACAGAATATATGTTCGTAGATAATGCGGCGATGCGTATCATCCAGTGGCCGAAGAGCTTCGACGTGATGGTGACAGAAAATATGTTCGGAGATATCCTGACGGATGAGGCCTCTGTGATTACCGGCTCTTTGGGGATGCTTCCCTCTGCCTCTATCGGTATTCATACCTCCGTATTTGAGCCGATCCATGGCTCGTATCCGCAGGCAGCAGGCAAGAATATAGCTAATCCGCTAGCAACCATTCTAAGCGCTGCTCTGATGTTTGAATACGCGTTCAATCTGACAGAGGAAGGACAAGCCATTCGCGACGCCGTAACCGCTTCTATGGATGCAGGTATTGTAACTGAAGATATTGCCGAACAAGGCAAAGCCTATACTACCTCGGAAGTAGGGGACTGGATAGCCAATTACTTCAGTGCATAGATGCGTTGAATAATGTCCACAACTTTCATACCCTCCAGCACATTTGTCGTGATGGGTTCGGAAGAGGAACCGGAAAGTACCTGTACTACATTCCGTATCACAAAGTTATGGTTTTGGGCAGAGCCTTTGTAGGCTCCATAGTCATTGCCGGGATTGGTTGGCGCCAGTTCCGGCATCTTGTAGTCTTTTATGTGACAGTATTCTACCTTGTCCATGTATTGCCCGCCTATCTTTACACTTCCGTTTTGGGCAATGATCAATAGGCTGCTTTCCATGTTCTTGTCCCAGACAGAGGTAGAATAATTCAGCGAACCGAGACCTCCGTTCAGGAAGCGGAAGTTTACGATGCCTGAGTCTTCAAAGTCGGTGAGTCCTTTGTGGTTGAAATCAGCAAACTTTGCCTGTATATCACATATATCCCCGAAAAGATAATACATGATGTCGATGAAATGGGAGAATTGGGTAAACAAAGTTCCACCGTCTAAGGCAGCATCCCCGTGCCATCCTCCCACTTTGTAATAGCGTTCGTCCCGGTTCCAATAACAGTTTAGCTGCACCAGGTAGATGTCTCCCAATTTGCCGGAGTCTACCATTTCCTTTATCCAGACGGAAGGGGGAGAATACCTGTTCTGCATCACGCAAAATACTTGCTTCCGGTGCTTGAGGGATGTGTAAACCACCTTCTCTGCGTCGGCTGTATTTAGCGCCATTGGCTTTTCGATGATTACGTGGAAACCTGCTTCGATGGCTTGTATGGCCATCGGAGCATGTAATCCGTTTGGGGTACAAATGCTAACCACATCTATCGGAAGTGCGGCGTTCAGCAAGTCTTCAATGTTTGAAAAGAAAGGGACATCATATGCCTCAATGCCCACTTCTTCACACGGACGGATGTCGCACAAAGCTAGTAATTCGGCGTCTTCGTCGCGTGTAATCATTTCGGCATGGCGTTTGCCGATGTGGCCGCAGCCTACTACGGCAAAGCCGGTTTTCTTCCCTTTCTCTGTCATTTTACAGTAAACTATCCGGGTTCAGATGTTCTTTTTCTATGTCTTTGAAGTAGTTGTAAGTGCCAACTTTCAAATCGGCGCAAGCTGCTTCATCAGCTACAATAATGCCTTTGGGGTGCATTTGCAGAGCTGTAATAGTCCACATCTGGTTGATGGAACCTTCTACGGCCTGCTGCAAGGCGCGCGCTTTGTTGTGTCCGTTTACCATAATCAGCACTTCTTTGGCATCCAGAACGGTACCTACACCTACCGTTACGGAGGTTTTAGGAACCTTGTTCACATCATTGTCGAAGAAGCGTGAATTAGCGATAATCGTATCGGTAGTCAACGTTTTAATACGTGTACGAGACGACAAGGAAGAACCCGGCTCGTTGAACGCGATATGCCCGTCGGGGCCAATGCCTCCCAGGAACAGGTCTACACCTCCCAGTTTCTTCATCTTTGCTTCATAGTCGGCACATTCTTTCTCCAGGTCGGGAGCATTCCCGTTCAGGATATTTACGTTTTCCTTCTTGATGTTGATATGATTGAAGAAGTTCTCCCACATGAAGGTGTAGTAGCTTTGCGGGTGGCTTTGCGGCAAGCCCACATACTCATCCATGTTGAAAGTCACGATATGCTCAAAGGAAACAATCCCCTTTTTGTACAATTCAATCAGGTTCTTGTACATTCCCAGAGGAGAGGATCCGGTAGGTAATCCCAGTATAAATGGTTTCTCAGCCGATGGCTTCGCTTTGTTTATCTTAGCAGCCACATAATTTGCCGCCCACTTGGAGAGCAAGTCATAATTAGGTTCAATAATTAGTCTCATAATATAACGATTAACGTTTAACAATTAATGAATAATATGTTATTTTCAATTTTTAACTTTCAATTGTGCTGCCATAGCAGCGCCTAAGGCCAGGCAGGCTTCGTACTTGTCGGCTTTTAGACCTTGTTTTTGCTCTACAGGCTCGCCTACTACTTCCCAGCCCATCTTTTCTCCGAAAGCTGCCAGGCGCTTTACGGCTGCTCCGGCCCAAGTGAAGGATCCGAAATAGGCAAACAAGCGGTTCTTTATTTCCCTTGTTTCTATCTTGCTCAGGGCAGACTCGATTTCGGGGAACAGTTGGTTGCTGTATGTAGGGCTGCCAACGATCAAACCTTTGTATTTAAAGACGTCTCGCAGGATATATGAGGCATGACTTTTGCTGGCGTTGTGCAGGATGATATTCTTTATCCCGTTGTCAGCCAGTGATGAGGCGATGGCTTCTGCCATTTGTTCGGTATGTCCGTACATCGAACCATATAGGATAACGACTCCTTCTTCGCCTTCATAGCGGCTCAGGCGGTCGTAAATAGATACTGCTTGCTTCAGATGTTCACGCCATACGGGTCCGTGTGTAGAGCAAATGGTTTCTACTTCAATGCTACCCAGCTTTTGAAGCGCCTTCTGTACCGGATTTCCGTATTTACCTACAATGTTGGCATAATAGCGGATCATTTCTTCCCAGAAGTGTTCTACATTCATTTCCGAATCGATTACCCCGCCATCCAATGTGCCGTAGGTTCCGAAAGCATCTGCCGAAAATAAGACTTTGTCTTTCGGGTCATAGGTGAACATTACTTCCGGCCAGTGAACCATTGGTGCCATATAAAACTCCAGTTCCCGGCTGCCGATATTCAGTTTGTCACTTTCTTTTACCTCTACCAGCCCGTCTGTAATACCATGATATCCTTCCAGCATACCATGTGTTTTATTATTGCCTACGATCTGCATCTCAGGGTACATCTGGCGAAGCAGGCGGATACTGCCGGCATGGTCAGGCTCCATGTGATCAACTACCAGATAGTCTACTGGGCGTCCGTTTAGTGCATCCTCTATTTTCTTGAAAAAGATATCTGAATAGCAGATGTCTACTGTGTCTATCAACACCGTTTTCTCATCCAGAATCAGATAAGAGTTATATGATACGCCATGAGGTAATGGCCATAGGTTCTCGAAAAGTGCTTTTTGTCGATCGTTTACTCCGACGTAAATTGTGTTATTTGTTACTTTTTTTAATTTGTACATGTGAAAAAACTTTGTTTAAATCTTCTTGGTTAGTGCTCTCCAGACAAAATAGACGCCTGCGAGGACGAAGGGGATACTGAGTAGTTGCCCCATGTTCAATATCATGTTGGCTTCAAACGCTTCCTGGTCGTTCTTCAGGAACTCAATGAAGAAGCGGGAGCCGAAAATACAAATGAAAAATATGCCGAAGATCAGCCCTTCTTTCTTGTAGGCTTCTTTCTTGAAGTAGAGCCACATACAGAGAAGGAATGTCAGGAAGTAACAGATCGCCTCATATAGTTGAGTGGGATGGCTTGGCGCTGTAAAGATAGGCTCTGCCCCCTGTCTCCAGGCATACATATTATCAATAAAACGGAATCCCCAGGGTTTATCGGTTGCATGTCCGTATATCTCATGGTTCATCAGATTACCTAAACGGATAAAAGCGGCTACCAGACCGGTAGGGACTACCAACTTGTCGAAGGTCCACAGCATGCTTTTATGTGTTACACGTTTGGAATAGAAATAGATGGCAATTACAATACCCAAGGTTCCTCCATGACTGGCCAGTCCGCCTTCCCATACTTTCAGTATCTCCCACGGATTTGCCAGGTAGTGCTCCGGAGCATAGAACAGGCAATGTCCCAAACGGGCTCCGATAACTGTTCCAAGCGCCGTATAGATCAACAGAGAGTCGATCCAGGCGGGATTCAGCTTCTCGTTTTTCCACATCCGGGCTACAATCATGTAACCAATGGCAAAACCGACTGCAAAAGCCAATCCGTACCAACGTATTTCACGTGATCCGATAGTAAATATGGCCGGATCAGCCGTCCAGGTAATGTAACTAAGCATTTTCTTTTATAATTTAAAATTGAAAGTTGAAAGTTGAAAATGGAATATTAATTTCGTTTTCAACTTTCAATTAAATTAAACAAGTCGTTTAATTAAGTCTTCTTTGTCACCGTAAAGCATATCGATAACGGGTAGCTCGATCATGGTGTAAGCTCCGGGTTTCTGCTTGAAGCTGGCGCGAGCTACCGAAATCAATACCTGGGCTGTCAGCGCCGGGTTGTTGATCTTCATGTCGAACTCGATCAGCTGGTTTTGCGTTTGTCCGGATACGCCTTTGCGAACCAGTTTTACGCCATGTCCCATATCCAATAGGTTGTCTACGCTATCTACTTGCATAACATGTGTTTCATCGTGCGCGAAATAGTCGTCAGCCTTGATGGCTGCTGCTACTTGCTTGAAGTCGTATCCTTCTTTTACTTCGATGTATACCATCCGGCGGTGAATACCTGTCCCAACGGGGATTGTCATACTCAGAGCGGCTTTCACACCTTCGATGGCTTTTACAGCTACGGTGTGCCCCATACTCATGCCGGGTCCGAAGTTTGTATAGGTAATTCCTTTCGGAACCATTGCTTCCAATAATGCGCGGACTACGGAATCGCTTCCCGGATCCCATCCCGCCGAGATTACAGCTACTGAATTGTGTGCTTTAGCTACAGCATCCAGCGAACGGCGAAGCTCTACGATTCCTCCGTGGATATCGAAGCTGTCTACTGTATTGATTCCCAATGCCAGTATTTCTTTGGCATGCGCTTCTACACTACGCGTAGGGGTTGCCAGTATAGCAACGTCTACTTTTTCTAATTTGGTGATACTGTCGGTTACCTGATAAGGTTTTAATTCGGCAGGAACATCTGAAGGGTTTCTACGTACAATACCTGCTACTTCAAAATCCGGGGAGGCAAGAATCGCTTCCAGCACATATTTCCCGATATTGCCATATCCTACGATGGCAGCTCTAATTTTTTTCATACTTAAAAGTTATTTCTTTATCAAACAGCGACAAAGATAGGAAAAAAATAGTACCCTTATTCCATTCCATACGTTTAATTCTTATTGTACTTCTATTTGGATGGGAGAGTTTTCTTTTCGTAGAATATTAATGAATATAGAATCACGCCACATATGTAGAACGATCAAACCACATATGTAAAACGATCGAAACACATATGTGAATCGATCGCGCCACATATGTCACGCGATTCTATCGTTTTGAAAAAGTAAGGGCTAAACGGCTTATTTGTAGAGATTAATAGCCGTTTAGCCCCTAAAGATATTTAATCGTATTTATTTCTTTTCAAATACAGAATCGAATGCGTGAGCAGATGGTTGGAAATCAATCCGTTTGGTGAATTCGCAAGACTCGCGTGCTCCGTGTTCGCGATCCATAGCGCTGTCTTCCCATTCGATGGATAAAGGGCCCTGATAGCCGATATGGTTGAGGGCGCGGATGATCTCTTCGAAGTTTATCTTGCCACGTCCTACGCTGCGGAAGTTCCAGAAGCGGCGTGGATCGCCAAATGTAACGTATCCTCCGAATACACCTGCCTGCTTGGGCGTATCGCTCCAGTATACATCCTTCATGTGTACATGGAAAATCCGGTCGGCAAACTCATAAATAAAGCCTACATAGTCTACACCCTGATAGCCGAAGTGGCTGGGATCGTAGTTGAAGCCAAATGCTGGATGATTGTTCAAGGCGTCTAATGCGCGGCGAGCCGTTACGGTATCAAACGCAATTTCGGTAGGATGCACTTCCAGCGCATAGCGGATACCCAGCTTCTGATACTCGTCCAGAATAGGAGTGAAGCGGCGTGCAAAATCCTGGAATCCTTCCTCAATCATAGCTTCGGTAACAGGAGGGAAAGAGTAAAGATATTGCCAGATGGAACTACCGGTAAAGCCAACTACCGTGTCAATACCCAGTGCCTTGGCAGCATGAGCCGTGCGGATTAGTTCTTCAGCCGCTCTTTGACGTACCCCTTCAGGATCCCCATCACCCCAGATATGGTCGGGCAGGATAGCCTTGTGCCGTCCGTCAATATTGTCGCAAACTGCCTGTCCGATCAGGTGAGTAGAAATGGTGCGAAGTTCCATGCCATACTTTGCCAACAAATCTTTGATCCCCTTATAATAAGCAGGATCAGTCTGCCGTACATCCAAATGGTCGGGAAGTCCGATTTCGATACCATCATATCCGAAAGATTTTGCCTTCTGGCATACAGTTTCCAGTGATAAGTCGCCCCACTGTAAAGAGTACAAGGTTACAAGTCGTGCCATAATATTATCATTTAAAGTTGAATAAATTAGTAGTTTTACTTTTTCATACCAGACAAAACTAAAAAAATAACCTTTACAAAACAAAATGCTATCTCTTAATAATTTCTAATTCAGCAATATCACTAAAGAGATATTGTAATATATACCTTTTGGGATAGGGTGAATAATATGGATCAATTTATACCTTTTCAGTACCGGATGTGTTGTTTGTTAATTCTTTGCTTTTGTGTGGGGAACGACAAATAATTCGTATTTTTGTGGCGGATATTTAATTAATAGGTATTATGTCAACAATTAAGAGTATTGGTATTTTGACATCCGGAGGGGATGCGCCGGGAATGAATGCTGCTATTCGTGCAGTAACTCGTTCTGCTATTTATAATGGCATGGCAGTGAAGGGGATCTATAGAGGCTTTAAGGGGTTGATAACCGGGGAGATTGAAGAATTTAAGACACAAAATGTAAGTAATATCATACAACGGGGCGGAACAATCCTTAAAACGGCTCGTTGCGAAGAGTTTAAGACTCCCGAAGGCCGGAAAATGGCTTATGATCGTCTGATAGAGCATGGCATTGATGCACTAGTAGCGATTGGTGGCGACGGAACACTGACCGGAGCTCGTATTTTTGCTCAGGAATTTAATTATCCGATTGTTGGTTTGCCGGGTACGATTGATAACGATTTATTCGGGACAGACGTTACAATTGGTTATGATACAGCTTTAAATACTATTCTGGAATGTGTGGATAAAATCCGTGATACGGCTTCTTCGCATGATCGTTTGTTTTTTATCGAAGTCATGGGGCGTGATGCCGGATTTCTGGCCTTGAATGGTGCGATTGCATCGGGAGCGGAAGCGGCTATTATCCCGGAAATCTCGGTGGAAACGGACCAATTATCCGATATGATAGAAAACGGATTGCGCAAATCTAAAAACAGTAGTATCGTATTAGTGGCTGAAAGTGAAGTAACCGGAGGCGCTATGGGAGTGGCCGAACGTGTGAAGAAGGAATATCCTGCGTTTGATGTTCGTGTAACCATTCTAGGGCACTTGCAGAGAGGAGGTTCTCCTTCGGCACAAGACCGTATCCTGGCTACCCGTATGGGTATTGCGGCTATCGACGCTTTACTCGACGATCAACGAAATGTAATGATCGGTATCCAGAATGACGATATCATTTATATCCCATTTGCAAAAGCCATAAAGAAAGACAAGCCAATTAATCGTGATCTGCTGAAAGTACTTCGCATATCATCCATATAATTAGCTGAAAGGTGAACCGGATATTTTTTTTCTATCCCTTATTGTTTTTTTTTCTGTTGATATTATTTGTCGGCAGTTTGGCGTATGGGGCTGTGTCTATTCCGCTGGGTAGCGTGTTTGACATACTTGTAGGAAAAGAACCGGAACGTATCGCCTGGCAAAATATCGTTTTGCAATCCCGTCTTCCGCAGGCGGTGACTGCTATGTTGGCCGGAGCTTCTTTGGCTGTAAGTGGCTTGTTGTTGCAAACGCTATTCCGCAATCCCCTGGCCGGGCCGTCTATTTTGGGGATCAGTGACGGGGCCAATCTGGGGGTTGCAATTGTTATGCTCTATTTTGGAGGTTCGCTAAGCCAGTTGGCCGATTTACCGGTGAGTGGTTATCCGGCGATTATTTTTGCCGCTTTCATCGGTGCATGCGCTATTTTAGGGGTTATTCTCTACTTTTCATCGAAGGTGAAGAACAATGTAATGCTCCTTATCATCGGGATTATGATCGGATATTTGGCATCTTCTGTCATATCTATTCTTAATTTCTACGCTTCCACCGATAAGGTACATGCCTATGTGATGTGGGGGTTGGGTAATTTTTCCGGGGTTTCGCTGGGGCAACTGCCTTTCTTTATTGCCTGTTCGCTGACGGGGCTTTTCCTGTCTATCTTACTGATCAAGCCTCTGAATGCGTTATTACTGGGAGAGATGTATGCTGCCAATCTGGGGATCAGAATCAAACGGACACGTATGTTTATCCTGCTATGTACAGGTTTGCTAACAGCTGTAACAACAGCATTTTGTGGCCCGGTTTCCTTCATTGGGCTGGCAGTACCGCATATTGCCCGTTTGCTGTTGGGCTCTTCCAATCATAAGATGCTGCTTCCGGTAACACTGCTTACAGGCTCTTGTATAGCTTTATTATGCAATATGCTGATGGTTGTTCCGGGTACCAATACGATCTTGCCTCTGAATGCTGTTACCCCTTTGATAGGGGCTCCTGTTATTATTTATGTGATTGTGAATCGCAAAAATATCCAATACTTTAATTGACCCGTCGGATGAAAGAGTCTCCTGCTATAGAAACAATCGGGTTGAGTATTGGTTACACGCTGAAAAGCGGTAAGCAAAAGCTTGTGCATGACGGCTTGGATCTGAAACTGTATCCGGGAGAAGTTACCTGTTTGTTAGGATTGAACGGAGCCGGGAAGTCTACCTTGTTGCGTACCTTGTGCGGTTTCCAACCACCTTTAAGCGGAGAGATACGTCTGCAAAACAAGCCATTTAATACCTATAACCAAGCAGAGCTCTCCCTTACAATCGGGGTAGTACTGACCGAAAAAACAAATGCCGGAGGTATAACTGTCTATGAACTGGCATCCTTGGGGAGGCATCCTTATACCGGCTTTTTCGGAGTCTTGAAAAAGCGCGACAGGGAGGTGGTAGAACAATCCCTTGAAGCAGCAGGCATTGCTCACAAAGCTCATAATTATGTGTCGGAACTAAGTGACGGGGAACGGCAAAAGGCGATGATAGCCAAAACGCTGGCGCAGGAATGCCCGCTTATCCTGCTGGATGAACCTACCGCTTTTCTGGATGTAACCAGCCGTATCGAAACGATGGTATTACTCCGCAAACTGGCTATCGAACAAGGAAAAACAATTCTGCTGTCTACACACGATATGGATCTGGCTATGCAAATGGGAGATTGTCTCTGGCTATTAGGAAAAGGACGTTCCATGGCTTGTGGTACACCTGAAGATTTGATATTGGAGGGAGAATTTGAAAGCTTTTTCGGGAAAGAAGGAATCGTATTTGATGCTTCTACCGGAAAACTAAGTACCTTATCACCAACCATCCCCATTGGAGTAGAAGGGGATTTCCTGACTTCTTACTGGGTAGGCAATGCCTTGATCCGGAACGGCTGGAAACCATCCCCCGTACACAAGGATTATATTAACATAAATTGTATAAGCAAACAACAAATGATTATTACCTTGCCAAACCAAACACAAGTCAATGTAGCACATGTAAAAGATGTGATCGCCATTATTAAGAAAACAAACTATCAAGTATGACGAGTGAAATTACCAAACGATTAGAACATGAAAAAATAGGCCGTTTACTACTACATTACGCTATTCCTGCTGTAGTTGGTACAATGGTCAACTCCTTGTATAATATTGTAGACCGTGTATTTATCGGACATGGGGTGGGCTCGCTGGCTATTTCCGGTCTGACGCTTACATTCCCTATCCTGTTGTTTCTCCAGGCTTTTGGTATGTTGATCGGTACGGGTACGGCTACCCGTGTATCTATTTTTCTGGGTAGGAAAGAACAAGGAATGGCAGAGCATATCTTGGGTAATGCACTGACACTGACATTTATCATTACTTTTGCTGCAATTCTTCCCAGTATGCTTTTCATGGAAGAAATGCTCTATCTGTTTGGCGGAAGCGAGCAGATCATCCCTTATGCGAAAGACTATCTGAATATAGTTATTCCGGCCAGTATTTTTCCGAATCTGAGTTTCAGTTTCAATGCCGTTATGCGTGCTTCCGGATATCCCCGGAAAGCCATGATAACCATGCTTATAGGAGCCTTTCTGAATATCATTCTCGACCCTATTTTTATTTTCGTTTTTGATATGGGGATACGTGGAGCGGCCATTGCAACAGTGATCTCCATGATAGCCAGCTCTGCCTTTGTTATGCACCATTTTATCAGCAAGGAGAGCTTGATACGCTTTCACAAGAAATACCTTTCGTTAGATAAGCGTTTGGTATGGAGTATCATTACAATAGGTATTTCGCCTTTTGCTATGCAATTAGCCGGAAGTCTGGTGAATGTAGTGATGAACCATGCCCTTCAGTCGAATGGAGGAGATCTGGCTTTGGGAGCCAACGGAATTATCTCTAGTATAGGGATGCTCCTGGTGATGCTCGTTATCGGGCTGGCGCAGGGGATGCAGCCGATTGTAGGCTTCAATTACGGGGCAGGGCATCATCGGCGGGTAATGGAAACGGTTCGCCTGGTGATTATTACCTCTACCTGCATAATGACTATAGGATGGGCTTTTTGTTTCTTTTTCCCCGAAATCATTGTAAAAGGTTTTACTACCGATCCGGAGCTGGTAGCCATTGCGGCTAATGGATTGAAACTGAATCTGGGGCTCTTTATAGTAGTTGGCTCCCAGATTACGATCAGCCAGTTTTTCCAGAGTATAGGTATTGCCTGGAAAGCTATATTCCTTAGTCTGACACGTCAATTTATCTACTTGATTCCTACGATTTTATTCCTTCCTTCCTTGTTTGGTTTGGATGGGGTCTGGTATTCAGGGCCTATATCGGATGGCTTGGCTGCCGTAACGGCCTGGCTATTTTTATGGCAACATGTGAAAAAGGTAAAGCGCGCCTAATAGTATCCTAATATACATTCTATTTGAGCATTTGGTAATCTTATCATTAAGAATCTTAGCATTTTTTCTATATTTGCAGTTCAATTCTAACAAAAAATAATATGCAACTCTCTATTGAGCAGAAAGACATTGATAAATTCCTGATGATAGGAGATAAGGTATTGATAAAACCTAAGAATCCGCAAAGCCAGACTAAATCGGGATTGTATTTACCGCCTACCGTTCAGCAAGGCGAGAAAATACAGAGCGGCTATATAATTAAAGCCGGCCCGGGATATCCTTTGCCTTCACAAATTGAGGAGTCGGAAGTCTGGAAAAAGAAAGAAGATGAGGTGCACTATCTACCCTTGCAAGCGAAGGAGGGAGACTTGGCCGTTTATATACAAAGCGCTACGTATGAGATTAAATTCAATGATGAAACATATATGATTGTTCCTCATTCGGCCATTCTGATGCTCGTTAGGGATGACGGGCTTTTTGAGTAAATCTGAAAATAATAAATAGCAAACGACAAATACAATATAGCGATATCCATGAACAAAATTGTAAGCAAGGAGTATTTTTCCCCTCAGGTGGTGAAACTGGAAGTAGAAGCGCCTTTGATTGCGCGCTCGCGTAAAGCCGGGCATTTCGTCATTGTAAAGGTAGGGAAAAAAGGAGAGCGTATCCCCTTAACAATCGCCGGAGCCGACACGGAAAAAGGGACGATTACATTGGTAATTCAAGCCGTAGGAAATTCTTCCAAGAAGATATGTGAACTGAATGTGGGAGACGAGATTACGGATCTTGTAGGTCCTTTGGGACAGGCTACACATATAGAAAAAGTAGGAACTGTTATCTGTGCAGGAGGAGGAGTAGGCGTAGCCCCCTTATTACCTATTGTGGAAGCCTTCCATAAGGCAGGCAACCGGGTGATAGTAGTTTTGGCTGCCCGTACGAAAGACCTGGTTATCCTGGAAGATCAGATGAAAGCGAATTCCGATGAAGTTGTTATCATGACAGATGATGGCTCTTACGGCACAAAAGGTTTGGTGACAAACGGAATTGAAAATATCATCAACCGGGAGAAAGTTGACCTTTGTGTAACAATAGGTCCTGCCATTATGATGAAGTTCGTTTCTGCCCTTACAAAGAAGTATGAAATACCAACTGTAGCCTCGCTGAATACCATTATGGTAGACGGTACAGGTATGTGTGGAGCTTGCCGTATCACGGTAGGAGGGAAGACTAAGTTTGTCTGCGTAGATGGCCCCGAGTTCGATGCCCATCAGGTAGATTTTGATGAAATGTTAATGCGTCTCAGTGCTTATAAAGAAGTAGAAAAATAAGATGAAAGAACAAATAATAGCCCGCCGTAACGAACCTTGGAGAGACGAATTGCGGAAGAATTTAAAGAATAAAGAACGCGCGGATATCCCACGTGTACACATGAATGAGCTCGATCCGGAGTATCGTAGCCACAATAGCGAAGAAGTAAACCTGGGATTAACAGCTGAGCAGGCAATGCAGGAAGCCAAGCGCTGTCTGGATTGCCCGAATCCGACTTGTATGTCCGGCTGTCCGGTTAGTATTCAGATTCCTACATTCGTTAAATATATAGAAGTTGGTAAATTCCTGGATGCAGCTAAGGTGTTGAAAGAAACCAGTGCTCTTCCGGCAGTATGTGGACGTGTTTGCCCGCAGGAGAAGCAATGTGAAGCACAATGTATTCATCTGAAAATGAAAAAAGATCCTGTAGCTATTGGTTACCTGGAACGTTTCGCTGCCGATTATGAGCGTGAAAGCGGACAGATGTCTGTTCCTGAAATAGCGAAGCCTAACGGTATCAAAATTGCCGTAGTAGGTTCAGGACCTGCCGGATTATCCTTTGCCGGAGATATGGCTAAACGAGGCTATGATATTACCGTTTTTGAAGCTTTACACGAAATTGGCGGTGTGTTGAAATACGGGATTCCGGAATTCCGTTTACCGAATGAGATAGTAGATGTAGAGATAGATATCCTGCGGAAAATGGGTGTGAAATTCCTGAACAACTGTATTGTGGGAAAGACAATCACTTATGAAGATCTGCATGTGGATGGTTTTAAGGGCATTTTCGCAGCCAGTGGAGCCGGATTGCCTAACTTTATGAATATACCGGGCGAAAACCTGATCGGGGTTATGTCTTCTAATGAATACCTGACACGTGTCAACCTGATGGATGCTGCGAACCCAGAAAGCGATACCCCTGTATTGATAGGGAAGAAGGTAGCCGTTATCGGCGGAGGGAATACAGCGATGGATTCTGTACGTACAGCCCGCCGTCTGGGAGCTGAGCGCTCGATGATCGTTTATCGTCGAAGCGAAGAAGAAATGCCGGCTCGTATAGAGGAGGTTAAACATGCCAAGGAAGAAGGTGTGGAGTTCCTTACGCTTCATAATCCGATAGAATATATAGGTGATGAAAGAGGCCGTGTAAAGCAAATGCGCTTGCAAAAAATGGCTTTGGGAGAGCCGGATGCCTCCGGTCGCCGTCGTCCTATAGCCATCGCAGGAGCTATTGATACCATAGATGTAGACGAGGTAATCGTAAGCGTGGGTGTTTCTCCGAACCCCCTTATTCCAAGTACCTTTAAAGGCTTGGATGTAACCAAATGGGGAACCATCATTGTAGACGAATCCACCATGCGTTCCGCATTACCCGATGTATATGCCGGAGGCGACATCGTAAGAGGTGGTGCCACCGTTATCCTAGCCATGGGCGATGGCCGTAAAGCCGCCGCCGCTATGCACCAACAACTATCATCAGACTAAAGAATATTAACCATCAATAACTTTCATTGTATACTAAGGGCTAAACTCATATCGTTTTATTAATAAATCAAATAATCGAGATTTGGAACATTAAAGATGCAAAAAGAACTTTTTTTTGTTCGTTTAATTGCCGATATTTGAAAATGTATAAAACCTAACTGAAACGATATGAAAATTGCATTGTTATTGAGAAGTAAGAAACAGCCTAAGACGGTGAATGATGTTGAACAGGCTGTTGTGTTTGATGTTGAAAAAGACAAGGTAGTTGGTGTTGAAAACGAAACACTACAATCGAAGGATGTAAAAGAGTTGACATCCTGGGCGCTAACGAGAAAGGTGAAGGAGATTTATACTCCTCAGGCTGATGAACAACTCCGTAACTTCTTTAGCTCATTGGGCATAAATATAAGAGGGTACGATGAATTATCAGATAACAGGTTGTTTCAAACCTTCATTTTATAAGAATTAATTAATAGGGAATGTTAAACAAAATGCGGCTATCCGACCTAAGTCAGATAGCCGCTCTTTATTTTGAGACAGTTATCGGCATTTACGGCAACCGGCGCATTGCGCCAACTCGCCTCGGAAACGTTTTTCCACCAAGTGGTGCAAACGTTCTTTTAATCCTTCCAAACGGACATTCTCTACCACATCGGCTGTAAAAGCAACGCTTAACATCATGCGAGCTTCTTCTTGTGGAATACCACGGCTTTGCAGGTAGAATAGCGCGTTCTCGTCCAGTTGTCCGGTCGTCATACCGTGAGAACATTTCACATCGTCAGCGTATATTTCGAGCTGAGGCTTGCTGTACATGCGGGCATCGTTGGTGGTCAACAGATTCCGGTTCGTTTGGAAAGCAGCTGTTTTCTGAGCTCCTTCCTTTACCAGGATACGTCCGCTGAAAGCGCCTACGGAATGATCTTTCAATACATTCTTGAATAATTCATTGCTGGTACAGTGGGGCTTGGCATGGGTAATATGGCTATAAGTGTCTACTTGCTGTTCCATATCCAGAATCGACATGCCGCAAAGGGTAGCCTCTGCATGCTCTCCGTTTAACTCGATATAGTAATTATTACGGGTCAATCCGTTGTTCAGTGTAATACCGTTTACCAACACGTTACTGGAAGCCTCCTGTTGCACATGGAAAGACGCAAAGCGGGTGGTAGACGGAGTGCTTTCCTCCAAGTCGTAGAAATCGAAATAAGCACCTTCTTCTGCAAATATTTCCACGACTTCCGTCGTCAGGAATTTGACATCATCGATGCTATGGTCGCAAACCAGCAATTTAGCCTGCGAATGAGGCTCCATGATCACTAGAATCCGGCGGTTGGCCATGGTGTCCATATCGTTGCGGAAAATGTTTACCAACTGTATAGGACGTTCTACCACGACTCCCTTGGGGACATAAACAACGAATCCATCCTGTGCAAACATGGTGTTCAACGCGATGATTCCGTCTTTACTGCTTGGTGCTGCTTTCCCGTAATATTTTTCGGCAATTTGCGGATGTAGTTCTGTAAAGGCTTTCAAGCCTCCTACGTATACTCCTTCCGGAAGTTCTACCTTAGGCTTCACCTTGTCGTAAAAAGAGTCATTTACGATGAAATAGAGGGCTGTACCCAGATTCGGTACGTCGCAACGGAATACATCATACGGATTAACTGGAATGTTGACCCGTTTCAGGTTGACGCCATAATCAGGCGCAAAGGCTTGTGATACATCGGTGTATTTGTAATCTTCTTCTTTAGTTGAAGGAAATCCCAAACGCTCGAAATCCTTGAAAGCCTCGATCCGGGGCTTATTCAACACCTCAGACGCATGACTTCTTATCAGGTCTTCATATTGTGTGAATAAGTCAATATATTGTTGTTCTGCTTTCATTTTATTCTTCCACTTCTGTTTTTAGCCAGTCGTATCCTTTCTTCTCCAGTTCCAGTGCCAGCTCGGGGCCTCCGGTCTTTACAATGCGTCCGTTGTATAGCACATGTACGATGTCCGGACGGATATAGTCTAACAAACGTTGATAGTGGGTGATGACAATCGTGGAGTTTTCTGGCGTTCTTAGCTCGTTTACGCCCTGTGCGACAATGCGCAAAGCATCAATGTCCAGCCCGCTGTCTGTCTCGTCCAGAATAGCCAATTTGGGCTCCAGCATGGCCATTTGGAATATCTCATTTCGTTTTTTCTCGCCACCGGAGAAGCCTTCGTTTACACTACGTCCAGTCAGCGTACTATCCATTTCTACGATGGCGCGCTTTTCACGCATCAGTTTCAGGAAATCTGTAGCCGGAATTGGTTCCAGGCCTTTATGTTTGCGATGTTCATTCACGGCAGCACGCATAAAGTTTACCATGCTTACGCCGGGGATCTCTACCGGATATTGGAAGCTAAGGAATATGCCTTTGCGACTTCTGTCTTCAGGCGAGAGTTCCAGCAGGTCTTTTCCTTCGTAGAGTACTTCTCCCTCGGTTACTTCAAATGCCGGATTACCTACCAGCACACTGCTCAGTGTACTCTTCCCGGAACCATTCGGCCCCATGATTGCATGTATTTCTCCTTTTTTGACGGAAAGGTTAATCCCTTTTAATATCTCTTTGCCGTTGATGTTGGCATGTAAGTTCTTTATTTCTAACATAATCTTATTATTTATCCTACACTTCCTTCTAATGAAATTGATAATAGCTTTTGGGCTTCTACGGCAAATTCCATCGGAAGCTTATTCATTACTTCTTTGGCGTATCCATTGACGATCAAACCTACAGCTTCTTCAGTTGAGATGCCTCGCTGATTACAATAGAACAACTGTTCTTCGCTGATTTTGCTGGTGGTTGCTTCGTGCTCAATAATGGCTGTTTCATTCTGTATATCTGCATACGGGAATGTATGGGCGCCACAGGTTGAACTAAGTAGCAAACTGTCGCATTGGCTGTGATTTCTGGCTCCTTCTGCCCGGGGAGAAACCTTTACCAGTCCGCGATAGCTGTTTTGGCTGAATCCGGCGGAGATCCCTTTAGACACGATTCGGCTCTTGGTGTTTTTGCCCAGATGAACCATTTTCGTACCGGTATCTGCTTGCTGGTAATTGTTTGTTACAGCTACGGAATAAAACTCGCCTATGGAGTCATCGCCTGCCAGGATACAGCTTGGGTATTTCCAGGTGATGGCTGAGCCGGTTTCTACCTGAGTCCAGGATATTTTGCTGCCGCGTCCTTTACACAACCCGCGTTTTGTCACAAAATTGTAAATACCTCCTTTGCCCTCTTTATCGCCAGGGTACCAGTTTTGAACGGTCGAGTATTTTACTTCGGCCTGTTCTTTTGCCACGATTTCAACGATAGCGGCATGCAGCTGATTTTCATCGCGCATAGGAGCCGTACATCCTTCCAGGTAGCTGACGTACGAATCGTCGTCCGCTACGATCAGGGTACGTTCGAATTGACCGGTATTTTTTGCATTAATACGGAAATAAGTACTCAATTCCATCGGACAGCGAACCCCTTTCGGTATATAAACAAACGAACCATCCGAGAAGACCGCAGAATTAAGTGCTGCGAAGAAATTATCCCGATAGCTGACAACACTTCCCAGATACTTTTGCACCAAGTCCGGTTGATGTTGTACGGCTTCACTGAAAGAAGAAAAGATAATTCCTTTTTCGGCCAGTATATCCTTGAACGTTGTCTTTACGGATACGCTATCCATTACCGCGTCTACTGCCATGCCTGTGAGCTGTTTCTGCTCTTCCAGCGGGATACCCAGTTTGTTGAATGTTTTCAGCAATTCGGGATCTACTTCGTCGAGACTTTTGGGGCCTTCTTTCTTTTTAGGTGCTGCGTAGTAGATGATATCCTGGTAATCGATAGGGGGAATATTGAGGTGAGGCCATGTGGGCATCTTCATCGTTAACCAATGCCGATAGGCTTTCAGCCGGTATTCCAGCAGCCATTCCGGCTCATTCTTCTTGGAAGATATAGTGCGTATTACATCTTCATTCAGTCCTTTGTGAAGTGTTTCTGTATCGATGTCCGTAACAAATCCGTATTTGTAATCACTGTTTGTTACTTCATCGATTATTTTAGTAGAATCTTGCATAATGACGTTTATATTATAAAAACCAATTACTCCTCTTTTAAAAACAAGTTTCCAGGGTAAATAGTTGGAACAATCTGTTTAACGGGATAATAAAAATGAGATTCAACCTTTGTCTGTGCAGAAATAAGCGCAGAATTTCGGTCTACAATTTCCAATAAATTAAGCAATAGGCTGGTGAATAAAACAACGATCAGCAGACCGAATAATCCTCCGGCCAGATGATTTAATATGCTTAGAGGGGTAACATTAACCACCCGGTGAAGTATTTCTCCTACCAATAATAATACGGCTACAATCAGCAGAAAACCTAATATGTAGCTCAGAATAGTTGAACCCTGTTCAGACAGCCATCCCAAAGATAAAACATACCCTTGTAGCCAGCCTGCTACTTTCCCGCAAAAGAAGATGGCAACTACTAAGGCTATAAGCGAAACAACCTGTTTGATGACTCCATCAAACAGGCCTTTCACTATACCTATTCCTGCCAGACACAGCAAAGTGATGTCCAACCAGTTCATGTTCATAATTATAATTTTTGCTTAACTTCTATTTCCTCATAGGATTCGATGATGTCACCTACTTTTATATCATTATATCCTGTGATATTCAGTCCACATTCGTATCCGAAGGCTACTTCTTTTACGTCTTCTTTGAAGCGCTTTAATGAGCCCAGGTCTCCGGAGTAGATAACAATACCATCACGAATCAGGCGGATCTTGTTGCTACGCTTGATCTTGCCTTCTTTCACCATACATCCGGCAACTGTACCCACCTTCGTGATTTTGAATACTTCCCTTACTTCCACCATGGCAGTGATTTCTTCCTTCATTTCAGGAGCAAGCATACCTTCCATAGCGCTCTTCACATCTTCTATTGCGTCATAGATGATAGAGTAAAGGCGGATTTCAACACCATCCTTGTCGGCCTGCCGTCTGGCAGCTACTGAAGGACGTACCTGGAAGCCAATGATGATGGCACTTGAGGCAGCAGCCAATACAATATCCGATTCGGATATTTGTCCTACGGCTTTGTGGATTACATTTACCTGTATCTGTTCTGTAGAGAGGCGGATCAATGAGTCCGACAGCGCTTCTACCGAGCCGTCTACGTCGCCTTTCACAATCACATTCAGTTCCTGGAAGTTACCTACGGCTATACGGCGACCAATATCATCAAGAGTAAGCATCTTCTGGGTACGTAAGCCCAGTTCACGCTGTAACTGTTCACGACGTCCGGCTATTTCACGTGCTTCCTGATCGGTTTCCAATACATTAAATGTATCACCGGCCTGTGGAGCACCGTTTAATCCGAGAATTAATACCGGTTCTGATGGACCTGCCGTTTCTTTTCGCTGATTACGTTCGTTAAACATAGCCTTGATACGTCCGAAATGGGTACCGGCAAGAATAACATCTCCTGTTTTCAGGGTTCCGTTTTCTATCAATACAGTAGAAATATATCCCCGTCCTTTGTCCAAAGACGATTCGATAATAGAACCTGTCGCACGCAGGGTAGGATTTGCTTTTAAGTCAAGCATGTCTGCTTCCAGCAATACCTTTTCCAGTAGCTCTTCTACTCCGACACCTTTTTTGGCAGAGATTTCCTGGCTTTGGTATTTACCTCCCCAGTCTTCCACCAGATAGTTCATGTTGGCCAGTTCTTCCTTGATCTTTTCAGGGTTTGCACTGGGTTTGTCTATCTTGTTAATAGCAAATACGATGGGAACGCCTGCCGCCGAAGCATGGTTAATAGCTTCAATTGTCTGAGGCATCACATTGTCGTCGGCAGCTACTATAATAATTGCAATATCGGTTACTTTGGCTCCACGGGCACGCATAGCCGTAAATGCTTCGTGTCCCGGTGTATCCAGGAAGGTAATCCGGCGTCCACTGGATAGTTTTACATTGTACGCTCCTATATGCTGCGTAATACCTCCGGCTTCTCCGGCGATTACATTCGCACTACGTATATTGTCGAGCAATGAAGTCTTACCATGGTCTACGTGTCCCATTACCGTTACGATAGGAGGTCTTGTAGTCCAGTCTTCTTCATTGTCATCTTCGTCTGTTTTGATTGCTTCAACCACTTCGGCACTTACGTATTCGGTTTTGAATCCGAATTCTTCAGCTACGATGTTGATTGTTTCTGCATCCAGGCGCTGGTTGATAGAAACCATGATGCCGATACTCATACAGGTAGCGATTACCTGGGTAACCGGAATATTCATCATGTTGGCCAAGTCGTTGGCAGTAACAAATTCTGTCAGTTTCAGTACTTTGCTTTCCTGTTCCTCCAGTTCCATCAATTCATGCTCACGTTGTAATGCGGCATCTCGTTTATCCCGGCGGTACTTGGCACCTTTATTACTTTTATTTCCTTTATTGGTCAGGCGGGCAAGTGTTTCTTTGATCTGTTTTTGTACATCTTCTTCACTTACTTCTGCTTTTACCGGCTTACGCAGGCGGCTCTTGCGATCATCCCGCTGTGCACGGCTAAAGTTAGTGCCGAGTGTATTGTTGATGTCAACGCGATCTTTTTTGATCCGTTTCCGTTTTTTCTTGGCATCCTTGTCGCTGTCTGCGCTTTCTTTCCCGGGTGTAGCTGTTTTAGCTGCACCATCTTTCGGACCTTTAAACGGATGAGCTCCGGGTGTTGCCGGCTTGTTCGCATTAAATTTCTCGCGTTTTTCTTCGCGTTCTTTTTTGCGTTCTTCTTTTGTTTTTTTCTTAGGTCGGGTTGACTGGTTAATAGCGGAAAGGTCTATCTTACCGGTCACTTTAATATTCGACTCAATTTTTGGAGTGTTTAGTCTGAAAGGCGTTTTGTCACCTGATTTCACATCTTCTTCCTTTTCATTCGGGGAATCAATGCTTTCAGGTTTATTGAAATCTTTTTCCATCTCCATTACACCTGCATCCTCTATGACTGCCTGCGGGTGTATTTTCTTTTCTTCTTCCACTATGCTTTCTTTTTCTATAAGCTTTTCTTCTTTAGGAACGGCAGGTTTTTCCTTTGCTTCTGTAGGTATAGGGCTGTTGATAATCGGCTCTGTTTCTACAGCAGCAGGTTGCTTTTCCTGTACAGGAGGAACCGGGGGCTTTTCTTTTTTCTTGGGCTCCAGTTCTATTTTCCCTTTTGTTACAAGTTTAGGTTTGTATTCTTCGGGGATTTCTGTTTTTATTTCTGCCGGTTTTTGCTTTTGTTTTTCTTTCTTTTCCGGCACTATTGTTTCTTTCGTTGTGGGTACTTGTGGCTTTGACAGGATACGTTCACGTTCCTGTTCCGATAAATCCTTTCCAAACTCTTTTACGAGCAAAGCAAATTGTTCGTCATTGACCCTTGTGTTGGGGTTACTTTCTACAGCATAGCCATTCTTATGCAGGAATTCCACAACTGTGGAAAGCCCTACATTCAGGTTGCTCATTACTTCTTTTAACTTTATAGGCATATCTAACTTTGTCGTAATACAATTTTAATCATTCGTCTCATCTTCTTCTTCAAACTCGGCTGACAATATACCCAGTACATCATCTACCGTCTGCTCTTCAAGGTCGGCACGTTCTATAATTTCCTCACGGCTTAATGCCAACACATTTTTAGCAGTATAGCAACCGATGTTTTTCAGTGCTTCGATTACCCAAGTATCGATTTCATCCACAAATTCATCCAGATAGATGTCTTCTTCATCCGCACCGTCGATATCACGGAATACGTCTATCGCGTATTCGGTAAGCATACACGCCAACTTTATATTTAAACCTCCTTTTCCGATAGCCAGTGAGACTTCTTCGGGGCGAAGGTAAACTTCCGCTTTCTTTTCTTCTTCGTTTACACGTATAGAAGATATTTTTGCCGGGCTTAATGAGCGCTGGATAAACAAGGAAACGTTCGCTGTGTAGTTGATAACGTCGATGTTTTCGTTTCTCAGCTCACGAACAATCCCGTGAATACGCGATCCCTTCATCCCTACGCAGGCACCTACGGGGTCAATCCGGTCGTCATACGATTCCACCGCTACTTTGGCTCTTTCGCCCGGTATACGTGCAATGGCTTTTATCGTGATCAATCCGTCGTGTATTTCCGGAACTTCCAGTTCAAACAGGCGTTGCAGGAATACTTTATCTGTGCGCGAAAGGATGATCTTCGGATTGTTGTTGAAGTTGTCTACCCGTTGCACAATAGCGCGTACGGTTTCTCCTTTCCGGTAGAAGTCGGTAGGGATCTGTTCCTGTTTCGGCAGAAGCAACTCATTTCCTTCATCGTCGAGTAACAGGATTTCTTTTTTCCATACCTGATAAACGTCGGCGGCAACGATTTGACCGATTTTCTCTTTGTATTTCGTGTATAGATTGTCTTTCTGTAATTCAAGTATTTTGGAAGCCAATGTCTGTCGCAGGTTTAATATGGCGCGACGACCGAAATCGGCAAAATGTACCTCGTCGGTAATTTCTTCGCCTATTTCACTGTCCGGGTCTATTTTGTGAGCCTCGGTCAATGTAATTTGCAGATTCGGGTCTTCCAGTTCATTATCAGCCACAGCAACGCGGTTTCTCCAGATCTCGAAGTCTCCTTTTTCCGGATTGATAATTACGTCGTAATTCTCATCCGTGCCGAACATTTTAGCGATCACATTGCGGAATGATTCTTCCAGAACGCTAATCATCGTATCTTTGTCAATATTCTTTAACTCCTTGAACTCCGCAAGGGTATCAATCATGCTGATTGTTTCCTCTTTCTTGGCCATGTTTTCCTTACTTGAATCTTATTACGTATTTTGTATATTTTATTTCACTGAATGAATATGATTGCTCTTCACTAACGGTTACTTTTCGTTTGGCCCCCTCCGGCTTTACTTTCTTTTCAACGCTTACGGTTATCCCGTTTTCATCGGCCTTTTGTAAAATACCGGTTAGTTTTACACCGCTACTCAGCAATACTTCAACCTCGTTACCGATATTTTTAATGTATTGACGAAGCACTTTAAACGGCGAAGTAATACCGGCAGAGCCAACTTCCAGTTCAAAGTCTTCCACATCCCGGTCGAGTTGCGACTCGAGGTATCGGCTTAATTCCACACAATCATCTATACCTATAGCCTGATCGCTATCTATCTCAACTACGATCAGGTTTCCGGGCTTAATAACTACATCTACCAGATAATGGTCTGATGAAGCCAATTTGTCCTCAATAAGTCCGATGATTTTATCCCGTTCAATCATATTCCAAGTTTATCAGAACAAAAGAAGGGGACTGCCCGCCCCCTCCTCATCTTCTCTTTAATCGGGTGCAAATATATAAATTATAAATAACACTGCAAAATAATCACTTATTTTGTTTTAAATCTTCCATCTATGAGCAGCACGGAACACGCAGTACACAGTACGGAGGAGGGTGGGGAGGTGAGCTTATCTGAATCGGTTTTCGGGTATATTGGTTGTTGTATGTTTCCTAAATTTTATTTCAAGACAACTTTTTTATGAAAGGAAATTGACTAAATGTCAGATGTTTATTTTTTGCTCTTTACTAAATCCTTTACTAAATCTTTACTAATCCTTTGCTAAAAACCCCAATTAGGATTAGTTTTTGTTCCATTATTCACAATTTTATTCTCTGATCTTAATACTGATATCAGATTCCTTACTCTATTTTTCCGTTGATCATCAGTCATCCATTGAGGCAGCTTATCCCAAAGTAACTCATCAATCTCTCTCCGGCTCATACTTCCATGCTCTTTTATAGCTTTTAAGATCAAATCAAGATAATATTGCTTATCAAATGCTTTGTTCTTAGAATAATCAGCTTTGTGCTCTAATTTTTGTGCAACGTCAAGACTCAGGAAATAGTTTGGGCGACGGCCTTCTATCAGTTTTTTCTGGCGAAGGACTTTTTCTTCGTCGCGTGTAATAGCTTTTTTCTTTTGTATCCGATCTAACAGCATTACATCGCTTAAAGATAAATCTTTGCGCTGAGTTAAGAGGCGGGCATAATCTTCATTTATCACTTTTCCAATTAATGTCAGAGAAACCCGTCCGTTTGATAAATTATATTCCGGCATAGGAAAAAGGCGTTCTCGTTGATAATTGAACATCTTTTTGATACCACTTCCAATTGTATCAACCATTTTCAGGTTCAACATAGCTGTAATTAAGAACGGATTCCGATAGAGTTCTTCCGGTGCATCCTCTCGTATGACATTCTCTACCGAACCCGGAATAAATTCTCCCAAATTGGTAAACACCAGTTGGTCGGGCATTTCTACGACATTGATTCTCCCACGTTTTGCGTAATCTTGGTGGGCAATCGCATTATTTATAGCCTCTCGAATAGAGAACGGCTCATATTGATCCATCTCCTCCGGGAAAAGAGTGCCTTCCGGTAAGTAACGATATTTAATATTGCGAATTTTATTATACACCTTATCTACTGCCAGGAGAAATGGACAACCTGCAATCAGGTAATCTACTTCAATACCATGTTCATCTTTTAGTATCCAGCGTATCTTCGCCTCTGCTGGATTAATATAATGCTCCGATTCTTCTTTTCCTAAGAGTATAATTGCTGTTCGGGTGATTTTCCCCCTGATTGTTATTTTAGCTTTGTTTAGAAAAGTAATATCATCCCATTGATCCACTTCTTCCTTTTTATCCGAGTGCTTATTCTTGTAATTTTTTCGAGCTCTCTCAATCGCGTCTTCGTCCAAATCATCGATAGTTGCGTCCTTAATGATTTGTGCGCTCCAATCAATTTGGTTTGCTTGGTTGCGAATACGCTCTATCTCCTCTAAGTTAAGCGGAACTAATTCTTCTCCATCCCTTCCATAATAATGACCGTCAAATGCAATTGGAATGCCCTTTGGCGCGGGAGGTATCTGAAACAGAATTACCCGTCCTTGCTGGGTTGGTAATTCATAAATTTCAATAAATGTGATTCGATTTGTTGTTTTGTTGGCAACTTCTCCTTTAAGGCTGTCTAGATCTTTCCGCAGTGAGCGATAATTTGTCCCTACAATGGTGTGTTTCTTATTCTCAATGCCAAAGACAAGCCAGGCGCACTTTTTTCGTTTAAGATTTGCTTCGTTGCTAAGAGCAGAAAAATATTTTCCGAGTTTGCGAAAGTCGTAGTTCTCTTTGGCTTCCTTAAATTCGACAATCTCCGTTTCAGCATCCAGATCAAGAAGGCTGTTCAGTGTATTATTTAAGTCAAAACTATCCATGAATTGTATATCAAGCACAAAGATAGAAAATATAGTATTCTTTCCCAAAAAACAACCGTATCTTTTGCCGGGAATAGCCTGATAATGCGTATCTTTGCATCGATTCTTTTTGGTTGCCGATAATTGTCGGCAATATTGTCCATAATTATCGGCAGGCTTGCTGACAGATGTCAGCAGAATTGTTGATAATTATCGGCAAACAAAGAGGAGCAATGTTTTTTAGATGATCACCGGGTGAAAATCCAGGGTCATTTGTATTTATTTATTCATTTAACAACCAACACTATGGAAGTGAAATTTAGCGTTTATACAACGCCAAAACCAAAAGACCGTAAGGGGAGAGCGTCGTCTCATGCACGCTTACAGGCAAAAGGAACCAAGCGGATTAATGACATCTGCGAGTATATCAGAAATGCATCATCGATGAGTCCGGCTGACGTTAAAGGGGTGCTGGAAAGCCTTTTTCAGTATGTTGCTCTGCAACTGGAAGACGGGTATAATGTGGAGGTGGAAAACTTTGGCCACTTCTCGGTGGCATTGCGCAGCCGAAGTGTTATTAACAATGCCGGAAGAAAGGTCGGACGGGTGCAAATAGACGGTGTGAATTTTCGCTGTTCTGCGCGTTTGAAAGAACATTTGTTTCACAAAGCCCGTTTGCAGAGAGTGAGAAAGCCTGCCATGCCGTTTCCGTCTTTGGAGGACCGGAAAAAACGGATGGTTGCCTATCTGGAAGAGAACGGTTCTATCAATAAAAGCCTTTATGCTCAGCTAAATGTCTGTACACGCTATTGTGCAAATAATGATATCCGATCTTTTGTGCAGGAAGGGCTGATATTGCCCTCGGGAGGAGGAACACATAAGGTGTATTTATTGACAGATGGAAAATAAAAATAATATTATACCTTTGTCTGGTCCTTTTGTGTTTAACTTAATAAATTTATGATCATGAAAAAAGGTGTATTATTCTCAATGCTTCTGATTGTTGTTTGTTCTGTTCCTGCTTTGGCCCAGAAAAACAACACGCTTACTTCAAAGGAAAAGAAAGAGGGCTGGACGCTCTTGTTTGATGGAAAGAATTTTGATGGATGGCGTAAATGTAATTCAACGGAAATGGCTGCTAACTGGTCTATTAACGAGGATGCTATGAAAGTAGCCCGGGGCGAAAGAGCCGGTTATGGACAGGGTGGCGACATCTTGTTTGGCAGCAAGAAGTACAGCAACTTTGAGCTTTCTATCGATTGGAAGATCGAAAAAGAAGGTAACTCGGGTATTTTCTATTATATCGTAGAATATCCTGATAAGCCGATCTATTATGCCGCGCCTGAAATTCAGGTGTTGGATAACTGGTATGCCGGCGACAATAAACTGACGAATCACCTGGCGGGATCTCTTTACGACTTGCTTCCGGCTCTTCCTCAGAATGCCAAACCGGCAGGCGAATGGAATACGATTGTAGTACGTGTGAAAGACGGCCATGTGACACATACCCAGAATGGCGTAAAGGTGGTAGAATATACCCTTTGGACGCCGGAATGGTACGACCTTGTTTCGAAAAGCAAATTCAAAGATTGGCCCGGATTTAAAGAAGGCCCAGCCAAAGAAGGCTATATCGGACTACAGGATCACGGCTACGATTGCTGGTTCAGAAACATCAAAATACGCGAACTGTATACGTAAATAAGGAATACGGAATGAATACAAAGATTCATATAGACATTGATAGGGAAACTTGCATCAAATGTGGAAAATGTGTCCGGATATGCCCGGCCTCTATTTTTGTGCAAGAAACGCCACAGAGTGAAATTGCTTTACAACATATTCAAACCTGTATCAAATGCGGGCACTGTATGGGAGTATGTCCTACTTCTTCTGTCCTTCATTCCGTATTTCCTCAAGATAAGGTACATCCGATTCGCCGGGACGAACTACCGTCGCCCGAACAGACAATGTTACTGATAAAGTCTCGTCGTTCCAACCGGGCATTTTCCAAGAAACCGGTTCCTGGCGAAATGCTCGATCAGATACTGGAAGCCGCCCATCGTGCCCCTACGGCGAGCAATATGCAGCAGGTAGGGTTTACATTGGTAACCGATCAGCAAATGGTTCAAAAGGTTATCGACTTAACGTTTGATATCTTTTTGGGACTGGCAAAAAAGTTGCAGAATCCGTTTGTAAAGCCTGTTATGAAACTGATTATCCCCGAGGCCTATAAGTACCTGAAGCATGTGCGTCACATGAAAGAGAAACGGGATAAAGGCGGCGATCCGATCTTACGGGAAGCAACCACTTTGCTTCTTATTCATACCCCTAAGGATAACCGATTTGGGCCTGCGGATGCGAACCTGGCCTATCAGAATGCTTCTTTAATGGCTGAAAGTCTTGGTGTAAGCCAGTTCTATACCGGCTTCCTCTGTGTGGCTTTGAAACTGGATAAAAAAGCTCGTATTCCTGCCCTGCTGGGTATCAGCGAAACAATACATGCCGGCATGGGACTGGGAATGCCCGCCTTTTCGTTCAAGAACTATATCGATAAAAAGGAGATCCGGGTAAACCGGATCTAAAACAGATTATAATTCTACATTCATAAAATTTAATACACATGAAAAACATTTCAAGAAGAACGGCCATCAAGACGGCTTTGGCTGGTGGGGCAGTAGCGGCTGTTTCGGGGATATCCCAAGCAAGTCCTCTAATTAACCAACCAACGGGAACGGCTGCAAAGCTAAAAGGGAATATTCGTCACTCTGTAAGTAAATGGTGTTTCGGAGATATCGAACTGAATGAGTTTTGTGAGATCTGCAAGAAAATCGGTATAGAATCGATCGAATTGCTCGACCCGCAAGACTGGCCGGTAGTGAAGAAACATGGACTTACGGTAGCTATGGCGCAGGGAGCCGGACTGGGTATAGACCGGGGCTTCAACGATCCGAAGTTGCATGACGAACTGGTAGCCAGCTACGAGAAGGTAATCCCGATGGTTGCCGAAGCCGGACTTACCAACCTGATTTGCTTCTCCGGAAGACGAAACGGTGTAACCGATCTGCAAGGATGGGAAAACTGCGAAAAGGGACTGAAACGCATTACTCCTATTGCCGAGAAATACAATGTAGTACTGACAATGGAACTGCTGAACAGCATCGGTCATAAAGACTACCTGTGCGACCATACCGTTTGGGGTGCCGAGCTTTGCAGAAGGGTAGGTTCTCCCAACTTAAAACTGCTGTATGATATCTATCACATGCAGATCATGGAAGGAGATATCATCAATAACATTCGTACATATCACGAATATTTCTCTCACATACATACCGGAGGAAATCCCGGACGTAACGAAATAGACGAAACACAGGAACTCTATTACCCGGCTATTATGCAGGCGCTTGTAGACGTTGGCTATAAGGGTTTTGTAGGCCAGGAATTTGTTCCTAAACAGAAAGATAAAATAGCTTCGCTGGAGAAGTGTATTTTATTATGTGACGTGTAATAAACCTAATAAAATGAAACAAAATAGAAGATCTTTTTTAAAACAAGGAATGGCCGGAGCCCTGTTGCTGGGTACACCGGCTATTGGCATGGCTGCCGCCAATCAGGTGCAGTCTGAAAGCGCTGCAAAAGCAAACCCCTTCCGCCTGGGAGTGGCCGGATATACATTTGTGAATTTCGATTTGGAAACAACATTGAAAACCTTGCAGCAACTGGACATACATTACCTTTGCATCAAGGATTTCCATTTGCCGTTCAATAGTACGGATGAGCAAATCAAAGCATTTCATGCAAAATGTGCATCTTATGGCGTGACCGGTTACGGAGTAGGGCCGATTTACATGAAGACGGAAGAAGAAATAGACAAAGGTTTTGCATACGCCAAAAGGGTAGGAGTGAAGCTGATTGTAGGAGTGCCGAACGTAGAGCTACTTCCGTATGTAGACAAGAAAGTAAAGGAATACGACTTTCACTATGCCATACACCTGCACGGACCCGACATCGACTTGTATCCGGATGCCGAAGACGTATGGAAGCATACCAAAGACTTGGATCCGCGTATCGGTATGTGCCTTGATATCGGCCATGACCTGAGAAACGGGAAAGACCCGGTAGCCGACCTGAAAAGATATCAGTCTCGTGTATTCGACGTACATATCAAAGACGTGACAGACTCGTCGAGAGCCGGAACAGGCATCGAAATGGGTCGCGGCAAGATAGACCTTCCCGCCTTCGTAAAGATGCTGCGCAAAGTAAACTATACCGGCGTTTGCAGTCTGGAATACGAAAAAGATATGAAAGATCCTTTCTTAGGCATCGCCGAGTCTATCGGCTACTTCAAATGCCTGATGAACAACGTATAATGATTAATGATTAATGGTTAATGGTTAATGGGGGAGGTATTAATCATTAATCATTAACCGTTAATCGTTAAATTATTGCTATTTTTGCAGCCATTGTAAAATTAGAAATTAGTATGGAAACAGTATTAAGCGGTATCAGGCCTACGGGCAATCTACATTTAGGGAATTATTTTGGTGCAGTGCAGAGTTTTGTAAAAATGCAGCACGAATATAAATGTTTTTTCTTTATTGCCGACTGGCACTCGCTTACTACGCATCCCCACCCCGACAATATCCGTAACAGCGTAAAGGTAATCCTGTCTGAATACCTGGCTTGCGGTATCGACCCGGAAAAGGCTACCATCTACATACAGAGTGACGTTCGCGAAGTAGCCGAGCTATATCTCTACCTGAATATGAATGCCTACCTGGGCGAGCTGGAACGGGTTACTTCCTTTAAAGACAAAGTGCGTTCGCAGCCCAACAATGTAAATGCCGGCCTGCTGACCTATCCTTCGCTGATGGCTTCCGACATCATCATTCACAAAGCCAATAAAGTACCTGTAGGAAAAGACCAGGAGCAGAATATGGAAATGGCGCGTAAGTTTGCCCGCCGCTTCAACACCATCTATGGCGTAGAGTATTTCCCCGAGCCGGAATCGTTCCACATGACAGATAAAGCTCTGAAAGTACCCGGACTGGACGGCTCCGGAAAGATGGGAAAAAGCGAAGGAAACGCTATCTACCTGATCGACGATGAAAAGACAATCAAGAAGAAAGTAATGAAAGCCGTTACCGATTCGGGTCCCACAGAACCAAACAGCGAAAAGCCGGAATCAATCGTCAACTTGTTTACCTTATTGGAAATCGTTTCTACAAAAGATACGTATGACTACTTTAACGATAAATACAACAGTTGCGAGATCCGTTATGGAGATCTGAAGAAACAACTGGCAGAAGATATCAACGCTTTCTGCGCTCCGATTCGCGAACGTATACTGGCCATCTCATCGGATACCGCTTACCTGGAGAAGGTTGCCTTGGCCGGAGCGGAAAGAGCCCGCGAGAGCGCCTCTAAAACCCTTCGTGAAGTACGTGAAATTATTGGTTTCCGTCCTTGATAGAAGGGCGGTTTTCAACTATTCATCTTTCCAATCCCCGTTGTCTTTGATTAGCTGAACGAGGCGTTCTACCGCTTCGGCTTCGGGGATGTTCTTATGGATACAGGTTTTCCCTTTGTACAGGTCGATTTTTCCGCGTCCGGAGCCCACATAGCCGTAATCGGCATCTGCCATTTCACCGGGACCGTTCACAATACAACCCATTATTCCGATCTTGAGCCCTTTCAGGTGCGAAGTAGCTTCTTTTACCTTTGCTACTGTTGTTTGCAGGTCGTATAAGGTGCGTCCGCAACCGGGACAGGAAATGTATTCGGTTTTACTGATGCGGGTACGGCTTGCCTGCAGAATCCCGAACATGATATTGTCGGAAGCTACAGGGTCTCCTTCTTCGTTGTGAAGCATGATTCCGTCGCCGAAACCATCCAGCAAAAGCGTACCGAAATCAACAGCCGATTTGATTTGAAGACTTTCGGCATCAACCTCGTTGTAATCCCGGTGCAGGACAACGGGGATATCACAGCCGGCTTTCATCAACTGATGAATCGCCGCCCGCATCTCGCCTGTTCCGTTTCGGTGAGAAGTGCTTAATATTACTACTGCCTGCCGGTCTTTGGATAATACGTTGATAACAGACTCGCTCAGGTCGTTCAGCGTAAGGCGAATAAACTTTAGGGGAGAATCATAGCTTCTCAGCTCGTCAATCTCTGGAGCAATGAAATAAGGGAAAGCGTTTGGTTTAGGTTTCCAAAACTGCGCGTCAACCAATAATTGCAAGTTGTCGGGGAAGTTGTCGGGGTTTTCTTTTCCGATGTAAATATAATCAGGAGGAGAAGCATAATTGAACTCAAAACTACCTTGTCTCCTGTCGGATATAACAACAGGCACATGGCCTCCTCCTATGTTGTGAGTCAAACGACTAAGTCTTCTTTCTACGATGAAAGGATCATAATCAGGGGCTACCGACATGTCGATGGATTCGTGTCCTTTTCGTTCAAGGATATAATCTACCAGTTTGCGGGCTACCGGAATTTCTGCTTCCGGTTCTTCGCTGAGTGATACACGGATGGTGTCACCAATCCCGTCTGACAATAATGCTCCGATACCAACGGCACTTTTAATTCGCCCGTCTTCCCCGTCTCCGGCTTCGGTTACCCCTAAATGCAAGGGATAGTGCATATCTTCAGCTTCCATTGTTTTAACCAACAAACGGGCCGATTTCACCATGACAACCGTATTGGAGGCTTTCATGGAGATAACTACATCTGTGAAGTTCTCTTCCCTACAGATGCGCAGAAACTCCATACAAGAGGCTACCATGCCTTCCGGCGTGTCGCCATGTTGGTTCATGATTCGCTCGGAAAGCGAGCCATGGTTCACACCGATGCGGACAGCTGTTTTATGCGTTTTACAAATGTTGAGGAAAGCTGTGAAACGTTCCCGGATTGTTTCGGGGTCTGAAGCATAGTTTCCGGGATTGACCCGGACTTTCTCTACCTCCTTTGCTGCAACATCTGCTGCTTTGGGATTGAAGTGGATATCTGCAATCAATGGGGTAGTATAACCTCGTGCCTGTAAGGCATTACGTATCTCTCCCAGGTTGCGGGCTTCCCGTTCGCCCTGAGCGGTAAAACGCACATACTCCGCACCTGCTTCAATCATACGAATGGCTTGTTCTACACAGGCCTCTGTATCCATTGTAGAGACATTGGCCATGGATTGGATGCGGATAGGATTGTCTCCCCCCAGAGGTGTTTCTCCTATGTGGGTGACAGAGGATTTGCGGCGGCTGTAATTGAAAGGTTCCATTAGTTCGTCTTAAACTTAAAGCGAACATCTGCCAATTCTGTATTGGCTTTTACGATTTTTTTCTTGAGATCTTCTTTGTATGCAGCCAGCTTTTCCTGTAATTTTTCGTCTCCTGTAGAAAGGATTTGGACAGCCAAGATTCCGGCATTCAGGGCGCCGTTGATGCCTACTGTAGCTACGGGTATTCCGGGAGGCATTTGTACAATGGCCAATAGAGCATCCATTCCGTCGAGAGTGGAGTTGATAGGGACACCAATTACCGGTAGGGTAGTCATGGAAGCAATTACTCCGCATAAATGAGCTGCCATCCCGGCGGCGGCAATGATTACCTTGATTCCCCGGCCTTTCGCCCCTTTGGCAAAGGCTTCTACTTCAGCCGGTGTACGATGGGCGGAAAGCGCATGCATCTCAAACGGAATCTCCATTTCATCGAGAAACTTTGCTGCTTTTTCCATAACAGGCAGATCCGAAGTGCTGCCCATGATTATACTAACGATAGGAGTCATCTTTTTAATGGTTAATGATTAACGATTAACGATTAACAGATTGGATATTAATCGTTAATCATTAACCGTTAATCGTTAGGAATAAATTATTTTCCGATCAGCTGCTGATAGTCGGTGGCAGATAATAATTCGCTTAATTCTGATTCGTTGCTTACGGCAACTTTAATCAGCCATCCTTCTCCATAAGGATCGCTATTTACCAGTTCAGGTTTTTCTTCTAACTCAGCGTTTACTTCCAATACTTTGCCGCTTATAGGCATGAAGAGGTCGGATACGGTTTTAACAGCTTCGATAGAACCGAATGTCTCTTCTTTTTCCAGGGTTTCGCCTTCAGTAGCAATATCAACGAATACGATTTCACCCAGTTCGCTTTGAGCATAATCCGTGATGCCAACGAAAGCTTCGTTTCCTTCTACACGTATCCACTCGTGATCTTTCGTGTACTTCAATTCAGCAGGAAAATTCATACTTTAGTGTTTTAAATTAGATTAATAAATAAATAAAGTTCATAAATGAGGCGCCAAAGGTGCAGATAAACCCTAGTCCGTAACCGGCATAGGTCTGCATCGGCGTATGTTTCTCTAAAATAATGCGTGAGGTACAAACCAATCCACTTGCCAGAATAATCCAAATAAACATCCAGAAAGGATTGATCATCTGAATTTGGGCGGCTCCCATTACAGCTCCCAATAGTCCGCCTATGCCAATGGCATGAACGCTGATTTTCCAAAAGAAATTAACACATAGGGCGACGAATAATGCAAGGCAAATCCCGATAAACATCGAGAGTATCCAGAAAGGCATTTGCAGTTTAGACAGATAAAACATACAAACCATGTTGGCTGTAATAAAGATCAGATAAGGAACTGCTCGCTCTCTTCGGTCGCTTAACTCCATGTCAGTGGCCGCTCCACCCTTGATCATCAGCAGAATTAGAAGACCCGGTATGATGGCCGAACATAAGAGTGCCCCGCCTGCCAGGTATAACTTCATGGTAAACGGGTAGATGGCCAGATACGTAAAGTTCAGAGCCAGCAATACCCCGTAAGTCACCATTAATAAAGGATGAAATAGGATAGATGTTATATTTGCGAATAGTTTCATATCTCTGCAAATTTATATTTCTTTTCTGAGGCGGGCAACCGGTATTTCCATTTGCTCGCGATATTTGGCAACCGTACGTCGGGCAATGACATACCCCTTCTCTTTCAGAATGGAAGCTAACTCTTCATCTGTGAGGGGCTTTCGTTTATCTTCGCTGTCGATATGATCTTTCATGATCTTTTTTACTTCACGGGTGGAAACTTCTTCGCCACTGTCTGTCGACATTGATTCGGAGAAGAAATACTTCAGCGAATAGATGCCAAAATAGGTTTGCACATATTTGCTGTTGCTTACCCTTGATATGGTTGAGATATCATACCCGGCCCGTTCGGCTACATCCTTCAGTATCATTGGGCGAAGGGTGGATTCGTCTCCTGTCAGGAAAAAGTCTCTTTGCAGAGAAATGATCGTTTCCATCGTACGCTGTAAGGTTTCCTGTCGCTGTTTGATAGCATCGATAAACCATTGGGCGGAATCCAGCTTCTGCTTTACAAACTGTATTGCATTGCGCATCTGAGATGATGACTGTCCGTTTTTGCTTGAAGTATAACTTTGGAACATCTCCTGATAGTCGCGATTGATGTGCAAATCCGGAACGCCCCGGTTATTCATGCTCAGAAAGAGCTCTCCGTTATGTACTTCAACGATAAAGTCGGGTGTGATCTGTCTCATGACAGACTCCATTGAACTTTCCCAACTACCGCCGGGCTTGGGATTCAGAAGAGTGATCTCCTGGATGGCTTTTTTTAGTTCGGCCTCATCAATATTGAGGGCTCGAAGGATCTTATCATAATGCTTTCGCGAGAACCCATCAAAATACTCTTTCAGTATGCGGATAGCTAGCTTTACATCAGGCGTTTGTTCCTTCTTTTCCAGTTGAAGAAGCAGGCATTCCTGCAAGTTGCGGGCACAAATGCCGGGCGGGTCAAAATCCTGTATAATCTTTAAAACGGCTTCTATTTCCTGATCGTCCACTTCTTGTCCGGCCAGGAATATCAGGTCGTCACCAATAGCCGACAGATCCCGTCTCAGATAGCCGTCATCATCAATATTACCAATGATATACTCGGCAATTTTCATTTCTTTTTCCGGCAGATCACGCAAACCTAATTGTTGCAGCAGATATTCGTTCAGCGATTGTCCTACGGAGAAGGGGATATCTTCTTTCTGCTCGGCCCGTTCCCGTATTTCGCGTAGCTTGTAATCCGGGATATCGTCTTCCGTCAGGTAATCCCCCAGTGAAAGATCAACATCTGTTTCATTTGCCGATAGTTCATCCCCGGAATCATCTATTGTTTGCTCCGGGTCGTCGGGGATATCCTGTCCTTCTTCCAGCGCAGGGTTCTCTTCCAACTCATGCTTCACCCTTTCTTCCAACTCAATAGTAGGAAGTTCCAGAAGCCTGATCAGTTGTATCTGCTGAGGAGAAAGCTTTTGTTGTAACTTTTGCTGTAACTGTTGTTTCAACATAAAAATGACATCTCTTACAAATTAAAACATTGCAAATATAAGTTTTTCCCGCTATCTGCTCCGGTAATAAAACATAATTTCTTATAAGAGTCCCTTTATCAATTGGCCCGATTGTTGTTCTATAACTGATTGGAGTTCTTTTTGGAGGAGGGGGAATTCTTCTTTGGGGTAGGAGTGTGGGATGACTCCGTCGGACAGGTAATGAATGTAGTCGCAGCAGCCGGTGAGGGATTCGTAGATGTGTGAGGTGATCAGGATGGTCTTGCCTTTGCTTTGCAGTTGGGCGATAATCATGGCTAATAGGTGGGTGCTTTCCAGGTCTAGGCCGTTGAAGGGTTCGTCTAATATCATGACTGGTTTGTCGGGTTTTAATACTGCTAGCAGAGCTAGCTTTTTTCGCATGCCGGTGGAATAGTTGTCGATTATTTCGTCTAGAGGAAGGGAGAATAGCTGTTGCCAGCCTTCCATGTCGAATGTCTTGTTGGCAGTAGGGAAGAGGCTTAGGTATTCTCGTCCTGTCATGTAGGGGTAGAAGTAGTTTTCGGCTTCCAGGTAGGCGATGTCTTTCCTTTTCAGCGGCTCTTCCTTGTAGAATATCTCTCCTGCCTGTTGCGTGATGAATTGGTAGATTGTGTTGAGTAAGGTAGTCTTTCCAGCCCCGTTAAAACCGGCTAGCCCATGCACTTTTCCCGTTTCCATCGAAAGAGATAAGCCTTTCAATACTTCCTTTTCTTTCTTGTATGAAACATGTAAGTTGTTAATGATAAGCATATAAGTAAGAGTTTAAGTTGCGGTGAGCTTTTATATAATATCGTGTCAGGAGTAATAGGGGCAATGGAGCCAGAAAAGGCACTAATATAGAGAAGACAGACAAACCCAGGGAGATTTGTGTGTTTGCATCCCTTTTGTTGGGCTCATAAACTGCATATTTGGCAACAATAAACAAGGCTACGTTCAGGGATGCCAATACAAGAAATCCCAATGCCAGCCACCAATCGCCAGGGCGAATCAATGTGTAAAACAGGCAGACCGGAACAATCGTAATCAGGTAGAGGCGAAGGTTTAGTCCTATCTTATTGCGCAAAAAGGCTCCAGCTGGTTTTTCTGATACGTTTAGTATAGCTATCGACTCACAATCTCCGAATGAAGCAAGGAAGAAAATCGTGTAAAACCAAAGGCAGGCTAACGATGCGTATGGGAAGAAAAGTCCGGCATATGCACTGGCATATAGCAGCATAAGCCATCCGCCATATCTTCTGATGTTTGCCCTGATTTCAAAGGCATTGTGAGGGATTATGCCAGGAACCGGAAATCCTTTTACATTTCGATGAAAAGGCTGTTTCAAAAAGCTGATAGCCAAACAACCTACTATAATCCCAACAGAAATAAACCAAAATCCCTGCATTATTTCCAATATCAATATGGGAAAAGACAGCAAAAGATAATCCATAAAAAACACTTGCCAGGGATGTTCGGAAGCCAGAAAAATAAAATGAAAGTCTTTCCGGCGAAAGTGAATAAGACACACCACTCCAAGCAATACACCTCCACAAATCAAACCTTTGCCAATATCCTGTATAAACAAATGAAGCGCATACAAGCCAATCCCTACAATCCCCAACAAAAGCAACAAGTAAGGAAACGGCATATCCCGCACAAACTTCCCTCCCTGCACCAATCGAAACTTCAAAAACCTCGTATTTAATGTATGTTTATACATAGACACAAAGATATGAAATAATGATTAACGATTAATTGGTTAGGTACGTAGTGACATATAATCGCTATGCGATTGTTTGAATCAAAATGATGCTAAAAACGCTTATGTCTGTACAAATTTTTAACAATCAAGGTTTTTTACTAACGATGCTTTGTTCTCAAATCGACAAAAAATGGGTCTTTTTGGAGTAAAAAACGTTGTTTTACCTCTGCTTGAGCACGGTCGAGCATTTTGATTTGTGTGGTTATTATTGAAAATTACCGCAGATCCGTTTTTAGGTGAGCGTGCTCAAACAAGGGTCGACAGATTTTTAGGCTCTATTTCGAGTGGATTTTCTGTCAATATACATCTCAAAAGGCCTGATTTGATAGATTTTTGCCCTAAAAAGGGAGGGGATAGCTGTTCTTTTTGGAGTGGCAAAAAGATAGTTGCTCAATGAAGAATGTGGAATGATGAATGACGAATATTTTAAAATGCGTTCTGCGTGTTCCGTTCTGCGTTCTGCTGCTTGCAAAACGATAAAGCTAAACCTCCAAATTAAGGCTTTCTTTGCAAGCATGCTCTGCTTTGGTTTCAAATGAAGGCTGTATGTGGAGGGTTCATTATCAAAATGCTATTAAATAGAAACGTGCGGGTTGTGGATGATTGACATTTGACGGATATTTGTATCTTTGCAGGTCATGGATAATATGGAAGATGATTTTGACATAAGGGATACTCGTTTGCCGGAGAGCGAGAGTGAATATCAGAATGCGTTGAGGCCGCTTTCTTTCCGCGATTTCAGCGGACAGGCGAAGGTGGTGGAGAACCTGAAGATATTCGTTACGGCTGCCCGGATGCGGAAGGAGGCCTTGGATCATGTGCTGTTGCATGGCCCTCCCGGACTGGGTAAGACTACCTTGTCAAACATCATTGCCAATGAGTTGGGAGTGGGCTTTAAGGTTACTTCCGGGCCGGTACTGGATAAGCCGGGAGATCTAGCCGGGGTGCTGACTTCACTGGAGAAAGACGATGTGCTTTTTATCGATGAAATTCATCGTCTAAGCCCTGTAGTAGAAGAGTATCTGTATTCGGCAATGGAAGACTACCGGATTGATATCATGATAGATAAGGGTCCGAGTGCCCGCTCTATACAGATTGAACTTTCTCCGTTTACTCTTGTAGGAGCTACTACGCGTAGCGGTTTGTTGACCAGTCCGTTGCGTGCCCGTTTCGGTATTAATATGCACCTGGAATACTATGAAGTAGATACGTTGACCAAGATTTTGCTACGTAGCGCTAATATACTGAATGTGAAATGTGACACAAATGCTGCTGTAGAGATTGCTTCCCGCAGCAGAGGTACGCCCCGTATTGCCAACTCGCTGTTGCGCAGAGTGCGTGATTTTGCCCAGGTAAAAGGTTCCGGTGATATTGATAAGGCCATTGCCTGCTTCGCCCTTGAAGCGCTGAATATCGACCGGTATGGGCTGGACCAGATAGATAACAAACTACTCACTACAATTATTGACAAGTTCAAAGGTGGACCGGTTGGGCTGACTACCATTGCCACGGCTTTGGGTGAAGACCCCGGCACCCTGGAAGAGGTATACGAACCGTTTTTGATAAAAGAAGGCTTTATCAAGCGGACGCCGCGTGGACGCGAAGTAACCGACCTGGCTTATACCCACCTCGGACGCAAACGAGGGGGCGAATTGGGATTCTTATTTGATTAGGAGATGGCAAAAGAAATGAAGCGGCTGGCAAAGGATACCGCCGTATATGGGTTGAGCAGTATTATCGGACGGTTTCTGAACTGGCTGCTGGTTCCCATGTACACGCGCGTCCTCTCCGGTCCCGGTGAATTCGGCATTTATACCAATTTGTATGCTTGGGTTGCCCTCTTGCTGGTTCTTCTCACGTATGGGATGGAAACGGGCTTTTTCCGCTTCATCAATAAGAAAGAAGAAACAGAGCCCCTGCGGGTGTATGGTACAACACTTTTCAGTCTGGGGACTACTTCTTTGCTGTTTATCCTGCTATCATTCCTGTTGCTTACTCCCTCCAGCCGCTTGTTGGGCTATGAAGACCATCCGGAGTATCTGGCTATGATGCTGGGTATTGTGGCGGTAGATGCCTTTTGCTCGATACCCTTTGCATACCTTCGTTATCAGGGGCGGGCCTATCGTTTTGCGGGTATAAAACTGCTGAGTATTTTCCTCAATATCATATTGAATATCTTTTTCCTGATCGTATGCCCCTGGCTGTATAAGCAAGCGCCCCAGGTGATAGACTGGTTCTATGTTCCCAACTATGGCGTGGGCTATGTGTTTGTTGCCAATGTGGCTACTACATTGGTTACGTTCCTGATACTGCTTCCCGATATGCTTCCGGGTTTCCGGCATAAGCCTGATTTCCCTTTGTTGAAGCAGATTCTGTACTATTCATTCCCCATCCTTATTCTGGGTATTGCAGGGGTATTTAACCAAACAGCCGACAAGATTATTTTCCCCTTCTTGTTTGAAGACAAAGAATATGCCAATGAGCAGTTGGGCATCTATGGTGCCTGCTTTAAGATTGCTGTTGTTATGGTGATGTTTATACAGGCATTTCGCTATGCCTATGAGCCTTTTATCTTTGCCCGGCACAAAAGCGGGGAGGATAATACCCGGGCATATTCCGAGGCGATGAAGTATTTCATCATCTTTGCTTTGCTTATCTTCCTGGGTGTTATGTTCTATATCGATATCCTGAAGTTGTTTGTGGCGCCGGATTACTACCCCGGGCTCAAGGTGGTTCCGATTGTTATGCTTGGAGAACTGTTCTTCGGCATCTATTTCAACCTGTCGCTTTGGTATAAACTGAGCGATCAGACGCAATGGGGCGCCTACTTCTCTCTTGCCGGATGTGTGGCTACAGTTCTTATTATCATACTGTTTGCTCCTGTTTATGGTTTTATGGCTTGTGCATGGGCTTCGTTTGTTTGTAACTTGTGCATGATGCTATTATCTTACTTTGTGGGGCAAAAGAAATTCCCGATTCCCTATGATTTAAGGTCAGCTTTTATTTACTTTGCGCTGGCTACGGTTTTATTTATTGCCGGAATGTTACCCTCAATCGAGAACGAGATACTCAGATTGGCCTATCGTACAGCCTTGTTGTTATTGTTTATAGTATTCATGATACGACGAGATCTTCCGCTTAGAGAATTACCATATATCGGCCGCTTTTTCAACTGAAACAGATTATTTTAAATAGATAAACACGAATATGAACTTAATGAAAAAAGTATGTGTGGGAGCTATGTTGTTAATGGCTACTGCACCATTATATGCCGATGAAGGCATGTGGGTACTGAAGGAACTGAACAAGCAGAACCTGGAGAGAATGAAAGAACTGGGATTTACCCCTTCTTATGAACAGTTATACAGTGAAACAGATCCGAGTGTAAGCAATGCCGTTGTTATTTTTGGCGGAGGCTGTACCGGTATTACCGTTTCGGCAGAAGGACTGATCTTTACCAACCATCATTGCGGCTATGGCGCTATCCAGCAACTAAGTAGTGTAGAACATGATTATCTGAAAGATGGTTTTGTTTCGCAAACAAAGGAAGAAGAACTACCTGTTCCGGGACTGAATGTTCGTTACCTCCGCGAAACAGTGGATGTGAGTGATCGTATCAATACAGCGATTGCCTCGTATGAATCGGAATACGAACGTTTGATGGCTGCCGATTCCATCGGTCGCGCTATTTGCGATTCTATCGGTGAAAGCGAGTTTTTATCGGCAGATGTAGTGCCCTTTTATGCAAACAATAAATACTTTCTGGTAGTATACGATGTATTCAGAGATGTACGTATGGTATTTGCACCGCCCAGCTCAGTTGGTAAATTCGGTGGCGACACGGATAACTGGATGTGGCCTCGCCATACCGGAGACTTCTCCGTATTCCGCGTATATGCCGATGCCGACAATAAAGCAACAGAATACAATGCCAATAATAAACCCTATAGCCCTAAATATGTAGCCGAGGTTTCTATCCAGGGTTATCAGGATAACGATTATGCTATGACAATCGGCTTCCCGGGAAGCACCAGCCGCTATATGAGCTCCTGGGGTGTTCAGCAACGGATAGAAGACAGCAATAAACCCCGTATCGAAGTACGCGGTGTTAAGCAGAATATCTGGAGAGAAGCCATGAGTGCCAGTGATGCCGTACGCATCAAATATGCCTCTAAATATGCAGGAAGTTCCAACTACTGGAAAAACTCCATCGGAATGAACCGTGGGCTGGCCAACCTGGGTGTTGTAAACCGCAAACAAGGAGAGGAAAAAGCCTTTGCCAACTGGGTAAACCAGGATGCCAAACGCAAAGAAAAGTATGGCAATGTATTAAGCTTGCTTGAAAAAGGATATACTTCTACCAACGAATATCGGAATATTTCTACCTATTTGCAGGAAACATTTCTGAGCGGAGCTGAAATCATCCGCCTGGCTCGTATGGTACAGAGTGTAGATGTAAAAGGCTCTACTGAAGACGAAGTGAATATCTTCCTTGAAGATCGTATCAAAGCCTTCTACAAAGACTACGAACCAACGCTCGATGAAAAGGTATTGACAGCCATGATGCAAGTGGCAAAAGAACGTGTGCCTGCAGAATTTCTTCCCGACATATATAAAACGGTAGACAAGAAATATAAAGGCAATTACGCGAAGTATGCCGCCGACCTGTTCAAGAAAACGAAGCTTTTATCGTATGATAATGTAGCCAAGTTGCTCAAAAATCCTAAAGAATATGAAAAGCTGAAAAAAGATCCGGCTGCCGAACTGAGCCTGTCTGTAATGTTGTCAATCTATGATTTACAACAACTTATGAATGAATCTCGCTACGGTATCATGAAGGGTGAACGTCTTTATTTCGCAGGCTTGCAGGAAATGCAGCCGGAAAAGGCTTTCTATTCAGATGCCAACTTCACGATGCGTATGAGTTACGGTTCTATCGGCGGATATCGCCCCTATGATGCAGCCTGGTATGACTATTATTCAACAGAAAAAGGCGTTTTGGAAAAAGAAAACCCCGATGACGATGAATTCTGGGTACAAAAAGAAATACTGGATTTGATCCGCAGCAAAAACTTTGGAACCTATGGCAACCCGGATGGAACCATCAACGTAAACTTCCTTTCCAACAATGACATTACCGGTGGAAACTCCGGAAGTCCGGTCTTCGACAAGAATGCCCGCGTAATCGGCCTTGCTTTCGACGGCAACTGGGAAGCCATGAGTGGTGACATCGCTTTCGAACCCGATCTGCAACGCTGCATCGGAGTAGACGTGCGCTACATGCTCTTCATGATCGACAAATGGGGCAAATGCCCTCGCCTGATCAACGAGCTTAAGCTTGTGAAGTAAGATACTCTTTACATAGAATAAAATAGAAGGCGCAGAGCAGAGTTTAAACTCTTGCTTCTGCGTCTTCTGTTTTTTTGTTTTGATTATTTAACAATATTATTTTGATAAATGTTTGTTTTTAAGAAAAATATCCTGTTTTTTTGTGATATCAAAATAATATCAAAAATATAATATTATGAAAGCTGTAGAGAAAGAATTTCATGGTGTGAAGTTATCAGGCTTTTTGGGCTTGCTTATTCTGTTTGTTGTTACGTGTTTTTTTATAGGCCTTTTGATGTTGGGTGAAGACTGGAGTATTATGACAGCTCTGACCTTGGGATTGGTTTTGATTACATTGTTAGCGCTTGGCTTTATGATTGTGGAGCCGAATGATGCCCGGGTGATGGTGTTTTTCGGGAAGTATAAAGGTACTATTACTAGCAATGGCTTCTTCTGGGTGAATCCTTTTTATGTGAAAAAGAAAATAACCTTACGTGCCAGGAACCTGGATGTGCCACCTATCAAAGTGAATGATAAAGTAGGTAACCCTGTGATGATTGGTGCTGTTATGGTGTGGAAAGTAAAAGATACCTATAAAGCAATGTTTGATATAGACTCTTCTTCGATAGAGAAAACAAATACCCATACAGGTATTACCTTTGCTCAATTATCTAAGCTGATGCAGAGCTACGAAAACTTTGTCAAGATACAGAGCGATGCCGCTTTGCGGAAGATTGCAGGAATGTATGCGTATGACTCCAACGAGAGTATGGGAGATAAAGTAACGTTGCGTTCTGATGATGGGGAAGTAGCCCAGAAGCTGGAAGAAGAGCTGAATAGCCGCTTAGCCATTGCCGGTATCGAGGTGATCGAAGCACGGATTAACTATCTGGCGTATGCTTCCGAGATTGCCGGAGTGATGCTTCGCAGACAGCAGGCTGATGCCATTATTGCCGCCCGCGAGAAAATAGTAGAAGGAGCTGTTAGTATGGTGCAGTTAGCATTAGACAAGCTGGATAGAGAGCAGGTAGTAGAGTTGGATGAAGAGAAAAAGGCGGCTATGGTCAGCAATTTGCTGGTGGTTCTCTGTGCGGATGAAGCGGCTCAGCCAGTCCTCAATACAGGAACTTTACATCATTAATCTTTCTATGGCCAAAAAGGAAAATACAAATAAGAGTTTTATTTTACGCATCGATGCTGAGATGATGGAAGCTATCGAAGCCTGGGCTGCGGATGAGTTTCGCAGTACCAACGGACAGATTCAATATATTCTAGATCAAGCCTTGCGTAAAGCAGGCAGAGGTAAGAAGAAACGAAAGACCAACCCCGAAAAAGGCGAAGAGGGCGCGGAATGATCCATCTGTCATTTCGTTAATGTTTTGTAAATATGAGTACCTTGCGATACAAGGTATTGGTGTGCTGGATATATTTGCGGAGTGTAAAAATGTTTCCCTAGCTTGTAACAAAAAAGATAATTTGTACGTCTAATAAATAGAAAAGTAACTACAATAGTATGATTATTCAGTTGGATGGAATAAACAAAACGTACTTCAACGGAGCCCCATTGCACGTTTTGAAAGGTATAGACCTAGGTATTGAGAAAGGAGAAATGGTTGCTATTATGGGAGCTTCCGGGTCCGGAAAATCAACCCTTTTGAATATCCTGGGCATCTTGGATACCTATGACACGGGTACTTATACCCTAAATGGGCAGTTGATCCGGGATTTGAGTGAGAGTAGAGCTGCTGAGTTGAGAAACAAGATGATCGGATTTATCTTTCAATCGTTCAATCTGATTTCCTTTAAGAATGCCATGGAAAATGTGGCACTTCCCCTTTATTATCAAGGAATCAAGCGGAAAAAGCGAAATGCCATAGCTATGGAATACCTGGATATGGTAGGGTTGGCTGATTGGGCAGAACATATGCCGAATGAATTATCCGGTGGACAGAAGCAGCGTGTGGCCATTGCCCGGGCGTTGATAGCCAAGCCGCAAGTGATATTGGCCGATGAACCGACAGGTGCTCTTGATAGTGTAACTACAGTAGAAGTGATGGAGCTTTTGCGTTCCGTTAACAAGGAAGGCATGACCATGATTATCGTAACCCATGAACAGTCTGTTGCCGATGTGACAGACCGTATTATCCGTTTGAAAGACGGCCTTATCGAACAAATCGAAATCGTTCCGCATTATGCTTGACTTTGACAGTCTACGTGAAATATGGAGCACCATGAAGAAGAACAAGCTCCGTACCTTTCTCACCGGTTTTTCCGTGGCATGGGGGATCTTTATGCTGATTGTCCTGTTGGGAGCGGGTAATGGTCTGGCAAATGGAATTGCTCATAACTTCCGCGACATGGCTGAGAATACGGTCTATTGTTGGTCGCAATATACAACACTCCCTTACAAAGGATATCAGCCGAATCGTAGCCTCAACTTCACGGAAGATGATGTTTTTGCGATTAAAAGGCAGTTTCCGGAAGTAAACCTCATTTCTCCGGTCCGGCAACGAAACGACACAATTACCTTCGATCAGGAATATCTGACAGGTACTATACTGTCTGTGCATCCGGACTTTAACTCAATTATGTATATCCCTGTCTTGTCCGGTAAAGGGCGATTCCTGAACAAAATAGACTTACAGCAACGTCGGAAGGTAATCGTATTGAGCCCACGTATGGTGGAAGTGCTTTTCCGCGATTCTATCGAACCTTTAGGTCAGCATGTGAAACTTGGAAACCTGATGTTTCAGGTGATAGGGGTTTACCAGGACGACAATAAAAGCAACGATGCTCCGGCTTATATTCCGTTTTCTACCAGTCAGCTGTTGTACGAAAACGGACGTAAGGTGTATAGCCTCCGTTTTACTCTTAAAGGTATACATACAGAGCCGGCGGAAGAAGATTTTACCAACAGGTTTCGCAAATATATGGCCCGGCGACTCCAGTTCGACCCTGAAGACAAGAATGCTATCGGGATGTACAGTACGGGGCAGGAGTTCCGTATGTGGCAGGGGATGACAAACGGTATTGCCTTGTTTATCTGGATAGTCGGCATCGGAACGCTTATGGCCGGAATTGTAGGTGTGAGTAATATCATGCTGATTACAGTCAGGGAGCGGACAAGAGAGTTTGGTATTCGTAAGGCGATTGGCGCTAAACCCGCTTCCATCCTAAAGTTAATCATCGTTGAGTCCGTTTTGGTTACCGCTGTTTTCGGATATATAGGTATGATTACGGGAATCGGATTAACCGAGTTGATCAATTACGTAATGGAAATGGCGAATGCCGGAGCACCGAGTGGAGGAAATCCGGGAGAGAATACAACAGTATTCCGCAACCCGACGGTAAGTCTGGGAATCTCGATGGCTGCAACCGGCGTATTAATCGTTGCCGGTGTACTGGCAGGTTACTTCCCGGCCCGGAAAGCAGTGAAGATTACAGCAGTTGAGGCCATGAGGGCAGAATAACAGAATAACTCAATAACAAACTGATAAATGTTTGATATAGATAGATGGATAGAAATATGGGTAACCATCACCCGTAATAAAACACGTAGTTTGCTTACCTGTTTCGGTGTATTCTGGGGCATCCTGATGCTGGTTATCCTGCTGGGGTCTGGAACCGGGATGAAGAACGGAATTATGGGTAATTTCAAGGGCTTTGCGACTAATTCGTTGTTTTTCTATACCGACCGGACGAGTGAAGCGTATAAAGGCTTCAACAAAGGGCGTTGGTGGAATATGCGCAACCGGGATATAGAGTCAATAGTAGATCAAGTTGAGGGTGTAGAAGATATCTCTCCGATTATTTGGGGAAACCGTTCCGATAAGAATGTAGTATTCGGACAGCTGACCGGAACATATAATGTAAAAGGAGTTTTACCTGATTATTTTAATATTGAAACACAAGAACTTTTCTACGGGCGCTTATTGAATGACGTTGATATCCGGGATAAACGAAAAGTTTGCCTGATAGGCTCAAAGGTAAATGAAGTACTTTTTCGTAATCAGAATTCTTGTGGCAACTATGTGCGTGTCAATGGCTTGTACTATCAGGTGGTAGGGGTAGTCAAAGCGCGTTCATCCAATATTAATATAGGGGGACGCTCGGAGGAGTCGGTTTTCCTTCCTTTCTCGACGATGCAACAAACCCTGAATCAGGGCGATATCCTGCACTTTCTTTGTGTTAGTGTAAAACGTGGTGTCCCTGTGCAAGTCGTTATAGATGGAATCACTTCGATATTGAAAGCCCAGAATGAAATTGCGCCTACCGACCCGCAGGCTGTAGGAACAGTGAACCTGGCAGCCCAGTTTGCCACTTTTGAAATGCTGTTTACCGGTATCGATATTCTGGTGTGGCTGGTAGGAATGGGTACTTTATTAGCCGGGATTATCGGGGTGAGTAACATTATGATGGTGACGGTTAAGGAGCGGACGAAAGAAATCGGAGTGAGGCGTGCTTTAGGTGCGAAACCTTTCAATATTATCTCTCAGGTAATGAGCGAAAGCCTTGTGTTGACATCACTTGCCGGTTTGCTGGGACTTAGCCTGGGGGTGTTTCTGCTTGATGTCGTCAACAAGGTGCTGTCTGCCCAACCTCCGAGCGGAGATGGTACTTTCTTTGAGAATCCGGAGGTAAGTATTCAGACTGCAGTAGCTGCTACAATCGTGCTGCTGTTTAGTGGGTTGCTGGCCGGCTTGATCCCTGCCTGGCGGGCGATGCAGATTAAAGCGATTGATGCAATACGTGAAGAATAATAACAAACAACAATAAAGTCATGAAAAATCGTATTTGGAAAAAGATCCTGCGAATTATCCTATTAACACTTGTAGGTGTTGCTGTTCTCGGAACATTTTATTTCTTGTGGAAAAAGGCTCAGCCTGTGATAACTGTGTATGAAATCGTGACGCCTGAAACAGGAACGGTGGAGACGAAAACGGTTGCAACAGGTAATGTTGAACCCCGCTATGAAGTACTGATTAAACCTCAGATTTCCGGTATTATTTCCGAACTAATGAAAGAAGCCGGGCAGATGGTGAAAGAAGGTGAGATTATCGCTCGTATCAAGGTTATCCCAGAGATGGTACAGCTAAACAGCGCTGAGTCGCGGGTAAACGTAGCCGAGATATCCCTGAAACAGGTAGAAGAAACATTCAAGCGAGACGAAACCCTCTTCAATCAGGGAGTTATTGCCCGGGAAGATTTCGATATCTCACAAGCTAATTATTTGAAAGCGAAAGAAGAGAAAGCGAATGCCCAGAATGCTCTGGAAATCATTCGTGACGGTATCGCTAAGAACTCAAAAGTTACCAGTACAACACAGATCCGGAGTACCATTACAGGTATGATCCTGGATGTTCCGGTGAAAGTAGGTAACTCCGTGATCCAGTCGAACAACTTCAACGACGGAACAACGATTGCTTCCGTAGCGGATATGAATGATATGATTTTCCGTGGAAATGTGGACGAAACAGAGATCGGACGTATCAACGAAGGCATGCCGATAAAACTGACGGTAGGAGCGATGGAAAGCCGCGTATTTGACGCTACCTTGGAATATGTATCTCCCAAGGGGGTTGAGAAGAACGGTGCCATACAGTTCGAGATCAAAGCTGCCGTATCCATCCCCGAAGACGCTTTCATCCGTGCCGGATATAGTGCAAACGCTGAAATCGTATTAAAACGTGCCGAAGATGTATTGACGATCCCCGAAAGTACTGTTGAATTCAACGGCGATTCAGCCTTTGTTCAGATCGTGAAACAAGAGAAGCCGGAGCAGCTGTTTGAACGTCATTATGTGAAGACAGGTCTCTCTGATGGAATCAAGTTAGAGATAAAAGAAGGTCTTACCGCCAGTGATAAAATCCGTGGAGCGGCTATCGATCCTAAAAAGAAATAACTTCAAACAACGAATGGTATGAAGAAACGTATGATGATCTATTTGCCTGCTTTGCTGCTTTTCATGGGTATGCAGGCGCAGGCTCAGCAGGAAAAGCAATGGACGCTTGAAGAGTGTATACAATATGCCATCGAGCATAATATAGACCTGAAGCAACAGGAGCAGACACAAGACCTCCGCGAGATCGAGCTGAATACAAGTAAGAGTAGTTGGCTACCCAGTTTGAATGCAAATATGGGGCAAAACTTTGACTTCGGGCGTTCCCCCTCTAATGAAGGGACGTATTCGCAGAGTAATTCAGCCAACTCTTCACTCTACCTGCAACTGAGTATGCCTTTGTTTGATGGTTTGAAGATCCCGAACGATATTGCAGCCCGCAAACTAAGCCTTCAGGCTGCCGTAGAATCGTTGAATAAGGCAAAAGAAGACCTTTCCATCGGGGTAGCTTCTTACTTTGTACAGGTGCTCTACAATAAGGAAATCCTGAAGATAGCCGAATTGCAAGTAGCGCTTACCGGTGAACAGGTGAGCCGTACCGAAGCATTGGTGAATGCCGGAAAGGTACCCTTGTCTCAGCTATACGATATCAAAGCGCAACTGGCTAAGGATGAGGTAACCCTTACAGAGGCAAAAAACAATGTCAATCTGGCCTTGCTGAATCTGACTCAGTTGCTTGAAATGGAGCGAAGCGGTATCAACTTCGATGTGAGTGTTCCCGAGGTAGGAGATGCTGTTTCCACCTATATGGGGAGTATCATCCCTCCCGATAATGTGTATAATAATGCAGTAGCAGTCAAGCCGCAGATTAAACAGCAGGAATACTTGCTGGAGAGCCGGAAGAAGATGTTGAAGGTAGCCCAGGCAGAATACTATCCCAAGCTGAACCTGAATGCCAGTTACAGCAACGGCTATTATTACTACTACGGAGATACCCCTTGGACTGGAGGTAATGCCAGTTTTAAAGACCAGATCAAAAGCAATGAAGGAAAAACCATTGGTCTGAGTCTGAGTATTCCTATATTCAACCGTTTCCAGGTGCGCAATAGCGTACGCACGGCCCGGGTAAATATTGTGAATCAGGAACTCGTTATGGAAAATTCGAAGAAAACGCTCTACAAGGAGATACAACAGGCCTATTATAATGCGACTGCTTGGCAGGATAAATACATTTCAGCCGAGAAATCTGTTGAAGCCAGCAAAGAGGCCTTCTCGTATGCCGAAGAGCGCTATGCCGCAGGGAAAAGTACGGCGTTCGAGTATAATGAAGCGAAAACCAAGTATGCTCAAAGCCTATCCGAACAGGCACAGGCGAAGTATGAATTCATCTTCCGGACAAAAGTACTTGATTTCTATAACGGAACACCTATTACGCTATAAGCCTTACAGCAACATAGAAGTAATATACATATAGATCATCATACCGATGATATCGTTGGTAATGGTAATAAACGGTCCGGTGGCAAGCGCCGGATCGATTTTTAATTTATTCAACGTCATAGGAACCAATGTGCCGAAGATGCTGGCAAACATCACAACCGCAAAAAGACTGAGCGAGACAGAGGCTGTAATGGCTCGGTCGCCTAAGGTGAAGTAATTGTAAATAAAGACAATCAGACTAATCATACTGGCGTTGATAAGTGCTACCACCGACTCTTTCAATACCTGAGAAAGAATATTGCTGGCTTTTAAGGTATTGTTTGCCAGGCCTTGTACCACGATAGCCGATGATTGAATCCCTACATTTCCGCCTGTTCCACCGATCAAAGGGATAAATAAAGCCATTTTCGGATTGGTGGCAAAGCCGCTTTCAAATCCTCCCAGTAAGATAGAATTACCCAGTCCGCCTATCATGCCGATCACCAACCAGGGTAGGCGTGCGGCAGTTTGCTGAATCACATTATCAGATGATTCTACGTCCTGCGAGATACCGGAAGCCAACTGATAATCCCTTTCGTGTTGCTCGCGTACTTCGTCCATCACGTCATCGATGGTGATGCGTCCTACCAGCCTGCCGATGCTGTCTACTACAGGCAGGGCTACCAAGTCGTATTTCTCGATCACTAAGGCCACCTCTTCGATGCTGTCGCCATCATGTACCACAATCGGCTCTTTCTTCATTACATGCTTGATCTTGGATACCGATGGATTGGTAATCATTCGCTTCAGCGGGAGGACGCCCTTCAGGCGTTCGTCATCGTCTACTACATATACATAGTAAATCTCGTCTATTTCTTCGGCCTGGCGGCGCATTTCTTCAATGCATTGGGGCATACTCCAGTTCTCGTTTACAACGATCATTTCGGTACCCATGAGCCCCCCGGCTGTGTCTTCGTCGTATTTCAGCAGGTCTACGATGTCCCCGGCTTGCTCTACGTCTTCAATGTGGGAGAGGATCTCTTCCTGCGTGTTTTCGTCCAGCCCGCGCATCAGGTCTACGGCATCATCTGTTTCCAGATTGTCTACCAGGCGCTTGGCGATTAATTCGCTGGGCAGCTCTTTCAGCAGCTTGTTTCTCTCCTCTTCATCCAGCTCCATTAAGGTATCAGCAGCCTTTTCACCGTCCAGTAACGAGTAGAGGTAGATACCTGCTTGTGTATTTATTTCCTGGAATAATTCAGCTATATCTGCCGGGTGAAGCTCCTTCAGTATCTCCTGTGCTTTCAGGTCATCTTTTTGTTCGATGATCTTTTCCAGGCTTTCTCTGAAATCTTTTGTTAGTTCAATCATGGCGTAGTTTGCGTTTTAAGGTAAGCGTCAGTCAGTAATGTAAGCTCTACGAATTGCTCTACCGAGAGTTGCTCCGGCCTTTGTCCGAATATGGGAAGCTCATAGTTGGGATAGTCTTTCCCCAGCAGTGGCTTCATGGAGTTTCTCAATACTTTCCGGCGTTGGTTGAAAGACGTTTTTACTACTGTTTTGAACAATTTTTCGTCGCAGCCCAGCGAGGTGCGTTTGTTCCGGGTAACCCGGATAACACCGCTTTTTACCTTTGGGGGCGGGTCGAATACCTGCTCGCTAACGGTAAACAGGTACTCTACATCGTACCAGGCTTGCAGCAAAACACTCAGAATGCCATAGGTTTTATTGCCCGGACCCGAAGCCAGGCGTTCGGCCACTTCTTTTTGCAACATACCGGAACAACAGGGAATACGATCCTTGTTTTCCAATACCTTGAAGAATATCTGGCTCGAGATATTGTAAGGGTAATTGCCGATAACACAAAATTCGGAAGGGAATAACTCCTGCAAGTTCAGTTGCAGAAAATCGCCAACTACGATTCGGCCATGCAGCTCGGGGAAGTGAACATTCAGGTAAGCTACGGATTCTGTATCCAGTTCAACAACAGATAAATCCTGACCGGCATCCAGCAAGAAGCGGGTAAGAACACCCATTCCGGGGCCGATTTCCAATATCGGCAGGCCTTTGTAGCCCAGCAATGTATCGGCAATCCGTTTGGCAACTTGCAGGTCCTTCAGGAAATGCTGGCCTAATGCTTTTTTTGGTCTTACTAACCTTGTCACTTCTTTTGCTGAAAATGTTTGTATTAAAATATATTATTATCTTTGCGGCTGTACAAAAGTACAACAAATAATTAAATTTTCTGCTCAGGATGGCTTTTAAGAAGATACTGCGTAAGTTTGTTAAAGTAATATTCCCGTTATTAATCGGATTTCTGTTATTGTGGTTTTTATATCGTGAGATGGATTTTAAGGAAATCTGGCTTGTCGTAAAAAAGGGGGTGCGTTACGATATCCTTCTTTTATCGTTATTGTTCGGGCTGTTGGGAAATGTTGTCCGTGGCTTCCGCTGGGGGTTGCTGATCAGCTCTCTGGGCGAAAAGTTTAAGATGAGTAACCTTATCTATGCGGTATTGGGTAATTATACTGTCAATCTGGTTTTGCCGCGCGTAGGCGAGGTATGGCGCTGTGGTGTGATTGCCAAGTACGAAAAAATTCCTTTTACCAAATTATTCGGTACCCTGTTGATAGACCGCGTGGCCGATACCGTGACAGTTGGTTTGCTGGCCTTTCTGATTTTTGTATTCAATATCTCTTTCTTTCAAAAGTTTCTGGCGCGTAATCCGGAATTACTGGAAAGTTTTCAGAATAATTTCAGCATTGTATGGATCATCCTGGGAATCGTTATTCTGGTTGCCGCTGTCTGGTACACCTTCTCCCGCCTGAGTCATATCGCTTTGGTGCAGAAAGCCAAAGGGATGTTGTCCAACGTTTGGGAAGGGATGAAAAGCGTCTGGTTGATAAAATACAAATTCCGTTTTATCCTGGAAACACTTATGATCTGGGGATCCTATTTTCTGTATTTCTATATTGCCTTCTTCGCTTTTGATTTTACACGCGACCTGGGACTGGATGTAGGGTTGATAGCCTTTACCATGAGTAGTATCGGTGTGGCAGTGCCTATACAGGGTGCGATAGGCCCCTGGCACTTTATGGTCATCGCTACATTGGTTATTTTCGGTGTAAACGAGAACGATGCCGCCGCCTTTGCCTTAGTAGTACATACAATACAATCGGTGATCTGGACAGGTCTTTGCGGACTCGTTGGTATAATTGCTCTTCCCCTTACCAATAAAACGGTAGAAACTACAGAAAAATAAATATAGTTCGGTGTAAACAGCCTGAAAGGTGATGATGAAGCATGCTGTATCTGTACTAATCCTATTTCTTAGCTGTCATTTTTGTGCCTATTCTCAAATAGGGATCAGAAAGCTGACGTCTATCCCTCGATTGGCAGACTCGGTAGATGTGGCATATCATTCAAAAAAGAATGGATGGCGTGCCGGAGGAATGGTCTTTGGCGTTAATATGGCGGTCTGGACATTCGATCGTTTCATACAGAAGGGCGATTTCGCTTATATAAACGGACATACAATCAAAGAAAACTTCCGACACGGTTTTATCTGGGACAACGACCAGATGGGAACTAATATGTTCCTACACCCCTACCATGGCAGCCTGTACTATAACTCTGCCCGATCAAATGGCTATAATTACTGGCAATCCGGCCTGTATTCGTTTGCCGGAAGCTGGATGTGGGAGATGTTTATGGAATGTGAATTCCCTTCTACCAACGATATCATCGCAACACCTATCGGTGGATTGGCATTGGGAGAAGTCTTTTACCGAACCACAGATCTTATTCTGGACGATCGGGCGAGAGGGAATGCCCGCTTCGGGCGCGAACTGGCAGCTTTACTCATCTCTCCCACACGCGGACTAACCCGTATCATAAATGGCGAGGCCTGGCGGAAAAGGCCTACCTCCGGCAAGCAGTTTGGAGTGCCGGAAGTGTATGTGGAAGTCTCCATGGGTATTCGCGCCCTGGAATTGGAAGACGATATATTCGACCAGGGGGTAGGATTCGGAACAGAAATAAATATAGAATATGGTGACCGCTTTGATGCTGAAAACAAGAAACCATACGACTACTTTTCTGTAAAAGCAGCGATTAATGCGCAGGCATCTCAGCCAATACTGGGACAATTGAATATTATCGGACGCCTGGCAAGTAAAGACATTTGGGATACTAAGAAAGACTATATGAGTATAGGCCTGTATCAGCATTTCGATTATTACGATTCCGATACGATTTCGGCTGTGTCTGCCAAAACGCCCTATAAGTTCTGTACGCCGGCTTCATTCGGGGTAGGCCTTATATATCAAAACAAACGATTTAAACGCTGGGATGTAGACGCATTTGCACATGCCAACGCCATTATATTGGGAGGTGCCCTGAGTGACTATTACCAGGTAGATGAGCGCAACTATAACCTGGCAAGCGGTTTCAGTACCAAAGTAGGTTTCAACTTTGTGTATAAGAAAGGCAAGTTCGCGGCATCGACCTTCTACGAAGTCTATCGTATGTACACCTGGAAAGGTTATCCCGACGATATAGACTGGGACGACTTCAACAGTAAAACCCTGGACGCCCAGGGCGATAAATCCAAAGCTATACTACATGCCGTAAGCCTGCGCATGGACCTGCGACTGAAAAATAACTTTTACCTCACAAACATAAACACAGCCTACAGCAGGGAGACCCATTACAAAAAGTTTGAAAACGTACTCTCTACCACCGGAGAAAGCCGATTAATGCTCACTTATAAGTTCTAAAAGCTAAAAATTTCACCCGGTTGAGAAAAAAATCTCACTGGGATGAGAAAAAATTCTCATGCAGGTGAGAAAAAGTTCTCATCCCAATGAAACTTTTTTATTTTACTATAAAATTCAGCACCTTTTCCTTGTCTTTTACTTTCTCTAGCAGGATGGTTTTTTTGACGATCTTCTCGTCTTTTCGCCCCCAATTACGATAGACGTTTATATAGGCTTTGGCTTTTGAGGCGGTTTTGACCTGCGAATCGCTATAGTAATTCAAGGCGATATGGTACTTTCCGGGTACGGCATTCTTCAATACATACATTTCCGGGCCGTAGCCGTCTGTTACGTCTTTGGTGAGTTGTCCGCCTATTTCGGTGCTGGTATGTCCATAGAAACACTCTTCACCTGTCGGCTCAATCACATGCAAGTCTATGTCCGTATTGTCTATATTCCAGCTTACAACGACAACGATATCGGCTTCTTTAATCAGTAAATCATCATCCGTCAGTATTTCTTCCACCTGCTTTTTAAAGTGGGTGATGTATTCTTTGGTATGATTCGTGAGCTTATATACGGATGCATCGGCTAGTTTGTTCAGGTATTTGAGGCATTGCAAGGCTGCAATCGACTGGAAATCGCCATATTCGCTATCCCAGTCGGCATTCAGGCAGATGTAGTAGTAGATGATTGCCAGATCGATGTTGCCTGATTGGGCAAGCGCATCGGCTGCCATTTGGTACGAAATGGCTTCTCCCTGCCGCCAGTCGATGATCCGTTTCATCATATAGTACGACTGATCTCCCATGCCCCAATCGGTAGCTACCATTGCTATATCCCGTATGGCCTGTACGTCGGAAGCATTTCTTTCCACCACAGAACTTAACAGTTTTAAAGCATCTCCTTTGCTTCCTAAACGGCTCTGGCGCTTGCGTGACAGCCGGTATATAGCATCAAAGCGCAGGTCTTCATCAGCCAGAGCCTCTTGTTCTTCAGATGATTGCTGCTCTGTGGTGTACAGGTTGTAACGTATGGGTTTGAGTTGAATATCAAAGGCATAGTCGGGCAATGCATTGAGATATTGCATGAATTCATCGTCAGGGTCGAGGTCTATAATGCTGTTGTTTCCTCTCAATCGTTCAATCCATGCGATGAAGTTTGCCTTCGGATCACCCAGGGATAGTCCGGCATCCAGGGCTTCCAGTTCTTTGATAATACGGTCTACCGTACATTCTTCTACGAATTCATCGGGATCTCCGTCTATCCCAAATTCCTCATAATCGCTTTCACTTTCCAGCATCAGGAAAGAGGTGTATTGTCCGGGCACCTGATAATAGGTAGAGTAGTTAATGGCGGCTTCCTCTGCTTTAAAGCCATAGTTGTCCAGGTAAGACAGAGCGATCTGCCCATAAATACGTGAAGAGAGTATGGAATTGATTCTTTCCGCATCCCGGAAAACAAGTGTCTGGCTTTCCATACCGTTGTTCACTTTAATTTGGATATTCCCGGAGGGGATGCCCCGGCCTGTGAAGATCAACTTTTGCCCGTTGTATAATTGTGTCGGAGAGCCTGAAACCAGGAAATCCTTTATCCCTTCTACCTGTATCTCTTCAATGCTCCAGGGCTTGAAACGGAACGATTTAGCCGTAAGCCCGGCTTCTTCCTCACCGGTTACGGTAAAAGAAAAGCCGTTGGTAGAGTTACTCAGGAAGTTCAACAACCCGATATTTGTTCCCGACAGGCCTGTCTTATACGTGTGGATCCGGTCTCCTTTATGGAGTGTCTTGATGAATGAATGTTTGTTTGTTTCGCCCCAGTTGTAATCTGCATCACTCATCAGGAAAATATGTTTCGCCTTGTTTTCTTTGAGCCAGGAAGGAACAGAGGCTTCTGTAAGGGCATCGGCTATATTGGTCGCCCCTTCCAAAGCCAGTGTATTGGCATAAGTAAGGAATCCGTTCAGGTTGTAGTAATTGTTCTTTTCGTAATAATTCTTGTACCAGAAATGGTCGATATTGAAGCAGAGAACGCCAAAGCGCTTGATAATATCCCGGTTCTGAGTAAGTATTTCGTCCATAAGTTTGAGCCATACGTTGAACTTATCGGGATTTGAACTTAAAGAGACATCCAACAGGAAAACGGCATCTTCGGGTATGTCTTCCTGCATGTGTTCCGGAAGTTCTACCCTGTAGTTGGCTCCGAAATAAGCGATATTTTCGTTTTCATCGTCGCTTTCCGACTGAACAAGCATCACCGGCTGTATGCTGTTGTAATGAATCGTATATTCTTTTTGTTTGGGATTTTTGATCGTGTAATACGTCCGTCCGCCCGTTGTATACTGTGGGGCTAACTGAGGCTGTATTTCCAGAGGAAGACTGCCGGAGTGATGGGCAGAGATATCAACCTGAAGGTCTTTCTCTGTTTTAGGTAAAGACAAGATATATTCCCTGAAATCGTAGGCTTCTGTCATGTTCAGGTCGTAACCGATAACGACACGGTGCAGCTTATCCATCGCCAGCGGGAATACACGGCATGAAAACATATCGGCTCCTCCCCATTCCATCAATGCCGGATCGATATTGGCTGAAACGGTCTGTTCATACGCTTTGGCAGCTTTCTGCTTCGATACGATACGTGCCTCTTTTACGTTGTCCCATTCCCGATCACTCATATCTTCAATACCTTTGTACGTCAGGTTGAATTTATCCGGCTCATACATGATGTAAGGAATCTCTTTGTCGCTTTCATCCAGGTATTCGGTCTCTCCGAATGCAAAATAATAGGGTGTTGCATCGGTAGGCAGTTTTAGTTTGAAAACACCCTCCAAACCATCCTTTTTATCGTTGAAGAAAAAGCAATCCATCAATACCCGTACCCTGAATCCATCGATCTGGATAGCTATTTGTGAGGCTTCAAGAGGGATGAAATCATTGTCTCCCACTTCCAGCCGGATGGAATTGTCTGCCATACCGGAACGTTTCCAGGTAGTAGCTTTTTTATCTTTGCCGTCTTTTCCCTGTAAGCTCTTTGCGGAAATACTGCTTATAGAGCCCGAGAGGCTTCTTTGTGCCTGTACACCATATCCTACAATTACCACTTCGTCGAGCGTTTGGTGATCTTCTGTCATCACCACTTCGTAATGATCTTTGTCACCAATCTCTATCTCATGTGTAATGTATCCGATAAACGATACAACCAAGGTCGGGGATGGAGTATCGGGGGTAATTATCAGTTCAAACGTACCATCAATGGAGGATATCGTTCCTGTAGTAGTTCCTTTCAGTAGAATAGACGCCCCGATGATGGGCTCTCCGATCTCGTCCTTTACCAGGCCGGAAATTCTTCTTGTTTGGGCTTGCGCAACGGTTGAAAACAATAATGTGAGTAACAGTAACAGGTTAAATAGCAGACTTTGTTTCATATTGTCGAGAGTTGTTTTTGTAAAAATAAAGAAAAAACAAGAGAGTGAATCGTTTTCTGAGTTCTTTAATCAAAATATTCTTTATATTTGAGGGAATTTAAAATGATAGAATTATGTCAGCAGAGATCAAGAACCTTTCGCCAAAACATGTGTGGGGATATTTTTATGAACTAACCCAAATTCCTCGTCCTACCGGTCATATGGAAGCTGTAACTCGCTTTGTCGTGGGCTTTGGTAAAGGATTGGGACTAGAAACGTTGCAAGACGAAGTAGGAAATGTGCTTATCCGCAAGCCTGCCACCCTCGGTATGGAAGGACGTAAAACCATCATCCTACAGTCTCACCTGGATATGGTGCCGCAGAAGAATTCCTCTGTACAACATGATTTTCTAACAGATCCTATCGATGCCTACGTGGAAGGCGAGTGGGTAACTGCCCGTGATACTACGCTGGGTGCCGATAATGGAATAGGAGCTGCCCTGTCTATGGCTGTATTGTCTGACAATACCTTGAGTCACGGACCCATAGAAGCGCTTTTTACAGTAGATGAAGAGGTAGGTATGGATGGTGCCTTTGGTTTGAAACCGGGCTTCCTGAAAGGCCGTACCCTGATCAACTGTGATTCGGAAGAAGAAGGCGAACTGTTTGTGGGATGTGCCGGCGGGGCAGACCTGAATATTTCTCTGCAATTTAAAGAAGATTCGTATATACCGGAAGGCGATGTGGCTGTAAAGCTGAGTCTGACCGGTCTGAAAGGCGGGCATTCGGGTGTAGATATCCACCTGGGGCGTGCCAATGCAAACAAGCTGATGTTCCGCTTCCTGAAGGATGCCGTTTCGGAGTCTGCCGTGCGCCTCTCTTCCGTAGAAGGTGGGTCGTTGCGCAATGCGATCCCGCGCGAAGCCTTTGCCGTAGTAACGATTCCCGAAGAAAACGCGGAAATCCTGTGGGAAATGGTTTCCGATTACCAGGAACTATATAGAGAAGAATATAAAGGAATAGAAGATGGCATTAGCTTTACAGCTGAGAAGATAGATATTCCTTCTACCCTGATACCGGAAGAGATACAAGACGATTTGATCAATGCCATAGAAGGCTGCCAGAACGGAGTAATCAGTATGTTGAGCGATTTCCCCGGAACGGTGGAATCGTCGTCCAACCTGGCTGTAGTAACCTCTTCTAACGGACTGATTGAAGTAAAAATACTGGTGCGTAGCTCTTCGGAAAGCCGGAAAGCCGCCCTATGCTCCAGCCTGGAGAGCGTCTTTGCCCTGGCAGGTGCTAAAGTGGAATACGGAGGAGCATATAATGGCTGGCAGCCAAACATCGATTCTCCCGTGTTGAAACTGATGTTGGAAACGTATGAGAAACTGTACGGGCGCAAACCTTCCGTAAAAGTAATGCACGCCGGACTGGAATGTGGCATCATACAAGGAATCTATCCGGATATGGATATGATCTCTATCGGTCCCGACTTGCAATTCCCTCATTCACCGGATGAACGAATCAACATCCCTTCAGTAGAGAAAGTCTGGAACTTTATAAAAACAACACTCGAACAAGTATAAGGATATGCAGAAAGGAAGAAGGCTACTTCTTCCTTTTGTATTCCTGGGGGGTGACACCAAATTGCTTCTTGAAGCATTTGCTGAAATAGGCCGGGTTTGAAAATCCTAACTGATAGGCTATTTCTGCAATTGTGAGATTGTTCTTGTCTTGCAACAACGTCTGACTCCTGTTGAGCTTTAACAAAAGGAGATACTCGTTGGGCGTCATACCCGTGATGCTTTTTATCTGGTTGAAGAAGCGGGTACGCCCTATCCCCAGTTCGCGGCTCCAGAGCGAGATATCGAAGTGTGTATTGCTCCAGTTTTCTTCCACAATCTGCTTTGCCATGCTTAGGAATTCCTGTTCCTTTTCATTTGTGGCCATTTCTTCCATTTCGTGATCTTCGGGGGTAGGTATCTGTTGAAGCATTTTCCTCCTGTTCTTCACCAGATAATTGCAGCGAAGGAAGAGAATACGAATGTTGAAAGGTTGTACGATATAGTACTCGGCTCCGGCCCGGATGCTTTCAATATTCTGTTCTTCCGTAGGATGTGAGCTTAACAAAACAAGAGGAATATGATACGTCTGAATATTGGACTTCAGCATATGACACATTTCTATCCCGGAAATACCCGGCAGATTGACTTTGCTAAGGATGATGTCCGGTTTCTCTTTTACAGCCGCTTCATAAGCTGTTTCTGCATCCTGGAACTCCGTTACCTCATATATGTGTGAAAAAGATTCTTTCAGTAGCTTGCGCATTTCATAGTCTTCTTCTACAAGGTACATGTGGAAGTTTTTCACCTGCTTTTCATCGTATTCTTTCCAGAAAGGATCATCTTCCAGCAGTTTCGTCATACTGGCCGGTAAAGAGCTTTGTAGTTCCTCTACCTGGTCTTCTGTGTCGATATTGTCGAAGTGGGAATTTCCGGTCTGTAATTCAATTATTAAAATCCGTTTGCTTTCTTCCTGGATAACCGAGATATTTCCTTTGTGCAGATCAATTATTCCTTTGCTGAAGACAATGCCGATGGCTCCGTCGGGCAGTGAAGATATATCTGGATATAGCTTGTTCTCATCGTTGAGTATCTCGATGAACTTATCGATGTCTTTCTCTCCTTTACTTGTCACTTTATGTGTGATATAAATGCGTGCAAGCCCGCTTTTGTAGTGTAAAGAGAGCGTTATATTATCTTTAGGTGAGGCAATTTTAAAAATGAAGGAAAGCAAATTGTAAAACACCCTTTGCATCTGCTTTTGGTCAAACCATAGCTGGGTGTTATCGTTAATGCTGTTGTACCGGAATGAAAGGCTTTTTTCTACGGCATAATCACGGAAGGTAGAGTAAATGCCTTGCAGGAACTCGTCTATGGAATAATTCCTGACTTTCAACGACAGATTGTCTTGCTCTATTCTCCTGAAGTCAAGCATCTCGGATGTCAGCTCTTGCAGGCGGACCGCTTGTGTCTTTATCTTTTCAATCTTGCTTTTACCAATGGCAGGAACGTCGGATATTAGTCGTTCCAATTGTGAAAGAATTAAGGTGAGAGGGGTACGGAATTCATTGGATATATTAATGAAGAAATCCATCTTGTTCCGGTTGCTTTCCTCTATGCGACTCATTTCTCGTCGTTCCATCTCAAGGGAAGCCTGTAGCATGGATTTACTTCTGTTGGAGCGGATAATTCGCCAAAGAATAAATGATATAATAAGGAAATAGGCAATAATAGCCGGCCAGGTAGCCCATATCGGCGGTTTAACGGTGATGGCCAATTCTGCTACTTTCGAAGAATTGCCCAGCTCTCGTACAACCAGCTTATAGTTGCCGGGACGAAGTGAGTTGTAAATGATGGTTTTGTGATTTATATCTGTCCAGAATTCATCTAATCCCTCTAATCTATAAGTATATTGCGATGTACGGGAAGACAGGTAGTTGGAAGAGGCGAATTTGATGCTCAGGGTATTCTTATTATAGGGCAGTATCAGCTTTTGCGTCTGATAGAAGCTTTTGTCGAGTAAGGATGATGCCGGAGAAATATCCTCATTATTTATGAGTAACGAGCTAAAAAACAGCGAATAAGCATCCTGTTCTACAGGAAGGTCTTTTTCTGAGAAACAAAAGAGCCCATATATTCCGCCTGCATAGATACGATCATCTTCTCCTGATGAAACATAGAGTCCGCAATCGCCGATAAAAGCCGTTAAGGGCGATGTGGGATTGATCCGGATACTGTATGAGGAGGTAATTTTGTTGTCGGCGGATATGTCCAGTAGAGAAATACCTTTGTTGGATGTAACCACCAGTTTCCCATTTGGGGTAAAGGCCAGATTATAACAGATATTACTCAATAACTGATGCTCTTCTTTATTGAATACCTGGAATGTGTCCGGGGCTTCAATATACTTTAATATGCCCGACTTAAGTGTTACAAAGTAGAGTCCATATTTACTATCTCCACCTATTTTGATTACAGCACTGGGTATTTTGCTGTCTTCTTTGATCCCGTCTCCATATTGTTTAAGTATTTTCTTCTTTTTCAGATCAATGGTGAACAATCCATGTCGGAATGAAGAGACCCACATCATGTCTTTCTCATCGATGAAAACGGAGCGAATGATCCCGGAACATCGTTCTTTTAGTTCTTTTTCTTCAAAGAAAGGATGAATTTCGAGCGTAGATCTGTTTAACCTGAACAAGCCGTTCTGTGTCCGCAAAATCAGCTCATTTTTATACGGCTGGATGCTTTCAACAATCCGCTGATGTATGGTTTCCAAAGCTCCATGCTTTACCGGAACTATTTTGTCTGTTTTCAGATCCAGGTAGCAAAGCCCTTCCATATAGGCACTGATAAAGAGTCTGTCGTGCTCCTCATCATACCATAGATCCCTGATTTTGTTCTGCGGCAAGCCGTTTTCCATCGTAATATGTTCAAACGTATTGCTGCCGGCCCGTAAGATGTTAATCCCGCTACCTTCGGAGGCAAAGTACATATTGCCATCCTTGTCTTTTGTGATTTGCCCTATGACTGCTCCGTGCAGGCGGCTTGGATTGCTTTCGTCTGTAGAATAATAGGTGTAATTGTCGGCAGAGGGGTTGAAGTATTTCACGTCTCCGTAATAGGAGCCGATCCATATGGTGCCCTGTTTATCGGAAAAAAGGGCATATATGGTTGACTCACTCAGTATATGGTCTTGCAGAATGAATCCGGTTGTACCCTTTTCTCTTGTGAGACGGTAGATGCCCGTAAGAGTGCCTATCCATATTGTACCTTTTATATCTTCCTGGATACAGAAAATACTGTTTGAGAAAACTGGGGCGGAGAGTTGTTTATTTCCTTTGATTTCTAAAGGTATAACTTCTTGTTCGGGTGTATATAGAAATATTTTATGGTTTTGTGTAGCCATCCAGATATACCCCTGGAAATCTTTGTGCAGGTAGACAATGTGTTCGTCGGTTAATATCCTGTTGGTTACTCTTTTCTCATCCTCGTTGACGACAAATACGCCGGAAGGAGTCGCTACCCAGAACTCTCCTTCTTCCTTTTCAAGGATAAAATCGGAGCCTATCAGGGTATCGGGTAGGGACACGATTGTTTCGGAAGTATTTGTCTCCCAGTCATACGCGGAAAATAGCCCGTTTCTGGACATATAATATACCTTGCCGTTTGAATAGCAAATGGAATAAGTAAAAATATCCGGGTTGTGGAAGGTTTCGAGTGTCAGGTTGAAGCTGACCAGCGAATTCTCTGCCAGGAAAAAGAGAATAGAATCATTTCCACAAAGCGAGTGAATATTTGAATCCTCTATTCCATTCAGGTGTTCTGATGCGCGGAAAACTTTAACGTCTTCTCCGTCGTAGCGGTTCAGTGCGTCATTCCCAATCCATATTCTCCCGATGTTATCTTGCCAGAACGATACGGCCGACAGTTGCGAAAGCCCCTGCTTATTACCTAATGTTTGGTAATAGATCCCTTGTCCGATCAGGTTTTGGCAAAGAAAGGCAATTAATGTAAATATTAGTAGAATATACCTTCTCATTTATGCTCATTTAGATTGTGTTAGGTGCATTATAAAATGAAAGTGCAAATATACTAAAATTGTACGTTAACATACTAAAATTGTACACGAAACTATATGATAAGATGAAATAACCTGCTATAAAATAACTCGGAAGGATTCTTTAATACTTTTGTGAAAATATTTAAAAATACAAATATTAAGGGAATGCCAAACGTAAATCGAATTACCCTTATCATTTAATTACAAATTTTAAAAACTATCTATTATGCAGAAAAAGAACAAGCTGATCAGTGCTTTGTTATTGGCTATGTGTTTGTGCTCTGTGACTATGCATGCAACAGAGAACACAACGATATTCAATGAAGAGACTGGGGTTGCTCAACAGAAACGGAAAGTCACCGGAACTGTTAATGATGCTTTTGGTTCTGTAGCCGGAGCATCTATTGCGATTAAAGGAACCACTTTAGGGACTATTTCCGATATCAATGGGAATTTTTCTATAGATGTGGCCGATGGTCAAACACTGGTTGTTGCGTTTCTTGGTTATGTTACCCAGGAGATTAAGATAACCAACCAAACGTCTTTGCAAATCAATCTTTCTGAAGATACGCAGGCGTTGGACGAAGTAGTTGTTACTGCTTTGGGTATGAAGCGTTCTGAAAAATCCTTGGGATACGCCATGAAAGAATTGAAAGGTGATGAATTAAACACAAACCTACTTAATCCGGTTTCTGCTTTGCAAGGAAAAGTTGCCGGTTTGGAAATCTCCGGTTCTGATGGTGGTATGTTCGGTTCTTCCAAAATACAGATACGTGGTGTATCGACATTGGGCAAGAATAACCAACCTATCTATGTGGTAGATGGTGTTATCCTGTCTAATGATATCAAGGAAGGTAACCCCGACTGGGCCGGAAACCCGGATGACTTCGGAAACGAACTGAAAAACCTGAACCCTTCTGATTTCGAAACTGTATCTGTGCTGAAAGGTGCTGCCGCTACAGCTTTGTATGGTTCACGTGGACTAAACGGAGCAGTTGTTATCACTACTAAGAGTGGTAAGACTAATCAGGGCTTGGGAATCCAATTCACTCAGACAGTAGGTATTGACGCTGTAACATCAGCTCCGGATCTGCAAAATGTATTTGGTAACGGAACAGCTTCCGGATATGTAGAATACGGAGACAAAGATGCCAATGGCGACTACTATATCTTTGACAATCACCGCCAGTTCTCTTATAACAATGACGGACGGGTTAGTTTGCTGCCTCTTCAGGGCATGAGTTTTGGTACTCCTTTCGACGGACGCGAAATAGAGTATTATGACGGAACTTATCGTGCATACAGCCCTCAGAAGAATAACTTTAAGGATGCGTATAACAAAGGCTTTAACTCCAATACAAATATCGCTATCAACGGAGGGAATGACAAAACAACATTCTATACCTCTATGGGATTCCGTTATGCCAGTGGAACATTGCCTAACAATGAGTTTAAAAGATTTTCTTTCTTAGGAAAAGCTTCTCATAAAATTACAGACCGGGTTAAGTTGGATATCAGCATGTCATTTGCCAATTCAATGCCTAAAAACCCGCAAATCAATATTGGTGAGCAGTTTGTAAACGGTAACTGGGGACGTGAATACGATCCTTCTTACTCAAAGAAACTATATAAAGGTGCACACGGAGGTTTGGCGAGCAACAGCTATGGCGACCAATACGGAAATATGCCGGGACGTGGTATCTGGTGGAGATTGTATGAAAATACATATGAGCAGAAAGAAACATCGGTTCGTCCGGTTGTTAAATTGGAAGTAGACTTGTTGGACTGGTTGAAATTCAACACGGAAGGTAGCTACAACTATTATTATACCCGCTACGAAGGAAAAGAACTGGGACAGGGTTATGCCAATACAGGAAACACAGAAAGCGCTGCCGGAAAATACGAGATGAAACTTAATACAAAAGAGCAAACGAACCTGAACGTTAACTTCTTGGCAAATAAAACGTTCGGAGACTGGGCTGTGAACGGTTTTGTACGGGGAGAGTATTATGAAAACTTCCGTCAGTATCAGCAAATCAGCACAAAAGATGGTTTGGTTGTTCCCGGACAGTATTTTATTGAAAACTCCCAAAAGACTCCGAACTATGAAGCGAAAATTAAAGACAGAAAGAGAATGTTCTCTGTTGCCTTTATGGCTGGCGTAAGCTGGAGAGATCAGGTGTTTGTAGATGTTACAGGGCGTAATGACTGGTCTTCTTCCCTGGTATATAGCGATTCTCACGGAACTTACTCGTATTTCTACCCTTCTGTAAATGGTTCATGGTTGTTGACCAATACTTTCAGAGATGAATTGCCTACATGGGTTTCATTTGCTAAAGTACGTGCTTCATGGGCACAGGTTGGTAACGATACCGACCCTTATTCAATCAATTCGGCTTATAAGCTGACTACTTCAACTTCAAGCGCTTCTAACTATTATGGATTGGAACTTCCTACAACAGTAGCCAGTGCTAACCTGAAACCTGAGCGTAAGAATGCCTGGGAAGTTGGTTTAGACTGGCGTTTTGTAGACAATCGTTTTGGTATTGACTTTACATACTACAAAGAAAACACGAAAGACCAGATCATGACGATTGATGTACCTTACCAATCAGGTATCAAAAAGCAGATCATCAATGCAGGTAATATCCAGAATAAAGGGGTTGAAATCGCTGCAACTGTTGTGCCTGTTCGTACGAAAGACTGGGAATGGGATATAAACATGACCTATACTAAGAACCAGAACAAGGTTATTTCTCTACACGAAAACGTAGCTGATTATATCGTGTTAAGTGGTGATGTAGCCTATGGTAACTACCGAATTGGTTCAGTAGCAAAAGTAGGTTCTTCTTATGGTACATTAATGACAGACAGTTATCTGAAGTTCGATAAGTCTTCCGGCCTGCCTATCCTTGTATGGACAGAGTCAATGAGACGTGCAAACTATTTGCGTAATGAAGCTGAAATCTATGAAATCGGATCTATGGTTCCCGACTTCCTGGGCTCTGTATCTACTAATCTGAAGTATAAAAACTTCTCTCTATATGTTGGTCTGGATATGCGTTTTGGCGGATATGTAGCTTCATACAACTCTCGTTATGGTACAGCATATGGTTATACAAAGAAATCTCTTGACGGAACTCCCGGACATGGTGGCGTTAGCTGGACTTCCGGTTATGACGGATTAACTTATCACGACGGAGTAGTTCCTAGCGGACTCTTCCCTACAGGTACAACTATTACACAGCCTAACGGTTCGGTTTATACCGTACAGTCAGGGGGCGTTTCCAAAGAAGGTGAATCATATCAGGAATTGATTGATAAAGGCGTGATCGAGCCTACACATGCTTCTGCATGGAATTATAGAAATAACGCTTGGACAATGGCCGGACGTAATTATGGTGTTGTGTCTGATGCTTGGGTGAAAAAGCTAAATTATATTGCTTTACGCGATGTTTCGCTTAGCTATCGGGTACCTACTGCTTTCTGTCAGAAACTGAAAGCTAAGAGCTTGAATCTGACTCTTGCCGGTCACAACCTGGGTTATTTGCTGAATTCAATGCCTAACGGAGAAAATCCGGAGTCGGTAGCTGGTACAGCATCAGGTGAATTTCGTGTTCGTTCCTTCCAGGGCGTAACATCCAGTTACACTTTCACCCTGAATGTTGGCTTCTAAACGTGTATAAAGGAAAAGTAAGAAAATAACTTTTGATAAATTACAAAATGAAAAAATATAAAATATTATTGACTTCTGCTTTGGCTCTCCTGGCGCTGTCATTCGGTAGCTGTAAAGATGATTTTGCAGAAATAAATACAGATCCCGCAGCCGTAACCGACGGAAATCCGTCTTACTTGTTTGCGCAAGCAGTACTGGCATTCGAGCCGCAAGGATATACCTATTGGTTCTACAATGCTTCGGAAATATTTGCCTGGACACAAGCCGGTGTTTCTACCGGCGGAGTATCTTCATCTCTTGCCGATGGTGCACCTGAACAAGGATTGGGAGTGATAGATGTACTGAAATATGCGAACGAACTGGCACATGCCCGTTCTTTGATGGACGAAGAAGAAAGTGCTAAGTATGCACAATATGCTGCTGCTTTGGATGTATTATGTGTATATATGGGAATCTTTGACACCGATTTCATTGGTAACATCCCATACACAGAAGCTGCACAGGCAGCTCATGGCGGTACATTGACCCCTAAATATGATAAGGTAGAAGACTTGTACAACCTTTGGTTGAATGACCTGGACAAGGATATCGACGTGTTAAGCAACGCTGCCGGACAGGTATTTCAGGCATCACAGGATGTGATTTATAACGGAGATGTAAAAAAGTGGGCCAAGTTGGCAAACTCTTTGAAACTGAAGATCGCTGCCCGTCTGATCAGCCAGAACCGTGCAAAAGCGTTGAGCATTGCTCAGGAAGTAGCTTCTGCTTCTTGTGGAGTGCTGGATGGCGAAGCCGACGATTTCCTTTTCAACAAAGCTAAAGCAAGTACTACAAGCGATGATTATGCATACCACTGGAATAACGGTGTTTTGGCAGGAATCGGTGGTTCTCAAACAATGATTGACTTTATGGTTGAAAACCGTGATCCACGCGTACGCTTCGTATTCAGAAAGAATAGCTGGAACTCAAAAGTAGTTCAATTGTTCTTTGACGCAAAACGTGAAAAGGATGTTCCTAAATACATCTTAGACAACGTAGACTACGAAGTAGGAGCAGATGGTCTCTATCAATTCAAGGGCTGGAAAGGCGCAGGCGAGCCTTGGGTACGTTATTATGGATTGCCTTTGGCTTTCGATGCGGGACAACAGGCCGGTACATACGGTGATTGGTTTAACTATTCGGTACAATGCCGTTATAATGAAAACTATACCTATCGTCCTTACTCTATGTTCCAGACAGAGATGATCTATGGACGAGTAGAGTTTACTTATCCGACTGTTCCGGGCGATGCTGCTATTGAAGACAAGACAGCTACTCCTTGGTGGGGTATTTATATGACGACCGCTGAAGTAAACCTTTATCTGGCTGAGTTTAAGCTGTTGGGAGCTAATCTTCCTGCTTCAGCTGATGCTTATTTCAATAAAGCGCTTGAGGCTTCAGTAAAGGAATATGACCGCTTGGCAAAGAATAACAAAATTCCTTATTACGGAACAACTTACAACTACGATCCGCACGAAAAGGCAATCGACTTGGTAAGCGGTGAGATCGAAACAATGATGGGTAATAAGAAGTATCAGTTAACCGGTAATGCGGCTACCGACCTTGAAAAGGTGTATATCCAGCAGTTGGTGCATTTCTTCATGCAGCCGATCGATCTTTATGCTACTGCCCGTCGTTCGGGTGTTCCTAAAATCGGATCTGATATTCTGAATCGTGTGAATTATACGCAGGTTCCTACGACTTCTATACCTCGTCGTATGGCTTTGAACCAGCCTTCTCCAACGGATTTGATGTATAATGTTTTGATGGAATCTTATAAAGATCAGGGATACACTGTTGGCTCAGGAACAATCCTGAACTCTGAACGTGTATGGCAAGACAAGGGAGCTCCTCAATGGGGAGAAGGTCCTAAGATGTAATATTAACGCCAAATCTATATATATAAAAGGCTGTTGCGGATTTTTCTGCAATGGCCTTTTTTCTTTTCCCGTAGAAAGAATTGTTATTTGCTGTTTTTTTGTTTCCTTTGTGCCCCGAATACTAAGGGGTGCTTGTTGTTGTGTCGGAAACGATGCAAATTACAGGCTGAGATTATACCCATATAACCTGATGCGGATAATACCGACGAAGGGAATTAGGATAAGGTGCGGCCGCACTTATCCGGTATATTTCTTCTATAAACACTCCTATCCTATTCAACTAACAAGTTTAATTAGTAAATTGACTAAGGATGAAAAGTGTATGTTTAATTGGGGTAGCCATGTTGTTGATGCCGGCTGCCATGTACGGCGATGAACAGCCGGTAGATTCTCTTAAAGTAACAAAAGACATTTCGCTGAATGAAGTAGTGATTACTGCCACCAAAGCAGTAAAAGGAACGCCTGTTGCCTATAGCGACATCTCAAAAGATGAGCTTTCGAAACGGAACGACGGGCAGGGGATTCCTTCCCTGATTGCCCAAACCCCCTCTGTTATTATGACTTCCGATGCAGGAACAGGTATCGGTTATTCCGGTTTCCGTATCCGTGGAACGGACGCCAATCGTATCAATATTACGGTAAATGGTGTGCCAGTGAATGATGCCGAGTCGCATACGGTGTTTTGGGTGAATATGCCTGATTTTGCCTCTTCGGTGCAGAATATACAGATACAGAGGGGGGTAGGAACTTCTACCAACGGAGCAGCGGCCTTTGGGGCTACCGTATCGATGCAAACGGAAAATCCGTCGATGGAACCGTATGGAGAGTATAGTTTGTCAGCCGGTTCCTTCGGGACGGTGAAGCATATGGCGAAGGGCGGAACGGGTTTGCTGTACGATCACTTTGTGTTTGATGCCCGCTATTCGGATATCCGGAGTGATGGCTTTATCGACCGGGCTTCGGCTAAAATGAGTTCGTATTATATTTCTGCTGCCTGGTATGGCGATCAAACGTTGCTTAAGTTTCAAACCTTCGGCAGTTCGGAAAAGACTTATCAGGCATGGAACGGGGTGCCGTCGCATCTGTTGAAAACAGGCAACCGAACGTATAACCCTTGCGGTAAATACGAAGAAAACGGAGTGGAAAAGTTTTATAATAACCAAACAGACAACTATTGGCAGGAGCATTATCATCTGATTGCCAGCCAACGCCTGGGCAGCAATTGGGATATGAACCTGACTTTGCACTATACCCCCGGAAATGGTTACTATGAAGATTATAAGGGGGGAGCGAAGTTTGCCAGCTATAAGTTGGAAAACTACATCGACCCGGAAGGAAATACTGTAAAGAAAACAGACCTGGTACGCCGGAAGTGGTTGGAGAGTGATTTCTACGGAGGCATTTATAGCGCAAACTACCGGAATGATCGCTTACAGCTAACCATAGGAGGAGCTGTAAATAACTATGTATGCGACCATTTCGGACGGGTGATGTGGACGAAAGCAGCTAATACCTTGCCTTCTCCAGATTACGAATATTACCGGAACAGAGGCGAGAAGCTCGATTACAGCTCATACGTGAAAGCCAACTGGCTGTTCCATCCGTCTTTGAATGGATATGTAGACCTGCAATACCGTGGGATAGATTACACCATCAAAGGAAGTGACGACAAAGCGGGCGACCATGTGGATATCGATAAAAACTGGAACTTCTTCAATCCCAAGCTGGGGCTGAATTATAACCGCGAGGGGCATAATGCCTTTGTATCCTTCTCTATAGCCAACCGGGAGCCGAGCCGGGATAACTTCACAGAGGCAGGAGTCAACGAACATCCCACTCATGAAACCCTGTACGACTACGAAGCGGGCTATAGCTATCGGAGGGCAAACTTCCATGTAGGAGCCAATCTCTATTATATGGATTATGATAACCAGTTGATCCTTTCGGGCAAGATCAGCGAGATAGGCGAGGCGCTTACCACCAATATCAAAGACAGCTACCGGATGGGAGTAGAACTAACCGGAGGAGTAAGCATTACCCCTTGGCTGGACTGGAATGCTAATCTGACATTAAGCCGCAACAGGATCAAGAATTTTGTCGAATTTATCGACAATTGGGATACCGGCGAACAAGCTACCAACTATCTGGGAACAACTCATATCGCCTTTTCACCGGATGTAATAGCTAATAGCATGTTCGACTTCTCCTGGAAAGGCTTCTCCGCCAGTTTCAATTCACAGTATGTCAGTCGGCAGTATGCGGATAATACGTCCGACAAAGACCGCTCGATAGACGCCTACTTTGTGAACAATCTGCGCGTAGGCTATGTTTTCAAACTAAAGTTCATGAAGGAAGTGGCTGTAGATGTAACGGTAAATAACCTTTTCAACGAGAAATACGAAACAAACGCCTGGGTGTATTCCTATATAGAAGAAGGCGTTCGTAAGAAAGATGACGGCTACTTCACCCAAGCCGGCACAAATGCAATGGCAAGAATCACGTTTAAGTATTAATTGTTAATTATAAATGGTGAATGATTAATAATTAACAATTTATAATTAAAAAAGTGTTAGAATACTTTGGCGTTATAACGGGTTTGATATACATGATACTGGAGGTGAAGCAGCATCCGGTCATGTGGGTAGTGGGGTTTGTTACTTCTCTGGTGTATGTCTTTGTCTTTTTCTTTGCCAAGATATATGCTGATATGGGGTTGCAGGTTTATTATGTGTTAATTAGCGTGTATGGCTTTTGGCTGTGGATGGCACCCCCCAACCCCCTAAAGGGGGGGCAGACGGAAGAAACTTCTTCACCCCCCCCTTCAGGGGGTCGGGGGGTGATTTACCGGCATGCCGGCTTGCCTCTGTTATTGGGCTTGCTTGCTTTAACGGGAGGAGCTTTTGGAGCGATTTATTATGTTTTGTCCCATTTCACCGATTCTCCGGTACCTCTGGGCGATGCTTTTACTACAGCCGTGGGGATTGTGGCTACCTGGATGCTGGCGCGGCGTATCATTGAACATTGGTATTTCTGGATTGTGGCGAATGCTGTCTCCATTTATATTTATTATCTACGGGATTTGTATCCCACAATGTTTCTTTATCTTTGCTATGCCTTGTTGTCGCTATTGGGCTTATATACCTGGATAAAGAAAGGAACAAAAGTAAATGCAGAAACAATATAACTGTGTAATTGTGGCTAACGGGAGCTTTCCAACCTCTTCATACGCGTTGGAAAGGCTGAGGGAAGCTTCTGTTATCATCGCCTGCGACGGGGCGGTAGAAGCACTCCATACGCGGGACTTTACCCCTTCGGCTATCATTGGCGACATGGATAGTATTCCAAACGAATTAAAGCAACGATATGCCGACCGAATCCACGAAGATAAGGGACAGGAGACAAACGACCTGACAAAAGCCGTTCAATTGGCTTGCCGACTCGGTGAAAAGGCGGTTTTGATTGTCGGCGCGACAGGTCTGCGTGAAGATCATACCATAGGAAATATCTCATTACTGGCCGATTATATCGAAGAGCTAGACCAGGTAGAAATGCTCACGGATTACGGCCTGTTCACCCCCATACAAGAAACAACCACCTTTGAAAGCCGACCGGGACAGCAAGTCTCCCTCTTCGCCCTCTACCCCGAAGGCAAAATAACGACCGAAGGTCTGCGCTGGCCCATAACAAATCGCCGTATAATCTCTTGGTGGCAAGGCTCTTTAAACGAAGCGCTAGGCGATACATTCACCATCCACATCGAAGCAAACGCAAGAGTGATAGTTTATCGGGTGAAGTAAAAGTTTCATGCCGATGAGAATTTTTTCTCACCCGCATGAGAACTTTTTCTCAACGGCATGAGAAAAAATTCTCACCCAGGTGAAACTTTTAGTTTTACGCTAGAAAAACAAACGAAACTTCCTGTTTATTAGTATTTTAATCGGGATATGTGTTAAATGAAAAAAGGCTATCCTTTTTGGGATAACCTTTTAAGATGAATAATCCTTTGTGGTTAGATATTTTTCACCTTGATAAGATATTCTGCGATTTGGACGGCATTCAGGGCAGCACCTTTCTTGATTTGGTCACTTACGGTCCAGAATGTGAGTCCGTTCGGGTTTGTCAGGTCTTTGCGGATGCGTCCTACATAGACAGGTTCTTTGTCTGCTACGAACAGTGGCATCGGGTATTCTTTGTTGCTCGGTTCGTCTTGTAAGATGATTCCGTCGGCTTCGGCAAATGCTTTACGAGCCTCTTCTATGCTGATGGGGCGCTCTGTTTCCACCCAGGTTACTTCGCTATGGGCGCGAAGGACTGGTACGCGTACGCAGGTAGCGCTTACTTCGATGTCGGTATGCATAATCTTGCGTGTTTCATTATACATCTTCATCTCTTCTTTGGTGTATCCGTTTTCGGTGAAAACGTCTACCTGGGGAATCAGGTTGTATGCTAATTGGTAGGCAAACTTCTCTACCGTAGGCTCTTCACCTTTCAGTATTTGTTCGTATTGTTTAACCAGTTCGGCCATGGCTGTGGCACCGGCTCCGCTGGCAGCCTGATAAGTAGATACGTGTACCCGTTTTATATGTGATAAATTCTCTATAGCTTTTAACGCTACAACCATCTGTATGGTTGTACAATTTGGGTTGGCGATGATACCGCGTGGACGGTTCAACGCATCTTCTGCATTTACTTCGGGCACTACCAATGGCACATCCTTATCCATACGGAAAGCACTTGAGTTGTCGATCATCACAGTTCCGTGTTTTGTGATTGTTTCGGCAAAATCAACAGATGTACCACCGCCGGCTGAAACAAAAGCAACGTCGATTCCCTTAAAGTCGTCGTTGTGTTTTAATTCTTTCACGGTGTACTGTTTACCACGGAAGGAATAAACACGTCCGGCACTACGGGATGAACCAAAAAGAACAAGTTCATCCAGCGGGAAATTTCTTTCGTCGAGTACACGCAGGAATTCTTGTCCTACGGCTCCACTTACACCAACAATTGCTACTTTCATTTTAAGCGCTGATTAATTTGTTTTATTATTAAACCTGTATATATTTGCATGCGCATTTCAGCATGCTTTTATAAACTTGTTGAAAATAGTGCGCAAAGATAGATAAAAATATTACAAAACCCTTTAACTATGAAACAAATATTGTTGTTTTTAGCCCTTTTACTTCCATTTTGTGCTTTTGCGCAATTCGCAGAGTCTTTCTCCGGACCGGAAATTATTTCCGAAAACCCTTGGACAGGTGATATAGATATGTTTTCCATTAATGAGGAAGGGCAGTTGCAGTTTGTTTCTCCTAAAGGAAAGGCCGGGGATGCTTCCTTATTTTGCCCTCTTTCATACAGCCGTAATATGAGCTGGGAGTTGGATGTTATGCTGGGCTTTAAATCCTCTAATTCCAATAATCTGCGAATCCATGTTTATTCGGACGATGATATCGTGTATTACATTCAAGCGGGGAATAACTCCGGAAAGATATCCCTTTATTCGCAAGAAGGGAATCGTTCTCCCAAACTATGTATCAGCGGGCAATCTCGCTTGGAAGCCGGACGCTTTGTAACAATCCGCCTGCTGTTAGAAAATGGTGAGTCCTGGTCGCTTTATACCAAAGAAACAGGAGAGGAGGGCTATTCGCATGAGGGCTCGTATACCATGAGATATCTTCCTTATGCTCCGAAAGCATATATTAATCTGCAATTCCGGTATGTAAAAAGCCGGGAAAGTAACTTCTATATAGATAACCTATCTGTAACGGAAATTCCGGATGAAACGGTGCCTGCGAACGATTCAAAGGTCGATTTGATCGATATAGAGCAATTAAGTCCGACGGAGTTGCAGTTCGTTTTTGACAGAGAAGTGGATATCTCAACCGCTGTTTGTGTCATAGATCCGCTCGGAGCATCTACATCGGTAAGTTATGGAGCGACAAAGTCAATCGTAAAGGCTACTTTCCCCATGCCGATCGCAGAGGGTAGGGAATACTACCTTTATTGGGAGGAATTGTACGACGGGCAAGGTGTACTTGTAGACCTCGCCATGGAGCTCTATTTTGACGAAGAAGATGACAACAGGCAAGAACCCATTGAGAAGATAGAGCCGGGTGATGTCGTTTTCAACGAGCTTTTACCCAATCCTTATACTGGTGGAAGCGAATATATCGAACTATATAATCGATCCGGACGGTCTCTCTCACTTGCTGGTTTGGCTATTGCAATCCGCAAAGCGAACGGTTCGCTGAGTACCCGCTATCCTCTTTCAGGAAATATCCCTTTACTAAAGGAGGAAGGCTATCTTTTGCTGACAAAGAGTATGAAGGATGTAATGCCTTTTTACAACCTGCTTTCTCCTGATGTTGTGTATGAACTCTCCTTGCCGGTTTTGGCAAATACATCTTCTACACTGGTCTTGTTTCGCGTAGAAGATGAGGTGGTTATTGATGAAGTTACCTATTCTTCCGGATGGCATGATGCCTCCATAAAAGATCAGAAAGGAGTTGCTCTGGAGCGGATTGACCCAAACGCAGATACGCAGAATGCTACAAATTGGACGTCGGCAGCATCGGAAGCCCGTTACGGCACTCCCGGATATCAGAATTCCCAGTTTATGATAAAAGAAGAGAACATCCCTTCTTTTGTAGAAGCCCCCGTTTTAATGGCAGACGGTCTTTATAAAATCCGTTATCAGCTAAGCCAGCCAGGCTATAATTGTCGCGCGTTTGTCTTTACTATTAACGGATATAGGGTTGCCGAGATTGCTAATCATGAGCTGTTAGGAACTTTTGGGCAGTTCCTTTGGGATGGAAAATCGTATGATGGCACTTATTTAGCTCCCGGTATTTATGTGTTTTTTGCCGAGCTCTACAATAAACAAGGTAATGTTTGCCGCTATAAAAAAGTGTTTATGGTTTCCAAAAGATGATACCCAAAATATTTTTTAATATTTTGCAGTTATGTTGCGAATGATGATTAATTTTGTACAGAAATATATCCATCAATAACGAAGAATGATATGCCAATTATCTCTAACAATAATCGTTTGCTATCACTTGTTTTTCTTGTGTGTTTTCTGTTTGTTTTGACTCCGGTTTATTCTATTAACGGCGAAGAAAGAATCCTGATCGTTAGTTCCTATAATCCTGACACACGTAATACTAAGCAAAATATATCCGAGTTTTTGGATGAGTATAAGCGTTTAGGGGGTACGTCTTCTGTTGTTATAGAAAATATGAACTGTAAAAGCCTTTTTGAAGCGCCTTTATGGAAACAGAAAATGGAAGAAATTATAGCGAAATACTCAGGGGAAAACCTCCCTGGAATCGTTATAATACTTGGGCAGGAAGGTTGGTCCTCTTACCTTTCTATTGATCCGAAAAAGAAAGGAAAGGTGCCCGTCTTATGCGCTATGGTAAGTAAAAATGCCGTGTTGCTGCCGGATACAAATGTGGTTCTTTCGGAATGGACGCCCGAAAGCTTTGATGTGAAAACGCTACTGGATGCCAATCCCAATATATCCGGATATTTGTATTCGTATGATGTAGAAAAGAATCTGGATCTGATTCGCAAATTGTATCCCGAAACAAAGCATATTGCCCTGATTACTGATAATAGTTACGGAGGAGTGGCTCTGCAGGCACACGTGGAAAAAGAAATGCGAAAAGTAGACGATCTTGACCTTATTTTACTTGACGGGAGAAAGAACAGCATCTACACCATCATCGAGCAAATCGGAAATCTACCTCCACAAACGGCTATCTTGTTAGGAACTTGGCGTGTAGATGTAAACGAGAGTTATTATATCGGAAACGCTACATACGCCATGATGTCTGCCAATCCCTATATTCCTGCCTTTACGCTTTCCTTTACGGGTTTGGGACACTGGGCAGTCGGAGGATACGTCCCTCAATACCGGACACTTGGGGCAGATTTGGCTAAATTAACGATCGATGTACAGAACGGCTATCTCAAAATGGGAGATATGAAAGCAGAAATCCTCCCTAACTACTATGTCTTTGATGCTGATAAACTGAAGGAAAACAATATCCCTATGAACCTGCTTCCTGCTGATTCGACTCTTATGAACGAAGATATCAGCATTTTGGTAGAGTACAGATATGAGATTCTTTTGGCTGTAACGATTATTCTGCTGTTATTCCTCATTATGTTGGCTTATTTCTTTTATCGTTCTAATAAGTTGAGCGAGCGTTTGATGGATTTGCAAGTTGACAATACGATCATCATGGATAATGTACAGTCATCAATTCTTTTTATCAATCCGGACTACAGCATTAAGTGGAGGAACAACGTGCAATTTACGTGTATCCCCGAATTTGGCGAGAACAATTGCTGCATAATACCAGGTGGAGTGGAACCGTATTGCACCGATTGTACCCTTATTAAAGCGATGAAAACGCGGAAAACAGCAGAGGCGGTACAATATTGTGTAGTAGACCAATATATTCACGTATTGGCCAATCCTATATTGGATGATAAGGAGGAATTACTGGGAGTTGTAGTAAAAAAAGAAGATATTACGTCTCTTAAAATGACGGAACTTGAGCTAAGAAAGGCAAAAGAAAAGGCCGAAGAATCAGACCGTCTCAAGTCTGCCTTCCTGGCGAATATGAGCCATGAAATTCGTACACCCCTCAATGCGATAGTAGGCTTCTCTGAGCTTTTAAGCACAACAGACGATCCGGACGAAAAAAGCGAATACGTAGGCATTATAAATACGAACAACGAATTGCTTCTACAGTTGATTAATGACATCCTTGATTTGGCGAAGATTGAAGCAGGTACTTTAGACTTTGTGAATATTCATGTAGACATTAATCAATTATTCTCCGATATGGAGCAATCCTCACGGATGAAAGCTCGCAATGACGTAAAGATGATCTTTTCCGAAAAGCTGCCGCATTGTGTGATCAATACCGATAAAAATCGCTTGTCTCAGGTGATGTCGAACTTCATCAACAATGCCATCAAATTTACCACCGAAGGTAGTATCAGCTTCGGATACCAGCTTCGGGAGAACGATCTCTACTTCTTTGTTACAGACACCGGTACCGGTATCAAAAAAGAAGAACTAGAAACTATTTTTGAACGCTTTGTCAAGCTAAATAGTTTTGTGCAGGGTACGGGACTAGGACTGTCTATTTGCCATACGATTGTAAGCCGTCTGGGAGGTGAGATCGGTGTAGATTCAGAGTACGGGGAAGGCTCTACTTTCTGGTTTACCTTACCGCTGGATGCGTTAGTCTCTACGGAAAAGAAAGAGCTGCACAGCCGTCAGGTAGTATATGTAGATGAGTATAAGAAGAAGGCAACCTTGTTAATAGCAGAAGATAACGAAAGTAATTATGTGCTATTTAGCGCGATGCTGAAAGAATACCATTTGCTGTATGCTCGCAATGGAAGGGAAGCGGTAGAACTGTATCATAAGTATTTTCCCGATTTGATCCTGATGGACATAAAGATGCCGATTATGGATGGCTATGAAGCAACACAAGAGATTAGAAAGACCGACACGCAGATACCCATCATCGCCGTTACAGCCTTTGCCTTTGCCGAAGACGAACAGCAGGTGCTGGAAAGTGGCTTCGACGCCTATGTCTCCAAGCCTATTAAAGCCGGAGAATTGAAAAAGAAAATCGAATCCTTCCTGCAATAATCAGGAAATAATTGTACGTGTATGAGGGAACTGCAGCTTGAATGTAGTTCCCTTTTCAGTTTCAGAGCGAACGGATATACTTCCCCCATGTCGGTTAATGATCTGTCGGCAGATACTTAAACCAATGCCGGAACCTCCGTTTTTCGTTGTAAAAAACGGAACGAATACCTTATCTATTGCTTCGGAAACAATGCCGTTTCCATTATCAGACACGCTGATGATGGGGAGCCCGTTTTCCTTGAACGCTTTTATCATTATTTCGGGGGTTGCTTTATCTTCTGTTGCTTCTATGGCATTTTTAATCAGATTGATGAGTACTTGTTCTATCAGCAGGCGGTCGGCATTAAGTTGCAGATTTTGTGGTTCGATGGAGTAGCTAAAAGTGATTCTGTCCGACGAAAACAAACCTTTGAGGCTATTGAACAGTTCACGAACGGCGAAGGTAGTTTTAACAGGCTCCGGTATTTTCGTCAATTGCCGGTAGTTCTGTACAAAATCCAGTAATCCTTTGCTCCGGCGATGGATAGCTTCAACGGCTTGTAGCATGATTTTATAGTCTTTCTCATTCACTCCGTTCTGAGCGGCACGTTCGCTTACGGTTTCAGACAAGGAAATGATAGGGGCGATAGAGTTCATGATTTCGTGTGTCAGTACGCGGATCAGCTTCTGCCAGGCTTCGTTCTCTGCTTCGGCTGTTTGCCGTATTTGCGGGCATAGCGTGTAAGGAAATGCCCGGCAAGCAGGATGATATCATTCCCCCGCTCGCGAAGAGGGGGAACCTGTATTTCTATAGTATTAATGCGATACAGCAAATCTTGGCGGAATGTTCCTTCGGCTACCATTTGATGTATGTTGGCATTGGTAGCCATGATGAGCCTTACATCGATGGGGATGATGCGGGTACTGCCCAGCCGACTGATCTGGTGTTTCTCTATTACGGTTAGGAGTTTTGCCTGCATGGGAAGACTCAGATTGCCGATTTCATCGAGAAATAAGGTGCCTCCAGAGGCTATTTCAAAACGTCCCGGCTTGTCTTTTCTGGCATCGGTAAAGGCTCCTTTTTCGTAGCCGAAGAGTTCGCTCTCGAATAGTTGCTCAGGAATGCTTCCCAGGTCTATGCTTGTAAATATCTTATTGCTTCTTGGCGAATGATGATAAAGGGCGCGTGCTATAAGGTCTTTGCCGGTGCCGTTTTCTCCGAGGATAAGAATATTGGCATCGGTATTGCCAAGCTTTTCGATAGTAGCAAAGATCTCCTGCATGGCATCGCTTTCACCGATGATATCGAAGCTCGTATCTTCTTGCAGACTAAGACTGCTTACCTGTTGCCTTAGGGTATGTACTTCTTCACGACTTTCACGCAGTTGGAAGGCAGCCGAGAGGGTAGCCAGCAATTTCTCTTTCTCCCAGGGCTTGGGGATAAAGTCGGTAGCTCCGGCTTTGATGGCACGCACGGCCTTTTCCGTATCGGCATAAGCCGTAATGAAGAGGACAACAGCTTCAGGGTCTGCCTGTTTTATTTTTTCGAGCCAAAAGAAGCCCTCCTGTCCGCTGATAGCATCTTTCTTAAAGTTCATATCCAGCAGGATAACACCCGGCCTGAATATGTTTATGAAATGCTCTATCCTCTCGGGTTGGGTAGTTACTTTGATTTGCTCTACAAAAGGCTCCAGCAGCAGCTTCAATGCAAAAAGCACATCTTCATTGTCATCTATTATCAGTAATTTTCCTTTCTTCATGTCGTGATATCTTTGTCTGATAACAAATGTATAGAGAATATAGATGCATTGTATGTGCGCATTCGCACAAGTTTGTTTATTGAAAAAAAGACCTATTATTGTGTTAATTTAATTAAGTAAACATAAAAACATCTCTATTATGAAAAAGACAGTTTTATTCCTTCTCATCTCATTAGCATCTTTAAGTCTATCGGCACAAAGGTATTTGGGCGGATCAATTGCTATTCTGGATTATCCTGAGATAGGTACGTATGTTAATATTGCACCTGAATTCGGCTATAACATAAATGAAAAGTGGGCGGTAGCAGGGGTTGTGTCGTTTACGCACATGAATAGCACCAGTGCTTTTTCTTTTACGCCTTATGCCCAGTACACCTTTTATCGCAAAGGTCTTTTTAGTTTATTTCTGGATGGCAGACCCGAACTCTCTGTGAGCGAGGGTGATGTCGGCTTTGGGATTGTTCTCATGCCGGGCATACAGATAAGGGCCAATGAGCGCATCTCTTTTCTAGCTCGCTATGGCTTTCTGGGCTACAGGGATCATGTGTTTGATGATGTATCAGGGCTAAATCTAGGTACGAATACGTTAAGCATAGGTTTTATTGTTCATTTATAAGAAAATACATAGTGTTTTTTATTAATTTTTGTTGCATAGTTCAATATTTTTTAATATATTTGGCATAATACCTATAGAGCCTAAGGATTTATTAACGCAATATTAAAAAGTAAAACTATGAAAAATAAAAAACACTTTCAGCTACTGTATTTGTTGGCGATATCGTTTTGCCTTACCGGCTGTGCAAGTAAGAACTACTTGACGGCTGATCCACTTGTTTTTGACAGCAATGAGCCTGTTATCCCCGAAGAGTTAGTGATAAATCGCTATAACTGGGATAATTATGATTATCTGTTGAACTTCTCGGGTATTCTATACGATAAGATGGAGAAGGAATGGGAGTCCGACCGGATGGTATTTCCATATGGTCCATACTTACTTGAATGGAAGAAAGTAAACGGTACTTTCTCTTTTCACCTTCTTGCCAGAAATCGCTAACAAATACAATTAGCTAGAAATTAGATGATTGTGCCTCTTTCTAAAACGCATGCATGCGTTTGAAAAAAAGCACCCATGCGTTTTTAAAATTGCATGGGTGCGTTTTACAGATTGCATGCGTGTGATTATTATTCGCTTTTTACTACTTCGGCAGGATTACTCCTTGCTGCTCTCAGCACTTGTCCCAATACCGTAAGCAGTACTACTGCAACTACTCCTATCATCACCCCTGCCAGCAACCACCAGGGAATATCTGTGCGATAGGCATATCCTTGCAGCCAGCGACTCATAGCAAGGTAAGCCAGCGGAAGTGCAAAAACACTGGCAATAATCACCTGCAAGCTGTATTCGCGGAAGAAAATGCGAATGATATCACTGGCTTTGGCACCTACTACTTTGCGGATGGCTATCTCCTTGCGGCGGCGCTGTGTAGAAGCCGAAGCTACGGCATAAATACCGAATAGCGAAATAAGCAGGCAAATCATTGCTAATACGGAAAACATCTTTAGTCCTACCTGTTCCGAATGATTGAAATTATCATACAAGTTGTCGAGTGTTGTTAGTTTGAGGTCGGCAAACGAAGGATCAACATTGGGTAGGATAGCGGCTATCCGCTCTATTGCTTCCTGCTCTTGTCCGGGTGTTACGCTGATATATAGAATATTGTTGTCTACCATCCTGGATTTAGGCGTAGGAATGTATCTGAAGATGGTTGGATGAATGCGGCTTCGGAGCGATAAAGTATGAAAATCATTTACTACCCCTACCACTTTGTATTCTACATCGTATTCCTGTTTAGCAATCTCCATATCAATATTATAAATAGAGATGCGGAGATTGGTGCCTATCGGATCCTTAAGCCCCATCACCCGGACAGCTTCTTCATTGAGAACAACATTCTGTCCTCCACCCTCTTTATACCATTCTCCGGCAAGCATTTTTAAGCCAAATATTTCGGAAAAATGCTGGTCGGTAGGGATGATATTAAATGTAGGATTATCATCTTTCAATTTACCGGGCCACTCCACAATGTTGGTCATTTCCATAGTGTTGGCATGGTGTTGAGGGATGAAATTACTTCTACTGATGTTCCTGATTTGCGGAATGGTTTGAAGTTCTTGTATCAGGGCTGTCCGTACGTTATTTTGCATATAAGGGGGTAAACCGTGCAACTGTATGGTTCCGCTACGATTGAATCCCAGATCTTTATGATTAACAAACTGTATTTGCATCATTACGACCAATGTTGCAATAATGAATACGATGCTGACGGCAAGTTGCAGGGTAACAGCTATCCCTTTCAACAGTGGTTTACCTGTCGTTTTTCCTTTTGATAGAGGCTGTAACGCCAAATGTTTTAACCGCCAGAAAATAATAAAGCCTAGGGATAGTACCAATACCGTTACACTTACTCCGCAAATAATAAAGAGCTGTATCAGTGGCCATCTCTCTATGGCTAGGTCTAGTAACTTGGAGAATACAGGACGGGCAAAGAGGACAAGGCAACCACCAATCAGCAATGCCAAGAGGATTGAACAGGTAAGTTCGAATAGCATCTGCGAAATAAGTTGTTTGCTTTTAGCTCCATGTACTGCGCGTTGGTGTAATTCGCGATTACGCTGATGGAAAAGGTTGAGATGCAAATTCAGGAAGTTGAATATTGCACTGAATAATAATAATATTCCGGCTGCGACGAATAACTGTATGAAATTCATAGTAAAAGGAATATCAGAGTTTAGCTGGTGGCGCACATCACTTACCGGCACCATCCGCACTTCATAACTAGGTTTTGCATTCAATTGCGAGGGAAGATCACGTATTTGTTCAGCCAGATTCTCTGCATCTGTCTGAGAATGTAGCTTCACGTACAATTGTACAGTGCATTCTATCCATTGATACTCTTCTGGTGCACCTAGCATAGACAGCAGGTAATCGTTTAAAAGAAGAGCATCAAACGGAAGATTAGTATTAGACGGCGGATCTTTTACTACAGCTGTAACTGTATAAGGATCACTGAAAAAATAAAATGTGCTTTGGATCTGTTGCCCGATAGCTTTTTCCACATCACCGAACAAGCCTATGGCCATACTTTCGGTGAGAACAATGTTGTTCATTATGTGCAATGGCTGCATAGCATCGCCGCTAACAAATTCCTGCTTAAAAACACGGAAGAAACTACTGTCGGTTATTAAAGTACGTAGTCCGATGTGTGGTACATGCTCGGTTTTACAATTATTTATCTCGGAAATAAAGTATGTCGAATTTTCCGTTCCCGGAAAGTGTTCATGCAGTTTATTACTTAAAACTCCTGGTACTAGTTCGTTAACTTTACCCGATTGCTCTTCAATAACATGGATGCGATATATATGTTCCGCATCGGGATAAAAACTGTCGTACGATGTTTCGTAGCGAAACCAGTAAAGGGCAGGAACGAAGCAGGCTATAGCAAACGCCAACCCAAATATGGCAGTCAGCGATTGTGTTTTGTGCTTCCATATATTGCGGAAAGCTATTTTTAAATAATGTCTAAACATACTCTTTTAGTTTGCGGTGTAAGCTAATTCTTTCAGGAAGTTTTCTGTTATCGGCTTTCCATCCAACATGTGGATGATGCGGTTGCTATAGCGGGCATCGTGTGCACTGTGCGTTACCATGATAATAGTAGTTCCGGCATCGTTCAAGGTAGTTAGCAAGTCCATAACTTCCATGCCGTTTTTACTGTCCAGATTACCTGTCGGCTCATCCGCCAGAATCAGTTTCGGTTCGTTAACGATGGCGCGGGCGATGGCTACACGTTGTTGCTGCCCTCCGGAAAGTTGGGAAGGATAATGATTCCGGCGATGGCTGAGCTGAACGCTTTTCAAGGCTTCTTCCACCTTTTGTTTTCGCTCGGATATCTTTACTCCTCCATATAGCAAAGGCAACTCAATGTTTTCGAATACAGTAAGCTCCTCTATCAGGTTGAAGCTCTGGAAAACAAACCCGACATACTCTTTCCGTAAATCGCATCGTTTGTTCTCGTTTAGGTGGCTAACTTCTTTGTCGTTAAAAAGATAAGAGCCGGACGTAGGTTCATCAATCAATCCCAGAATATTCAGTAAAGTAGATTTGCCACATCCTGACGGCCCCATAATAGCTACAAACTCATGTTCTTTGATGTGAAGGGACATATTGTCTAACGCGATTGTTTCTATTTCGTCCGTTCTGTAAACCTTTCTCAAGTCTGTTATTTTAATCATGTCATTAAGTATTTTATGAATAGTGTACACATTCAAGGGCAAGTCTTGTGCCAGTTGATTAATGTGTTGTTAATTATCGTTTTAATAAATCCGGAAGATGATTAAGGTGTCCACTGGCAGACACAAATTGTCCATTTCCGGACGCTTTTTGTTCTCTGAATTATTCTTGATATATTTACAATCAGTTTATTTAAGTACTGTTCGTTTAACAATATAAAGAACATGAATTTACATCAGGCAACTATACTCATTGTAGATGATGATAAAGATATACTGACAGCTGTACGTTTTCTTTTAAAGATGGAGGTAAAGGAGATTCTGACGGAAACAAACCCCGAAAATATCCAAAAACTGATTACGGAGAAGAGTATCGATCTCATTTTACTCGATATGAACTTCAAAAGCTCTGTCAATACCGGCAATGAGGGATTGTTCTGGCTAAAAGAAATAAAGAAGTGGAGGTCTTTTCTGACGGTTATTATGATCACTGCCTATGCGGACATTGATCTGGCGGTCAAAAGCCTGAAAGAGGGGGCAGCCGACTTTATCGTCAAGCCCTGGCATAATGAACATTTGTTGAATGTTCTTTCGGAGACACTTCAAAAACAGACACCTGCCGGAATTAAAGAACGGATCACTCGAAAGAAACCAAATGTGGAAATTGTAGGAGAATCGGAATGTATGCGACTTTTGTTTCACAAATTACAAAAGATTGCTCCTACCGATGCCAACGTATTAATCCTTGGAGAAAATGGGACGGGGAAAGACCTGGTAGCTCGTTCTATTTATCAGTCATCCTTGCGCAGAGATGATCTGTTCGTAAAGGTAGATGTAGGCTCTCTGACCGAAACACTTTTTGAGAGTGAGCTTTTCGGACACAAAAAAGGAGCGTTCACCGATGCGCGGGAAGATCGCAAAGGCTTGATAGAATCGGCTGATAAAGGAACACTTTTCCTCGATGAAATCGGGAATATCAACCTGCAACAGCAAGCCAAACTGCTGACCGTATTGCAAAACCGGGAGATAACCCGCCTGGGAGCTAATACGCCAACCCCTGTAGATATCCGCTTAATTTCTGCCACAAATTTACCCTTGCGGGAATTGGCCAATGAGGAACGTTTCCGCAAAGACCTGATCTATCGGATTAATACGGTAGAGATAACCGTGCCACCCCTTCGCGAACGTGGCTCCGACATCCTTCTGCTGGCCAAACATTTCCTCGAGATATATGGAAAAAAGTATTTCAAGCAAAAGCTCAGTCTTTCCGACTCTGCCCGAAAGAAACTGATGCTCTATCACTATCCCGGAAACGTGCGCGAGCTGCAATACACCATAGAACGAGGTGTAATTATGGCTGATAGTGACGTATTAAGAGCGGAAGATATAACCTTTTCTCCCATTGAACAACAGACAGAAGCTAAGCAATCTATACCAACCCATAACCTGGAAGACCTGGAAAGAACAGCCATAGAACAAGCGGTTCAAAAACATAATGGAAACATATCACAAGCGGCCAAAGAACTGGGATTAACCCGGGGGGCTTTATACCGCCGCTTAGAAAAATACGGACTATGATCATTGTATTATCCATAATTATTATACTACTCCTGGTATATTTAATCTGCTCACAAAGAAAAATATATAGGGATATTGACGATTTTTCCGAAGCAATCATTTACAAAGATTTCTCACGGAGATATCCTGAGAAAAAAGGAAAAAACCAAAAGCTATATACGCAATTTAATGTCATTACGAAAGCCTTTCTGGATCTGGTTAGTGAGAAAGAAGCCCAGCAACACTATCTGAAAAAAATACTTGAATTGGTTGATACCGGGATTCTAGCCTATGATATTGAAACACATGAAACATTGTGGATGAATGATGCTTTTGCTACAATGCTTAATATTCCGCATATTAAAAATATAAACTGGCTAAAAAGGCAGAACGAAAGACTCTTTCGGGAATTGTCGGATATTCCGCTAAATAAGAGCATCCTGATGACTATTCATGCCCAGAAGCAAACGATCAAAACGATGACTAATGCTTCCATTTTTGAAACCGAAGGGAAAACGTATAAGCTCATAGCCTTTCACAACGTAAGCGCCACGATGGAGGAAGTGGAGTCGGGCGCCTGGAAGGGATTACTTAACGTAATGACCCATGAAATAATGAATTCTATAGTCCCTGTTACTTCACTCTCAGATACGCTCAGAAAGAAAATACACACATTCAAAGAAACAGCCTCCGATCTATCTAATCCGGATTGGGAAGATATGGAATTTGCCTTGGATACCATCCACAGGCGGAGTGCAGGCTTACTAAGCTTTGCCGAAACCTATCAAAACTTAACCCAGAAGATTGTACCTAATATGAAACTGCATAATCTTTATGAGTTGATAAATGCGGTGTATTTTCTGATGAATCCCTCTCTGCAACAAAAAGGGATCAGTTTCGGGCTGAAGACAGATAATCCGGATGTAGCAGCGTATATAGACCGGGACCTTATAGAGCAGGTTATCATCAATTTTATTACCAATGCGACCAATGCTGTCAACGGCAAAGAACATCCGGAGATACATCTCTTTTCCGGAAGCGATACAGAAGGGCATCCTTTTATAACTGTAGCAGACAATGGCTTTGGTATTCCTGATGACATTCGTAACAACATCTTCATCCCTTTTTTCAGCACGAAAAAGAATGGGAATGGCATTGGCCTGAGTATCTCGCGTGAAATCGTCAAGCTGCATGATGCGGAAATACATGTACAAAGCGAGGAAAACCAAGGGAGCGCTTTTACAATCTTATTTAGTGTGTGCGACACCGCACGTTTCTTGTGCGCTGATGCACAACAATAGAAGCTGTCTCTTTATTATTTCTTTCTGAATTTCAGCTGATTATATCTGTGGCATGCGTTTTGTTTCAGTTATTGTATGAAACGCATGGATATACGATTATTGGTATTGGCTCTTTGCTTTGCCGCTTTGCAGTTGCAGGCGCAGGATACGCTTCGGCTTACTTTGCGGGAGGCGATAGGGATGGCGCAGGAGCACTCTCCGGAGGCGATTGCGTCGCGGCATAGTTTTCGGGCTTCTTACTGGAACTGGCGATCGTTTAAGGCGAACCTGTTGCCGAGTCTGACTTTTACTTCCAATCCCTACCTGAACCGTTCGATCAGTACAGTTACCAATCCCGATGGAACGGACAATTTTGTTCATCGGAACCAGCTTTCGGTGGATGGCGGATTGACAATTAACCAAAATATTCCCTTTACCGGAGGTAGCTTATATGTAAATACGGCCTTGCAACGTCTGGATATGTTTGAGAATGATATTACTTCTTACAAGAGCTCTCCCATAGTTATAGGCTATGAGCAGAATCTGTTTGGCTATAATACGTTGAAATGGGACAAAAAGATAGAGCCGGTACGCTATGAGGAGGCGAAGAAAACACTCGTTGAGGCGCTTGAACTGGTGGCTGCCCGGACAACTTTGAAGTTTTTTCAACTGGCATCGGCACAAACAAACTGGGAGATCGCCCTCTTCAATCATGCCAATGCCGATACCCTTTACCAGTTTGCCCAAGGGAGATACAACATCGGGACAATCACCGAAAATGAGATGCTGCAATTAGAGATTAACCTCCTGACAGAGCAGACCAATATGATGAATGCACGGATCGAAATGGACGATTACATCCAGGAGCTCCGGAGCTATCTGGGGATCAATGAAAATGTCTACCTCTTTGTTGATGTAGAAGAGGCTGTTCCCGCTTTTAGTGTCCCAATCGACCGGGCGCTGGTTTCGGCATACGAGAACAATCCGCAACTGGAAACCTTACAGCGGCGGAAGCTGGAAAGCGAAAGTGCCGTTGCCTTGGCAAAGGCGGAGAGGGGCTTCCGAGCCGATCTGTACGTGCAGTTTGGTCTGACGCAAAGCGATGAAAAGCTGAAAAAAAGCTATCGCGACCCGATGGATCAGCAGCAGGTGAGCATCGGTATCCGTATCCCGATAGTAGACTGGGGCGTAGGCAAAGGCAAGGTGCAAGTAGCTGTCAGCAACCGGGACAAGGTATATACGGAAGTAGCCCAGGAGCAAACCGACTTTGAGCTAAATGTGCTGAAATTGGTGAAACAGTTCAACTTACAGACCGACAAAGTACGTATCGCGAAGAAAACAGACCAGACAGCCAGGCGTCGTAATGAAGTAGCGCAACGCCTATACCTGCTGGGAAAGTCCGACATCCTCGATTTAAAGGCTTCTATCACAGAGAAAGACACGGCACGCAGAGCCTACATCACAGCCTTATACAATTACTGGAATCTGTATTACGGCGTGCGAAGCCTCACCGGATACGATTTTGAAAAGAATAAATCAATAACTGAAACAACATGGATAAACCGATAAAAAAGAAATCGGCTTATTATCGCTACCGGTATTATATCCTTGGCGGGATTGCCTTTGTGGCACTGCTTATTTATGTGGGGATGGTTGCTGCCGGAGGTTCTAAGTTGAGGGCAGATGCCGACAACCTGATCGTAGGCGAGGCAGTTGCCGGGAAGTTCCTTGAGTATGTAGACGTAGAGGGCGTAGTGCAACCCATTCTGACCATCAAGATCAACACCCGCGAAACAGGCAGCGTAGAACGGATTATTGCCGAAGAAGGAGCCATGCTTGAAAAGGGGGATACCATCCTTACATTGACCAATCCAGACTTAGTCCGCATCATTGACGATCAGCGCGACGAATGGGAAAAGCAACTCATCTCCTTTAAAGAAAAAGAGATAGAAATGGAGCAGAAAAGCATCAACCTACAGCAACAGGCCCTGCAGACAAGCTATGAGCTGGATCGCCTGAAAAAGAGTTTTGCCCTGGATGAGGAAGAGTTTAATATGGGCGTAAAAAGCAAAGCTCAACTGGATTTGCAACGCGATGAATTCGACTATAAAACGCAAAGTACTGCTTTGCAACTGGAAGGCCTACGGCATGATAGCGCCGTTACAGTCTTGCGCAAAGAACTGAAGAAAAACGACCTGGAGCGTGAGCAGAAGAAATACCTCCGGGCGCTCGACCGGATGGAGCAACTAATCATCCGCGCCCCGATCTCCGGGCAACTTAGTTTTGTAAAGGTAACCCCCGGCCAGCAGGTGCAGAGCGCCGAGAGTATTGCCGAGATTAAAGTGCTCGACCAGTTTAAGATACACGCCTCCCTGAGCGAGTATTACATCGACCGCATCACCACCGGACTTCCGGCTACTGTCAGTTGGCAAGGCAGCAAGTATCCGCTGCGGATCACGAAAGTAGTCCCCGAAGTAAAAGACCGTAGCTTTGATGTAGACCTTGTTTTCACCGAGGCTTTGCCGGAGCATATCCGTATCGGGAAGAGCTTTCGTGTGCAGGTAGAACTGGGTCAGCCGGAAGACGCCTTGGTTATTCCCCGGGGAGATTTCTTTCAATCCACCGGAGGCCAATGGATATACAAACTGAACAAGGAAGGTACGAAAGCCGTACGAACCCCCATCAGTATCGGACGGCAAAATCCCCAACAATACGAAATCACCAACGGATTACAGCCCAGCGACAAAGTAATTGTCACCGGATATGCTACCTTTGGAGATGCCCAGGAGTTAATTCTGAAATAAACAAAACGTATTTGATAGTAAAAATCATGAAAGTCATTCAATTAGGGATACGCTCTTTGTTACGTTTTCGGTTGTATACAACTGTAAACATCCTTGGCCTGGCGCTTGCTTTGGCTTGTTTTATTCTTATTTTCAGGTATGTATATAGCGAGTATTCTACCGACCATTATATAAAGGATATCGGCAGAGTTTGTTTTCTTACATACGAGGAAGAGCAGACGCATAATGTGCGCATCACTGGTAGTGGAAAGACTGCCGGATGGATGTCTCCCAATCCGTTGGAAGACAAAGATGTGGAGATGATGTCTGTCTTTTATCCGTTTGACGGGCAGATTATGGTGAATGAACAGTCGTATTCTGCTGCATCTTTTGCTGCTGATACGAACTTCTTTAAGTTGCTGACTCTTCCTATCCTGAAAACCAATGGTAGCCCCCTGTTGGCTCGTCCGGACGAAGTGATCGTTTCGGAAGAATTGGCGGATAAATTGTTTGCCAAGGCAGACCCTATCGGGCAAACAATCGTTTCTTCCAAAGGTGATCTGTTGACGGTTACAGGTGTTTTTGGAAAGCCACGAACAAAGATCTCGTTTTCTTTTGACATGGTAGAAAGTTCGCATGAAGAGGATGATAAATTGGTTGGCTCTTATCATCTTGTATTACTCAGAAAGGGATGTGATGTGAAAGCGCTGAATGCCCGCTATGATCAATTCAAGAAAATAGGAGAGGAGGATCGTTACAAGGTTCAGTTCTTTCCATTAAAGAAGCTCTATTTTGACAATCAGCTCATTACCTTTTTACCGAAAAAAGTAACGGGAAATATTACTTATTTGCTCTTACTCTTTGGTGTTGCTTTGTTAATCTTGTTTATCGGGCTTTTCAACTTTGTCAATATATATACTGTCTTGATGCTGAAGCGGGCGCGTGAATTTGGCATGAAAAAAGTATTTGGGGCCAACAAGAGGCAGTTGGCTATGCAGTTGTATGCCGAAAATATAGTTATGACGGGTATAGCCCTTTTCATCGCATGGGTCTTAGTAGAGTTGGGCTCCCTTCTTTTCCATGCCTATATTGGGCTTCCGACGCGTAGTAGCTTTTCTTTTAACATACTGCTGTCTGTCGGTATTCTTTTTATCCTACCGTTGGTTACATCGCTCTATCCCTATATCCGGTATATGTATGCTAGTCCGATTACATCGATACGCTCGGTGAACAGGGCAGGGGCTTCTGTTGTCTCCCGCAGCTTGTTTTTATGTTGCCAATATACCATTACGATAGCTTTAATCATTTCTTCACTGTTCTTTATTCGACAGCTGAATTTTATGATGAATATGGATTTAGGCTATGAAACAGAGAATATAATCAAGATACCTCCGCTTCGATCTCCGAACAGTAATTCGATGGATGCCTGGAATGAATACTTTAGGAAAATGGAGTATGTGGAGAAAGCGCTGAAAGAATCTCCATTAGTTCTTGATTATGCCTTTGCCAATACCCCTTCCAATATCAATTCTACTCCGTATTCTGTATATGTTCCGGGGAAAGAACGTATGAATATTTCGGCAGACGTAAGTAGCGGAAGCCAGTTCCGTATCTTAGGCTTCAAACCTAAAGTAGGTCGTATTTGGGACGATTCGATCGATAGTTTTGAGGATTTTAATGTTATTATCAACGAATCGGCAAAAGCCGTATTAGGAATAACGGATATAGATAAGGCAACTGTTATTTCCGATGGCTTTTTCGTCTGGTATAGCGGTATTGACAAGGATCGCCGTCCGGAATACCGTGTTATAGGGGTAATAGAAGACTTCAATACCGGGCATCTTTCCAAAGCCGTTCCTCCTCTTATTTTTTATTATTACAAACACTCTCAGGCCTCCTTGTTGGTGAAAATCATACCAGACAAGAAGCAGGAAACGATCAGCTGGCTCCGGCAAGTGTATGGGGAGATAAGCGGTGATACGTTCAGCTATCAATTCCTGGAAGACGAAGTGAAAGCGCTGTATGATTCGGATCGGATGCTGACTCATATCCTGACGTTCTTTTCCATCATTGCTATCCTGATTTCATCGATGGGATTGTTTAGCTTGTCACTGTTTGACATCCAGCAACGCTATCACGAGATTGCCATAAGAAAGGTGAACGGAGCCTCTTCGGGAGCTATCCTGCTCTTGTTATTACGGAAATATTACCTCTTGCTGGGACTTGCTTTCCTGATCGCTGCGCCTATCTCCTGGCTGGCCATCACCAAGTACCTGGAAGGCTTTGCCCATAAGGCCTCCATTGCCTGGTGGCTCTTTGTCGTAGCCTTTATCGTTACAGCCGCTATATCCTTACTCACACTCATCATTCAAATAACAAAAGCCGCCAATACCGACCCTTCCAAGGTAATCCGGGCGGAATAAAAACAGGAGATTGTAATATGAGCTTTATCCCAGATACGCCGTTGGCGTTTGCTGCTGTGCTAATGCTTGTTTGTCTTCATATCCAGCTGTTTGCGGGTGAGTTTCGCTATTTTTCATGGGGTGAAACTAAAAGTTTCACCTAGGTGAGAATCTTTTCTCATGGCGTTGAGAAAAAATTCTCATGCGGGTGAGAAAAAATTCTCATCGGGATGAAATTTTTGTTCTTTGGATAAAAATGAGTGAAACTTACGCGAAAAAGGAAGCACACTTTGTTTTTGATAAATAATGAATATTTTGAATATAAAGTGTACCTTTGTGATAGCAAAACGGATACAAGCGTACTTATGCGTGGAAGATATATATACTTCTTATTGTTCATTGTATTTTGTCTGTTGACAGGATGCGCTACTTCGCGCCAGCGATTAAAAGATAAAGACAGGATACCCAAACGAGAATTTCGAGGCGCTTGGATACAGACGGTTTTTCAAGGTGAATACAAGGATATGAGCCCCTCTCAGATGAAGACCGACTTCGTTCGTAAGCTCGATTTTCTGCAGGATTGTGGGATCAATGCGATTGTATTTCAGGTAAGGCCCGAGGCGGATGCCTTCTATCTGTCGGAGCTGGAACCCTGGAGCCGTTTTTATACCGGAACACAAGGGCTGGCGCCGGAAGGTAACTTCGACCTGATGGCTTTTCTGATCGCCGAATGCCACAAACGCAATATGGAATTCCATGCCTGGCTGAACCCTTACCGGGCAGCTGCTTCGGCTACTCTTGAATTTGCCGAGTCGCATATTGTAAACACCTATCCGGGACGTTTTGTCAGATATAATAATCAGATACTTTTTGATCCCGGCCAGCCGCAGAATAGGCACTTTATCTGCGATGTGGTGAAGGATATCGTCAGCCGTTACGATGTGGATGCCATCCACATGGACGATTATTTCTATCCCTATCCGGCAGCAGGTGTTCCTTTTCCCGACGATAAGAGTTTTGAGCGCTACGGCAAGTCTAAAGGCTATACCGAAGCAACGCGTGGCGACTGGCGGCGCGAGAATGTAAATACCCTGATAAAAGAACTCAAGCAAACGATACAGGCTGCAAAGCCTTGGGTGCGTTTCGGTATCAGCCCCTTTGGCATTTATCGTAACAAGAAAAGCACACCTGATGGCTCAGGCAGCGAAACCAGCGGGCTTCAAAATTATGACGATTTATATGCCGATGTGCTCTGTTGGGTAGAGCAAGGCTGGATAGACTATAACATCCCCCAGCTTTACTGGGAGATCGGACATGCTTCGGCCGACTATGTGCCGCTTATCAAGTGGTGGGACGCGCATGCCGGGGATGCTCATTTATATATCGGGCAGGATGTTGCCCGTACGATGAAATCGGATCATTTAGCCCAAAAGATGGAATATGCCCGTACGTATCCGCATGTAGGGGGAAATTGCTTTTGGCCTGCCAATGAGATCTTGTGGAACAACAAAGGCGTAGCCGACAGTCTGAAGCAACACTATCATCGCTATCCGGCTCTGATCCCGGCCTATACGAATATGTATGACCGGAGTCCGGAAATGGTTAAAAACCTGAAGGTAGAAAAGCAAGCAAACGGGATCATGCTAAACTGGAATGCTGCTTCAACTTCTCATTATTATGTAGTATATTACTTTGCGAAGGGCGAAAAGGTGGATTTGAATAATCCGAAATGTATCTTCGAGATTACTCAGGATGCGGCTTGTTTCCTGCCTTACCGGAACAAGGGTAAAGATAGCTTTCGTGTGGTTGTAACGGCTGTAGACCGCTACCATAACGAGAGTAAAGGCGAAAGAATTAAACTGAAACTATAATATGTTCGAAGAAAGATGCAATAAATATACCGATTGTGCTTCCTGCGGACAGTTCAGGAAGGGCATTTTCAAGTTTCGCAGTTTTCCCCGTGGCATATTCCTTCCCAAGGAAAGATGCTCGCAGAATATCATGTATTTTATATTGAAGGGAGAGGTATGGGTGAATAGCAATGAGCATCCCGATACGATCCTGAGAGAAGGACAATTTATTCTTCAGCCGGTTGGTTCGTCTGTGGAATTCAGGATACATACTCCGGTAGAATCGGTGTTATATTTGTTCGACAGGCTGCAGAATGTCTGTGATTCCCGTTTTCAGGCGGGGCTGAGTTTTGTGGAAGGAGTAACTCCTGCCTCTTCTGTTATGAAGACTTGTGCTTTTTTGCGTCATTACCTGGAAGGTATGAAATTGCTGCTCAATGATGATTTGCTTTGTGCCGGCTTGATACAAGCAAAACAAACCGAGTTGTTCTATTTGCTGAACAGTTATTATACGATAAAGGATTTGTCGGCTTTTTATTCTCCTATTTACAGCCACGGAAGAAGCTTCCATTATTTTGTTATGAACAACTACCAGCAGGCCAAGGATGTTGAGGCTTTTGCCCAGTTAGGTGGCTACACCGTCCCTACCTTCAGGAGGCTGTTTAAAGAAACATTTGATGAGCCTGTGTATCAATGGATGCTCAAGCAAAAGAAGCTGGATATCTTTAATGATATAACTACAACAGACATGTCGATAACCGACATTAGTACTAAACACGGTTTTGAATCTTTAGCGAACTTCTCGCATTTCTGTCGATCCAATTTCGGGAAATCCCCCCGGGCGCTCCGCGCGGATAATGTTACTACTTTCTGATTTGTTGGGAAGGATACTCTCCTTGTCTGTATCTGAGAGTAGGTAATTGCTCCTGTTGCTGTTGTTTTGTCTGAGGTTGTTGAACCTGGCTGTTCTGAGTCGGTTGCGTTTTGTTTACAATCGGCTTGTCCTGTGTTTGCTCCGGGGCAACTGTATTTGTACGAGTTGCTGTCCGGCGGGGGCTATTTGCATTAGTGATACGCAAAGACTTCTCCAATACATCGGTAAAGGAATCTTTTACGTTGTTGTTGTAATCAAGCACTTCTCCGATCAACAGGAGCTGACAGTTGTTCATCCAGGAACGGTAGGCAAATGCATCTTTATAAGGCAGGAACTGAATCAGGTCTTCGTCGTTTTTAAGGACGGCATACGCATCGCCTTTGGCAGCTTCCAGTCCGTACAGATTAACGGCCCGTTCAAACATTTTCCGTTTGTTTGCCCCGTTGATAATTACTGCCGGCAGGTACTCGATATTATTCCCTTTTTTCAAGGCCAGAGTAAGCGATAAACTTTCACGTTTCCCTATATATACGTGATTAATCCTGATATCCATATCAAGATTTAATGTTTGCCCTTTCAGGTTTGCGGCATTTAATTTTACCGTTACGGTTCCGGCTTCCTGGGCTTGTACAAGCGGAGAAAAGCCAAGTATTATAATGCCTATGATGATAGTAAATATAGATTTCATAGTTTTATTTTATAATGTAAATGATACTGATGCCGAGTTTTGTCGGTCCAAAGTAACTTTTGGTAAAACGTCCTTCCAATTGCTGGCTTTTGATGAGCGTTTTATCATATTCAAAATTCAAATAACCAATCCCGGCTGTAAATTCAATGTTTACACGGGGGGTAACATACAGGGAGTATCCATACGATACACCTCCTCCGTAGGCTGTACCTACGTATTGATATTTTCGTTTAAAATCGGCAAGAGAAAAATCCAGTCGTGAGATATCATAGTCTGCATACATTGCATGTACGCCAAAAAAATGTCCGTTAAAACTTTCGAATAACCAATAGCGAGCTTCCGGTTGTATCATCCAGTGTTTCCAGGATTTATCACCTACATCCCAGCCATTATAGTTTCCGGATAAATCAACAGAGATTCTTTTATTAATAGCATATTCAGCTCCGATATTTATCGATGCAGTTGCGTCATATACAAGGTTGCTTTTTATAGCTATTTGTTGTGCATTTATTGCGGAAATTATGCATACGCCAAACAGGAGGCTCAACCATATTTTGTTCATACTACTTTTATGTTTATCAACGTTTATTAAACTGCAAATATAAATAAAAAGTTCATTGTAAGAGTAAAAGCTCTTTAAAAGATGACTAAACGTCGTGCATTTTGCAGAATTATATAAAAAGTCGTATCTTTGTTGTCTAATTAATGTAACAAAGAATGAAATTAAAGTACCTATACTGTTTAATCGTTTTTCTATTTGCCTTTACTTCTTGTTCAGACAAGGCCGAAGAGCCCGATTTATCACCTAAACGTACGGTATTAGTTTACGTTGTAGGAAGTAATTTGACCGGAAATATAAATGAAAATATCAGAGATATGATTTCCGTTGCCACTCCGGAAAACCTGAATGGAGGACATTTGGTAGTTTTTTTCTCAACAAGCAAAGATAAAGCTGAACTTTACGAGATAAAAACGGATGAAAACGGAGTGGTTGGCAAAAGCATGATCGCAGAATATGAAGGAAAAAGCGCCATTGCGGTGGAAACCATGAATGAAATTGTAGATAAGGTGGTTTCTATGTATCCTTCGGATGGCTATGGCATGATCTTCTCAAGTCATGGTACGGCTTGGTTGCCTACGAATTATTCAACGATGCTCCGTTCCTTCGGCGAAGAATCCGGTAAAAACATGGAGATTTATGAACTGAAGGAGGCTTTATCCGGTTTCCATTTTGACTTTTTGCTCTTCGATGTGTGTTCTTTTGGAGCCATTGAATGTATGTACGAGCTAAAGGATAGAGCCGATTACATCGTATCTTCTCCGTCTGAAATATTACGTGCCGGTTTCCCCTATGCTAAGATATTGCCTTGTTTGTTCACTACGGAGGCAGATCTACAAGGAGTAGTGGCAGGCTTTAAAGAGTATTATGTCCCGTCTTCTTACGGCAATGTATCTGTTGTTAAGACAGAAGCCCTGGATGAATTGGCGACAATCGTAAAAGAAATAATGGCAGCAGTAGGAGAGGAAGATCTTCTTTCGCTTCCTCTCAGTGATATACAGTACTTATCCTATTTGCCGTATGCGCCTACCAAATTGTACGACTTGAGCGCCTATATCCGGGAAATAGCAACTGTCGACCAGTATGCCCGCTTTACGGCATGCCTGGATAAAATCGTTGTCAACAAGTATTCTTCCGATGTAGTTGTTTGCCAGAATGGATATGAAAAAATACCTATCGAAGAATATTCGGGATTAACGATTTATCCGCTTCAAAGCAGCCTGACACAGCTGAATGCCTGGTATAATAATAATTTATTGTGGTCTAAATATATCTACCAGTAATCACTTTTAATTACTTTTGTATGCAGAAGTAAATAAGAGCATGAATTACCCGTGGAATACCCGTACCCAATTATTACTTGGCGACGAAAGGACGAATTATCTGTCTCGCTGCCACGTGTTGGTTGTTGGCTTGGGAGGCGTGGGCGCTTATGCTGCCGAACAGATCTGCCGGGCCGGTGTTGGTAAGATGACAATTGTAGACGCCGATACTGTAAATGAAAGCAACATAAATCGTCAGATTCCGGCCTTGCATTCTACCTTAGGAAAGTCGAAAGCTGAGGTGATGGGTGAACGTTTGCTGGATATTAATCCGGAGCTGGAACTGACAATAATCAACGAATTTTTAAGAGATGAACGGACGGAAGAGGTAATAGCTTCTGCCCGTTTTAATTTTATAGTAGATGCGATAGATTCGCTTAGTCCGAAGGTGTTTTTGCTTTATCATGCCGTGAAACAGCAGATACCGGTAGTCTCTTCTATGGGAGCCGGAGCGAAGATCGATCCGTCGCAAATAAAGATAGCCGATATCTCGAAAACCATGAATTGCAACCTGGCAAAAGCGGTGCGCAAACGCCTGCGGGGGAAAGGGATCAACAAAGGAATACCGGTAGTATTTTCTACAGAAATAGCCAATATGGAAGCTGTAGTGGAAGTAGAAGGCGAGATGTGTAAGCGGACTACTACGGGGACTGTGTCTTATATGCCGGCTATTTTCGGATGCTTTCTGGCGTCTTATGTCATACGTAATTTGTAACCCATGATACATACAAGAGGAGTAAAGAAAAGTTTCGGGTCATTGCAGGTGTTAAAAGGTATAGACCTGAATATTGCCAAGAGTGAGATAGTTGCTATTGTTGGCCCAAGCGGTGCCGGGAAGACTACTTTGCTGCAAATTATCGGAACCTTGGATATGCCGAACAGTGGAATGTTGGTTATTAATGATACGGATACCAGTCGTTTGAAAGACAAAGAACTGGCGGCTTTCCGGAATCGTAATATCGGCTTTGTCTTCCAGTTTCATCAATTACTCCCCGAATTCACCGCTTTGGAGAATGTGATGATCCCTGCTCTGATAGGAAAAGAAAAGCCGCAGGTAGCAGAAAAGAAAGCAAAAGATATTCTGGATTTCCTGAAGTTGTCCGACCGGATGGAACATAAACCGGCCGAATTATCCGGTGGAGAGAAACAAAGGGTGGCTGTTGCGCGTGCTTTAATCAACGACCCTGCAGTTATTCTGGCGGATGAGCCTTCAGGTAGCCTGGATACGAAAAATAAAGAAGAGTTACATGCCCTGTTTTTTGAGCTTCGTGACAAGATGAAGCAAACCTTTGTCATTGTTACGCATGATGAACAACTGGCTCAGCATACCGACCGTATCATCCACATGAAAGACGGTGTAATCATAGAATAAAGAAGATATAAGCTTATGACTGAAAATATCAGGCCGACTTTTGGCAGTAAAATAGGTGTTGTATTAGCGACGGTAGGCTCTGCTGTAGGCTTGGGTAATATCTGGCGTTTTCCTTATATGCTGGGTGAGAATGGGGGAGCAGCTTTCCTGCTTGTTTATATTATCTGTATTCTGGGCTTAGGGCTTCCTGTTATGATTACGGAGTTCTTTATTGGGAGGCACACGCACCGAAATGCAGCCGGAGCGTTCAAGGCATTGGCGCCGGGTTCAAAATGGAGCCTCATAGGATATAATGGTGTATTGGCTGCTTTCCTGATATTGGGTTTTTATTCTGTTGTTTCAGGTTGGACATTGGAGTATCTAACGCAAGCAGCTACCGGATCATTGAGTGGTAAGTCTGCTGCTGAGTTTGCCGAAGATTTTAGTCTTTTTTCCTCCGGTATCTTTCGTCCGATATTCTGGACTGCCCTTTTCATCGCTATAACACATATTGTAATTGTTTCCGGAGTGAAGAAAGGTATCGAGAGAGCCTCCAAAATAATGATGCCTCTGCTATTCCTGATTCTGGTCGTACTGTGCGTTCGTTCGGTAACTCTGGATGGCGCCGAAAAAGGTTTGTCTTTTTTGTTTAACCCGCACTTCGACAAGATTGACTCCTCCGTGATATTAAGTGGGATGGGGCAAGCCTTCTTTTCTCTCAGTATCGGGATGGGCTGTCTGATTACTTATTCGTCTTATTTCTCGAAAACAACGGATTTACAACGAACCGCTCTGGAGGTTACTATCCTGGATACCTTGGTGGCCTTGCTGGCCGGTATCATGATCTTTCCGGCTGTGTTTAGCTTTGGTATTGAGCCTACCGCCGGTCCGGAACTGGTGTTTATTACACTTCCGAACGTGTTTGAACAACTGCCTTGGGGTAGTGTCTGGTCGTTTATCTTTTATATACTGCTTGTCCTGGCAGCTCTTACTTCTACGATTTCATTGCACGAGGTAGCTACCGCTTATGTGCTGGAAGAACATAAATTGTCGCGTGGCAAAGCAGCTCTTCTCGTTTCGCTTGGCGTCTTGATTCTGGGTGTTGTCAGCTCTTTGTCTATGGGTGTATGGAAGGAATATACCATATTCGGGCTTACTTTCTTTAACTTCCTGGATTATCTGACGGCTAAAATCATGCTGCCTTTCGGGGGGATGTTAATCTGTATCTTTGTCGGCAGGCGGGTCGATACGAAAATATTGAAAGCTGAGTTGACAAACGAAGGAAGCATTTCTTTCCACTTTTTCAATACCTATGCGTTTTTTATGAAGTATGTGGCTCCGGTAGCTATTGCCCTTATATTCCTGCATGAACTGGGTATTATCCGGTGGGTTAAAGGTCTGGCAGGCGGTTGATTTTATAGCTTCAATTAAAAATATTTTAAAACCTTGACATGATGAAATGGCGTGATTTATTGTATTTCTCTAAAGGGGAAAGACAGGCTCTAACCTTATTATTGATCCTGATAGTAATGGCCTGGATTTTGTTAATTATAAGCGATGGCCGCTCCGTGCCGGATGAGGTGGTGCCCACATATATTGTCCATCCCGAAAACGTTCCGCAGCCTGTACCTGTGGATACAACGAGTGAAAAGACGGTGGAATCGGCGAGAATACCTGCTCCGGTGCCCTCTCCAAAGAAACAATCTACTAGCAGGCGAAGCCCGGTCAAAACGTATTCCAAGCCCGAGAAGTATTCACAGGGAACGATTGTAGAGCTCAATACGGCAGATACAACAGTACTGAAGAAGGTGCCGGGTATTGGCTCTGTTTTTGCTTCGCGGATTGTGAAATACCGGGATTTGCTGGGAGGATTCTATTCCGTTTCTCAGTTGCAGGAAGTCTATGGAATGGACGAAGAACGATATCAGGCTTTACAGGGCTGGTTCCATGCCGACACCTCTTTTATCGCGAAAATACCGATCAATAAAGCCTCTTGCGAATGGTTGCCAAAGCATCCTTACCTGAATTATAAGCAGGCACGCGCTATTTGCCGGTTACGTAAACAAAAAGGCAGACTCTCCGGTTGGGAGAATCTGCTCTTATTAGAAGAATTCAACAAAATAGAGAGAATCCGCTTAGAGGCGTATATATCGTTTGATTAGCTACTTTCCGCTACTCATTACTCCGGAGTCGTCATCGGTATTATTTAGGCGTTTTTGTCCCGCCTTGAATGTTCTTCCGAAGGAGAAGTTCCAGGTTAAGCGGCCAAGCAACATGCGTGAGCTTTCTTTGATGTAAGTGCTCCTGTGATAGGATGCGTATTTCGACCAGTTCTCGTTTTGCTGTTTGTAGTTGTCGGCAAAAGGATTAAACATTCCTACTGTGATGGACAGGTTTTTGTGTCTATAGCTAAGCATCATATAGTGTATATTTTCGCCTCCCGACATGGTTTCACCGTAAAACCAGTTCCAGTTGGTGAATAATCCTCCTCCTAAAGTAAACTTCTTATAAGTAGCCGAGATATCCCCGTTGATGAACCAGTTGGTATATTTGTGATGGTATGTGTTTCCGTTGCTGATGTAGTGGTTTACACCGCCTGTAACCGATAGCTGAAGGATGTCTTTTACCGGGCCTACGCGAAGCATCAGAGCACTGGCCAGTCGTTGCCAGTTTTTCTGATTATCCCAGGTTTGTATGATTTTGTTTCCCTCCAGGCGTTTCTCATCCATGATTGCATCGGGATGATATTCGTATGTTCCCCACAAATTAGAGTAGAATATCCCTTTCTGCCATTCGTAGGTCAGCTCGGTACGATAGCGGAGATAAGGGCTGAGATTCGGGTTGCCGCGTTGTATTTGTAACGAATCGATCGTTTGTTCCACATGGCTGATGTCGGATAGAGAGGGAGATGCATTGCTGATATCTCCTTTCAGGCGGATGAATGACTTTCCGGGAAGTGTGTATTGCAGTACGATGCGAGGATTGAAGGTGTAATACTCGTAGCCTTCACTGTCTCCTTCCTGGTTGAGGTATGAACGGGTAACGCCTGCTCCCAGCGAATAGTCCAGCTTCTTTACTTTTCCTTTGAACTCCGCATACAGGAAGGTCTCGGCCTGTCCCATTTCTGTCGTATAGTTGGCTCCGTTCCTGTATTCATTGTCTGAAAAAGACTGTGTGTGGCGGAGCCCGGCGCTAATCCGGTTTGTTCCCAGTTTCTTCTCGTAAATACCTTCCCCGATAAACGAGTACTTTTTACCGGTTGTCAGGTTGTTTACATCCGTCAGGATAACGTTATCCCGGCTCTCCTGATAGAATCTTGTATTGTCGGTATAATTATACGTTCCTACAGCGTTTAACACGATGGTTTGGTCATGTTTGAGGTTGTGCTGGTAGTACAAGTCGAGTGCCGGACGGTGAATTTTGTTGCTCGAACGGTCGATCATTTGCACAGCATCGTTCGGATTTGCTACATTGTAAAGAGAGCCGTTATAGTCCCAATGCCGTCCGTCATGGTTGTAGTATCGCACGGTTGCGCTGAACATCTTTTGCTCGTCCTGATAGCTGTATGTGCTGTTGAGCCATTGCCAGTACAACTCGCCATGATCTGGTGTCCCCACTTCTCTGCGTTGCAGTACAGATCCGTCGGCAAAGGTGAAGGTTTCTTCATTATCGCGCCACATCCGGTAGAAATCCCGGTGGCTGATGCCATAGTTTACGTTAAACTCCGATTTCTTGTGATTAACCTTGGCATTCAGACTGTTATTTCCCCAGGAAACAATCGGGCTATTCTCGAGGTTGAATCCGAAACTTCCTCCGGTTTCTGGGCGATGTACGATGTAATCGAGCACTACCTCAGCATTCCCATAGCGCAAGCCGGGATTGTCGTGAAACTCGATACGCATAATGTCGGCAGGTTGCAGGGCGATAATATCCTGTATCTCTACCTTTACACCATTGATCCGGTATTGCAGTTCGCCTCCTCCCGGCAGGGAAACTTCGCTGAAAAGAGGGTTTACCTTCAGTTTGGGCAGCATAAGCTGCTGTAGAAGGTCTACTCCGTTGGTGGAGGCTTTAGTCTGCCGCTCGGATGGATAAATGATTTTTTTATCCATCTGGCTACTAAGGTTTGAAGCGCTGATGGTTACGTTCGATAAGGCTACCGACTCATCTTCCAGGTATATATCGGGGAGAAGTATGTTTTTGTCTACATTGCTTATCTCTATGTACTGTGTCTTGTATCCCAGGCTGGAAACGGCCAGGCGATAATCTCCCGGACGTACACCGGGAAGTGCGAAGTTTCCTTTTAAATCGGACGAGCTGCCTGTAATAAAGGCCGAATCGATCGTTTGTAATGCGATGTTGGCAAACTCTAGAGGTTCTTTATTTTTCAGGTCTTTGATGATCCCTTTTATCTCTATATTTTGTGCAAAAGCTCCCTGTATCATACCGGCAAGCAGTATGAGGCAAATTGTTATTCGTTTCATATGATTATTTTATGTTTGATGCAGGTTGGCCTTTCCTGCTTCTGTTTAATTGTAAGACGAAGCCGGAAACGATTTGGTTACATTTTTGTTACTGAAAAGATGTTAACAAAAATGCTAAAAAACACGAAATAATCGAGTCGAAGTTGGAATCTTAACATAATTAACTATATTTGCCGAACATATAACTCTTAAATCTTGTTTTGTTAATAGAGATCGCATTTGACGTTTTAGACTTGATATGAAAACTTTATTATAAAATTAATCAACTGTAAACGAATTTTTTTTTGGTTATGAAACAGATTGCGGATTTTTATTTACCAAGAATGTGCCAACAAGGAGCATTCAATTTTTTTAGAAGTGTATTCGGGAAGATGGAGAAAATCGCAGATGCCAAGTTGCAGCCGATTTTAAGAAATTTTGCCGATGCTATTATTTCGTATGATGTCGCGCTAAAATCTATTCCGAACAATCAGTTGGTAGAAAAAATGGCTGTTGAAAATGAAAATCGCCTGAAAGCATATCAGGCAATTCGTACGCAAGAAAATGAACAACTTGGAAAAAAGATAGAAGATATTCTTGCTGTGTATGATGATCCTGCCCACTTGAATGACGAAGAGAAAACGGAACTTCTAAACAAAATTATCGCAGACCTGGAGACTAAGTTGGATGAAACGGATTTTGAAGAAAAAGAATTCTTCGACAGCCTGTCTCTGTTGAAATGTGCAAATTGGGCATATGCTCAGTATATCAACCTACATAAGATAGATCTGACGGGTAAATGTCTGACGTATGAAACGCTGAAAAGCCGCAAGCAGGCAGAGAATGCGTATTATCATACTGTGAAATTTATTAACGCCATGCTTATCTATAACGGCGATTCGGAATATGCCGATCTCATCGATGATATTAACCATTTGATTGACTCTACAGAAGTAAATCCTGTATTTGACGTTCGGAAAGTGGTTCCTGCCTGATAGCGGGCCGCTTACTCGTAAATAAGCGAAAAGCGTTTTTCCGGATCGAAAATATCTTGGGCGATGTCCTGTATTTCTTCGGTCGTAACGCGTTCTATCCGCGCAAATATATCCTGAATAGTATCGTAACGATTATAATGCAGAAAGCTTTTTCCCAATCCGAGGAAAAGGCTTTCTTTGTTATCACCGGATATCCCCAATTGCCCGATAAGTTGCTTCTTGGCGGCTGATAGTTGTATGTCGGATAGTTTTTCGTTTCGCAGTCTGTTCAGCTCTTTCTCCACCAGGAGGAGAGCTTTTTTTATGTTCTTTTTATCGGTTCCGAAATAGATTGCGGCAAGGCCGGTGTCGGTATAAGCCGTGATGTTAGACTCTACATTATACACCAGACCGTGCTTCTCGCGCAGGGAGATGTTTAGCCTGCTATTCATACCGGGGCCTCCCAGCAGGTTGTTGAGTAGGTATAATGCGGTTCGCTTATCGTTATGCATGCTGTACGAGCGGGCGCCTATCAGGACGTGTGCCTGATGGGTATCCTTCATCAGATGCTTGTTTTCCGGATGGATAGCTTCCGGAACTTTCCGTCCGTTTACAGGCTGTTGAGAAGGTATGTCTCCGAGCAGTTTCTCGGCTATCTTGACTAGCTTTCTGAAATCTGTCCTTCCCATCGAGAAGAAAACCATGTTGGAGGGAACATAATATCGTTTGATAAAGGAACGGGCCGACTCTGATGTAAATTGCAGAAGCGACTCTTCTTCTCCCAGTATATTGTGCCCTAAAGCGTGTCCATTAAAGAGCAGATTCTCGAATTCATCGAATATCAGATCGGAAGGAGAGTCTTTGTACGAGTTGATCTCGTCGAGGATGATGTCTACTTCCTTCTCTATCTCGTGCTGGGGGAATAATGAGTGGAATACCAGGTCTGACAATAGTTCGAATGCCCGGTTGAAATGTTCTTCCATAAAGATGGAGTAAACAAATGTGTCTTCCTTAGTGGTATAGGCATTTAGCTCACCTCCTACATTTTCCATGCGATTCAATATGTGCCAGGCTTTTCGTCGTTCTGTCCCTTTAAACAGCATGTGCTCAACGAAATGCGCCAGGCCAAACTCATCCTCCCGTTCGTCGCGTGTTCCGGCATTAATGGCAAAGCCACAATAGGAAACCGGCGAATCGGACGGTAGATGTATGATTCGCAGCCCGTTTGATAATGTATGTGTGAAGTATTGCATCAATTCTATTTATTTGCGCCTGCAAAAGTACAATAAAACCCCTTATAAACAAACATTTGCTACTGTCAACATCCCGTTTTTGTGCTGTTGATTCTGGTTGCCGATAATTATGGGCAAGCTTGTTGATAATTATGGGCAATATTGTTGATAGTTATCGGCAGAATTGCCGACATATGTCGGCAAACAATAATAATCGGGCATTTTGAGCAAGTATGACTGCCTTTTTTTAAATTTCATATCTTTTATATACCTTTGGGAACTGATAAAATAGGAAAAGAATGACAACAGATGATATAAGGGGTATCTTGCGGCAGGAAGCTGATGCCGTGTTGAATATACCTGTGACAGAAGAGTACGAAAAGGCAATCAGCCTGATAGTAGAATATGTACATAAACAAAAAGGAAAGTTGATTACTACAGGGATGGGAAAAGCCGGGCAGGTGGCAACGAATATTGCTACTACCTTCAGTTCTACCGGAACGCCCGCCTTTTTCCTACATCCCAGTGAAGCACAGCATGGCGACTTGGGCATTGTGCGGGAAAATGATATTATGTTACTGATCTCTAACTCCGGGAAAACGCGCGAATTGGTCGAACTGATCGATCTGACGTGTGGGTTGGTGCCTGATATGAAGTTTATCGTTATCACGGGGAATCCCGATAGCGAATTGGCCAAGCGTTCCACCATCTGCCTGCTGACCGGTGCTCCGGAGGAAGTATGTGCCCTGGGGCTTACGCCTACCACCTCTACAACAGTGATGACGGTTATGGGGGATCTGCTGGTGGTTGGCACGATGAAAAGGATTCAATTCTCCAGTAAAGACTATGCCAAGAGGCATCATGGAGGCTATTTAGGCTCGAAAAGCCGTGAACAAAGCGGACAAGAGTAAGATGCGAAAAGTTATAGGTATAGGCGAAACAATCCTGGACATTATCTTTAAAGATAACCAGCCGCATAAAGCCGTGCCGGGCGGATCGGTATTTAATGGTTTTGTTTCATTGGCCAGACTGGGCGTTCCGCTGGCGTTTATCAGTGAGTTGGGAAATGACAAGGTGGGCGATATTATCCGTGCTTTTATGGATGAAAACGGGATTTCGACGGAATATGTAGACCGTTTCCCGGATGGGAAAAGCCCGGTATCCCTGGCTTTCCTGAAAGAACAAAACCAGGCGGAGTATGTTTTCTATAAAGACTATCCGAACCAGCGGCTGGAAGTGCCGTTCCCACGTATAGAGGCAGATGATATCCTGATTTTCGGTTCGTATTATTCGCTGAATCCGGCCTTGCGCCAGCGCACACTCGAATTGCTGGAGTATGCACACGACCGAAAGGCGATTATCTATTACGATCCCAACTTCCGGAAGGCTCATGCCCATGAGGCGATACGCCTGCTGCCTACTGTCTTTGAAAATCTCGAATTTGCCGATATCGTAAGAGGCTCGGACGAAGATTTATATAACCTTTTTGGCAAAGAAGATATCAAACAGGTATATGAAGAACATATCCGCTTCTATTGTAATACATGCATCACTACGCATGGCAAAGATGGAGTGGATTTATTCGTGGGTAAAGAATACGAGCATTTTACGACTCCTTCCATAAGTCCGCTGAGTACTATCGGAGCGGGGGATTCGCTGAATGCCGGTATCATTTATGCCTTGCTGAAGTACGATATCCGCCGGGATGATCTACCCCAGCTGACAAAAGAAGTTTGGGCAAAAATAATCCGTTGCGGCATAGACCTGGCTACGGAAGTATGCATGAATTATGATAATTATATTTCGGCTACTTTTGCTGATACATATCGGCAAGGTATGCTTAAATAATATTAACCGTTTAACTATAAAGCCAGGAATTGATTATCTTTGCTTACAGAAGAGATTAGGATTGTTATATGCTTATAAGGAGAATTTTAATATTCGTAATTATTGTTGGAGGAATCGTGGGTTGCAGTTCGCATGCGCCTGAGATCCTTTCGCTTTGCCTTCGCGATGATATCGGGAATTATATTCTGAAATGGGAGACAAATCCCCGTATAGAAGGGACGCTGAAATTATATGTGGCAGATGATCCCGAGGAACTTTCCCGAACGAATCTGGCCGGAATGGTTGATATTAGTAATGGCGTTACGACTTATGTAACGAATGACAATATCGTCAGAAAGTATTTCCTGCTCTCTTTCAACGACAGATATTTTGAAACGGTTGCAGCCCGGTCTGTGTGGATGGATAGTGTGCAGAACTTGCGGGATCTGGGTGGATATACGGCCGGTAAAAGCGAAAAAACTACCCGCTGGGGTAAGGTGTACCGTTCGTCTGCTTTAAGCCAGTTGAGCGAACGGGATTTGAAACGATTGGATAACTTGAAGATCAAGACAATCATTGATTTACGCACCCATGAAGAAATAACGAAAGCTCCTGTAGTATATTCTGGGGCAAAAATTGTACATATACCCATATCTGCCGGGAATATGCCGGATATTCTGAGTCGCATAGAAGAAGGACGTGCCAAGAGAGGCGATGCCATCGTGTTTATGCAGGATTTATACCTGCAATATGTTACCGAATGCAGTCCTCAGTTTGCCCAGGCGCTTGATGTCTTTCTGGATGAGGCCAATTACCCTATCCTGTTCAACTGTATGGCAGGTAAAGACCGGACCGGTTTTATGTCGGCCTTGCTGCTGGCAACTCTTGGTGTCTCCGAAGATGCAATTTATCAGGATTACCTTACAACGAATGAGGTTTTTGATCCGGGACAATACCGCTCTGGCCTTCGTTTGCAAGATGTTGACGCTTTGGAAGCGTTTTCAGTGTTGCTTACAGCCAAAGAGTCTTTTTTGCGTTTGGCATTGACTAAAATCAAAAAAGAATACGGTTCCATCGATGAATATCTGACCAAAGAGCTGGGAGTGAATGAAAAACAACAGGCGCATTTAAAAGATATAATGCTTTTTTGAGTTGATATCGAATAATTTACGTACCTTTGCGCCCAAATTCACATTTAAACATTTATATTGAAAACATTTGAAGAATTAGGGGTTGCTGCACCTATATTGAAAGCAATCCAGGAAATGGGATATGAGTCACCCATGCCTGTACAAGAGGAAGTGATTCCTTTTTTACTGGGAGAAGACAATGACGTAATCGCATTAGCCCAGACAGGGACGGGAAAAACAGCCGCTTTCGGTTTGCCTGTATTGCAGAAAATTGATGTGGAAGAACGCCAGCCACAAGCCTTGATTTTATGCCCTACACGCGAATTATGCTTGCAAATTGCAGGCGATTTAATGGATTATTCCAAATATATAGATCGTTTGAAGGTTCTTCCTGTATATGGGGGATCCAGTATTGATAGCCAAATCAAATCTTTAAAACGTGGCGTGCATATCGTTGTAGCCACTCCCGGACGTTTATTAGACCTGATGAACCGCAAAACGGTAGACCTGAATTTGATAAAGAATGTCATACTTGATGAGGCAGACGAGATGCTGAATATGGGCTTTTCCGATAGCATCAATGCAATTCTGGCTGAAGTTCCGTCGTCTCGGAATATGTTGCTGTTTTCAGCTACCATGCCACAGGGAATTGCGTCTATCACCCGGAAATACATGAATAATCCGAAGGAGATTGTAATCGGGCGGAAAAATGAAGGAAATAAGAATATCAAGCATGTTTACTACATGGTGCGTGCACAGGATAAATATCTGGCACTGAAACGTATTGCCGACTATTATCCGAATATATATGGTATTATTTTCTGCCGGACCAGAAAGGAAACGCAGGAAATTGCCGACAAACTGATACAGGATGGCTATAATGCCGATTCCCTGCATGGCGAACTAAGCCAGGCACAACGGGATTATGTGATGCAGAAATTCCGTATCCGGAACCTGCAGCTTTTAGTAGCAACGGATGTTGCGGCAAGAGGTTTGGATGTTGATGATCTGACGCATATTATAAATTACGGTTTGCCCGATGATGTAGAATCGTATACTCACCGGAGCGGACGTACGGCCAGAGCAGGAAAGACTGGTATTGCTATATCCATCTGCCATATCAAGGAAAAAGGAAAAATCCGCGAAATAGAGCGTATCATCAACAAGCAGTTTGAAAAAGGCGAGATGCCGAGCGGTCAGGCTATTTGCGAAAAACAGCTCTTTAATCTGGTGGATCAGATCGAAAAAGTAAAGGTAGACGAGGATGAAATCGCCTCTTTGATGCCTTCTATCTTCCGCAAACTGGAATGGTTGGATAAGGAAGATATCATCAAACGGATTGTTTCTATGGAACTAAACCGGATGATTGATTATTATAAAGATGCCGATGAAATAGAGGTTGTAGACGAACGCTCCTCTGCCAGAGATAAGAAAACAGTCGATGGAAAGGGAAGCAGACGGACGCATACTGCTGAGGAGGGCTTTAGCCGTTTCTTTATTAATTTCGGAAAATCAGACGGTATGTACCCGAATCAGTTGATTGAACTGATAAACAAATGTGTGCCGGGAAAAGTAAGGATAGGAAAGATAGACTTGCTGGAGAATTTCTCTTTCTTTGAAGTAGAAGAAGAGGCGACTGAACGCGTGATGGAGCGGATGAATAATTATGAAGTCGACGGACGGCGTATTTCGGTAGAACCGGCTCAAGGTAAAAAAGGAGAAAAGGGTGGCCGCAGAAATGGTGGGCATGCGAAATTCAATCGTGACAAAGAAAAAGGTGCGCAAGGAGGTCGCTTTTATGATCGCTTTGATAAACGTAGCAGAAATAGCGAAAAACCCTGGCGCCGTGCAACGTCTCGTGATGGGCGTAAAAAGAAATAAAAACAGGTAGGTATGTTATAAATATTCATTTTTCCCGGTATATATACCCTTTTAGTGGGTTGTTATACCGGGAATTATTTTTTGTATGATCTCCTTATTTTTCGTCCTGATTTAAAGGTTTTTGTAAAAGAATCTATAAATTTGGATTTTTTTTTTATCTTTAGGGCTGATTATTTTTTTAGGCAAACAAGCTCTTAATTTTTGACTGTATTAATTGAGGATAGAGGTGTTTTAGAAATGGATGTAAGAAGTGTAAAGCAAATTATTGCTGAAGGTGAAAATTCTGTTATCGAATTTACGAATTGTACGACTGAAATAACGGATTCAGTGTTTCAGGTGATTTGTTCTTTTCTGAATAAAGACGGAGGAACTTTAGTAATCGGTGTGCATGATTTCGGAAAAATAATAGGTGTAGCAGATATGTATATTGACTCTATGCTGAACAGAATTGAATATACGCTGCTTAAAGAGTTTTCCCCAGCTGTTTCTATAAACCCTGAAGTTCTTGATGTAGAAGGCAAAAAAATCATTTATCTCTCCATACCCCAGGCACCGGATGTACAACGTTACCGGAATAAGGTATATGATCGTTCTGGCCGTGAAGTAAACGATGTAACATACAATTATAATCTGGTAGAGAATATATACTTGCGCAAGAAAAAAGAATCATCTGAAAATATTGTATGTCCGTTTTTACGGATGCATGATTTTGATGAACGCGCTTTCAATACGATGCGCCGATATGTTGCAATGGCCAACCCGGTTCATCCCTGGCTGAGTTTTTCTGATGAGGAATTTTTACACGCAGCCGGATTCTGGCGTAAAGACCCGCTGAGTAATAAAGAAGGAGTTGTGCTGGCAGCTGTTTTATTATTCGGAAAGGAAGTTACTATACAAAATTGTTGCCCAGTTACACATCGAACAGATGCTATTTATAGGAATGTATCCTATAATGATTACCTGCAACCTTCTTCCAATTACCCGGAAAACAGATATGATGACCGGGATATCGTTTATTCCAATCTGATTGATTCTTATCTACGGCTGATGACTTTTATGGAACGGAATTTGCCGGAACGTACTCTGGAACTGGATGGCAAATTGGTAGATGTGCGAAAGGCTATTTTTAATGAGTTGCTGACTAATATGCTGGTGCATCGCGACTATACACAAAAATATCCGGCTCGTTTACTTATCTTTTCGGATATGGTAATAACGGAAAATGCTACAAGGATTTTGGAGGAAAGTAAGGTTAAGAATCCGCTTATCACCAAAGTATTTCAGGCAATGAACTGGGCGGGAGAGCCGGGCTCGGGAAGAAAAAATATACAGAAATATGCTCCGCTGTATGACAGAACGTTTGACATTGAGATGCAAGATGCCGAGAAGTATGTTTTTTCTATTTCGTATGGAAATGCAGAAGGTTTGGATTATTTTCAGACTGATGTTAAGCCGGAACTTAATGGCTCTGTAAAAGCCAATAAACAATCAGATAATCAGCCGGAATTTCCGGTTTACTTCTCAAAACTGTCTCAGGCTTGCCCTACAATTGACATCTCGTATGTAGACAAGGCGGAAAGTGTCTTGGAAGCATGTGTAAAGCCACTGCCTATCCAGGATATGATGCGAATGGTCAAACAGTCAAATAGGACCCGTTTCCGACAGAATATCTTAAGGCCGCTTCTGGATGAAGGACTTTTGGCGATGCGAATCCCCACAAAGCCTTCCAGCCCCCTGCAGACTTATTTTACAACAGAAAAAGGAAAAGCTTTGCTTTATACAGACTAGATACCATTCACAACTAAATCTATGACACATGACTAAAACGATTACTCTTTTCTTGATACTTTTTTGTATCGGTTTTACAGTTAACGCCCAAGCAACCGGAAATGACCATCCGGAAAGTTGTACAAGTATTATGGTAGGAAAAAAGGCCTCTTCGGATGGCTCGGTAATGACCAGTCACACCTGTGACGGAAACTATCGGACATGGATGAATATGGTTCCTGCCAAGACCTATGATCGTGATACCGTAACAGGTATTTATACCGGGAAAATGCATACTGAATTTGCAGATGATCAAACAAAAGTAGTACTGAAAGGATCAATCCCTCAAGTACGATCAACCTATCGTTTCCTGAATACTGCTTATCCTTGCCTGAATGAAAAACAACTGGCTATTGGTGAGACCACCATTACAGGGCGCAAGGAGTTGGTAAATGATAAAGGTGTGTTCATGATCGAAGAATTGCAAAGGATCGCTCTGGAGCGCTGCAAAACGGCCCGGGAGGCAATTGCTTTAATGGGGAAATTGATTGCGGAATATGGATACGCCGATTGGGGCGAATGCCTGACGATTGCCGACACAAAGGAAGTATGGCATTTTGAAGTGTTTGGTGAAGGAAAGGATAAAGTAGGAGGTGTATGGGCTGCCATCCGTATCCCTGACGACCATGTGGGTGTTTCAGCCAACATTCCCCGTATTTCTAAACTGAATCTGAAAGATAAAGAAAACTGCATGGCATCTACCAATGTCTATGATGTGGCAAAGACTCTGGGCTATTGGGACGGCAAAGAGCCTTTTTGTTTTTGGAAAGCCTACGGGGGAGGAAAGAAAGCCTTTAACATTCGCGAATATTTTATTCTTTCATACCTGGCTCCGTCTTTGAACCTCTCGTATGACGCAGAGGAACTTCCTTTTTCTGTTAAACCTGAAAAGCAAGTGGCTGTGACGGATGTGATGGCTTTGTTACGCCAGACCTATGAAGGAACGAAGTGGGATATGACACAGAACCTGAAAGTAGAAGTTAAGAAAAAAGACAGCGATGAGAAGGAAACAATAGTAAGTCCGGCGGCAAACCCTTGGATGACAATGGATATGGTTAATATGTTGAATGCCATTGAAGATAGTACGGTAGTTCGTTATCGCCTGGTCTCTGTGCCTCAGTGCTCTTATTCACATGTGATACAGTTGCGTGACTGGTTGCCTGACGCGATTGGTGGCGTAGCATGGATGTCTTTTGATAATCCCGGACAAAGCCCCCGTTTCCCTATTTTCTGCGGAAATACGACACTTCCATCTAGCTTTAATATCTGCGGGCAACATCGTTATCGTGAAGATGCTACCATCTGGACATATCGCCGGGCTAATAAGCTGGCTACCGTTAAGTGGGGCATGACAAAAGATATTGTAAATAGCGCTGTGTCTCACTTTGAGAAAAAGGGACAGGCGGAGCTCTCCTTCGTAGAAAGCCAATACACAAGCTTGCTTCAATCAGTAGGTGAGGAGGAAGCGGCTAAATACCTGGATAACTATACCTTCGACTTTACAGGTGCTACACTCTATCGTTGGAAAGAGATGGGAGATACTTTCTGGAAAATGTTTGCAAGAGGGTTTTAATCATTAAATTAGATATAATATGAAAAAGTACATGAACGTTTGTGCAGCGCTTTTATTTAGTGCTACCACCTTATTTGCACAAGGTTATCAATTTACAGAGATAAAAAGGTTAGAGGCTACTCCGGTGAAGAACCAGGCTTCTACAGGTACTTGCTGGTGCTTTGCCACTGCTTCATTTATGGAATCCGAGCTTTTACGGATGGGAAAAGGCACGTATGATCTTTCTGAGATGTTTATTGTGCGCCAGAAATACATGAATCAATTGCAGGATAATTATATCCGTCAGGGAAAAGGAAATATAGGGCAGGGGAGTCTGTCGCATACATTTAAGAATGCTTACAAACAAGTCGGTATCGTACCGGAAGAGGTTTATGGCGGAATCAATTATGACTCAGATCGCCATAACCATAGTGAGCTTGCCCAGTACATGAAGGCGATAGCTGATGTAGCTGTTAAAATGAAGCATCGTAGCCCTCAATATGATGAGCTGATCAATAGTCTGTTTGATACCTATTTGGGTAAACTACCCGAGAAATTCATGTATAAAGGCAAGGAATATACTCCTAAATCTTTTGCTGCCTCATTAGGGCTTAATATGGACGATTACATAGAACTAACCAGTTTTATACATCATCCGTATTATGTGAAGTTTGATGTTGAAGTACCCGATAATTGGGAGCATCAGCTTATGTACAACCTTCCGCTGGACGAACTGATGGAAACCATGGATTATGCCCTGAACAATGGCTATACCGTATGCTGGGATGGCGATGTGAGCGAAAAAGGTTTCTCTTTTAAGAATGGAGTAGCGATTAATCCTGAAGTGAAGAAGGTAGATGATTATGCAACAACAGATCGTGCCCGCTTTGAAAAGATGGATGAAAAGGAAAGACTGGACGAAGTATATAAATACGAACGCCCCTATCCGGAAGTAAATGTAACGCCTGAAGTTCGTCAGAAAGGGTATGAATCTTTTGTAACCACTGATGACCATTTAATGCACGTTACAGGCATTGTAAAGGATCAGAACGGTACGAAGTACTATATTACAAAAAACTCCTGGGGAACGGAACGTAATGCGTTCGGAGGCTATCTGAACATGTCGGAAAGTTTTGTTCGTGCCAAAACAGTCTTTATTATGATACATAAAGATGCTATTTCTAAGTCTGTTAAATCTAAACTTGGTATATAATTGGATGATATAAAATGGTTGATTATAGAAAGATAGAAAGCACTTCGAATCCATTATTGGAGAAATTGGAAAAGACTTACATCGGCTCATTTCCGGAGCAGGAACGTCGCGCTTTTCCTCTTTTTGTTGAACTGATAGAACGGGAGCCCAGGTTTTCAGCCTATGTTTTATTAAAAGAAGGAAGCTATATTGGCTTCCTTACTACTTGGGCATTGGAAGGCTTTGTGTATGTTGAACATTTTGCTATTGATGAGGCAGCCCGGAATGGAGGGGTAGGAAAAGCGGCGATGGAGCAGCTTTTGAAACAAACATCCGCTCCGGTGATACTAGAGGTTGAATTGCCCCAAGATGAATTAAGCATCCGCAGGGTTGGATTTTACGAGCGTTTGGGATTCCGGTTGGATGATCATGCCTATACTCAACCTCCTTATGCAAAAGGGTCTGACTGGCTACCTATGTACCTGATGAGCTATGGAAAAATCAACCTGAATGAATCTTTTGAACAAGTAAAAGGTGAGTTGTATAAAAATGTTTACGGCGTAACTGAATAAATCTCAACTCTCTATAAAAAAAGGAAGCCGCTCTGAACAAAACAGGGCGGCTTTCTTTGTATTGTTATAGTCAGCTGATTCTTAGTTCACACGTGGTGCGGCAGAATAACTGATCTTTAGTGCATATGCTTCACGAAGCGCTTGCTTTACGTCTGTAATGGTCCCCATCTTTGTTTCCTTGTCTGCTTTGATAGACACTGTCATAAATGGTTGATCCTCTTCCTTCATACTAGACTTTTCCTGAGCGATGTAATCCTGGATTTCCCCTGGTTCTGCAAACTGGTCGTTTAACTGAAGACGGGTTTCAGTACCCATTTTAGCTTTGAACTCCTGTGTGGGCTCACCTATGTAAATGAATGTTACAAGTGATTTCTTTTCCAACTTTTGAAGTTCAGTAGCTTGTGGTGATCTGAACACAACCTTAAGTGTTACTTCACGCATGGATGTTACCATCATGATAAAGAACAAGAAAGCAAATACTAAGTCAGGCAATGAGGAGGTGTTCAATTCGGGCATTTCGCGCCCACCGGCTTTATTAAATTTTCCCATTATTTATTCCCTCCATAATTTTTAGGTTCAGCTTCAGATATTTTTTGTGGATAGATATCCTGAACTGCCCTTTGTCTGTCTTCGTCCAAATCGGCAAAAGCTTTGCCAAATTTCTTTCTCGAAACATCATCTCTTAATTCGTTATAAGCTGCTGCCAGCTCATTCTGAACATTTATATACGCCTGGTATTCTGTACCTCGGTCATTCTGCAAAGAAATTACGTGGTTTTTAGATACCATCATCTCTCCAAAGAATGGTACGTCAACAGGAACTTTCTCAGGCTTGTGCTCATCATTATATGGGTTTTCAATGAATTCCTTCACTTTGTCTTTGATTTGTCGGATTTCAGTATATTCCCCATTAATGGCCACCTGATTACTACTGTTAATCAACACCACCATTAGATTACGCTTTTTAATGTCGACATCTGATTTTTTCTGATCTTTTGGAACTGGAGGAGGAAGACGTCTTGGTAAACCTCTGTCCGTATCCATTGAAGATGTCAAAAGGAAGAATAGAAGCAACATAAAAGCGATGTCGGCAGATGAAGTAGCATTAATACTAGGTGCTTTTCTTTTTTTTCTTGCCATAGCCTTTAATTACTTAGAAAAAATTTTCTTTATACTTCCTCCAATAATAGCGAGAATAACCAATGCTGTCAGGATATATGTAGAATATAACCACATATCAGTTATCTTTAGCCAAAAAGGAACGTTAAAAACTTGCGCTTCAGAGTTTAATACATGTACTGGCGTGGTGTCTCCAAACGTATAAGAAAGGAACATCATTGCAGCGAATAATACAATAACTACCAGTCCCATAACTCCTCCCTTTGGATTGTTTTTAAAAGAAGAAGCAAATTGCCAGATTCCTAGCAGGATGGCAGCAAAAGCTGTCACGCCAAATAAGATGTATTGCCAGTAAAGTAGCAGATCTACATGTTTTGGGTTCCACATCTCTCCTTTGTATTTTTCATTATCTCCACCAAAGAAGAATAATGCCAGTACCGCTAGTGTAATGATGGTACAAAGGATTAATACCCAACTTGATATTTTTCTGATTTTAGTTACAGCCATGGTCCTGATTATTTTTTAAATTTTACGTAGTATTTTATAGCTGTGTCAACCAAAGTAATTGAAGCATCTTCCATTTTGTTAAGGATAGACTCCAATTTGCTTAACAGATAGTTATAAAATACCTGAAGGATCAATGCTACGATAAGACCGAAGATTGTTGTGATCAAAGCCACTTTCATACCACCGGCAACAACCGTTGGGCTGATATCACCTACTTGTTCGATTTTATCGAACGCCATAACCATACCTACTACAGTTCCCAAGAATCCTAATGAAGGAGCCATTGCGATAAACAAAGTTACCCAAGACAGGTTCTTTTCCAATAAACCGCTCTGTACACCACCATAAGATACGATAGATTTCTCAACGATGTCAACACCTTGGTCAAGTCTCATTAATCCTTGATATGCAATAGATGCAATAGGACCTCTTGTGTCACGAGCAATAGCTTTGGCACCTTCTACGTCACCTTTATCCAATGCGTCTTCAATACCTTTTAATAATTTCGTCGGATCAACATCTGCCAAGTTCAGGTAAATGATTCTTTCCAGACAGAAAGCCAAACCAAGCACCAATGTGATAGCAACCAAACTCATAAAGTCGGCACTACCTTCAATAAATTTTGTTTTCAACGCTTGGTGAAAACCGCCACCTTCAGTAGCAACAGCAACGTCCTGTGCGAATACTAAAGTAGAAGTTCCAAAGGCACATAATACCAAAAATGCTTTTGCAAATAACTTTTTCATTGTGTGTTTAATTTTTAAGATTAATAATTCTCTTTTATTTTGTTGTTAATAATTCATGGTATCTGCGGAGAGAGCGGGATTCGAACCCGCGATACACTTTAGGCGTATACACGCTTTCCAGGCGTGCCTCTTCAACCACTCGAGCATCTCTCCAAAAACAGAGCCTTATCTCCGTAAAAACGTGCGCAAATTACGAAAAAAATCCCAACTGCAAACGTTTCAGTCTACAAATCTAAAGTTTTTGCTTTATATATAACCCAATTCCCGCGAATAAATTTCTGCATGTTTAAGAAATTATATCACTAAATAGCTTTATTTACGATTTTAAATAGTTTCAAAGCATTTTTTCGCGTGCGAAAAACCGTTTCTTCGAGTGTCAACTGAAAAACAGAAGCCAGCTTTTCGGCGGTTTTCCATATGTAGACAGGATCATTCCGTTTGCCTCTGTATGGAACCGGAGCCAGATAAGGGGCGTCTGTTTCTAATACGATATCATCAATCGTAGCATGTTTTAAGACTTCTGCCAAACCGGAATTTTTAAACGTTACAACACCGTTTATGCCCAGTTTGAAGCCTTGCAGTCGCTTGACTTCCGCCAGATCGGCTTCCGTTCCGGAAAAGCTGTGGAATACTCCTCTGAGTTTATCTTTCCCTACTTTATGAATGCTATCGAACACTTCCGGGAAGGCATCTCTTGTATGGATGGCTACCGGTAAGTCCTTGTCTATGCTCCAGCGCAACTGCTCTTCAAACACCAACTTTTGTTCTGCCAGGTATGTCTTGTCCCAGTACAGATCTATCCCTATTTCACCAATTGCACAATAACTTCGTGTGTTGAGTTGTGATTCTATCTTTTTTAACTCCGCCACATAATTCTGTTTTACACTTGTAGGGTGAAGCCCCATCATCGGGTAGGCAAAGTTAGGATGACGTTCGCACAAGGCATGCATCCTTTCGATGGTTGTTGCATCTACATTGGGTAGCAGAATCGTGTCAATGCCGGATGTCTGAGAAGCAAGAACCATCTCTTCACGGTCTGCATCAAATTCCTCTAAATATAGATGGCAATGGGTGTCGATCAGTTTCATTCCTTATGACTCTCTGTACAACAGATCATTGCTTACATCCTTTAATATGCTGAGTCTTTCTGCCGGAGCGCTTAGCTGCGAGAAGTGCTGCAATGCCTGATCGTAGTAATATTGTATCTTGGTTTCTGTAATTTTCTTCAGTTCCAGCTTGTCATATATCTGCTTGAATGCATTTATTTTTTCTGCCGGATCAAAAGTCTTCTTTTCAAACCATTGATACATTGTTTCTTTTTGCTCCTCTGAGGCTTTTTTCAAGGCATTTATCAGAAGGAAAGTCTTTTTGTTACATAAGATATCCCCTCCGATGTTTTTACCGAATGTAGCGGGGTTGCCATATACGTCCAGCAAATCATCCTTTAGTTGGAAGGCCAGACCGATGTTCAGGCCATATTGATACAAATGCTCGCAATCGCTCTCAGAGGCTCCGCCGACAATGCCACCCATCTTCAGTCCGCAGCCCATTAATACGGCCGTTTTCAGGCGTATCATCTCTATATATTCTGCTTCGTCTACATCTGTGCGTGCTTCGAACTCCATATCATATTGTTGACCTCCACATATCTCTAATGCTGTTATTGTAAATAGATCAAGTAGCTGTTTAAGATAGGCAGGATTGCTTTCTGCAATCGTTTTGTAGGCAACAATCAACATAGCGTCACCTGACAGGATCGCTGTGTTTTCATTCCAGACTTTATGAACGGTAGGCTTCTTTCTCCGTTTATCGGCTTCGTCCATCAAGTCGTCGTGCAGTAGTGTGAAGTTGTGGAAGATTTCCAGGCTGAGAGCCGGGGCAATCGCGTTCTCAATAGAATCGCTGTATATATTGCAACCGATTAGGGTAAGTGCCGGACGAATTCGTTTCCCTCCGAGTGAGAGGATATATTCTATCGGAGTGTATAAACTATGTGGAGGGTAATTGAACTGAAGTTGTGACACTTCATGTTCTATCCGTTGAAGAATTTCATTGAAAGATAACATGCTATAGGAATTTTGTATATATAAAAAAGGCTGCAATTCAAGCAGCCTTTTTTAATAAAGTATTTTTCGTATTACTGTAATCTGAATGTAATTGGTACAGTATATTTAACACGTACCGGTTTACCTCTTTGCTTTCCGGGAGTCCATTTAGGCATGGTGCCGATCACGCGAAGCGCTTCTTTGTCCAAAGAAGGGTCTACACCGCGAACTACTTCCGCATCTACTACAGTACCGTCACGATTTACAACGAATGCGCAGATTACGCGTCCTTGAATACCGTTTTCCTGAGCGATCACCGGATATTTGATACTCTTACCGATAAACTTCAATAATTCACCTTCACCGCCGGGAAACTGAGGCATTTCTTCTACCACAGTAAAGATTTGTTGAGCAGATTCTTCTTCTTCTTCAACTACAGCAGGAGCAACATAAGTCTGAACCTGTGCATCACGTTGGCTATCTTCTGAAGAAAGAATTTCCTGTTGTTCAAGATTTACGTCGTCTTCAACAACATTCAGCTCCTCAATCACAGCCTGTACTGGAGGGGGAGGGGGAGGGGGAGGCGTATCTTCCGGTCTTGTAATTTCAATTTCTTCTTCTGCAATAATGTCGGCAACACCTTCAGACGTTGCCACGAGTACATCTTGCGTTCCCCATTCGAAACCTACAAACAAGACGGCCAGGGCGATAATCAAACCCATCAGGAAACTCATTGTCTTGGTTCCCTCGATGTCTGCCTTTTTTGATTTCTTAATTTCCATAACGTTTATAATATTTTATGTGTTTTTCAGTAGGGCAAAAATACGAATTTTTTTAAATAACACTTACAAAACGCAGAAATACTTCGTTTTTTTTGTTTTTTTACTCTAAAAGGCGAAAATAAAGAAGGCCGATATACCTTTTTTACGTTTTTTTCGTTTGTGTAGGTGATAGTTGTTTTAGCTTAAATAAAACGACATAGTGTAATTTCTTTTTTGATTTAATGTATCTTTGAACGTTTTTTGCAGGAAATAGTATGAGAAAAATACATTATATAGTCTTCCTTTTTGTCCTTGTGCCCTTTGTTTCGGCACAGCATGGAGAGGAGGTATTTTCTTTTTTGCGATATCCGTTCTCTGCCAGGGCAACGGCTTTGGGCGGAAACAATATTTCTCTTATCGAACGGGATCCCTCCCTTATTTTTCATAACCCGGGGCTTTTAGGCACGGAGATGGATGGGATGGTGAACCTGAACTATATGAATTTCTTTTCAGACATAAACCTCGGGAGCGCATTGTATACGAAAGCGGCTGGAGAGAAGGCTGCCTGGGGAGTAGGGGCTTCCTTTATTAGTTATGGCAATTTTAAAGGATATACTTCCGAGAATATCGCAACAGGCGATTTCTCAGTCAAAGACATTTCCCTGAATGCCTTTTACGCCCGGGATTTGTCAGAGAAATGGAGAGGCGGTTTGTCTTTGAAGTTTCTTTATTCGTCTTTGGAGAGTTATTCTTCCATCGGGCTGCTTGTGGATGCGGGATTGAGTTATTATGATTCGGAAAAGGGCTTCTCTGCCGGGATTGCGTTAAAGAACATCGGTGCCCAGCTAACTACATACGACGAAAAACGTTACAAAGTACCTTGGGATATTCAGCTGGGGATGAGTAAAAAGATGGCACATGCACCATTTCGCTTGTCGGTAACTGCCATGTACCTGAACAAATGGGAACTGGAATACCTGGATGATTCGGATCCGGCCTACGAAGGAGATGCTTTTTTTAAGACCTTTTTTAAGCATTTAGTATTTGGTATTGATTATGTACCTAGCGAAAATTTTTGGCTTGGTGTCGGATATAATCCAAAGACCGGTATGGATATGAAGCTGGAAGGAGCGAATTCCCTGGCAGGCTTTTCTGCCGGAGCCGGCGTTTCTATTAAGATGTTCGACGTGGGCGTTTCCGTAGCCAAATACCATCCTTCCGCATTATCTTTGATGCTTACGGTTTCTACTACATTAGGAGATTTCAAACCCTGAATATAATATATAATGAAACGAATAACGATTGCCATTGATGGATTCTCGTCCAGCGGTAAGAGCACAATGGCTAAAGATTTGGCTAAAGAGATTGGCTATGTTTATATAGACAGTGGTGCTATGTATCGTGCCGTTACCCTTTATTGCCTTCTACATGGAATTATTTCAAACGGACAGATAAATGAAGAACAACTGATGGCTGTTCTTCCTGATATTGATATATCATTCCGCCTGAACGAACAGACCGGACGCCCGGATACCTACCTCGACGGAGTGTGTGTAGAGAAAGAGATCCGGACGATGCAAGTATCAGACTTGGTGAGCCCGGTAGCTGCATTGCCCTTTGTACGTGAGGCTTTGGTTGCCAAACAGCAACTGATGGGTCAGCAAAAAGGGGTAGTAATGGACGGACGCGATGTAGGAACAGTTGTCTTTCCGGATGCAGAACTGAAGATTTTTGTAACGGCTAGTCCCGAAGTGCGTGCCCAGCGAAGGGTAGACGAGTTGCTAGCTAAGGGCGAACCTGTTTCCTTTGAAGAAGTGCTGGAAAACGTAAAAAGCCGGGATCATATTGATTCAACCCGTGCCGTAGGCCCCTTAAAGCAGGCAGAAGACGCCTTGGTACTTGATAATTCATATATGAGTATTGCTGAGCAGAAAGCGTGGTTACTTACGCAGTATAAACGAGTAGTAGGCGAATGATAGAAGTAGAAATAGATAGTGCCTCCGGATTCTGCTTCGGCGTGGTAAATGCTATTCAAAGTGCCGAACGGGAATTAGGTACAACGCCTGTGTTGTACTGTCTGGGGGATATTGTACATAATAGCCTGGAGGTGGAACGTCTGAAGGCTTTGGGACTTTATACCATCGGTCACGAGGAGTTGGCCGGCCTGAAAGATAAAACCGTTTTGCTTAGAGCGCATGGAGAGCCTCCCTCCACCTATTCCGTGGCAAAGAAGAATAATATAAAGATAGTAGACGCTACCTGCCCCGTGGTGTTGCGTTTGCAGCAAAAGATACATGGATGCTATCAGGAGTCTAAGAATACAGCTACGCAACTGGTTATATACGGGAAGAAAGGCCATGCAGAGGTAAATGGACTGGTGGGGCAGACAGAAGGTAATGCCATCGTGATTGAGAAACCGGAGGATTTGGATAAACTGGACTTCTCAAAAGGTATTATCCTTTTTTCGCAGACTACCAAGTCGCTGGATGGCTTTCGCGAGATTGTAGCTGCTATTCGCCAGCGCATCAGCCCGGAAGTAGAGTTTAGGTTCTTTGATACCATCTGCCGGCAGGTAGCCAACCGTCTTCCCGGCATCAAGAAGTTTGCTTCCAACCACGACTGGATCTATTTCGTAGCAGGCGAGAAGAGCTCAAACGGTAAAATGCTCTTTGAAGAATGCCTGAAAGCCAACAAACATTCCGTATTTATTTCCAGCGCCAAGGAAATAACCTCCCCCTTACCTCCCGGAGTCAAACGGGTAGGCGTTTGTGGAGCCACATCCACCCCCAAATGGTTGATGGAAGAAGTTGCCGTTCGCATCAAAGAGCTAAACGCATAGTATTCGATTTTTGATTAAAAAGTATTCGATATATTACCCTTTTCACAGGTGTGAAAAATGTTTTCTACAGCTGTGAAAAGAATATGTCACACCTGTGAAAAGAGTATATCACAGTTGTGAAACGGATAAATAATAGGCAGTAAAACTATAAATGATGGTAAGGTTCGTTATTAAGAATCGTAAATGCCCTGTATAGTTGCTCCGTAAAGATAAGGCGGATCATCTGATGAGAGAACGTCATCTTGCTTAGCGAAATCTTTTCGGATGCCAGCTTGTAGATGCTGTCGCTGAATCCGTAAGGGCCACCAATGATGAATACGAGCCGCTTAGCCACTGTATGCGTTTTTTTCTCAATATAGGAGGCGAATTGTGTAGACGTAAATTCTTTTCCCTTCTCATCCAGTAAAACGCAGTAATCTCCGGTTTGCAAGCTCTTCGCGATCAGTTCTCCTTCTTTTTCTTTCTGTTGTATTTCTGATAGGTTTTTAGCGTTTTTGATATCAGGGATGGTTATAATTTCAAAAGGGAGATAGTGGATCAACCGTTTGTAATATTCCTCAATAGCCTCTCTGAGCCAAGGCTGGTCGGTTTTCCCTATCATTAGCAAAGCAATTTTCATTTGGTGGCAAATTGTAATTTAACGTTGATTCTTTGCTAAAATACTATTTTTTTTTGACCTTTGTTAATTATTAATCATATAAATGAAGGAGATTATGAAACGATTAGTGCTTATTCTTACGTTGGTATTCTCGTTCTTGTTAGTGCGTGCTGCTGATATTACCCCTATATCCAATGCTTTTAAAGCGGGCAATGCTTCTTCACTTGCAACCTTAATGGCTGCTGAAGTAGATATGGCTGTGCCCGGGGCATCCAAAAAATGCAATGGCAATGATGCTGTTGCCATGCTGAACTCATTTTTCGGCACCAATAAACCGGCTGGATTTTCTGTATTGCATAATGCAGACAAGAAGGACAGCGGCTTCCTGGTAGGCAAACTACCTACCTCCAAAGGCGAGTTCCGCGTAAATATCACCTACAAGTCGGATGGTAATAAAGCAGTCATACAATCAATAAGAATAGAATAGTAACGATTGATGATTAGTGATTAACGATTAATTGTTTGAGGCAATAGGTTAATCATTAATCATTAACCATTAATAATTAAAAAAGATGGATCATTTAATTGACGAATTGATCAGGTTAGCCTTTGCCGAAGATGTAGGTGATGGCGACCATACCACTTTGTGCTGTATTCCTCCCTCTGCCATAGGGAAGAGTAAACTTATTATTAAAGAAGACGGTATTCTGGCAGGAGTAGAAATGGCAAAGCGCATCTTCCATTATTTCGACCCGGAGTTGAAAATAGAACTCTTTATTGAGGATGGAACACCGGTGAAGAAAGGCGATATCGCATTTACTGTAGAAGGAAAGGTACAATCGCTGCTTCAGACAGAGCGTTTGGTGCTGAATGTAATGCAGCGCATGAGCGGTATTGCTACTACCACCAATAAGTATGTAAAAGCGCTGGAAGGAACAAAGACCCGCGTATTAGATACTCGCAAAACAACTCCCGGAATGCGTATGTTGGAAAAAGAAGCCGTTCGCCTGGGTGGGGGAGTAAATCACCGGATCGGCCTGTTCGATATGATATTACTGAAAGATAATCATGTGGACTTTGCCGGAGGAATAACACCTGCCATTACCCGCGCACAAAACTATCTGAAAGAAAAAGGAAAGAACCTGAAAATAGAGATTGAAGTGCGTAATTTCGACGAACTGGAGCAAGCCCTTAAAACAGGCGGTATCGACCGTATCATGCTTGATAACTTCAGCGTAGCCGACACCAAAGAAGCCGTAAAACGCATTGGCGGGAAGTACGAAACCGAGTCGTCCGGCGGAATTACCTTTGATACCTTAAAAGACTACGCGTCAACTGGCGTAGACTATATATCCGTAGGTGCTCTTACTCACTCCGTAAAGAGCCTTGATATGAGCTTAAAAGCCGTTTAGTGCTTTGTCTTTGCCTTCAGAATTTGTACTGAATTCTGAAGGTAAAGACATTATCTTTTCTGTCTGATTCGTATCCTGCGATCCATTCGCTTTTTTCATTTTTGTTTATTTCATAGTATGCCTGCAGGCGGATGTACTTATTGAAGCGGTAAAGAGCGCCGATTCCGATGGTGCTTTGCGATAAGTCTGTCTTGCTTGTCTGGCTTCCTTCCAGCCCGACTTCATTCTCTTTTACTTTCGTATTCGGATCGTATGTGTCGTATTTAAGTACGACTGAGAAAGGAGATACCCCTATATCCTGTACAAAATAAAAGAAATAGCCCAGGAATGGCCTTTCATATAAAGCGTTCTCCGGAGCGTTGCCCGGACGGCTACTATAATTGGGACTCTTACTGCTTCCAGCTGTCCCCGGCTGAGTGCCGAATAAACCTTCCCCCCGAAGAGTTGTGGTACCTATTGCTGAGGAGACGCTTAATTGTGCATCAAAACCGATGTATTCGCGTTTCATAAAGCTTCCGGTTTCATCCTTTTCTATCCTGACGAAACGTTTGTCTTGCATTTCGTAGGCTTCCGTTGTAGGGTTATATACGCCTCCGTTGTAATACGACATACCTACGCCCCATTTGCCCCATTTTCCGGCTTTCTTTTCGGCTCCCAGGCGCCCGATAAAGTCTTTCCGGTTGTCCGTCTCCCGATTGATACTATTGCCGGCAAAGAGGCCGGCATCCAGTCGGAGGAAGTGTAGCGGACTTGTCGCTTCGGTACGCAAGCTGAGCATAGCTCCCAAATCCCGCTCGTCAGGAAAAAAGTATTGGATGATAGTAGCTCGCTCTGGCGATTCCAGACTGGATGTAGAGTAGCCTACTTCATACCCGAAGGGGCGATTGAATATCCCGGCTGTCAGTTGACTGCGTTTTGTCCAGGGATCCTTTATACCTATATATATATCCCGGAAACTTACCCCTTTGTCGTTTGCCTCGATCTGGACGGCTCCTGTCTCTATCCCGTCATTGTATTCAAATTTGACCCGTCCGCGACGGATACCGATCCGGTTAAAACCTTTATCAGGATTCTCGTTAGTATCTCCTACCTTGAGAGTCGCATCTTCTTGCCCATATTGATACTGTCCTTGGATATAAGCCGACACCTTAAACTTACTTAGTCCCTTTACTATTTTGTCGAGAGTTGCCGTTTGCTCCTCTAATGAATCCATCCTGGTGGTCAGATCATCCACATATTGTTGAGCAGCGGTCAACATAGGAATGAATGCTAAGCAGGCAATAAGAATGCCTTGCATTGTTTTCTTGTAAATCAATTTAGCTTGTATCATAAACTAGTGATAAATATATCTGCAAAGAAAGTATAAAATGATCACAAAATAAAGACAAACAAGTTACATCCTTGTTAAGGATAGGCTATATAAAAGAAAAAGCCCCCTCCGAATCGGAGAGGGCTTTTGATATGATTAGTTTATCTATTCAGATACCTAATTACTTAACGATAGCTTTAACAGCCTTTTCACCTTCAACAGCTACTACTACGATACCCTTCGGTAAAGCAATTGTTGCACTGTTAGAGTTCAAAGTTTGGTTAGCTACTGTTTGACCTAAGATGTTGCTGATAGCAACGTTCTTACCGTTAGCATTCAAGATAGTAACAGCACCAGCTTCGCTAATAACCTTAACTTCGCTTCCAGCAGAAACTGCATCTTCGTTACCAACAGCCATGTTTTCGTCACCAGCCATTACGTCAAAGATATCAGCTCCGTTCTGTTTAGCATTGCTCAAAGAGATGTCTTCACTAACTACTGGAACACCATTTTGGATTTTTACCCATCTACCTACATTTGGTCCCATTTCTTCACCATCATCTTGTCTAGATTCGATCAAGAATGTTCTGTCTTTTTCAGGAGCATACAAACGGAACTGGAATACCATACTCTTACCATTGTTTGCATCTGTGAATGTGTTAGCTGTAACAACATTAGCTCCAGTATACCATCTTGGTTTGTAGTGGGTGTTTTGTCCCAGATAATGTTTGTCTCTTGCATCGATCTGATACAATCTGTTTGTTGAAATTTGATCTGCAGCAAGAGTTGCGTTAGCTCCACGTAATACATAGAATGTATCCATTGCGTGTACACCTCTTACGAAGGCCAAACGAGTTGTTTTTTCGGCACCGTATTCAACTTTACCTACATAATCTTTGTTGTGAGGAGCATCGTTGTCATAACCAATTGAGTCCTGAGCATTGTACAACCAATCAGCAACAACCATTCTTGTTCTGATTACTGTGTGAGGACAGTTCAACCAGTTAGGATCGTCATGAGTTTGTCCAGCATGATGAGAATCTTCACACCAAGTAGTATCAGCATCCAATATATAAGGACGAAGAGCCAACATATACTGAGGTTTCGCTGTGTTATTACGTACATAAGCAGTATCCACATAGAATGTGTACTTCATGTCATCAGTTTCAGGATACTGATTGATGTTATACAAACCTAAGAAGCTGATTGTTTTAGCTCCGTTAGTTGAAAGAGCATCACGATAGTCGTTTACATCTTTACCAGGGCCACCAGCACCTCTTGGTGAGTTTTCAAACAAGAACTCGTTTCCGAAGTTGTTGTATCTTGTAAACTTCAACCATTTTGGTGAGTTGTCACCAGCATTATCTTCATCAAATGGCTCCTGAACTTCAGTTTTACCATATTTGTTACCATCAAATCTTCTGTATAACGGTTCGTTATAAGGACTTGGGTAGAAAGCAGATGTTCTAACTTCAGTACGTCCTTGTTCAAACGCCCACAAACTGTTATCATCAATACCTAACTTAACGTCTCCGTAAAGTTTGTTATCAACATTCTTTTTAGAAGTATTGTCATAACCAAATGAACCAGTGTCAAGCAATGCATAGTAATCTTTACCATACTTTGTGTTGTTGGTCTTTAGGTGGAAGATTGCTGAGTCAACAGCTGAACTCTTAGTAACTGTGTATCTATGTTCGTTGTCGATTGCAATGAATGCACCGGTTTTAGAAAGTCTAGAAGCATCTTTAACTTGAAGTGCATAAGCTACTTTCACCAATTGAGCTAAGTTTGCTACTTCTTTAGTGGTGTATCCGTATTTTTTAGGAGCACTCTGAGGAACAAACTGGAACTGAGATCTTCCTGAATTGATGTTATTTACATAAATAGATGAGTCTTTTGTATCTTTGATATACAAATATCTTTCATCATCAAATTCATGCAGATAGTTGAAGTCGTAAGTGTTGAATCTTACAGAATCATCTTCCAAATATTTGTATCCCAAATATGGATCTTTCTTCTGCGCCAATGGAACAGCTGTAAAGTTAGCAGCATAAACGTCAGCACCGTATAGATTAACTGCTTTGTCAGATAACTGAACAGTCTTTGAAGCAATAGTCTTAACTTGTAATGCTCCGAATTCGCGGTTTGTGATCTTGATAGGAGAAGTAGTCGGATAATCCTTTCTTGTTTGTTCAACTACCCATTGGTAAGCAGGAATTCTATTAGGATCAACATTTGCAGGAAGTGTTACCCATTTAGGAACTGTGTCTGAATAAACAGGAACAATTAATGTCTGTCCAGCTGCATTTTTAATAACATACAAGTCGTTGCCAACAGTAGTTAGATTAAGACCCTTAGGATCACAACCTGTCAGACCTAATTCGATCTTAGTAGAAACTTCAGTTGTTCCAATAGTTAGGATACTTCTTTCATTTTGAACTAAATCTTGCAATTTAACATGCAATGAGTCTTTGCTTTCTGGTGTGAAACCTGTAGCGTCCCAAAGTGTTGGAGCAGGATGCAGATACCAGTCGCCAGTATATTCTTCTTTCGGCATGATAGCTTGCATTACGTCAATAGCTAAACTATCGCTTGCTACATCATATCTTGCCTGGAAATAATATTGCTTTTCAATTGCTGCCTTTTGAAGAGTAGCATCACTAGGAGCATCTCCAAATGCAAATTTCAAGAATTTTACACCATATACACCTGTGTAAACAGTATCTACACGTAAGTATTTTTCTTTTGCATTGTCCGTTTTTTGTTCGAATGTCAACCAACCAGTCGGTGCAGTTGTTCCATCAGCGAATTCTTCTACGTCTTCAGCCCAAAGAGGAGTTTGAAGAGGGCTCTTGTCTGTTGGAGCAGGAACAAAATTCAACGAAATATAACCCTCTTTTTGAGTGTTAATAACAGTGTTGAATTGTTCAGCTGTCAAAGTGATTGGAGCCGGTTTGTAAACGGTAAAGAGAATCACTTCGGGGAATAAACTTGTATCAGTAAGGTCATCTGTAGCCAGATATGATTGTACGCCAACCTTTCCTGGAGAAAGTTCAACAAGTGCCAATACATAGTCTTTTTTGTAATACAAAACAAGCGGTTTTGTATCTTCAAGACCTTCTTCATAAATGCGTGAAAATTCAAATCTGGAAAGGTTTCCGAATTCAACATTCACTGTGGCATCTGGATCAGTAGGGTCAAGATCTAAATCTTCTTCACTTACTCGTAATTTAAAGCCATTAGCTTTGTTTGTGAATTCAAAAGTTGGATTCTGTCCTTGAATTTCAGCGTCTGCCACTTCAATACACCAAAGTGACTCGCCGAATAAACCTGGATAAGCCGCTGCATCCTGCAGAGATAGATATCCATCTTCATTAACTGTTAATGCAAAATCTGTACCCCCAACATTACCAATCAGGTGATACAAATTACTGTTTTGCTTTGTGTCGGGCAACTTGTCCTCTGCAACCGCATCTGTACCTATAGCAAGGTCCATTGTCTGAGCATTAACAGTCCCCAACGATGCTACCAGCATAAAGGCGCTGGCAATCAAAGTAAAAAACTTTTTGTTCATAATTTAAAAATTTAACATTAATACTAAAAGTAAATCAAGTTTATTTTTGTTTTTTTATTCGCTTGTAATCATAATTATGGGATCGCTTTGTCGTTTGTTATTGCTTATGCATCAACGATTAAGCGAGCCGCAGCTTAAATTATTCTTTCTTTTTTCACACATAGCATTCGTTTCTTCTCTTTTGTGGACAAGTTAAACGAACCTTTTTTCCACCCAGCAAAGGTATATAATTGTTTGATATTCGCAATTAAATTAAATATTTTTTTTCCCTATACCAGTCTTTTCTTATCAATAGAATCGAAATCCTGTACAAAACTGTCGTTTTTAATGACGAACCATGTTTTTAGTAACTAAAAACGCCACAAAGATATATGATTTCTCTTTATATACATGAAGTTTGTAAGACCTAAATCGATTGACTGATACCTGTCTGCCCAATAATCAATAGTTATTGCCCCAATATTCACATTGATAATGTTACTATATCCTGTTCAAAAAAAAGGTTCGTTTAAGTTAGCCACAATGAAGATGGACAGAATGAATAATTAAAAAACAAATAAAAACTTGATTTTACTTTTAGTATTAATGTTAAATTTTTAAATTATGAACAAAAAGTTTTTTACTTTGATTGCCAGCGCCTTTATGCTGGTAGCATCGTTGGGGACTGTTAATGCCATTGGCCTTGGAACAGCTACTAATTCTGTTCCGAAAGATCCGGTGAAGCGCTATCAGCTAGCCGGAGAATTGAAAGCTGCGCCAGGTGCGTATTACTTGTTGACAACGAATGAGAATGGTTTTTTGTATGCTTATCCATATGCTACTTTCCCGAGAGCTTTTGGAGAGTCTTTATGGTGTACCACTCCTAAAGATGAAGCTTTAGGACAGAACCCTACCTTTGATTTTGTCAATGTGCGCGGTTTTGACCTACTTGTATCAGCAGAAGATACTGTTAATACCAATATTGGTGACCCTATTAATGTTGGTTTAGGTAATTTGGGAGGCTGGGGTTTCTCACGCACATATACTTCAGATGTTGAAAAACAACGTGTGCTTTACACCTATTTTACTACTGACTCAGTGTTGGTTCTTACCTTAAAAACAGGGTCAAATTTTGTAGGTGTAAAGAAGTTTTTAGCTACCCAGTTGGATCCTACTCATGCGTCTACTGTTTACAACGACCCGGAAGTCCTTATGTTTACTCTTTGGGAACCAGCTCCAATCACATTGACAGCTACAGATTACAACACAAAATTAGGTGATCTTTCAACTCCAACATATGTTTCATTGACTTTTGACAAAGATCATGCAGGAGTACCTTCATTTAAAAACCCATGGTCGGATTTTAAACTGAAAGCGTATGCATCAAAATATAATCCTGGTTATTTGAACTTTGAATTAAAAGATGCTGTGGATGCGGAAAGTTCAGAAAAATGGCTGCGTGTCGATACTTCTCACGTTAACAGTGTAGGCTCAAAATTCCTGGCATTTGCTTTTGGTGACACAGCAGGAACGAATATCCGTAATCAATACGAGTTTAAGGCTGTATATTATTATTCAAGTGACAGCTTGGTTATTACAGCATATGAAGCGCGTTTTAACGCGGATTATGATGCAAAGACCAAAAAGCCTCTTTGGATTGATTCTCATGTTACATCTAGCACTAGCACAAGTCAGGAAGTCAAAGACTCATTGAACTTGAAATTGCAAGACCTTGTAGCTGCAGATAATATCAGAATTATTACTGTTGGACCAACACCACTTAATACAACGATCCACATGGGAGTAAAAGCTTGTGGAGTTAGTGCTCCAAACTTTACGTCTCTTGATAATGGTTTGTATATCATTACAAATGATAAAGGTCAGACATTAGTTGTTCCAATCTATACCCTGAACAGTGGCAATGATACAATTCCGCAATGGATAACTTTGTCTGATGATGTTGATCCAAAAAGAATACCAGCTTATCAGTGGGTGGTGGAAAAAACCAGAACAACAAATAAAGATAATTCACCTATAAAGATCACAAACCGTGAGTTTGCGAAAATTTCGACGACGAACGTTCAGCTATATACTGATAAAGCTACCAGCTTTACACTTCCAAAGTTGAACTATGGCGTTGTTCCTAATTATCTTACGGGTACAACTTTAAAGAAAGGGTATTTTGCAAAACAAGATAAAACTGTAAGTGCAGATTCTACGTTGGGCTATTTCTTTATTGATTCATTACAAGCGGTAACGTATGGTTATGAATTAAATTACCTTCACAAGTATCAAGATGATGAATATTTGGGAGTTAATACTAAAACTGCTTCTGATTCTACCTTGTTTGTTAGTGGAAACAGATCGCAGTTCAAGTTTGATATTGTAGAAAATGGTTATTCGATTGACACTGACGGTGACGGTATAACAGATACTTGGGTTTCTACTGGAATGGTAGAGGATTATGGGTATTATTCTGAAAATGTTGATGATTTGGCTCAATTGAAACGTGTACATTACCGAATAAGAATTCCGGGTGGTTCTGGCTTAATTGGTGCAACGACAAGTAATAGATATATGGTTGTTGATAAAGAAGAAAGATATGCGGTTTCCGGAACAAGTGGATATTATGGAGATTTTTATTTGAAAACAAACAATACCAAAAACGATACGGATTACTATGCTTTGCTTGATATATTGAGTGGAAAGTTTCCAACCACTAAAGCTTACAATAAAGTTGTTAAAGTAGGTATTGATGATGCATCTTTGTGGGCGTATATGCAAGTACAGGATGAAGTTAGAACTTCTGCTTTTGCAGTTAAGAGATATACAGAGCCATTATACAGAAGATTTGATGGTGGCGAATATGGTAAAGCTCCGGTTAAAGAACCTTATGGAGATGATACAAATTCTCCAATATGGTTGAAGTTTACTAAGTATAATAACTTTGGTAACGAGTTCTTATTTGAGAATTCACCGAGAGGAAAAGGTAGTCCAAGTGATAAAGGCATGAACGATTATCGCGATTCTCTTTCTGTAAACGGACAGAAAACAATCAGTTTCTTAGGTTTGTATAATGAACATCAATATCCTGAAGTGAATACTGATAAGGATGTTATGAATTATACATTCTATGTTGATACTGCTTACGTACGTGATGAGACTCCAATGCCTCAGTATATGTTGGCGCTTCGTCCTGAGTTTGTGAAAGGTGATACAATCTGGACTGTAAGAAAAGACTCAACTTGGAGTTCCAGTGGCCAAAGCTGGTATTATACAAGTGATACGACAATGAGGGTTAGACCTTCGTTTACAAGGGCTTTCTACTTGTTTAATGCTCAGGATTCTATCGGCTATTATAATTCTAGTCCAATTAGATCTGATTATGTTGGTAAGTTTAATTATGGTGCTGAAAATACAACCCGCTTGGCCTTTGTAGATGGTATACACATGGGTGATACATTCTATGTAGTACGTGGAAATATTCCAACAGCTGAGATTGATTCTACTTATTTGCATGATATATCTGCAGCTGACAAACATTATTTGGGTGCAAATACGCATTATCAGCCTAGATGGTATTCAGATGATTGGAATTATGATAATGGTGTTTGGACTAATGGTAAATGGGTTTATAATTATAAGAAAAATGCCTCAGCCTATAATCTTGACAGAAATGGAAAGAGTATGGTCTTCCAGTTTCGCTTGGTAGATCCTGCGAACGATCGTCGTTTCTTGATAGAATCTCGTAGGCAAGAAGACTTCTATCAAGATGGTACTCACTATGCCGACAATGAAATAGCTCCGGTGTTGGGTAGATGGTTGAAGATACAGAATGGTGTTCCTGTAATTAGTGAGAATATTTCTATTTCTAATGCTCGTCAGAATGGCTCTGAAATTTTTGATGTAATGGAAGGAGTTGAAGAGCTGGCAACAGGTAATGAAGAAACTCCAGTTGTTACAACAAATGTTAAAGTTATCAGCGAAACTGGTGCTGTTACTATCTTGAATGCAGCTGGAAAAAATGTTGCTATTAGCAATATTTTAGGTCAAACAGTAGCAAACCAAACTTTAAACTCTAACAGTGCAACAATTGCTTTGCCGAAGGGTATTGTAGTAGTAGCTGTTGAAGGTGAAAAAGCGGTTAAAGCTATCGTTAAATAATTAGGAATCTGAATAAGATAAACTAAATCATATTAAGAACCCTCTCCGATTTCGGAGGGGGTTTTTTATTGTTGAGTGATTTGTTTATTTTTATGCAATTTTTAAATCTAAACAAATTCAAAATGACATATGCTTATATCAGAGTGAGTTCAGACAGACAAACGGTAGAGAACCAACGTTTTGAAATTAATCAATACTGTAAGGCTCATTCTGTAATGGTTGATAAATGGATAGAAGAAACCATTTCAGGAACGAAAGAAATTGAAGAAAGAAAATTGGGAAAATTGCTCAAAAAATTAAAAAAGAAAGATATTCTTATCTGTTCGGAATTGTCAAGATTGGGAAGAAATATGTTGATGATTATGTCTATTTTGAATCATTGCATGAATAATGAAGTGCAGGTATGGACTATTAAAGATAATTATCGTTTAGGGAATGATATAAATTCTAAAGTATTGGCTTTTGCGTTTGGACTTTCGGCAGAAATTGAACGTCAATTAATCTCTCAACGAACAAAGGATGCCTTGGCAAGAAAAAGGGCTGAAGGTGTAGTTTTGGGGCGTCCGAAAGGTAAAAAGTCTACAAAGAAAAAATTGACAGGAAAGGAAGGGGAGATTAAGCACCTCTTGGAAGGTAATGTCTCTTATTCTGCTATGGCAAAGCTATTTAATGTAAGTAGATTGACGGTTTCTAATTTTGTAAAAGAGAATAACCTGATTTGATCGAAACATAAGAATGCAGTGGCGTGTGTGTTTTTTATTTACCTTTGCTGCTTAAATAGTTGTAAAAGATGAAAATTAAGATAGTAAATAAATCTCATCATCCACTGCCGGCTTATGCCACTTCGCTTTCTGCCGGGATGGATATACGTGCCAATCTGGAAGAAGCAGTTGAGCTAAAACCTTTGGAACGTAAGTTGATCCCCACAGGGCTTTATATTTCTCTGCCTGAGGGGTATGAGGCACAGATGCGTCCCAGGAGTGGCTTAGCTTTGAAGCATGGTATAACGTTACTGAATACTCCCGGAACCATTGATGCGGATTACAGAGGAGAGATTGGGGTAATTCTTGTCAACTTATCTTCCGATACGTTTGTCGTAAATGATGGTGAACGGATTTGCCAGATGGTCATTGCTACACATAGTTCGGTGGAATGGAATCCTGTAGAGGTACTGGATGAAACAGAACGTGGTGCCGGAGGATTTGGACATACCGGCAAACACTAATTCAATTTAAGGTATTATAATATATGTTGAAGCAAAGAAAAACGCTTGTCCTTATCGTGTTATTCGGACTGCTTAGCGGTTCGTTTGCTGTGGATGCTGCCGATTCAAAGCAGCAGCGGAAGTTTGATTATTTTTATTTCGAGGGGCTCAATCTTAAGAATGCTGGGAAGTATGACGCGGCTTTTGATGCTTTCCTTCATTGTCTTTCTGTTGACTCTACTGCAGCTCCTGTATTGTATGAATTGTCTTCTTTCTATATGCAGTTGGAGCAACCGCAAAAAGCAATCGAAATGTTGCAGCGTGCGGTAAACCATGATCCTGATAATTTTACCTATAAAATGTCTTTGGCTACGCTATCCCGCAATATGGGTATGTTTGGCGAAGCGGTAGAGATATTTGAAGAATTGGTGAAGAAATATCCGGAGAAAACAGAATTGAATTTCTATTTGGCGGATGTGCTTACACAACAAGGCGAAATAGGAAAAGCCATTGAAGCTTACGATGCTTTGGAGTCGAGCGTAGGCATGAATGACGGTCTCTCTATGCAGAAATATAAAATGTATATGCTTCTGGAGGAGCCGGGCAAGGCTTTTGAAGAAATGGAGAAGTTGGCTGCAAAGTTCCCAATGGAAGCACGTTACCAGATCATGATTGGTGACTTGTATCTGGAAAAAGGAGAGAAAGAAAAGGCTTATCAGTCCTATCAGAAAGCATATGAAATTGACCCTAAAAATCCGTACTATGTTGTTTCAATGGCCAATTATTATGAAGCAATTAATGACAGAGTTGCCGCTGAAACTCAGATAAGAAATGCTTTAGTGAACGAAAATCTGGATGTGGAAACGAAAGTAAGTATTCTTTCCCGTTATATTATCCGTTTACAACAAACCCAGCAAGATACAGGTAGTGCCAATACGCTTTTTGAAACTTTACTGGAGCAACATCCTGAGGAAACAGAGCTTAAATTAATGTATGGTACCTTATTAGTTGCCCAGGGGAAGAAAGAAGAAGCTAAATTTCAGTTCCAGTTGGTAACAGAAATGGAACCTGAAAACGAAGCTGCCTGGCAACGCCTGCTGGAACTTTTCCTTCAATCACAGGATATGCCGGAAGTCATTCGTGTTTGCAATCGCTGCATGGAACTTTTTCCGGATGCCCCGGAGTATTATTTCTATTTAGGGGTTGCTCATTATCAGGAAGAAAATTATCCGGATGCTTTAATGGCCTATCAAAAAGGTTTAGAGGTAATTCCAGCTGAAAATACGCCTTTGAAATCTGACTTCTACGGACAAATTGGAGATTTAAACCATCAGATGGGACAAATGGATAAAGCCTTTGAAGCTTATGACGAAGCATTAAAGTACAATGAAAAAAACATTGTCGTTTTAAACAATTACGCCTATTTTTTGTCTTTATCTAGTAAGGACTTGAAAAAAGCCGAACGAATGAGTGCACAAACGATAAAGTTGGAACCCGGTAATGCTACCTATTTAGATACGTACGCCTGGATATTTTTCAAACAAGGAAACTATACGTTGGCAAAGTTCTATATCGAGAGTGCGCTGGAGAAGGATACAACAAATAGTTCGGAGCTGGTAGACCATTATGGCGATATCCTGTATATGTCAGGTGAGAAAGAAAAAGCGCTGGAACAATGGAACAAGGCAAAAGAGATGGGGAAAACAGATGAAGTTCTTGATCGTAAAATAAAAGAAGAAACGTATATAGAAATAGAAAATGAATAAATTCATTTTACTTGCAACACGCAGAACGCAGAACGCAGAACGGGATAAATATCTTTTCGTTCTGCGTTCTGCGTTCTGCGTTCTGATGCTTAGCATGTTCTGCATGCTAATGGCTGGTTGCAAAACAACTGGGAAAGTCGGGATGGTTGAAACCGGAGCGGCTAAGGCTCATGCTGATTTCTTTGACTCTATGAAAGAGCAGGCATTTCAATACCGGACATTTTCTGCCCGAACCAATGTAGACTTGAATATTCCGGGTAATTCTCTGAGTTCTCGTGTTGATCTTAAAATGGTACGAGACAGTGCGTTTCAGCTTTCTGTCCAACCATTTCTTGGGCTTGAAGTCTTTCGCATTGAGTTCAACGTAGATAGTGTGAAAGTTATAGACCGTATGAACAAACGATATGTAGCCGAAAGCTATGCCCGTCTAAAAGGTACATTGCCTATTGCTTTTAACTTTTATAATCTCCAGGCTTTGTTTACCAATCATTTGTTTATTCCCGGAGAGCAGAGTATCCCTGCTTCGCAATATAAGCGTTTCAGCCTGAAACAGGGTGGTTCGGCTGCCGAGATCCGGATTAAAGATGCTATGGGCTTGTTGTATACTTTTACTGCTGATGGAGAAGAGAAACTATGGTCTACTTATGTAACGGATAAATCCGAGCAATATGCGCTGCAATGGATTTATTCGGATTTTCGATTGGCAGATAATCAACCTTTCCCTATGTTGATGGATATTGAGTTGTTTAACGAAGGAACCTCTGCCGGAGGAATGAAACTGCATTTCTCTAAAATACAGACAAATATTCCGGTGAAAATAGAAAGTAATATACCTGATAAATATAAACGAATTACATTTGCAGAAATGATTAAGGGATTGTCCGGAAGTAAAAAATGAGATATGCTTGGATTGTCATATTGTGTCTATGTTCAACTGTAGCCCTTTTTGGACAGAAGTCGGCTAAGGTGCGTGAGTTGGAAAACCAACGTAAAGCTGCTTTGGCCGAAATAGCAATGACAAACCAGTTGTTAGCAGAAACAAAAAAGTCTGCACAAAATTCCCTTAGCCGCCTGAACCTGCTATCCCAACAAATCCTTCAACGTAAAAAAGTGATAAGTCTCTTGAACCAGGAGGTTGCCTTTATTGATAAAGAAATTCTTGCTTTGCGAGGCGAATTGTCTGAACTGGAAAAAGATCTGGGAGATAAGCGCGACAACTACGGAATGTCCGTGCGAAATATCCAACGACGTAATTCGTCGCAGGATAAACTGCTGTTTATTCTTTCTGCAGATAATTTTAGTCAATCGTTGCGACGGATTCGTTATCTGCGCGAATATGCTGACTGGCAAAAGGAACAAGCCGGGAAAATTGTAGTTAAACAGCAGGAAGTAAATACCAAGCGCGAAGAATTGGAAGCCTCGCGTATAGAGAAGCAAGTGCTGTTGCATGCCAGGGAGCAGGAACATCAAAACTTGCAAACAGAAGAAGCAGACCAGAAGCGGGAGGTGGAAGAACTGAACAAAAAACAGAAACAGTTACAAGCCGACTTGAAAAAGAAACAACGTCAGGCTGATGCCTTAAACCGTCAGATAGAAAAACAGATTGCAGAAGAAATAGCTCGTGCAGAAGCAGAAGCCCGTGCAGCCCGCGAACGGGAGCAACGCGAACGGGAAAAAGCACTTGCTCAGGGTAAGAAGGCTCCAGAACCTAAAGAGGATATACGCAAGGCAACGACTAAAGGTGGCTATGCTATGACAAAAGAAGAACGCAAACTGTCGGATAATTTTGCTGGTAATAAAGGACGTCTTCCGATGCCTGTCAGTGGAACGTATTCGATTGTCAGTACATATGGAAAGCAAAAACACCCGAATTTAAAGTATGTAGAGATTGAAAATTCAGGTATTGATATTCAGACAACAGCTTCTTCCGATGCCCGTGCCGTATTTAACGGTGAAGTTACCAGTGTGTTCAAGGTAGACGGATATAATAATTCGGTGATTATTCGTCACGGAAATTACCTGACCGTTTATTCTAATCTGGTTCAGGTATATGTGAAAATCGGACAAAAGGTAAGCACTCGTCAGTCCATAGGGAAAATCTATACAGATACGGATAACGATAATACCACTATCCTTCATTTTGAAATGAGAAAAGAAAGAGATAAAGAAAATCCTTTGAGCTGGTTGGCCAGATAATCACTTCTTTTTTAATAACCCCTTCAAATAGTTCAAATCGTCTTTTGTGAAGAGCAAATCGCGTAATGTGCATCGGTTTAGTTTAGTAAAGACGACTGATGAAAAGATAAACATGGCGCAGAAGGCGATACTGGTGCTTATAGCCGAGCCAACTACCCCCTGGGCAGGGATTAGCCAATAGCCAACTGACAATAAAGTAGCCAGCCCGATACATGAGCTTGCTGTGCTGTATTTGATCTTCCCGCTACCGATAAAGTAATGGCTAAGTATCATATTACATCCCAGCAGGACAATCCCTGCGGATAATGCGAGAATGACTTTTCGTACTCCTGTGAACTCCTGGCTGAATAGAATATCCGTATAAACCCACTCCGGGATTAATAGGATACATCCCATAACAAGTGCGATAGCTAAAAATGTGAACTTCAGTAGCCGGATGGTGATTTCTTTCTGCTCTTGCGGATCTTGAGTTTTGGCTATCCTGTTATATTCGATGTAAGCGATGCTACGGCTGATATTCCATACGCTTTCCGATACTTTTGTCCCGATGTCCAGTAGTCCTACGCCTCCTAATCCTACGAAACGTTCGACAAAGAAGTAATTCAAACGTGCAGTACAGGTCTCGGCAATGTTGTCGGCGCTTCCCCAAAGCCCATAGGTAAACATTTCTTTCACAATGATGTACAAACTCTTTTTCTCATTTGCTGTTGATTCTTCTTTCTTAAGTAGATAGGGAAGTAATAGAAGTATACTTACGATAAAAGCAATGGCGTTCGCAAGGTATAAGCCTTTGATATAAGAGGCAACTTCTTTTTGCTGAAAGATAAAGTAGAAACATAGTAATATGAAAAACAATAGTCCGCCCTGAAGCATATTTGTCAGGTTGAAACCTGTAATATGGTCTTTGCCCAGTAGGAAGCGTGAGTTAGCAACAGCCAGCGAGTATAAGACCGTCAGCAAGTAGATATCTGTTGTGTATCCTTCCGGTAGCAGGCCAAGCAGATGCATAATAAAGCAGGCTATCCCTGTGCCGACAAATGTCCATAAATAGGCAATAGGGAAGATTGTCCGGATCGGAAACTTGTTGATGAAATAAACAATCGAACTTCCTCCCAGAATGCCATTTACCATCACAATTATGCTAATTGATGCCCAGATAAGCCCAATCAACCCCAAGCCTTCAATTCCCAGCACCTTTGCATTGACGAAGATCAGCGCCAGGTTGAGAATCGCGACAAGGTAGCGCGTACTGATTGTTTTCAGTATATCTTTTAGCATATCTTACAATCGTCCAGCAGACGGATGTATGTGTCGATAGCTTCTCTTATTTCCGAAAGACGGATGTATTCGTCGGCAGAGTGGGAGCGAGCTGAGTCTCCCGGGCCGATCTTTACCGACGGGAAGGGCATCAGTGCCTGATCACTGAGGGTAGGAGAGCCGAAGGCTTCTTTCTCCATCAGGATGGCTCGTTGTACAAAGGGATGTTGCATAGCTACATGTGAAGAATTCAAACGGAAACTCCGGGCTTTTATTTCACATCCTACTTGTCCCTTGATCAGCTCGTAGAGCGTTTCGTTTGGGTAGAATTCGTTTGTCCGGATATCAACTGTAAACTCGCAGCGATCCGGGATTACGTTATGCTGGGTGCCGGCCTGTATCATTGTAACACTCATTTTAACGGGTCCCAGCAGTTCGCTTTTCAGGGGGAACTGATAGCTGTTGAACCACTCGATGTCTTTTATGGCAAGTGTGATGGCATTTATGCCCTCATTACGTGCGGCATGTCCTGCTTTTCCAATAGCTGTGCAGTCTAAGACCATCAATCCCTTTTCAGCTATGGCAGGTTGCATCTCCGTAGGTTCGCCTACTATGGCAAATGTTATGGACGGAAGTTCGCTTAAGGCGCTTTCCACTCCTGCCTGTCCGGATACCTCTTCTTCGCAGGAGGCCAGGAAGATCAGGTTGTATGGTTGTTCCTTTTTCGATAATGTCCGGAAAGCGGCATACAGGGAAACAATACTGCCTCCGGCATCGTTGCTCCCCAGTCCGTAGAGTCTGTCTTCTTCGTCTGTTTCAGGAGTAAAAGGATCTTTTGTCCAGCCTGCAACAGGCTTTACCGTATCTATATGCGAATTGAGTAGCAGTGTGGGTTTATCGGGTTGAAACCCTGGTGCGTATATCCATAAGTTGTTACCTTTACGATGAACTGTATGCCCGTCTTTCTGCCAGGTTTCCTGCAGATAATCGGCCACATCTTTCTCTTCCCTGCTAAAAGAAGAGCGGGATATCATTCCCTTTAATGTGTCTATCGCATCATAATAGTAACCGTTCATATACTGTTTTCCTGTCGTTTTCTAATTGTTCTTTTAGTTCTTCCAGTGAGTTGAAACGGATATCGCCTCGTATGTAATAGATAAACGAGACGCTTATTTCGTTATTATAGATATCTCCACTAAAATCGAAGATATTTACTTCCAGGGTAATATTCTCTCCGTTGTTCAGGGTAGGGCGGCTGCCGATATACAGCATGCCTTTGTACTGCTTCCCTTGCAAGTCTACTCTTACGGCATATACACCTATGCCGGGGAGCACTTTGTATGGCTCGTCTACCTGTATGTTTGCCGTAGGGAATCCCAGTGTTCGTCCTACTTTGTAGCCGCTAACGATACTACCTCTTATCTGGTAGGGGTAGGTGAGCAGTTTTCTTGCCTCTTCTACCTGGCAATTAGCCAATAGTTTCCGTACTTCTGAGGAGCTTACGGCTATCTGATCTTCAATGAAACGAGGAGCTTCCAATACTTCCATCCCGCAATCAGCCCCATAGGCTACATATTGTTCAAAACCATCTGCCCGGTCGTGTCCGAAGCGATGATCATAGCCTATCAGCAAGGTTTTTACGTGTAGCTGTTTGGCCAGGATAGAGGTGATAAACGCTTGGGCGGTATAGTTTGAAAGTTCAATAGTAAAGTCAAGTATAATGCAATAGTCCAGCCCTGTTTCTGCCAGATGTTCCAGCTTTTCTTCAAAGGAGTTAAGGAGTTTGGGTTGGTAATCGGCCTGTAATACTTTACGCGGATGTTCGGGAAAGGTAATAACAGCCGATGGTAGTTTGCGTTTCTTGGCCTGTTCTATCATTTCGCGTATCAGGAAGCGGTGCCCAAGATGCACACCATCAAAGAAACCGATGGTTGCCATTAAACCTTCTACCTGTAAATCACGTATGTTTCTGATAACGATCATGCCTGCTTATTAATATTTTTTGGATAACGGCGTCTGTAGGCTTAACATATATTAGCCGTAAAAGTATTGCTACTATTGATTACAGCCGTATCTTTGTGACGTGGTTTTTTCATAATAGTATTAGATTTAAGGTTAACAAAGTTGGTTAGGGGATGTCGTGATGACATCCTTTAATTTTTTATGTATGTTTAGTTCATCTTATTGTTTTAGAATCTCTACCATTTCCACTTCAAAATGCAGCGTCGAATAAGGAGGGACAGCCTGATGCCCGTTCGAACTTTTCTTGCTCCCACTTGCTCCGTATCCCAGGTCAGAAGGCATCCAGATATCCCATTTGTCTCCTACTCTCATATGCTGTAAAGCCGTGGAAAAACCATCTGTAACACTATCTACTGCAAATCTTACAGGTTGTTTGTATGGTGGCATAGCAGAGTCGAATACCGAATCGGTAATAAGAGAACCTTTATAGTAAACCTTTACTTTGCTGTTGTAGTAGATAGGGTCAGTACCCTCTCCCTTTTGCAATACCTTGTAAAAAACATCCCCCATGCCCGAAGGAGACGATATCTTGTTGTAATCAGAGAAATACAGATCCAGATATGCTTTTTCATTTGCTGCTTTCCATGCTTCATCCGTGTCAACTTTGTCGTCATCATCACCGCAGGAATAGAATACAGCGGCAAAACAGATGGCTAATAGCAGATAAAAACCTTTTTTCATGTTCAGCCAGTTATTTTTTTGAATAAATTTTTCATACTCACCTTGTCGGCGATTATCTCATGTAGCTTATCAATGCTTACCCGTTCCTGTTCCATGGTGTCGCGGAAACGGATTGTCACACAATTATCTTTTAATGTATCATGGTCTACCGTGATACAGTAAGGGGTTCCTATAGCATCCTGGCGGCGATAACGCTTACCGATGGAGTCTTTCTCGTCGTATTGGCAACGGAAGTCAAAACGCAGCATATTGATGATCTCTTCTGCTTTTTCCGGCAGGCCGTCTTTCTTTACAAGCGGCAATACTGCCAGTTTGATAGGTGCCAGAGCTGCCGGTAGTTTCAGCACTACGCGGGTCTCTCCGTTTTCCAGTGTTTCTTCAGCATACGAGCCGGAGATGATACTCAGGAATACGCGGTCTACTCCGATAGAAGTTTCAATTACGTATGGAGTATAGCTCTTGTTCAGTTCCGGATCGAAGTATTGCACCTTTTTGCCCGAGAATTTTTCGTGCTGGCTCAGGTCGAAGTCGGTACGGCTATGGATACCTTCCACTTCTTTGAAACCAAAGGGCATTTCAAATTCAATATCAGTAGCTGCATTGGCATAATGAGCCAGTTTATCGTGATCGTGGAAGCGATACTTCTGATCGCCCAGTCCCAAGGCTTTATGCCATTTGATGCGGGTTTCTTTCCATTGTTTGAACCACTCCATTTCTTCTCCGGGGCGAACAAAGAATTGCATTTCCATTTGTTCAAACTCGCGCATACGGAAGATGAACTGCCGGGCTACAATCTCGTTGCGGAAGGCTTTCCCGATCTGTGCAATACCGAAAGGCACTTTCATGCGTCCGGTCTTTTGTACATTCAGGAAGTTTACGAAAATACCCTGTGCCGTTTCCGGACGAAGATACACCTTCATGGCGCCATCGGCTGTTGAACCCATTTCGGTAGAGAACATGAGATTGAACTGACGTACTTCCGTCCAGTTGCGGGTGCCTGATATGGGGCAAACGATCTCTGTGTCGACAATGATCTGGCGAAGCTCTTCCAGGTTGGAGTCGTTCAATGCCTTGGCAAAGCGTGCATGTACCTCATCCCGTTTGGCTTGCTGTTCCAATACGCGTCCATTGGTGGCGCGGAACTGTGCTTCATCGAATGCCTCGCCAAAGCGTTTGGCGGCTTTTGCCACTTCCTTGTCTATCTTTTCGTCTATCTTGGCCAGGTAGTCTTCTATCAAGACATCTGCACGATAGCGTTTCTTTGAATCTTTATTGTCGATCAGCGGATCATTAAAAGCATCCACGTGTCCGGAAGCTTTCCAGATGGTGGGGTGCATAAAGATTGCCGAGTCGATCCCTACTACGTTTTCATGGAGCAATGTCATGCTGTCCCACCAGTATTTCTTAATGTTGTTTTTCAGTTCAACGCCATACTGGCCGTAATCATACACTGCGCCTAACCCATCATATATTTCCGATGAAGGAAATACGAAACCATACTCTTTGCAGTGCGAAACAATTTTTTTGAAAACATCTTCTTGTGCCATAAACTATGTAGTATATTAATCTTTTCAACCTTGAGGATGCAAAGTAAGTGATTTTTTTGCTAAAGTGGCACATTAGCAAGGGCTTCTTTCTGCTCTTTTGTCTTTATATGTAGAAAATCAAGGAACGAAAACCGGCTTCAGCAGTTCCGAAATCCCGTTTTCATTGAAGGCTTCTATCGAAAAATAATAGCTTTGCCCGACAGTCAGACTCTTAAGCAACAACTCATTTTCGCTGTAAACCAGCCATGAGCTATATAGCTTATCCGGAGCAATTCCCCAGCGGATATTATATCCCTGGCAGCTATCTTTCTTTTCCCAGGTAAGCATAACATCCCTCTGGTCGCTTTGGCGTACAACACTGAATTTTTTCACTGCTGAAGGGGCTTTTCCTTCGCCTTTCCCGAATACCCGAAGGCCTGAAATAGCCAGATGGGGCGTCGGTACCTCTATCTGTTTGTAGCGAATATACCGGACGCGTGCAGGGATGCCTAATTCTACATAATCGTTAGGCGTATCTTTGAAGCTATCGCGCCGGTCTGAAAGCATCACCCATTCCTTTCTGTCAAGCGAGCCTTCTATCTGGTAGCGATGGCGTAAACCTGGGATACGTCCGTACATGCTGGATTGGTAGTCATGGAAGTTTAGCTGTATGGCATATACAGATGCCGGATGCTCCAAGTCTATCTCCAGCCATTCTTTATCACTCGTGCTTTCTGCCAGCCAAAAGCTCTTGCATGCTTCGTCTGCGCAATTTGATGGGGTGTTTTCTCCTACTGATGAAGAGGCTTTTACCGGTTTGTTATACGAAAGCAACATCCAACCCGTAAATTCGCCGGGCTTCCCGTTTGCCGGAGCATAATGAGGATAATCGCCAAAATACGTATCGCACCACATCAGACCGTCTTTGTCAAAATGAGTAGGAAACATACAAAGCCTTCGCTCCCAGTTTACTGTAGCAGATAAAGACATGGATGCAAAATGCCAGTAATTCCCGCCCGGGCCAATCAATGTACTGCCATGCCCGGCTCCGTTCATAAAGCCTCCGGGCTTGTAGCTAACCGGGTTGTTCGGCGCGTAGGTGTAAGGTCCAAGGGGATGCTTAGCCGTATAAACACCATCGGCATACACGTTAAATTCTGTGCCCGGAGCAGCATACTGCATATAGTATGTCTCATTATGTTTGGTAAGCCACAGACCTTCCATATAGCCGCCCAGTACAGTGTCTGAATGATTTTCACCAAAGCGTTCCCAGCCATGTTTGGCCATATCCAGACCAAACAACTCTACCGTTTCTCCTTCTATCAGGAAGCGGTCGTTTCTATTCAGTTTCTTTCCCCGTGCGGGATATACATTAGACGAGCCCCAAAACATATACGCCTGCCCGTCATCGTCTATAAATAAATCAGGGTCTTGCAAATCATGTAGGATGGCGGGAGTAGCCTGCCAGTCTCCTTTCTTGGGGTTATCGGTAAATAAGATGCTCATTGCGCCCGAAGGGTCGCCCGTTACATACAATAGGGAGTCCTTATAATTGTGTGCTGCAGGGGCATTACAGCCTTGCGGATACCAATTCCTGCCTGGTTCGATGAATGTCCAATTCAACAAATCCGTTGAATGCCAGTATCCCATCGAACGGGTGACAAACATATAGTATTCTCCTTTAAAACGAACCACTGCCGGGTCGGCGCCCGAACGATAGGACAGGTTTCGGTCTGAGTTATAAATCATGTAGGTATAATCCAGGTTCAGCGGATTACAATACGTAGATGCCGCTACTGGTTGTGCCTGTATTTCAGTAACAAGAATAGTGAAGAGAGCTAACGAAAGAATCGTTTTCAAGACATGTTGTTTAGCCATTTATTGTAGGTTTTTTAAAAGTTTTGTAAGTTCTTTTACTCCCTCCGATGCTCCTGCCCGGATGAACTGGACATCCCGGCGCTGGGTGCTTACCTCTTTCGGGTCGATCAGGTAGATCGGTTGATTGCGGGCATAGTTGAGTAGTCCGGCAGCAGGATACACATTGAGTGAAGTGCCGATAATTACGAGAATATCCGACTGTTCCACTAGGTGAATGGCCGGCTCTATCATAGGAACCGCCTCTCCGAACCACACAATGAAAGGGCGTAGCTGGTTTCCATACGGATCTTTATCCCCCAGGTGGATATCCGGCTGATCGGCAGGGATATCATAGGTGGTGTTCAGGTCTTTTACCGAGCAGGCCTTCATCAGTTCGCCATGCAGATGGAGTACCCGGCTACTTCCGGCCCGTTCGTGCAGGTTGTCTACATTCTGAGTGATGATCTGTACGTCGAAATGCTCTTCCAGAGCGGCCAGTCCGTAATGTCCTTCGTTGGGTTTACATTCCAGTAATTGCCGGCGGCGTTGGTTATAAAATTCAAGGACTACCTCCGGCCTCCGCTCAAAAGCCTCCGGGGTAGCTACATCCTCCACCCGGTACTTTTCCCAAAGTCCGTCCGAATCGCGGAAGGTAGCAATGCCGCTTTCAGCGCTCATTCCCGCACCTGTAAGAACCACTAATTTTTTCATATGCCCTACTGTTATTTAGAATGTATTACAAAGCTACGGAAAATAGTAGCATATTGAAAATAACGCCTGATTTTTAATGCTTGTTTTTGGTTGCCGATATATGTCGGCAAGCCTGTTGATAATTATCGGCAGAATTGTTGATAATTATGGGCAATATTGCCGACATATATCGGCAACCAAAAGTAAGAGTCGTTTTACGGGAAGTATGCCGGTCTTTTTTTTAAACGTTTGGGTTAACTTCTGGATGGATTTTTGTAAAAAAGAGTGAAAGAAATGACTGTTGTATTGGTAAAAGCATTACTTTTGTGCCGCATAAATAGTTGAAAAAGAAAAAGAATGGATAAAGTAAGTTATGCCTTGGGTTTAAGCATCGGAAATAATTTCCAGAATTCAGGCATTAAAGATCTTCAGGTCGACGATTTTGTAAAAGGATTACAGGATGTATTGAGTGATTCAACTCCGGCCATTGATTATGAAGAAGCAAAACAGGTTATCAATGATTATTTTGTGAAGTTGCAGAAAGAAAGACTGGAGCTGAATAAGCAGGCAGGTGAAGAGTTTCTTGCTATAAACAAGGAGAAAGCAGGAGTAACAACCTTGGCCAGTGGCTTGCAGTATGAAGTATTAAAGAAAGGATCGGGAGCCAAACCTACGCTTTCCGATAAAGTGCAATGCCATTATCACGGAACATTGATCAATGGAACGGTTTTTGACAGTTCGGTACAAAGAGGCGAACCTGCCGTATTTGGCGTTTCGCAGGTTATCAGCGGCTGGACGGAAGCTTTACAGCTGATGGAAACAGGTTCCAAATGGCGGCTTTTTATTCCTTCCAACCTGGCTTACGGTGAACGGGGAGCCGGTGATAGTATCGAGCCGAACAGTACCCTGATTTTTGATGTGGAATTATTAGATATAGTATAATGTATAATGTATAAAACAATGAAGAAAATTAGTGTATTAGTTGCCGTGGCAGTTGCTGCCATAGGTGTATCTGCAACATCTTGCGACTCTAAGAAAAATGTAACATTGAAAAGTGATGTAGATAGCGCAAGCTACGCATTAGGCGTTTTGAATGGTGATGGTTTCAGACAAAATCTGGGAACCGTTCCGGGAGAGCCGATTGATGTTGATTTGTTATTGGCAGCTTTTGAAGCTGGACTGAAAAATGACACTTCCAGCTACAAAATGTCTGTTGCAGACGCTCAAAATTATATTCAAACCTACTTTATGCAAGCTCAGACAAAAGAACTGAACAAAGTAAAAGAAGAAGGTGCGAAATTCTTGGAAGAAAATAAAACAAAATCAGGCGTTATCACAACAGAAAGCGGTTTGCAGTATCAGGTAATTACCGAAGGTACAGGCGAAAAGCCAACTGCTGAAAGCACTGTAAAGGTACATTATACCGGAACATTACTGGATGGAACCAAGTTTGATAGCTCTTTTGATCATGCCGGTGGCGAACCTGCTGAGTTTGCACTAAACGGTGTTATCAAAGGATGGACTGAAGGTATTGCAATTATGCCGGTTGGTTCAAAATATATCTTCTGGATTCCTTCTGACCTGGCTTATGGTGATCGTGGTGCAGGACAGCAGATCAAACCGGGAAGCGTATTGAAGTTTGAAGTAGAATTGCTTGAGATTGTAAAGTAAGCAATCAGTACTGACAAAAAGTTATATCAGGCGGGGAAAATCATGTTTTTTAGCATGTTTTCCCCGCTTTTATTATTTATTATCTACTTTTTCCTTTCAATATGATATGCGATTCAAAATTATTCTATACTTTTGATATCTAAACAAATCTAATGTTAACAATAAAGCTACCGAAAATGGAGAAAATAGACAAATTGGACAGGCAAATACTTAATATTATTTCAAAGAATGCCCGTATCCCTTTTAAAGATGTTGCAGAAGACTGTGGCGTCTCTCGTGCAGCTATACATCAGCGTGTGCAGCGGATGATTGATATGAATGTAATCACAGGTTCAGGATATCAGATCAATCCAAAAAGCCTGGGATTTAACACTTGCACATATATAGGGGTGAAATTGGAACGGGGTTCTATGTATAAGGATGTGGTGCCTGCATTTGAAAAAATTCCGGAAGTGGTAGAATGTCACTTTACAACAGGACCTTATACAATGTTGATCAAATTATATGCTCGCGACAATGAACATCTGATGGAGCTGCTCAACTCACACATACAGGAGATTCCCGGAGTAACAGCTACGGAAACGTTGATCTCGCTACGTCAGAGTGTGAAACGTGAGATCCCTATTGTTGATTCTTTCGAATAATAAGAGGGAAATGATTATACGCCAATGCCTTTTGATTCTTTGTCTTTTCTTTTCTCTTGAAGCGCTGAGCGGTGAAAGTTTTTGTTTCCGGGTTTATTTGAAAGATAAGGGCGATTCAGGGTTTACATTGGATAACCCGGAAGCTTTTTTGTCGAAAGCCGCTATCGACCGGCGACTGAGAGAGGGGAAATCTGTTGACGAGTCAGACTTGCCTATTGCAGAAGCCTATCTGGATACGCTTCTTTCGGTTGGTGCCTGTCTCGTTGTGCAAAGCCGCTGGCTGTCTACTGTTGTGGTGTCTGCTAAGGATAGTCTGCTGGTTGAACGCCTGAAAGGGCTTACGATTGTTGACTCTGTGAAGTGGGTCTGGAAAGGGACACCCATGGAACATACGGAAGAGCCACGCGATACATCTTCCTTATTTCCTGAAGACCAAGCCTTGAAAACTACCTATGGGTATGCGGAAAAACAAATAGAGATGCTAAACGGCCTTAAGCTGCATGAAGCAGGCTATCGCGGAAAAGGAATTCAGGTAGCTGTTATTGATGCCGGTTTTATGAATGTGGATCGCTTGTCGGTCTTTCATTCGTTAGATCTCTTAGGTACATATAACGTTGTCTCGCCGGGCAAAAGCGTATTTACAGATGATGAACATGGGACGAAGGTATTATCGTGCCTGGCAGCCAATGCACCGGGCATTATGGTGGGTACGGCTCCCGAAGCCTCCTATTGGCTGATAAAGAGTGAAGACGGACGATCGGAATACCCTGTTGAAGAAGACTACTGGGTGGCAGCTGCCGAATTTGCCGATAGTGTAGGGGTAAAGGTGATTAACTCTTCGTTGGGCTATTTTACGTTTGACAGAGAAGAGTTGAGCTATGACCCGTCCATGCTGGATGGGCGGACGGCATTTATAAGCCGGGCTGCGGAAATGGCAGCAGATAAAGGTATTTTATTATTTATCAGTGCCGGGAATGAAGGAGCCGGACAGTGGGGGAAAATAACATTCCCTTCTGATGCCAGAAATGTACTGACGGTAGGCTCTGTTACCGGAGAAAAAAAGAAGAGCGTTTTCAGCTCTGTCGGCTTTACGGCTGATGTGCGTGTAAAACCGGATGTTGTAGCCTTGGGAACCGGAGCTACAGTGATAGACGCTAGCGGCAATGTACGTTTCGGCAATGGAACATCCTTTGCTACGCCTATCCTGGCAGGCTTGGGTATTTGCCTGTGGCAGGCGCTTCCCTGGCTGAGTAATACTGATCTGATCGCTTTGCTGCAGCACTCCTCTACGCAATATAAACGGCCTGATGTTGAACTGGGATATGGTATTCCCGATGTATATAAAGTGTTAAGAACTGAATTGCGGAATGTTCGGAATAAATAATCAAACAAACCGGGAAGAGCTTTCTTTGCTTGAATTGAACAACCGGATAAAAGGGGTGATAAACCGTTCGTTTGCCACTTCTTGCTGGGTTAGAGCAGAGATGATCGATGTGCGGGCCAATGTATCCGGACATTGCTATCTGGAGTTTGTAGAAAAGAGCGAAAGCGGACAGTTGGTTGCCAAAGCAAGAGCTTCGATCTGGGCGAAAACATACCGGATGCTTAAGCCCTACTTTGAACAGTCTACCGGACAGTTATTTGCCTCAGGCCTGAAGGTTTTGGTGAAGGTGTCGGTAGAGTTTCACGAATTGTATGGTTTCAGTCTGAATGTGTTGGATATTGATCCGACTTATACACTGGGAGATATGCTTCGTAAGCGGATGGAGATAGTCCGGCAGTTGAAGGAAGAGGGTGTTTTTGACTTGAACAGAGAGCTACCTTTCCCTGTTTTGCCCCTCCGGATAGCTGTTATTACTTCGCCTACTGCTGCCGGGTATGAAGATTTCCTGAACCAGTTGATGCGAAATAAAGCCGGATACCCGTTTTATCCCAAATTATTCCCGGCTGTTATGCAGGGGGATAAAACGGAAGCCTCTGTTATAGAGGCCTTAGATAAAATCAACCGCTATAGCGATTTGTTTGATGTGGCGGTGATTATCAGAGGGGGAGGAGCTACCTCTGATTTGAATAGCTTCGACTCCTATCTGCTAGCCGCTAATTGTGCACAATTCCCGCTTCCACTCATCACAGGAATTGGTCATGAACGGGATGATACGGTATTGGATATGGTAGCGCATACCCGTATGAAGACACCTACAGCCGTTGCCGAGTTCCTGATAGGTTGCATGGATAAGGCGGCAGAGGAGGTAGATGAACTACAACAGTTGCTGTTAGGGCTTTCTGTTGATCAGTTATTACAGGAAAAGAATCGCTTGCAGTTGATGACTGCCAAGCTGCCTTCCGTTGTGTCAAACCGTATTGAGCGGAATCGCTCCCAGCTACATGCATTGGGTGGCAAATTGCCGGTAGCCGCTACCGGACTGATCAACCGGCACAACAACCAACTGCTTGGCTGGCAGAATCAGCTACGCCAGCAGACCCTAACGAAAATAGAAGAAAACAACCGCTTTTTGCAGCTGACAGAACAGTTCGTAAAGATGGTCTCTCCCGACTATGTGTTGAAAAGAGGCTATAGCCTGACACTGAAGGATGGGAAGATCATGAAGCGTGCCGCTTCCTTTGCTTCGGGTGATGAAGTAACCACCCGATTTGTAGATGGAGAGGTGAAGAGTAAGGTTTTATAATAATATCAAGATATGTCGGAAAAAGTAGAAACATACAAAGAGGCAGTAGAAAAGCTGCGTAAGATTGTAGCAGATATAGAGAATGGCGAGTTGGATGTAGACATTCTTTCCGAAAAAGTGAAAGAAGCAACCCGCCTGATCAAGCTTTGTAAAGACAAGCTTTATAAAGTGGATGAAGAAGTAAAAAAAGTACTGGAAGAGCTTGAATAATGAAACGCTATGTGCTGATAGTAGCCGGAGGTAAGGGCTTGCGTATGGGAGGTGATCTGCCTAAGCAGTTTATCCCTCTGCAGGGACGTCCTGTGCTGATGCATACCCTTGAACGCTTTTATCAATGGGATGCTTCGGTCAGTCTTGTATTGGTTCTGCCCGAAGACCATCAGCCATATTGGAATATGTTGTGTAAGGAGTTGGATTGCTGTATTTCGCATCAGATAGTTAGCGGAGGAGAAACCCGTTTCCATTCTGTGCAGAACGGTTTGTCACTGGTTGAAGAAGGCGGACTGGTTGCTGTACACGATGGAGTAAGGCCGTTTGTTTCGCTTCAGGTGATAGAAGATTGCTTTGCCGAAGCGGCATTAAAAGGAGCTGCTGTGCCGGTTGTGCCGATTGTGGATTCCATTCGCAAAATAGGAGAAGACGTTACGAGCAGTCATCCGGTAAACCGTGAACAGTACAAGGCTGTACAAACACCCCAGGTTTTTCAGTCGGAGATATTGCTGAAAGCCTATCGTCAGCCTTATACTCCAGCCTTTACAGATGATGCTTCGGTTGTAGAAGTTATGGGGATTCCCGTTAGCCTAGTGGCTGGGAACCCGGAAAATATTAAAATTACTACCCCTTTTGATTTGCTGATAGCTGAAGCATATGCTATATCTGCGGATGGAAAAGCCCGTAATTGATATCGACAAACGCTCTATTACCTATCTTCCGGGCGTTGGCCCGAAGAAAGCGGAAGTGCTTAAGAAAGAAGCGGACATTTCTTCCTTCGAGGATTTATTATACTATTTCCCCTACCGATATGTAGACAGAAGCCGCTTTTATAGAGTGGCAGAGATTCATGAAGGGATGCCTTACATCCAGTTGAAGGGCCGTATTTTGTCGTTTGAAACCCTGGGCGAGGGGAGGACGAGGCGTCTGGTGGCTCGCTTTACAGATGGCTCCGGCACGATAGAGCTAGTCTGGTTTAAAGGGATTGCTTATGTGAAAGACAAATATGTTATAGGCAAAGAATATATTGTATTCGGGAAACCTACGGCCTTTGGACATACTTGTAATATCGCCCATCCGGACATAGATTCGGTAGATCAGGCCGGGCAGGTATCCGGTGGTTTAACCCCTTACTATAATACGACAGAAAAGATGAAAAAATCTTTTCTGAACTCCCGAACTATCCAGGGTTTGCAATACACCTTGCTATCGATGCTGAACTGGGAACTCCCGGAAACACTTCCGGCGGATGTACTGCAGAAAACGAAGTTGGTATCTCGTTCCGAAGCTATACGGAATATCCATTTCCCGGAATCTGCAGCAGCCTTAAAACAGGCTCAGCTACGGCTGAAGTTTGAAGAGCTGTTCTATATTCAGCTGAATATTCTGCAAACGGCTGCCTATCGCAAATTGAAACTGAAAGGCTTGGTCTTCTCTACGGTAGGAGAGCATTTTAATACGTTTTACAAAGATTATCTTCCGTTTGAACTGACGGATGCCCAAAAGCGTGTAGTACGCGAGGTACGTGGCGATATGGGGAGCGGCAGGCAGATGAACCGCCTCTTGCAAGGGGACGTGGGCAGTGGTAAGACCTTAGTGGCTTTGCTGGCTATGTTACTGGCTATCGATAATAACTATCAGGCTTGCATGATGGCACCTACGGAAATTCTCGCTAATCAGCACCTGGTTACGGTAATGGAATTTCTGAAGGATATGAATGTCCGGGTGGCTTTGCTTACCGGTTCAACTAAGAAGAAAGAACGCGACAAAATACTGCCGGCTATTGCTGCCGGAGAAATAGATATTGTGATCGGCACACATGCACTGATTGAAGAAACAGTTGTTTTTAAGTCCTTGGGATTGGCTATCGTAGATGAACAACATCGTTTTGGCGTAGAGCAGCGGGCACAACTCTGGAAGAAGAATACGACTATTCCGCATGTTCTTGTTATGACGGCTACTCCTATCCCGCGTACGTTGGCTATGACCTTGTACGGAGACTTGGATGTGTCTGTTATCGATCAACTGCCACCGGGGCGAAAACCGGTACTTACCCTTCATCGCTACGATAATAAAAAGAAGGAGCTGTATGAATTTCTGCGAAAAGAAATTGTGCTGGGAAGGCAGGTTTACGTGGTGTATCCGCTAATTGAAGGGAGCGAGAAACTCGACTATAAAAATCTCGAAGAAGGTTTTGATGTATTTAAGGAGGTATTCCCCGAGTATACCGTTTGTATGGTACACGGACGGATGAAAGCCGCAGAGAAAGATGCCGAAATGCAGAAGTTTATATCGGGTGAAGCCCAGATATTGATGGCTACAACCGTAATTGAAGTAGGGGTGAATGTGCCGAATGCCTCTGTGATGGTGATAGAAAGCGCCGAGCGCTTCGGACTGTCGCAGCTTCATCAACTTCGCGGACGGGTAGGGCGTGGAGCCGAGCAGTCATATTGCATCCTGGTATCCTCCTATAAACTAAGTAACGAAACCCGGAAGCGCCTGGAGATCATGGTGCAAACGAGCAATGGCTTTGAAATAGCTGAAGCCGACCTGAAAATGCGCGGGCATGGCGACCTGGAAGGTACCCGTCAGAGCGGAATAGGCATTGACCTGAAAATAGCCAGTCTGAGCTCAGACGGACAAATCCTTCAATACGCACGAGACGTAGCACAAGACGTTTTAAATCTTGATCCTAATCTCTCAGAATGCTCACACGCCATCCTAAGAAAAAGACTCTCTGTTCTTTTCGAGAAAAAGACAAATTGGGGAATGATTAGTTGATGAGCTATAAGTTTTGTTATCAATTTACCTTTTTTCGATATCGTTTTGGCTTCTTTTGTGAAATTTTCACATGAGAAGTATTGTATTTTTAATGATTTTTCTGATATTTGCCCGTCCATCATGAAAACACTCGACTGAATAATTGATAAAAATGAATATACGATTACTACTTTTATATATATTTTGCGCTATTATTACCCCTACTTTTCAAATTGCAGGGCAAGATGTTAATCCCAAATTGCTGGATGAACATGTGTCCGAGTTAATGGCAGACCGGGTCATAAAAACAGATATAGCATTAGAGAAAATAGCAACGTTGGAAGAAATCCTCATTGAAGAAGAGGAAGATTTACTTTTTCCTGCTGATGAACTGTACGGTTCAAATTGGGATAATCGCTGGGTAGATCCTTACAAGTTTGCTTCTTCCAATATTACTTTTCCTGATTCGTGCGAAATAGATTGTTCTACATTTATACTCCCTGTTGACTGTGATTTGAAGGTAACGTCCAAATATGGGCCTCGTCGTCGCCGTATGCACAGAGGGATTGATTTGAAAGTGCAGATAGGAGATACCATTCGTGCTGCTTTTGCCGGAAAGGTTCGTATTCGCAGTTTTGAACGTCGCGGCTATGGTAATTACCTGGTTGTTCGTCATCCCAACGGATTGGAAACGGTTTATGGACATTTGTCTAAGTTTATTGTAGATGTAAATGATATTGTTCGCGCCGGAGATCCGATCGCATTAGGCGGAAATACCGGACGTTCTACCGGTTCGCATCTTCATTTTGAAACCCGTTTTTTAGGAAAAGACATCGATCCGTCTGAAATCGTTGATTTTGAAGCAGGTGTTCCCCACAAGGATTTATATGTCTTCCGTAATCTTAAGGTCAACGGACGCAGTACCAATATCTATACGTCTTCTACCAATCAGCTACTTTATCATCGTGTAAAATCAGGTGATACCTTAGGTGCTATTGCCCGTAAGTACGGAACGACAGTTGGTGAACTTTGCCGTTTGAACGGTTTGAAACCAACATCTACTCTTCGTATCGGTCAATCGATCCGTTGCGGAATAGGAAAGGCTACGGCAACCGCTGATTCACCTAAAGAAACGAAAAAAGAAACCACTTCCGCCTCTGCTGCCAAGTCTACAAAGACAATCGTTGTAGAGGGCACTTCAAAGATCGGAAGTGATGAAACCGTTTACCATCGTATTCAGGCCGGCGATACCTTAGGCGCTATTGCTAAAAAGTATGGTATAACAGTAGGTAAACTGTGTGAACTGAATAATATCAGCAAAACAACTGTTTTAAAGCTGGGTCGTTCACTCAAGTGTTCCTGATTACTTCCGTATCACATCTTTATTTCTACCCACCAGTGAGGTATAGGAGTGTCTTTCTTTTCCTGTTCGTGAAGTAGTTTAGCCTTTTCTTTGTCGCTTTCAAAAGAAGTATAGCTGCCACCCATAAAAGAGGATAGACTTTGCTGAAAATAGGCGTTCAGAAGAATAGCGCGTGGATTGTTGGGGTTTAGCTTCAATGCCTCAGCATAGGCTGAAACAACGTGGCTTGAATACTTCGGACCATTTGTCTGAGGGTCTACAGACATCAGCGCGTAATACGAGTAACCGCTTAAGGTGCTGATTTCGGAACGGATTTCAACAGATAAACCTTTCTCCCTCTTTATCTTGTCAAGGTACATCCTGGCTTCTTCTATCAGTTGCTTTTTGGTAGCAGGATTATCCTCCCTGAAGAAAATATTAATATTGGTATAAGCCAGATAATAAGCAGCCATCCAGTCTGACGGATAATTGATACTGATCCGCTGAAATAAGTTACGAACCTCCTGCAGTTCTTTAGCCGTGCGTGCAGTATCCAGGCGGGATACGGCTGCTGCCAGTTGTTGTTGCGGGACATCATTCTGGGCGTAAGTGTTTGTTGATACTAAACTTACTGCCATAATACACACATAAATAAATACAAACTTTTTCATTTTCTTATTATTTTAAAAGTTAGACACATCATAAGCCGTGTTTCCTCCCAGGGTGATAAATACACCAATGAAGAAGAAGTTTCGGGAAGCATTTGTCATTGCTTCTCCCGAAGAGGTATAATTGAAGATATTTTTCCTTCCCAGTATATTAGATGCCGAGGCAAAGACGATTAGTTTCTTGTGAGCCAGGAATGTCCAACTTACATCAAGGCTGTTGTAGTAGGGCGTCCGGGCATTCATGAATCCTTCCTTTTCCGGATTGTGATAGGGGCGTCCGCTGGCAAAACGGTTGGTTATCCCGATAATACTTTTCATCCCCGGAATATTATATTTAAGAGACAGGGATGCGTTATGACGGGATGCAAACTGTGGTATATCCTTTACCGGATAATTCCTGTATTTCCTTTCGGAATAGTTTAATGAATAAGACAATCGGTATTCCAGCCTTTTGATCAGGGTTGCATCATAGAAGAAAGCATCGATCCCCTTGCTGTAACCATCCCCCGAAGCATTCAATACTCCATTTTCAATGCTTGCTAGTTTGTCGTACTTTTTATAATAGGCTTCGAGGCGATATACCCGTTCGTTCTTTTGATGATAGCCTCCTAAGATGTAATGCCAGCAGTTCTCGGACGCTAACGCCCTATTCTGTAACATATAATCGTTTTCTGTAAGCTGAGTGTACCGGCCTGCTATAGCAGATAGATAGAAATCGTTCTGTCCGTAATTAAAGGCTAAACGAGGTGTGTAGTTCCAGTCTTTATTGATCGTTGTATATTCCGCGCGGGATGAGACGGCAACATTAAACTTGTCGGAGAGATAAAAACTACCGGTGGCAAACAGTGCATGGATGGAATGGTCGATATGCCCGCTCTGGCTAATGGATGTCTCCTTCTCCGAAAACGTGTATCCGGAGCCGAAATAACGGATCATGGACTCCATTCCTGCCTGTAATTTGAAAAGGTTAGAGAAGCGTTTATTCAGTTTGGTTTTCAAATGGATTTCCCACTCTTTGATGTCGAAGAAATCGTTGGGGATGCTTGCTCCATTTACTTGCTGCTTGCGGAAAGAGAAAGCTGCTCCGGCAAATAATTTGTACCCATTGCCTAATTCGTTTCTGTAGGTCGTGTTCAGGTAATAATTATTCTCTTTCAGGTGAAGAGGTCGATCCTTCAAGCGCTCTTCAAATTGCGTATAATCATAGCCTGCGTATAGTTTGACAAGGCTTCTCTCCGTTGGCTCATACCTGAGCTGTGTACCTCCCGAGAACTTCTGGTATGGGCTTATCCAGTCGTACCGGCTGGGAAATATCTTGTAATAAGGACCTAAATTCTGGTAGTCCAGGTTGAGAGAAGCAGAACCTGTTGAAAAGGCTTTTGTCCCTCCACCACCGAAGCCTACGGATGAAACATTTACACCGTATTTATTTATCGGGCTTTCGTCCTTCGTGCTGAGAGGCAATACGCTTGATAGTCCTTGCGCGTATTCCGGGTCGTATCCTCCCAAGGAGAACGTCATTCCTTCAAACATAAAGGGTGAATAGCGTCCGCGCACCGGCTCGTTCTCGCCGCTTGTAGTATAAGGGTTTAACACATGCATATCGTCTATGTATGTTTGTGCTTCGCGGCTTTCCCCTCCTCGTATAAAAAGTTTCCCGCTTTCAGCATTTACCTGTGTACCGGGTAATGTGACGATGGAATTGTATAAATCGCCTACAGAGCCTCCGGTAGTTACCAAGTCAACGGCATTCATCTTTTTCCATTGGCTGTTACCGTTTAACTGATAGCTGCTGGCTACTATCTCTACTTCATTTAAAGATACATTCGTCTGACGCATCTTGATATGAACAGACGATGAAAGCGGTAGTTGCAGTGTCTGGCTATATGTTTCGTATCCCAACATCATCGCAGAAAGTGTAACACTGCCGGATGCGTTTGTCTGAAAACTAAACTTCCCTTCTTCATCACTACTTGCCCCTTCCAACGTCTCTTTAATAAATACATTAGCATAGGCTAAGGGGAGGGAAGATTCATCAGTGACAATCCCCTGAATCGTACATTGCGCCGATACCTGTTTTGCTATCCCGATAAACAGAAAAAAGAAGAAAATAAAATAGTGTCTCATAACAGCAAAAAATAATTGTTTGCTGCAAATGTAAAGGTCTCAAACCACCCCATAAAATAAGTGGGATAAACAGAGAAGCTATGTGACAAATGACGATGAAAACGCCATCTGTCACAGCTTTTGTGATGAATGACGTTATATCTTTTCCCGGATTTCTTTTGCGTAGGCGCGGGAGACGGGGACTTCTTCTGTGGGGTAGTCAAATAGGAGGCGATAGCCTTGTGAGTTTCCTTTTACCGATGAAATGTGGTTGGTGTTGACCAGGAAGGCGCGATGGCATCGGATGATGAAAGGGGTAGCGCTTAGTTGATTTTCGATCTGTTTGATGGTAGCTCGCAGAAGTTTTTGTTTAACCGTTTCATTTTCTATATAGTTTACTTTGACGTAATTGCCGAATGCTTCGAGGTAGATAAGTTGTTCGGGATGTAGTTCTATGGAGTCCTTCGTGTTGCCGGAAAGTGTGATTAGTTCTGAAGTGTATGTCTTCTGCTGAGGGATAATCTTTCCGGATAGCTTTTGGTTTAACTCCTGTACTTCCTGTAAGTTCTGTGACAAGGAGCGGTTATACTGTATAAATGTAATGATAGTCTGTGGTATGAGGGCAACAAAGAATGTGAACATAAGATAGAGCAGGCCCATTCTTAAGATATTTCCCCAGGTGAAAGATATACTACTATCAACAACCAACAAGAAATAGATCGTATTCCCCAGGCCGATGACTAATACAATGATAAACATGTTCAGTATACTCTTTCCGATCGTCCAGTTGTCGGAATAAAATCGTTTGAATATCAAAGGAAAGAGATATACGATAATAGAAGTTCCTATAGCTGTAACCAATGTGAATCCCAACAAGTAGATATAGTTCTTTTCAAGGAGGCGATCCATACCAAAAGGCTGGAATATACCCAAAACAAAGAAAACAAGTAGAGAGGCAATTAATACTACCTGCCAACGATTATTAACGAGTGGGAGAGGTTGATTCAGCAATCGGGTCAGTTTATTCATTCTATTTGATCTACCTGAAAAATTTTATTACCTGTTCAATGATATACTCCTGTATGTATTCTCTCATTTCAGTGTGAATGGGCAACGAGAGGACTGTCTCGGTCAATCCATTGGCATTTCTCAGGTCTCCGGCTTTGCGGGCGTATACCCGGAAGGCTTCCTGCTTGTCTAATGAGATAGGGTAGTATACCATTGTCGGGATTCCTTTTTGCTTCAGAAAGGCTTGCAAGGCGTCTCGTTTCCCGTTCTTTACTTTGATTGTGTACTGGTGATACACATGCGTAGTATAGGCTGGCTTGTAAGGTGTAATAATGTCGGGCAGACGATTGAAGGCCTCGTTGTAGCGCTCGGCAACGGCTATGCGGCTTTGTGTAAACTCATTCAGGTATTTGAGCTTTACATCCAATATGGCAGCTTGTAGTGTGTCCAGTCTGGAGTTACATCCTACCAGTTTGTGTTGGTATTTCTTTTCCTGCCCATGATTGGCTATGCTGCGGAGGTGTTCTGCCAATGATTCATGCCTCGTTATTATGGCTCCTCCGTCGCCGTAGCAAGCCAGCGGCTTCGAAGGGAAAAAAGAGGTGGTCCCTATGTGTCCGATTGTTCCGGCCTTTTCTGTTTTTCCCGATGAAAAGGTATAAGAAGCTCCTATCGACTGAGCATTATCTTCAATGATATAAAGATTATACTTATCGGCAATACGTAAAATCGCTTCCATGTCGCATATTTGTCCGAAAAGATGTACGGGGATAATCGCCCGGGTTTGCCGTGAAATGGCATGCTCTATGCGACTTACGTCTATATTAAAGGTGTCTGCATCTACGTCAACTAAAACAGGCTTCAAGCCTAGCATAGCTACCGTTTCAGCTGCCGCTACATACGTAAAAGCCGGAACGATAACTTCGTCTCCGGGCTGAAAGTTGAGGCTCATTAATGCGATTTGAATGGCATCTGTTCCGTTGCCACAAGGAATAACATGAGGTACTTCCAGATAATCGGCAAGGTGGGTGGCGAAGCTTTGTACCTGAGGACCATTGATGAACTGTGCTTCGGCTAATACTTTTTGAATGCCCGCGTCTATTTCCTGCTTCAAACGGAGATATTGCGTCTGCAAATCAACCATCTGAATTTTATCGTCAAAAGTTATTTCCATTTGCCTGTTCATGCTGTATTGCTTTTAACGGCTCATAGTGAGATATGTAGATACTGCATACAAAAATATGGATATTTTCGGAATATTAAAGAAAAAAGGCTTTTCGTATTACAAAAAGCCTCTTTTTTATAAATTTATTTTACTTCACTGCCCGGTTTAACTGTTTTTTCCGGCATGATGACTGCTAGTTTGCCATCGGCGTCTTCTGCGGAAAGAATCATTCCTTCGGAGGTGACTCCTCTTAGCTTGCGCGGCGCCAGATTGGCAATGAAGCAGACCTGCTTGCCTACCAAGTCTTCCGGCTGATAGAACGAAGCGATACCTGATATAATAGTGCGCTGTTGCAAACCGTCATCTATCCGGAATTGCAATAGTTTGTCGGCTTTCGGCACTTTGGTACATTCCAATACCGTACCTACGCGGATGTCCAACTTGGTGAAATCGTCGAATTCAACGGTTTCGCGGATGGGTTTAGCTGTGTAATTGGCTTCTTCGTTCGCTTTCTTTGTGTCAAGCAACTTCTGCACTTGTGCTTCGATCACTTCATCTTCAATTTTCTCAAACAACAACTCAGCTTCTTTGAATTGATGTCCTGCTGCTAACAGGTCAGTCGATCCCAGCCGATCCCATCCCAAAGGTTCTACGTTCAGCATCTCGTTTAGTTTCTTCATGCTGAAAGGAAGGAAAGGTTCAAAGGCAATCGCCAGGTTTGCTGTGATCTGTAATGATATGTTCATAATCGTAGCTACCCGATCCATATCTGTTTTTGCTAGCTTCCAAGGCTCTGTATCTGCCAGGTATTTGTTACCGATCCGGGCCAGATTCATGGCTTCTTTCTGTGCTTCGCGGAAATGATAGGTGTCTAATAGCCTTTCAACGTCTGCTTTTACGTCTGCAAATTCCTTTAAGGTATCCCGGTCGTAATCTGTCAGTTCTGCTATGGCAGGCACTTTTCCGTCGAAGTATTTCCAGGTGAGAACCAATGCGCGGTTTACGAAGTTACCGAGAATGGCTACCAGCTCATTGTTGTTTCTTGCCTGAAAGTCTTTCCAGGTGAAATCGTTATCTTTTGTTTCCGGAGCATTGGCCGTTAATACATAGCGCAACACATCCTGCTTACCCGGCATATCTTCCAGGTATTCATGCAGCCATACCGCCCAGTTTCTGGAGGTAGATATCTTGTCGCCTTCCAGATTCAGGAACTCATTAGCCGGTACATTCTCCGGCAGATTATAGCTACCGTCTGCTTTCAGCATGGCGGGGAATACGATGCAATGGAATACGATATTGTCTTTTCCGATAAAGTGAACCATCTTCGTTTCCGGGTCTTTCCACCAGGTTTCCCAGTCGTTGGGACGTAATTCTTTGGTATTGGAAATGTAGCCAATCGGTGCGTCAAACCATACATACAGCACTTTACCTTCGGCTCCTTCTACGGGAACGGGAATCCCCCAGTCCAGGTCGCGGCTTACGGCACGTGGTTGAAGCCCCATATCCAACCAGCTTTTACATTGCCCGTAAACATTGGTTTTCCATTCTTTGTGGTCTTCCAATATCCATTGGCGCAGAGAAGGTTCCCATTTATCCAGTGGCAGATACCAATGTTTGGTTTCTCGCATCACGGGAATACTTCCGCTGATTGTTGATTTGGGATTAATCAGGTCTGTCGGGTTTAATGAGGTACCACACGACTCGCATTGGTCGCCATAAGCATTCTCGTTGCTGCAATGCGGACATTTGCCTGTTATATAGCGGTCGGCCAGGAATTGCTTGGCCTCTTGGTCATAATATTGTTCCGATGTTTTTTCGATAAATTCGCCTTTGTCAAACAGGATGCGGAAAAACTCCGAAGCAGTATCGTAATGCGTCTTGGAAGTGGTGCGAGAGTAAATATCAAAAGTGATACCGAAGTCTTCAAACGATTTCTTTATGATGTAATGATACCGATCCACAATGTCCTGCGGTGTAACGCCTTCCTTCTTTGCCCGGATAGTGATAGGTACTCCGTGCTCGTCCGAGCCTCCGATCATTAAAACTTCTTCCCCCTTAAGGCGAAGGTAACGGGCATAAATATCAGCAGGTACATACACTCCGGCTAAGTGCCCAATATGTACGGGCCCATTAGCATAAGGCAATGCAGTAGTAATCAGCGTTCTTTTGAATTGTTTTTCCATTCCTTTGTTCTTAATATAGAATACAAAGGTACGGAATATAGTTGAAAAATATATTTGTTAATTCCTTTTTTAGAAGTGACAATAAAAATAGTAAAACAGTTGTCGTCTTACCAATAATTGGTAACTTTGTAAAAAATGAGAGCAATGAGAAAAAATACATCGGTAGCATTAGGCAACTACTTTGAGGACTTTGTGGAGAGCCGGATTTCACAAGGCCGCTACAAGAATGCCAGCGAAGTTATTCGTGCTGGATTAAGATTGCTGGAAGAGGAAGAGAACCGGACAATGGCATTAAGAACTGCCATTCAAGAGGGAATAGATAGCGGAACCGCCATAGGTTTCGACCCTAAAAAGCATTTGCAATCTTTAAAAGCGCAAAGGCGGAATGGCTAAATACCGGTTTACCAATAAGGCGGTAGAGGATTTATCTAACATCTGGAATTACACGGTGAAAACCTGGTCGGAAAGGCAAGCAGACTTGTATTATCGAATGCTGATTGAACTCTGCCGGGATATTGCCGATAACCCGGCCTTGGGCAAGAACTATGAAGAAATATCGGAAAGCTTATACGGCTTTATAGCTAACAAACACATTATATTTTATCGGGTGATTTCGCAGGATGAAGTCGAGATCGTGAGGATTCTACACGGCAGTATGGATTTGAAGAGCCGTATCGGAGAATAAACGCCAGACGAAAAAACCCAGAAGCTTACAGCATCTTATATTCTTTCAACTCTTTGCGGAGGGCGAGGGCTTGGTTCTTGGTGACTATATCCATGAGTAACCAGAAGCGGTCGCTGTGGTTCATTTCTTTGGTGTGGCAGAGTTCGTGGAGTAGTACGTAGTCGATGAGTTTGTCGGGTAGGAGCATGAGGGAAAGAGAGAGGTTGATGTTTTTGCGGCTACTGCAGCTTCCCCAGCGGCTTTTGCTGTTGTTGATCCGCACGCCTGAGTAACTGAAATTATGCTGTTGAGCCAATATCATCAGACGTTTGGGGAGTATTCTTTTAGCCTCGTGGCGGAGCGCTTGCTCTACGAACTTTTTCAGGAGGTCTTGTACCTGTTCATCGTCAAAGTTTGTTTCGTTGGGGCAGGCTATGTACAGGATTCCTTCTTTTAGGTTCATGTAGAAGTTAGTCCTTTCCGTGCGGAAAATATGCAGCTTAAAAGTATTGGTTTGCAACTCTGTCGTATCGCTTAATATGTTTCTTTTGACAGGATGTTGCTGTAGGGCCAGAATTAGTTTCTGGCGGTTGTTTTTTATAAAGGCGATCATGGAATCTAACGTTCCGCCCGGAGGTATCGTGCCTGTGATAGCTCCGTTCTTTATCCTCAGAGAATACCGTTTAGCCCGAGGGTTTATTTTAATGATTATTGCGCCTAATACCTCATCTTGTATTATTTCCTGCTTGCCAGCCATATGACAAAAGTATGAAAAAGAACAAAAGTTTCATCCCGATGAGAATTTTTTCTCACCCGCATGAGAACTTTTTCTCATCCATGTGAGAATTTTTTCTCATCGGGATGAAATTTTTGTTCGACGGGATAAATAATGAGCGGAATATGCAGAGTTTTTATAACTTTGTTTGTTGATTTTTAAAGGTAATCAATTATGAGTAAAGACACGAAGACAGATACGGCAATCTTTGCCGGAGGATGCTTTTGGGGTGTGGAGTATTATATGAAACAGCTGCCGGGAGTAATCAGTGTAGAGTCAGGTTATATCGGTGGAACGAAAGAAAACCCGACTTACGAAGAAGTTTGTACCGGCACCACCGGCCATGCCGAAGCAGTCAGGATAACGTATGATCCGTCAAAGACTGACTATGAAACCTTAGCCAGGCGCTTCTTTGAGATTCACGACCCTACGCATGTGAATCACCAAGGGCCGGATATGGGTGAGCAATACCGCTCGGAAGTATTCTATTCCACGGATGAAGAGAAGCAGATCGCCGAAAAACTGATCGCCCTGTTAAAAGACAAGGGCTTTGAAGTAGCCACTAAACTAACGCCTGCCACTGTATTTTGGCCTGCGGAGGATTATCATCAGAACTATTATACCCGCAAGGGCACATTACCCTATTGTCACGGATATACCAAGCGGTTCTGATTTTTCATTTCCTGAATTTAATATTATGTCTCATACATTTAAAACAAGCTATATTATTATGAAAAAGAAAATTTTCACTACACTTTTGGGACTCGTTGTTTCCTTTTCTATACTTGCGCAGTACAAGTTTGACAATGTCCTCTACGGAGCGGCCTATTACCATGAGTATATGCCATCCGAGCGTTTGGATAAAGATATTCAGATGATGAAAAATTGTGGATTGTCTGTCGTTCGCGTAGGTGAATCCTCATGGGGCATCTTTGAGCCGCAGGAAGGGGTATTTGAATTTGAGTGGATGGATACCATCATAGATAAGATGCATAAAGCGGGCATTAAGGTGATACTTGGAACACCTACCTATTCCATGCCGGCCTGGTTGACCCACAAACATCCGGAGGTCTTGGCTGAGCATACACGAGGGAATAAGGCCTATTATGGTATCCGCCAGAATATGGACTTTACAAATCCGACCTTTAAGTTTTACAGCGAGCGTATCATCCGGAAAATGATGGAACGATACGCAAAGCATCCGGCTATAATCGGTTATCAGGTGGATAATGAGATAGAGGCAAGAGGGATCAATAACAGAGATTATTTCGTGGGCTTCCGGAATTATATGAAGGATCGGTTTAACAATGACCTGAATCTGCTGACTAAGGAATGGGGTATGAACTACTGGGGCATGAATATCAATACCTGGGAAGAGTTCTATACACGCGACGGGGTAACGAATCCTTCCTATAAGAATGAGTGGGAACGTTATAATCGTAAAATGGTAGCTGATTTCCTAAGCTGGCAATGTGATATAGTAAACGAGTATAAACGTGCCGACCAGTTTGTAACCCATTGTTTTATGCCTGCTTTTCATAATGTCGACCAGGTAGAGAGTTTCAAGAAAATGCAGTATCCTGCAATCAACGTTTATCACGATGTGCAGGACAAACAAGACGGGCAGTGGATCGCATACTCCGGTGATTTTATGAGGACTGCTGCAAAAGACAACTATATTGTCATGGAGACGAATGCGCAAGGAATCGGTTGGGATGCCCGCAATCAACGTCCGCCTTATGACAAGCAATTGCGCCAAAACGTATATAGCCATTACGCCTCCGGGGCAAATATGGTAGAATACTGGCATTGGGCTACGCTGCACTATGGACAGGAAACGTACTGGAGAGGCGTGTTAGGGCACGACCTGGAGCCAAACAGGGTGTATAATGAGTTTAAGGAAACGGCAGAAGAGTTGAAAAAGATAGGAAGCAAACTGGTTAATCTGAAGAAGAAAAACAAAGTTGCTATCTTGTATAGCCATGACTCTTACCACGCATTAAACTTTATGCCATACACGTACAAAGATAACTATCCTGTCAATAGCGTGCACAAGGCATTGTATATGCAAAACATAGAAACGGATATCGTTCCCTGTGATAAATGGACGGATTTCTCTGCATACAGCATGTTGGTGATTCCCCCGTTATATGTGGCAACCGATGAGTTATTAGCCAGTATCGACGCGTTTGTGAAAGGAGGAGGACATGTGCTTATGATGCACAAGAGCGGCTACTGTAACGAACATTCGGCAGTCAGGACAGCCTTGGCTCCCGGCCCATTGCGCAATGCCTGCGGATTCTACTATCAGGAGTATTCTACTATCGACAATATGTCACTGAAAGATCATCCTTTTGAACTGAATGAAAAAGACCAGATCAGTGATTGGTATGAATTTCTAGTTACAGAAACAGCTACTCCCCTGGCATATGCTGATCATCCTTTCTTTGGTAAATGGCCGGTAATCACTGAAAATACTTACGGTAAAGGATCCTTGACTTATATCGGGACATATCCTTCTCAGGAGTTGTTAGACAAAGTAATCCGCCGGGTAGCGGTAAAGGCCGATATCATTACCTCCGATTGTGTAACGTTTCCTGTAATCATGCGTTCCGGCATCAACCAACAAGGGAAAACGATCCATTATCTGTTTAATTATAGCGATAAAACAAAGGAGATTAAATATCCTTATTCGTCAGGGAAAGATGTATTATCAGGTAAAAGTGTAAATGCAAATGAGCTTCTTCATATCGCGCCTTGGGATGTGGCTATTGTAGAGGAGAAGTGATTAAGAGATTATAATAAATAAAAAGATCCCGTTTCATGCCGAGACGGGATCTTTTTATTTGAGAGTTATATTACTTAGATAGTAACTGTTGAGCTGCCAGTACGAGGAACATATAATGTGAAGAACCTCCTCCCATTACATACTCTACTTGCTGCCAGAGGAAGGGGAATTCCAATAGTTCAGGGAAATCGGGGCGAATCAAAGCCGTACCAGACACAACACCTCCCGGGATGTACGACCAGTCTGCGCGGTTTAGACCGTAGCCTACAGTGGCCGATCTTGCGCCTATACCGGAAGCAAAAGATGATGTATTAGTGCCGGGGTGGCATCCCAGAATAAAGTTCAAAGCATTATAGACAAAGTCTGAACTGAATATATCCGGGTAAGCGGTATGCAGGAAGTAGTGACGATATCCGAAGGATTGGATGTTCCAGCCTGCGCCCCAGATGTGTGGACGATACGGTATGCCGTAAGGTGTTTCGGCTCCTTGTTTTTCTAGCTCGGCACGGAATCCTGTCAGGGCTTCACGTACTGCTTTGGTGAACTTTTTGTCGCTCATCTTCTTTTCGGCACGTCCGATGAACCAGCCGATGCGTCCGATGTTTTTTACAATATAATCGGTTTCAGAGAGCAGGTAATCTTTGTATTCCTTGTCTCCTGTAGCGATGTATAGTTCTGTTGCAGCCTGTATTTTGGCCGATTTTACTCTGTCTGTAACCTTGGTTACCTTGTATATTTCACGGGCTGCTTCCAGCGATTGGATGCTCAATGTATCGTTGAAGCCTTTCAATACGCGGGCTGCTGCGGCTAAGTGTGCAGAAGTACTCAACTCACGGAAGGGATTGTCTTCTGTAAATACCCAGCGGTCGTCTTCGTTGCCAATTACATTGTCTGTCATGGTCATTGCATCGCCCAGCAATACATACTGGCGAAGATCGTTACAGATAATACCTCTGTACAAACGTCCCAATGCCCGGTATGCGCCTACAACGCTTAAAGCGCCGTTTTCTACCTGTTGCAGCATGTCGGCTTTGCCGTCTGGTTGATGAATTTCCGTAATCCGGTTGATCTGGTCTATGGATGTTGCATCGTAATCTACGCCAAAGGCTTCGTAGGCCAGTGCCAGGATATAGGTTTCCCCGGCTTGTGATTCTACCCGCAGGTCGAAGTCTCCCGCATCGTGCCAACCTCCGATGTTCAGTCCGGGGACTACATCGCCCGGTTTGTATTTAGTCAAAGTAGAAGGACCTTGTACGTAACCGTCTATATGGTTGAAGTTAACAGGCGCCATCCGTGCATCATCTGCGTGGCAATGGCCATGCCATACACGATACTTCTCGTTGACGCGCATATGGCACATTTGCACCGGAAGGAAATACTCCAGCACCGGTTGCCAAGCTCCCCTGTCGTACACATCCTTAGCTATGCGGAAGATAGCTGAGTAGGAATTGCCGTATTTTACCTGATAGAGTCCTTCTTCTTTTACATCCGAGAAATCAAACTTTACATAGTTGTAACGAAGGAATTGCCCCCATTCGTTACCGCTAGCAGTTGTTACTTCTTTTTCTCCGCTATCCGTAATACGATAAAGAATCGGTTTCTCACGTTTCGTATCCCGCTTGTCCAATTCTATGATTGCTACTTTGGGCTGATTCGGGTGATAACCTAATTGTGACGTTTGCACTATCGGTGTGTACAACCAGTCTTCTACGACATTGGGAGTAATAACCCATTTGATCGCTTCTTTGGTGGCTCCGGCAGCTATCTCGCTACGTACAACGAACCATCCGTTGTTGTGGTTCATGCGGCCGTCAAAGAGTTTAAGATCTGTTCCTTTCGATTCAATTGTGAAACGGTTGTAAGGATCATCGGGACGAACGGTGAAACGCTTTCCTACAGCATAGGGTTCGGCTATGATATCATCGGCAATGATTGGGCTATAGCCTTTTCCTGCCAAATGTTTAGCACTGGCTTTCCCTTCGGGGTTGAAATTCCCTGCGTGATTATGATTTGCCTTTTCGGATAAGGTAGGACCGTTTGGCTGCTGAGGGAAGATCCCTGTCTGCTTATCCATGATCCAGGCTTTGCCGAATAAAGCACCCGGGAATAGCTCGAAGTTGAAACCTACCTTGCCTATGAATTGCGATGGAATGGGACGATCTAAGTCTACTGTTACTACGACAGCATTGCCTTCGCCTTTCACTGTTACGGTATAGTTGAACTGCATATCCGGATAGATCATCGGATTAAATCCGGTCAGGTGGCGAGAGGAATCGGGATAGCTCAGGAAGGCTGTTATGGTATTAGCCGAAGCATCCACCTTCCGGTCGTTCTGTTTGGGAACAGGCTGCCATTGTCCGGGGGTAGGCTCAAAGCGGATGTCTCCGTTTGTACCCACACGGTTTCCGTGCATGATCAGGCTAACGCCTCCCTGATGGCCTTCCGGATAGATGTCATCAAATGCCATTACGTCTACTCCTTTGTTCTGGAAGTATCCTGACGGGATAAGTTTAAACTGCTGCCCGGCTGCAAACTGGACAACGAAAGCTAATAAAATAGCTGTTAATAAGGGTTTATACTTCTTCATGTCGATAAAAGATTAAGTAAGAACTTGCTGTATTTATTATTTAACTTGTACGACAGTGTAACTATCCGGTAATCCCTCGGAGGAGGCTTTCAGGCGGATTTCGCCTTTTTCTCCTGTGTTTTGAACTACCACCATAGCCTTGCCTGAAAACGCATGGCGTTCCGGCTTCTTCAGACTGACGGGGTCGTTCTGATTTCCGTTGTCTGTTCCGGCAATAAAGCCTTTCCCTTCCACTGAGAAGCGGATCAGATTAGCCGCATTGGGCACCAGGTTACCGTTTTTGTCTTTCACCTCTACTGTTACGAATGAAAGGTCTGTTCCGTCTGCCTGGATAACTGTCCGATCCGGACTTAAGACAATCTGTGCTGCTTCTCCGGCAGTATGGATTTCTTTGCTCATCACTACTTGTCCGTTTTTGCGGGAGATAGCTTTTAAAGTTCCCGGACTGTATTTCAATCGCCAGGAAACATGGAAGGTTGTGTCTGTTTTACTTCTCTTTCCCATGCTTTCTCCGTTGAGGAACAACTCTACCTCGTCTGCCTGATTATAGTATGCCCAGACATCTACTTCCTGTCCTTCTTCCCAGTTCCAATGAGGGAAAATATGTAATACAGGTTTGTCTGTCCACTCGCTTTGATACATATAATATACATCCTTAGGAATACCGGCCAGGTCTATAATGCCGAAGAAACTGCTACGGCTTGGCCAGCCGTAAGGGGTAGGTTCTCCCAGATAGTCAAAGCCTGTCCAGACATACATTCCAGAGATATGCGAATACTTCTTTACTTCCCTCCAGGTTTCTTCATGTGTAGAACCCCAGGGAACGTGGCAATTATCATAGGAAGAGCAGATATGCTCGGGCAGGTCAAAAGGTCTGTCCCATCTGTCCGGACGGATATACATCTGATCGGAAGGCATCTCATAAATACCACGCGACATTAAGCCGGAGGTTGATTCACTTACGATCAATACCTTGCCAGGGAATACTTTCGGGAACGGAGCAAAATCCTGGTGATGATAGTTGAATCCGTATACATCCAATGCTTCGGAGCGGAACAGGTGATTGCCGGGGCTTACCTCGTTACAGCCTGCCGTGATAACACGGGTAGGATCTGCTTTACGTGCAATGCTTGCCAATGTATGCGTGATAAGCGATTGAACACTCATGGCTGTATCTTGCAGTAAGGCTGGGTCGATGTGATGTCCGGCGTTCAGGATGAGGTTTGCCTGTTGCAGACTTAAGGTGTCGGCATTAGCGTGTGTCCATTGCTCCAGTACTTCATTCCCGATGCTCCACATAAATACAGACGGATGGTTTCTGTCTCGCAGTATCTGGTCGGTGAGGTCTTTTTCATGCCATTCGTCGAAGGAACGGGCATAATCAAAGCGAGACTTTCTACGTCTCCACATGTCGAAGGATTCGTCTTGCACTAAGATACCCATCCGGTCGCAGATTTCCAATAGTTCAGGAGTAGGAGGGTTGTGGCTTGTGCGTATGGAATTGACACCCATCTCCTTTAAGATCTCTACCTGCCGGGTAAGCGCGCGGTAGTTGATCGCAGCTCCCAGGCAGCCCAGATCGTGGTGCATACACACACCCAGGATTTTGGTAGCCTTCTCATTCAGGTAAAATCCGGTAGCCGGATCCCATCGAAGCGTACGTATTCCTAGGGGCGTTTGGTATGAATCCACCGTTTGTTTGTTACTGATAATTTCGGTAACAACTGTGTATAAATAAGGGTCTTCAAGTGTCCAGCGCTGAGGGTTGCTTACTTCCAGTAATTCGGATACGGTTTGTGTGGCCTTGGCGGCAACCTTTGCTTCTTTCCGTGCTTCTGCTACTATCTTTCCGGAGGCATCTACTATTTTGTTTACTATTTCAATGGTAGCTTCTTCCTGATTGTTCCGGATGGTTGTTTCGATGGAAACGGATGCTTTTGCGTCTGTAATAACCGGAGTTGTTACATAGGTTCCCCACAAATCAACATGTATTGGGTGAGTCTTTACCAACCACACATTCCTGTAAATCCCTGAACCGGAATACCAACGCGAGTTTGGTTGCTCGGAATTGTCGGCATGTACAACTAATATGTTTTCTTCTTTCCCGTATTTCAAATGCGGAGTCAGGTCATAACGGAAGGAAATATATCCGTTCGGACGGTTGCCCAGTAGGTGTCCGTTCAACCATACTGTACTGTTTCGATATACCCCGTCGAAGTCGATATAGACCATCTTGCCTTTATCTGATTCGGGCAGTTTGAAATGCTTCCTGTACCAGCCGTTTCCGCCGGGCAATGCTCCTCCGCCTGTCCGGGCGGGATACTTCGGGTTGAAGTCAGCTTCAATACTCCAGTCGTGCGGAAGGTTTAGCGTCCGCCATCCGCTATCATCCAGTGCCGGGTTGGAGGCATCGATGGTATCGTCTGTCAGGAAAAATTGCCAGTCCTTGTTGAAGGATATCTTTTCCCGCTCACTTTTTTCGTTGGTACATGCTAAAAGTAACAAGCAGAACACAACAATACATAATGGTTTTACTCTCATAAATATGTCAGGATAAAGAGATTTCAATCTGTTCACCCGTATACGTGGTGTCGAATTTCTTACCCAATGGATTATCCGGGGTGATAAAGATAACAGAAATGCTTCGTTTTTCTATCATTTCCGGGAAATTTCCTTTTCGTTTGTTTACAATGAGCTTTTTGCCTGCTTCATTGTAATGGAGGTCTATTGTGCTGTAATTTCCTTTTTCATAATCATACGTTACGCCATTATCTTCGTAAAGGGTGAAGCGTCCGTCTTTGCCTGCATAGACATAAATTGTCAGATTTTCCTGACGTTCGGCTGTAGACTGGATTACTTTTCCTGTTGGAACGATGGAACCGGCTTTTACGTATAGCGGCATCCGTTCGTAAGGAGCTTCTACATGTTTGGTTACTCCTCCGTGTATGCTTTTACCCGAATAGAAATCATACCATAAACCGGAAGGGAAATATACCTCGCGGCTTCTGTCTTTATACGTGTACACGGGGCAAGCCATAAAGGAAGGACCAAACATAAACTGGTCTCCTATGTCATACGTTTTGCGGTCTTCCGTGTAATCCATTACCAGGGCACGCATAATGGTATAGTCGTTGAAGTAAGTCATCCCTGCCAAGCTGTAGATATAAGGCATTAGCTGATACCGTAGTTCGGTATAGTATTTGATGGAATTGTATGTAGGAGTTCCCTGTGGAGCGATATGATAAATTTCGCGATAAGGGTATTGTCCGTGGCTACGGAAGAGCGGACAAAAGGCTCCGAACTGGAACCAGCGAGTGTTCAGCTCCCTCCATTCGTTCATGTCTTCGTTGTTTACATTAGATGCGCTGTAGCGGTTTTCTACGCAAAAGCCTCCGATATCCATTGTCCAGTACGGAATACCCGACATGGCGAAGTTGAGCCCGGCGCTGATCTGCGCTTTCATGTCTTCCCAGCGGGTACCTATATCACCACTCCAGGTAGCAGTAGAATACCTTTGTACTCCGGCGAATCCGGAACGGGTAAGCAGGAATACGCGGTCATCCGGATTCACACCACGTTGCCCATCGTAGATGGCTTCTGCATTTGCTAAGGCATAAGCATTGAAATACTTTGTGGAAGGGCCTAAATACGTAGGGCCGCATAGCTTTTTCCGGTAATCCATATCCGTATTGTCCTGTACGTTGGGTTCCGAGGCATCCATCCACCAGGCGTCTATTCCCAGCTTGTACAAGTGCTCGTTCATCTGTTTCCAGAATATTTTACGAGCTTCCGGATGATAGGCATCATAGAATGAACCGATATATCCCGGATAGATCCAGTCGCGGATACTGTCCTGTACGGCCTGCTGATACATCGCGCCAATGGCGTCCAGCTCCTTATAATGTTCGGTTGTGATGTAGAACTTCGGCCATACCGAGATCATGATACGGGCTTGTTGGTCGTGTATGTTTTTTACCATTCCTGCCGGATCGGGAAAGCGCTCTTCGTCAAACTCATGGCTTCCCCAGGCATCTACGGGCCAGTAGCTCCAGTCTTGTACGATAACATCCAGCGGAACTTGTTGCTTTCTGTATTCTCCCAGAGCTGTGAGTAATTCGTCCTGTGTCTTGTAACGCTCCCGACTTAGCCAGTATCCCATTGCCCATTTGGGCATGATCTGGCTTTTGCCTGTTACGTTGCGATAGCCGCTGATTACATCGTCCATGGTTTCGCCATTGATAAAGTAGTAATCGATTTCATCGCCCATTTCGCTGAAGAAAGCTACTTGCTTTTGTTCGACTTCGGGAACAGGGCTCAGTACTTTAAGTCCCAGATACGATACACCTCCGTCGGGCAACCACTCAATCCGCAAAGGATAGCGTTTTCCCTTTTCCATGTTGACGGCAAATTTGTAATCATTCGGGTTCCAGGCAGTACGCCATCTTTCGGGAACTACTTCTTTCCCGTCAATGAATACTTTGGTGTAGCCGGCATAATGGAGTTTGAAGTGATGTTTCCCGCTTTCTTTCGCTTCAATCTCTCCTTCCCATGTGGCATATGCATTGTTGCGGGGGAAGTTGTCAGGGAAGTTTTTTATACTAACCAGGTCTTCGTAGTCGATCTTCCTTTCGTTGCGGGAGATCAACAGGTCTTTGCCTGCTTTATCCGAATAATAGCTTGCTGTAATCCATCCCTCATTACGGGCTTTGTCATATATTTTAAAGGTTTCCGGTAGGTCGCTGTACGGGCGTTTGTCTCCGAAACGGCTCAGTGAGTAATTGTGCCATAAAATACCGTATCCCTTGGTGGACATAATGAACGGAACACTCACTTTTGTATTGTACTGAAACAGCTCTTCGTTCTTTCCTTTATAGTTGAATTCATCGCTTTGGTGTTGGCCTAATCCATACAGACCTTCGTCTTCCGAGCCTTCAAATATCTGGCGTAGCGTATAGCCTTTGACGCCCTCTATCTCCATGGCCTGAAATTCTTTCCCTCCTCCTTGTTTTTCCCGGAGGATCATGTTACCGTTTTTGTCGGTAAACCATACTTCGCCTGTTCTTTGCGATAAACAAGCCTGTATGTTTGCTGTGCTGAGGATAAGCGTATCCCCGTTTTGGTTTATATTAAAGGAAGGAGTCGGCAGAGGCTGTGTCGTTTTGATCATGTTTACCTCTTCGACAAACTCTCCGGTAGGTGAGGCCAGAACGTGTATTACATCATCTGAAATGACCTCGAGTTTGATCGCTTTTGCTTCACCATTTTGTATGGGAGCTATTAATCCGTTTGTTGTTTTTTGATAGCTTTGCTGGCAAGAACAAAGCAATAGGAAAACGGCTAAAGTAGATAGAAAAAATTGTTTCATTTTTAACGTTGATTAGTTGCTTATATGTGTTTTGAAAATTGCACCCATGCGTTTTGTGAAAAGCATGCGTGCGTTTTCGAAAACGCACGCATGCTATTTTTCAACCTCATTTGACAGGTTTATTTTGTATTGTTTTTCTTTTCAAAAACCCTATACGAATGAGGCATAAGAGTCAACGTATATTCGTTTTTGCTTTCTACGGGTTGATACCTTCTGATGGGATTGTTTACGTCTTTCTCTTTCGGAGTTAATACGGAACCATCGATAATGTCTGTCAGGCTTTCGATGTTTTCGTCTGTCAGAATCTTTATATTAACAGGAGTATCATTGAAGGATTCTACGATAAATGTTCCGTTGTCATAGACAAACAGACTTACTTTAGACGGCCCTTCGATACGTATATCAAGATCCTGACTCAGGATACGGCGTATCACATTCAGGGCTCCTTCCGGATAGTCGTATAAATTACCCATATCATCCGGTATGGTTAAAACAAACAAGTTTCCTTGTGAGTAGGGAGCTCTCAATAGGATAGGATAGCCGCTTACTCCGCCGTTTAAAGGCCGGCCGGCGCTAACCATCTCCCATGAATCATTGGTCTGGTAACGTACTTGCGGAATAAGAATATCCCGGTCTATCGTGCCATATCTTCCGAAATCGTTTACCAAGGCCTTCAAATCGGTACAGCGCAGTTCGGCAATATCAGCGATTTTATCGGGGATGGCTTTCAGCAGGCTGCTGGTAATTACAATATCTTTTCCTTTTTGTAATTGTGTCTTTATCTTAGAAATAATCTGTTCGTCGTATTTGGCTTGTTCGGTTAATAAAACAACCTTTTGATCGGTGGGGAACTCAGAATACATATCCATTGGAAGCCCGATCATCCCCAGGTAGTTTTGCAGAAAATCATCACCCAACGAGTGGTATGGCTTGTATGATTTAATGCCGATGGGATTTCCCAGCTTATAAACAAACTTGTCGATTTGTTCGAATGTAATGCCTGCTGCACGAGCCAAAGTAGTCGGTTTTACCGTTTGTCCGTTTGCTAATTGGATAGGCTTCATCATCTCATCGAAATCAAAGCTGGTGCCTTGTCCTTGCCAGGGGGTACGGTGTTGAGGACGTATGCTTACTCCCAGTAATTGGTTATAGGCAAATAGGATCATCTCCGGTGTTTTGGAAAACATGGTAAGCCATAGCTGTTCGGCATAACGATCCATTCCCATATGAGAGCCTCCTGAATCTACCCAACCGCCGAAGTTATGACCCGGACGGAGGTTTTCGAAATAACGAATGATGTTATAGCTCAGGTAATTCTGCAAATGCTGATCGCCGCCTGGATCACGTGTTTCCGTACCGGTCCATACCCCGTCAAAGAGATGTGGCCCGTTCTTCAGGTCAAATCCCAGTCCCTGGAAATGGTCGTACCAGTTCGGATACTTGATAATAACCTTTACATTTGGATTTACCTTCTTTGATGGTTTCATGATCAGGTTCTGTCCGGCTTCCGTCATCAGCTTAAGTCGGTAATCCGTCCAGCTTTGCGTTCCTTTTGCCTTAATCTCAATATCTGATTTACAACTGGTAAAAAAGAAATCGTCGAGGATATAATCGTCGAAATGCTTGGCTGTATGTTCGGCTATCTCTTGAACTAACTTGCGATGTTCCGGGTTTGAGTAACAGAATGTTTCAAAGCTATTTGCCTCATTGATCGTATAGGTGATACCTCCACCGGTTTCAATTCCCCTGTCGTGAAAGAATTTCTTTGCTTGTTCCAGCGTTTCGCTCGGTACGATCAATAGGTCACGGTGTGTTTCCAGATAAATTTTATCGACCTTAATCTGCTGGGAAATAATGTTCCAGGTAGAATCAAGCCAATGTAAATCTTTCATCTTCTCGACTTCATAGGCACGTGTGTAAACCGAAACCTTGAAGCTCCTGTAATTGCCTGCATGTAAACTAAGTAACAGGCACGTGGTCATTAGTGGTATTAAAATAAGTTTCTGTTTCATAAGTTCATTTTTTAAAAGATTTACGACTTGATTCTTACCTGGAAATATTTTCTATCTATTTAGTTATTCTTCAATATTTTTTGTGCAGCCAGTACCATGTACATGAAATAAGAGGCTTCCCCTCCCAAGCAATATTCCTGCTCCTGCCAGATGAATGGGAAGTCGTACAACTCAGGCAAATCCGGACGAATAAGTACGGTTCCCGGAATAACGCCTCCCGGAATATGCGACCAGTCTGCCCGATTCACCCCATAAGCTGTTGTGGCAGATTTTACTCCTACGCCGGAAACAAAAGAGGTAGTATTAGATCCCGGATGACAACCCAGAATGAAGTTTACAGCATTGAAGATGTAATCAGGTTTGAATAGATCCGGATAGGCATCCTGATAGAAGCAGTAATAATACCCCATACTTTGAACATCCCAGGAGCCGGAGGTTCTGTTTCCCCTGTCGGGAGGAAGCCCATAAGGCGATCTGGAGGCCAGTTCAGTATAGTTTTCTAATACACTGGGGAGTGCTTTTCTGATAGCAGCAGAGAATTTCTTATCTTTTACTGCATTGTCGAAACGACCGATAAACCAGCAACGTCCAATGTTTTGTGCGATATACTCTCTTTCTGAAAGCACATAGTCCTTATATTCTTTTTCTCCTGTAGCCAGATATAGTTCTACAGCGGCATGTATTTTTGCGCTCTTGCTACGTTCGTCTATGCGTGTAACCTGATACAGTTCTTTCGAAATATTCAGGCAATGATTACTTAATGTATCATTGAAGTTCTTCAATACCCGGTATACTGCAGCCAGTTGGGCAGCTGTAGTCATTTCCCTTCTGGGATTGTCTTCTGTGAAGACCCAGCGGTCGTCATCATTTCCGCTAACATTATCGGTATGAGCGCTGGCATCTCCCAGGTGGGTGTATTGACGTACGGTATTGCAGATAATGCCCCGGTAAAGGCGTCCTAAAGCCTGATAGCCGGCTACGATGGATAGAGCGCCATGTTCAATTTGCTGCAAGATGTCCGGTTTTCCGTCAGGTTGATGGATCTCTGTAATGCGTGTTTGCTGGTTGATCGATGTTTCATCCCAGTAATCAATCCCGAAGTTTTCCTGGGCAAGAGAAAGGATATACGCCTCTCCGGCCTGGGATTCAATACGCAAATCATAGTCTCCGGCATCGTGCCATCCTCCGATATTCAGTCCGGGAACAAGATCTCCCGGTTTGTATTTAGTTAGTGTGGAAGGCCCTTGTACATAGCCGTCAATATGATTCAGGTCTACCGGAGCCATCTTGGCGTCATCTGTGTGGCAGAAGTCATGCCATACCCGGTATTTTTCATTGACCCGCATGTGGCACATCTGTACAGGCAGGAAGTATTCCAGCATGGGCTGCCATACGCCCCAATCATAAATGTCGTTTGAAATGCGGAAGGTATTAGACTTGGATTCTCCGTATACTACCTGATATAAGCCTTCTTCCTTTATAGAAGAGAAGTCAAAGTGTAGATAGTTATAGCGAAGGAACTTACCCCATTTGGAGGGAGCAGATTTCAATGCCACTTCCCTTCCTTTTCCTGTTATTTTGTACAAGACAGGTTCCTGTATATTGCTGTCGCGATCATCTAACTCAATAACAGCCACCTTCGGCTGGTTCGGATGATACCCAATCTGGGATGTTTGCACAATCGGCGTGTACATCCAGTCTTTTTGGATCTGAGGGGTGATGACCCACTCGATGGCTCCTTTGGAAACACCTGCCGGTATTTCTGTCCGTAAGATAAACCATCCGTTATTGTGATTCATTCGTCCGTCATAAAGAACAAGGTCTCCTTTGCGTGATTCGAAGGTTATCTTGCTATATGGATCGTCAGGGTTGAGAACAAATTGCTTACCTCTGGCAAAGGGACTTGCTATTATGTCGTCGGCTACCATTGGGCTGTATGTTCCATCCCCTAATAAATGTTTTACATCTGCTTTCCCATTTGGGTTGAAATCGCCGATGTGTTTCGTGTTGCTCTCCTGAGCTAATGTTGGTCCGTAAGGTTGAGAAGGGAAGATGCCTGTTTTGCTGTCGAGTATCCATGGCTTTCCCATTAATATTCCGGGGAATAGTTCGAGGTTAAACCCGATTTTACCGGCAAATCTTTCCGGAACGGGGGTATCGAGATCTACGGTTACAATTATATTCTCACCCTCTCCTTTTACATTGATCGTATAATTAAATGCATAGTCAAGGTAGAGCATCGGATTGAATCCTGCTTTATGTTTCGAGCTGTCCGGGTAACTTAAGGTTACGGATATGTTGTTACCGGCTTTGTCTACTGTGCGTTTTCTTAATTTGGGTAAGCCTTGCCATTGTCCTTGAGATACTTCAAAGCGGATATCACCATTTGCCGCCAGGCGGAAACTATTCATTACGAGCGTTACACCTCCCTGATGGCCTTCCGGGTAAACATCGCTAAACACCATAACGTTGGCTCCTTCATTCTGGAAATAGTCCGCAGAATTGATTTTAAATCCCTGAGAGTAGAGGCTTAAGGAAGCGATACAAAGACCTACTATGCAAAATGTTTTTTTTATCATTTTATGGAAAGGGGGTTAAATAGGGGTAGTCCTATTCACATATCAGGCTACCCCTATTGTTTTTTATTTAGTATTAATATCCCGGATTCTGGTCTTCTCTGCCAATGGCATCATTTGTCAGAATTTCCTTTTCAGGAATAGGGAATAGCATCTTGTTAGGATTATGCTCAAATGCACGGTAGATATGCCAGTCATTTAGAGCTTTATCAGGATCAGCACTTGGATTCACACCCACATTCTTCGGATATTCCTTTTCGATGAATTCATCCAAGAGTCCTGAGCGTTTCAGGTCATAGAAGAAGCTGTACTCCGCATTGAATTCATGACGACGTTCCATATTCACGGCAATTAACCAAGGTTCTGCTGCATAGCCTTTATCTGCCTTATACTTTGCATAATATGTCTTGGCATCAGGAACAGTAACCGTTTCTGTTAGCATAGGTATCGGATACTCCGGATCATTCAGTGTTACCTCAAGATTACCAAAGGCACGTTCGCGGATTTGTTTGATCATCTCCCAACCGGTAGCATCGTCTCCTGTGCGGAAGCAGCATTCTGCATAGTCTAACAATACTTCTGCATAACGTAGCGTACGTATAGAAAATGGCTGATTAATAGTTGTCCAATAGTCACAAGCCTTGCGCCAATACTTCACACTTGAGATATTAGGCATAAACTCAGAGCCTGTTTTTACAGTTGGGGCGCCATTCGCACCAATCGTTTGATCGGTCCATGGGTTCGTTTCGCCAAGGGCTACCATAGAAGCGGCACGGCGACGGTCTCCTTCCTCAAACGAGTAATAACATTCCCATGAGATAAACAGGGATCCCCAGCCATTGTATTCCATAGACGCACAGTTGTAATTAACCCACATGTAATGGTCTTCCTTCGGATCCCATCCGTTGGTACCTCCCATGTTGTTGCCCCAGTCTGACCACATTACTACAGCAAATACGTCTTCAGGAGTCCAGGCGTTTTCAGGATCAAACAGATAGCTGTAGCAAGGTAACAGAGAATAAGTTCCACTGTCAACGATTTGCTTGAATAAACCTTTAGCTTCGTCATATTTGCCTTGATACATCTTTGCGATAGCCTGATAAGCTAAGCAGAACCCTTTTGTGATACGTCCATATTCGTTGTTGATTGGTTTCCAGCCCAGGATATTGGCAGCGTAAACCAAGTCTTCTACAATTAAGTCCCATGTGCCGTCTTCTGTTTCCGGACGAGGTTTTGATGGGGTGTTTGAATAGGTCTCTCCAGTCTGTAGCATGGGGATACGTCCGAAGTTCTTAGCCAGGTTCAGATAGTTCCAGGCGCGGATAGCACGTGCCTGCGCTTCCAATTCTTTCTTCGATTGTTCTCCTGCTTCAAACAGATGGTTTTCCATATCTTCCAGACCTGCCAGGAATACATTACAGCGAGAGATAGCCGTATAATGTCCGATCCATACTTGTTCAAATTCAGCGCTGGAAGCTGTCCAGTCCTGCGTACAGTATGTTTTATCCCAGCCGCTGGCCTGAGTATCCATGGTTGGGTGATTGGCCAACATGAACTGAGGCTTGAATCCCCACATCGCCAAGTCGGTAGGAGCATTTTTCTTTGTCGGATAGAAGGTGTCGTAGCATCCGATCAAGCCGGAATTCGCATTTTCTTCACTTTCGAACATCATATCTCCCGGAAGGATGTCGTAATGATCTACTTCCAGATAATCGCTACAGGAGTTAGCCGTTAATAGCAACAGTCCTGATAAAATATATATAGATATCTTTTTCATATTTGCTTTATATTTACATAAGATAATTAGAATTGCACACTCAACCCGAACGTAAATGTTCTCGGATAAGGATAGCGTCCCTTGTCGAAGCCGGTAAACAATACGTCGGGCTTATTGTCAACGATGTTACCTACTTCAGGATCTCCGAATTTGCTGTAGCTGGAGAAGCAGAAGGGATTCTCTACAGAGGCAAAGAGACGGGCGTTTTCCATTTTCAACGGAAGCAATACCGATTTAGGTAGAGTATATCCTATCTGGATGTTAGCAATCTTCAGGAAGTCGCCGCTTTTGATGTACGCATCAGAAGCCCGTTGGTTCAGGTTCCTGTCCACAATGGTCAATCGGCTATAGTCTGTGTTTGTATTTTGCGGAGTCCAGGCCTTGTTTATATATTCCTTTAATGTATTCTGGATACCACCGGTTGTTTTATACAACTGGGTCATCTTCATAGATGCGTAAGAATAGATGTCCATACCGGCCACGCCATACAGATATACCATAGCATCAAAGTTCTTATAGCCGGCTGTAAGCGTTAATCCGTAGTTCAATGTTGGGAACCCGTTGCCCAGCACTTCGCGGTCTTCGCCATCTATGTATCCATCGCCATTCAAATCCTTGTATTTATAGTCCCCTGCAGTGGTGGCTTGTAACTGATATACCTTTATCTCGCCGCCAGTTGCGTCGGATGCCTTTTGGTTCATGGCATCTACTTCTGCCTGAGATTGGAATATGCCCTCTACTACATAACCATAGTAAGAACCTACTGCGTATCCGTTCATTGTTATTGAGTGTTGATCCCAGTTATCTCCGTCATCAGAATCACGATAGTAGATAGGATCTCCTACTTCAATGGCTTCGTTCTTAAGAGTAGATCCGGACAGGCTGGCACCGAAAGTCCAGTCGCCAAAGCGTTTGTTGTAGGCAATATTGAATTCGAAACCTTTGTTCTTGATGTGTCCGGCATTGGTATATACTTCGCTGTATCCGGTAGAAGGACGCATGCTACGATACAGAAGCAGGTCTTTAGAGTCGCGGATGAAGTAGTCTAATGTAATGTTCAAGCTGTTGTTCAGCAAACCGATATCAAGACCAACGTTTGTTTGTGTGTTGGTTTCCCATTTCAGGTTGGTGTCGATTTCTCTCAGCTGTGCGATACCGGGTACCATTGTATAGTCGCCGGTATATCCGTTGAGCGAACCCCAGTCGTAAGCAACGCGGTTAGACGATAGCTGGGCAACGGAAAGATTGGTAGCTTCTCCGGCATTACCGGTTTGTCCCCAACCAACACGTAGTTTCAGGTTACTGAAGATATCCAGATTCTTGATGAAGTCTTCTTCAGACAGACGCCATGCCAATGCAGCAGAAGGGAATACTCCCCAGCGATTTCCGGAACCAAAGTTGGAAGAGCCGTCACGGCGTACGGTACCTGTCAGAATATAGCGATCCATCAGTGAGTACATAGCACGTCCGTAATAAGACACGTAGCGAGTCTTAAGACTATACGAACCACCACCGTTACGAGACGCTTGGTCACTGGTCAACGATATATCTCTATACGTATCAGACAGGAAGTTATTCGCACTTGCATTTACCGAGTGCCTCCAGTTGTTGCTCACCGTATTACCTGCCATCAGTGTCAGGTTATGAATGTCGTTGCTCCAGTTATATGTAAAGTAACTCTCCAACGCTACAACGTTTCTCTGATTCTGATTCATATTGAAACTGTTCACAGAGGAAGAAGAAGGAACACGATAATTCACTGTACGGAATTCGCTTCCATCATACGAATTGAATCGATACGATCCCACAGTGCGGAACGATAAGCCCTTGAATAGTTTCAGATCCAGATAAGCACTGGCAAGCAAGTTGTTGGAATACCCCGGAGTCTTATCCGCTTCTTTACGAGCGGCGTAGGGGTTGTCCTGACCTTTTTGGATGTCACCCTCGCCGGAGGTCTGCATAAATCCATAGTATTTACCATCTACAGCTCTGTCGTTATAGTTGTGGCTGATGAATTCGCCGGTTAGCTCGTCTACGTAGTCCATAGTCGGCGTTAGGATGGCATAGTTACGCAGGTTTCCTGTAATGTTTCTTTCATTATGCTGGAAAGAAAGGTTACCTCCTACCTCGATGAAGTCTTTTACCTTATATACAGTGCTGGCGCGAGCTGTCAGGCGAGAATATTTAGTGTCCAGCACGATACCTTCGTTATCTAAATAGCCTACAGAGAAGGTAGACTGAGTCTTTTCCGTACCTCCGGAAACAGATAGCATGTAGTTCTGTCTGAAGGCAGTCTGAGTCATAACATCTTGCCAGTCTATCGAGCGCAATTTGCCGGTATATTCTTCGCCAAAGGCTTTGTTGGTGATGATGGCGCCATCGTTGGCACGTCCCTGACGTACAGAATAGGCAAACAGTTCAGCGTCCGCTACATCCAGCGATCCCTGCATGTTCTGGATACCGAAGTTGGCAGAGAAATTAACGTTCGTCTTTCCTTTCTCGCCCCTCTTAGTGGTTACGAGGATTACCCCGTTGGCACCCTGAGCACCATAAATGGCGGTAGCCGAGGCGTCCTTCAGGATCTCGATACTCTCTACGTCGGCAGGATTGATGAAATCGATGCTGCTACCAACCTGCACACCATCTACTACGTATAGAGGGTCTGCTGATCCATTCACTGTGGCAACTCCACGGATACGGATGGTGGCTTCTCCCGAAGGATCACCCGAGGTACGCGTCACCAATACACCCGCAGCAGCTCCTTGAAGCCCCTGAGCGATGTTGATCGGATTCCGCTTCATCATCTCTTCTTGGTTTACAGACACTACCGAACCCGAAATGTCACTTTTCTTCATCGTACCGTAGCCCACTACTACTACTTCGTCTAGTTTCTCGGCATCTTCACGAAGCACGATGGCGTAGCTGTTGCGCGAGCCGATTTTAATCGTTTGCGGCAGGAAACCGATATAAGATACCCTTATATCTGCACCTTCCGCTACATTCAGCTGGAATTTTCCGTCCATGTCACTGATAATACCTGTTGCGGTACCCACTACAATGATATTGGCTCCCAGGATGGGCTCTCCACTTTCGTCGGTAACGGTACCTGTAATTAGTTTTGACTGTTGTTGGCTGGTCGTAACATCTGGATTTGCCCTACTGTCGGTTGCCAGAAGTGGCGTTGTACAAAACAGATTGATTAGAAAAGCAAATCCCATTGTCTTTACAAATGGTAAAAATTGGATGTGTTTTTTCATGCTCTTTAATTTAAGTAAAAAATATGTTTACGAAATTATACCTATTTTATGAAATAATAAGGGAAGAATGTTTCACGCAATGGGGATAAGCGTAAATGGAGGGGGGAGAAATGTCAATTTAACAGGGGTGTTTTGTTCTACCCCGGGAATAATACTCCGGTGCTTGCCGAAGTATTGCGCGGAGGTTCAAACAATACTCGATTCGGGATTTGAGTATCGAATGAATGTTAAAACGATACTCGATTCGGGATTTGAGTATCACTTAAGTGTTAAAACAATACTCAAAACCCCATTTGAGTATTGTTTGAGAAACTGAACGATACATCGGCGCGCGCCAGTGTATCGTTTCAGTTTAAAAGTAATACTCAAAACTGGAATCGAGTATTGTTTTAACAAAAAAACGATACTCAAAACTGAATTTGAGTATCGTTTTTTACAAAGATGATACCGAAATCTTGATTTTACAACTTTTAAGATATTATTTGTTCTAAATTTTGTATAGCTACTTGCCTATCGGGTCACCGTATAAGGTGCCTCTTCCGTGGGTTCCTACGTATACGCGGCCGTATTTCTTGGGGTCTCCCGAAATGTGAAGGACTAAGCCGTACTGATGATCGTCGTCATTGATGCGCACCCAGCTCTTGGCAGCGTCGTCTGAACGGAAAAATCCGTAGGTACCGTTTACGATGCCAATCATATAGAGTGCGGGGTAGCTCCGGCCCGGTGCTTCTTTGCCGAAGCCAAAGGCATAGAGTTTGCGTACTTTGTCTAGCTTCAGCAGTTGGTTGTCGGGCAATAGGTGGTAGAGGCCATCGTAGGCGGCAATCCATCGGTCGGCCTCCCGTCCGGGAGTGGTGTAGATTTTATCCTGTCCACCTCTTCTGTCGGCACGCATGAGGGGCGTTTGCGGAAGTGCAGGCAATAGCTGGCGCGAGGTAAAGCTCTGCCCACCGTCCCGGCTTTCGTACAAGAGTCCTGAGGCAATGTCGAAGCCATAAAAGCGGGCGGGATTCACTCGGTCGGCTACTACGCGAATATTGTCGGGGATGCCCTGGCATTTGTGCCAACTTGCCCCTCTGTCGCGTGTGTAGAAGACAGGGAGCCGGAAGGGGCTCCAGATCCAGCTTTCGCCGTCTGCCGATACGGCGATGTAGCCGTTTGCCGCCTTTTCATCGGGAAGGGATTGCGGTTCGCTCCACGAGATACCGCCATCTTGGGAGTAAGCGAGCGGCTTGCCCTCGGGATGATGATGAGAGACGGTACCCACTCTAACCACCAGCTCAGGACGCTTCTCTGCTCCGCTGACGCCGTTGGTATTACCGTAATAAGGCTTATGACTTCCGGTAGGCGAGGGGCTGTCGAGGTCGAAGTGCGTAAAGCCGCCATAGTCTCCGATTGCCGTAATCAAATGCGCTCCTTCGTTGGGGCTGTAGATCTCCAATGGGACGGTTTCCTCTATGCCGGTGCTCATGATCTGCCATACGACAGGCTTTTTCTTGTCCTGCGCGGAGAGGTTGAACGTCTCCCAGCCTCCGTAACCTGTTGTGAACATGGCGTGATTGGGGTTGAAGGGGTCAATCTCTATGTCAAACATCCAGTGGAGAGGGGTAAACTGGGTGTAGGGGGCTTTGGTGTAGTCGAACTGAGCCTTGCCGGCAAAGATGCCTTTCCAGGTTTTGCCGCCGTCTGTGCTTCGGTAGATATCGTCTTCGGCATAGCTGTTGGGGACAGCCAGATTGAAGCTGCTTGCGATCACGTGCTTCGGGTTCTGAGGGTCTACCGACACGGAGGCATATCCGAACTTCAAGTCCTTATCGGGATTGGGTTTTACGGGTGAGATCTCTTTCCAGAGGCCTGTCTTTGTGTTGTATTTCCATACGCCGCCGTCTTCCATGCGCTGGGGGCCGGGGTTGCTTCCATACGTAATGTAGAGCTCGCCATCGGAAGCCAATGCCGCGTGCGTGGGTCGGTACTGAGTAGGTTGTCCCGCAACGGCCTGCCAATGGGCTCCATGATCGTGGGATACAAAAAGATTCTCGCGGTTCATCAGCGATACGCCTACATATATAGTAGCGCAACCTTTACCGGGAACGGCTGTGCTCTCGTCATAATGTACGAAGATGATACCGCTTCCCTGCGGACGATTGGCCCAAGGATTCCTTGGCTGGGAAGAGGGCGGTAGCTCCGGCATGATCTCTGTTACGTCAGGGAAGGTGCTGAGTCGCTCCCAGCTTTGGCCTTTGTCGGTGCTTTTCCAGAGTCCGTCGTGCCGGGTGCCAAGGTAGATGATGCGGCTATTGGCGGGGTCTACCATCATGCGTTCTCCGTTACCTCTTCCGTTTTCGTTTCCGCCCATGGCGAATGGCATGTCGATACGCGTAAAGCTGCGCCCTCCATCGTGTGAACAAAGGACGGCTCCGTTGCTACTGCGCGTGTAGGTGCCGCATGAAAGGTAAACGGTTTGCAGATCGCTTGGATCTACGGCAATGCTTTCTACGCCTACCAGATTGTTGTCGTCATAAGTAATCCAGTCGAGCATGGATATCCAACGTTCCGAGGCGGCATCCCAGCGGTAAGCGCCTCCCATGTCTGTACGGCAGTAGCGTACGTCTTTGGCTTTGGGGTGGAAAACGATACCGTCTACGAATCCGCCTCCTACGATCTGTACGCTTTTCCACTGATAGGGCTCACTGGGGACGGAGGGTTGTAAGGATTGTTGTGCTGCGAGCTGCATGCCTAATAGCAGGCATACGGTTAGTAATACTGATTTTTTCATGATTGAGTGATTAATTATTTTTTATTCTCTATGTAGTCGGAGGGTAGTATGCCGAACTCTTCTTTAAAGTATTTCCGGAAGAGTTTGCTATCGTTTATTCCTACTTTGAAGGCTACCTCGCTTACGCGCATCTGGCTCTTCTCGAGCAGGATGGCGGCGTGCTTCATCCGGATGGTGCGGATCAGCTCTACGGGAGTCTTGCCGGTGATGGACATGGTCTTCTTGTAGAAGTTTACGCGGCTCATCCCCATTTCGCGACTGAGCCACTCTACGGACAATTCCGGATTGGCGATCTGCTCCTCTATAAACTGTATGGCCTTCTTCATCAGCTCTTCGTCGAGGGAGTTTATGTCCATGCTGGTTAGCTGAATGCCCTTGTTGGTAGCCTGGCTGAATTGTTCGCGCATGCGGTTCTTCATGTCGATGATGTGCCGTATCTTGAGTATGAGCACATCCATGTTGAAGGGCTTGCCGATGTAGTCGTCGGCACCTGCCTCGAGTCCGGTGAGCTTGCTTGCCTCTGCGGATTTGGCCGTCAGCAGAATGACGGGAATGTGAGAGGTGCGTATGTCTTCTTTGATGCGCTTGCAAAGCACGATTCCATCGGTAATGGGCATCATCACGTCGCTGATGACCATGTCGGGCAGGTGATCCAGTATAACCTGCCAGGCCTCCTCGCCGTCTGAGGCGGTAAGGATGTTGAAATTGTCGTTCAGGCTAAGGCGCATGAACTCGCGGAATTTGCTGTTGTCGTCTACAATGAGGATTGTGTTTTCCAGATTGTTCGAGGAGATCCGGGCTTCCGTATTTTCTTCCCTTTCCGCTTCGACGGTGTGGGGGACGGATATGATTTCTTCTATCTCCGATAGGATAACGGGCAGGGATACGGTGAAGGTGCTTCCCTTGCCCAACTCGCTCTTTACGGTAATGGTGCCGTTGTGCATCTTGACGAACTCCCGGCAGATGTGAAGACCGATTCCTGTACCGATGGTGGCATTTGCCTCGTTCTCGGGAGGTATCTGGTAGAAGCGGTTGAAGATGAGCTCTTGCTTGTCTTCCGGTATGCCGATGCCTGTATCGGATATCTGGATGCAGAGTTCGTCTGTCTGGCCCTCTCGGTTGTGTACTTGCAGGTTGACGGCTATTTCTCCGCCTTCGGGAGTGAATTTGAAGGCGTTGCTCAAGAGGTTTGATACTATTTTGAATATCTTATCGGTGTCGAACTTCATCATAAAGGAAGGAATAGCCGTTGAGAATGAGTAGCGGATATTCTTTTGCTCCGAAAGGTCTTTAAACGAGTAGGAGATGTTGCGGATAAATATCACGATATCTCCGGAGGAAAGGAGCAGGTCGACTCCTTGTACGTCGATCTTCCTGAAATCCAGCAGCTGATTAACGAGCGAGAGTAGCTGGGTGGCATTCTCGTGTACCAGCTGTAGGATTTTCTTGTTGTCCGAGTTGTGCTCTCCCTTCATTAACTTCTCGACGGGCGCAATGATGAGCGTCAAGGGCGTGCGGAACTCGTGACTTACATTGGTAAAGAAGCGGAGTTTCATCTCGTCCATCTCATGGAGGCGGTTTGCAGCGATTCGTTCCTGTTCCTTGACGAATTTCCGCTTCTGGAAGCGACTGAAGATAATAACAATGAGGAGAATCAATGAGATACTTAAAAGTAAGTAAAGGATGACTGCCCAAGGAGTAGCCCAGAAGGGTGGCTGGATCTTGATATTGAGTCTGCTGGGGGTATCGCTCCATACGCCATCGTTGTTCTCTGCCTTTACCAGGAAGATGTAACTGCCTGCGGGGAGGTTGGTGTAGGTGATGTTGCGGTTGCTGGCATCTATGGTGGTCCAGTTTTTATCATGCCCCTCCATGAAGAATGCATACTTGGTCTTTCCGGGAAGGAAATAGTTGAGCGCCGAGATGCTGAGGGAGAATCCCCGCTCTTCGTATTTGAGTGACAATTCTTTGGTGTAGCTGATCTCGTCGGACAGTATGATATTTTCGTTGTACTCTTTTCCGGGGAGGATTTGCTGGTTCTGCAACTGCAATCCGGTGAATACCACTTGGGGAGGATTGGTGTTGTAGTGTATCTGCATGGGGTTGAAAGTAGTGAGCCCGTTCGTCCCGCCGAAGATGAACTCCCCGTCGGATGTGCGGCACCGGCTGTTGCGGTTGAAGATCCTTCCGGAGATCCCTTCGTTCTCGTAATAGGTGGTGCAATCGAATGTGTACTGTTTGCTTTCCTCGTTGTATTGGGGAGCGATCTTTAACAGGCAATTCTTGGTTCCGAGCCAGAGGATGCCGTAGTCGTCTTGCATGATGGAGGTAACGTCGTTGTCGGGTAGCTGGTTGGTTTTGTCGAGGTGATAGAGCTTGTCATTTGTCTGATCGTAGATGCTTAGTCCGTTGTTACTGCCTACCCACATCAACTTGTGCTTGTCGAGAAAGACGGTGTTGATCGCCTTGTCCTTGAATGTATATCTGTTATCCCTTGTTCCGAGGAAAGCGCTAACCTTCCCGCTTCGGGTATTGATGATGTTTACTCCCAGCGCCGTGCCGATCAGCAACTCATTCGGATTTCCGGCGGAGATGGAGTACACCTCGTCGGAGAGGAGGGGATTCGAGTCGTTTGAGGCGCTGAAGTGCTTCCACTGCTTGGATTTCAGGTTGAGCTGGTTTACGCCTCCTCCCAATGTCCCGATCCAGAGGTTGTTGTTCTCGTCGGTGAGCAGGCTGTATATGCTGCTGTTTGAGAGTTTCCCCTCCGCCGGCTGGTGGTGGGTGAATGTTTTTCCGTTGAAGCAGTCCAACCCTCCCATATAGGTTCCGATCCATAGATTGCCCTCTGCGTCTCCTGTCAGACACACAATGATGTTGCTGCTGATGCTGCCCGGGTCGGCGGGATTGTGTTGGTACTTGCGATACTGCTTGGTGATTCTGTTGTAATGGAGCAGGCCGTTGCCGTTGGTTCCTATCCATAGATTGCCGGATGTGTCTTCATAGACACAGTTGCAGTCGTTGGTGGCTGCATCTTCCGCCCGTATGATGGGATAGCGTATATTGTTGAATTTGAAAATGCTTTTGTGATAATAATTAATTCCGCTTTTGTAGGTACCGCACCATAGTATGTCTGTGTCGTCTTTATACAGGCAGATGACGCTGTTCTGGCTGATGCTTTTAGGGTCGAGCGGGTCGCTTTTTATGTATCGTATGGTTTCCTTTTGCTTGTTCAGGATGTTGATTCCTCCGTGGTCTGTGGCGATCCAGATATTCCCTTTCGGATCTTCTTTTACATCACGTATCAGAGAGGAGGTGAGCGGGATGGCCGACTCGGTGGTGTAATGTTGCCATTCCCTCGTCTTGGGCTGGTAGTGGAACAGTCCGTTGTGATTTTCGGGATCCATGTAGATCCAGATATCATTCCCGCTATCTACAAACATATTGAAGCGCTTGGGGATGGGAAAGCTCTGAAGAAAATCGTTCTTTATGGCATATTCTGTTTTCTCTAAATGAACGATTTCTATTAGTCCCGAATAATAGATGACATACAGGCAGCCATCTTTCTGAACGATGTTGCACACGCCACCTTCCTTCTGGAAGGCCGGGTAATCGGTTACCTTTTTTGTTTCGAAGTCATATCGGCAAAGCTTGTTGTCCGAGGTTCTGAATAGTAGCTGATAATCTATGTCCTGGAAGACAGCGGTGACCGTTGGCTGGATAGCGAGTGTCTTCTGCATGTCTTCAATGGTGTGGAAGGTGTTTTTGTGTAAGTCAAAGATGCTGATTTCTCCGTTTTGATAGGTTACCCATAGTTTGCCGTCTATCGTTTCGGTTAATTGTATGATATATCCTTCGGAAAAGAGGGAGCCGTTGATTTCGTGGCGGAAGGTTTTGAATTCATATCCGTCGTAGCGGATTAATCCGGCTCCTGTGCCAAACCACATAAAGCCTTTCTTGTCTTTCAGGATGCAGCTTATTTCGTTGGAGGGGAGTCCGTTGTTTACATCGATTCTGTTGAAAAGGATATTTTCTTCCAGGGCAGCAATCGCTCCGGAAAAGAAATATAACCCGCAAAAGAGTAGAATGAACTTATATAGTAAGTGTTGCTTCATGGTATTGTTTTCGTTTCTTATGTAAAAATACGGCATTATGGCTAAACAGGTGGGGGGTGTTTGTATCTTTTTATAGGCAATATTGTAATTTGTACATGGATTGTTTTATTTTGCTCGTGTCTGATTGTTATTTAGACGTGAGCTATTTTTATTTGCTAACGAGCGAAAAAGGATCGCTAACTGGCAAATTTTGACTAATTTTGCAGCCGGTTTTAATAGCTTGAATTTTAAATAAAAAAATAAACAAATCAAAATAGATGCAATTATGAGCAAGAAAGCATTATTAATTATTTGCGACGGATGGGGAATCGGTGATAAAGGAAAAGACGATGTGATTTATCAGACACCTACCCCATATTGGGATTCGCTGTTGAAAGAGTATCCAAACTCACAGTTACAGGCTTCCGGTGAAAACGTAGGATTGCCCGACGGACAAATGGGAAACTCGGAAGTTGGCCACTTGAATATTGGCGCAGGCCGCGTAGTGTATCAGGACTTGGTGAAGATCAACATCGCCTGCCGCGAAAATACAATCCTGGAAAACCCGGAAATCAAACGTGCCTATAGCTACGCAAAAGAGAACAACAAGCAGGTTCATTTCCTGGGACTTGTTTCTGACGGAGGCGTGCACAGCTCGATGGAGCATTTGTTTAAACTAACAGATATCTCGAAAGAATACGGAATCAATAAGTCGTTTGTACATTGCTTTATGGACGGACGCGATACAGACCCGAAGAGCGGTAAAGGCTTTATCGAGCAATTGGAAAATCATCTTCAGACAAATGGAGGCAAAATAGCTTCTATCATCGGACGCTACTATGCAATGGATCGCGACAAACGTTGGGAGCGTGTGAAAGAAGCCTACGACCTGTTGGTAGAAGGTAAAGGAAAAGCTGCCGAATGTATGCTGACTGCAATGGATGAGTCGTACGCCGAAGGTGTAACGGATGAGTTTATCAAACCCATCGTACACGTAGAAAACGGCAAGCCAGTGGCTGTAATAGAGGAGGGGGATGTAGTTATCTTCTTCAACTTCCGTAACGATCGCGCCAAGGAGCTGACCATTGTTTTGACACAACAGGATATGCCGGAGGCCGGAATGAAAACAATCCCGAACCTTCAGTATTTCACCATGACTCCTTACGATGCTACATTTAAAGGTTTACATATCCTCTTTGATAAAGACAATGTAGATAATACATTAGGACAATATGTAGCTCAGCAAGGCAAGACACAGCTTCATATTGCTGAAACAGAAAAATACGCGCACGTGACTTTCTTCTTTAACGGAGGACGTGAAGAACCTTTCAACGGCGAAGACCGTATCCTTGTACCTTCTCCTAAAGTGGCCACGTACGACCTGAAACCGGAAATGAGCGCTTATGAAGTAAAAGACAAGCTGGTAGAGGCAATCAACGCAAACAAATACGATTTCATCGTGTGCAACTATGCAAACGGAGACATGGTAGGACATACCGGTATTTATCCGGCCATCGAGAAAGCCGTTATAGCTGTAGACGCTTGCCTGAAAGATACCGTTGAGGCAGCCAAAGCAAACGATTACGAGGTAATCATCATTGCCGACCACGGGAATGCCGACCACGCATTGAACGAAGACGGAAGCCCGAATACGGCTCACTCGCTGAATCCCGTTCCCTTTGTTTACGTAACAACAAGCAAAGACGCCAAAGTAGCAAACGGAATTCTGGCAGACGTAGCCCCTTCTCTTCTTCACATCATGGGATTACCCCAGCCTAAAGAGATGACAGGAAAATCGTTAATCGTATAAAAAATGTTACAGATTGGTGATACTTTAATAAGCCTTGATATTATAGAGCGGCAGTTTATTTGTGATCTGTCGCTCTGCAAAGGGGCTTGTTGCATCGAGGGTGATTCCGGTGCTCCTTTAGAGAAGCATGAGTTGGCTGAACTTCAAAAAGTATTGCCATTAGTCTGGGATGATCTCTCTCCTGAAGCCCAGGAGCTGATAAACAAACAAGGAGTAGCCTATATCGACAGCGATGGCGATGTGGTTACTTCTATTATTAATGGGAAAGATTGCGTATTTACCTGCTACGATGAAAAGGGGATATGCAAGTGTGCTATCGAGAAAGCATACCGCGAGGGACGGACAAAGTTCATGAAGCCGGTTTCCTGCCACTTATATCCGATTCGCGTAACCAAATACGCCACCTTCAGCGCCTTGAACTATAATCGCTGGAAAATCTGCAAGGCCGCAGAGATCTTAGGCCAAAAAGAAAAACTTCCTTTATATAAATTCCTGAAAGACCCCTTAGTCCGCAAATACGGTGAAGCCTGGTACGAAGAACTGGAACTTTGCGCCTCGGAATGGGAGAAGGGTAACGGTTAATGATTAACCATTCGCATTACGCGGAGAAGGTTTTCTCCCCAAATCTTTCTGATATCTTGTTCGGTGTAGCCGGCCTGGAGTAGGCGAACGGTAATGTTGATTAGTTCGTTGCTGGCGCGGCAACCAATTAGCTCTCCGTCTCCGTCGAAATCGGAGCCAATGCCTACGTGGTCTATGCCGGCAACTTCTACGATGTGATTGATGTGGCGAATGGCGTCACTCAGCGAGGCTTTCTCTTCTTCTTTATTGATAAATCCCTTGTACAAGCAGACTTGTATCACACCTCCGTGAGCGGCTAATGCCTTGATTTGTTCGTCGGAGAGGTTTCTCGGATGGTCGCATAAAGCGCGAGCCGATGAATGAGAGGTAATAATCGGTTGGCTGCTTTCCTTTAATACATCATAGAAGGTGCTTTCTGCCGCATGGGAGATATCGATTATCATGCCCAGACGGTTCATTTCTTTGACTACCTCCTTGCCAAACGGGCTGAGTCCGTTCCACTCGGCTTCGCCTCGGGCGGAATCACAGATGTCATTACTCCCGTTGTGGCAGAGCGTCATGTAAGAAACGCCCATTTCCTTGAAAAGAGTCAGGTTACGGATGTCTTTTCCGATGGCATAGCCGTTTTCTATACCCAGGAAGATGGCTTTTTTGTCCAGATGCTTTAGGCGGATCAGGTCGTCTGCCGTATAGGCAATCTCCATCCGTTCGGGGTTCAGTAGCTCTTGCTTCTTTACCTGTTCGAGACGTTCGATGGCGTATTCGGTAGCTGCTTTCAACGAGGCATCGTCTCTCTTGCCTTGTGGGATGTAAGCCACCATAAAGGCGGCATCAATCCGTCCCTCTTCCATGAACGGCAGGTTTACCTTTCCTCCTTCTTTTTCCCCCAGATTGAAAGAACCGGGGAATACCATAGGAGTGTCCGTATGCGAGTCGATAGTAAGAATCCGTTGGTGTATCTCTTTGGCTTGGCTGAAGCTGCGGGATTCTTCCACGTGATAGCGGAAGAGTTCAAGCATAAGCTCATCGCCATTGGACGCCATAGCTTCGGGATGCCATTGTACACTAAGGATGGAATATTCGGGATGCTCCATGCCTTCGTTGATCCCGTCCGGAGCAATGGCAGTTGAGATAAACTCAGGAGCCGGTTCCGTAATGGCCTGGTGATGGATGGAATTAACTTGGATGTCGGACTCCTTCAGGATCGAACGCAACTTGGTGTTTCCGTTGATCAGAGTCACGGTATGCGATGGCAGTTCGCGTGCCAGTGTCTGGCTGTGCTTGAGCAATTTCATCTCGCTTCCGGCATAAATGTCCTGATAAAGCCCGCCGCCGAAAGCCACATTCATGATCTGATGCCCCCGGCAGATACCCATTATCGGGATTTGGTAATTAAAAGCCAAACGGAGAATAATCAAATCATACTCGTCGCGGTAGCTATCTACATCCTGTAATTCGGGGATCGGTTCTTCTCCTAAGTAAAGGGGGTTGATGTCGCTCCCGCCGCTCATTAGCAAGCCATCTAGGCCTCTAATGATAGTAGACAGCGCTTTGATGTCTGTTATCACGGGGATCAGGACAGGCGCCCCGCCTGCCATCAGTACGGACTGGACGTAGGTCTCGGCTATACAAGAAAGTCCGTCTTTCCGATTAGCGGATATTCCTATACGGGGAGGTTGCGATTGCTCCTTTTTGGGGATGAAGTTGTCAACCTCCCTGAACAGGGCCTCTACGTTCGGACGACGGACCTTTATATTCATGTTGTTTCTATTATGCGTCTATATTGGCATAGGTTGCATTTTCTTCGATAAACTCGCGGCGGGGAGCTACTTCTTCACCCATCAACATCGAGAATATCTGGTCTGCTTCCGCTGCGCTTTCAATTGTGATTTGCTTCAGCGTACGGTTCTCCGGGTTCATGGTTGTATCCCATAACTGATGGTCGTTCATCTCTCCCAAACCTTTGTAGCGCTGGGTGTGAATGCCCGCTTCGCTTCCGCCACCGTATTTGTCGATGAAAGTCTGGCGCTGCTGTTCCGTCCAGCAATATTCTTCTGCTTTTCCTTTCTTGCATAGGTACAAGGGGGGAGTCGCCAGGTATACATATCCATTGTCTATCAATGCACGCATACGACGGAAGAAGAAGGTCAGGATCAATGTGGCGATGTGGCTTCCATCCACGTCGGCATCGGTCATGATGATTACTTTATGATAACGGAGCTTGCTGAGGTTCAGTTCCTTCGGATCGTCTTCCGTTCCGATAGTGACACCCATGGCGCGGAAGATGTTCTGGATTTCTTCGCTATCGAAGATTTTATGCTCCATCGCCTTCTCTACGTTCAGGATTTTACCCCGAAGCGGAAGGATTGCCTGGAAGGTACGGTCGCGTCCCTGCTTGGCTGTTCCACCTGCCGAGTCCCCTTCGACAAGGAATAACTCGCAGTCTTCGGCTACCTTAGACGAACAGTCTGCCAGCTTTCCGGGAAGACCTCCGCCGCTCATAGGCGATTTGCGCTGAACCAGCTCTCTTGCCTTGCGGGCTGCCTGACGAGCCTGTGCCGCCAGTATTACTTTGTCTACAATGATCTTAGCTTCTTTCGGATGTTCTTCCAGGAAATAACCTAAAGCCTCACCTACGGCTTGGTCTACAGCGCCTGTTACTTCGCTGTTACCTAGTTTTGTCTTTGTCTGTCCTTCAAACTGAGGCTCTGCTACCTTGATAGAGATAACAGCTGTAAGGCCTTCGCGGAAGTCGTCGCCTTGTATCTCTACTTTGGCTTTTTCCAGTAGCTTGGAGTCTTCAGCGTATTTCTTCAGTGTGCGGGTTAATCCTCTGCGGAAGCCTGCCAGGTGGGTTCCTCCCTCGATGGTGTTGATGTCGTTTACATACGAGTAGACACTTTCGTTGTACGAAGTGTTGTATGTCATGGCTACTTCAACCGGTACGCCTTGTTTTTCGGTTACAATGTGGATTACATCTCCGATCAGCTTTTCTTTGGCGCGATCTATGTAACGGACAAACTCTTTCAAGCCTTCGTCAGACATAAATACCTCTGTCCGGAACGTGCCGTCTTCTTTTGTCACGCGTTTGTCGGTAAGTGTCAGCTTAACTCCTGCGTTCAGGAAAGCCAACTCGCGCAAACGGGTTGCCAGTATGTCGTAGCGATATTCTGTTACAATGAAAATAGTATCGTCCGGTTTAAAGGAAATAGTAGTTCCGGTAGTATCTGAATCTCCAATCACCGTTAATTCAGATGTGGGGTGCCCACACGAAAACTCCTGCATGTATATTTTGCCTTCGCGGCGAACTTCTGCTCTTAAGTAGGTGGAAAGTGCATTCACACAAGATACACCTACCCCGTGCAAACCTCCGGAAACTTTGTAGCTTCCTTTGTCAAATTTTCCTCCGGCGTGTAAAACGGTCAATACAACTTCCAGTGCGGATTTGCCTTCTTTTTCGTGCATACCTACCGGGATACCGCGACCGTCGTCTACTACTGTAATGGAATTGTCTTCGTTAATGGTGACATCAATATTGGAGCAATACCCGGCGAGGGCTTCGTCAATAGAGTTGTCTACTACTTCGTACACTAAGTGGTGCAGACCTTTTTCGCTGATGTCGCCAATGTACATCGCCGGTCTTTTACGTACAGCTTCTAATCCTTCGAGTACCTGGATGCTATCTGCTGAATAATCGCCGTTAGTGTTTTTTATTTCCTCACTCATATATGTTTAACTTGTTTGAAATCAATATTTGCAATGGTTTTTGAAAAACCTAACAAAGATACAAAAAAATAATGAAGAATGAGGAATGAAGAACGAAAGAATATTTGTTGCTGTTTATTCTTCGTTCTTCATTCCTCATTCTTCATTTGAAGTAGCCCATAGGGGAATCGAACCCCTCTTTCAAGAATGAAAATCTTGCGTCCTAACCGATAGACGAATGGGCCATAGGTGAAAAAGCCGGGCTAATTAGTCCGGCTTTCCTATATCTTTATAGCTACCTTCTTGGTCTCTTACGCGAGAGCATTCACGAACTTCGCCAACTTGGATTTCAGGTTAGCAGCTTTGTTCTTGTGAATGATGTTCTTTTTAGCCAGCCTGTCTAACATAGAGCATACTTTAGGATATAAAGCCTGAGCTTCGGCCTTTTCCTGGGTAGCACGCAATTTACGAACTGCATTTCTAGCAGTTTTTGCATAATATCTGTTATGCAAACGTCTTGCGTTTGTCTGTCTGATTCTTTTTAATGCTGATTTGTGATTTGCCATTTCTTAGCTATCTTATTTTTTAATTCAATTTGGTAGCCCATAGGGGAATCGAACCCCTCTTTCAAGAATGAAAATCTTGCGTCCTAACCGATAGACGAATGGGCCAACATGTGAAAGTTCTCACTTTCTGCGTTTAAAGACTCCTATTTCTCAAACGCGAGTGCAAAGATAGGTCTTCCTGGGAAACTACCAAAACATTTTACAGAAAAATTAAATTATGTTTGCGTTTTAACATCTATTTAGAGGCGATGTTGTCCAGGTGAATATCCAGGGCTTTTACTGAAATGTTGATCTCCCAGATGCATAAACAAAGGGAAGCGGCCAGTAAAATAAGCCCGACACCGAATATCCAGACTGCCGTATTAATGAATGATACGTAGAAAAAGAACATGGAAACAACACTGAAAAGCAAGCTTAAAGCCCCCAGTATCTGCATGCCGCGTATTAAATAGAGCCTTCTCCTGAGGTTGGCAATCTGTGCAGCATCCCGGGGGTCACGCGTTTGCTCGTGTTTGTCTTTTAATGCGCGAACGACACTGGCATACGACAAAAAACGATTGGTATATGCCAGCAAAATTAGTGAAATAGCTGAAAACAGCAACGAGGGGGTGGCCAGTTCTAACATAATGTGTGTTTTGATGAGTTGTTTTTTATATAACAAATAAAGTCCCACAGTTGTTGAACTCATGTTCTACATATGTAGAATTCATGTTCAACAATTGTAGAACATGAGTTCAACAACTGTGGGATTTTAAAATTGTTTACCTTTGTATGCAACAACAATGTAAGTATGCTAAGTAAAACGCGCGGTATCGTCCTTCATTCTATTCCTTATAATGATACATATTCTATTATATATATGTACACGGAAGCCTTTGGACGTGCTTCTTACCTGGTGGCACGTGGCAGAGGGAAGAAGACTGCCGTTTCAAAGGCTCTCTTTATGCCGCTTTCTGTCTTGGATATGGAGGTGGAGCATCAGAATAAACGCGATCTGCACCGGATACGCGAAACCAAGCTCTGCTACCCGCTGACTCAGCTATCCTGCGACCCTGTGAAGAATGTACTGGCCTTATTTATTGCCGAAGTTTTATTTCGTGTAGTGAAAGAAACAGAGCCTGATGCCCGGCTTTTCGATTACCTGTACCGCTCTATCTACGTGTTGGAAATTTCCGAAGGAGGGGTGGCTAATTATCACCTGGTTTTCTTGTTGCATCTGCTTAGTTATCTAGGAGTATTTCCCAATGTGGACTCCTATATTGAAGGCTATTATTTCGATATGCAAAACGGCGTATTTGTCGATCGCCCCCCCATGCATCGCCATTACCTGAGCCGCGAAGAGAGCCAAATCTTCTCCCGCCTGTTTAAGATAAGCTATGAAAACATGTCACTCTACGCCTTCTCCCGCCAAGACCGCGTAAACATCCTGCACCGCATCCTGACATACTATCGCCTGCACCTCCCCGAAATACCCGAAATCAAATCAATCGCCATCCTACAGACCCTTTTCGAGTAACAAAGGGAAAAATGCCTGAACACTTGTCAATCTGCCAAAAAGATTATACTTTTGCACACCATAAAATAGGCCCCTGTAGTTCAACGGATAGAATAGATGTTTCCTAAACATTAGATAGCAGTTCGATTCTGCTCGGGGGTACTTTTTTTCTTCTGTTTGCTTAACTGATGGGACTACTGATATTATACTCCTAAGACTATATCGGAATCAATATTAAGTTTTTTGCTGATTTCACGAGCTATATTCAATGTGGGGTCTGCTTTTCCTGTAAGATATTCACTAACACGGGAAGGGCTAACGCCAATAATTTCAGATAGTTTTTTTTGGGTAAGGTTCATTTCAAACATACGTAGCTTCATAACCTCTGCTAATGAGGGTTTTTTGATATTATAGAATTCCTTTTCAAAAGAAACAATCATATCAGTAAGAAAGTCAAGCTCAATATATTCTTTGCTTGTTTTTGGAGTCGTATCATTTACTATTTCTACAAGTTCATCTATCCTTGCCAAAATAGCTTTGTACTCTGTTTCTTTTTTTATAGTTCTCATAATCTTTTACACTTTAGAACAATCTTTTATTTTATCATAATCGCTATGAGGACAGATATGCCGTATGTAAACAATTTTAGGCGTAAATAATATTAATGCAATCAGCCTATATGTGTTACCTTTTATATTGAATACATATCTTTTGTTGCCTACAGAATCAATACTGTTAAACATTGCTTTCGCATCTGCAAAACAATCCCATTCCGCTTTTTCTACTTTTGAATACCAGCTATCTAATGCTACTTTCGAGTCATTATAAGTGCGAGTGAACTCTTCTATGCAACTATATGCTATTATTCTCACTGTTTACGTATTTATGCAAATGTATGAATAAAAATCTAAATATCAAAATTGAATTCTAAAATATAGATTTTGTTTTTGGTCTTCTCAACTCTTGCTTTTTTGATAAAAGATGTGTTTTTTCGTCTTTATTGTATGTTTTTTCGTTTTTAATATACTTGCAGATCGTGTTTTATCCAATTATCGTTTATATTTGTAGCATGAATTATGAAAAACGTGTTACTGGATGTTTGTGAGAAATTGATATGAAATCTATAAATTGAAAAACGAAATGAGGAGGGGGATACTACTGTTAGTTGTGTTGTGTTTGTTTTCAGGGATTAGTCTGGCAGAAGGTTATACAGCTATATTACAAGATTCGTTAGGAAGTAAAACAGTCAATTTAGATGAGGTAGTGGTGACAGGGACGCGTGTACCTGTGCCGCGTGATGTGTTGCCTGTTCCGATAAGTGTAGTGCATCGTGATGTGATAGAGCAGAGTGAGGAGGTATCTTTGCTTCCGGTACTTATGCAGCAGGTGCCGGGGCTATATGTTACATCCCGTGGAATGGCGGGTTATGGTGTTTCAGGTGGTGCAGGCGGTATCAGTATGCGTGGCTTTGCCGGAGGCGCCGGGCGAGTGCTTATCTTAATTGACGGACATCCGCAGTATGCTACTATTTACGGGCATCCGGTGGCCGATGCATATATAGCGTCGGATGCGCAGCGGGTGGAGGTGTCTCGTGGTGCTGCGTCTATCCTTTATGGCTCTAATGCTATGGGTGGGGCTATCAATATTATAACCCGCCAGGCAATGGAGGATGGCAATAAATTCTCTGCCAGGTTGATGGGTGGCTCATATGGCACGCAAAGGTATTCTCTAACAGACACGTATCGCAACGGGCGGCTTTTCGGAGTAGTAAGTGGAAACTACGAACGAACCGACGGACACCGCGTAAACTCCGACTTTAAAATGTGGACAGGATCGGCAAAACTGGGTTACGACTTGTCGGAAGAGTGGAGGGTTGTAGGAAATGTAAATATTTCAAAGGCCAAGGGAGACGTGCCGGGGCAAGAAAGTCGTCCTTTACTGGATGGTATGACTGATGTACTACGTGGCATGTCGGGACTTTCTCTGGAAAACAGATATGAAAAAACAAGAGGAGCTGTAAACTTCTATTATAATTGGGGAGATCATAAGATTAATGATGGCTATTACGAAGGAGGTAGTCCTCGTCCATACCTCTTCAAATCAACGGACTATATGGGTGGTGTAAATATTTATCAGGCGGTAAATCTGTTTAAAGGCAATACCATTACAGGTGGATTTGATGCTAAACTATATGGCGGTAATGCCTATCGCGACCCGGAAAAGGAAATATATGCCGACCATGTCAAACTACATGAAGTAGCCGGATATGTACTTGTTCAACAGCAACTTTGGAAGTTTATGCTTGAAGCGGGCTTGCGTTTGGAGAATCACAAGCTTTATGGTACGGAATGGGTGCCACAGGCGGGTGTTTCGTTTAAAGCTGCAGAGCAGACTAGTCTGAAATTCTCCTTTTCAAAAGGTTTTCGCACCCCCAATATGCGGGAATTGTATATGTATGCTTCAGCAAATGAAGACCTGCTTCCCGAGCGTAGTTTCAGTTACGACTTTACTGTATCGCAAGGCTTGCTTGATAATCGTATGTCGGTAGACTTAACCTTATTCTACACCAAAGGAGACAATATAATAGAATCGGTTGAAATAGGGGAGAGCCGTTATCAGAACAGGAATGTAGGCGAATTTGAAAATAAAGGAATTGAATTCAGCCTGAATTATCAGATATTGAATAATCTCAGCCTACATGCCAACTATAGCTATCTTGATATGCAGAAGAAAATTACCGGTGCGCCGAGAAATAAACTGTATGCAGGGATGACCTATCGTCCCGGTAAATTCACCCTGAGTGCTGGGGCACAAGTGATAGACAAGCTTTATCTGGCTACCGGTAAGACTGTGCAAACAAGTGATTATACATTGGTTGATGCACGTGTAGCTTATCGCCCGCTGAAATGGATGGAGGTCTTTGTGAAAGGTGATAACCTGCTGGCTCAGAGATATGAAACAATGCTTGGCTACCCGATGCCTAAAGCTACCTTTATGGGAGGGGTATCATTCAATTTATAAAAGTAAATCTGTATGCGAAATATAATACTCTTAGTAATTGTACTAATGCTCTCTTTTTCTTGCAAGAAAGATACGAAGCATGAACTGATTCGCGTGGCTGTAGAGAATCAGTTGAGTATCTATCCGAAATCCACTTTGCAGGATTTGTATAAGAACTTTTTCCAGGACTATTTCGGCCCTGGGCATATGGTTAATGACACTGCATCTGCCGGTGCATACTTAGACAGGGAGTTGGCTTCTTTTGAGCAGGCACCCGGAGCCTATTATGAGCCGACAGGCTATAACGGCAATTTCTATAGAGTAAACCTGTCGGTGATAAAAGAAGGACTCATTTCGCGGGATGTATTCTTTGACGCCTTTATACGCAGTGTCAGTAATATACAAACAATTTCTATCGAAGAATGGGAGAGGGAATGGATGCTAATAGACTCGGTTATTCAAGCAATGAACCTGGTTCTCCCCAATTATGAACAAGACCGGGAAATGCTCTTTTCACTCTTGGAACAAGGCAAGTATGTGGTGCATCATAGTGAGGTGTTTTCGGAGGCTTATGACCCCCATTACCGGATAATTAACCGGGATATATTTCTAAAAGAAATTCTTTCCAACTTGTAATACAGGTAATTAAAAAAGTGATTTTTTTTAATTTCTGTTCGCTTGCGTGAATTATTTATGTAAGTTTGCACTCGTTTTTATAAGAAGTATTGGAAATATGCAAAAAAACCTTGTGATTGTAGAGTCGCCGGCGAAAGCTAAGACGCTTGAAAAGTTTCTTGGAAAAGACTTTAAGGTAATGTCCAGTTACGGACATATCCGTGATCTGAAAACAAAAGAATTTGGTATAGATATTGAACATAATTATGCTCCTCAATATGTAGTGCCAAGTGATAAAAAGAAACTTGTAACAGAATTAAAGGCCGAGGCGAAAAAGGCCGAGATGGTATGGCTGGCTTCCGATGAAGACCGCGAAGGAGAAGCTATATCCTGGCATTTGGCTGAGGTATTGAATCTGGCGCCTGAGAAGACAAAACGTATTGTTTTTCACGAAATAACCAAGGATGCTATTTTGCATGCCGTTGAAACTCCCCGCAGTATAGACTATAATCTGGTGAATGCACAACAGGCACGTCGTGTGTTAGACCGTATCGTTGGGTTTGAGCTTTCTCCAATCTTGTGGAGGAAAGTAAAACCAGCTTTGTCGGCCGGGCGTGTGCAATCGGTAGCTGTACGACTTATTGTAGAGCGCGAACGGGAGATTAATCATTTTGTCTCTGAAGCTTCTTTCCGAGTAATTGCGGAATTTATCCTTCCGGACGGAACAACTGTTTTAAAGGCAGAGCTTAATAAACGTTTGAAAACAAAGAAAGAAGTAACGGATTTCCTGGAATCCTGTAAAACAGCTTCTTTTAAAATAGATGATATTTCTACCAAACCTGTAAAGAAGTCGCCGGCTCCTCCTTTTACAACTTCTACTTTGCAGCAGGAAGCTTCCCGCAAATTGGGATATTCTGTGTCGCAAACCATGATGCTGGCACAGCGTTTGTATGAATCTGGATTTATAACCTATATGCGTACCGACTCGGTTAATCTGAGTGACTTGGCTTTGGGTACGACAAAAGAGGCGATATTAAATATCTATGGCGAGAAATATTATCATTTCCGCAAGTATAGTACAAAGACAAAGGGGGCGCAGGAAGCTCACGAAGCCATTCGCCCTACCTATATAAGTAATGAAGAGATAAGCGGTACGGCCCAGGAGAAAAAGCTCTATGAGTTAATCCGCAAACGCACCATTGCCTGCCAGATGGCAGATGCAGAACTGGAACGTACAACGATTTCTGTTGACATTTCCGGACAAAAGGAAAAGTTCTCAGCCGTAGGCGAAGTCCTTGTTTTCGACGGATTCCTACAAGCGTATCGTGAAAGTACGGATGATGAAAGTGAAAAAGAACAGGAAAGCGGTTTGTTGCCTCCGGTAAGCATTAACGATGTGTTGGCGATGAGGCAAATAGAAGCTACCGAGCGATTCACTCAACGTCCGCCTCGCTATACGGAAGCCAGTCTGGTTCGCCGTTTGGAAGAATTGGGAATCGGTCGTCCTTCTACATACGCTCCAACTATACAGACCATCCAAAACAGAGAATATGTAATAAAAGGAGACAAGGAAGGGGTAGAGCGTTCTTACACAGTATTCACCTTGTCGGGAAGTAAAATTACAGAGAAAGAAAAACAGGAAATAGCAGGTGCGGACCGTTCCAAGCTAATGCCGACCGATATTGGTGTTGTGGTGAATGACTTCCTGATGGAATACTTCCCCGGCGTACTGGACTATAACTTTACAGCCAGTGTAGAAAAAGAGTTTGATGCGGTGGCAGACGGTGAAATGGTATGGACAGATGCTATTGATCGTTTCTACAAGATGTTCCATCCGATAGTGGAACGAACATCAGCTGTAAAAACCGAACATAAAGTAGGAGAACGTGAATTGGGCATTGACCCACAATCCGGTAAGCCTGTATTTGTGAAGATCGGTCGTTTTGGACCAGTAGCTCAGTTGGGAGCAGCTAATCCAGATGACAAAACTGCTCCGAAGCCACAGTTTGCTTCTCTGATGAAAGGGCAGTCCATTGAAACCATCACTTTGGAGGAAGCACTGAAACTATTTGAGCTTCCCCGTACGATTGGTGAATTTGAAGATAAAGTTGTGGTAGCCGGTATTGGCCGTTTTGGTCCGTTTATCCGCCACGACGGCAAATTTATCTCTATACCGAAAGACTTGAGCCCGTTGAGTATTACCCTCGACGAGTCTATAGAGCTTATAAAAGAAAAGAGACTAAAAGAGGCTCAACGTACGCTGAAAACGTTTAGCGAAGAGCCTGAAATGGAAATACTGAATGGTCGTTTCGGACCTTATATTGCCTATAAAGGTAGTAACTATAAGATCCCGAAAACCATCAAAGACCCCAAAGAGATTACTCTGGACGAAGCCCTGAAGATAGTACAGGATGCCGGCGAGAAACCGGCAACCAAGAAACGGGCCACTAAAAAGAAGTGATCTTACATCCGCTCGGGAACTTCAATTCCCAGCAATGAAATACCTGTTTTAATCACCTGAGCTACGTTTTCTGATAATATCAGACGGAAGTTCTTCAAGTCTGCGTTTTCTTCGCGCAGAATGGAGAAGTCGTGGTAGAACTGATTATATTCTTTTACCAGGTCATAAATGTAATTACAGATCAGAGCAGGGCTATAGGTTGTTCCGGCTTCCTGAATGGTAGAAGCATAAGCAGCTACGGTTTGTATCAGGTTTTCTTCTTTTTCGGAAATAGCGATAGATGTCGGTATCTCACCTGGCAATGTGATGTTCTGTTCGGCTGCTTTGCGCAATACGGAACGGATACGGGCATAGGTATATTGAATGAATGATCCTGTGTTGCCGTTGAAGTCGATAGACTCTTTCGGGTTGAAGGTCATGTTCTTCCGGGGATCTACTTTCAGGATGAAGTATTTCAAAGAGCCTAATCCTACAATACGGGCTATGTTTTCAATCTCTTCAGGTGTCATTTCATCCAGCTTGCCCAATTCCTGTGATATTTCGCGGGCAGTATTTACCATCTCGTCCATCAAGTCGTCGGCATCTACAACTGTACCTTCGCGGCTCTTCATCTTTCCTTCTGGTAGCTCTACCATCCCGTAAGAGAAATGTACCAAGCCTTTGCCGAAAGCAAATCCCAACTTGTCTAATAAGATAGATAATACCTGGAAATGGTAATTCTGCTCATTACCTACTACATAAATCATTTTATCTATCGGGTAATCGTCAAAGCGTAGTTTGGCTGTTCCGATATCCTGTGTCATATAAACAGAAGTGCCATCGGCACGAAGCAGTAGCTTTTCGTCCAGTCCGTCTTTTGTCAGGTCGGCCCATACCGAAGCGTCTTCCCGTTGATAAAAGACACCTTCTTTCATTCCGCGCAAGACTTCGTTTTTTCCTTCCAGGTATGTTTCCGATTCATAATAAATCTTGTCGAAGTCAACACCCATCCGTTTATACGTTTCGTCGAATCCGGCATATACCCAACTGTTCATTGTACTCCACAACGAGCGGACGTGTTCGTCTCCGGCTTCCCATTTGCGAAGCATTTCACGGGCTTCAGCCATTAATGTAGCTTCAGCTTCAGCCTGTTCCTTAGATAGGCCTTTGCCCTCCAGCTCTTTTAGTTCTTGCTTATAATGTTTGTCGAATAAAACGTAATATTCGCCAATCAGATGGTCACCTTTCTTTCCGGAGGATTCCGGTGTTTCTCCGTTGCCCCACTTCTCCCAGGCCAGCATTGATTTGCAGATATGTATCCCTCTGTCGTTTACAATATTTGTTTTGACAACCTTATTGCCATTTGCCTTCATAATCTCAGACAAACTATATCCTAAGAGGTTGTTGCGGATATGCCCCAAGTGCAGCGGTTTGTTTGTGTTAGGGGAAGAATATTCAATCATCACCAATGGAGACTGTTCTGAAGCGGCAGTAATACCGTAGTTTGGCTGTTTGTGTATGCTGTTTAGTAAATCAATCCAGCAGTAGGACGAAACTGTCAGGTTCAGAAATCCTTTGATTACGTTGTACGAGGCAATAGTTGGTTCGTTTGCCTGAAGGTATTCGCCTATTTCCTGGGCTGTTACCTCAGGAGATTTCTTCGATACACGAAGAAGTGGAAAAACAACTAATGTTAGATGTCCCTTAAACTCCTTTTTTGTTTTTTGCAGTTGGATTTGTTCTGCCGGAACCTCGGCTCCATATAAAGATTTAATACCTGTAATGATTGCTCCGGTGATTTGCTGCTCGATCATAATATATTCTTTTCCGATTTGACTTATTTGTTTGCAAAGGTACATATTTTCTGATATTCCGTTATCTTTACAGTCCTAACTTAAATCTTTATCAGAAAATGAATGTCTTTAGCAAATTCCCCAGAACCTTTTGGGTAGCGAATACTATTGAGTTGTTTGAACGCTGGGCGTGGTATGGTTTTTTCATGTTATTTGCCAATTATCTGACAGGATCTTCCGATCTGGGAGGACTGGAGTTTTCCCAAAGCCAAAAAGGAATGCTAATGGGGGTAGGGACAGCTATCTTGTATTTTCTTCCGGTGCTGACAGGTGCTATTGCTGACCGATACGGTTACAAAAAGGTGTTGTTCCTGTCGTTCATTATATATGTTTCGGCCTTTATCTTATTGCCGATGTTTTCTACATTTACAGGTGTGTTTCTTATGTACCTGTATCTGGCAGTAGGTGCGGCTTTATTTAAGCCTATTATTCAGGCTACAGTCGCAAAAACCACAACAGATGAGACCTCCTCCATTGGATTCGGGATCTTTTATATGATGGTAAATGTAGGTGCATTCTTCGGGCCAATGGTTACGCTGTTGTTCAAGGGATCTTCACATTTAATCTTCTATGTCTCTGCCGGAATTATCATGTTGAATTTTTTACTACTTCCTTTCTATAAAGAGCCGGGGAGGAATGAAACGGAAAAACAGAAAAGCCCTATTCTTCAAACTTTTTCAGAGATATTCCGCAATATGGGAACCATATTAAAAGATGGTAAATTTATTATCTTTCTCTGTATCGTAGCCGGTTTCTGGGCGATGTATCATCAGTTGTTTTTTACCTTACCGGTGTTTGTATCCCAATGGGTAGACACCAGTGCGTTATACACTTTTTTTCAGACCTATATTCCTTTTATCAGCGACAATTATAGCCCCGCTCCGGGAGTGATGGATGCAGAGTTTGTTACCAATATGGATGCCTTTTATATTATCCTGTTTCAGGTCTTGGTGTCCAGTCTTGTAATGAAGCTTAAACCTCTACATTCGATGATAACCGGTTTCTTAGTTTGCTCTATCGGGATGGCGCTTACCTTTATGTCGCAAAATGTATTGTTTACATTGGTAGCTATCCTTATTTTCGGACTGGGCGAGATGGCTGGCTCCCCTAAAATATCAGAGTATATCGGACGCATTGCTCCGGCAGACAAGAAAGCCCTGTATATGGGATATTCGTTTATTCCTGTATTCTTAGGTAATCTGTTGGCAGGTATTATTTCCGGAGTTGTATATCAAAAAATGTCGGATAAAGTAGAGCTTTCCCATAGATTCGTAACAGAAAAAGGCCTGCAAATTCAAGAGGGCTTATCAACCAATGCCTATTTTGAAGAAGTAGCTCGTCAGGTAAACCTCAGCCCCCACGAACTAACTAATCTTTTGTGGGAAACCTATAACCCATCACATATATGGATGGTACTGCTCGCTATCGGACTGATAGCCGTAGTTTGTCTGTTTATTTACGATAGAATTATTAATAAGGAGCAATAGTTTCTGTTGGCTGATAGCTATCGGTCAGTTGGCCGACGGCCGTCAGCCAAATAACCGACAGTTGTCGGTCAAATGGTTGATGGCTGTGGGTCAATTGTTTTCTGCTATAGTTTTTCTTATTTTACAGCTGCTTTTCGGGTTATTTCATTGATTTCAACAATGTATATTCCTTTTGGTAATGAGATACTTGTTGTTCCCGGGTTTACTTTTTGGCTGGCATATTTGCTTCCGTTCATGCCATAGATGTTTAGTGTGCCATTCTTATTGCTTTTTACATATAAAGTTCCTGATTGGGTATATATGCTGATTTCGCCGTTTATGGTTGCTATTCCTGTGGCATTTTTAGGTTTTATACCTTCGATTTGAATAACGGCACCTTCTTTGATATATCCTAAGTCTATGAGAACTTCATTGATAGAGCTGCTTTTTAACTGTTCGTCTTTAGGATAAACAATAACTCCATCTACTTTCACGATCAGGCCTTCCAGTGAATACTCGTCACTTACCTGTATTTTTAACGTGAGGACTCTGCCTTCTTCTGTACTTCTGCCCCATATAGTTTCAGTTGTTACAGCCTCAGTAATGTCTTCGTCTGTTGTTTCATCTATAATAGGAGTGAAGGTGATCTCGGGATTGTTGCTTATTACAGTCAGCACTTTTTCTCTTTCGTCTACCGTAACCACGTAATTATGCGCTACCGGTTTTTGTGCCCACCTGATGATGTATTCGCCGGCTTTTACAGGGTATGTTAGTTTTTCTCCCGATTGAGTATATGCTTCAGCAATGGGTATGGTGCTGAAAATTAGTGTTGGAGTACCGTCTACAATAGAAGCATCCTCTTCGGTTAGCCCTTCGTATATAAAGTAGAATATAGGTGTTTCTGTAGCTTCGGAAATACAATTTTCCAACTTAACAGTCAGCGGAGCCGGTAGTACCGTAACAGACATCGTGACTTCTGCATCTGAGTAACGTCCATTATCTGCCTGAGATATCGTTATATTGGTAGTTCCGGGAGAGAGGAATCTGATGGTTCCGTCCTCAACTGCTGCGATGGATGGGTTTTCTACTGTTATTTGGAATTCACTTTCCGTATTATTAGATGTAGGATTGAAAGCTGCTTCCCTTCCATAAAAACATTCATAAGGTAGGGTAGGCAATGTGATGACTGTTTTATTCCGTTTGAATGTCAGCTCTACATCGTCTGCCCATAAGATGTTCTCCTTACCGATGGCATTGCGATCATAATAGTTGGCAGAAGATATAACGATATTCAGCTTTTCCGGTGTTCGGTTACTGCTGTATTGGAAAGGAACAGCAATGCGTGTCCACTCATTTAATTCACCATTAATACGGTATTCGGCTTTTCCGATTAAACGGGCTCCATCGCTACTAGCTAATACACAGCGATCCTGGTCGTATATGGTTGCAGTATCTGTAGAAGCAGTCTTTCCTTCAGGATTTACTGGCACTTTTGAGGTAGAGGTGCCTTCCCACAAGTAAGCAAGGATTAGAGCATTTTCGTTTTTATCGCCACCAAGCGTTCGTTTATAATACCCCACAATCGAGTCAGGGCGCTCAGAATATTCTATTCCACCTACGGTTCCTCCATCACATTCGGGAATATTCATTACTGCATAAGCCCATGGAACACCTAATGTGATGTAGGCTGGCGCATTACTGCCAATGCTTCCTAATCCAACAAATTTGTTTTCCATTTTGGCTGATAGTCCACCTATTCTTCCGGCATCAGGCTCAACCACTACCTTTGAAGCAAAGAGAAGTACTTTTTGGTTCACATTAGAGGCTTCCCAACCTGCTGGTTGCTGACCGGGTCTCAGGTATTCTCCGGGTAATGCTCCATTTCCTCTTGTGTCTGAGTTCCAACTTTCAAAATCTCCGTTGACTTGTGCGCTTGAATTACTTATGTTAAGAATTAGCAAACACAAAATAGCAAGGTAAAATCTTTTCATCTTCATAGAATAGTTATTTTAAAATAATATTGTAAAAATTCGACAAAGGTATAAATATTCTCCTTTCCTAGCTTTTGTTTGTTTAAATCCGGACTATAAAAAGGTTGTTTAACACCAAAAAGTTTAGCGTTTGCTTCTGGGGTGATGTAGTAGGATTTCTTTTCGGAGAAATTCGCGGTCGATGTGTGTGTATATCTCGGTTGTGGTTATTTTTTCATGCCCCAGCATCTCTTGTATGGCACGTAGATTGGCACCACCCTCCAGTAGGTGAGTGGCGAAGGAATGGCGGAAGGTATGAGGGCTTACGTTTTTGTGTATTCCCGCCATTTCGGTTTGTTGTTTGATGATGTGGAAGACCATAATACGTGACAAAGCTGTCCCTCTGCGGCTGAGGAAGAGGATGTCTTCAAAGCCTTTCTTTACCCGAATCAGGTTTCGGTCGAACAGGTAATTCTTAATTTCGTGAAGAGCTGTTTCTGAGATAGGGACTAAACGTTGTTTGCTCCCCTTTCCCTCTACTTTGATAAAGCCTTCGTCAAAATATACGTCCGGATAGCGGAGGGATGTTAGTTCTGAAACACGTAGTCCGCAGCTGTATAATACTTCCAACATGGCACGATTCCGTTGTCCTTCCAGCAGTGATAAGTCGATTGTGTCAAGGATGTTGTTTATTTCATTAACCGTGAGAACTTCCGGCAGCTTGAAGCCTATTTTGGGTGACTCAAGCAGTTCGGTAGGGTCAATCGTTATATAGCTGTCGAGAAGAAGGAAACGGTAAAAAGATTTGATGCCGGATATGATACGTGCCTGTGAGCGAGGATGGATACCTATATCATGTAATTGTGCAACAAACTGTTGTAAATTTTCATATGAAACAGTGGAATAGGTAAGCCCTTCATCTGCCATAAAACGAAGCAATTTGTCAAGGTCGGTCATGTATGCATCTACCGAATGGGGTGAGAGTGCCTTTTCCAACCGGAGATAAATTTGGTATTTGCTAATAATATCATTCATAAAATCACTACCTTTGCCCCACTAAATATGTGCCGGCTTATGGTACAAAGGTAATAAACTTGTAACAAAATGAAGAAGTTTCAGATTATCAACGGGCCAAATCTTAATCTGCTGGGAAAACGTGAGCCGGCAGTATATGGAAATCTTTCATTTGAAGGTTATCTGGACGTTTTGCGAAAGAAATATCCTCAGTGTGAAATAGATTATTATCAGAGTAACATAGAAGGTGAATTGATAAACAAAATACATGAAGTAGGTTTTAGTTACGATGGAATTATTTTAAACGCAGGAGCTTATACGCATACGTCTATCGCTTTGCACGATGCGATAAAAGCGGTAGATGTGCCGGTTGTGGAAGTACATATATCTAATGTGCATGCGAGAGAGTCTTTCCGGCATGTTTCCATGATATCGGCTGCCTGCAAAGGGGTTGTTTTAGGTTTTGGATTGGATTCGTACGAATTAGCACTCCAAGGATTAATTAATTAAAATTAGAGATTGAAAATTGAAAACTGAAAACGAAGTTTTTATGTTAAAGCATACAAAGATTGTTGCTACTATTTCCGATAAACGCTGTGACGTAGATTTTATCAAACAGCTATACGACTCGGGAATGAATGTTATTCGTCTGAATTCTGCTCACATGGGTGAAGATGGATTCGACAGGGTTATTAATAACGCCAGAACCGTATCAAATCGTATCGGGATACTGATGGACACGAAAGGTCCTGAAATCAGAACTACGATAACAGCCTATCCGATAGAACTCAAGACTGGCGATCGTATAAAAGTAAAAGGTGATCCAACGGTAGAGACTACCCGCGAATGCCTGAATGTATCATACCCTAGTTTTGTAGACGATATGAAAGTGGGCGATGATATGTTGATCGATGACGGCGATCTGGACTTGAAGGTCGTAGAAAAGCACTCGGATTATCTGGTTTGTGAGGCTTTGAACGATGCTACATTAGGTAGTCGTAAGAGCGTGAACGTGCCGGGAGTGCGGATTAATCTTCCTTCTCTTACGGAGAAAGACAGAAGCAATATACAGTATTGTATTAAAAATAAGGTGGATTTTATTGCACATTCGTTTGTACGCAGCAAGCAGGATGTGTTGGATATCCAGAAAATCCTGGACGAGCAGAATAGCCAGATAAAGATCATTGCCAAAATAGAAAACCAGGAAGGAGTAGACAATATCGACGAAATATTGGAGGCTGCTTACGGAATTATGATTGCCCGGGGCGACTTGGGTATTGAAGTGCCTGCCGAGAAGATTCCCGGTATACAGCGAGTGCTGATACGTAAGTGCGTAGAAGTGAAGAAGCCGGTAATTGTAGCGACACAGATGCTCCACTCCATGATTAACAACCCACGTCCTACCCGTGCGGAAGTAACCGACATCGCGAATGCGATCTATTATCGTACCGATGCCTTGATGCTGAGTGGTGAAACGGCATACGGAAAATATCCGGTGGAAGCAGTTCAAACGATGACGAAGGTAGCACGCGAAGCAGAGAAAACAAAACTGGCGGCTAATGATATCCGCGTTCCTATTGAAGGGAACGACTTGGATGTTACATCTTTCCTGGCTAAACAGGCAGTTAAGTCATCCTCAAAGCTACAGGTGAAAGCTATTATAACAGACAGCCATACTGGTCGTACCGCTCGTTTCCTTGCAGCATTCAGGGGGACTTCTCCGGTATATGCCATTTGCTATAACGAAGATGTGATGCGTACGCTTTCCCTCTCTTACGGGGTATGGGCTGTTCATCAACCCTGGGACGATAGTCGGCGCGGATACTTCTTCAATGCCTTGAACGAACTAATCCATAGCGGGCATATTACCCGTGACAATATGGTTGCTTACTTGAGCGGTAGCTTTGGCGAAGGAGGCGGAACCACTTTCCTTGAGATAAATAATGTAGGAAAAGTGCTGGATAATGCGAACGCTTATTCGCTGCCTACGTTCAAAGAGAAAAAATGAATGCCGATGCGTTAGACGATTATATCCTTTCACATATTGATGAGGAAGGGGATTTATTGGCAGAGCTAAACCGGGATGCACATGTCAACTTACTTCGTCCAAGGATGTTGTCGGGGCATTTGCAGGGGCGTATCCTCAAAATGTTTTGCAGGATGTTACGCCCCAGACGCATCCTTGAAATCGGTACGTATACGGGCTATGCTACGCTTTGCATGGCTGAAGGGATAGACGACGATGCCCTTATTTATTCCATTGAGATCAATGATGAAATGGAAGACTTTATAAATAAATATGTATCGAAGTCGCCCGATAAGCATAAAATAAAAGTTTGCTTTGGTGATGCGATGGATATTATCCCTTCGCTGGGCGAAACATTCGATATGGTATTTATCGATGCCGACAAGCGTTTGTATTCCGCCTACTTTGATTTGGTTTTCCCCTTTGTGCGGGAAGGCGGAATTATATTGGCCGATAACATCCTTTGGGACGGAAAGGTATTAACTCCTCCGCAACCGGCAGACAAACAGACGGTCGGTATCCTAGACTTTAACGAAAAGATAAAACAGGATACGCGAATAGAAAAAGTTATACTACCTTTACGCGACGGCCTTACGGTTATATGGAAAAAATAATAAAGTAAAACAGTATGGAAAGCAAGAGATTACAAAAAATACAACGCCTGCTCCAGAAAGAACTGGGCGATATATTCCAAAAGCAGACCCAGGCTTTGCCGGGAACGCTTGTCTCTGTGAGTGCGGTACGAGTAAGCCCCGACCTGAGTATTGCGAAAGCGTACCTGAGTATATTCCCCTCGGAAAAAGGCGAAGAGCTGCTGAAGGCTATTCGTACCAATACAAAGTCGATACGTTATGACCTGGGGCAACGCGTACGTACTCAGCTACGTGTCATTCCCGATCTATCATTTTTTATCGACGACTCGTTAGACTATATAGAAAACATAGACAAATTGCTAAACAACTGAAAATTGAATATCTCTTTTTTCATAGCCCGCAGGTACCTCTTTTCTAAGAAATCGCATAATGCCATTAATGTTATATCGATGGTGGCGGTTTGTGGGGTGGTAGTTGCTACTATTGCATTGGTTTGTGCATTATCCGTTTTCAATGGCTTTAACGATTTGGTTGCGTCTATGTTCAGCAACCTCGATCCCGATCTGAAAGTTACGCCGGCTGCCGGAAAGGTGTTTGAGCCCTCGGAACAGTTGGCTAAGCTCCGTAAGTTGGAAGGTGTTTCCTGTGTGAGTGAGGTGCTGCAGGAAAATTCACTGATCAAGTACAGTGATCGCCAGGTAATTGCCGTAGTAAAAGGGGTAGATGAATATTATAAAGAGCTGACGCAGATTGATAGTGTCTTGGTAGACGGTGAATTTATTTTGCAGGATGAGGTGGTGGATTATGCCACTTTGGGACTTGGGCTGGCTGCCTCGCTGGGTATCAAGCCCTCCTTTTCTTTTCCCCTGGAGATTTATGCTCCCAAACGGGATGTAAGTGTTAATCTTTCCAACCCGGCTACTTCCTTCAACCTGGAATATGCTTATACCCGCGCCGTTTTTCGGATGAATCAGCAGCTGTATGACGAAAACTATATGCTTGTCCCCCTTTCGCTGGCACGAACATTATTTACATACGAAAATGAAGTTTCGGCTCTGGAAATTAAGGTAGCCAAAGGAGCAAACGCCCAATCAGTCAAGAAACAAATCAAAGCATTGCTGGGAAATGACTTTGAGGTGAAAGATCGCTTCGAACAACAGGAAGCCTCCTTCAAAATGATGCAGATCGAGAAGTGGATGACTTTTCTGATCCTTTGTTTTATTCTGGCTATAGCCCTATTTAATGTCATAGGCTCGTTGTCGATGCTAATGATAGAGAAGCAAGATGATATACGCACCCTCCGTAATATGGGAGCCGACGATTCACTTATTCGTCGTATCTTTCTTTTCGAAGGCTGGATGATCTCTGGTTTTGGAGCTTTGATCGGTATTGTTATTGGATTAGTCATTTGTTTGCTCCAACAGGAATTAGGGCTCATTAAGATGGGAGCTGCCGGAGCTTTTATTATTGATAGTTATCCCGTACGAGTAGCCTTTTTGGATATTTTTGTCGTCTTTTTGACGGTCATGGCTATCGGTTTTCTCTCCGCTTGGTATCCGGTATATAAACTGGGTGACCGCTGGCTTAAAAAGTAATAGTTTACGAAGAGTAGGTCATAAACCAATGAGTAACTTTCTCACTGTATGATTTGGAGATCGGGATGTCGGGTACTCCTGAGATGTCAAATTCCATAAAGAGCCCGTCCTTCTGACGGCGGATAACCTTTATTTGTTCAAAGTTTACCATGTAAGAGCGATGGCATCGCCGAACGGGTGTGTCTGAGAAGTGTTCCTCCAGCGAACGTAAGGAGTTGCGCAGCATAAATTTCGTTAGATGTTCCTTGTTGAGATACCATATAATTACATAGTTGTCTGCCGACTCAATATATAATAGGTTTTCTTTTTTTACAGACAGGCGGAGTTCTCCCTTTTCATCGTAGAAATTATAAACAGAAGCGCGTGCGGGAGTCGTAGAGCTACTTTCTTCAAGCAACTGAATCTGGCGCTCTTTATCCCGGTAGGAGAAGTAAAGATGAATGGCAGCGTAAGGAAGCAGTAATACCAGGCTGGTATTTATCGATGACTCCTTAAATACATTCAGCCATTCTCTTTCAGGATTTACGGACAGCGTATAAATGGTGTAGAACAACGACATGAAAAATATCTCAGCCAAAATCCAGATAGCATATTGCCCGAACGTTATCGAATGACGCTTGCCCCGGTAATGCATAATTATTCTGCTGATAACAACGACCAGTACCCCGGTGAGAATGATCAGGCTGGAAAATATGAAAAATTTGAATTCGGATACCGGATACCACTGAGGCGATCCGAACGGCTTGTATATATTAATAAATACCAAAGCAAAAAGTGCGGTTAATAATATTAGCCGAATTATATTTCCTTTATCATAAATGTAGCCGGGTAGTTTCTGATTCCAAAAATTCATTTCAACACTTTTTCTTTCCACAAATGTAACTAAATAATCCCGAATTAGCCTTTTGTATTCACCCCGTATATTTGTTTTTCGCCCCTGCATATCCCTTTTCATCCCTTAGCAGTGGTAGAGGAACCATTAATTTGCTGCATTCCTTCAACTGTTGTTTGTTTGTGGAAAATACCAGTCCTATGGATGTTACGATTCGATCTCAACAATTGCACACGCTTTTCTCGTATGAAAAGAAGGCAGATATAGTGGATAGCCGTCTGGAAATAATACCTTACAACTTTATTCAGAAAGAAAAAAGTCGTGAGATAAAAGATTTTCAGCGAGAGCTTCTTCCTACTGAATTCTGCCCCCTTACCGACGATTGTATCCAGGAAAATAAATCCTTCACTTATACAATTTTTGCTCCTAAAAGGAAAATAAAGCATGACAAGGCAATTATTCTTTTACATGGGCTAAATGAACGCACCTGGGATAAATACCTTACTTGGGCGGAATATCTGGCTTCGGCGACAGGCAAAGCCGTTATTTTGTTCCCGATTGCTTTTCACATGAACCGCACGCCGGATCACTGGAATAATCCGCGTGCTGTATTACCTTGGGTTACCAAACGCAGGCAGACGGTAGCAGATTTGTGTAATTCTACTTTCGCCAACGTGGCTTTAAGCAGCCGTATCTCCCGGCATCCGTTGCGTTTTTATATCTCCGGACGCGAATCGGCTTACAATCTTTGCCAACTCGTTCACGAAATAAAGAACGGCGAACACCCCTCGTTCCAAGAGGACACATCTATAAACCTTTTTGCTTATTCCATAGGAGCGCTTCTGTCTCAGGTTCTATTACTGGCCAATCCGGACAAGATCTTTTCTGATACCCGCCTGTTTATGTTTTGTGGTGGCTCTATCTTTAACCATATGGATGGGAATGCCCGTGATATCCTCGACAAAGAAGCTTTTGATCGTCTGCAGCAATATTATAATACAGACTTTCTCGAAAAAGAGAGACTCCCGGCTTCTTTTGGGAATGACTTCCTGGAGCAGGCTTTTAAGGCAATGATCCGTCAGGATGTCCTTTCGGAATTCCGCGAGGGCTTTTTCGAAAAAGCCTGTAACCGCATTCGCGTTATATCCCTAAAGAAGGATGTCGTTATCCCTACGCTTGGTGTAATAAAAGCCCTGGGTAAAGCCTCTTCGCACATCCTGGAAGAAATGGACTTCCCGTACTCCTACAGTCACCAAGTACCCTTTCCTACCTCGCCCAAAGTAGAATCCTCCCTTATTAATAACGCATTCTTAAAAGTCTTCGGCAAAGCCGCTGCTTTCCTGTGAGTAAATAAAAATAGCTCACGACTCATTTTAATTGGCTCGTGAGCTATTTTATTTTGGTAACGGGGCATTTTTATTACATTTGTGGATAACTAAAACGTGAAGTTTATGCGAAACACATTGCTATCTATTCTTTTTTTATGCGCCGGAACTATTTCTACGGCTTTTGCAGCCGGTGAAGGGCGGCTTTTGCGCTTTCCGGCTACGAACGGCAGCGAGATTGTATTCTCGTATGCTGGTGATTTATATAAAGTATCTATTAATGGGGGAGAAGCTACACGTTTGACTTCTCATGTAGGATATGAGATGTTTTCCCGCTTCTCGCCTGACGGGAAAACGCTTGCTTTTACCGGCCAGTATGATGGTAATACGGAAGTATATACGATCCCGGCATCCGGGGGAGAGCCCCTTAGGGTAACATACACAGCCACCAATGCCCGGGACGACTTAGGGGATCGTATGGGCCCGAACAATATGGTGATGGGCTGGACGCCCGACGGCAAGAACATTGTCTACCGGAATCGTATCAGTTCAGGATTCGACGGAAAGCTGTACACCGTAGGTAAAGAAGGTGGGCTGTCTCAGCCGATACCTCTGCCGGAAGGTGGTTTCTGTTGCTATTCTCCTGACGGAAGCAAGCTGGCTTACAACCGCGTAATGCGTGAATTTCGTACCTGGAAATATTACAAAGGCGGGATGGCTGATGATATCTGGGTGTACGACCCCGGCAAGAAAAAAGTAGAGAACATTAGCGAAAATGTAGCACAAGACATCATGCCGATGTGGGCGGGAGATAATATCTTCTACATTTCAGACCGCGACCGCACGATGAATATTTTCGTTTACAATACCTCTACCAAGCAAACTGAAAAGGTGACGAATTTTACAGAATACGATGTGAAATTCCCCAGCATACATGGAAATACAATTGTGTTCGAGAATGGCGGATATCTCTATAAGATGAATGTTTCCGACCGCAAGCCCGAGAAAGTAAACATCACACTCTCGTCGGATAATATTTATGCCCGTTCGGAAATAAAAGACGGAGCGAAATATATTACAGCTATAAGTCTTTCTCCTGATGGCGAACGCCTGGCTGTAACTACCCGTGGCGAAGTATTTAATATTCCGGCCGAAAAAGGGGTGACAAAGAATATTACCCGTTCGCCGGGTGAGCATGACCGTAATGCGCAATGGTCGCCCGACGGTAAGTGGATTGCCTATATATCCGATGCTACCGGTGAAACAGAGCTTTGGATGCAGGATGCCACAGGTGGAGACCCCGTGCAACTGACTAAAAACAACGATACATACATACGTAACTTCGACTGGACTCCAGACTCCAAAAAGATCGTTTATACCGACCGCAAGAACCGGATCAATCTGCTGGATGTTTCAAGTAAGGGCGTAACGAAGATATTGGAAGACCCCATTAGCGAAATACGTGATGTAAAGATTTCTCCCGATAACAATTGGCTGACTTATTCCCGTATGGCTAAAAATGATTTCAGTATCGTATATGTTTATAATCTGACCACCAAAAAAGAATACCCAGTAACTGATAAATGGTATGATTCCTACGCTCCGGTATTCAGTACGGATGGAAAATACCTCGTATTTGTTTCAATGAGGGATTTCAGCCCAACATATAGCAATACCGAATGGAACCATGCTTATACCAATATGGGAGGTGTTTATCTTGCTTTGTTGAGCAAAGATACGCCTTCGCCATTTTTAACCCCTCAATCCCCTAAAGGGGAAGCGGATAAAAAAACGGGTGATACCGGAGCCACCCCTTCAGGGGGCTGGGGGAGTGATCCTGACGGCATTGTTGATCGGATCATCAAACTTCCCCTTTCAGCCGGCAAATACGGTAATCTCTATTCGGATGGTGAGCGAGTGTATTATGCGATGGGACAGAATACAAAAGTGTTTGATCTTAAAAAACAGAAGCAGGAAGACGTGGCAGATGGGGCAACGATGTATGTGGAGCCCGGAAGCAAGAAAGCTCTCTTCTTTAAGTATCCTTCTTCTATATATGTAACGGATATTCCTAAAGGGAAAGCAGACCTGAAAGATGCGGTAGACATTTCAAACATGAAGATAACCACCGATTATGCGCAAGAATGGAAGCAAATATTTAATGAAGGATGGCGGGCGATGAGAGATGGCTTCTACGTGGAAAATATGCACGGCGTAGACTGGAAAGCCATGAAGAAAAAATACGAAGTACTGCTTCCGTATGTAAAGAGCCGCCTCGACCTGAACTATATTATAGGAGAGATGATAGGTGAGTTGAATGTAGGACATGCGTATATTAATCCGGGTGAATACGAGAAAGCGGGACGGATACAAACCGGACTATTGGGCGCTGAAATTTCCCGCGACGCCTCCAGTGGTTTCTTTCGTTTGGAAAAGATCTGGCTGGGAGCTTCCTGGAGCAAAGACTTGCGCTCTCCGCTGACAGAACCGGGCATCGAAGCAAAAGCAGGCGAATATATTGTTGCCATTGACGGTGTACCGACCAATAGCGTGAAGGATATGTATTCGCTGTTGGTAGGTAAGGCAAATATCCCGACAGAATTGTCGCTGAACTCAAAAGCCCAGTTGGCCGGAGCACGTAAGATTATCATCAATCCGCTAGCCGAGGAGTATTCGTTGCAACACTATAACTGGGTGCAGGAGAATATCAAAAAGGTAGACAAGGCCTCGAATGGAAAGATTGGTTATGTATATATCCCGGATATGGGGGTCGATGGGCTGAACGAGTTTTCGCGCTATTTTTATCCGCAACTGGATAAGGAAGGCTTGATTATCGACGATCGTGCGAACGGTGGCGGAAATGTATCTCCGATGATACTGGAACGCCTGGCTCGTGAACCGTATCGCGTCACCATGTATCGTGGTTCCAAGCGTACCGGAACCATTCCTGACGCCGTGCAGGTAGGCCCGAAAGTATGCCTTATCAATAAGTATTCAGCTTCCGACGGCGACTTATTTCCCTGGGGATTCCGTGCATTGGGACTGGGTAAGCTGATTGGTACCCGCACCTGGGGAGGCATCGTTGGTATCAGCGGATCGTTACCTTTCATCGACGGAACGGATATGCGTGTTCCTTTCTTTACTAGCTATGATCCTAAAACGGGCGACTGGATTATCGAAAATCACGGGGTAGATCCCGACATACTGATTGATAATGACCCAATCAAAGAATGGAACGGAGAAGACGAACAGCTCGACCGTGCCATCGAAGAAGTCATGAAAGAACTGAAAAACCGCAAACCACTTCCGGGCATACCAGCCCCAAGGGTTTGGAATAAGTAGGCAGCTTGTGATATGGGAAAGGTGGTATGTGCTAAGGGATTCACATGCCACTTACCACCTTCCCCTTACTACATTAAATAGAAAGTATCACTAAGAAGATAGATTATATTTATCTTTTTAGTGATACTTTTATGTTTTGGATTGTTATGTAATAAATAACCAATGTTTATGAAGAAAATTATTTTGTTATTCATGATAGCCTTTGCGGGTTTGGGAGCGGCTGAGGCACAGTTGCCTTCGGTTGAACTGAAAGATGTGAACGGGAAGCGAATAGATATTTCCAAACTCCCGGAAGAAGGTCACCCTTTAATCATTAGCTTTTTTGCTACCTGGTGTAAGCCGTGTCAGCGGGAATTGAGCGCCATTCATGAAGTGTATGCAGACTGGCAGAAAGAAACTGGAGTCGAGTTGGTTGTCGTATCCATTGATGACGCACACGATATCGCCAAAGTGAAACCGATGATAGATAGCTTTGGCTGGAATTATACTGTATTGTTGGATGCGAGCGGAGACTTGCGGCGCGCCATGAAAGTAAATGTAGTTCCGTATGTGTTTGTGGTAGCTCCGTCGGGAAAGATTGTGTACAAAAGCAGTGGCTACACGGAAGGAAGCGAGAAGAAGTTGATTAACGAAGTACGCAAACTGGCTAAAAAATAATCGTGAAGAAAACGTACCTGATAGGAGTGTTGATGTTTATCCTCCTGGAGCTGTCAGCCCAGAAGGACGTCACAGTGAGTGGCAGTTTGCAGTCGGATATTCTGTTTCCCGAATCAGACCAATCCATAGGAACGGAGTCGTACAAGGAAAAGGTGCTGACGAATACCTATCTGGATCTGTCGGCTTCGTATCTCAACTACCTTACTGTTGGCGCCCGTTTGGAGTACCTTGAGCACCCGCTTCCTGGTTTTGAGAAAGACTTTGCAGGATGGGGTGTTCCCTATTTTTATGCTACCGGACGGTATCGCTGGGCAGAGTTGACTGTAGGCGATTTTTATGACCAGTTTGGTAATGGCCTTATCTTCCGTACCTACGAAGAACGCAGCCTGGGGATAGACAATTCCATTCGCGGCGGACGCTTGTTGCTTCGCCCGCTAAATGGCTTGCGACTCAAAGCGCTTGGTGGGAAACAGCGCCGCTACTGGAAACATAATGACAGCTATGTGTGGGGTACGGATGCAGAAATAAACATAGATGAATGGCTCAGGGTTCTGAGCGACCATGAGGCTTATTGGTTACTGGGTGGCTCGTATGTCGGGAAGCACGAAAAAGATGAGGCCATTTATATTGCACCGGATAAACGATTAAACCTCCCCTTGAATGTGGCAGCTTTTGATGCCCGTATGCAGTTTCAGAAAGGAGGGCTCAACCTGATAGCCGATTATGCCTGGAAGATAAACGATCCCTCGTACGATAATGGCTATAGCTATGATAATGGAAATGCTTTGTTGCTTTCTGCCTCCTATTCAAAGAAGGGTATGAGTGTTCTTTTGCAAGCCAAGCGAAGCGAGAATATGTCGTATCGCTCTGACCGCTCGATGAGTGGTTCCTCGTCCTTCATCAATCATCTGCCAGCTTTTACGCAACAACAAACGTATACGCTTCCGGCGCTTTATCCCTATGCTACCCAGCCGTTGGGCGAATGGGCTTTTCAGGGCGAGACCGCTTATAACTTCGAGCGGAATACTGTTCTTGGAGGAAAATACGGTACCTTGTTGAAACTACATGCCTCGCATATCCGTTCGCTTAAAGACGAGGGGAATGGTGAAACCTACTATCAGGATGTAAACGTATCTGTAGAAAAACGGCTAACGGAAGATTTCAAACTAAACCTGATGTATATGAACCAGCGCTATAATCAGCGCATAGTGGAAGGCCATGCTGAAAATGGCGACATCATCCATTCGAATATTTATGTAGCTGAAGGAACCTGGCAAATGAATGATAAGGTAGCGCTTCGCAGCGAACTTCAATATCTGAACACCAAGCAAGGGGAGGGTGACTGGATGTTTGCCTTAGTAGAGGTTTCCTGGCCTCCGTATCTGATGTTTTCGGTTTCAGATCTATATAATAGTGGAGTAACGGATTTACATTATTATATGGGAACTGTTACTTTTACGCACAAAGCTCATCGCCTGCAAGCAGCTTACGGACGAACACGTGCCGGATATAATTGCGCCGGAGGAGTTTGCCGGTATGTTCCCGCCAGCAAGGGTTTCCAATTGTCTTACAACTTTAACTTCTGAAGATGAATAAACGACTCATATATATATTGTCCGGTATCCTTTTAGGCTTTTACGGATGCGATGTGATCGATGAACCTGAACGGGTGATAGAAACAGACGAGCTGCATTTTACCAACAAGGTAGTATTGCTGGAAGACTTTACCGGATATAAGTGTCTGAACTGTCCTACAGCAGCCGAAGAGTCTGCCCGCTTGGAGGAGTGGTTTGACGGGCATCTGATTGTCGTGAGCATTCATGCCGGAAACTACGCCAATACTTCCGGGACAGCCTGGCAAACGGACTTCCGCACAGAGGCAGGTGAAACGTATAATGAGTACTTCCGCCCCGACGGATACCCTTCGGCAATGACAGACCGGAAGTCTTTTAACGGAACATTGACCAATAGTAATATATCTACCTGGGCTTCGCAGGCGGTAGCCCGTCTGGCTGAGGTTTCTCCCGTTTCAATTCTACTGACTCCTTCAACAGCAGGAGCAGATCCGTCTCTTTCTGTGGAAGTGATAGCCCAGAGTAGTATGCCGGACGATACCTATTTGCAAGTCTGGCTGATAGAAGATAATATAGTGGCTCCTCAATTAATGCCGGATAATAGCATTAATTATACTTATACGCACCGGCATGTATTCCGTGCTGCTGTGAACGGGACTTGGGGCGAATCGCTGACGGATCTTCCCGGTACTGAAAACCATCGGAAAGGAACGTATAACTACTCCCTCCCTTCTGATTGGAAACCAGAAGATTGCTCCTGGATAGCTTTTGTGTACAAAGGAGGGTCAAAGGAGATCTTGCAGTCGGCGACAACCGATTTGATTCCCTAATTGTTGTATTTATAAATAGATTAATATAATGAAAAAGAAATTTACTTTACTGGTGATGGCGCTTCTTGTTAGTGCTATTGCCATCCATGCCCAAACGCTGCAATGGACATACAAAGATAAAGCCTTAGCGGATGGGGCGGTTATAACAGTTGATACATACGATCTGGTAATGGGACAGATGCTACTCGAACTGGGGTTAAAGAATACCTCAGCGGCAGATCAGCAGGTTTCAGTTACCAAAGAAGAAAAACGATTAGCTCCGGGAGGAGAAGTACAACTCTGTGTAGGCGAGATCTGTTATCCCTCACAAACCTATACTACTGCGAGTTTTACTATCCCGGCGAATACGGAAAATAAAACGTTTCATGCGAATTATTTAGTGACTGATCCGGCGATATGGGGCACTAGTTCTGTTGTTTTTACAGCTTCGATAGGGGCTGCTAAAGCTACCGTACATGTGCGTTTTGCCTATAGTGGAGAGGTTGCCGGTGCAGCGCTTCCGCTTACCTATGACCGCCTGTTGGTTTTAGAAGAAATGACAGGTACCTGGTGCGGCTATTGTCCGCGTGAGATCGTCGCCCTTGACCGCTTTGAGAAGGCCTACCCTAATAAAGCCGCCATTATTGCCGTGCATGGGATTGACGTTATGGCAATTCAGGCGTATATCGACAGGTTGCAGACTGACTTCCCTGTTGGATATCCTAATACGGTTATCAATAGAAAGCAGGCTGTGAATTTTTATTTATATAGTGCCACCCCCATTCCGGAAATAGCCGAAGAACCTGCTCCTGCAGCAGTAAGTCTTTTTGCTCAATATGTTTCGGGGGATGACCAGAAGTTGGCTGTAAAGATTCGTAGCCGCTTCTCTTCTGCCGTTGAGGGAGCCGATTATCGTTTCGCTTTGGTTTTGACAGAAGATAAGGTGCAAGGCGTTTCTTCTGATTACAACCAATATAATTACTATAGCGGTTCGCCGGAAGCTATGGGCGGATATGAAAGTCTTCCGGCTGTAATACCTGCCTCGCAGATGGTTTATCGTCATGTAGCACGCGCTATCTATGGTGGTGTTGATGGGTTTGGCTCTAGTCTTCCGGCTTCTTTTCCGGCTAATGAAGAGCAGGTTTTTACCTATACCGTCGACCTGCCGGGAAACATCATGAATAAAGAGAATCTCGAACTTGTAGCTTTATTGATTGATGCTGCGACAGGAGAGGTTATAAACGCCGCAAAGACGTCCCTTGGCGATGGTTCTCCCGTAGGTGTTGGAGAGGTTAAAACTGCTGCTTTTGACGCGAAAGTCTATAGCCTTTCTTCATCCCTGAATGTGGAATTGTCGGGTATCCGCCAAGCGACTAAGATCGCAGTCTTCAATGTGTTGGGGCAACAAGTCGCATCGCAGACTGTTCAGGCAGATGGAACAATTGTATTTCCTCTCCATACAAAAAACACTGTTTTTGTTGTGAAAATAAGCAGCGGGCAGGATAGCCTCGTGCGGAAGATTTATCATTAATCGGTGATATCATGCGGTAGTTCATGCGGAAATTACTATTTTTGCTTACGTTTGTATATTAACTGCAAAAATAAAAGAACCATGAATTTTACCGCATTATGCCATCATATTTTTGAAAAGGCGACCAGTAACTACCATCTGAAAGACCATGTGGATACTCCTATCGAGAATCCGTTTGAACTGAAAAGTATCGAATATTATTTGTATCTGAAAAACTGGATCGATGCGGTTCAGTGGCATTTGGAGGATATCATTCGTAATCCGCAGATTGATCCCGTAGAAGCCTTGGTGATTAAGCGGCGTATAGACAAATCAAACCAGGATCGTACCGATCTGGTAGAGTTGATTGATAGCTATTTCCTTGACAAGTATAAAGATGTAAAGGTGAAAGAAGGTGCAACAATCAATACCGAAAGCCCGGCTTGGGCTGTTGACAGATTGTCTATCCTGGAGCTGAAGATATACCACATGCGCCAGGAAGCCTTCCGCGAAGATGCCGATCCTGCGCATAAAGCGGAATGTCAAAAGAAACTATCTGTTCTGCTGGAGCAAAAAACAGACTTGTCAACCGCTTTGGAACAGTTATTGTCTGATATCGAGTCGGGAGCCAAATATATGAAAGTCTACAAGCAAATGAAGATGTACAATGACCCGGCTTTAAACCCTGTATTATACGGAAAGAAATAAATGGCGAAAATATTGGTAATAAGGCTATCCGCTATCGGTGACGTCGCGATGACTGTCCCGGTATTATACTCTGCCGCACGTGCGAATCCTGAAGATTCTTTTACGATATTGACACAGGCTTTCCTGATACCGGTATTTATCAATCGCCCTTCTAATATAGAGGTAATAGGTATTAGTATTACCGGGACAGAAAAGTCGTTGAGTGGATTAACCCGCTTTGCCTGGGCTTTTTCCAAGTATGATTATGATCTGGTACTCGACTTGCATCATGTTCTACGAACGATGATTATCCGCTCATTCTTTCGCCTGCGGGGCAAGAAAGTATATGTTGTAGATAAAGCCCGGAAGGATCGTACCCGCCTGACTGCCCGGAAAAATAAGGTTTTCAAACCTATTCGCCCGGTGATTGATCGCTATGCCGATGTGTTTAAAGCGGCCGGTTTGTCTTATGAGGATACATTTCATTCTTTGTATGAAGAACATCCGGCCAATGATTCTTTGATTAGAGAAACGCTTGGTGAGAAGAAAGGAAAGTGGGTTGGCGTAGCGCCTTTTGCCAAGCATCGCGGCAAAATCTACCCCATAGAAGAAATGGAGAAAGTAGTAGCCGCCTTGTCGAAGCAGGAAGATATTACGCTATTTCTTTTAGGAGGTAAAGGCTATGAGGAGGCCATTCTGGAGCAATGGGCTTTTCAATACCCAAACGTAAAAACAGTAGTGGGGCGCTATTCGCTTGATAACGAACTGGCTTTAATCAGTCGCCTGGATGTCCTGCTTTGTATGGACTCTGCCAATATGCATTTTGCCTCTCTGGTAGGCACAAAAGTTCTCTCCGTTTGGGGGGCCACTCATCCATATGCCGGTTTTTATGGGTATCATCAGAAACCTGAGGATGCTATACAACTTGACCTAAACTGTCGCCCTTGTTCCGTTTTTGGTGAGAAGTCTTGTTTTCGGGGAGACTGGGCCTGTATGACCCAATTACCTCCCGAACGTATTATCTCGAAAGTTAACGAAATCCTGCAATGATGAAAGTTATTATCAATCCGGAATATGAGCATTTGAGTGACTTTATCAATACAATCCCCAAGGTATTCAATACTTCCGGAGAGATTGTCTATGAAGGGCGAAATATTTTAAAACGCTTTGAAGTAGTGAATGTGCGTTTTGTTGTAAAACGTTTTAAAGTGCCTCATTTAGTAAATAGAATAGTCTATTCATCTATTCGGAAATCGAAAGCCTGCCGCTCTTATATACATGCTTTTAAACTGCAAAAATATGGAATAAATACCCCTACTCCAATTGCATATATTGAAGAATTCAAGGGGGGAATACTGTCTTATTCTTATTATATTTCTGCTGAAATAGCAGACGCTCATGAGATCAGAGAATTCTACTTTGATCCGGTAATTGGCAATCGTGCTCATATCCTGGATGCTTTTGGAACATTTACAGCCAATATGCACAAAAAGAACATTTTGCATAAAGATTATTCCTCTGGAAATGTTTTGTACAAGTTGAAAGACAATACACTCGAGTTTTTTCTTGTAGATATTAATCGCATGCAATTTGGTCGTTCAATTTCCGAAGAAAAAGGCTACGAAAATTTTAGAAGATTATGGCTTTCGGATGAAGTTTTCACAGTTATAGCCAGATCTTATGCTCAAGCAATGGGGTATGATATAAATCACGCCGTAGAACGGATTCTTTATTACAAAAAGAAATTTATGAACGAAACCTAATTATCTGTTTTGCGAATCTTGTAAATCTTTTTCCAGATCGTTATATTTTATTTTTGATTCCCACACTTTAGCGATAGTTAAATATTTGTATATCGATAATAATCCGGCATATATTAAGCCTGCTTTTCCGTCTCTAATGGCTCCTTTTATTATGTAGAACTTAAAGAAACGAAAGATGGTTTCATTTAAAAGTGAACAATAACCGTATTTTTTCTTTTTTCTTTTTTCTACTTCAAAATCAGAGTATTTATTTGTTTTATTTATATTGTCATAAATGCTTTCGTTTGCCAGATGTATAAATGCAAGGTCTTTTCTTTTTTTAGGAATTTTCTTTACTATGCCGTTTATTTTAGGGTGTGAATGTATTTCGACAGGCCAATCGGTATCTGCTTTTTTAATAAAACGATGAAGATAATCAGGATATGTACAACGCATAAAGCGATTCATAAAATAGTTCTTTCGGGGAATCATAATTCCTGAAGGAGGATTATCTTGCTTTATCTGTTCATATAGGTATGATCTTAACTTGGCTGGGACGAATTCATCGGCATCTACTACAAATACCCAATCGTGTTTTGCCGCTTGTATAGCGAAATTTCTGGCAGGTTCAACATAGCCCGTCTTCTCGTGGTGTACAATAGTACAGTTATACTTTTTAGCAATTTCTATAGTTTTATCAGTACTGTACATGTCGCAAATTAATACTTCGTCAAATGCTTTTACAGACTCTAATACTCTTTCCAGATGCTTTTCTGCATTGTACGTGTTTATAACTACTGATATTTTCATAAATTAATAGTTTATAATAGGTTTCCAAAAATGTTTCATTTTTCTTTTGTACCAACCATGGCAACCAAATGGTAATTGTTTATTTATTAGTTTATAACTGAGTTCTGGATATTTATCAAATGAAAATCGTAATGCTTCCATTGCGGTGGGGTAAGAAAAATCTGGTAGAAAAGCCCAGAATACATCTTCATTATACAAATGCTGTCGCCGCTGAACCAAAAAGCGGTTTATTTTTTTTGCATGTGTTTTTGTTGCCAAATAATGACTTCTCACTTTTCGTAATGAAAAGCCTCCATTGCCTATTTTATTGTATAATAATTGCTTGCTAACTTGCCCTTTGCGAGTCTTGCGCTTTAGTGAATAACTCATGATCCAGGAAATAATAGGTAGATTATAGATTGGCCGTTTTAGCCAGGGGGCTCCTACATAATCGTAGTCATAAGCACACCATTTTTCTAGTTCATCTCTGAATACATAAGCGTCAAGCTGATATATCAGAATGTATTTATAATCAATAAAGGTTTTGTAAAATAAAGTTGAGAGCATTAGGTTATTATACCCCGAAATTCCTTTGAAAAAAGAATCATTAAACGTTTGGATACTTATCAAAGGATATGGTTTCAAGCAGTCAGATAAATCAAGCGACTCTGGTTTAATAACAACAAGAGGGTAGTTTTTCAAGATGTCATAAACTTGAGATAAAGAACGTTTTTCTAAATCAGATAATTCATTCTTATATATAGGTATTACAACTTTTACTAGATTTATATAATTCTGATCAAGCATTCTGATAAGGTGCTGTTTTAATGATTTTTTATCTGTTATTTCCTACCAAAATCAGCAGGGATTTCGCCCCATTCAGAGGTTTCCCATTTGATGATGGGGGTGGTGTATGTATTTTCGCGGAGCCATTTTTCGGCTCGTTCTATTAAAACGAATATTTGCTCGTTTACCGGAGTACGCTCCAGGAGTGTCTTGCATTTCTTGTTTTTTACCCATTTCATCGCGTTTACACTGTCTGTATAGATGGGTAATGGGCTGCTTTTTTGCTTCAATAATGCCAGACCGTGAACGAGAGCCAGGAATTCGCCGACATTATTGGTGCCTTGCTTCATGGGACCGATATGGAAGATTTCTTGTTTGGTGCGAACATACACCCCTCGGTATTCCATGGCGCCAGGATTTCCACTACAGGCGGCATCTACAGCAATGCTTTCTGGGTTGGGCTTGCCTATGGAAACGTTTTTCAGCAGCTTTGAAGAAGCCTTGGGCGACGAGGCCTTTCTGAGGTAGCTTTCATAGCCTGCCTCCAGAGCGGCAGAGGCTTCCTCTTCTGTGGCAAAAGATTTGTATTTTGCTTCAGCCTGTCCTTCCACTTGCTTTTTGCACTCCTCCCAGTTATTATACACTCCCGGTTGAAGCCCTTTCCATACAACATAAAATTTCTTTCCGGCCATTTTCTCTGATCTGACGGCAAAGATACGTTATTTTTTATATGGTCTAAGTTCTCTGAATCAAAGAAATTGAAATCCCACATATGTAGAACACATGTTCAACAACTGTAGAACTCGTGTTCAATAATTGTAGAACTCGTGTTCAACAACTGTGGGATTTTAAAAAGTAAAGGTATGGGCTTGATTATAAGTAAAAAAGTATTATTTTCGCATTTGGTGAGTAAAAACAATCTTTATTACGGTGGGTGCATCGTATCATGAAAAACAAAGATTTACCATCTAATCTTTTATAAAATAGCAAATTACTAATGATTTATTTATGAACAGACGAAATTTTTTAACAACATCTGCCGCTACAACAGCGGGCATGGTGTTTGCGGGCACATCTGGAATTGCGGCGAAGGAGTTGCATACATTGGCTAATGCCCCTGCTGCTAAAATTAAAGTTGCATTAATCGGTACAGGCTCAAGAGGCTGTGGTATGTGGGGACGTGATTTGGTGAAAGAATATCCTGACTATCTTGAGTTTGTGGGGCTTTGTGATAAAAACCAAGGCAGGGTAGAAACCGGAAAACGTTTCATTGGTGTTTCTTGTCCGGTATATACCGACTTTGAGAAGATGATGAAAGAAACTAAGCCCGACCTGCTTATTGTAACTACCATGGATGCAACGCACCACGAGTTTATTATCCGAGGTATGGAGCTGGGAGCTGATATTATTACCGAAAAGCCTATGACTACCGATGAACAGAAGGTACAGGCCATTCTGGATGCCGAAAAACGGACCGGGAAGAAATGCCGGGTTACATTTAATTATAGGTATTCTCCCCATCGGGCAAAGATGTGGGAATTGCTGAAAGCAGGCGAAATTGGTGAACTAACTTCTGTAGACTTTCACTGGTATCTGGATACTTCACACGGAGCTGATTACTTCAGGCGCTGGCACAGGCTTACGGCATGTAGCGGTTCGTTGTGGGTGCATAAAGCCAGCCATCATTTTGACTTGCTGAACTGGTGGATAGATAGTGATCCTGAAACCGTATTTGCTTTTGGAGAGCTTAATTTCTACGGAAAGAATGGCCCATTCAGAGCTGAAAACTGCCGTAACTGCAAGCATACGCAAGAATGTAAGTTCTATTATGACATCATGAAGAACGATTATTATAAAGCATTGTATGTTGATAATGAGAAATATGATGGTTATTTACGGGATGGATGTGTCTTCAAGAATGATGTGGATATTTTTGACAAAATGGGAGCTTCTATTCGTTATGCCAACGGAGTGCAGGTATCTTATTCTCTGACAAGCTATTCACCCTATGAAGGATATCGCATTGCCTTCAACGGAACCAAAGGGCGGATCGATGCCTGGATCGAGGAGTCTAAACCGGTGAGCGACAAGAATTACGATGAAATCGTTCTGTTTAAGAATTTCTCGAAGAGGGAATATATTCAGATACCTTTCGGCACATCTGGACATGGCGGGGGAGATAAGTTATTGAAAGACCAGATATTCTTGCCCAATATTGAAGACCCATTCAAACAGTGTGCAGGAACAAGAGATGGCGCATTGGCTTGTCTGGTAGGGATTGCCGCCCGGAACAGTATAGCTTCCGGCAAAGCAGTAAAGATTGCAGACCTGACAAGTATCAAGCCCCAGGCAGTAAAGGAATACAGAAGAGTTTAATGAATAAATGAAGAGAGAAGTGAAGAGTTTTGTTATTATTATACTGTTGGCTTTGAGTTCGTTTGCTGCCTATGCGCAGCATTCGGATATATCTTTTGTGGAGTTGCCGGACGAACAGGCGGTTGAGGTATATGTAAATGATCAGCTCTTTACGATATTTCTGTATTCGGATACTTTGCGGAAACAGATACTTTATCCTTTATATACAGCCTCTGGTAAAACTATTACCAGGGGCTATCCCATTGATACGCAGCCGGATGAAAAGACCGATCATCCACATCAGGCAGGCCTTTGGTTTACCTTTGGGGATGTTAACGGTCTGGATTTCTGGAACAATTCGTTCCGTATTTCCGAAGCTGACAGATGCAAGTATGGAACTGTTTCATTTCTGTATATCAACAGGATAGATCCCGATTATGGAGAACTCGCTGTAGAAGCCACCTGGAAAGATTGCCATGGCAATGAACTGTTGCACGAGCATACTACCTACGTCTTTGACGGAGCGGAGGCTTGGCGAAGCATCCGTCGGGAGACTATCCTTACGGCATTGCAGGATACGGTTGTATTGGACGATAATAAGGAAGGGCTGTTAGGTCTTCGCGTGAGCCGCTGGCTGGAAGAAGATGTCTCCGGCCTTTATACCAATCATCTGGGAGACAAGGGGGCTGACGTATGGGGGAAGCGTTCTCACTGGGTGTCACTTTCAGGGATGAAAGACGGAGAGCTTGTCTCCATAGCCATTGTAGACCATCCCGATAACCCAAACTATCCGGCCTGGGCACATGCTCGCGGATATGGATTATTCGCCATAAACAATTTAGGGGGTACTGCTTTCGATGAAATGGCGGAAAAAGCACGTATTACCCTCACAAAAGACAGTAGTATTTCTTTCAGGCATACCATCCTTATAAAAGATGGGAATTCCATTACTCCGGAAGAGATCGCAGACAAGGCTTGTCCTTGCCTCTGGTAAAGAAAATAAGATAGGGTATAAACAAAAAAACCGTCCTAAAATAGGACGGATTTTTTTTGCTTTCTAAAGAAGCAATCTCACGATTCCTTCCTCACAAAGACTTGTTAACCTTAGATCTAAAATACTATGAAAAAAACTCTGTACAAATATATGAAGATTCCCGTATTGGGAACACCACTTTTGTAACAAAATGATATAAATATGTATCACCGATGATGAATTTTTGAATACCAAAATACTCAAATAACCCTGTGTTGCAGCGGAATATTATCAATTATATCAAAAAGAGCTGCTACAGTGTCGGCCCGAAGCATGGCAATACGTGTTTGCTTGAAATCGAAAATACCTTTGAAGATCGGAGAGGCTGCCAGATGACGTCTGATGTGCAAAATTCCTCTTCTTTCGTCTAGGCGTTCTACACTTTGCAAAACTTGTTCTTTCAGTATATTTATATACCAGGAAAAAGATTCTTTAGGTAGTTCTTCGCCTGTTGTGAGGTAATGTTTTATTTCGCGGAATATCCAGGGGCGACCTATACTGGCCCGGCCTACCATTACAGCATCTACACCGTAGGTATCGAAGCGTTCCTTGCATATTTCGGCAGATGTTACATCGCCGTTACCGATGATGGGAATGTGCATGCGGGGATTTTCTTTGATTTGTCCGATCAGTGTCCAGTCGGCTTCACCGGTATACATCTGGCTACGTGTCCGTCCGTGTACGCACAGGGCTGCAATGCCGCAATCCTGCAATTGTTCGGCCAGGTCGGTGATGATCAGGTTGTTGGCATCCCATCCCAGGCGGGTTTTTACGGTTACCGGAATACGGACGGCTTTGACTACTTTGCGGGTAATTTCCAGCATCAAGGGGATGTTACGCAGCATGCCGGAACCGGCTCCTTTTCCGGCCACTTTCTTTACCGGGCAACCGAAGTTCAGATCCAGTATGTCGGGCTTGGCTTCTTCGCAGATCCGGGCGGCTTCTACCATGGCGTCGACCTCTCTGCCGTATATCTGAATGGCTACAGGCCGCTCTTCGTCAGAGACAATCAGCTTTTGCTTTGTCTTGTTTACATGGCGGATCAGTGCATCGCTCGATACAAACTCGGTGTACACCATGTCTGCCCCAAACCGTTTGCACATCAGGCGGAAAGAGATATCTGTCACGTCTTCCATCGGTGCCAGAAATACCGGCTGCTTTCCCAGATCAATAGTTCCAATTTTCATAAATATAGAAAGTGCTTATAAAACGCTTACAAAAGTACATTGTTTTTGTCTTTTCATACCCATACAAGGTGTAATTTCCTAAGACAGGCATAGGACAAGTGCTTTTTGCCTGTTTGTCATAATGCTATTTTTTTGATAGTTTTTACGATGAAAACGCCCAATTTTGCCTGTTGAAAACTTTTTTTACCTTTTCTTTTGTAACGATTTGGAATATACCTGTATTAATATGTAATTTTACCCTATTTTAATGAAGGGGTAAGCAACAGTAATAAAGGTTATGGAACAATCTTATCATGTGCCGGTGATGCTACAGGAAAGCCTGGAAGGACTGAATATTATCCCTTCCGGCAAGTATGTAGATGTAACGTATGGCGGCGGCGGGCATTCGGGTGAAATATTGAACCGTTTAGGGCCGGCAGGTCGTTTGTATGGGTTTGACCAGGATGCAGATGCGGAAGGGAATATCCCGGATGATCAGCGTTTTGTCTTTGTGCGGAGTAATTTTCGTTATCTGTACAATTTTATGCGTTATCATGCAGAGGTCGGATCGATAGATGGGCTATTGGCGGATCTGGGGGTTTCGTCCCATCATTTTGATGATCAGGAGAGAGGCTTTTCTTTCCGTTTCGAGGGGAAGCCGGATATGCGGATGAATACCCGCTCCGGACAAACGGCGGCTGATGTGTTAAATACCTATACGGAAGAGAAGCTGGCCGACATTTTCTATTATTACGGCGAAATAAAACACGCCAGGAAGTTGGCCTCTTTGGTAGTGCGTGCCCGTGAAACAAAACAGATCGATACGATCACGGATTTGCTTGATATCGTAAAGCCCTTTACCGGAAAAGATAAAGAGAAGAAATTCCTGGCACAGGTTTTTCAGGCCTTAAGGATAGAAGTGAATGACGAGTTGAGTGCTTTGAAAGAAATGTTACAACAAACCTTGCAGGTTATAAAGCCGGGTGGGCGATTGGTGGTTATCACGTACCATTCTCTGGAAGACCGGTTGGTGAAGAATTTCTTGAAAACCGGAACATTTGACGGAAAAGTGGAAACGGATTTTTACGGAAACGTACAAACTCCCTTCCGGCTGATTAATAGTAAAGTAATTGTGCCGTCTGATGCCGAAGTAGAGCGAAATCCACGTTCGCGGAGTGCTAAATTAAGGATTGCAGAGATAAAGTAGCGTAATGGCGGAAGAAAAGAATAAAAAGAAAAAGAAGAACAAGAAAGAGAAGCGTTTTTCTCCTTTGTATATTCTTGGCGGGGGGATTCTGAAAGAAGACTTCATCCTGAAGCATACCAAGATGATTATACTGGTGGTGATACTGACGTTTTTCTTTATTGGTAACCGTTACACCTGTATGCAAAAGATACGGGAGATCGACCGCTTGCAACAACAGTTGCGTGATGTACGCCTGGAGGCTCTTTCAATAACAACCGAATTGACCGGGAGCAGCAGACAGTCGCAAATAGAAAATTTAGTAGAAAAACAGGATCTTGGCCTGGAGGCAGCCAAGACTCCTCCTTATGAATTATATAAATAGTATGGAGGACGAAGAAGAAATAAGAAATGTAGAGAATCAGGGTAGCGGAGCATTGGCTCGTTATTCCGTGGTTGTATTGCTACTCATTCTGGTAGTGATAGGAATTGTAGGACGTACCATCCATACGGCTTTTGTTAAAGGCGACGACTGGAAAACGATTTCTGAGCGCCAGAAAGCACCAAACCGTTTGGTAAAACCCCGGCGAGGGAACATCTATTCTGCCGATGGAAAGCTGATGGCAACCAGTGCGCCACGTTATTATACCTATATGGATTTCCGGGCAGGCGGCTTCAATGTAGATACATTCCTGCATTCAAAGAAGAATGGTGTAGACTCGTTGGCTTATTATCTGTCTATAAAGCCGGGAGGCAAAACAGCTACCGAATATAAAAACCATCTGCTGAAAGGCTTGAAAAGTAAAAGCAGGCAATATGTGATATATGGCCCACGGGTATCGTATGCTGATCTGAAAAAGATGAAACAATATCCTTTTTTCCGTTTAGGCAGGAATAAAAGCGGCTTTTATGAAAAGGAAATGGTTGAAAGGCAACGTCCGTTTGGTACCCTGGCTTCGAGAACAATAGGGGACGTGTACGGGGAAATCAACGACTCAACCGGACTTTCGAAAGGGATGAATGGCCTTGAATTACAATATGACACTTTATTATGTGGTGTTCCGGGATTGAATGCCAGACGAAAGATTAACGGAGCGATGACCGACATCGTGGAAGTTGAACCCATCGATGGAATGGACGTTCGTACAACTATTGATATTGAAATACAGGATATCACCGAGAAGTCATTACGCGATATGCTGATATCCATTGATGCCGAATTCGGGACAGCTATGGTGATGGAAGTGAAGACCGGTGAAATAAAGGCGATAACTAATTTAGGACGCGTTTCTCCCGATAGATATAACGAGACAAAGAACCATGCGGTAGCCGATTTGCTGGAGCCCGGTTCTACCTTCAAGGTGGCCTCTATTATGGTGGCTTTGGATGATGGTAAATGCCGTCCCAGTGATTTGGTAGACACGGGGAATGGGGTCTATCGCTATGGCGGAAGGGATCTGACCGACCATAACCGTCATAAAGGTGGTTACGGACTTATATCGGTAGAAGAAGCGATCTGGAAATCTTCCAATATCGGAGTAGCCAAAACGATACTGAAAGGATATGTGGATAAACCGGAAAAATATGTGGAAGGTCTTTATAGGCTTGGCCTGGTGGAAGATTTGCAAATCGAAATACCCGGTGCCGGTAAACCCATTATCCGTATGCCGAATAAAAACAATTGGTATACGACGGCTCTACCCTGGATGTCATTTGGGTACGAAACACAGATTCCTCCTATCTATACGCTTACCTTTTTCAATGCGATAGCCAATAACGGGAAAATGATCCGTCCGGTCTTTACCAAAGAGATAATTAAAGACGGAAAGACAGTCAAGACTTTTTCCACAAGCGTTGTACGTTCTTCTATCTGTACGGATGAAACGCTTAAACTGATACAAGACATGTTGTTGGGTGTAGTAGAAAAAGGAACGGGTAGTCCTGTCTTATCTCCGCATGTGCGGATAGCCGGGAAAACAGGTACGGCACAGGTAGCCGAAGGCGGCTCGTATAATTCCGGGCATCAGGTTTCTTTTGCCGGGTATTTTCCCGCCGATAATCCTAAGTATACTTGTATGGTCGTGATACGCCGTCCCCGGAAGGGATACCCTTCGGGTGGAACCATGTCGGGAGGTGTAGTGAAGAACATTGCCGAGAAGATAACAGCTATGGAAAAGCATCTGGATATCCGGGCCGTTGAGGTTGATTCGCTGGCCGTTCCTGTTCCTGCCGTAAAGACAGGTGATGCGGAAGCTCTGCGATATGTATTGAACAAACTGGATATAAAAACGGAAAAGAAAGAAGATACTTTTCCTGGGATATTGGCAGAATCTAAAGCCGGACGTGTTCCCCGGGTTACAGGTATGGGGGCGAAGGATGCGGTGTATCTTTTAGAGGCTGCTGGGCTTCAGGTCAACCTTTCCGGTATGGGACGTGTTATTAGACAATCTATCCAGCCGGGAGAAAGGGCGGTTAGAGGTCAAACCATTACAATAACATTACAATAAATATGGAACTGAGAACGCTTATAGACTCATTGGGTATACAAACTGTCGAAGGGATGGACAATCCCGAAGTCGACAATATACAGTCCGACTCACGTAAGGTGGGGAAAGGCTCACTGTTTGTAGCAGTCCGGGGTACAACTACCGACGGGCATGCCTATATAGAGAGCGCAATAGAAAAAGGAGCGGTGGCTGTAGTCTGTGAAGAAGTACCCGAGGCTTTGAAAGAAAAGGCTACCTTTATTGTCGTAAAGGATTCCGCTGCCGTTTTAGGGCTCCTGTTGGCTACCTGGTATGATTACCCCTCAGATAAATTGATCCTGGTTGGCGTTACCGGTACAAATGGTAAAACTACGATTGCAACCCTGTTGTACGAAATGTTCCGCACAATGGGGCATAAGGTAGGTTTGTTATCTACCGTTTGTAACTATATAGACGGGAAAGCAATCCCTGCCGAGCATACAACGCCAGATCCTGAAACTTTGCAGAACTTACTGGCGCAGATGGTGGATGCCGGATGCGAATATGCGTTCATGGAAGTCAGCTCTCATGCTATCGACCAGAAACGTATCAGTGGTCTGTCGTTTGACGGGGGTATCTTTACCAATCTGACGCGTGATCATTTAGATTATCATAAAACCGTAGAAAACTATCTGAAGGCAAAGAAGAAGTTCTTCGACGACCTGCCCGCCACGGCATTTGCCCTGACCAATACAGATGATAAAGCGGGGCTTGTGATGCTGCAAAATACAGCGGCAAAACAACTGACGTACTCTCTTCGCACGATGGCTGATTTCAAAGGGAAAATACTGGAGTCGCACTTTGAAGGAACCGAGTTGCTGATCAATGGCAAGGAAGTAATGGTACATTTTGTAGGGCGCTTTAATGCCTATAACCTGCTGGCTGTTTATGGGGCTGCCGTTGCATTGGGTAAAGAACCGGCAGAAGTGTTGCTGGTGCTGAGCAGTCTTCGCTCGGTATCAGGACGTTTTGAAACGATACCTTCTCCGCTGGGATATACTGCTATTGTTGATTATGCTCATACACCCGACGCTTTGGTAAATGTGTTGAATGGTATTCACGAAGTGCTGGAGGGCAGAGGGCGTATCATTAGTGTAGTAGGCGCGGGTGGAAACCGCGACAAAGGCAAACGCCCTATTATGGCGAAAGAAGCTGCCCGGCTGAGTGACCAGGTGATACTTACATCGGATAATCCGCGTTTTGAAGAGCCGGATGATATTATCAATGATATGGTAGCTGGTTTGTCAAAAGCTGATCTGGAGCATACGTTGTGCATTACAGGCCGGGCACAGGCTATTAAAACGGCAACGGCATTGGCCAGAAAGGGGGATGTAATCCTTGTTGCCGGTAAAGGACATGAAGACTATCAGGAAATAAAAGGAGTGAAACATCATTTTGACGACCGGGAGAAACTAAAAGAAATTTTTGCATCACAAAAAATATAGAAAGGCATGTTGTATTATCTGTTCACCTATTTGGATCAACTGGATTTTCCCGGGGCGGGAATGTTTAAGTACGTATCTTTCCGTTCAGGATTGGCGTTGATCTTGTCGCTTTTTATCTCAACAACGATTGGACGCCGTATCATAAACTGGTTACAGCGGCTGCAAATAGGTGAAACTGTGCGTGATCTGGGCCTGGAAGGGCAAATGAGTAAAAAAGGCACGCCCACCATGGGGGGGCTTATCATTATTGTTGCCATTCTTATTCCGGTATTACTTTGTGCCCGTCTGGATAATATCTATGTCATCCTGATGATTGTAACTACCATTTGGCTGGGACTTATCGGCTTTACGGACGACTATATCAAGGTGTTCAGGAAAAATAAGGAAGGGCTGCACGGACGCTCCAAGATAGTGGGACAGGTTGGCCTGGGATTGATCGTTGGGCTTGTGTTATATATGAGTCCGGATGTCGTTATCCGTGAAAATGTTGAAGTGTTGAATAATGAGAATGTAGTTGAATCCGTGCATTTCCATTCACTTGAAACGAAGTCTACGAAAACAACCATTCCTTTTCTGAAGAATAACAATTTCGATTATGCCTCTTTAGCCAGTTGGGCAGGGGAGTATAAAACAGAGGTTTCCTGGATTATTTTTGTATTGGTGGTTATTTTTATTGTAACTGCCGTGTCAAACGGTGCAAACCTAACGGATGGATTAGACGGGCTTGCCACAGGTAGTTCAGCGATTATCGGGGTAGCCTTGGGGATTCTGGCCTATATGTCATCGCATGCCGAGTTTGCTTCTTTCCTTAATATCATGTTTATACCGGGGGCACAGGAACTGGTGATTTTTGCATCTGCCTTTATTGGTGCCACCATTGGTTTTCTTTGGTATAATGCCTATCCGGCTCAGGTATTTATGGGTGATACGGGAAGCCTTACGTTGGGGGGGATTATTGCCGTGTTTGCCGTAATTATCCGTAAAGAGTTACTGATACCGATTCTGTGTGGAATATTCCTGGCAGAGAGTGTGTCGGTTATGGCACAGGTATTCTACTTCAAATATACCAAGAAACGATATGGCGAAGGCAAGCGCATCTTCAAGATGACACCACTTCACCATCACTTCCAGAAGCCGGGACATGCCGGCATTGATGCCATGATTCAAAAGCCGTATAATATCGTGCCCGAGTCGAAGATCGTTGTTCGTTTCTGGCTGATCGGTATTATTCTGGCAGCTATTACGATTGTAACATTAAAGATGAGATAATGAATGAGCGTGTTGTCATATTAGGAGCAGGGGAAAGCGGTACCGGAGCGGCCGTTTTGGCCAAGGCAAAGGGCTTTGACGTTTTTGTGTCGGACTCGTCTGCCATTAAGTCGGTATATAAAGAAATGTTGAACAGCCGTGGGATTCGTTGGGAAGAAGGGCAACATACGGAACTTGAAATCCTTTCGGCAGATGAAGTGATTAAAAGCCCCGGAATACCGGATACGGCACCCATCGTAGAGAAGCTGATAAAAAAGAATATACCGGTGATCTCGGAAATAGAGTTTGCCGGGCGTTATTCTACGTCCAAGATGATTTGCATTACGGGCAGCAACGGCAAAACAACCACTACAGAGCTGATATATTACATCCTGAAGAATGCCGGCTTAGATGTAGGCCTGGCGGGTAATGTGGGAAACAGTCTGGCCTTGCAAGTAGCTGAGAGTCCGCATGCCTGTTATGTAATAGAACTCAGTAGCTTTCAGCTCGATAATATGTACGAATTTAAAGCGGATATTGCTGTTCTGCTCAATATAACTCCCGATCATCTGGATCGTTATGATCATAATATGCAGAACTATATAGATGCAAAATTCCGAATTATCCAGAATCAAACAAAGGAGGATGCGTTCATTTTCTGGAACGACGATCCTATTATTGCCGGAGAGATAGCCAAAAGGGCTCCGGCAGCTACCCTCTATCCTTTTGCCGCTTCTCCGGGTGAAGGAGTAAAAGGATATATAAAAAACAAACAATTAGTTATCGAAACAAAAAAAGATTTGTTTACTATGGAACAAGACTTGTTAGCTTTGACGGGTACCCATAACTTGTACAACTCTTTGGCTTCCGGTATTACAGCCAAGTTAATGGATATCCATAATGAAAAAATTCGTGCTTCCCTCAGTGATTTTGCAGGTGTAGAACACCGGCTTGAAAAAGTAGCAAGGGTAAAAGGGGTGGATTATGTAAATGATTCGAAGGCAACGAATGTAAACTCATGTTGGTATGCCCTGGAAAGTATGTCCACGAAAGTGGTATTAATACTGGGTGGGGTAGACAAAGGAAATGATTATTCCGAAATTGAAGGACTTGTGATGAGCAAGGTGCGCGCCCTGATTTTCCTGGGAACGGACAATGCGAAATTGCATCGTTTCTTTGACGGAAAAATACCTCTCATAGAAGAAGCTCTTTCCATGAAGGAGGCGGTAGATAAATCGTATAAGCTGGCTCAGAAAGGAGACACGGTATTGCTTTCGCCCTGCTGTGCCAGTTTCGATCTGTTTACGAATTATGAAGACAGAGGTAATCAATTTAAGTCGTGTGTACTTAACTTATAATGTACGGATAGAGCATGGAACTGGCAAATAAATTATTTAAGGGAGATCGGGTGGTATGGATTATCTTTATGTTTCTGTGCCTGATATCGGTAGTAGAAGTCTTTAGCGCTACCAGTATACTTACCTATAAAAATACGAACTTCTGGGCGCCGATAGCTCGCCATGCTTCTTTTCTGCTGGCTGGCTTTGTGTTGGTTTTGATCCTGCATAATGTGCCGTGCCGCTTCTTTTCCGCTTTGATTCTTTTGCTGCCGGTATCGGCTATCTTGCTGTTGCTAACTCCCTTCCTGGGGGCGAAGGTGAATGACACGCACCGTTTTATGGAGATATTTGGTGTTAGTTTTCAGCCTTCGGAACTGGCCAAGCTGGCTTGTGTTGTATTTGTTGCTTTTCTTCTGAGCAAGCAGGGGAAGATAACGAAAGACCAGATATTCAACTATGGCTTCATTGCTGTAGCTATTATTTGTATGCTGATTTTCCCGGAAAACTTCTCTACCAGTGTGATGCTCTTTGGCGTTTGCTTCCTGATGATGTTTATAGGGCAGATGCCGCTGAAAAAACTGGGACTTTTATTCCTGGTACTGGTGCTTACCATGTCTCTTTTGGTAGCATTGTTGTTTGCCCTGCCGAATAGTATGATAGAGGGAGTTGGCCGTCTGGAAACGATGAAGAGCCGTATTGCGGGCTTCTTTATTGAAAAGCCCAAGATAGATCCTGCTACCTATAAAATAACGGACGACAATTACCAGGTATCGCATGCGCAGATTGCCATTGCCAGAGGAGGCGTATTTGGGAAAATGCCGGGGCATGGGCAACAGCGGGATTTTCTTCCGCAGGCTTATTCCGACTTTATCTATGCCATTATTATAGAAGAGTTGGGGGTAGTTGGCGGTTTTTTTGTCTTGCTCTTGTATGTAATGCTGATGATACGCGTAGGAATTATTGCGCGAAGGTGCGACCGGCTCTTTCCTCGCTATCTGGTGCTGGGCTGCGGACTGTTGATTACCATCCAGGCCTTTGCCAATATGGCGGTGGCGGTGGGACTTTTCCCCGTTACCGGGCAACCTCTGCCCCTGGTGAGCCGTGGGGGAACCTCTACGGTGATCACCTGTGTGTATATCGGAATCATTCTGAGTGTTAGTCGCTTTGGTGCCGGTATGGGTGATGAAGAAGAGGAAACGGAGGAAGAAAACTCCGATGTGATAGAAATAGATACGGACATAGCAGACGACTCGTCGCTGACGGCTGTTGAAACCCTAACAGAAATAAAATCATGAAGCCATACCGGATGATCATAAGCGGAGGAGGAACGGGGGGACATATCTTCCCGGCTATATCCATAGCGAATGCTTTTAAAGAGCGGTTCCCCAACACGGAAATCCTTTTTGTAGGGGCTGATAACCGGATGGAGATGGAACGTGTTCCTGCTGCCGGATATAAGATTGTAGGTTTGCCTGTAAGCGGCTTCGACCGCTCCAGGTTATTGAATAATATAAAGGTGATAGGTCGCCTGATAAAGAGCCTTCGCCTGGCCAAGAAAACCATCCGGGAGTTTAAACCGGATATTGCCGTAGGAGTAGGAGGCTATGCCAGTGGGCCTACCTTGTGGGTGGCTGCTTCGCTGGGGATACCTACCCTGATTCAGGAACAAAACTCCTATGCCGGGGTAACGAATAAACTGTTGGCAAAAAAAGCCTCTAAGATATGTGTGGCTTACGATGGAATGGAGAAATTCTTCCCGGCGGAAAAGATTGTGTTGACCGGAAATCCGGTCAGGAGCAATTTATTTTTAGATACGTCCGGCAAAAAATCGGAAGCGTATGATTATTTTTCGCTCTCGTCTGAGAAAAAAACAATTCTGGTTGTTGGCGGAAGCCTTGGTGCCCGAACAATCAACCGAAGTGTACAAGGGGTATTGGATAAGATCGCTGCGTCCGGCATACAGCTGATTTGGCAAACAGGGCGTTTTTATTTCAATGAAGCAAAAGAGCAGTTGAAGAACTACGATGAGGCTTCTATCCGTTGTATGGACTTTGTAACAAGGATGGACTATGCCTATGCTGTGGCCGATCTGGTAATTTCACGAGCCGGTGCGGGGACTATCTCCGAGTTGTGCCTGTTGAAGAAACCGACAGTGCTGGTGCCTTCCCCCAATGTGGCGGAAGACCATCAGACCAAGAATGCGCTGGCATTGGTACATAAAGATGCTGCGGTGTATGTAGCCGATAAAGATGCCGAAGAAACATTACTGCCAACGGCCTTAGCCCTGGTGAATGATGATAACCGCCTCAGGGAATTAAGCGAGCATATTGCCGGGCTGGCTTTGCCGGATAGTGCCGAACATATCGTTGACGAAATAGTAAAGATTATTGCGAAAGCATGAATAATATAGATATACATAAAATAGCCTCTATTTATTTTGTAGGGGCAGGAGGGATCGGAATGAGTGCCTTAATCCGCTATTTCCTGGCGAAGGGGAAGCGGGTAGCCGGTTATGACAGAACATCCTCTGCCCTGACTGTTGAATTAAACAAGGAAGGAGCTTCCATTCATTACGAAGAAGGTGTTCATCTGATACCGGAGTCTTTTCGCTCTGCGGCTGACACCTTGGTGGTGTATACACCTGCCGTACCCGAATCGCATGCCGAGCTATCCTGGTTTAGGCAGAATGGTTTTGTGGTGATGAAGCGGGCGCAGGTGTTGGGAGAGATCACCAAGGCTTCCCGGGGCATTTGTGTGGCCGGAACGCACGGTAAGACCACTACTTCTTCTATGGTTGCTCATTTATTGAAGCAGTCGCATGTGGATTGCAATGCCTTCCTGGGAGGTATTCTGAAGAATTATGATAGTAATTTGTTGCTCTCTGATAAAAGCGACCTGACAGTGATTGAGGCGGACGAGTTTGACCGTTCTTTTCATTGGCTGACGCCTTATATGGCAGTGATTACCTCTGCCGATCCCGATCATCTGGATATCTACGGAACAGCAGAAGCATACCGGGAGAGTTTTGAGCATTTTACTTCCCTGATCCGTCCGGACGGTTGCCTGATTATGAAAAAAGGGATTCAGGTAACACCCCGCCTTTCTCAGGGTACGAAATTATACACCTATTCCGCATCGGAAAAAGCTGACTTCTATGCTGAAAATATCCGCATCGGGAATGGGGAGATCTGCTTTGACTTTGTAGGCCCCGGTATCCGTATCGCCGATGTAGAGCTTGGTGTCCCGGTAAAAGTAAATATAGAGAATGGTATTGCCGCTATGGCCTTAGCCTGGCTGAATGGTGCAACGGCTGATGAGTTAAAGAAGGGGATGCTCTCCTTTAAAGGCCCGGAGCGTCGCTTCGACTTCCGTCTGAAGAACGACCACGTCGTTTTGATTGACGACTATGCGCACCATCCGGCAGAACTGAAAGAAAGTATTTTGTCTGTCAAGGCACTTTATGCAGGAAAGAAACTGACGGGTATTTTCCAACCTCACCTGTATTCTCGTACCCGTGATTTTGTGGATGATTTTGCCGCCAGCCTGTCTTTGCTCGACGAGCTGATCCTGCTGGATATATACCCGGCCCGGGAAGAACCGATACCGGGAGTCACTTCCAGGCTTATTTTTGATAAAGTAACGATTCCCGATAAGAAGTTGTGCACGAAAGAGCAACTTCCCGACTTGATAGCTTCCGGCTCGTACGAAGTAGTATTAATGCTTGGTGCCGGTGATATAGATCGCTTGGTTGAACCCGTAAAACAGATATTGAATAAATGGCCATCAGAGTAATATCGATTATTATAGCCATCTTGTTGTTTGGCTATATCGTAGCTGCCGCTGTCTTTTTTAAGGATACAAAACAAGAAGATGTTTGCCGCGAGTTAGTTGTCGTGGTGAAAGATAGCCTGGACAAACATTTTGTAACGGAAGCCGATTTGCTGTCGCTTTTGAAACAGGCTAAGCTGAATCCTGTAGGGAAACCGATGAATGCTATCAATACCCATAAGATAGAAACGCAGCTTCTGACTAACGAAATGATAGCCAGTGTGGAAGCCTATAAAACTCCTTCGGGAATAATAAAATTGGAAGTAAAACAAAAAATGCCTATTTTGCGGGTGATAGGAGTCAGAGGCAACTTTTATATAGACAGTCAAGGTAGTACCATGCCGATAAGCAGCCGCTATGCAGCGCATGTGCCTGTAGCGAGCGGATATATCGAAAAAGAGCTGGCAACAACCGACTTGTACAAATTTGCATTATTTTTGCAGGAGAATACGTTTTGGAATAATCAGATAGAACAGATATTTGTTTATCCGGACCATGATGTTATATTGATTCCGCGCGTGGGAGATCATCGTATCCTGTTAGGTTCGTTTGATGGTTTCCGGGGGAAGCTGGACAATTTGCAGCTTTTTTATGAACAAGCGATACCAAAAATGGGTTGGGAGAAATATAGCCTCATTAATTTAAAATTTAAAGATCAGATAGTTTGTACCAAAAAATAAGCAGATATGGCAAACACCAACTTTATAGCAGCCGTTGATTTGGGATCATCTTATATAACGGGAATTGTAGGCGCAAAGAATGATAGCGGAGGGCTTACGATTCTGGCCTGTGAAAGGGAACATTCGGCAAATAGTATAAGGCGAGGCGTTATTTATAATGTGGAAGACGCTGCTTTCCAAATCAGTTCGCTTATCAAGAAACTGGAAAATAAGATTCCCGGAGCCAGCATTATTAAAGTATATGTTGGTGTAGGAGGACAATCGCTTCGTTCTATCGATCATGTAGTAGCCAAATCATTGGGTGCGGAAGGCGTGGTTGGCGCCGATGTGGTTGATGGGCTTTACAAAGAATGTAAAAATTATAAGCCTGAAGGCTTGGATGTGTTGTCTATTGTTTCACCTATTTACTCGGTAGATGGAAAGCAGGAAGTTAATCCGGTAGGAGTTTCCTGTAGCCGTATCGAGGCTCACTATAAATTAATCGTATGCCGCCCGTCTGTAAGGCGGAATATAATAAATAGCATCAACGAACGGGTAAAGAAAGATGTTGTTGGGATCATTGTTTCTCCATTGGCCTTGTCCGATGTAGTTTTAAGTGATGACGAAAAGGAATTAGGTTGCGCGTTAATCGATTTTGGTGGCGGGGTAACTTCTCTTACTATCTTTAAAAATAAACGTTTGGTAGGTATGTGTGTTGTTCCTTTAGGCGCTAGTCTGATTACAAAAGACATGGTTACCTTGAATATGGTAGAAGCGGAAGCCGAACGGGTGAAGATAGCCTATGGAGACGTTGTATTGGACAAAGAAAACGACGAATTGGTAGAGATTAATACCGCTAACGGTTCGCAACGTAAAGCTAAGGTTTCGGAAATCAATGTAGTAGTAGAGGCTCGTGTGCAGGAAATCGTAGAAAATGTGATCGTTCGTCTGGAAGAATATATTCAGCCGGGTGATTTGGGCGCAGGTGTTATCATTGCCGGAGGAGGAGCCTCCTTGAAAAACCTGGACGAACACATCCGTAAGAGACTGAAAACCGAAGTGCGGCATGCAACGGTGCGCAAAGGCTTGATAGAAAGATCGAATGTGTCGGTTGAACCGGAATTAGCGGTAGCTATCGGCTTACTTTCAAAAGGCAGTATTAATTGTGCCTATACGCCTCCGACTCCGCCAACACCTCCTGTAATGACGGTAAGAAAGGAAGAGCCGCCGGTTGTTCCGGAAAAAGAAATGGAGGAGGTTGTTACTGTAGAGGATGATCCAACGCCTGTTACCACAAAGTCTGGCGATAACAAAAAGAAAAACAAGAAGAGTAGTTTCTTGGAAAAAGTTTCTGGAATGCTGTTTGACGGCGAAGAAATGGGAGGCTCTAGAAATAAGAAAAACAACTCGGAAGACGAAGATTAATTTATTAAAGGAGAACAGAGATGGACAATACAATACTTGATTATGATGTACCCAGAGATCGACTTAAGATAATTAAAGTGATCGGAGTAGGCGGTGGTGGCGGTAATGCTGTTACCCATATGTATCGTCAAGGCATACATGATGTGTCGTTTGTATTATGTAATACAGACAATCAGGCGTTGGAACGTTCCGATGTGCCTGAAAGAGTTGTTCTGGGCGAAAAGATTACCCAAGGTCTGGGGGCCGGAAATAAACCGGAAAGAGCCCGCCAAGCAGCAGAAGAGAGCCTGGAGGTTATAAAGAATATGCTTGGCGATGGCACCAAGATGGTGTTTATTACAGCCGGAATGGGTGGTGGAACAGGTACGGGGGCTGCTCCGGTGATTGCACGTATTGCCAAAGAAATGGATATCCTGACTGTAGGTATCGTTACGATTCCTTTTATGTTCGAGGGCGAAACGAAAATTATTCAGGCACTAAATGGGGTAGAGGAGATTGGCAAAAACGTAGATGCCCTGCTGGTAATCAATAATGAGCGTCTGTTTGATATCTATGGCGACTTTTCTATGCGCGAAGCCTTTGCCAAGGCTGATGATACGCTGGCTACAGCGGCTAAAAGCATTGCCGAGATTATTACTGTTCCCGGGATTATCAACTTAGACTTTGCCGATGTACATACCACCATGAAAGACGGTGGCGTTGCCCTGATGAGTAACGGATTCGGAGAAGGAGAAGGCCGTGTGAAGATAGCTATCGAAGAAGCGCTTACCTCACCCTTGCTAAACAACAACGATATCTTTACGGCCCGTAAGATATTGTTTAATGTTTCTTTCAGCGAAGATGCCGAATTGAAGATGAAAGAAATGAACGACGTAGACGAGTTTATGGCTCGCTTCAACAGCGAAATCGATGTAATCTGGGGTACCGCCATTGATAATAGCTTAGGCGGGAAGGTTAAGATGACCATCCTGGCTACCGGCTTCGGTATGGAAGATATTCCGCAAATTGCCAAAAAACATCAGGATGAGATAGAGAAGAACCAGTCAATGATCGGCCGTTATTATGAAGACCTTCACAAACACCGGATCAGTAATGTTTCTTCCCGTCATAAGATTGTAGTTCTTTCTGCTGACGAACTGGACGATGATGCAATCATCGGCTGGCTGGAAGGGAATCCGACTTATAAACGTTCGTCGAAATCTATTAATGATTTCCGGAGTAAGATTTCTGGAAACCTGGATGTTTCCACTACAACATCCACTTCTCAGAATACAAAAGGTAAAGACTCTTCGGGAGGAAAAGTTATCAGTTTTAATTGATATATAATATAAACAACATACGTTATGGATTTATTTGAAAAAGTCAGTGAAGACATAAAAAACGCGATGAAAGCGAAAGACAAAGTCGCTCTTGAGTCTTTAAGAAACATAAAGAAATATTTTCTCGAAGCAAAGACTGCTCCGGGAGCCAATGATGAACTGAGTGATGATGCTGCCCTGAAGATTATCCAGAAACTTGTAAAGCAAGGTAAAGACGCCGCCGAAGTATATAAAAGTCAAAACCGCGACGACTTGGCAGATGCCGAACTTGCACAGGTAAAAGTGATGGAAGTCTATCTTCCCAAACAAATGACTCCCGAAGAACTGGAAGCAGCCCTGAAAGAAATCATCGCACAAGTAGGTGCAGAAGGGCCTAAAGATATGGGCAAAGTAATGGGCGCTGCCAACAAAGCCTTGTCCGGCAAAGCTGAAGGACGTGCCATTTCCGAAGTCGTAAAGAAATTACTTAATTAACAAAAAGAGAGCTGGAAATTTCCAACTCTCTTTTTCTAACTCTCAATATATCTTAGAGTATCTGAACGCCACCTTCTTCTTTGGTTTGTTCTTCGCCCGAAGGAGTGATTAATTTGTATCCTTTTCCATGGATGTTGATAATCTCGATAGCGGGATCATCTTTCAGTAGTTTACGTAGTTTTGTGATGTAAACGTCCATGCTGCGGGCGTTGAAGTAGTTGTCATCTACCCAGATCGTTTTCAGTGCATAATTACGTTCCAGTATCTCGTTGGCATGTGCACAGAGCAGACTCAAAAGTTCGCACTCTTTGGTGGTCAGCTTCGTTACTTTGTCGCCGATACCCAGTGTTTGCTTTTGTGTGTCGAACATGAAATTGCCCAGCTTGTAGAAAGGAATATCTTTCAGTTTTTTGCCTTTCACGCGACGAAGGATGGCTTCGATACGCAGCAGCAACTCTTCCATGCTGAACGGTTTTGTCAGATAATCGTCTGCTCCGATCTTGAATCCTTCCAGTATATCTTCCTTCATTGTTTTAGCAGTAAGGAAAATGATGGGTATGTCCGGATTAATCGAACGGATTTCCTGTGCCAAGGTGAAGCCGTCTTTTTTCGGCATCATAACGTCTAGTACGCAAAGGTCGTATTTTCCTTTAGTAAAACCTTTGTAGCCGGCTTCTCCGTCGGAGAATAGGTCTGTAATGTAACCTTTTGCTTGTAAGTATTCTCTTAACAGCATTCCTAGGTTCTCGTCGTCTTCGCAAAATAAAATTCTTAGTTTTTCTTCCATGACTAACTTTTTATAAGAGGTAAAGTAATAATAAATTTCGTTCCTTTGTTTCCGGCACCGTTTTCAGCCCGGATGCTTCCGCTGTGGTCTTCCACTATCTTGCGTACGTAAGCAAGCCCTAGTCCGAAGCCTTTTACGTCGTGTACGTTGCCTGTGGGTACGCGGAAGAATCGGTCGAATACCTTTTTGTGGTATTCTTTTTTTATACCGATACCATTGTCTTCTATTGAGATCAATAGTTTGCCGTTTTCATTCCAGGTGGTGGCTAGTAATTTTAGCGGAACATCCTGGCGACGGTATTTTACGGCATTGTCCATCAGGTTGAATAATACGTTTGTCAGATGGAGTTCGTCTGCATAAATGGCAGACTCTTCTGCCCGCAAGTCTATATCCAGTGTACCGCCGTATTTCTCTACCTTCAGCACGAATGTATTGGCAATGTTGGCAATCATATCGTTGGCATCCATCTCTTTCAGCTTAAGGGTGGCTTTCTGGCGCTCGAATAGAGACATCTGCAATACTTTTTCAACCAAGAATCCCAATCGCTTGGTTTCGTCGTTTATTACGCCCGATATATGTTTAAATACATCAGGGCTTTTGGTGATATCCGAATCTTTCAACATCTGTGAGGCTAGTGAGATGGTAGAAACCGGGGTTTTCAGCTCATGCGTCATATTGTTGATAAAGTCGTTTTTCATCTCCGATAGTTTCTTCTGGCGGAATACAATATATAATGTAAACGTAAACGTAACCAGAATCAACAGCGAAAAGATAACAGACGGTACGATAAACGATACTTCATTGTATATGTAATCCTGCTTTGTAGGGAAATACACCCTGAGGTAGTTTAGCCTCGACGGAGGATCGTTCGGAAATAGTGCCGCTGTTAATACATCCGACGCAATGGGCGGGTTCTTGATTTCTCCACTTTGATACACCGTATTTCCGTCTTTGTTAATAACAGAAAAAACAAAGGGTAAGTTCAAACCATTATTAACAAACTCCGTTGTTAGGTAGTTCTTCAGCGCTTTGAAGTCGATACGTTCCTCTATGGGGTGAAGTCTTGAGGCATTTAACATGCTTACCACCACTTCGTTGATCAGTTCTGCATTGTACAGATAACGACGCTTGTATGAGTCGGCCAGTTCCGTAGACCTGGATACAATGTTGCTGGGTGATTGCTTCCGGATAAGCGACGACAAGGGTTGCGACTGAGTGTTGCTGAAACTGTGTAGCTCAAGACGTTGGGTCGTGCCATCGGGCTCTCTTATTTGCAGTTGGAAACTTTCCTGACTGCTGGTGCTACTACTGTTCAACTGTTCCCTGAGGCGTTGTGCGTCGAATGTTTGGTACTGGTAATTCCCCAGTTCCTTATTCAGGTCGTCTTCAATGTATTTGCGTGTTTCGTCCTGTTGCAGGTTCTTGGATACCTGAAATAAACATTTCTTCGCTGTTTCATTGAATTGTTCGCTGCGTGTTTTGAGTATCTCGCTGATGTAGTTTACCTGTAGATAAAGTAAGCCCGCAAAAGCGAATGCCATTACAACGGCCAATAACCATATAGTAGACTTCCTCATATATAAACAACCTCTCTTTTTAACATGGGCAAATAACGCGTCTTTTAGTTTAATATTTAGACAAAAAAAGTAAAAATAAGCAGGTTTATTTGTTAAAAATGCATTATGCTGCGACTGGTTTCTTTATTTAGTTTGTTGCTAAATAGCTATTTAACCTGGTGTTTGATGAACAAATGCCGGGTGTACATAAAATGTAGGGTTCAAAGAAAGAAAAATACGGGATTTTTAACGGATAGCCACTTTGCGAACAGTATCTCCAATACGTATGATGTAATAACCTTTTGCAATATTTACAGTGTATTCGCCGGAGGGTTGTTTTAGTTCTATTTCTACCACTTTTATACCTACTACACTGTATATCTCAAGTTTGCTGCCTACTGGTGCGTTCGACACCTTGATGCGGTTGTCGATGGCGTACACTTCGACAGGAGGAACCTCGGGTTGTTGCTTTACGGCAGCAGACGTATTAGTCTGTTGCGCATGTACAGCGAACAAACCACTTCCGCTTAGCAGAATCACCAAAAAGAATGAAAGGATCAATCTCATATTCCAATTCCTAAATTATTACAAATATAGGAAGATTTCCTGAAAACCATCAAAAACGCAATCGATATTATTAACAGATGGGTTATTTTGTTTCATTCATTCTTTGTTTTTCCATTTCTCTCGCGACTTCACCCGTTTGCTTTGTACGTATCTGAGCAACAGGATTACGCCAACCGAAAGCCCTATGATCAGGAAATACTCCGTATAGTTCGGATCTTCCTTCTTGCCTGGCCATCCTATCACTGCCATCACTGCCAAATAAACCAACAATACAATACTCGTGATATTGACTTTCTTCATATTCGTTATGCTTACTGATTCTTCTACTGCAAAGATAGTCAAATCCTTCTTCCTGCATTGGTCTATACTTTGTTTATATTGGGCAGATTATTCACAACAATACACGAAATAGAAGTATATTCTGAAAAGTCGGTTGAACTGCAGGAGAAATATCTTGCCTTGTTTTTGTTGGCCGATAGCCATCAACCAATTAACCGACAATTGTCAGCCAGTTGGCTGACGGCTGTCGGCCAACTGACCGATAATTATCGGCCAACGATTTTCTACCATGCAAAGACGCATAGCTTAGTAGGAAAGCGCAAAAAGTATTATGCTATTTTGCTTTATTTCCCGTCAAATATGATTCGTCGTTTTTGTAATTCTTTACCATCTTGGTAAATGACTTCTCGTATTTTCTTTTCTCATGAACAGAAGCTGTATAATGCCATGCTTCCCGGCGAAGTTTCAGATAGCTATCATATACGCCACGGTCTATCTCACCGTTTTCTACGGCTTCGATTACGGCACATCCTTTTTCGTTGACGTGCTGGCAGTCTTTGAAGCGGCATTTGCCCTCGTAATCTGATATATCCAGGATGTCAGACAGCTTGTCGGTATTATCGCTTGTCACACCAAATAGTTTTATTCCCGGAGTATCAATCAATACACCGGAATCCGGCATCAATACCATTTCTCGGCGGGTAGAGGTGTGTTTGCCTTTCCCTGTTGAGTCGCTGATGGCACCTGTCTGCAAAAGCGCTCGTCCGCAAAGGGCGTTGATTAATGTGCTTTTCCCTACGCCCGACATACCAGTGAAGACAATCGTTTCTCCCGGAGCGATAAACGCTCGAAGCTGAGCAATGCTTTCTGCAGATTCCGTACTGGTATAGAATACCGGTATCTTATCCGAAATATGCTTCAGAGCGCTTTCTGTCTCTTCCTTATCGAAGCCTAAGTCCGTTTTAGTCAATACCAATACGGGCTGAATGTCTTCGTCTGCCGTTTGCAACAGGAAACGTTCAATCCGCCGGACATTAAAGTTTTCGTCCAGGCTTTGTACGATGAAGGCTTTGTCGATAAACGAGGCGATGGCCTGCCTTTCCGAAACCGTACCGCTTTTAAGGCGATAAAGTGTTTTCTGCCGGGGCAGGCTATCAAGAATGATACCTTTGTCCGTATCAATGGGTTGGAAAATAACCCAGTCGCCTGTACATGGATATTCGGAAGAATCCTTTCCGTAGAGCATGTTTCCGGCAAGTTCGCAGGTATAAAAACCTGCTTCGGCTACTACCTCGTAGCAGGTTTTATGCGTAACCGTTACCCGCCCATGAATAAGGTCTTTGTAACTGGAGTTTTGTTTTTGTTGGAACAGTTCTTCATTCCAACCGTATAGTTGTAAGTTGTTCATTGTGTTATTGCTTTTTTCCAATATAAAATACATAGCCGTAAAAGTCTTTATACGCATGGTATAAACGCTCTTCGCGGCGTTGGCCTGCTATTAATTCTTCGGCCGTTTGGTTACCCGGGTACTTTTTCAGGAACTCTTCCTGCGCCTTATGGCAAGGTGCATAAAAGTGTTCTGTCCAGCAATTCTCGGGAATGATAAAGGTGGCAACGGGAACGTATCCGGCTTGCTGCATTTGGGCAACCTTGTTCGGAATGGTGTCTATTCTGGGATAGTTTTCCATCCAGAAGTCGTTGATTTCATCGGGACGTTCATCCGTAAACCATGAGGCTTCCGATACGGCTATGTAGCCGCCTTTCTTCAGATACTGTTTCCACTCGTTCAATCCCCGTTCAAAGCCGATATTATAGATAGCTCCTTCAGACCAGATAAGGTTTAAAGATTCTTTTCCAAACGGTAGATTATCCATCGAACCAACGATGCCTTTTACTCTGTTTTGCAAACCAAGTTGCCCGGCATTACGGTTGAAGATGTGAACGAAATCGGGGAACAAGTCGAGTCCGGTAACCTGTCCCGGAGCGTTCTGCGCCAAAACCATGGTTTGTCCACCCGTTCCGCAGCCCAAGTCGGCGATACGGGACTCATTAGTCAAGTTATCTATAAAGCTCAAGGCTTTGATGGTGGTTTCGGGGCTTCCGGGTCCTTGTCGTTCTACGCTGGCGAAGTATTCGCAAATGAAATTAAAGTCGAATTCGTAAATTGTTTTATTTTCGTTACTCATGATTACTCAATTTTGAATATTAATAATTAAAAGCTGAAATGATTCAACAAATCATTCCTACTTTCTTTCGTATATAGATATGAAAATAACTCCGGCAAGAATATGCCTGAGTGCAAACTGAGGGATAACCTTAAGCAGAACGCCTAAAGGTTATTTACTACACCAAATCCTTCTTTGTTTTACACATAGACTGCAAATGTAATACAATTTATGATTTTAGCTATATGTGAGGTATATTATTTCCGATTATCAGTGAGCTCATGGAAATGGATCCGGCCACTATCATGTCATTGAATATCTCTACCTTGTCCTCCGGTTCTTGCAAGCCGAGAGCATAAATCAAAGGGATGTAGTGTTCTTCGCTGGGTATTCCAAGATGGGCTTCCGAAGTTAGCGTACGGTAGTTGATCATTGAAGTGTGATCGCCGGCCAGAATTTTCTTTTTCATTACATCGTTTAGTGTTCCGGCCCATTCATATGCAAACTCATAATTAAAACCTTCTTTGTTGGGACGGGCAAAGCGTAGATTGTGCACCATATTGCCGCTTCCGGCAATCAACATACCCTTGCGGCGGAGAAATGACAGTTCTTTTCCAAGATTATAGTGGAATTGCATATCCCGGGTATAATCAATACTTAGTTGTACAACCGGAATATCAGCATCCGGATACATATGTTTCAAGAATGACCATGTGCCATGATCCAAGCCCCATCGATAGTCTTTTTCTATTTCGGATATTTTTATACGATTATAAAGTATATCAGCCAGCTGAGGTGAGCCGGAGGCAGGGTATTGTTGCCTGAACAATTCTTCGGGGAAGCCTCCGAAATCGTGGATAGTCTTAGGTTTATCCATGGCTGTAGCCATGGATAAACCGGTTTCCCAGTGAGCCGAGATGCATAATATAGCTTCAGGGCGAGGTAAGATTTTCCCCACTTCTTTCCATTTCCTTGAAAAGGGATTGTCTTCGATAGCGTTCATAGGTGTTCCGTGCCCAATGAACAAAACAGGCATTACCACTTCGTTGTCCATATACTTTCATGTAAGATGCTATCATATAAACAATCTTATATTAGAATAGTTTTAACTCCCTTATCAATGCTGCTATGCCAAGAGCGCACTCTGCAATCCGTTCGTAATTGACTATCTCGAGATTGTCTTTCGGAGTATGGGTAATCTCCTGGCATTCCATATTCTCTATAAACCATTGCGAGCTGACGGCGATTGCCGGGCAGCCGTTTTGCAAGAACATACTATGGTCGCCCTGATACCACGGAAGCCCTTCAACAATTTCAGGAGTATCCCTAAGTACTTTATGTAGTGTGTTGAGTATATTTTCAGGAAGATCGAAAGCAGAGAAGCAGGAAAGACCGTCTTTGTATCCTGCTCCGTCTATGTTTATATTCAGTAGTATATCGCTGAACGTTCCGGTATTCTGTTCCATGTATTTTACCTGTCCCGGTGCGCCGTAATAATCTTCGCCATTCAGGATCACTAATTCTGTCGGAAGGTTAAGAGGTTGTTCCTTAAGTAATTTTGCTAACAACAAAACGATTGCCACACCTGTCCCGTTATCTATTGCTCCCGACGTATTGATTTTTGTATCTATGTGAGCGGTGATAACAATTCGATCTTTGACTTGCTTGGTGTTTCTTCCGATTACGTTGAATGCTGTTTCGGGAATACGGATCGCTCTAGACTCGAGTTCTACCGTTTGACCTGTGCAGGAGAGTAGCTTTTCGCCTTCGGTATCTTTCATGTAGACCGATGGAATATCGAAATCGCCATCCTCGAACAAAGGGAAGGGGTAAATGCCGCCTGCAGTTGCCGAATTGCGTTCCGTAGCACAAACGAGGGCTTTGGGGTTGCCTTTCTCCAACAAGGAGATAATGTGTTGATGCTCTTCGGGATTCCAAAAGGGGAAGTGCTTCGGGGCTATTTGTTGTGACGCAATCTCTCCGTAAAGAAGGACGATTTTATCCTTAATATTGGTCTGTTCCAGTTGGCCGATAGTATTGATTGCAATCAGTTCGCCTTGTGCAGAACACCCTAAAGAGTAGTGAGACGAATATACCTCGAATGACTGACCGTTACAGCTCAATGCTGCGCCATTGGTTTTCCAGTCAATAACCGATAGTTCGGTTGCTTCGGTTTCCCAGCCTGACTCTTTCAAAACTTTCTTTGCATAGATTGTTGCCTTGCGGTTTTCTGTACTTCCAACCCGGCGTTCGCCAATTTCGGAACATAACACCTGTAAATGTGATTTTGCTTTCTCTGTTAATGTCTTTTTGTCCATGACTTTAATTCTTTAATAATGAGAAAGCAAAAGTAGAGATTGAAGAATGGTCAGAATTGTAAAAAAGAGACAAAGTGGTATTTAGTTGAAATAATCAGAATGAGGGGGACAAGTCTCTAAGTACTCGCTCGGCGTATAGCCGGAAAGAGCCTTGAATTCCTTAATCATATGAGATTGATCGAAATATCCGCATTGGTAAGCCAAGTCGGTAAGGCTGGTTTGTGGACAGGTCTCAAGCCTATGTAATGCCCGTTGGAAGCGGATTGTTCGGGAAAATTCCTTGGGGTTTGAACCGACATACTCCGAGAAAATGCGCTGAAACTGTTTGGTGCTCAGGCAGGCAGTATTGGCGAGTAAGGCCACATCAGTCTGACCCGTATTGATCAAGTGGATGGTAGCCTCTATCCGTTTCAGGTTATATTCGGCAAGACGGCTCAGTCGCTTCAATAGGAACTGCTCGATCAGCAGGATGCATAATGGGTCATCTTCAATGCTTGTTAGCGAATGTTCCAACTCTGCCAGTTCTTTGTCTCCTAGTTCGTTGGCTGTTACGCGCAGGTTGTTGATCTTATGCATGGGCAAGTCAAAAAAGGCCTTGACGCCTGCCGGACGAAAGACAACGAAAATCATATTGATTTGCCCGGTATACTCGAGATCGGCAAACGTTTTTTCATGTCCGCTTAGAAATGCACGGGGATGAAGTTCGTTATCGTGAACGGATAACAGACGATTGCCCCGGTGAAATATCAGATTCATCATACCGGTAGGAACCGTTCGTGCCAACGTTGGAGAATCACAAGCTGTTTTCAGTAGCCAGTAGTTCTTTATGTATGGCGCAAGCAGTGGCGAGGGCTGTATGATCTTGAATTCTTCCATGTTATTTCGGCAAAGATATGTGTTTGTAGAAGTAGTTCATTGTAAAAAAGAGACATTTTTCCCGAATTAAGACTACCTTTGTGCGCTTAAATGATAAGACAAGTAATATGAGTGATATCCCAAAATGTCCGGTTTGTACATCGGAAAATACCTATTTTGACGGAACAATGTACATATGCCCCGATTGTGGTGCAGAGTTTATGAGAGATGAACAGTCGGAAGCAGGCGATAATATCCCCCGCGACAGCAATGGCGCTGAACTGATGGATGGCGACAGTGTTACTGTAATCAAAGACCTGAAAGTAAAAGGTTCCTCAATGGTGATAAAGCGTGGTACCAAAGTAAAGAGCATCCGCCTGACAGACGTTCCGGAAGAAGTTGACTGCAAGATAGACGGAAGCTCTATTGTTCTTAAAACCTGTTTTCTGAAGAAATAAACCCGAGCATTTACCAGTCGGCTATTATTTCTTTTGTATCACTAGTATAAACACCGAAATAGCCCAATGCGCCTCCTGTTATATTGCTGGTAGGGTTGGCTAAAGACTCATTGATCCTATTTAGTGATTCAAAATAGGTATAGGCGCCTTTGTCAAGACATTGCATTTCGATACAGACTACATCCCCTTTCTTGATGTCGTCTCCGCCATTATATTCAGGATCAAAAAGGATCAGGCTACTGTTCTTTTTCCCGTCTGTATCTCTGTCATCCATCACTTCCATACCGGGCATTCGTTTGCCATTGATAGATAGAATTGCCCGGTAGTAGTTTCTTATTCCCGGAGGATCGTTATAGGTTATTTTAGGGAAATAGGTATCTGTCGTTGTTTTAAACATTATCATGTCTTCTATCTGTACTGCGTATGGCATAGTCGCTACCGATGTGTATTCTTGTTGTTCTATTTCAACGTTTAGCTGGTAGATTCGTCCTTCGATGCCTTTTATCTTCGTTGATTCATATAACCCCGAAGCCATTAGTTCTAACGTTTCTTTTTCTCCGGTGTTATCCGAAATGGAAACTATAGCGTTGCGTACAGGAGGATACTGATTGTCCTCCCCATAATTTTTAGATTCAACAATATTGACCTTAGCAAATTCTCCGAGTGCTATCTGAGCCTCAATAACATAACAAGGCTCTGATGTATTTACTTTTAGTTCTACTTCCTGTTCGTAGGAGAAGAAGAGTGAAGCAAGTATAAGGATTGATATTTTGACTTTCATATGACGATTGTTGTTTAAAATTTGAAATTCCATGAGACGGACGGCATAAATTTGAATAATGAATATTGATAAGTAGATAACTTATTGGGGTCATCTTTATTTGTCTTAAATTCTATCATGTACGGATTTTCCCTGCCGTAAGCATTATAAAGTCCGATAGATAGTTCGGATGTGAACCTCTTTGTTTCCTTTAGGACTTTAGTCGCTTCTAAGTCAAGACGATGATAAGCGGGAGCCCTGTAGCCGTTACGTTCGGTGAAATAAGGAATTTCGTAGCCGTCTACCGGATATTTTCCACTGGGGTAAGAAACCGCATTTCCTGTATAATAGACCCATGCCGCAGAGAATGACCACTTATCGCTGAGTTCGTACATGCCGACAACGGATATGTCATGCGTCCGGTCTTGTGTGGCGTTATACCATTTGTTCTGATTTATCCCGTCTATCTTCTTTTCGGATTTCGATAAGGTATAGGATATCCAACCCGTGAACCGCCCCGTTCGTTTCCTTAATAAAAACTCAACGCCATACGCTCTTCCTTTTCCAAACAATAACTCTGTCTCTATATCATCTTTGCGTGAAGTATTCGCATTATCCTTAAAGTCGATCTGGTTTTTCATCTCTTTATAATAACCCTCGACACTGAACTCAAACCGATTGTCTGCGAAATTGCGGAAATAACCCAATGACGCCTGATCGGCAATCTGAGGTTTGATATAGTTGGAACTGGAAGTCCACCGCTCCGATAATTCGCTCATCGCACTGTTCGACAGTAAATGCATATTCTGTGTCGTTCGCGCATAAGATGCTTTCAGAGAAGAGTTATTGCTCAAGTTGTAATTGACGGAGATACGGGGTTCGATATTAAAATAGGTTTTTACTATCTTGCCTGATTTATAAAATGTAGTATCAATTACATTATGATTCTGATCCAACGTATAGAAGCTACCTTTACCAAGTACCGAAAATGCAGATGCTCTAAGTCCATACAGTAACTCCAATTTATCAGAAAGTTTAAACTGATGGCTTACGTAAACTCCATTTTCCCATGAGTAACGGTTCTGAAGGGTTCTGTCGGTTCCTGCATTTTCTTCATATTTGTATTTGCCGGGGCCTATATTATGATAGGTGCTACTATATCCGAAGCGCAATGTACTTTTCTCGGAAGAGAAGAGAGAGAAATCTTGTTTTAAGATATAATCATTGATATCCGTTGAGACTTTCATATCTACATCCATGTTTTCCTCGGCTTTTGTAGAGTAGTTATTATAGATTAAGGATGTATTCATCAATAATTTACTGTTGAAATTCCTACTCCAGCGCATGGCACCTGATAGATTGCCATAACTATTATTAAAGTGTAAAAGTTCGGACTTGATCTGACAGTAGGGCAAATTCATCAGATTTGCATATTTGGGTTTTCTAAGACATAATTTCTTGGAATAGTAAGATTATTAGAGGGGGATTTTCGTCCCCCTTGACCATTCCAGTCAGTCAGGTTATTTCTGACGGGTTGCTCCCCAGCAGAGCCCGTTTCCACTTCACCTGACAGGGGCAAAGATACAACATTTTGATAATGATTTGATAATAGCTTTTCTTTTGCCAGATACAGACTGTCATTCCAAGTCTGCATGGGGGTTTTGCCATAACAATGTTTACCCGAATGCGGTCTTTCGTTGTTGTAATACTCCAACCAAACATCAAGATCAGTTTGTAGTTCTTCTATCGTGCTATAAATCTTTTTACGAAAAGCGGTTGCATAGAACTCGTCTTGCATCGTTCTGTGGAAACGTTCACAAATCCCATTTGTTTGAGGACTTTTGGCTTTTGTTTTCGTATGATCAATATCCTCTATAGCAAGATATAACTGAAACTCATGATGCTCTCTTGCTCCACAATACTCGGTACCTCTGTCGGTCAAAATACGCATTAAAGGAATAACATACTGGTCGTACATAGGAACAACTCTATCATTGAGCATATCAGCAGCTACCAAGGCTAACTTTCGGTCATAAAGCTTTGCCGTAGCCACTTTGGAGTAAGTGTCGATAAATGTTTGCTGGTAGATTTTGCCAACACCTTTGATATAACCAACGTAGTAAGTGTCCTGTGCACCAAGAAAACCTGGATGATGTGTTTCTATTTCGCCATGAGCGACCTTCTCTTCTTTGGCTTTTTCCAATGCTACAACTTGTGATTCCGTAAGGATTAAGCCTTCTTGTGCAACTTTAGCTTCAAGAGCTTTGAGTCGCTTTTGGAAGGTCTCCAAATCATGGCGAAGCCAGACACAACGAACTCCACAAGGGGAGACGAACATCCCTTCTTTCTTTAGCTCGTTGGAAGCTCTGGTTTGACCAAATGCAGGGTTTTCAATGGCAAAGGCAACAACCCGCTCTTCGATATGCGCCTCTATGCGATTCTTGATATTGGGGACTCGGCGATTCATATCTCGAAGAGCTGCTTCACCTCCTTCTGCAAACAAATCTTTGTAACGATAGAAGGTTTCTCTACTATAACCTAAATACTTGCAGGCTCTTGATACATTGCCTAATTCTTCGGCTAAGGATAGTAATCCTAAGCGGCTTTTAATTACTTTTGTTTCTAAACTCATTTCTGACAGTTTTAAAGGGTAAAACTTTTTTGTTCTATTTAGCAATACAAACTTAATTGTTTGCCCTTTAACTGTCAGATCAGATCGAAACTATTTCAATTAAAGAGATTCTTCATACCTACAACATCCCTCCCCCAATAACCGGATACGGTTAACCGATCTTTGTCTGACAAGTTGAAATTCATTTTCATATTTAAGTCGTAGAAATAAAGAGAGGTACTTTTTGCATCTTCTGCGCCAATTGCTTTCGCTACTAAATCTGCGTATGTTCTGCGTCCGGCAATAACAAAGGATGATTTTCCTTTTTGAATAGGGCCGTCAATACTAAGTTTGGAAGAGATAAGCCCAATTCCTCCGTTGAAGTTGTATTTTTCCATGTCACCATCCATTGCTTGAATATCAATCACAGAAGACAGTCTCTCTCCATATTGTGCAGGCATCGCTCCTTTGTAAAGAGTTGCATTTTTAATTACATCCGAATTGAATGTAGAGAAGAACCCCATCAGGTGAGAAGTATTATAAAGAGGAATGTTGTCCAGAAGGATTGAGTTCTGATCCGAACTTCCTCCCCGAACATATATACCACTACTTCCTTCGCCTGTTGATCTTACTCCTGGCAATAGTTGGATGGACTTGATAATGTCTTTCTCTCCTAATAATACCGGAAGTTTATTTCTCTCCTTTATACTGATTTTCTCTACCCCGCTTTGTACGCTTGTTACGTTTTCATCTGCCTTTCGTCCGGAAACGACTACTTCTTGCAAACTGTGAGTAGATGTTTTCAGGAATATATCCTGTGTGATATCAGCATTTATCTGAAGTTTTATTTCTTCCTTATCGTACCCCATATAAGATATGATAAGAATGGCTTCGCCCGGAGATACTTTAATCTTATATTCACCATCCACATCCGTTATTGCCCCGTTAGACTCGTTTCCCTGCTCTACAACTGTTACTCCAATTAGTAACTCTCGGCTTTCATGGTCTCTTATTGTACCTGAAACGACATACTCTTTTTTACTGCTTTGTGCTATGCCATTGTGTGCCAGCAACAAAAACAATATTACTAAAAACATGAATCTTTGTTTGATTGTCATATACGTCTTTTTGCTCTTAATGATTTACAATGCAAAAGAACGTAAAGGAGGAATAAGCTTTCAGCCCATATAGACTATATCCTATCCCTTTCGGACAAATGGAAACAAATCAAGTCAATTGGGTTTCTTTCGGATTGAAACCGAATTGCTTTCTGTAGGCTGATGAGAATTTGCTTAGGTTGTTATATCCGATTGTATATCCTACGTCGGCTATGGAGTTTCCACTTTCAATCATTCTTTTTGCCAATTCCATCCGCTCTTGCTGAAAGTATTGGAAAATGGACTTTCCGTAGAATACTTTAAAATTAGATTTCAGCTTTGTTGGGCTTATTCCAAACTCTTCAGATATGGACTGTATCGTTGGGCAACCTTCTACGAAGTTTTTTGTCAGTTTTTCCCGGATTTCAAGTAAAAGGTTAATATCCTGTTGATTCTTGATTACTTCCTTTAGAGGGGTATTCTTTCTGTAATCAAAGATTGAGAGGGTCTTTGCTAAAAGTTCGGTAGAGATAGCCCCGAACAATAATCTTTTATAGGGAGAGTTTGATTCGTAAGTCGTGAAGAGGTTCTTTGCCAACTGTAGGATAGTTGCCGTCATCTTCTCAAAAATAAAAAAAGGATGAACGGTTGTCGTTTTATTTAATATTAGCGAGTCGTCACTGTGGTTTTGTTCTATCCAATCAGGGGATAAGTGGAAAGATAATACCTGAAACCGATATCCTGCCTTGATATAATTTGTGTCGAAAGAGTGGGAGGTAGAAACATAAATGCCGTCAGTAATAACATGCTTCTCTTCTTCATCCTTAACAACTGAAAAACTGGATGGTGTATGGATCAGGTATTTTATTATAATTCCTTTATTCTCTGATTTCTGTCTGTGAACATATACATCTTTATTTAGTGTAATATCTGTCATAACCATATCAAGCCCCTTTTCAAGTCTAAAGGCTTCAAAATATCCCTTCCCACGAGCCGGGTTAATGCAAATCTTATTACCGTCTATTGAAGAGTCAAAGAACCTGGCAATTGACTTAAGCCATTCTTCTGTTGGAATTAAAGCGATATAATCCATGAATTGAGCTGGTTAGTTGAGATTGTTGTATTATTAAAACTATTAATATAACGACTAAAAGAAAGAAATATTTCTTTTCTGTTGAACGTCTTTAGTTTTCTACCAACCGGATTTTCAGCTTGGCCCACTAAAACCAACCAATATAATACAAAAAAAGCAGTCACTTTTTATTGTAACTGCTTAATTTTATTGTGGGCGTTGACGGATTTCGAGTGTCCTATCTAACCCGTATGCTGTCAGTCGTTTAACTATCGAAGATTGTATTCTACTCACTCTTTACTCACTCCGTTTTTAGAGTGATTTTTAAGAGAACTTTTCCTCTTTAAGTGATGGTGTAAAGGTAGGGAAAGTTTCGGTAAAATTCAAGAAAATCTATTCCTTTAGATGATTTTATTTTCTGCATGATAGTACACAAAAAACTGTATCTTCTAACTAGTCACCCCTTAAAAAGCGGCTTTAAGTTTTTCACTTAATAAAATTGTCTGTATCCGTAAAATGATATAGGCAATTTTTTGTTTGTATTTATTC
>NZ_JARXXA010000003.1 GCF_029892785.1 Parabacteroides sp. PH5-46
CAGATAAAGATACTAATTCTTGCAGATATAAACAAGAAATAATCAAACTAATATATTGTCAATCAAATAAATGAAATGCTTTTAAGGATAGACTAATTACAGGATTGCTTATTTCTGCATTGGTACTGAATACGCCTAATTTTGCCCCGGCATCTTCTGTGGTATCAAAGTGATCTTTATATACTACCCATACGAGGAATGCTCCTAAGGCAGCACCCAGCATTTGGGCGGCAATATACGTACAAACATCGCACCAGGGGAATGTTCCACCAATGGCTAATCCGATGGAAACTGCCGGATTCAGATGCGCTCCGCTATACGGTCCGGCTACTACCACACCTATAAACACACCCAGCGCCCAGGCTGTTGTAATAACGATCCAGCCTGCGCCATGCCCTTTGGTCTTGTTCAGACAGACATTTGCCACTACGCCACCTCCCATTAGGATTAGTAGCATTGTACCTAATAATTCAGCTATAAATGGAGTCATGTTATTTAATTGAATGTTGAACGTTAAAAGTTTAAAATCATTTTTGTTCGTTTGGCAGCGCCCAGACTCGTGAGCTTCCTACTGCCTTATGCCATTCGGATAGCAACAGACCGGCTTCGCGTTCTTTCATTTCCGGATTGAAAACCTTGTCCAGCGACCATTGCTCTTTTAACTCGTCGATGTTTTTCCAGTAGTTAACAGCCAGACCGGCCAGATAGGCTGCTCCCAGAGCGGTTGTTTCCAATACTTTAGGCCTTACTACCGGGCAACGACAAATATCTGCCTGAAACTGCATCAGGAAATTATTGGCAATAGCTCCGCCGTCTACGCGTATTTCTTTCGGCTTGGCGTTGAAGTCGTTTTCCATAGCCATTAGTACGTCGTATACTTGATAACAAATACCTTCCAGAGCTGCACGGGTGAGATGTGCGGCTGACGTTCCGCGCGTAATGCCTACGATTGTTCCTCTGGCGTATTGATCCCAATAGGGAGCGCCCAGTCCGGTGAGGGCAGGCACAAAGTATACGCCTCCGTTGTCGGGAACAGATAAGGCCATTTGTTCGCTGATAGATGCATTGGGTATCAGTCCGATGCCGTCGCGCAACCATTGGATAGCCGCTCCGCCGACAAAGACGCTTCCTTCCAGGGCATATGTCACCTTGTCACCTATTTTCCATCCGATAGTAGTAAGCAAATGGTTCTGAGACAAAACCGGCTTCTCTCCGGTATTGACAATCATGAAACATCCTGTTCCGTAGGTGGTTTTTATCATTCCCTTTTCGATACAAAGTTGTCCGAAAAGAGCTGCTTGCTGGTCTCCGGCTATTCCTGAGATCGGTATATTTCTTTTGAATACCGGACTGGATGTTTCGGCATACACTTCGCTGCAACTGCCAACTTTGGGCATTAGTGAGGCAGGTATCGTGAATAAATCCAGTAGTTCCTGATCCCATTGCTGCTGATGTATATTAAATAACATGGTACGCGAAGCATTGGTAATATCGGTGACGAAGCATTCGCCGCGCGTTAGCTTCCATACCAGCCAGGTGTCAACTGTTCCGAAACAAAGTTCTCCCCGTTCCGCCCGTTCACGTACACCTTTTACATTGTCCAGTATCCATTTAATTTTGGTAGCCGAGAAGTATGCATCAATGACTAATCCTGTTTTCTGCTGGATATATTCGGCATAGCCTTTTTCCTTTAGTTCTTCGCAAAAGTCAGACGTCCGGCGGTCTTGCCATACGATGGCGTTGTAAACCGGAAAGCCGGTTTCCTTGTCCCAAACGATAGTCGTTTCCCGCTGGTTGGCAATGCCTATACAGGCGATGTGTTCGTCGGTAAGGTCGGCCTTAGCCATTGCCTCTTTGATGACTGTCGATTGTGTATACCAAATCTCATTCGGATCATGTTCTACCCATCCCGATTTCGGGAAATACTGCTGAAAAGGCTTTTGTGCAAGGGAAATAATATCTCCCTGCCGATTAAAGAGAATAGCCCGTGAAGAGGTGGTTCCCTGATCGATAGCTAATACGTATTTGTTCTTAAAAGTCATATATTTACCGTTAATCGTTGAGTATATAATTGCTGACTAATTGTTTAAAGGCTGTGAGCTGGGCATCTTTCCAAGCCGGGTCTTTTCCCTGCTCAGCCATGAGTATCTCTGCTACTTGCGGAGCTATTTCCAAGGCTGCACGAGCGTCCATAAAGAGAATACGGAGCCTGCGAGCCAATACATCTTCCAGTGTGCAAACCATTTCGTTCCGGATAATCCAGCTTACTTCTCCCACAGTGAAAGGGTAGTGGGTATGTAGCCGCTCGGACATCTCCGGTGACGAATTGATCAGTTCCCGGATCTCGTCGGCATCTGTCCCGTACACATAGAGTGGGTCGGAAAAGTTAGGATTAGGCTTTGCTCCGTGAATAGGATATGTCTCGGTAACACAATCGTGCGTTGAGATACGCATATTACGGATAGCAAAGTCTACTGTCTCTTGAGCCATTCTGCGATAGGTAGTCCACTTGCCGCCAATAATAGAGATCAGGCCGGAATCTTCCCGTATGATCTTATGGCTGCGGGATATCTCTTTGGTTTTCTTTCCTTCACTGCGAGGAGCAGCCAGCGGGCGAAGTCCGGCAAAGACAGACAGTACGTCGCTGCGCTTGGGAGCGCGGGTCAGGTAATGTCCTGCCGTAGTCAAAATGAAGTTGATCTCTTCTTCCAGGGCAACGGGCTCTTCTACAGCTTCCTTCATCAGCGTATCGGTAGTTCCTACCACTACTTTATCATGCCAGGGAACGGCAAAAAGCACACGCCCGTCTGAGGTTTTAGGTATCATTATGGCGTAATCGCTTTGCAGGAAAGACATATCCAGGACCAGGTGCACTCCCTGACTGGGACGTACGCTGGGACGCTTACCCGGTGTATCCATCTGCAGGATATCATCTGCAAATACACCGGTGGCGTTAATGACAGCTTTTGACTTGATAGTGTACTCCGTATTGGTTTCTTCATCCCGAACGCTAACACCGCTTATTTTGCCATCTTCCTTTAACAAACCGGTAACTCTCATGTAATTAAGAACACATGCCCCGGCATCTACGGCTGTTCGGACGAGGTTAATACCCAGGCGTGAGTCATCAAACTGTCCGTCATGGTATAAAATTCCGGCTGTTAGCCCTTTCTGACGCAAATTGGGGATTGTCTTTACAGACCGCTTGGGACCTATGCACATGGAACGCCCGAAGCGCAGAATACCTGCCATGAAATCATAGAGTACCAGTCCGCAGAAGTAGAAAGGCCCTTCCCACCAACGATAGCAGGGAATCAGGAAACGCTGATCTTTTACGAGATGTGGAGCATTTTTGCGCAGGATACCCCGCTCGCGCAAGGCTTCAAAAACAAGTGACACATTTCCCTGAGCCAGGTAACGGACACCCCCGTGTACCAGCTTGGTACTTCGGCTGGACGTTGCTTTAGTGAAATCAGACTGCTCGAATAAAGCGACACTATACCCGCGTGTTGTAGCATCAAGCGCCACACCCAGCCCCGTAGCGCCTCCTCCGATCACAATAAAATCAAAAGGCTCTACCCTTGAGGTTAACAGATGAATAATGGTTTCGCGCTTCATAATATAAAGAATGTGGTACGTTGTACGTAGTATGTGGTAAGCTATAAGGGGTATGTGCTTACTTCTTACCACATACCCCTTACCACAAATATTTATTGAAACATCTTATCAATGCCTCCTACATCGGTAGGGATGTTTCGTATGTCTTCTTCGCTATATCCTTTACAAGGATTGGCATATTGAGACGGAACGTCGAAATTTTCTGTTTCGGAATATCCCAAAGTCTTGTCTGCATATACTTTTTGCATAAAGATGCCATAGATTGGGAGTGCCATGCTGGCTCCCTGTCCTTCGTTCATGGTGTCGAAGTGGATGGAACGGTCTTCTCCACCTACCCAACAACCTCCCACCAGGCTTGGTGTAAAGGCCATAAACCAGCCGTCTGAATGATTTTGCGTTGTACCTGTCTTGCCGCCCATCGGCACACGGATGTTGTAGCGGTAGCGGATACGGCTACCTGTTCCGCCATCCATTACGCTCCGCAGCATGTGCAGTGTTTTATAGGTGGCTTCTTCGGTTAATACATCCTGCATATGCGGATTGAATGTCGCAATAGTATTTCCATATGAGTCTTCAATGCGCGTAACATACATCGGTTCTACGCGTATACCTTTATTGGCAAAAACAGAATAGGCTCCAACCATCTCGCCCACAGAGATATCAGGCGTACCCAAAGCCAGCGAAACAACCGGATCTATATTCCCTTTCAATCCGAACGAGTGCAAAAGGCGCACCAAGGTGTAGGGAGAAAGCTGTTTCATCAGATAAGCTGTCACCCAGTTGGAGGAGTTCTGTAGCCCCCAGTTGATGGTCACCATTTCGCCTACCCGCTTGGCTCCTGCATTCTTGGGAGACCAGGGAGTCCCGTTTTCGTCGGTCAGATGCTGCTGCACGTGTAATACCTGGTCACAGGGGCTGAACCCTTCCAGCATAGCCAGGGAGTACAGGAACGGCTTCATGGTTGAGCCGATCTGACGGCGACCTCCGTTCACCATATCATACTGGAAATTATTAAAGTCTATTCCTCCTACATAAGCTTTTACATGTCCGGTTCTCGGGTCCATAGCCATAAAAGCAGAGCGTAGGAAACTCTTATGATAGCGGATAGAGTCCATTGGAGACATAATGGTGTCTACTTGTCCATTCCAGCTAAATACTGTCATCTCTACCGGCTTCTGAAATTCCTTCCGTATATTCGCTTCACTCATACCTCCTTTCTTCATACCTCTGTAGCGGTCGGTTTGTTGCATGGAACGGAATAAAATAGTGTCTACTTCTTCTGTCTTCAATATCCGGGAGAAGGGAGCATAACTCCGTCCTTTCTTTTCCTTAAAGAACGCGGGTTGCAAGTTTTGGCCTATATGTTCGCGAACGGCATCTTCGGCATATTGCTGCATACGGGCGTCTATGGTTGTATATATCTTTAATCCATCGGTGTATATATTGTAGAAAGATCCGTCTGCCTTTTTGTTCTTATTGCACCAGCCATACAGAGGATTCACCTCCCAGGCTGTAGAATCTTCCTGGAACTTCTGACGTTGCCATGCGCCATAGTTCTTCCATTCAGGCTTCTTGGCAGTCATCGTCATGCGAAGGTATTCGCGAAAATAAGGCGCCAGCCCTTCTTTATGGTCGAGCCGTGAGAAATGTAGTGTCAAAGGCAAAGCAGACAGTGAGTCGCATTGAGCTTTGGTAAGATAATCAGCCTTTTCCATTTGCGACAGAACAACATTCCGGCGCTGACGCGTCCTGTCATTGAATCGTACCGGATTATATAAAGACGGATTCTTACACATACCGATCAGTGTAGCAGCTTCTTCTACCTTCAAGCCTCTGGGCGTAGTATTGAAGTAAACCTGAGCTGCCGACTGTATTCCTACGGCATTGTACAGGAAGTCGAACTTATTTAGATACAGATTAATAATCTCTTCTTTGGTATAATACCGTTCGAGCTTAACAGCTATCACCCATTCGATGGGTTTCTGAAGCAGACGCTCCAGCATATTATTTACGTTGGGCGAATACAACTGCTTAGCCAACTGCTGAGTAATGGTACTTCCCCCTCCGGCGTTTTTCTGAAACAACAATCCTCTTTTGATAATGGCACGAAACAATCCCTGAACATCAATCCCGCTATGCTTGGAGAAACGAATATCTTCCGTAGCAATCAAGGCTTTCACCAGTTCCGGCGAAAGGTCATTGTAGTTGACCTGGATACGGTTGTCCGAACTGTGCGCATATCGGTTCAGCGTCTTTCCGTCAGCCGAAATAATAAGGGAGGCGTATTTATCTATAGGATTCTCTAACTGCTCTACTGGGGGCATATAGCCAATAGAGCCTTTGGATATAGCAACAAAGAGAACAACTACTGTCAACATGATAACAGCATACAATATCCAAAACCCGAGAATGATATTCTTTTTTACTTTTGATGTCATATTTATTTCTTATGCTTCACGAACTCAAACGGCAAAGTTAGTAAAACATTTTTTATTTCATAGGCTGATGCTTCATGTAGTTTTCTATTAAAGCAGTAACTTGCTGTATCGGCATTTTCTCTATCAGCCGGAGGTGATTGCCATTCTCGTCCGCTGTCCAGTTGTTTGAGCCTTTCTCATCTGTCAGGGCAATCCTGCCTCTCTCTACATTATAATAAGGCTCATACCCCTTAATGGACACCAATACAGCCGTTTGATCCCAACTCATCCGCCCGTTTTTATCTCCTTCCGCCAGGCACAGACGATAGGTATCAACAACCGGACTACCTTCTACATCCATCTCAATAACAGACGTGCCGGTTAGAATTTTCTCTCCGATTTCAAATCCGCTAAAGACAATCTCAGTTGGCCATTTGCTGAATACAACAGCTGAAGCCGGAGTGTCAATATATACATTAAACTCATATCCTTGCGGAAAACCTCCAGCCATCGAAACCAGCCGTTTAACCTTTTGCTTAACCAACTCTTCCCCGTTCAGCGGACTATAAATATCCCCTTGCGAAAGGAGCAATCCCGCAAGGTTTGTAAAGAAGCCTACCGTGCAGATCGTAACACTTTGATCGTCCGCTTTGCTTAATAGTTGGCGATAAACACTCACGGCATCCGGCACATCCGAAGTAGCCTGTACCTTATGTGGATAATGAGCCGGAAGATACTCTGTCCATTTATCCTTATGCCATGTAGTGAGGTTTGGAGCATTCTCTCCCTTAGGTGCTCCAAGCGGAATATCCGGTCGCCCAAAATACGTATTTAACACATCAATACAAGGAACAACCATCTCATGACAATTAGAAGAAAGAGTGGCCAGGATAGTAACCTCTCCGCTGTCTGCCAAAGCATGCAAAAGCGCCATAGCCCCCACATCATCATAGTCAGGCCCCAGATCGGTATCAAGGATCAGATTAACAACCTGTTTGCCGGATGTTCCCGTCTTGTCATTACAACCTACACAAACAACAAAACATAGCAATAATAAACAAAACACAGCATATTTAACTTTCATACAGACAAAGATTTAAGATTACACAATGAGCAACTAAAAATCAAATATATAATATTATTTTTAAAATCCCACAACTGTTGAACACAAGTTCCACAATTGTTGAACACGAATTCAACAGTTGTAGAACATAAGTTCAACAGTTGTGGGACTTAATTTGAATCCGTGTAAATTTATAGAGAGAAATAAGAGAGAAGCTAAGGGGCTAAAAACAAAAAAAGCCGCTTAAATAGCGACTTTCCTTTGTGACCCCGGACGGGCTCGAACCGTCGACCCAATGATTAAGAGTCATTTGCTCTGCACGCCTACAAAAGCTTCGCTTTCGTACGCCACCAACTGAGCTACAGAGTCTTATAATGCTGCGCTTTTTCACTTCTCATTCGTCTTTCCCCGATGGTTTAACTCACGGTTTAACTGACAGGGTTAAATCAAGAATGATTAATAATAAATTTCATATTTTCTCCTTCACGTTAGAAAGAGCATCAGAGAGTCCGCCAGCCAATAAAGCTAACGGTAATATCCTTAATGAATGTCTGCTATTTAATATAATAGTATTATGACTGGACTTGTCCTCATAATGCCCTATTATGTTATATAGCTTTTAGGCATTCGTTAGGGATATGGAGCCTATAACAGCTACCCTAAAATCTATCCCAAGGAATAGCCACCACTAAAATAGGTATAAATATCGCTGCTAATAACAAAACTATCTATAATATAAAGATGAAATGATTTCACCACCAACAATAACTCCTAAAACAATTAGGACTACTTTCAACCATCTGCTGAAAACATATTCTCTCAAAAATATTGAAAAGAAAAATACCCCCAATAAAAACAGAGCAATTAAGGGTATATAGCTAAAGACTTCGCTTAGTGCTAATACTGTAAAGTACAGAATACAACAACTAATATAAAAGATTCGCTTATGCCTAATATTCTGCTTAACAAACTCATAGCCTATGCATAGGAACATCGAAAACAGAAATAAGCAAACATTCAAAATAAAACCATATATATTGTAAATTCCAGGTAAGGGAAATATTCTTGCTATAAAATCCAACAAATCAACAGATAAGCATAAAATAATGAATAATAAAATGCCATACCCTAAGCCTTTTAATATCTTAATAGAAATATTCTTAATTGATTCTAACCGATTCATATTTAAATTAATAATTCAATAATATATCATCATAATCTTCACAACCTCAATATTGGGACATTTCTGTATCGGGGTCTATAAAACGGAAATCAACTGATTTTTGTCCCACTCAACTTTATAAAAAGATAGCATTATTCATAATGATAGTTTATTGTAAGAACAACAGTTTCATCAAGAGATGCAGTAGAAGAAATCCTGCCCTCACTATCCCTTTTAATGTTCATGAGGTAATTGGGTAAATAAGAAACAGGTTTTCCAGAAAATCCTCCATAATATATTAATTCTGTTATACCAAATGTGGCTGCACCAAAGAGTATAATGGGCTCAACCCCTCCTGTGTTTTCTTCATTTGATAAAAGTATATCATAAGAGTGTGAGTTAGGATATCCATAGCTTATAATACTGATTTTAGTATCATAATATTTGTATGCGTGATGGCTTTCCGCAGAACTTTCCTGCTCCCATTTTTCTTTTATGTAACCTTCCTCATTATAATGACATTCAAATTGCTCAACCCACTCTTCGCTATCTTCTGGATAATAGGTAACTGTCATTTCAGAAGCATAACCTTTATCATTTAAAGCGATGATAAAAGATGTTGTATAAATAGAGCCTTCTATTGCTTTTGTTGTGCCATATATGCGATTTTTATCATATGAAGCTTCTAAAGATTGTCCTTCAGTATCATAAATTTTAATAATACGTCCAGATTTATCCCTTTGAAAATTCATCCTATAACCATTGTTATCGCTAATCGCTATTAGCTTCTGAGTTATTAAAGATGTTGCTGGCTTTTCATCAGGTTTCTCTCCACCTTCTTCACTACTGCATGAGGCAAAGCATAATATAGCTATCACAGTAGCCATGATTAGTTTAAAAGTTTTCATAAGTTTAATTTATTGAGTTTATAATGAATTCTTCTGTTTAAAACTATAGACAGGGACATTTTTAACTTGGGGCCTATAAAACCTTTATTCTGAAAAAAATGTCCTTGTCAAATCAATACTAACAGCGTTGGCTAAAAAACTGTACCTATAGCAATTGGTATCCCAGCATTTATCCACAAACAACAAAGAATAAATATTTCAGGATTGCCGCTTTTTTTTGCAGCAGCAATCCTTCAATGTTTCCAATCATATTTCGACTCGTTTTGATATATGTGCCATCAAATAATCGCCATTCCACTGCATGACAATATGTTCGTTAAACCTCGCTCGCATAATAATAACATTGTAGCCACCACAAACAACAGAATTGTCATCTTTGATCGTGTCAACTCTATATGTATATGTTTTTCCTCGCAATACTACAGTAACCCACTCCTTAGTGATAGAAATACTTCCTATATTAAGGTTATTTCTAACTAAAGCACCTGAAGCGTCTGTTTCAACACAGTAGTCAAAATGGTAAACATAACCAGGAAGATAGTCGTATTGCTGCTGACCACATCTGGGGTTATCCGAAACATTCCACGAACTAAGTACAAGAATAGTCATAATGCTAAATACTAACTGTTTCATTTTTCTTTTTCATTAGAAATGTATTGCTTAACTATACTTTGCATGTATCCGACGATTTCTGACAACTTTCCATGTTCGAATTCGTCTTCAATCCCATTTTCTTTCAGAAAAGACCGAAACCAACCTTTGCATTCTTCTTCTGTCTCTCCTGCAATAGCAGATTCAATAACATATTCTTTAATCTTGCGAAAGGTGCCAGCGTGCCCCAATAGACCGTTTTTCACATGAGGTGAATCGTTAATCTCATTTTGCAAAATTTCTTTTGCGGAATCTAAACTCATAATAATAATCTTTTTGCTTCCTATTCCCAACAGAAGCGGTTATAAAAAAAGAAGCAGGGAACTATCCGTATATCTTATCTGCTTTAGAAGGTATCGCCAGAGACCCCCGAACAAATAAGCGAATAGACCCTGCCCTTTATGTGATACGCCTTGTAAAAGGAATATTCCATAGAAAGACAGAGCACTTCTTCGCTATCACTCGTTCGGATTCGAAAAACTGGCGATTTTTCTAAAGCAGAGTAATATCCTAGAATGCTTCTTATAATAAGTACTTCACTACCTTGCTAACTCTTTAGCCATAATGAAGTAATGCAAAGATAAACAAAAGCGTTAAATATCGTATTCTGATAAAAGAATTATAAAACTCCTTCATCAGCAAAAGAATAATAACCTTCTGCTGTAATAATCAGATGGTCTAACACAGTAATATCAAACAACTTGCAAGCCTCTTTAACATTGTTAGTGATGCATCTGTCCTGATTGCTAGGCATCATATTGCCTGAAGGGTGGTTGTGGCAAAGAATAATGCCACTACTGTTAGACAGGATTGCAGACTGTATGATTAGCCTAATATCGACTATAGTTCCGTTAACTCCTCCTTCACTTATAAGGTGAACACCAAGCACCTTGCTAGCACGATTCAGTAATACCACATTAAAAGACTCCTTGTGTTGGATTGTCTTCATATCAAAGACGTGCTCCATCAGAAAACTAAAAATATCCCGCGAGTTCTTAATCTGCAACCTTTCAGAAGGCTTGATTAGGGGCTCATAGTGGATAGTAACATCACAAACTTTATAAACATCTTTCATCTCTGTAAATGATTAGATTAAACAATAAGAGAGCCACTCATTGCTGAATGACTCTCATTTTGAATTGGTTGTAAAGGTTAAATGATATGTTTATTTCCTCCCCAAAAAGAAAAACCTATTAGATTTCTGCCTTATGTTATTTGAGTAGCAGTTTTCTCTAAGAGTGATTTCCCCAATAGGGCAGGTCAAACTAAAAATGCAGCGTAGTTTCCACAGCTACAATTCGAGTTATAATATATCATTTTCCTCTGAGCCACCTCTCGGGGCGTATTGGGGAACACTACTATCGCTCACATACCTATAGCTATGTTTGTATGGAACATCTTACTAGATTTTAACGGGGAGGGGGTGTTTTTTGTTGATTCCTTTATATACGGAACATCACTCAGGAACAAGCCATTTTATGTAGTTATATTGTTCGTATTTCGGTTAGTATAAAATTTTAGAAAATTGATTGTATATGACCCGATAAAAATTTCATACTAAAGTGGATTTATCAACAATAGAGTGACCTTTTGCATGAATTTTCTGTAACATGGCACACCGTAGTACCATTAATAGAACATATAGAGGTACAGTGGTTGTTTTTGTAGATTTATCGCATTTCATTTTTTCAACCTATCAAGTCTTTGTACCTTTGTTTATCTCCAAATCGAAAACTACCCTACGTCCCAGTAAACGGAATAACTCACTTCGCGTCCGGTTCTGGCATTACTACTACCTTTAAGAGGACGACGTCTGATAGATACATTATTTATAAACCAACCAAACCGTAATATGTACCATACCTACGAACAGTTAAAAACAGAAGCTATTAAAGCTGGCATACCAGATTCACGAATGCATATCGCCATTTGGGCGCAACTTAATGGATATGTAAAAGTAAGAAAACAGATTAACCACATTAGACAAACCTATTATTTCAAACCTACCAAATCGCTTCAATAACTAATTGGAGAAAAAACATTAGGCAATATTTAATCCCGAAAAAGTAAGATGTAAAATTTTAGGGGTATGAACATGTAAAAAATTAGGGGGCTATACTATTAACTAATATACTATTAACTATTTTAAGTTCGCAACTCTTCCAGAGTTCCAAACATGGAAATCACAGAATGTATATCAACAAACAGACCAACCAAACTTATGAGGACCGAAAAGAAGCCAAATTGTCTCTTGGCAGTTCTCAGTTTAATAGATTATTAAAACGTAAGATACTTTATTATACCAACACACAACCATCTGCTAACTATGGACTACAGGATAATACCTATAAGCAAACTCTTAGGACTCACCGTAAATGAAGCATACACTTATTTATGTTTATTGGCTAAAACAGACTTTGTAACATATATATCACATGTAAGCCTTCAGACTCTATGTGAATTGACAGGAATAAAGAAAACAGAAACTATATCGGGTCATATAGACACTTTAATTGATAAAGGTCTGGTACTCCGCAAATACCGTTATAGACGTGAAGGCACCAATACTTATGAACTTTATAAGCCTGAAAAAGACTTTGTAAGAGTCAATCTGCAATTATTGAGAACAGATATTCCAGTAAAGTTGAAAGGCTTCCTAATCCTTCTAAAATGCCTCTGTCTGAATAATACTAACTATACTGGGTATTGCAAATCTGAAATCAGCAAATTATTGAATATTAGCAGACCAACAATAGACAGCTATCTGAAAGAGTGTATTGCCCTTCGTCTGGTAAAGGAAGAAAAGACAGGATTCACTATAACCAATTCTGAAATTTTCATTATAGACCCGGTTCGTGGCTCAGGTGAATTTCATGATGTATTCTTTGTCCCTGTCCGTAATTATCTAATAGATAAAGGTATAATTCCACCTCACTATGATGAGAAGATATTCCGCAGATTCACGTCCTGTTATAGCAGTCCGGACTATATTATAGCTGCATTAGACAAACGTAAAATACCTAAAGGTACTAATTGCAGTTGGCAGTATCTGGCAAAGGTGCTAAATGTATCTATAGAAATCCACCCAATAAAAAGAAACTCCTATGGGGTGGATTTTAGATTATGATTCTTATAGACCTAATTTTTATCCTTTCTGATTCAAAGCATCCCTTAATCTAGGATACCGGAGAACATCCTTATATTTTCCTCTTTTTCTATCTGACATCAGCAACATGGCTTTCATAGACAGATACATTTCATCTCCGTAATGTTCATCTATTTTAACCATAGCATCGTCTGAAAGACAGAAACTATTTATGTTCAAAGCACACCATTCGACATATATAGGGTCTTTATGAAAGACTTCTGCAAGGGTTTGACCTTTGTATTTTCCAAATGTAAAAGGAGTGTCCAAATGATAAATTTCTACGCCAATCATGTTTTTTTAGTTTTAAAAGTGTTAATACCGGAGTGTAGATTTATTTCGGAAAATTCATATACGTTTTGCCATTAAGTAGATTTCCTCCGTTACCATACCTACCGCCCCATTGTTTAAAGAAGAATGTCACGTTTTGCTCTTCGCATTGCTGTTGGATGTCTAAAACCCACTCTTTTTTCATCGGGCGTGCATTTCTCCCTTTTTCTCCGCCAACAATAACCCAATCAATGCCTGTTAAATTCAGATTATTCAGCGGACCGAGTAAAGGCTCAATAGATAAGAATTTCAGTTTAGCGCCTGTTTCTCTTAGCTGGTCGATTCTATTTATAACCTTCTCGTTTTCGACTGTAACCCCCATCCAAATGTTGTCCGTCCATGTTAAATGAGGACTTAACTCCAATAGCCGATCCGCTCTTTTTGTTAGTATCTGGAAATCAAGGTGGGGATTGCGATGCATAACCTGAAAAATTCGCTGGAGAAACTCAAACAGAACATCTTTGTGAAAAAAGTCACTCATCGAATTAGCGAATACCCTTCCGGGTTCTTTTTCGTAGTCCGGTTCATTGAGTAGCCTTTCATGGCATACAACAGTATTAAAGCCAGCCCTGTACTTAAAAGAACCTTTTGACTGAAAATCTTCAGTAATTTCTTTCGCGTAACAATTTGCGCATCCATCTGAAATTTGAGTGCATCCTGTTATCGGATTCCAAATATAGTCTGCCCACTCAATGTTTGTCTTATTCATGTTTTTTTATTTTTTAAATTGTAAATAAATGTTTATATGTAATCTTATTGCTTGTATATACCTTAGTACCAAATTTTAGAAAATCAGTTCTATATGACCCGTGAATAATTTCATACTAAACCCGGTTTTAAACCTTTAAGCCTATATGAAGGCGGTTTTTCATTATTATTGAGACTTGCAATGAAATAATCATATACCGTATCGTCAGTTATAGTACTCATAACATTAATCCCTTTCTGCCCGTCTCCATATTCTTTGAAGGTGATGCCATGAGCCCGGTATATCATTTTTAGCCTGTCCCGAAAATCTGTTTTTGATACGTAACTTTGTGTTTCAATTTCATGCCGGAACTCTTCTTCAATATCTTTCACTACTTCCGGGCTAAATCGGAGTTTCTGTGATTCCTGCAAATCATATGCCTTCAACTCCGCTTCTATCGCTCTTTTCTTCCATTCCGATGCTTCGATTCTTGGTCGCCCTATTTTGAAATAAGCATCTATTATAAATTCATCGTCTGGGTATGAAGAGCGGATAAATTCAATCGTACTCTCCAAATCAAAACTTTCATCCCGTAGTTTCGCTTTTTGCATACGTTCGATATGTTCGACTATGAGCTTCCAACGGTCTTTCTGTTTAGCCTTAGACATTGCAAGCTTATCGTCCTCTCCTAATAGTTCTTCGGGAATGAAGGTTAGATTGAAATGCCCGGTATCTTCGTATGCCTGCTTCAACCTATACTGGTCGATATAGTAGGATTTAACTCTTTCTTCATTATACCGATTATCAACTTTAAAAGGGTCTATTCCCCCGTCAGCATCCATGAGCAAGGCATAATCCATTTTCTTTAGTTGCTTCTTGTGAATAGCTTTCTTTCGCTTATTTATCTCATTTTTGTAGAGCCCTTTAATCGACATGTACTGCTCTTTATTAGCTTCAATCTCCTGTGTAACTTCCTCTTCTGTTTTCACCCGGAGTTTGTCATTCACATTAGTAATGAAGGTAAGTGAATTATATCGCTTGCCATCTTTGAAAACTTTCCTGAATCGACCTTGAATCTGCACGGCTTCCGTAAATGGGTCAATAATGGAATGAGCTACTTCTCCCAAATTGCTAAGTACAAGAATATTGCATCGCTTCGTCACCCATAAATCGAATGCCGTAAAGAACCGGGATGTGAAAAAATTAATCTTAGCCAACGGAAGATTTATCTGCTCATAACTGTTTTTGAAACGGACTCCCTTTAATAACTTCACACTCTTTTGCGAACAGAATACTTTGTATTCACTCTCTTTAATTATGCCGTTATCCAGTAGCCACGTTAGTAGCTTATTTATTCCTTTCGTTGTCTTGTAAAAGACACAGATCGGGCTAGAATCTGCCAATAAACGTTGTATTTCCGCTTTAATAGTTCGATTAATACTGCGGGTAACAATCAATGTCGCATCCTTTTTATAGTCATATGTGGGCTTGACTTCTAACCACCTAAAACCATGCTCTTTGAATATCGGACTTCTTGGTTGAATCGGAGTTGCCGAAACGTACGCTTTGCCTGCATATGCAAAGAAATCATTAATCGGTATCGATATGGCAGGTCTGTAGCCGGTATCTTCTATTAGCTTGTCACATTCGTCATAAAGGCAGAAATAGTCTTTGTGTAGGTCTATATTCAACTTCTTTGCAATGGGTAATACCTTCTTCACATACCCCTCCGGTGTAGCAACGATTTTCTTAAACTCTATATCCGTTCTGTTGAAATACCGCTCAACATCTTTCTTTGTCGCCTTCTCGTAAACACCTAAATAATTAGGATTATTCTCTGTTTTGCCTACAATGGCAGGAACAGGAGGTTCTATAATTATAGAGTTGCGTTTTGCAATTAGTTCTCCATGTGTAGCTCCTCTGCCTGGTTCTACCTTGTTTAAAAATACCATTGTTGGAATATTTTCATATCCTGCTCGTTTTAGGGCATCAGATAGCCACTCTCCCTTATTTATTGGGATTTCTTCGACCGGAAGGGCAAAATCTTCATCAGGATTGCTCATAGTCATCTTATTTTATATAGTAAGAAAATTTGAAAAATTGGGTATATATGACCCAGAGTAAATTTCATACTAATCTTGATTTCGTAGGGATATTCAATTTTTTAGTAAAAAAGTGAGGAGAAGAAAGACCTCTCCCCACCGTAAACTTAATCAAAGTACGACTCCTGATTAATCACTTCATGCTCCTTAAGGTAGTTGATTAATTCCTCTGTTTTAGCTGGGGTAAAGTGCATTTCCATTTTGCGAGCGTAGGTCTTAATGAACCGCATACGTACAGTCCCTTTTCTGTCAGTAAATTCACCTGCATACTTGGGTATTTTCCCAGATTTAACACTGCGTTTGAGCATGTCTTCTTCGAAGTTCCCTTCGTAAGGTGGAATCTCCCCGCCTACCCCTTTATAGATAGGAACATTCTCAAACTTCTTGAAAAGCACTTTCTCCAGTTCTATCACCAGATTTTCATCTGCTTGGCATGTGTAGTCCGTTTGGCGAGAGCTTTCTCCATTTTTTAATCTGATCAAAGCCCTTGCCCGAATATGAGGCTGACCATTCGATTGATAGAAAGTAACATTCACCAATTCAGCACCATTTTTAACATCATTTGCTACGTTTCTGAGAAGTTGCTCCATTGGAACCTTGAAATAACTTGTTTCAGGCACAGAAAATTCTTCTTTTTTCTTTTTTTCTTCTGTCATAATAAATAAATTGTTTTAAATTTGCTGCAGCAAAAAGCTACAGGCATTCATCCGAATGCGTTGCAAATTTCCACATTTTCAACGGATACAAGCCTAAGTGAATTGGGGTATAAAATTGATTAAGAGAAGTAAAATACCCCAATATAAATTGGGGGGTTAAAGGTCTTTTTTATTAAGGATGCAATTGCGAATATAATCTCTTTTGTCTTGGTTGCTTTTATCAGGTAGTTCTCCTGTGATAATATGCAAATAAGATAGTGTATCATATATGAAACAGCCAGAAAAGGTGTCAATTTTGCCTGTAGCTTTTATGAATTGGCCTTTAAGCAAGTTGCCATATAAGCTAGTGACGTATTCTTTGAGTTGCTCTCTTTCATTTTTTCTTTCGGCTAATATGATTTTGGTTAGTCCCTGATTAGTAATTGACAATGGCTTTGGGTTATCTGGCGAATAGTTTAAATTCCCGTCTTTATCTCTAATTAATTTCAATTTCTTTATACCATTTGGGGAACCCTCCCAACAGATATCGGACAGGTATGACTCTATTCTTTTGTTTTCAAATAACCATGAGAAAAGTTTTTCCGTTAATGCCTGTTTGCACAAAACTAATGTACTTTCATGAATGATTTTTGAAGGTCGTTCATTCTCCTTCTCAATCTGGGCTCTTGTTATCTTTCCTGTTTGAGATAGAAATTTTAAGTCTTCTGCAAGCTCCCTAATTTCATTATTCTGATACCCGTACATAATATCGAAACATGCAATAAGTTGTTTCCATTTTCTGTAAGCAGCTCTTTTATCTTCCTTGTTTATTGCTTTTTCTTCTACATCAAGTAGTTTATATTGGATCGCCATTCCTCTAATGTAGTTTATTAGCTCCTTTCTGGCTGAAAAAACATCTGCATTATTAGGGGTTTTAAATTTGTATTTTTCATCTCTACTCAGTCTGAATAAAGCAAGATAGTAAAGTGGCCTCCCTTTTAAATCATGAGACTCATCTCCTTTTTGACATATATAGATTTTTCCGTTAATAATCTTTCCATATTTATCAGCAGGAATAATATCTCCGTTATCATCGTAATAATATTTTATTTTATCCACTACAACAATCTGCTTTTATCCGCAAAAATAAAAAAAATCCCACCTCCATTGCTGAAAGTGGGATGATTTTTATAGCAGATTCTTCATCGCCTCGTCTATCTGTGAGTTTTCAAAGCTATCAAGGTAGATTTGAGTAACCTTTTCCGATGAGTGTCCCATTATTTGGCTTATAATGGCTGTGGGTGCTCCTGAGCGTAAAAGTTGGGTAGCCTGTGAATGTCTGGCAACGTATGTCGTTAAATTTATTGGTAGATTTAATTCTTCTCCAACAGCTTTAAGATATTTGTTGACTTTAGTTATCACCTTATGTACTCTGTTCGCTTTCTGTTGTCCGGTCTTATGAAACGGAGATAGAATCGGGAACAGGTACGGACTACCGGACTGCTTATATTGCTCTATCAACTCTATGGCTTTAGGCTGCAATGGTAGCTTTATCAACTTTCTTGTTTTTTGTCTGGTATAAACAAGCCTGCCATCAATGAGATTATCTTTTGTCAGATAGGCTATATCAACGAAATTGATACCGCCCTGTAAATAACTGAACATAAACAGGTCAATAGCAAATACTGTGTAGGCATGCGATGTTTGATAGTTAGTAATCGCTTCAATATCCGCTTTGCATACCGCCCTTTTGGCAGTTTCTTTGCTCAACTTTGAGACATTATAAGAATTAAACGGATAATATTCTGGCTTAACAATGTTTGTTTGAATTGCCATGTTGAAAATAGCTCTCAGCGTTCTGAAACGAATGCCGATTGTATTGTCACCCAAATCTTTTTTGCGGAGAAACGTTTCATAATTCTTTAACCAAGTGCTATCTATGTCAGAAAAATAAATATCTAAATTGCCATTGAAATCTATCAGTGAATTCATAAGCTGCTTATATGACAATGCGTAATTCAGCCTGTTTTCATCATTAAGCCGTTTAATTTCGTTGTCAAAAACACCTTTCACTGTTTTAGGCAGGATAGGCTTATTGACCTTGTTAATCAGACTTGATGCAGTGAAATCTTTTTGAACAGACTTTAGTTCTATTATTTGGGCGGAATATTCTTTCAACTTCTCGTTTATCAGAGATTGTATATTATCTCTGTCAGGACAATTCCGTTTTAATTTGCCCTTCTTAAAGTCCCAATACTGCGGATTAATTGATATGCCAAGACTGGAATATTTCTTCTTTCCGTCTTTGCATACACGAACCATTAACGGATGCTCTCCGTTTGCTAATGTTTTTGATTTGTAACACAAGATGTTAACCATGATTTTTCGGTTTAACTCTTGGTTTAACTCACATGCTTAAAACCGTGTAAAATCGTAGGGAGAAATAGGAGAGAAGCTAAGGGGGCTAAAAACAAAAAAAGCCGCTTAAATAGCGACTTTCCTTTGTGACCCCGGACGGGCTCGAACCGTCGACCCAATGATTAAGAGTCATTTGCTCTACCAACTGAGCTACGGAGTCATTATTTTGTCTAACTTTTTCTTTGTTTGCGGGTGCAAATATAGAGGTTTAATTTTTTCTCTGCAAATTTTTTTCTTCTTTTTCATTCGAATTCGTAAAGGTCGGAAGGAGTCGATCGCTTGAGAGTTGTGAGTGTTACGTCTTTACCTACGCGGATGCCTTCACGGAATAAACGGATGTCTATTGTTTTGTATGCCAGTTCGGGGTGATTGTTGTCGCGACTGAGATGGCATAGCCAGATGTTTTTTAGTCCGGGATGGTAATGGGTGGCCAGAAATTCTGCAGCTTCCCGGTTGCTGAGATGGCCTGTCGGACTGGCTACCCGTTCTTTAAGAAAGTGAGGGTAGGTGCCGGATCTGAGCATTTCTTCGTCATAGTTGGCTTCGATAATCAGATGGTTGGCCAACGATAGATACTTGCTTACGGTATCTGTAATGTGGCCTACATCAGTGGCAAACGTGAAGCGGTGATTGCCAAACTCTATGTGATAGCCTACATTGTCTGTGCTATCGTGCGGAACTTCAAAGGCTGTTATACTGAAGTCCCGGATTTGGAAAGGCACTTCTTTTTCGATGATTTTACGCGAAGGGCCTAATACTTCTTCTACATAACGGCTTTTCTCTATTCCGTGATGAACGGCATCTGTTGTATAGATCGGGATATTGTATTTTTCACCCAGACAGCCTACCGTCTTAATATGGTCGGCATGGTCATGAGTAACTAATACAGCTACTATCTTGGAAAGGTCTATAAAGCGTTCTTTTAGTACTTTTGTAATGGTACGAATTCCGATACCGGCATCTACCAGGATGCCATATTCCGGAGTTCCTAAATAATAGCAGTTCCCACTGCTTCCGCTTGCTAAACTAAAAAAAGTTAGTTTCATAATTGTTTTATAATTTATCGGGAATGGTTATCTCTCCGATCAGCGAGCGATTCATATGCTCTTTTACTTCTTCGGAACTTAACCCATGCCCAAAAAGAAACATCAGCTTGGTGACAGCGCTTTCTGTTGTACTGTCATATCCGCTGATCACGCCTGCTTCCAGTAATTTACGTCCTGTTTCGTACCGGTGCATTTCAACATTTCCGCCTACACATTGTGTTACATTTACTATTACAATGCCACGCTCTGTTGCATCTTTCAGCATTGTGATGAACCATTCGTCTCGGGGAGCATTTCCGCTTCCGAATGTTTCCATAACTACTCCCTTCAAGCCCGGTATATTCAATATACTTTCTACTACCTGCGGAGATATACCCGGATACATTTTCAGAATGGCTATATTCCTGTCGAGCAGATAATGGGGTTTTAACGGTTTGTGGGGAGTTGGACGAAGGATCTGTGGCAGATCGTATTTTATATGAATACCAGCATGTGCCAGTGGCGGATAGTTGTACGAACGAAACGCGTTGAAGTTGTCGGCATTGATCTTGCGGGTCCGGTTTCCTCTTAACAGGTCGTTTTCAAAGAATATACATACTTCAGTAATGACCGGCTGGCCGTCGCTATCCTGATCGGCAGCAATTTCTATAGCCGTTATCAGGTTTTCTTTGCCGTCTGTCCGCAACATGCCGATCGGTAGTTGTGATCCTGTAAGTATAACCGGTTTGCTCAGGTTTTCAAGCATAAAGCTTAATGCTGAGGCTGTATATGACATGGTATCTGTTCCGTGCAGGATTACAAAACCGTCGTATAATTGATAGTTTTCGGATATTATTTCTACAATTTTCATCCAGCTATCCGGTCCCATATCAGATGAATCCATAGGAGGATCAAATTGATAGGTGGTAACGGCATATCCTAACTTCTTCAATTCCGGCATGTTATTTTTAAGATGCTGGAAATTGAAAGACTCAAGTACGCCTGTTTCCGGATTTTCTATCATACCGATGGTTCCGCCGGTATAAATAAGCAGAATGTCTGCATTTTCCTGATGTGTGTGAACATTTCCTGTCATAAAAGTACAAAGGTAGTTAATTTATTCTTCTCCTTTCAATACCGGAACGCTTATGTGATATTTTACGGCCAGGATTCGTACGGCAAAAACCGAAACGGCAGATATGAATTGAGACAAAGCCGAAGGCAATGCCAGCTGAAGGCATATCCAATAGGCAATACCGCCAAACATACAAGCCAGCGCATAAATATCTTTCCGCAGGATAAGAGGCACTTCATTGATAAGGATATCCCTGATCATACCTCCGAACGACCCGGTAATCGTTCCCATTACAATAGCTACCCACATAGGGAAGCCAAATTCCAATGTTTTGACTATTCCTACAATAACGAATAATCCTAGTCCGATAGCGTCGAAAATGAAAAAGGTATTATTTAACTTGATTACATATTTTCTGAAAGCAATAACGAATAAGAGTGCTAATCCTGAAATAATTAAGTACGAGGGCTGGGTCATCCAGAAAGGGGTGTCGTTTAGCAAAATATCTCTTACCGTACCTCCTCCAACAGCAGTTACGACTCCTACAACGTAAGCTCCAAACCAATCAAATTGTTTGGCAGAAGCCAGCCTGATACCGCTTATTGCAAAGGCAAAGGTGCCTAAATAGTCGCAAAATGTAATAAAATCTATCATTTTGTTTTTTTGCAAAAGTAATGAATAGTTTCTAATCTTGATTAATATTCTACCTTATTATGATGTGAAAAAGCCGAGTAATTACTAAAATTAAACGAACGAGCTATAGCTAATATCATGTACATTTGCATAATAGGAACTATTTTCTTTGATGATGATTAAAAGATTACTCATAACGTTTTTTGTCTTACTTACGTTAATGTTTACCCAATCGGCTAAAGGACAGCATTATCCCCAGTTGGATAGGCGTCTTTATGTTAGTGATTCTATCGTTATACATCCTCGTCGCCCGTGGCTTGCAGCCGGGGAGGCTTTTGGGGTGAATATGCTTGTGTGGGGCTTTAATCGTTTCGTAACAAATGAAGATTTTGCCAGGATAAACGGTAAGAGTATTAAACGTAATTTTAAGACCGGGCCGGTGTGGGATACTGATAAGTTTTCTACCAACCTGGTGGCTCATCCCTATCATGGCTCCTTATACTATAATGCTGCTCGGAGTAATGGCATGAATTTCTGGCAATCAATTCCCTTTACGTTTGGGGGAAGCCTGATGTGGGAGTTTTTTATGGAGACAGAGCCGCCTTCTATCAATGATCTGTTTGCCACTACCTTTGGTGGGGTAGCCTTAGGAGAAATAACCTACCGTTTGTCCGACCTTTTTATTGATAACCGGACTACAGGAGCCGAGCGGGTAGGGCGTGAATTACTATCCGGTGTCATTTCTCCCATCCGGGCATTAAACCGGATCATTACAGGTGAGATGTGGAAGACGATGCCTTCAAAAGGGCGTACTTTCCGCTCTGTACCGATTAATTTTGTGGTAGGAGTCGGTCCGCGTTTTCTGGCAGAAGAAGACCGCTCCAGTCATGGGGTAACAAGTATGAATGTCTCTTTGCGTTTGAATTATGGCGATCCGCATGATGATGAGTTTTATTCTCCTTATGAGTGGTTTCAGTTACAAGCCAGCTTTGATTTCTTCTCAAAACAGCCGTTGGTTAGTCAGGTAAACGCTGTTGGTGCCTTATGGGGAAAGCCTATCTGGAAAAAGGGTGCGAGGGCTTTAACTCTGGGAATTTTTCAGCATTTTGACTATTACGATTCTCAGCTACGATCAAAGAGTGGCGACTTGCTAGCTCCTTACCGAATCTCTCAGGCTGCGGCAGTTGGAGGAGGGTTGATCTATAAAAAATCGTCACCGGAAAATAACGTGGAGGTATTTGCAGACTTTTATCAGAATGCTGTGATACTAGGTGCGAGTGCTTCAGACCATTTTATGATAGACGAACGTGATTACAACCTGGGGAGCGGATATAGCACGAAAGCCTTTTTTACTTTGGTTTATAATAAGCGCTGGCTTTTTTCGCTGAACACTGAAAACTATCATATCTACACATGGAAAGGCTACAAGCCGGATATAGACTGGTCTACCGTTGATTACGAAACGCTTAATGTGCAGGGAGACAAGAGCAATGCGCAACTGTCTATTTTCTCGGCACAGATCGGTTATTTTTCAGATAAGAAGTGGAACCTTACACTCACCAACCGTTACTTTTCAAGAGAAACGAAATACAAATACTTTGATGATGTAAACTCTTCAACTATGGATGTCATGCTGACTTTAGGAGTGGGTATCTGATATCATACAGTGTCTGTAGGTTGAGGAAAATATGTTGTGAATAGGTTTTGTAGTTGGTTTTTTGCCAACTCAAAGTCTTGTGGAGTGCCCAGTTCTTTTTCCAGAGAGGTTACGCCTTTGTCGGTAAAGCCACAGGGGTTTATCAGGGAGTAGTAGCTGAGGTCTGTATTGATGTTCAAGGCAAAGCCATGCATGGTTACATAGCGACTGCTTTTTACGCCGATAGCGCATATCTTCCGGGCTTTCATAGGTGTTTGAGCGTCAATCCATACACCGGTAGCGCCTTCCAGACGTTCGGCGGATATGCCGTATATAGCCAGGAAGTTTATCATGATTTCTTCCAAGGTATGAATATACTGTTTTAATCCCATGTTCCAATACTCAAGGTCGAAGACTGGGTAGCCTGTAATTTGCCCCGGGCCGTGATATGTGATATCGCCGCCTCTGTTGATGTGGTGGAGAGTTATGCCCCGCTGGATGAGTAATTCTTCTGAAATCAGCAGGTTCGCTTCTTTTCCGCTTTTCCCCAGAGTGAGTACCGGTTCGTGTTCGCAGAAAAAGAGTTGGCTTTCGCCCTGTATGCCTTTGGCTTTGGCGTCTAATAAGGCTGTAAATGCGTTTGTTTGTCGTTCTAATGCATCGGCGTAATTGATTCTTCCCAAGTTGTGATAACTAAAGCTATTCATACCCCATTTCGATTTTTAATAGTTTATTCATTAAAGACATAATTTGTGATTGCCGTTTTATGATGTAAGGTGAGGGATTGGCAGAGTTAAACCTGCGAGGATTGGGCAGGGTAGCTGCTATCAGAGCGGCTTCGGCCTTGGTCAGCTTGTAAGCATGTTTGTCAAAATGGGCTTCGGCCACGGCTTCGGCGCCATAGATACCCTTTCCCATCTCAATCGAGTTCAGGTACACTTCCATGATGCGCTCTTTGCTCCAGAAAAACTCTATTAATACCGTGAAATACACCTCGATACCTTTGCGAAAGTATGTTTTCCCCGGCCATAGAAAGACATTTTTGGCCGTTTGCTGAGAGATGGTACTGGCGCCCCGTACCCGTTTGCCGGCTTCGGCCTCGTTTCGTGCTTTCTGAATCTGTGTGATATCAAAGCCCTTATGTTCCAGAAAGAGATTGTCTTCCGAGGCTACAACAGCTTGTACCAAGGGTTGAGCAATCTTTGAGATAGGCACCCATTTGTGTTTTAATGTTACTTCCTGCTTGTCTCTAATCTGTTCATACACCCGGATAAACATCAAAGGAGTGAAATATATCGGAACGAAACGTAAAGCAATTACAGCCAACAGACTAGACAGGAACAGGAATAAGATAATATTCCTGCACCAGGTCAGTATACGTTTTAGTATCTGTTTACTCTTCGGTTTCATTCGAATGCGTAAAGATACCGAATCTATTTTATATATTTTCCAGTATTTTTTTTATTACGGCCTGAGCGGAGATTTCCCGGTTGGCGGCTTCGGGTATTACAATGCTCTGAGGGCTTTCTATCACATCGTCTGTTACGATCATATTGCGGCGAACAGGTAGGCAGTGCATAAAGTAGGCATTGTTGGTCAGTGCCATCTTCTCTATATCTACCGTCCAGCTCCGGTCCATATTAAGGATTTCTCCATAATGCGGGTCTGTGTAAGCTGCCCAGTTCTTGGCATAAATAAAGTCCGCTCCTTCAAAGGCTTTTTTCTGGTCGTACTCTACGCGAGCTTTCCCTACGAATGCCGGATCCAACTCGTAGCCTTCGGGATGGGTGATTACAAACTCATAGTCTGTTTCATTCATCCATTCGGCAAAGCTGTTAGGTACGGCTTGCGGGAGTGCTTTGGGGTGAGGTGCCCAGGTCATCACTACTTTGGGACGGGCTGTCTTTTTGTACTCCTCTATCGTGATGAGGTCGGCATAGCTTTGCAGCGGATGGCGGGTGGCTGCTTCCATGCTGAAAACCGGTCTTCCGGAGTATTGAATAAACTGAGTCAGAACCTTTTCGGTATAGTCTTCTTCCTTGTTTTCAAAGCGGGCAAACGAACGGACACCAATGATATCACAATAGCAGCCCATAACGGGAATAGCCTCCAATAGATGCTCCGGCTTGTCTCCGTCCATCACTACGCCTCGTTCGCTTTCCAGCTTCCAGGCACCTTGGTTTATATCGAGTACCATGGTGTTCATGCCCAGGTTCATGGCTGCCTTTTGCGTGCTCAAACGTGTACGCAGGCTGGAATTGAAAAATATCATCAACAAAGTCTTATTTTTCCCCAACTCAGTAAACCGAAACCGGTCTTTCTTAATCTCAAGGGCGTCTTTTACTGCCTGCTGCAAATCTCCTATATCGTGTACGTTTGTGAAATGCTTCATATCTTTAATTCTTTAATTATTCTTCATTCAAGACCTTGTAAGGCCATTTCCTTCTATAATATATTTGTAAGTAGTGAGTTCGGGGAGGGCCATGGGGCCTCGGGCATGGAGTTTTTGGGTGCTGATGCCTATTTCGGCACCCATTCCGAACTGTGCGCCATCGGTGAAGGCTGTTGATACGTTGGCGTAGACGCAGGCGGCGTCTACTAATAGCTCGAAACGGCGGATGGTGTCGGCTGATTCGCTGATGATACATTCGCTGTGTTTGGAGCTGTGCCGGGCAATGTGTTCCAGTGCTTCAGCTAGGGAATCAACTGTTTTGATGCTCATTTTATAGTCGAGAAACTCTGTGCCAAAGCTGTCTTCCGTTGCTTTTTGCAATAACTCTGCCGGATAATGCGATGCCAGAGCGGTATAGGCTGAGTTGTCGGCATAGATGATTACTTGACTTTCCGATAGCTTTTGGCAGAGATACGGCAGGTCTGATAACCTGTCTTTGTGGATGATAAGGCAATCCAGCGCATTACAGACACTTACGCGTCGGGTCTTTGCGTTATTGACGATGGCTTGCCCCTTTTCTTTGTCTCCCTCTTTATCAAAATAGGTATGACAGATACCGGCTCCGGTTTCTATCACCGGGATACGGGCATTTTCGCGTACAAAGTTGATCAGCGAACTACTGCCTCTCGGGATGATAAGGTCTACCAGTCCTACGGCATTCAGCAAGGCTGATGTTGCTTCACGATCGGGAGGCAATAAGGTGCATACAGCCGGATCTATATGATATTTTTTCAGTACATCGTGTATAATGGCAACCAATGCTTTGTTGGAATAATCGGCATCCGAGCCTCCTTTCAACACGCAGGCATTCCCGCTTTTCAGACAGAGCGAGAACACATCAAACGTTACATTCGGGCGGGCTTCATAGATAATGCCAATCACACCAAACGGAACGCTTACTTTCTTGATCGTCATCCCGTTGGGACGTGTCACTTTACTCAAGACCTTGCCAAGAGGCGAGGGTAGGGAGGCTACATTTTTCATGTCTCCAGCAATGCCTTGCAGGCGCTCTTCCGTTAGTTTCAAACGATCGTATTTGGGGTTGGAAGGCTCCATTAATGCCAGGTCTTTGGCATTTTCGGCTAAGATATGAGCTTGCTTTTCAAGCATTGCATCTGCTGTATCCGAAAGTATCTTACTAATGGATGCATCGCTTAGCCCAACCAACGAACGGGATGCGGCAACTGTCTGTTTTATAAGCTCGTTTACGTTCATAGAAATTCTTTTTTCTATTGTTTAGTCCAAATATAAATAGTCGTAATGGACGAGCGGTTTGATGGCGCGTTGTCCAATCTGTTTGATCGCTTCTTCGCTGGTATATCCGGCACAACCTACACCGATTTGCTTTCCTTTTTCGTCAAATATCTTTACAATATCGTCTTTCTCAAATTCACCTGTAATTTGGGTTACCCCTACTAGCAGTACACTGGTGGCCTTAGGACCTTTCAGTGCTTCAGCTGCTCCTTTATTGATGTGCACTTCGCCTTTGGCAAAGCCTTCGGAGTGGGCAATCCATTTCTTTACATTGCTTACCGGTTTGGCTGATGGTTTGAAGCGGGTACATACTACTTTGCTATTGTTGTCCAGCAGGTTGAGCAGGATATTCTCCTTTTTTCCATTGGCGATAATTACGGCAATACCTTCATCCGCCACCTTTTGAGCGATGCTGCATTTGGTCAGCATTCCACCCCGTCCGAAGGCTGATTTGGTGGTTTGCACATAATCCAGTACATCTTCTTTTCCCTTTTCTATTTCGGGAATTACAAAGGCTTGCGGGTCCGACGGATTTCCGTTGTATATACCATCTACATTGCTCAGAATGACAAGCATATCCATACCCATCATGGTAGCAATCAGACCGGATAGTTCGTCATTATCCGTAAACATCAGTTCCGTAACAGAAATTGTATCGTTCTCATTGACAATGGGTATGACCTTGTTTTCCAGCATCACTTCCATGCAATGTTTCTGGTTGAGATAGTGACTACGACTTCCAAAGTTTTCCTTCGTAGTCAGCACCTGCCCACATACGATATGATGTTCGCGGAATAATTCGTAGTATCGGTTGATCAGTTTGGCTTGTCCTACAGCCGAATAGAGTTGGCGGGCTGAAACAGAATCCAGCTTTTTACCCACCTTTATCTCACTGCGTCCCGAAGCTACTGCACCGGAAGAAATGAGGATAATCTCAATTCCCTTTTTGTGCAATACCGCCACCTGGTCTACCAATGCCGACATGCGGGTAATATCCAACGTACCATCCGCTCTTGTCAACACATTACTACCAATTTTTACTGCTATTTTCATTTATCTTTATTCCGTATTTCTACTCTTCTGATCTTGCCGCTGATGGTTTTGGGGAGTTCGTCTACAAACTCGATGATGCGCGGGTATTTATAGGGAGCAGTTACCTTTTTTACATGATCCTGTATTTCCTTTACCAAGGCCTCTCCGGCTTTGTCTTTGTACTCTTTAGACAGGATGATGGTTGCTTTTACGATCTGTCCGCGTACCTCGTCGGGCACTCCGGTGATGGCGCACTCTACTACTGCTGGGTGAGTCATCAGGGCACTTTCCACCTCAAACGGGCCGATACGGTATCCCGAGCTTTTGATCACATCGTCGGTACGGCCTACAAACCAGAAGTAGCCATCTTCGTCACGCCAGGCCACGTCTCCGGTGAAGTAGATGCCGTTATGGCAGGTAGCTTGAGTCAGTTCCGGATCGCGATAGTATTCTTTGAATAGTCCGAGAGGTCTTCCTTTGTCGTAGCGGACTACGATCTCGCCTTGCTCTCCGTCTTCGGCAGGTGTCCCGTCGGGGCGGAGTAGGTCTACATTGTACTGTGGGTTGGCTTTTCCCATTGAGCCGGGCTTGGGCTCTGTCCAGGGGAATGTGCAGACCGTAAGTGTCGTTTCCGTCTGTCCGAAACCCTCCATCAGCTTAATACCCGTCAGCTTTTTGAATGCTTCAAATACGGCAGGATTGAGGGCTTCTCCGGCTATGGTACAGTATTCCAGCGAAGACAGGTCATAGTTCGAGAGGTCTTCCCTGATCAGGAAACGGAAGATGGTAGGAGGTGCGCAAAGCGAGGTGATGCGATAGTCTTGTATCATCTTCAGCATATCCGCCGGATTGAACTTTTCATGATCATAGACAAATACCGTAGCTCCGGCAATCCATTGTCCGTATAGTTTGCCCCATACGGCCTTTCCCCATCCGGTGTCGGCAATCGTCAGGTGCAGGCTTCTCTCGTGCAGATTATGCCAATAGCTTCCTGTCGTAATATGAGCCAGCGGATAGGTGAAATCATGTGTTACCATCTTGGGGTTGCCGGTAGTACCCGATGTAAAGTACATCAGCGAAATATCATCGTTTTTGTTTACTTGAGCAGGCTTTACAAAAGGCTTCGCACCTTCTATTCCTTTATGAAAATCTTCAAATCCTTCCGGGATAAGCGGGCCGATAGAAACGAGTTTCTTTATCGACGGAGATTCCGGCATAGCATCGGTTATATGCTTGGTAATAACCTCTTCTCCTGCACAAACAATCATTTTTATATCTGCCGCATTGTTGCGGTATACGATGTCTTTTTTCGTCAGCAAATGGGTGGCAGGGATGGCTACAGCTCCCAGTTTATGCAAGGCGATGATAGCGAACCAAAACTCGTACCGGCGCTTTAGTATCAGCATCACCATATCGCCCCGACCGATGCCCAGCGACTGAAAGTAAGAGGCTGTCTGGTCGGAATATTTCTTCATATCGGCGAAAGAAAAGTCTATATGTTCGCCTTTATCATTTGTCCAGCAAATAGCCTTTTTATCAGGGGCTTCCTCTGCCCAGGCATCTACTACATCATAACCGAAATTGAACGTTTCAGGCACATTTACCCTGAAATGCTGCATAAAGTCGTCTTGCGACTCAAAGGTCGTCTTATCTAAAAATCTTTCTAACATTTTCAATACCTATAATATGATGGCTAAAAAACGGACTTTCTCATTATCCAAAGCCTTCATTCCATGCGGAAGTTCGGAGTTGAAATACACACTGTCGCCTGTTTCCAGTATCAGGTCTTTGCCGTTGATATGGAAGAGCATACGCCCACTTAATACCAGGTTGAATTCCTGTCCGGAGTGTGCATTCAGATAGATGGACTCTTCTTCGGGTTTGGGATGAACAGTTACCAGAAAAGGGTCGGCCTTGCGCTGGGTGAAACCGGCAGCCAGCGACTGGTACCTGTAGGCCTTGGTGCGTTCTACAGCTATTCCTTTCCCTTTGCGGGTAACAAAATAGCTACTCATTTTGGGTTCGTCACCAAACATTAAAGTCGTTAACTCAATACTATACGCCTGGGATATCTGGTGAAGTACGCTGACCGATATGTCTACCGTTCCACTCTCCAGTTTCAGATACTCTTCAGCAGTAAGGCTACACGCTTTGGCCATCTCTTCGGGAGAAATATCCAGGGCATCCCGCAGGCCTGCCAGGCGTTCGGCTATCTGTTTTATCTGCTCATTCATCGAATCAAGTTTTAATTGAGCCCCAAAGATATAAAGAAAAAGCTAAAAGTTATGGTTTAATGCTTTTTATTGCCATTTTTTCATCGATGAACCTATTTGTCTATAAAAATGCTATTTCTTTTTTGATGCTCCTTTCACCAATATGTTGACAACTTGCTTAGCTATAGGCACAAAGACTGTAGTAGCCATCTTGTTCCAGAAACGTTTGTTTTCTGTCGCCCTTTTTTGTGCCGCTTTTTCCTCTTCACGGCGGGCTTTTTCCAGCTCTTTCTGTGCTTTGGCATCTGCTTTGTCTTTTGCCACCTGCTCTTTTTCGCTCAGGGTATTCTGTAGACGTTCCGTCAGAATTTCAAAGGCAGATGTACGGTCTATCAGTTGGGCATAATGCCTGTATAATAGAGAAGAAGTAGTCATCTTGTTGCGCTCTGCTGTGTCGAGCGGGCCGATCTGTCCTTCAGGAGGCAGGATGTAGGCTCTTTCTACCGGATTGGGACGGCCTTTTTCGTCCAGGAAGGAAACCAGCGCTTCACCCGTACCCAACTCCATGATAGCCGATTCGGTGTCAAATTTAGGATTGGCACGGAAGGTTTGAGCCGCTACTTTTACAGCCTTCTGGTCTTTCGGTGTATAGGCTCGCAGGGCGTGCTGCACCCGGTTACCCAACTGCCCCAGTACCGAATCGGGAATATCCGATGGCGTTTGTGAGATAAAGTAAATACCTACCCCTTTAGAGCGGATCAGACGCACCACCTGTTCGATCTTTTCCAGCAATGCCTTCTGAGCGTCAGCGAACAACAGATGTGCTTCGTCAAAGAAGAATACCAGTTTGGGTTTGTCCGGATCGCCTACTTCGGGCAATACATCAAACAACTTCGTCATCAGCCACATCAGGAAGGTGGTATATACCCGTGGCGAATTCATCAGCTTATCAGAAGCAAGAATGTTGATAACTCCCTTATCCCCTACGGTTTGTATCAGGTCGTCTATATTAAGATTCGGTTCGCCGAAGAACTTATCTGCTCCGTCATGCTCCAGGGTAATCAGCCCCCGCTGAATCGCTCCGATGCTGGCAGTAGAGATGTTTCCGTAAGCCGTTGTAAAACGCGAAGCGTTATTTCCCACATATTCAAGTAGTTTCTGTAAGTCTTTCAAGTCGATAATCTCCATCGACTCATCTTTCGCAATCTTAAAAATAATCGTCAGAACAGCCGACTGTGTGTCATTCAGTGATAAAAGCCTGCTCAGCAACAGAGGCCCCATATCCGCAATCGTAGCCCTTACCGGAGCCCCTTGTTCGCCAAACACATCCCAAAACTGCACAGGAAATGCCTGAAACGTAAAGCCCTTATCCGCTAAACCATAGGTCTCAACCCGCTGGGTTACACTCTCTTTATTGCCGCCAACAGCAGCCACACCCGACAAGTCCCCCTTTACGTCAGCCGCAAAAACAGGAACCCCCATCCGGCTAAACGTCTCCGCCAGCGTCTGTAGCGTAACCGTTTTACCCGTACCGGTAGCCCCGGTAATCAGTCCATGTCGATTGGCCATCTTAGGCACCAAGCAAACTTCCGTATCTTCAGATATGGCCACAAAAGCCCTTTTCTCATTGTCAAACATCGGTTCTATCCATTAAGATTACTATTCCGCAAGCAAAAATACACAATTACCTCCACATTCACGAATAGGAGAGGGAAAAGATTTAAAAGCCCGGCTAGGGCTTTCTGAAATATCAATATGATTATATAGTCAGATATATTGTGACATTATTTGACGGAAAGACGTTTTTTTTCTAACTTTCACTTTAGACGAAGTCGATGATATTTCTAGTCACTATCGAAACAAAACGAAAAAATACTCGTCAATATCTAATATTTTTGCGGAATTTTCTTTAAAAATGAGCGAATTCATCTAAATGATTCACCACTTTTATTTGGATGATTTACCGTTTTTATTCAAATAAATGACCGAAATCATCCAAAAAAAGCCTCAATATACAAGAAAAAAGCCTCTAAAATAGCCATTTTTACCCCAAAAGCCTCAAAAATCACCTTCAAGATTGAAATAGCAAAAAGAAAGAGTTTGAATGAAGAATGTAGAATGATGAATGAAAAATCTTTTGATGCATATTCAATTTTCAACTTCCAATTTCTAATTGCTTGCAAAGTGGAAAACCTTAACCTGTAATTTTAACTATTCCTTTGCAAGTAGCTCCGATCCAGGGTCAAATAGCTCCGTATTTTGATAGTTGTTTTGTCAGAATGTCAAATGTGTCTGATAATAGCAGAATGACAATTTAACTCCGGCTTGCTCAGCTATTGTTTTTTCAGAATAGCCGGCAAGGTCGAGATCATGTAAAAAGGTAGGTTTATGAGCCGGAATGTTTTATGATTTTGTGTTTTTACTTCATCGATACTATATTTCCCTGTCCAGATGCGGATGGCAATATCGTGTGAAGATTCATCCATGAATTGATGTAGTGATTTCAACCGGGTATTGTGTCCGCTTTTTACTTCAATTGGGATTATTTTACCGTCAAATGGATAAACCAGATCCACTTCAGCCATACTTCCCCGTTTAGCGCGTATCCAGAAATTTCGTTTTACGCCTACATCAAATGAAAGGGTCTTTAATTCTTGAGCAACAATTTGTTCAGCAGCTTTACCGCGCCATGTGTCCATCAAGTCGCTCGATGTTACATATTCTTTTCGGATATTCGCTGCATAATTTACTAACCCGGCATCAAACCAAAAAAGCTTTGGAGCTTTTTTCTGATCCGAAATCATTGGCATTCTGGCGCTTGTTAATGGGTAAACCAACTCAAGCAACATCGCTTTTTCCAACATACGAAAAGCTTCGCCCGTTTCCCGCGCTTTGTATGGCGAACCACCAAACTCGCCCAGCGTAATGGTTTCGCCTGAAAAAGACCATCCTTCTTCTAGTATATAACGGATAACCGATACTTGTGTGTTATTTTTTGCATATTTTTCCACATCGTTCTTATAGGCATTCAGCAGGCTATTGTACACCTTGTCAAGTACCGTAAAGTCTCTTTGGGCAGCATATCTGGCCACTGCTTCGGGCATACCGCCAATAAGTGAATACCTATTAAATAGCTCATTCAACATATTGTGTAAGGCATCCGGCAAATCGGCATTGCGTATAGGATCCAGAAAGCGTTCTTCTCCGGTTGCATTCAGAAATTCAACAAACGAGCAAGGCTGCAATGCCATGTATTGAACACGTCCTACCGGCAACGAGATGTGACTGTCTAACATGGTTTCCAAAAGCGAACCGGCAGCAATCACATGAATTTCAGATAATTCTTCGTAAAAATAACGCAATAAAGATACCGTATGTGGAGAATTTTGTATTTCGTCTATGAAAAGTAATGTCCGCCCTTCATTTCTTTTCACATTACAATATAAGAATAAGGATGGTAGCAATTCTTTTACATTCTCGGTTGCCTCAAACAACCTCCTGGCTTCTGATTTTTCAAGATTAACCGAAAGGTAGTTCTCGAATTTTCCAGCAAAACGATCTACAATCGTTGTCTTGCCTACCTGTCGGGCACCCCGCAATACAAGTGGTTTGCGATATGGGTCATTAGCCCAGGATACCAATTCTTTCTCTATACTACGTTCAAACATAATCCCTTTATTTTATGGCATAAAGATACGAATTTGTTTCATTGCAGGGGTATAATTCGCCCGATTTTGTTTCATTGTAGGGGGTATAGAGGGAGTGTTCGGTCTCGGTGTTTAGGTTATACGGTAAATATTTATTCAAAAATAACTGCAAAGTGAATATTTATTCAATAAATGGTATTATATTTGCGGCTGTTTTTGAATAATTATACGGAATGAGTGTAAGGAAAGAACGGTTGGAGGCTATTTGCAGGATTGTGCAGGCGGAGGTAATTTGTAATCAGGAAGAATTGCTGAAGCGTCTGGAGGCGAATGGGTTTGCTATTACGCAGGCTACTTTGTCTCGGGATATCAAGCAGCTGAAAATAGCCCGGATGCATGATGGGGACGATAATTATGTCTATCGCTTGCCTGATTCGTCTTTGCAAACTCAACCTACAGCTCCTCAGCAGTCTAAGATGTATAAGAATATTGAGTTTTCAGGAAATCTGGCTGTTGTGAAGACGCTTCCGGGTCATGCAATGGCGATTGCCTATGATATTGATATTAATGCTCCTAAGGAGATTGTGGGGACTATTGCGGGGGATGATACCATCCTGGTGGTGCCTCGCGAAGGTTATGACAGAGAAAGTGTTGCCGAGGCGATTGCCCGGTTTATTAAATAAAGGTATATTATTATAATGCAGACTACATTAATGGCAAAAAAAGTTGTTAAAGAAGACGATATAAATATATATGATATCGATGTAATGGTGGCGGATGCCTCACATGAGGTATATGTCGATACTATCCTTGACACCATAGAAGCTGCCGCCAGCGTGAGGGGGACAGGGATCGCCAAGCGTACGCATGACTATGTGGCGCAGAAGATGAGAGAAGGAAAGGCTATTATAGCCCTTCATGGAGAGGAATTTGCCGGGTTCACGTACATTGAATCCTGGGGAAATAAGGAGTATGTGGCTACTTCGGGGCTGATTGTTGTGGATAAGTTTCGTCGTCATGGCTTGGCCAAGCGGATAAAAGAAGCTTCTTTTGCATTGGCTCGTCTGCGTTGGCCGAAAGCTAAAATGTTCAGCCTTACCTCTGGTAGCGCCGTTATGAAAATGAATACCGAACTGGGATACGTGCCTGTAACGTTTGCCGAGTTGACGGATGATGAGGCTTTCTGGAGAGGTTGCGAAGGCTGTGTAAACCATGATGTACTGATGCGTACAGGCCGTAAGTATTGTATATGTACGGCTATGTTGTTTGACCCCAAAGATCCGCATCGTGCCAAGCGTGAACAACAGAAAAACAAAAACAAATAAATGAAGAATAAACGATATAATTTATGAAGAAAAAAGTAGTATTAGCATTCAGCGGTGGTTTGGATACATCGTTCTGTGCCATGTATTTATCTAAAGAAAAGGGCTACGATGTATATACGGCGCTTGCCAATACGGGTGGTTTTACAGCCGAAGAGTGTAAGGCTATTGAAGAGAGGGCTTTGCAACTGGGAGCTGTTAAGCATGTTACACTCAATATCGAACAGGAATATTACGAAAAAAGTATCAAATATATGGTGTTCGGCAATGTGTTGCGTAATGGTACATATCCTATCTCTGTGAGCTCGGAGCGTATCTTTCAGGCACTTGCAACAATCAACTATGCCAAGGAAATAGGGGCCGATGCCGTAGCGCATGGCAGCACAGGAGCGGGGAATGACCAAGTGCGTTTCGACCTGACCTTTGATGTGCTTGCTCCGGATATGGAGATTATCACTCCCACCCGTGATATGAACCTGAGCCGAGAATACGAGATCAATTACCTGAAAGAGCATGGATATGAAGCAGACTTTGTGAAGATGGAATACTCTATCAACAAAGGGCTTTGGGGCACCAGTGTAGGCGGGAAAGAGACGTTGCACTCTAACCAAACCTTGCCGGAAACAGCATACCCTTCTCAACTGGAAGCCGAAGAGCAGGAAGAAGATATGTTTATCGATTTCGTAAACGGCGAGATTGCTGGTGTAAACGGTGTTATGTATAATGACAAGGTAGAAGCCATTCGCAAAGTAGAAGAGCTGGGTGCTCAATGGGCTATCGGACGTGATATGCACGTAGGCGATACCATTATCGGTATCAAAGGCCGCGTAGGCTTTGAAGCTGCCGGCCCGCTGCTCATCATTAATGCTCATAAACTGCTTGAAAAGCACACGCTTACCAAGTGGCAACAATACTGGAAAGATCAGCTTGGTAACTGGTATGGCATGTTTCTGCATGAGGCTCAGTACCTGGAACCGGTGATGCGTGACATGGAGGCTTTCCTGCAAAGTACACAGAAGAATGTTACCGGACGGGTAATCATAACCCTTCGCCCATACACCTACACCTTAGTAGGTATTGAAAGCGAACACGACCTGATGAAGAGTGACTTTGGCGTATACGGCGAAGAGCAAAAAGCCTGGACAGCCGAAGACGTAAAAGGCTTTACCAAAATACTGGGCAACCAGATGAAGATATATTATAACGTAAATAAACATGATTAAAATAGGAATTATCGGTGGAGCGGGGTATACGGCAGGCGAACTGATACGTTTGCTGATCAACCATCCGGATGCTGAGATCGTTTTTATTAATAGTTCAAGTAATGCCGGTAATAAGGTTACGGATGTGCATGCCGGATTATATGGTGAAACGGATTTGGTCTTTACCGATGCCTTACCATTGAATGATATCGACCTGCTTTTCTTCTGTACGGCACATGGCGATACAAAGAAGTTCATAGAAGCAAATCCGCTTCCCGAAGCATTGAAAGTCATAGATTTGTCTACTGATTACCGTATCAAGAGCGACGATCATGATTTTGTTTACGGCTTGCCGGAGTTGAACAGGCGGCAGATATGTGATGCGCAGTATGTGGCCAATCCAGGCTGTTTTGCAACCTGTATTCAGTTGGCTGTACTTCCGCTTGCCAAGCATCTGATGCTGAACGGAGAGCTGCATGTGAATGCCATTACCGGGTCGACAGGAGCCGGTGTAAAACCATCGTCTACCACCCATTTCAGTTGGCGAAACGATAATATCTCTATCTACAAACCTTTTGAACATCAGCACCTGGCAGAGATCAAGCAAAGTCTGGTGCAATTACAACAGAGTTTTCAAAGCAGTATCAACTTCATACCGGTGCGTGGAAACTTCTCCAGGGGTATCTTTGCCAGTACATACATTGATACTAAAATAGAATTGGAGGAGTTCCGACGAATTTACGAAGCGTATTACGAAGACCATTCGTTTACCTTCATAACCGACAAGAATCCCGATCTGAAGCAGGTTGTAAACACCAACAAGTGCCTGATTAACCTGCAAAAGTTCGGCGACAAACTATTAATAATATCCATGATTGATAATCTGCTGAAAGGAGCCAGCGGCCAGGCTGTCCACAACATGAACCTAATGTTCGGACTCGAAGAAACCGTAGGCCTACACCTCAAGCCTTCAGCGTTTTAATAAAGAAGATGAAACTATTCGACGTATATCCTTTATTTAATATAGAAATTGTAAAAGGGAAAGGTTGCCATGTCTGGGACAAGGAAGGCAACGAGTATCTTGATTTATATGGCGGGCATGCTGTGATCTCTGTGGGGCATAGTCACCCTACCTTTGTGTCTGCCATTACCGAACAGGTAAATAAGCTGGCCTTTTACTCCAACTCTGTGATCAATGGACTGCAACAAACACTGGCAGACAAACTGGGTAAGGCATCCGGCTATGAAGATTATGCGCTTTTCCTGATTAATACAGGAGCTGAAGCAAATGAAAATGCCTTGAAACTCGCCTCTTTCCATAACGGGAAAAGGCGGATTATCTCCTTTAAGCAGTCCTTTCACGGACGTACATCGGCAGCTGTTCGCGTAACAGACAATCCCTCTATTATAGCACCTGTAAACGAAGGCCTGCCAGTTACTTACCTCCCGATGAATGATCCTTATCTGATAGAAGCAGAACTGAAAAAAGGGGACGTTTCTTCCGTGATCATAGAAGGTATCCAGGGGGTAGGAGGGATACAAGTTCCCAGCAACGAGTTTATGCAATCTTTGCGCCGCCTTTGTACGCAATATGAAGCCTGCCTGATTCTGGACGAAATACAGTCGGGATATGGACGCAGCGGCAAGTTCTTTGCCCACCAATATGCGGATATACGTCCTGACATCATTACTGTTGCCAAAGGAATAGCCAACGGCTTTCCGATGGGTGCTGTCCTGATTAGTCCGATGTTCAAGGCTGTTTACGGAATGTTGGGTACCACTTTCGGAGGTAACCATCTGGCCTGTGCCGCCGCCATTGCCGTATTAGACATTATGGAGCAGGAAAAGCTGATCGATAATGTCAACCAGGTAGGCGACTACCTGATGAAAGAACTCCGCCAGTTCCCCGGAATCAAAGAGTTACGTGGCAGAGGCCTGATGATCGGCATAGAATTTGAAGAGCCCATCAAAGAAATACGAAGCAAACTACTATTTGAAGAAAAAGTCTTCACCGGTGTAGCCGGTGCCCACACGATCCGCCTGCTTCCCCCGCTCTCCCTCTCTATGAGCGAAGCCGAAGACTTCATCACCCGCTTCCGCAAAGCGATGAAGTAGTAAGTGATGAGTGCTAGGTAGTAAGCGCTTCAAAATTACTCGCGAGCCAATCAAATTCACTCACGTGTGAATCTGATTGGCTCGTTTGCTATTTCTTGGTGTATTATTGGGGAATTTTGGAGAACTTTTTGTTTCTTTGTTATATTGCAAACCATTAAACACATTTGTTTTATGAATTACAAATTACTTTATGCCATAACTATTTTCCTGATATGCAATCAGCTATCTTTTGCGCAAAGTACGTTTACGCTGGAAGATGTATTTTCCCGCAAACTTATTGACACGAAGGGTGTAGGTGCTATGAATTGGCTCAGTGACGGGGAGCGTTATACCCGTCTGGAACAGAACAAAGAGACAGGTGGTCTGGATGTCGTAGCTTATCGGGCCAAAGACAATCAACGTGAGGTGATTATACCGGCTTCTTCCTTTATTGACAAAGCTACAGGTAAGTCGATTGCTATGGGACGTATCTCCTGGAGCGAGGATAACAATCGGGTACTGATTTATAATAATACACAGCGTGTATGGCGCTATGACACGAGGGGCGACTATTGGGTATTGACCTTGAGCGACGGAACCCTCCGGCAGTTGGGAAAAGGCTTACCGGAATCGTCTATGATGTTTGCCAAGTTCTCGCCCGATGGGAAACGGGTAGCCTATGTGAGCCGGAACAACCTGTATGTAGAGGATCTAGAATCAGGAAAGATAACTCAGTTAACTACCGATGGTAGCGAAACGATTGTCAACGGGACGTTCGATTGGGTGTATGAAGAGGAGTTTGATTGTCGCGACGGTTTCCGCTGGAGTCCTTCGGGCGACTATATCGCTTATTGGCAAAGTGATACGGAAGGAACCGGTGTGTTTGATATCATCAACAATGTAGATGATATTTACCCGACTATCCAACATTTCCCTTATCCGAAGGCCGGAACAGCTAACTCGGCAGTAAAAGTAGGCTATGTCCCTGCTGCGGGAGGTGCTACCACCTGGATTCCTATTCCGGGAGATCCGCGCAACAACTATCTGCCCCGTATGGAGTTTATCCCGGAAAGCGACGAGCTGTTTATCCAGCAAATGAACCGGGAACAGAATACCAATAAAGTCTGGATTGCCAAGATTGGAACTCAGGAACCGATGAATATCTTTACGGATACCGATGCGGCTTGGCTAGATACAAACGATCATATCATATGGCTGAAAAATAATCGCTATTTTACGTGGGAAAGCGAAAGGAGCGGTTGGAGACATCTGTATCGCATCAGCCGAGACGGCAAAGAGATACTTCCTATCACTAAAGGGGAGTTTGATTATATCTCTTACGTAGGAGCTGATAAAGATAAAGGGCTGGTTTATTTCATAGCTTCGCCCGATAATTTCACACAGCGCTATCTGTACAGTGCCGCTTTGATGGGTAAAGGAGAGGTGAAGCGCTTAAGTCCGGTAGACCAGTCGGGACAACATCGGTATGCGATGTCTCCCTCCGGTAAGTGGGCGGTTCGTACGTTTAGCAATTCGGTAACCCCTCCGGTGATAGATATGGTTTCCTTTCCAAAGCATGAATCTGTCCGCATGATTGAAGAAAATAAACAGGCAAAAGAGCAATACGCCGCTCTGGGCCTGAATCCGAAAGAGTTTGTAAAGGTAAAATCCGGAGACCTGATGCTGGATGCCTGGATGATCAAACCCGTGAATTTTGATGCTTCAAAGAAATATCCTGTTATCATAGATGTCTATGGAGAGCCTGCCGGATCTACGGTTCAGGACACTTGGTCGGGAGGCGATTTGTGGCTACAGTATATGGCAAACCAGGGCTATATCATAGTAAGTATCGAGAACAGAGGAGCCAATGCACCTCGCGGACGCGAATGGCGTAAGTGTATTTATGGTGAAGTAGGGACGTATGCCTCAGAAGATCAATGTCGCGGTATACAGGATATGGGTCGGCAGTATGCGTATATAGATATGTCGCGTATCGGGATTACCGGCTGGAGCGGCGGAGGTAGTCAGACCTTAAACAGCATGTTCCGCTATCCGGACGTATTCCGCACGGGGATTGCTATCGCCTTTGTAGCCGACCAACGCTTATACGACACCATCTATCAGGAACGCTACATGAACACTCCTCAGAATAACCCCGAAGGATACAAAAAAGGCTCACCCATTACGTATGCGGAAGGATTGAAAGGAAACCTGCTCTTAATTCATGGAACAGGAGACGATAATGTACATTATCAGAACTGCGAACTATTAGTAAATGAGCTGGTAAAACACGGAAAGATATTCAGTCAGATCAGTTATCCGATGCGGACTCACGGCATCTATGAAGGCGAAGGAACTACTTTACATTTATACAAAAGCATGGCCAACTACTGGCAGCATTATTTACCGGCCTCCGGCCGGTAAATAATGTATTAAATTAGAGCTTAAGCTTTGATTTGATGGAAGATGGGATAGCGTCTTTGTGGACTACGATACTCATAGTTTTGTAGGCCATAAAGGCTTCCGAGATGTACCAGGTTCCGTTGTATTTGTTATCTGTACCCCAAGAGTTCTTGATCATGAAGAAGTTCTTGCCGTTTTGATCTTTAGCGATGCCGTAGATTTGCATGCCGTGGTCGTCGGTGGTCTGGAAGTTGTCATAGGCTTCCTGACGCATTTCCTGTGTGATGGTCATTTCCTGGCAAGGTTTTTCAACCAACTTGCGGATCTCTTCATTCTTTTCTCTTTGAGACATGCCTGTCCATCTTTCCTGGTCGGAACCGGAAGATTCAATGGCTTTTACGTCTGGTACTACAGCAACTCCGTTGCGTGTGAAACCAATCTCGCTTACGTCTGATGCCCATGCTACTGTATAGCCTGTATTGATGGCATTCTTCATTATATCCATCAACTCGTTTATCGGTACATTGTATGATAATCCCCAACGCCAGTTGTCAGGTACTTCCAGTGCAAAGGGAGTATAGAACGGATAGTGGGTATAAGATGTCAGCGATACATAGTTGTCCATATCAAGTCCCAGCTCTTTGGCAAAACTTTGTGGAGTATATTCTTTTCCCTTATAGGTAAATTTCTCAGGTATAGCGCCTAAGTAAGCATCAATAATACCGTTGAACCCTTTTTTCCAGGCAGTAGAAAGTTTCCCGTTTGGGTTTTTAGCGATGGCTTTTATATAAGCAGAAGCGGCACTTTCCATTTCGTTATGTACGTGCATGTCTTCGCCATAGTTCAGTCCGGGTAAAACAGACTCGGGCACTATGCCATAGTGTTTTACGGCATACAGAACATCTTCAAAAGAACCTCCCTGAGAGAAGTTTAATACACCGTTCGTCCGGATATATTTCTCAGCCTGATCTTTGTATGAGTGGCTGACAATAAACATTTCCGACAGGTCGTACTCTCCTTTACCCATCCGTAATAGTTCGGATTCCAGGTGAGCTATTCCAGAGAATGACCAGCAGGTACCCGTCCGATTCTGATTCTTAACGGATGTGATCTTTAATTCTTTAACAGGAGTAAATACGTAATCGTCTCCGTTTTGTGCTACTGCTGTTGTGAGTGACATGGCCAGTATTAGTCCGGCGCTCATTAGTCTTTTCATGTTATTATCCTTTTAGTTTTAGTATTTACAGGCAAATATACAACAAAGCAATCAAGACATGCGATTAATTTCTTATTTTTGTTCCCTGTATATATTAAAAAAGGGACGTATTTTTATGAAAATCACAATTATCGGAACAGGAAATATAGGTGGAGCTATCGCACGGGGGCTTGCCAAAGGCTCTGTTGTTAAGACTTCTGATATTACCTGTACGGATCATTCGCAGGCTTTGCTCGACCGGATCAAAGCCTATGACAAAAACTTCAACGTATCGACAGATAACATCGCCTCGACACGTAGTGCGGATATCATCATTATTGCCGTAAAACCCTGGATGGTAGAGACAGTAATTGACGATATCAAAACGGTACTTGATTATGACCGGCAGATAATTGTATCTATCGCAGCAGGAGTAACATTTGAGCAGATGATGTCTTATCTTACCAAGCACTCGGGCTTTGACCAGATGGCGACACCTACTCTTTTCCGTGTGATTCCCAATACAGCCATAGAGGTATTAAGTAGTATGACCTTTGTGTCTGCCTATAATGCTTCGAACGAACAATCGGAACTTATTCTGCGTATATTCAATGAGTTGGGAAATGCCATGCTGATTGAAGAGCGCCTGATGACAGCCGGAACAGCTCTTGCTTCCAGCGGAATAGCCTTTGCGCTTCGCTATATACGCGCCTCCATAGAAGGAGGGGTAGAACTAGGATTCTACCCTCAAGAAGCCCAGGAGATCGTTGTTCATACCGTAAAAGGAGCCGTTGATCTCCTGTTGGCCAACAAAAGCAATCCCGAAATGGAAATAGATAAAGTAACCACTCCCGGAGGTATCACCATCAGAGGCCTGAATGAAATGGAACTCTCAGGCTTTACCTCCGCTGTTATCCGTGGTCTGAAAGCCAGTAAATAAACTATTTCTTCCTTCTTCTCATTTCTGCTTGCAGCATTTTGAGTTCGCGGCTGGTTTGTCCGGCTACGGAGGTATTCTCTTCTGCGCGGCGAAGCAGGTAGGGGAGCACGTCTCTTACTTTGGCATAGGGTACGTATTTGGTTACGTTGTAGTTTTCGTGTGCCAGGTTGAAAGAGATATTGTCGCTCATGCCCAATAGCTGAGAGAAATAGATGCGTTGGTCGTTTCTCTGCAAGCCCTTTTCGTCAATAAGAGCTGCCAGCTTGTAGTTGCTGTTTTCGTTGTGCGTTCCCATGAAAAGCTGCATCCGGTCGATATGGTCTACTACGAATTTTACGCCTGCATCAAAGTTTTCATCTGTGGCAGCCTTATCCTTGCAGATCGGGTCTGGATAGCCCATAATTTCAGCTCGTTTGCGCTCTTCTTCCATGTATGCCCCACGTACAAACTTGATGCCGGGATAATATCCTTTTTCAATGGAATCATCATAAATACGGCGCAGATAGGGCATCCTGTCATGGCGATACATCTGCAGAGTGGCAAAAACAATCGCCTGCTCCTTATTGAACTGGCGCATGGCGTCATCTGTCAGTTCGTCGATGGCATCTTGGAAGCAGTAGTCTTCCGCGTCTACCAGTATACGAACATTGTTGTCGTAGGCTCGCTGGCACAATGCCATGAAGCGTTCTTTAAATTCGCGGAACGCTTTTACCTCTTCTATTGTGAGTTCTTCTCTTTTTTCAGAAGCTTTGCACAGTACCTCGTCAGTGGTTAATGTAGAAGGCTTGAATACGGCATATGCTATATTGGGATTGCCTTTGGCGAAGTCTACAGAGCGGAGCGTTTCTTCAAAGGTAGCCTGAATTCCGGCTGGCGTTTTCTTGCTTTCGGCTGAATAGTCTAAGGTAGACTTTACATTGTATTCTTTCAGGAAGTTAATGTATTTAGTGGTATCTTCCAGTGTTTCTCCTCCTACAAATTGCTTGTACAAAGTAGGCTTAACGATCCAGCCTAAAGGGAAATGAATGTTTAGCGCGATATTACTTGCAAATTTACCCAGCTTTACGATGCTTGGGTATTTCATTACGTTAAACAATACATACGCATTTCTCAGTTCAGATTTAGATTTAGACGAGAATGCAATCTCGGTGTTATTGAAATCGATCATGGTATTTAGAATTGAAAATTGAAAGTTGGAAGATTAAAACATTTTTCAACTTCCAACTTTCAATTGGTAGGATTATTTTTCTTTAAGGAAAGGATATTTATAGTCTGTTGGCGGAACCAATGCTTCCTTGATGGTGCGTGCATTTGTCCAGCGAATCAGGTTCAATGGGCCTCCGGCCTTGTCATTGGTACCCGAAGCTCTTGAACCGCCAAACGGTTGCTGAGCAATTACTGCACCTGTCGGCTTGTCATTGATATAGAAATTACCGGCAGAATAACGTAGCTTATCCATGGCTGTTTGTATGGCGTAACGATCTCTGGCAAAGATAGAACCGGTCAGTCCATAAGGAGATGTACGGTCGCAGATTTCCAGTGTTTCTTCAAATTTCTCGTCATCGTACACATAGATAGTGATTACCGGGCCGAAGATTTCTTCCGTCATCGACTTGAACTGTGGATTAGTTGTTTGTATCACAGTTGGTTCAACGAAGTATCCTACCGATTTATCTCCTTTTCCGCCAAAGATAACTTCGGCATCAGAGGCTTCTTTTGCATGGTTGATATAGCTCATGATATTGTCGAAAGAAGCTTCATCAATAACGGCATTAAAGAAGTTGGTGAAGTCTGTCGGATCACCCATTTTTATATCTTTCAGCATTTCGCCAACCTGCTCTTTAATCTCTTTCCACAAGGATTTAGGGATATAAGCACGAGAGCCGGCCGAACATTTCTGTCCCTGATATTCAAAGGCGCCTCTTACGATAGCTGTAGCTACTTCGAGGGTAGGAGATGAAGGATGAACGAAGATGAAGTTCTTACCACCTGTTTCGCCTACGATTTTAGGATATGACTTGTAGGTTTCCAGATTGTTACCCATCTGGCGCCATAGTGTATTGAATGTAGCGGTAGATCCGGTGAAGTGGAAACCTGCCAGATCCGGGCTTGCAGTGATTACTTTACCAATAACGCTTCCCTGTCCGGGTATAAAGTTTACAACTCCATCGGGCAGTCCGGCTTCCTGGAATACTTTCATCAACAGGTAATTAGAGTGTATAGCGGTAGTAGATGGTTTCCATACGGCCACATTACCCATCATAGCCGGAGCCATATTCAGGTTGGCGGCAATTGATGTGAAATTAAAGGGACTGAGGGAAAATACGAATCCTTCCAACGCTCTGTACTCCATTCGGTTAATGATTCCTGTATCGGAATAAGGCTGGTCTTCGTATATCTGTCCGGCATAGAATGCACTGAATCGTAAAAAGTCTATCAACTCGCAAGGAGCATCAATTTCTGCCTGATACGGGCTTTTGCTTTGTCCCAGCATAACCGATGCATTCAGCAAATAACGATATTTTGTGGCGAATAATTCGGCTACGCGCATCATCAGCGAAGCACGTTCTACCCAAGGCAATTCCGACCATTCTTTGTGCGCTTTCATAGCAGCGTCGATGGCCATTTGTACTTCTTTTTCTCCTGCTTTGTGATAAGTTGCCAGCACATGCTTGTGGTTATGCGGCATAACTACTTTACCGGTGTTTCCTGTTCTTACTTCTTTCCCTCCGATAATCAAAGGAATATCCCATTCCTCGGATGATAATTGTGTTAAAGCGTTTTTTAGTGATTTTTTTTCTTCTGAACCAGGTGCATACGCCTTTACCGGTTCGTTAATAGGTTTAGCGAATTTAAAAATAGCGTTGTTCATGATGCGTTATAGTTTAATGATTACATGTCTTAAAGACGCGTAAACTTAACGAAAAAATATTCAAACAGAAAGATTCTGGCCGTTAAATATCTTTTATTCCTATCTATTTGTGAAGAAAAAAAGAAGAGCATCCCCGGAAATGGAAATGCTCTATCACGACTGACATATGTTATTAACTAAATAAAGAAGCAGTTTGTTAGTGTCTGAATTGTTAAATTATTATCGTAAAATTTTTCATTATCATTTTTCGTTAAATCGAATAAAGGTTAAAGACTTATCTCTGTCTTTATAACAAGAGTTGCTATAAATTGTTTTCTTTTTCTTGAAAAAAGTTGCTGGGTCACAACTGTGACCCACGTGGTTCACAGCCGTCGACCAGCTGGTTCACAGCTGTCGACCACGTAGGTCATGGCTGTCGACCACCTGATCGACAGTTGTAAACCAGCAACTATTTCGTATAAAAGCAAAAAAGAAGAGCCGTTATACTTCACAGTAAAACGGCTCTTATAGTAACTACATAATAATTATGAACAAAAGGGTTTAGCTCCCTAAACCTGTCTTTGCCTATAATACCTATCGTATCTATACTAAAAAACGAAAGTGTATAGCCTCTTTGTACTATATTAGACGAAAGAAAATATAAAACGTTTAACGTGAAAGAGAACTTATTTGCAATGTTACTTGTTACCTTGTTTTAAAGGGATTTTTTATTGTTATATTGTAAAAAGAAATATATTTTTGCATATTAATTTTAACGTTGCAGGAAAACATGAAAAAGTTAGTTGGTTTATTTATTGTATCCTTATTGATTTTAAGCAGTTGCGGAAGTGTTCCGTTGACAGGGAGAAAGCAAATGCTGCTAGTGTCGGACCAGGAGGTACTGACCAGTAGCCTAACCCAGTATGGCTCATTTATGAAAGAAGCTAAAGTATCTACTAACCAAACACAGGTGGCTCAGATTGTACGTGTAGGTAAAAAGATTGCTGCAGCTACGGAAGCTTACCTGAAAGCCAGTGGTTTAGAGTCTGAAATTCAGAATTTTTCGTGGGAGTTTAACTTGGTACAGAGCAAAGATGTGAATGCTTTCTGTATGCCGGGTGGTAAGATCGTCTTCTACGAAGGTATCATGCCTTATTTCTCTTCTGATGCGGAAGTAGCTGCTGTAATGGGGCATGAAGTGGCGCATGCTGTAGCCAAGCATTCTAACGAGCGCATGAGTACACAGTTGATGTCGGAATATGGTGCAGCTATTTTAGGACAGGCTGTAAGTGGTAAATCGGCTGCTGTTCAAACACTTGCCAGTACTGTTTATGGTTTAGGCTCTCAGTATGGTGTGATGTTGCCTTATTCTCGGAAACATGAATATGAAGCGGATCACATGGGGCTGATTTTTATGGCGATAGCCGGTTATAACCCGGAAGCTGCCGTTACTTTCTGGACAAAGATGGCACAAGGCGGAACAGCTTCTGTTCCTGAGATTATGAGTACGCACCCAAGCGATGCTAACCGTATTGCCGAGTTGCAAAAATACTTACCGGATGCTTTAAGATATTACAAGAAATAAGCTAGTAATATCTTAAATCGTGATTCCCATTTTTTTCATCAGGAAGCTGGCGTTCATGTTCTGGGCAACTCCTTCGCGTAATAGGTAGGAGAATGTTAGTTCATTATTGGTTATGTCGGCTTCAAAACGATAGTTTTTGATCTGATTTGGGAATTCCTCTTCCAGTGTGCCGAGTGCCAGGTCATGCGTGGCAATGATTCCACATGTATTGTAGGTAATCAGTTGCTTCATCAGTGCAAAGGAACCTTTCTGTTTGTCTACGGAATTGGTTCCTTTTAATATTTCATCCAGGATGATAAATAACTCTTCGCCTTCTTTCAAGCGGTCGATAATCATTTTCAGCCGCTTCAGCTCTGCAAAGAAATACGACTCGTTGCTGACCAGCGAATCGGATGTTCGCAAGCTGGTTACCAGCTGGGCGGGGTAAACAGATAGCTTTTCTGCGCAAACCGGAGCACCTATACAAGCCAGCAGGAAGTTGATGCCAATGGTGCGCAAATAGGTACTTTTGCCGGCCATATTGGCTCCTGTAATAATCAGGAACCAAGGGTTTTTCTCGATTGAAATATCGTTTTTTACGCATGCGTTGCGAGGTATCAAGGGATGCCCCAGGGCTTTGCCTGACATCTCAAAATAGCTATCGGCTATTTCAGGGAACATATAGTCCGGGTGATTAAAATAAAAGCCAGACAAGGAGCATAATGCGTCAAAATTAGCCAAGGCGTCAAACCATTGATCGATGTGTTTGCCGTAGGTTTGGTTCCATTTTTCTATCGCGATAGCCGCACGTATATCTCTGAAGGTAAATATATTTAGTAAAACAGCTGTCAGGGTGCCCCGCTGATCCATGGTGCCGATATGAGAAGATAGCTTCTTTACGGCTTGTGAGGCAGCTATGTTGTCACATATCAGCTTGTTGCTTAAGTCGGATAGTAATTCGGATTTATACGAGTCGCCTTCAATACTTTTCATCAGTCTGGCATAGGTGGCGAATATTTTCTCCATCTTATTGACGGTATTATGTATCTCGTTTATTTTCTTTAGTTTGCTATAAGCAATCAGAAAGCTGAGAACAAACAAAATGCTGAATACCGTTGGATGAATGAGATTGAAACCAAGCGCAATAATGGCAAGCAGCCAAAAACAGGGAATCAACCAGACAGAGGTTTTCCAGAACAAATTCTTGGAGAAATAGGCCGGCAGCTTGCTTAGGTCAGACAATAGCCTTGAGTCGTTTTTTTTGCCGGGCTGTAGCGTTCCGGTTACATAAAAATGTTGCCTTAAATGGGAGAGAGTAGACAGCTCTTTTACAGCCTCCTGGCGTTTTAATATGTCTGCCTTGTTTGTTAGCGGATTACTCAGCCAGTTAATCAGCAACTCTTTTCCGATATGGGTAACTGTTCTGTTTATCGACTGAAAGAATGAACGATTGCCGAATATATCCAGGTCTAGACTGAACGAATGTTCTCCGTCTATCTTTTCCGGCGCTCCGTCGAAAGCACTGAAATCATAGTTCAGTCCTTTTAGTTCATCTGAGCATAAACGGATTAAGGCCTCGGCATAGGTTTTCCGGTTTGATAAAAGCGAATGGTAGAACATCAACACAGCAAAGGGAATGGCATAAAGCAGGAAGATACCTGCCAGTATTTTCCAGTCCATGTCTTTTAAAACCCAGATATTGATGATTGCTACAATTACGATAAGTAGCCGGATGGTACCGAATAAATGTATTTTTTTTTGTAAATTATCTACACGGCGTGTATAGGCCTCAATGGTATTTTGGTAATAATTATGAACTTTTTCCATGCCTGCAAAGTTATAAATAATACAAGTTTCTGTTCTATATTTGTGCTTTTAAATTTATATAGTATTATGAAGACTCTATTTAATATTGCTGTTCTGCTATTCATTAGTAATGCATTATACTCGCAGATTTTAGATATCCCTATCCCGGCTTACAACGGGGATAGTGTGAGGGCCGAATTGGAAGATGCGCCTTATTTTACCATGTTTAAGGATAATTATTTTATAGGGGGTACTACGCTGGGACACAAGCCTACAGCTACTAATTCAGATGTGAAATTTCAGGTAAGTGTGATGCAGCGTATTACTAAAAGTGTCCTTCCTTTTGATACGTATTTATTTCTTCAATATAGCCAGAAGACCTTCTGGAATGTTTTCGAAAACTCCCTTCCCATTCGTGAATTAAACTTTAATCCGGGACTCGGACTGGGGCATTTAATCATCTACAAGAACAGGTATATCGGGAAAGGTTATTTAATGCTGGAGCACGAATCAAACGGGAAAGACAGTCTGGATTCGCGTAGCTGGAATAAGGTATCACTGGCCGTTTCTTTATTGCTGAATGACAATTTTGATGTGCAGTTTAAAGGCTGGATTCCGATTATAGACAGCCGGCGGAACAAGGATATCTTAAGATATAACGGACTGTTTCAGTTTGGCGGTAACTTCAGGACAAACAACAGACGTTTTCAGATAGGCTTGCTTTTAACCAAGCGGAAAACTTGGCGGATGAACTTCAATACACAACTGGAATTCAGCTATAAGATCAACCGGAATGAGAATCAATTCCTTTTCCTTCAGTTTTATAACGGGTATGGAGAGAACTTGCTGGAGTATAAAGTACATCAGAGCAAGATACGTTTAGGTTTTGTAATAAAACCAAGGGATTTCAGTATTTACTGAAACCCCTTCGCTTGTGTTCGTTAGTTGTATTTATATCCTGTTTTATTGGGGATATCGTTTTCATTTTTGATGGGTATCAGCGTGAATCCCCAGTTGTATTCCTTGTTGGCAGGGATGTTATAGCCTGGTTCGGGACGTGCTCCCCAACTATTATATCCGGCTACTCCCTGTTGTTTCATATCGATACATACTTCTACGAAATTGCGGGGAGAAATGTCGTTGATATGGTGCATACGCCTCAATACGTTTTTCGCGTCTTTTTCGTCGCGGGCTGCTATCTCTTCGGGAGAGAAATTATTCCACTGGTAAGGGTGGGGCAGGGCTTCTTCCGAATCGAAGTCTTCGATGCTGTTTCGTAGGGCGTTAAAGCCGATCAGTTGGTCGGCTTCAATGAGCAGGCCTGCGTTTTTCCCTCCGCTAAGTGCCACCCAGCGCGTGTCGGTATGATGTCCGTTTTCTTGTGGACGTACGTATGGGAAATACATGTTTTCAGCTGTGTTTTTGTATAGGCCAACCATTGTAGCTGCATTTCTGTCGATATAGTTCTCTTCCGGTCCGCGTCCGAAATACTGTACTTCTTGCATGGAAACAGGCAAGCGGAAACGAACGCCAATTCGGGGTACTTCCAGTTTGGATGCTGCCTTTCGCGCCTCTTCATTGCCGGGAGTGAAGGTTGCCATACGGGTTGCCTCTGATACTTCTGCCTGAGTTTCAGTCATCTCTGTAGAAGTAAAGCGCATCGAAGCATGAACTATGCCGTCAGGATAAATCGTATACTTGATTATGTACAGGTTTCCGGCAGGAAGTAAGTAGCTGATGTTCAGCTCTGCATTGTCACCTGCTTTTTGTATGTTGGCGTCGGTTATATGGAAGTTTGTACTGCTTTGTTTCCAGATTTTCAGACGCTTAGGCGCTCCATTGCCGTAATCATTATCATTGGGCGCGCGCCAGAAGTTGGGTTGTATCCCGAAACCTTCGCTAAAATACTCCACACCATCTACTTTGTATGAGGAAACAATACCGGTTTTTTTGTTGAAAATAAAGTTTACTTTCGTTGACGATATTGTCAGTAAATCTCCGTTTTCAGAGGTGTTTAACTCAGGACCTTTAGCTTTGGCAAGTGTTTTCTTACCTCCTTCTACAGGTATGCGGAATTGATCATGAGCGATCTCGTGCCCTGCAGGAATAAGCGCTTCAGGACGCGTAGTCGTTACTTTAAAATTGACGAAATACTCTGTGCCCGGCTGAGCTTTCAACTTGCTGACAGGAATTGTTACTGTTTCCGTAGCTTGCGGAGCCACTTTCAGAGGCAGTTTTCCGGCGGATACTTGTTTTCCGTTAGCCATAACGGCATACTGTATGTTGTACGCCTCACTGTTTGTGAAGTAGAAACGGTTTGTTACTTTAAACAGCCCTTTGGCTGCATCTACCTCTTCAAATCCGAAATTCTGATAGGCATATTTTACTTCTGCCAAGGCTGGGTGAGGGGTACGATCCGGACTAACTAATCCGTTGCATAAGAAATTGCCGTCACTTGGCATATCTGTCCCGTAATCACCTCCATACGTCCAATATTCCCGTCCGTTTTTGTCTTTTTCAAGGATGCCTTGGTCTACCCAGTCCCATATATAGCCACCTTGCAGGTTGGGGTATTTGTAGATGGCTTTCCACTGATCCCATAAATTCCCATTGGAATTTCCCATAGCATGTGAATATTCGGAAGGCACTACCGGACGGTCGCTTCCTTTGCGGCCTATTTCTTCCAGCCAGTTTGCTCCCGGATACTGGGGCACATACATGTCCGTATTCCATTCCCACAAGGCGCGTTCATAGTTTACCGGACGGTCCATCAGTAGCTTATCAGCCTCTTTCAGCCACAGGTATGACTGATAGAAATTATATCCGTTTCCGGCTTCGTTGCCTAAGGACCAGAAGGTTACAGATGGATAGTTCTTGTTTCGTTCATACATGTTTATGATCCGGTCCAGATGTACATTCAGCCATTCGGGATTGTTACCCAGGGATTGCCCTTTGCTCAGGTTGTAATACATACCGTGTGATTCTATATTGGCTTCATCGTACACATAGAGTCCGTATTCATCGCATAATTCATAAAACCTTCGGTCTTGTGGATAGTGTGACAGGCGTACTGTATTCAGGTTATTCTGTTTCATAATCTCAAAGTCCCGGCGCATGATATCCTCTGTTACGTAATGGCCTGTCTTGGGATTGTGTTCATGAATATTTACCCCTTTTAGCTTGATAGGTTGCCCGTTGATAAACAGCAGGGTGTATGGTTTTCCATAGCCTGCAATCAGGTCTGTTTCTTTTATTTCGATACGGCGGAAGCCTACGTTAAAAGGCACAATCTCTGTTACTTTGCCGTCTTCTTTCACTGTCATAAGCAGCTTGAAGAGGTTCGGATGTTCCGACGTCCATTGAGCTACGGCAGGGATTGTTTTATCAAAAGAAGAGGTCGTTACGCTATGGGCACTTACCCATGTGTGCTGCTCTTCGGAAGCAACTGTTTTTCCGCTTGCATCCAGCAACTCATAGCCGATCTGAATGCTCTTGGTGGTATTGGTATGGTTTTTCAGATCAACGGCCAGTTTAAAGATGCCGTCTTTGTATTGATCATCCAAGGTAGAGACAACACGGAAATCCCGGATCGCCGTCTGAGGTTGTGAATATAGAAAGACATCTCTCTCTATACCACTGATGCGCCAGAAGTCCTGACATTCCAGATAGGAACCTGTGCTCCAGCGGAAGATCTTTAAGGTTAATACGTTTTTACCCGGTTTGAGGTATTTGTTGATCAGGAATTCTGCCGGGTTTTTAGAGTCTTCGCTATATCCTACTTCTTTACCGTTCAGGTAAACGTACATGCCGGACTTAGCTCCTCCGATATGTAGGTAGATATCCCGTCCGTCCCATCCGTCGGGTATTTCTATATCTCTGCGATAAACGCCAACCGGATTCTCTTCCGGTAGCAGCGGAGGCTGCGGGTTACGCGCTTTAAACTCGTATCCGTGATTGGTATATATAGCTACTCCAAAGCCTTGTACTTCCCAGTTGCCGGGTACATTTATATCATGCCATGAAGCTGTATTTACGGAAGGATCTGTAATATTTTCGGGTAACTTTTTATATCCGTCTACGAAGTAAAACTTCCACATCCCGTTCAATAAAAGATAATAGGGGCTGTTTTCAAAACGAGAACTGATAGCGTTTGCACGATCCGGATAAGTCATAAAAGAAGTACGGGGTAATTCCTTATTTACAGCTACCACTTGTACGTCTTGCCAGTAGGGTTTTGTGTTTTCCTGAGATGTCGTTATTCCTGAAGCAGAGAAGCAACAGAAAATAGCAATCAGAAGAAAACATTTTGTGATTTGATGTTTCATGTACATTCAGATTTAATTGGAGTTGGCGAAAATATAAAAAAAACGGGAATCTAAATAGAGACCCGTTTTTACTATTGATTTTTTTTTGCAATTAACGTGCAGCGAAGAAAGAGAAGCTGCTCATAGCTTGTTGATAAGCAAGTACGCCGGCTTCGTTCAATGTCACGTTCATTTCCTGTCCGTCAGGAAGATACATAACAACTTCGTCATTTTCAGTGAAAGACAGCAGTTTGTAGCTTTCGCCATCAGCTTCTACGCTCCATGTTTTTTCTGCTTTGTCAAAGTTCAAGTCAACCACTTTGTTTTCACCTTCTTTCTGAATGCTGTAACCATCTTCTCTTGTTTCTACTGTGTAGATACCGTCTTTAGCTTCGATTGTTTTGATAGTACCTGCATCTGCTACTGGATTGTTTCCTGTCCAGAATTCGATAGAGTTTATCACAAGAATATCAGCTAAAATAGAGATTCCATAAACAGGAACAATGTGGAATGCAAGGAACACTAATTCGTTCACAAACTTGCTATCGATGCCTTTGTTCCAATCCAATAACTTATTGGTTAATTTGAATGAACCAATACATGAAGAAAATAAAATGCTGCTCGCAAGAGTGAGAGCAACAACCAAAGTAAGACTTCTCTTTTTCATAATAAATTAATAAAATTAATAAATTAGTAGTATTAATAACATGGGGCGAAGGTAATATTTTTAACCTATCCAGCAAAACTTTTAGTTATAGATTAAAAGGGAAATCTTTCAATTGGGAGTTTTAATCGCTTAAAAAACAACTTTATGCTATAAATATTCCTGAATGCTAAAAAACAGTATTACAGCTTCCACTCCTTGCCGGATGCCTATAAATCCGTAACTTTGTGGGCGAATTCAGAGAATGTATTTTTATGAAAGCAAATCGGATTATTGAAATATGTGCCAATTCGGCACAAAGCTGTGTAGAGGCTGAAGCGGGTGGCGCTAAGCGGGTTGAACTTTGTGCTGCTATTCCGGAAGGAGGCACTACCCCCAGCTATGGAGAAATAAAAACAGCGCAGGAGCTTACTTCTGCTCTTGATATACATGTGATTATTCGTCCCCGGGGGGGAGATTTCCTGTACACGCCGGCAGAGGTGCAATCGATGCTGTATGATATAGAGATGGCCAAACAATTAAAGGTACAGGGAGTGGTCTTCGGTTGCCTGACGAAAGAGGGTGATATCGACTTGCCTCTGTTATACAAACTGATAGAAGCTGCCAAACCTTTGTCTGTCACCTTCCATCGTGCCTTTGATGTGTGCCGCGATCCCTTTGTAGCTTTGGAACAACTTATAGAGGCAGGATGTAATCGTATCCTGACGTCCGGGCAACAACCGGATGCCGTAAAGGGCATTCCGTTGATAGCCAAACTGGTTAAACAAGCTGCCGGACGCATCATTATCATGCCGGGCTGTGGCGTTCGTGAGAACAATATCGCGCAAATAGAAGCCGAAACCGGAGCGACAGAGTTTCACACCTCCGCCCGTAGCATCCTTCATAGCCGGATGGAATACCGCAACGAAAACGTCCCGATGGGCAGCAGTGTCGTAACCTCCGAGTTTGAAACCGTACAAACCGACCGCCAAAAGGTAGCCGCCTACTTGAATTTATAAGCTGACGAAGTATTAAAATCATACTAAAGGTGCTTGTTTTGTGTTATTATTTAAGTTAATTCGTGTTTTTTGTAACTCGTGCTTTGGGTGAATCAGATAATATTTTTGGTTTATATTGAAACTAAATGTTAAACTACTAGTCTGTTTATAATATTTTTCTCCTGTTTCCTTGAAAAATGAGCGTATTTATTTGGATGATTTACCATTATTGTTTGGATGATTTACCGTTTTTATCCAAATAAATGAGTGTTTTCATCCAAATAAAGTTGCCAAATACAGGAAAAAAGCTTCTTGAAAAGCCGTTTTTAGCTCAAAATCTCCAAAAAATCCAGATAAAATGGACTTGACAGAAAGAAAGGATTTGAATGAAGAATGTGGAATGATGAGTGAAGAATCTTTTTACAATGTTTCTAATTTTTAATTTTTGACTATTTATTGCTTGCAAAGTGGTAAACCTAAAGTGTCGATTTTAACTTTTCCTTTGCAAGTTGCTCCGATCTAGGGTCAAATAAGTGCGTATTTTGATAGTTGTTTTAGCAAATTGTCAATTCGCCTCCCAAATAGCAATATGATATTTCGTCTATTTCGTATAAAATATAAACAGATACATAGAATATTTACTATTTTTGTATTTGTACTTAAAGGATGAATTTTATGGATACAAAGAAGAGATTGACCCGGTCGGGTAAAGGTATGATAGGCGGTGTGTGTGAGGGGATTGCCAATTATTTGGAGTTAGACCCTACCTTGGTGCGTGTAGCGTATATCTTGTTGTCGGTACTTACTATTTTTTCGGGTGTATTAATCTATCTGCTTCTCTGGATTGTGATGCCGAAGGAGGGGACTGTATAAGGAATGGATTTTGAATTATCATCCCCCTTTAGTCCGACAGGGGACCAACCGGAAGCGATAGCTGCCTTAACTGAAGGACTTGAATCAGGTATCCCCTTTCAAACACTGTTGGGGGTTACGGGTTCAGGAAAGACTTTTACGATAGCCAATGTAATAAAAGAAGTACGTAGGCCGACGCTTATTTTGAGCCATAACAAAACCCTGGCTGCTCAGTTGTATAGCGAGTTTAAGGCTTTCTTTCCCCACAATGCCGTGGAGTATTTTGTATCCTATTACGACTATTACCAGCCGGAAGCCTATCTTCCTACTACCGATACGTATATAGAGAAGGATCTTCAGATCAATGAAGAAATAGATAAACTACGTTTGCGTACGACTGCTTCTTTGCTGTCGGGACGTAGGGATATTATTGTTGTATCTTCTGTTTCATGCCTTTATGGTATGGCTGACCCAACGGCTTTTGCCGAAAAAGTGACCCATTTGAAGAGAGGCATGAAGATAAACCGGGATGTGCTGTTACGCCGCTTTGTGGACGCCTTGTATGTGAATGATAAAGTGGAGTTTAAGAGCGGGAGTTTCCGGGTAAATGGCGATACGGTAGATATTTTCCCGGCCATTGAATCGTACGACGGAGTGGCTTACCGGATTGAGTTCTGGGGGGATGAAATAGAGCGTCTTTCGTCGTTTGAACCGCTGAGTGGGCGGGAGATAGACGAACAGGACGAACTGAATATTTACCCGACAAACCTCTTCGTTACTACACAGGATCGGATCAATATGGCCATCGGGCAGATTGATGTAGACCTGGGAAAACAGGTGGCTTTCTTTAACGAGGTAGGGAAGCCTTATGAGGCGAAACGCTTGTACGAGCGGGTTACTTTCGACCTGGAAATGATCCGCGAACTGGGACATTGTTCAGGCATTGAAAACTACTCCCGATATTTTGATGGCCGCGATGCCGGGGTACGTCCGTACTGCCTGCTAGACTATTTCCCGAAGGACTTTTTGCTGGTTGTAGATGAGAGCCATGTGACTGTACCACAGATACGTGCCATGTACGGAGGGGATCGTTCGCGCAAGGAAAACCTGGTAGAGTATGGTTTCCGCCTACCGGCAGCGATGGATAACCGTCCGCTTACCTTTGAAGAGTTTGAATCGCTGACGCAGACTGCTATCTACGTGAGTGCTACTCCTGCCGATTATGAATTGGTGAAAAGTGAAGGGGTAGTAGTAGACCAGGTGATACGTCCTACGGGCTTGCTGGATCCTGTTATTGATGTAAGGCCTACCTTGAATCAGATTGATGACCTGATGGAAGAAATAACCCAGCGTTCGGCTGTAAACGAGCGGATTCTGGTGACGACTCTTACCAAGCGGATGGCCGAAGAACTGACGGTGTATCTGAGCCGGATGGGAATCCGTTGCAACTACATTCATAGCGATGTGGATACCTTGGAACGTATTAAGATTATGGACGATTTGCGGAAGGGCTTGTTTGATGTACTGATTGGTGTGAACCTGCTGCGTGAAGGCTTAGACCTTCCCGAAGTATCTCTGGTTGCCATACTGGATGCAGACAAGGAGGGCTTTTTGCGCTCGCATCGCTCCCTGACCCAGACAGCTGGGCGTGCAGCCCGTAACATCAACGGAAAAGTAATCTTCTATGCCGATAAGATAACAGACAGCATGCGGCTGACGATGGATGAAACCACCCGTCGGCGCGAGAAGCAGCTGGCATACAACGAAAAGCACGGTATAACGCCTACGCAGGTTATGAAAGCGGGTGTATCTTTGGTGGCCGAAAAAGAAATGGCCGAAAGCCAACATGCTTATATAGAGCCGGAAGTAGGCTTGGTTGCAGACCCGATTGTACAGTATATGAGCCGTCCGCAACTGGAAAAAGCCATCGAACAAACCAAGAAGCAAATGATGGATGCCGCCAAGAAACTGGAGTTTATAGAAGCAGCTCAATACCGGGACGAATTAATCAAACTGGAGGATTTGCTGAATTTAAAATCATAAGCGCATGAGACAGACTATATTAATGGGGATCTACTTGTTGTTTGCCTGCTTGACACAAGGACAAGTTCAGCTAACGGATCGTATCTATACTAGCCCGGAAGACTGGGCGGTTTTCGACCGCTATCTTGCAGCCATGAAGGATAAGAAGTCTCTCCCAATGAACGAGTTGGTGGCCGAAACGACAAAATTCTTCCTAGGTACTCCCTATGTTGCCGCTACTCTGGAAGCCGAACCGGAAGGTTTGGTGGTTAATCTTCGGGAGATGGATTGCGCTACCCTGGTAGACAATGTGATAGCTCTGTCAAGAACCTTGAAGGAAACTGCTCCTTCCTTTGATAGCTTTTGCCGTAACTTACAGGAAATCCGCTATCGCAACGGCAAGCTGGATGGCTATACGAGTCGCTTGCATTATACGTCCGACTGGGTGTATGAAAACGACAAACGGCATATTGTACAGGATATCAGTAAAGAAGCGGGAGGTAGCCCTATCACATTCAGCCTGAATTTTATGTCTACCCATCCCGATAGCTATAAGCAGCTGAAAGCAACTCCGGCTCTCGTTGGAGAAATTGCCAAAAAAGAGGCGGAAATCAATGCCAGGAAGAACTATTACTATATTCCAGAGGCAGATATAGCACGTTGTGGCAATAATATGCAGTCGGGCGATATGGTTTGTTTCACTACTTCTATCAAGGGCTTGGATACATCGCATGTAGGCTTTATCTACCGGGATGGTAAGCGTCTGACGTTTATTCATGCTTCTTCACTTGAAAAGAAGGTGATTATTGATAAAGCAACATTAGACGAATACGTACGGAAGGGGAAAAGCCGCACCGGTATTATGCTGGCACGCCCGCTGGCTCCATGTCATTGAAATAGTTCGAAGGCAAAGCGAAAACCAAAACTCTGGTATTTATCCTTTTCAAAACCGGCAAAGATGGCAATATTGAAGATATGATTGCCCAATCCATAGCCTATTTCTGTGTAACTGGGTAGGGCAGGTGTCCATAGTTGGCTGAGGTACAGCCGTTCGCAAAACACATACTTGGAGATAGCTTTCCTATGGAAGCGCAGGAATATAAAGGGGCTTTGATACATAAAATGTGTCTGTAAATACTTGTCTGCCGCATTAAACCACTCCCTGCCCAACAGATTGAATATCCCGCCTATCTGGTCGTCCCAGGTATCGGGGAAGTTCCGCCGGGTAAAGTAACGGAAATCGGCAAAGTAAGTAGACTTCTGGCGCGTATACATACCGGAACTGATATGATAATTCAATTTACGTAGAAAACCTAGCGACACACTCTGATGTATATCGGCTTCTATCCGCTCAAAATCTCCTTCGCTCCTCCACACATTGGGGATGGCTTTGGCATATTCTATGGAGATGGTAGGATAGTACGAATGCAGGTATTCCTTCCGCTTTCCATCCATCCGGTAATACTGCCGGGGCGTGTAGGACAGGGCTATGGAAGGGGTGAAATCGTTGTATTCGCTGTTGATGATATCCGATACCTCTGGCGGGACATTCAGGTCGTATCTCTTTTCCGTAGGCCGGCGGTTGTTGTATGTAATACCAGTGGTGAGCAATAGGCCGTTGGCAATCTCTATTCTATTGTTCAATTCCCAGTAATAATGCTTAAAGTATTGCAGCCCGAGGTCGTCGTAGTCGAAGATGGAGTCTTTCAGCTGCTCATTGATGTTACTCATCATCTGGTGAGAGTAGGTCTGGTTTCCATTCCCTACCAAGAAGCTCAAGGTTCCCATTCTTTGGGGACAATATTCCCAGTCGGCTGTCAATTTAAAGTACACCTCTTTCCGCTTGAATACAAACCCTATTTCCGGACGTAGGCGTAGCTGGCTGTCGTTCTTGTATGTCTTGTAGAACCTGACACGCTGCCGATAGGTTATCCCGTTAAACTTAGAGTAACCAAGCTGGAAGGGATTCAGCAAGCCGGAATAGCGGAGACGTGCCGATTTGAAATTCAGGTTTATCGAACTGGTCAGCTTTTCCGTTAGTTTCAGATAGCGCTGTTCCTGATTGATGCTACTATCGGGATTGGCTGCTTGTAGCCTTTTATCGGTGACATTTTCGTATAGTTTGTTTTCTTCCGGGCTTAGCGGAATGTCGCGTTTGTGTTGCCAATAGGTGGTATCCACGATAATCGGAACGGTATCGGAAGAGAGCTTGAAGTGGTTGGTAAGGTCCAGGCTCGACTTTCTTCTCTTTTTGCTTTCAGGCTCTAAAGACCAGACGATGGATTTATAATTGAACTTGGAGTGATAGCTTGTAACAACGGCATTCCCCAGTATATGGTAGCGGATGAAAATATCGGCAGATTCCGGCAGGTTGAACCTGTTGAGCCCTCGTCCATAGGTCATTTCGAGGTTGAAATCGGCAAAGGCGAAGCGTCCGCTCATGTCTATCTTATCGATGGTCCATGCTTCGTCGATAACATAGAGGTCGCCACTTATTAATTTCTGACTTAAGTATTTGGGTAGGAAACGTATACGGTATATTTTCACACCTGTCGTATCTGCAACGTCCATCAGTTTAAAATCGTAATAATTGAAGGCGTTTTTAGCAACTGGCATAAGTATGGCGTCGTCGTAAGCGGTAGAAGCATAGACGTTCAGGTTCAGGAAGAGAAAGGCTTCCTGTTGCTTCTTGCTGTTGGGGATGCTGCTACCGTTGATAGCCTTGAAGTTATGAGAGAATAAATTAGGTGGTTCATATTTGGATTCGCTAACCATTTCGAATACCATATCACTTTGCCTTCTGTTCACCGGAAACAGGTGGTGTGCCAAGCGAATCAGTACATTTTGCTTCAATATTTCGGTACGTCCCTTAATGTATATTTCTGACTCAACACTTGAGAGTAAATTCTGGTATCTTTCCGCGTTTTGTATGACCATTCCCATAATAGAATCGGCCTGTTCACGAGTATGTTTCTGGTTTATGGCTTGCACAGAAATACTCATGAAGATAAAGAAAAGGACTAATATTGTTTTATTTTCTTTCAAAACGGTACTGCTTCTTCTTTACAAAATTAGTGAATAATCTGCTGAAAATGCCCTGAAGTTGCTTGAAATCTTGCTTAGACTGCTTTTTGTTGTGGGAATTGTTTCTTTATCTAAAGAAAAATAATATATTTGTGCTTCATAAGTATGTTATATAGCAGTAGACGTGGTAAAGCATCAGAAAGAAGAAATCGATATTTCTGCGAGTTTGGCAGAGGTTTGGCGAGTGTTGACTGACAAAGAGCGGGAAATACTCCGGAATAATGCATCAATCCAGCACTTCAAGCGGAATGAATTGATTTATTTTGAAGGTGACGAACCTAGTGATATGATGTGTTTACTGAAGGGAAAAGTTAAGATATTTAAAGAAGGAGTAGGTGGCAGAAGCCAGATAATAAGGATGATAAAGCCTATTCAGTATTTTGGTTACCGGGCTTATTTCGCTCAGGAAAATTACCTGACAAATGCTTCAGCTTTTGAAGCCTCTACTGTTTGTCTGATCCCTATGACTATTGTAATGGACCTGCTGAAAGGAAACTCCAATCTGGCTATGTTCTTTATTCGCCAGCTATCCGTAGACTTAGGAGTTGCCGATGAACGGACGGTTAATCTTACCCAAAAGCATATCCGTGGTCGCCTGGCAGAATCCTTGTTGTTCCTGAAAGACAGCTATGGACTGGAAGAAGACGGAGCAACCCTAAGTATTTATCTGGCGCGTGAAGACCTGGCCAACTTATCCAACATGACTACTTCCAATGCCATACGTACACTCTCTACTTTTGCCGCCGAGCGCATTATCGCCCTCGACGGACGAAAAATAAAGCTGATAGACGAAGACCGTTTACGCAAAATCAGTAAGCTTGGATAGCCTCCCTGATACGTACCAATTTAATCAATAAATTTTCCAGTAAATCAAGGCGTAGCATATTTGCTCCGTCTGATTTGGCTTTGCCTGGCTCAGGATGCGTTTCTATGAATAAGCCATCGGCACCAACAACAATAGCTGCTTTGGCAATAGTTTCTATCAATTCCGGTAGTCCGCCTGTTACACCGCTCGTTTGGTTAGGCTGTTGCAGCGAATGTGTGACATCCATAACCACCGGAAATCCAAATGTTTTCATCTGAGGGATTCCCCGGTAATCGACTACCAGGTCTGTGTAGCCGAATGTAGTTCCCCTTTCAGTAATCATTACATTTTTGTTTCCTGCATCCACCACTTTCTGAACGGCATACTGCATAGCTGCCGGAGCCAGGAATTGTCCTTTCTTTATGTTGACAATCTTATCTGTTTTGGCGGCAGCAATCAGCAGGTCAGTCTGCCTACACAGAAAGGCCGGTATCTGAAGTACATCTACGTATTCAGCTGCCATGGCCGCTTCCTGCGATTCGTGGATGTCCGTCACGGTAGGAATATGGAAGGTTTCGCTTACTTTGCGAAGTATTTTCAAGGCTTTTTCATCGCCGATACCTGTAAAAGAGTCGATGCGTGAACGGTTTGCTTTCCGGTACGAACCTTTAAAGATGAAAGGAATATCCAGTCGGCTTGTTATTTCTACTATTTTTTCTGCTATCTGCAAAGCCATCTCTTCACCTTCTATCACACATGGCCCTGCCATCAGAAAGAAGTTCTTATTATTCGTATAATTCTCTATTGTTATCATGGGTTTAATAATTTTTCGGTGAATGCTATTTTTTCTTCTGTGGGGAGGGTGGCGTCCATCCAGTGGATGGTGAAGCCGCGTCGTTCCATTCCCCGGAACCAGGTCATCTGCCGTTTGGCAAATTGGTGGATCGCTATTTCCAGTTGGGAAACCATATCTTCGTATGATAGTTTGCCTGTTACATATAGGGTGAGGTATTTGTATTCCAGTCCGTAGTAGATCAGGTCTTCCGGGTCTACGCCTGTTGCCAGGATGTTCCGGACTTCTTCTACCATCCCTTCGTCCAGCCTTGTGCGCAAACGCTTGGAAATCTTTTCGCGCCGGAGTTCACGGTCGATGTTGATCCCGATAATCAGGCTGTGGATCGGATCGTATTCGTTGATAGCCGGAGCTTCTTTTTTATAATATTCCTCTATCTCTATGGCGCGGATGGCTCGTTGAGCAGTGTCTACATCTGTCTTGTTGTGCAGCACCTTGTATCCGGCCAATATGGCTTCCAGCTCTTTCAGAGACTTATCTTTCAGGGATTGGCGTAATTCTGGATTTTCTGGAACATCCAACAGTTTGAATCCCTTCAGCACCGCTTCGATATACATACCGGTACCTCCGCACAGGATCGGCAGTTTAGCTTTCGCTTTTATCTCCTCATACACACGGAAGAAATCATGCTGAAACTCAAATACATTATACTTATCTCCCGGTTTGCGGATGTCTATCAGATGGTAGGGGATCTCTTTTCCGTCTACCGTATAATCAAACAGGTCTTTTCCGGTCCCTATATCCATACTTTGGTATACCTGCCGGGAGTCTGCACTGATGATCTCCGTATCCAGCCGGGCAGCCAAAGCCGTAGCAAAGGTTGTCTTGCCGGATGCCGTAGGGCCTAAAACCGTAATGAGTTGATATGCTTCCATCGGGAAGCAAAGATAGTAAATTCTACATAAAAAAGACAGTCAGGCTACGTGCTCCCTGGGCGCCCCGCACCATTACAGCTCCGATATCTGCTGTGGCAGAGGGGCCAAGCATGAAACAGCCATAGTTGTCTTTTTCCAGTTCAACACGTGTATAGGCTTCATACATGTCGCGAACCAGTTCTTCCGGCTTCAATAGGATGATAAGATGCTGTGACAGAAAACCCAATGCATTTACCACCAGGTCTTGTTCCCTAATCCAGACCATCCCGGTTTCTGATACACCGAAAGAGGCGCGGATGATACCTACGTCTACATCAGCTGTATCGTGCGGATCTGTTATCTTATTAATGTCTTTGTTTCCTTCTATTTCAGAGGTTGCAGAGCAGATAACCTTGGCTTCGGGATGTAGTTGCTTTATTCTTGTTTCAGCTTCCGAAGGGTTATCTATTTCATACCAAAGGCCAGCCGCAGCTTCCAGGTTTTCCTTGAATTCTTCCAGTATAGGCTTGTTACTCTTTGGAAAGGCTGGAATGGCGGGGTAGGGGTGTTTCCCGGTAGGCGTATTCTTCTTTATAGATGCCAGTATATATTCCTTTGTACTACTCATTTGTCTCTTCTTTTTTTCTGTTTTTCAAATACCATTCTCTGAATGTTTCTTTTGCGAATACAGGCATTGTTCTGCTTCTGCCCCACGGATTGATCATTTTATTGTACATCACAAAGTCGGGTATGACGGGGAGTACTTTTTCTGCCATTATTTCAGCAGTCCTGAATAATGGAGGATGAGCAAAGACTTTGCCTGCTGCTGAAAAAGCAAGCCTGCGTTCAATCGGCAGGTATTTCTTTTCTGCCATTATTTCCCGCCATTTGTAAATCTGATCTGCTATATCAATTTTTACAGGACATACCTCTGAACAAGAACCACATAAGGTGGAATGAAAGGGCAGCTCACTGTATCGGCGTGCATCGAAAGTAGGGTCCAGGATAATACCGATAGGCCCTGAGTAGGTCGCCTGATAGGCTAAACCTCCGCTACGGCGATATACCGGGCATGTGTTCATACAAGCTCCGCAACGAATACACTTTAATGAATGCCAGAAGTCTTTCATTCCGAGACGTTTGCTTCTCCCGTTATCTGTCAGTATGATATGCAATTCACCTCCTTTTCGCGGACCGCTAAAGTGAGATGTATATTGCGTGGCAACTGTTCCCAGAGCGCTTCGTGACAATAAACGGATAAAAATGCCCAAGTCTTCTACCTTTGGCAATATTTTTTCAATGCCAATACTGGCTATATGAAGCGGAGGGAGCGATGCCCCGATATCAGCATTCCCTTCGTTGGTGCAAACCACAAACGAACCTGTTTCTGCTATGGCAAAATTTGCTCCTGTCATTCCTGCACCGGCTCGTAGAAAGCGTTCGCGCGCATTGTTGCGCATTGCTTCCGTCAACGAATGAGGGTCTGTATCGTTCGGGTCTGTGCCGATTGTCCGGGCAAAAAGTGCAGCAATATCTTCTGTTGTTTTTTCGATGGCAGGCATGACGATATGTGCCGGAGCCTGATGATCGAGTTGCTGGATACGTTCTCCCAGGTCAGACTCGGTTACGATGATACCCCTGTCTTCCAGGAAAGGAACCATGCCGCATTCTTCCTGCAACATCGACTTACTTTTAATTACTTCCGTTATCCGCTTGTCCTGGAGGATACTATAAACGATTTGATTATGCTCGGCGGCATCCCTTGCCCAATGAACAATGGCTCCCCGCTTGGTAGCATTCTTTTCAAACATATCCAGGTAATAATCCAGGTGAGAGAGGGAATGTTCTTTAATTTGCGAAGCTATGTTTCTAAGCTCTTCCCATTCAGGAATTTCTGCGGCTATTTTATCTCGCTTAACCCTGGCATTCCAAAGGTTTTTATCATGCATTTTCTCATGAACATCATCTTTGTTAATGAAGTCTGACGAGTTTTTAACAATATCTACTTTTTTACTCATGCTTCCTGGGTTTTATAGGGTCCGCCATTTAATACTTGTGCTACATGTATAAATGGTAAACGGATAATGCCATTCTTAAGCGCAATGCCCTGCTGGTGCATCAGGCACGACATATCGGGGGATACAACATATTCGGCTCCATTGGCAATATAGTCTGATACTTTATCTTTTCCCATCTTGGCGCTTACGGCTTCGTCTGTTACACAAAATGTTCCGCCAAATCCGCAGCATTCGTCCGGGCGATCTAATTCTACAATTTGGATGCCTGCTACCATATTCAACAGATTCGCTGTTTTATTGAATGGTTTCCCCATTATTTCAGACGGTTTAGCGATGCCAAGTCCCCGAATAGAGCTACAACTGTTATGGATCGCTATTTTATATGGGAATTGGGTTTCCGGGAAAGATTTTACTTTTAATATGTCGTGCAGGAATTCTACCAGTTCGTAGGTGTTTTCTCTTACGTGTTTTACGTCTTCGTTCTGTTCCAGTTTGTCATAATGAACACGTACCTGCTTGGTGCAACTACCGGCGGGGCATACGATGTAATCGAAATTCTTGAAGTTGTCTACAAATAACATTTCTGCCTCTCGCGCACTCTTGTTATCGCCTTCGTTTGACATCGGTTGCCCACAACAGGTTTGTGTGAGTGGAAACCCCACATCAACGCCCAACTTCTCTAATAATTCTAATGTTGCAATACCTACTTCGGGATAAATTGCGTCGATGTAGCATGGTATAAATAGTCCTACTTTCATTGATATATATTGTTAGTATTATAGCCCTTAACGTTTTATATAAACAATAGTAGGAGGAAGAAAGTTTAAATTTGTGGCAGATAGCACAAAAAAAGGCTTCCCGAACCGGAAAGCCTTTTTTATTATTGTTTATCGGAAATTATCCGTTTACTTTTGACATGTGAGCGATCAAGTCAAGAACCTTGCTTGAATAACCCCATTCGTTGTCATACCAAGAAACAACTTTTACGAATTTGTCAGTCAAAGCGATACCTGCTTTAGCATCGAAGATAGATGTGCGAGCGTCGCCGATGAAGTCTGAAGAAACTACGTCATCTTCAGTGTATCCAAGGATACCTTTCAATTCGTTTTCAGAAGCTGATTTCATAGCTGCTTTGATTTCGTCGTAAGAAGCAGACTTAGCCAGGTTTACTGTCAAGTCAACTACAGAAACGTCCAAAGTAGGAACGCGGAAAGACATACCTGTCAATTTACCGTTCAATGCAGGGATTACTTTACCTACAGCTTTAGCAGCACCTGTAGAAGAAGGAATGATGTTACCTGCAGCAGCACGACCACCTCTCCAGTCTTTTACTGAAGGACCGTCAACTGTCTTCTGAGTAGCAGTTGTAGCGTGAACAGTTGTCATCAAACCGTCAGTGATACCGAACTTGTCGTTCAATACTTTAGCGATAGGAGCCAAACAGTTAGTAGTACAAGAAGCGTTAGAAACGAACTGAGTACCTTTAACATAAGCGTCCAGGTTCACACCGCAAACGAACATAGGGGTATCGTCTTTAGATGGAGCAGACATTACAACATATTTAGCGCCGGCGTCGATATGGCCTTGAGCTTTGTCTTTTGAAAGGAACAAACCAGTTGATTCTACAACGTATTCTGCACCTACAGCATTCCATTTCAAATCAGCAGGATTCTTTTCAGCAGTTACACGGATAGAATTACCGTTTACTACCAAGTTGCCATCCTTAATATCAATTGTGCCGTCGAACTGACCATGGATTGTGTCATATTTCAACATGTAAGCCATGTATTCAACACTGATCAGGTCATTGATACCAACTACCTGAATGTCATTTCTCTTCTGAGCAGCACGGAAAACCAAGCGTCCGATACGGCCGAAACCATTAATACCTACTTTAATCATTGTAATAAAACTTTTATTGGGTTTATTAAAAACATTAGTTAAATACTTATTTATCAACTCCACATATCAACATCCACAAGGGGTGGCACAAGAAACTAAAAACATCAACAGGAGAAAAAGAGTAATTAAAATCGTTGATCTATATTTCATCTTGCTTCATATTTACGCATGCAAATTTAAGTATGTTTTTTCTAAACTCCTTGTATTTGGACAGGAAAAATATGTTTTCTAACACAATTTAAATGTTAAAAATTACTTCTTGCCATTATTTTTCCCTTTTTTCTTCAAAAGACCATGGATTAGCATCGTCTGAATCTTGCCGATACCCCAGGTTACAAGTACCGGGCGGGCCAGGCTCCATAGGGTTGGCATCATACTTTTACCGATTGAAAGATAATCTGATAGGCTCAGACCGGGAGCCTCAGTTAAGGCCGGATTATTTGCGGATTGATTGTCTGTATCCAAACTTGTTTTGGTATGGGGGAATAATAGGGTAGAAACGCCCGACAAAAGCAGCCTTCCCGAATGTTCCTGCATGTATGCAAATGTTTCATTCAGCTTTTGTTCCTGTTCGAGGCATTGCCTTTTCAGCTCTTTTTTGTCAGCTGACAGCTTCTCCAGAGGGGTCTGTTTCTTTTGTGTCGTCATTGTTTTTATCCTCATTGGCCGTTAAAGCGGCTATTACTTCGTTCATCACTTTTCGGCGTATCTTGTGCCTGTTGGCTATAATGATCCATATCAGGATCATGTATACAATTGCGATGCATCCGAATCCCATCCCCAGCGAGTTAAACAGCTCGCCTAAAAAGAAACCGGCGGAAAGGAAAATAAATAGCAGGGCAAAAAAGGCCAGAAGTGTCAATATCAAGCCGTATGAGAGGACTGCCGAAACTTTGCCGGTGCCCTCATACGTGCTTAACTTGAACAGTTCAAATTTTAATTCCGCATACTTGATCGTATCATTTTTCAGTTCGCGGAATACTTGATTGGTATCTTTTTCCATTGCCGGGTTTATTCGGCGGTCAGATCGTCTACCTGGTTTGCCAGCTCTGCTTTTCCGGTTTTGTATTTGGAAACAGCCGTGTCAAAGCCTTCTTTTACTTTGCCTGCCACCTTGTTTAACTCGTCTAATATCTGTTCCTTTTTGTCCGTTGCGGCCAAATATCCAACAGCAGCGCCTACGGCGGCACCTACAACCAGGCCTAATAATAATTTAGAATCTACACTTTTCATAACTATATGGTTTAAATGTTTGTCTAAATATAACGCTTTTTACCCGGTGATAGTTTACTTCTGTGTTAACTTTTAGCGTTAAATAATGTTGTTATTTCTTCACTTTTATTGAAGCCCAGTTATTTCGCTCTGTGTGAGATACTAAAGAGAGCCCGTTTTGGGTGCAGGCAGCTTCAAGAGCGGGGATGTCTTCGGTGTAAAATCCGCTCATATAGAGGAGGGCTCCGGGCTTCATACAGGCGGCGTAGTGCGGTATGTCGTTCAATAGGATATTCCGGTTGATGTTGGCAAATACAATGTCAAAACTGCCGCAAGGCTGTATTTGTTCGGCTCCGCCCAGTAACACTTGTATGTCGTTTGTATTGTTCAGCCGGATGTTTTCCAGGGCATTGTTGTAGGCCCATTCGTCTATGTCAATGGCAACTACCCGTTTGGCTCCTTTCATGGCGGCAAGGATGGCCAGTACAGCGGTTCCACAGCCCATGTCGAGCAGCTCTTTACCCTCTAGGTCTAGCGCCAGCATCTCTTGCAGCATCAGGTAGGTTGTTTCATGATTACCGGTTCCGAAAGCCATCTTCGGATCTATCACAATGTCGTATGCATACGTTCCGGACACCTGATGGAAGGAGGCATGTATGATGCATTTCTCGTCGATGGCAATAGGTTTGAAGTAGTTTTTCTCCCATTCCTCGTTCCAGTCTTTGCTTTCAATCCGTTTTTCGGAGAAGTGGAACGACACATTTTCAAGCGGAAAGGCCGACAGCTTCTCTTCCAATGTAGCTTTATCATACAACTTTTCCTGAATATATGCCAGCAGGCCATTCTCTGTTTCCGTAAAGCTCTCAAAGCCAATCTCCCCCAGTTCAGCAGCCAATATGTCATTAATTATATCAGCTTGAGTAGGAGAGGTGTATGTAAATTCCAGTTCGTAATAATTCATCGCAACAGGTATTATGTTATTTTTATTCGGCAAAGGTAACTTAAATCTCCCTTATTCTTTCGCAGTTTCATCCCGATTACCCCTAAAAAAGATGCAGATATTAAGGGAAAAACAACCCCATTTAATTGTTTGCCGACATATGTCAGCAATTCTGCCGATAATTATCGACAATTCTGCCCATAACTATCAACAGGCTTGCCGATAATTATCGGCAACCAAAGGTGTCAAAACAAAAAAGAGACTTGAAAGCTTGTATATTACGAACAGAAGCTGTATTTTTGCACTCTGATTCCTTAAGGGTAAACAAGTTGATGTGAAAAAAGGAACATCCACCCCCGGAAATAACCTGTTAATAAAGAAAACAGATGTACGTAATTGTAGAGATTAACGGACAGCAATTCAAAGCTGAACAAGGCAAAAAGTTATTCGTTCACCACATTCAGAACGTAGAAGGTGGAGCCACTGTTGAATTTGAAAAAGTATTGTTGGTTGACAACAATGGAGCGGTAACTGTAGGTTTACCTACTATTGAAGGTGCGAAAGTAGTATGCGAAGTAGTATCTCCGCTGGTTAAAGGTGACAAAGTTTTGATCTTCCACAAAAAGAGAAGAAAAGGCTATCGTAAGTTAAACGGTCACCGTCAGCAGTTTACCGAAGTGAGAGTTAAAGAAATTGTTGCTTAACGTTTAAAGAAGTAGTAAAGAAATGGCACATAAAAAAGGTGTAGGTAGTTCAAAGAACGGCCGTGAATCACATAGCAAACGATTAGGAGTAAAGCTTTATGGAGGCGAGGTAGCCAAAGCTGGAAACATTCTTGTACGCCAGAGAGGTACCACTCATCACCCAGGTAAAAACGTAGGCATCGGTAAAGACCATACGTTATTTGCATTGGTAGACGGAGTAGTAACTTTCCGTAGAGGAAAAGAAAACAGATCATTTGTTTCTATCGAAGAAGTAGAGGCTCAAGCATAAGCCTTTAAACAGATATAATAAAGCAGGATTATCCTTCGAGGGTAATCCTGTTTTTTGTTTAGTGGAAAAGCCTTGTTATATTTATAGCCTGAAAAGACAATGTTATGAAGGAATTGGTTATTGAAACGAAGATTAGGGCATTTGCTGTTGCAGAGGTGCCGGAAGAGTATAAGATGTTATTACAGGCGGCGCTTGAGGCTACGGGGCGTGCGTATGCTCCGTATTCACGCTTTCAGGTGGGAGCGGCTGTTTTATTGTCGGATGGGAAGATTGTAGCGGGTAATAATCAAGAGAATGCGGCTTATCCGTCGGGACTTTGTGCAGAGCGGGTTGCCTTATTTAGTGCCGGAGCACAATATCCGGATCTTGCCGTAAAAGCTATTGCTATAGCTGCCGTTACGGAAGGAAGGCAAGTGGATATGATTACACCTTGCGGAGGCTGTCGGCAGGTGCTGCTGGAAGTAGAGAAGCGCTATCAGCACCCAGTAAACGTGTTGCTCTATGGCAAAGACACGGTTTATGTGGCTGATAGCGCTTCTGCTTTGCTTCCTCTCAGCTTTGATGGAAGCGATTTGCCGGAGCATTAAATCCAGCGAACGTATGCGAAGTCCATCCGGTGCGGCAGTTCCGGATTAACCGGATAGACACGGAGTCCTATTTTGTGGAAGCCGGCTTCCGGTGCAGAACATTTCAGTTCGAAATACAGCTTGTTGCCTTCTTCCTTTTTAAGAGTAAAGGGATGGACAGCAAATAATTCCTGGGCATTTGTTTCCGGATTATCTTTGGTTGCTACCATGTCGACACCTATCATTCCCCGGAGTTCTTTTTTGTCAATAACAACATTGCAGGTATATTCTTTTCCTACAAGCGGCAGGTTGACAGAGAAATCATCGTCTACAGCGATTGAGTCTACCTGGAAGCTGTCCCAATGTTCGGCCACTTCTTCTTTCCAGGCAGCAATCTCCCTTGCTTTAGAATAATTGTTATCCTTCAGGTGTGCCGAACGGGTTGCCAGTTTATTGTAGAATCGACTGATATAATCGTCCAGCATACGCTTCATGGTATAGTCGGGAGCAATCTGCGACATGGAGTTCTTGATATACTGAATCCACTCAGGAGAGAAGCCCTTGCTATTCTTTGCATAATAAAGAGGAATAATCTCATTCTCTAAGATATGGTAGATCGTTGCAGCGTCTAACTGGTCCTGATATTCCTGATTCTCGTAGGTACGTTTGTCAGTCAAGGCCCATCCGGCTCCTTCCTTGTAGCCTTCATACCACCAGCCGTCTAACACAGAAAAGTTCAGTACACCGTTCATTTCTGCTTTTTCTCCGGATGTACCGGATGCTTCCAGCGGGCGGGTAGGGGTGTTTAACCATACATCTACACCGGATATAAGGCGACGTGCCAGACGCATGTCATAATTTTCGAGGAATATGATTTTGCCTAAGAACTCGGGACGACGGGAAATCTCTACAATGTGCTTGATCAAGCCTTGTCCGCCACCATCTGCTGGGTGTGCTTTCCCTGTATAAATGAACTGTATCGGGTACTTTTCGTTGTTTACGATCTTAGACAGTCTCTCAAGGTCTGTAAACAGCAGATGTGCCCTTTTATAAGTAGCAAAGCGTCTGCCGAAACCGATCAGTAAGGCGTTGGGATTGATCTTATCTAGGATAGATACTACCTGTGAAGGATCTCCCTGGTTTTTCAACCAATTATCTCTGAAACGAATCTTGATATAATCTACCAGCTTATGTTTAAGAGCTTTGCGGATGTTCCATACTTCTTCGTCCGGGGCGCGTTGAATAGCTTCCCAGTAGTTTTTGTTTGATTGGTCTGAAATGAATTTAGGATCAAAGTGTTTGCTGAAGAAGCGCTTCCATTCCGTGGCAGCCCAGGTAGGCATGTGTACTCCGTTTGTAACCCAGCTAACGTGCAATTCATCGGGGAAGTATCCTTTCCAGACAGGGGCAAACATTTTCTGAGACACTTTCCCATGCAGCCAGCTAACGCCATTTGCTTCCTGACAGGTGTTCAATGCGAATACACTCATGGAGAACTTTTCGTTGGAGCCCGGGTTCTCGCGTCCCATGTCAATGAAGTCTTGCCAGCTGATTCCTAATTTAGCAGGAAACTCGCCCATGTATTTTCCAAACAGGCTTTCTTCAAAATAATCGTGCCCGGCAGGAACCGGGGTGTGTACCGTATATAAAGCAGAAGACCTTACTACTTCCAAGGCCTCGTTAAAGGACAGACCGTCTTCCTGTATGTAATCAACGAGTCGTTGCACGTTAATCAATGCAGCATGCCCTTCGTTGCAATGATAAATCTGTTTCTTTATACCCAGTTTCTTTAGCATCAGAATTCCGCCGATACCCAGCAGATATTCCTGTTTCATGCGGTTTTCCCAATCGCCGCCGTATAGCTGATGAGTGATTGAACGGTCCCATTCGCTGTTTTCTGGTATATCAGTATCCATCAGGTACAAAGAAATGCGTCCGACGCCTACTTTCCAGATGTGCGCATAAACGTTCCTTCCCGGATAGGGAACTTCCAGCAGCATAGGATCTCCTTTAGAGTCCATAACCTGAGTCAACGGAAGAGCGCCAAAGTTCTGAGCTTCGTAATTGGCAATCTGCTGTCCGTCCATAGACAAGGTTTGTGTAAAATAGCCATAGCGGTACAAGAAACCTACAGCCGTAAGGTCTATATTGCTGTCGCTGGCTTCTTTCAGATAGTCTCCGGCAAGTACGCCCAAGCCTCCTGAGTATATTTTAAGCACATTTGTCATTCCGTATTCCATACTAAAGTAGGCTACGGAAGGATGGGATTTATCTGGTTTTGTATCTATGTAATTTCTGAACTGGCTATATACGTCTTTTATTTCGGCCATCAGCTCTTTGTCTTTCAGTATTTCTTCCATTCGTTTAACTGAAAGGCTTTGAAGAAGAAGTACCGGATTACCTTCTGTTTTCTTCCAAAGGTTTTCATCTAGTTTACCAAACAATTTGGCTCCTTCATGATTCCAAACCCACCATATGTTAGCAGCTATTTCTCCCAGGGGTTCCAATTCTTTTGGAAGTGATGAGTGGGAGTATACTTCTTTCCATACAGGGCTGTTGGCATAATTCGCTTTAATTTTCATTATGAAGATTTTTATGTTTACTCTATTTGTTAATCAAAAAGTTGGAACAAAGATAGGATTATCTACTTAATGTGGGGAAAACTTTAACATTCTTTTCCCTACATTCTGTTCTTCGCATTTTTTAGCGCGATATCGAAAGCCTGTTGATAATGAGTGATAAATTTGCTCCATTCTGCCCGGAGTGCCAGCTTGTTGCAGCGCTCACGAATGGTCTTTAGCCCGGCTTTCTTCTCTCGGCATAATTCCAGGATGGATTGTTCGATAGCCTCGGCTACTTCAAAGTAATTGTAATCTGTCCGGTTGATAACCCGTACTCCCTGACTGATCTTTTCGCCTACCTTTTCTTTTCTGGCCCATAGCCCGAAACCGGCAAGATCTGTCGTTATGGTCGGTACGCCAAAGGCTACACTCTCCAGCGGCGTATAGCCCCACGGTTCGTAATAGGAAGGGTATATGGTTGCATCCATACCAATCAACAGGTCGTAGTAAGGCTTGTTGAAGATACCGTCGTTGCCGTTTAAATAACAGGGCACGAAGATAATCTTCATTTTGTCATCGGGATTATTCGTAAAGCCTTTTTGCTGTATGTAATTTAACACCTTGTCGCGTTCCATCTGGTTGAGCCAGTGAGTGCAGAAGGGCATCTGCATGGGCGTTTTCGTGTGTACGTCCAGTTCGATTGCAGCCTTCAGGTCTGCGCGAACGTCCTGTACCCAAGCCGGAACCATGATGAAAGCAATGACATCCCGTGTCAATTCTTCGGAGGTACGTAGTTTGTCCATTGCCTCGATAAACACGTCGATTCCCTTGTTTCTGTATTCATATCGTCCGCTGGTAGAAATCAGCAGGGCATTGGGGTGTATAGTCGTGCCTAGTAACTTTTCGGCAACGTTTATCAAGGTTTGCCGGGCTTCTTCCCGTTTGCTGGTATATTTGTCACCTTCCGGTACAAAGTCGCGCTCAAAGCCGTTGGGGGTAACAATGTCCGGAGCTTTGTCCAGCAGTTGTTTACATTCTATAGCTGTAATGTCACTTACTGTTGTAAAGCAATCTACATGTTTTGCGGCTTGTTTCTCCAGCGAATGCTTGGCTTCCATGTTTAGTTCCCTTGCCATCACGTCTCCGTTGTAGCTATCCATGTACGAGTAGAGCGGTTTGTCATTTCCGGCAATAGAGCGGCCAATGGATGTAGCATGCGTAGTAAAGATGGTGGCAACGGCAGGCAATTCCTTTTTCACGTATAAGGCTCCCATTCCCAGCATCCACTCGTTGAAAAGGGCTATCACCTTTTTGTCTTCCAGCTTATGGAATTTGTAGAAGCTCTCGATTACCTTTCCGGTAGCATAGGCAAACAGGCAGGAATCGTCGTAGTCGCCGTAAGCGCTCATGGAGTTTACGCCGAAGTGTTCCCACATTATATAATATAGCTCATTCCTTTTTTCAAGAAAGGGCTTAAAGTCTACTAATATCACAGGAGGAGTTCCCGGTATATCCCAGCGGCCGGTTTTAATCTCAAGCCCGTCTGCTTTTTGGGCATGCTTTCTCCAGGCGGCAAATATCTTTTTATCTTCAATAAAGTCAGGAGCCTTTACATCCCTCCATATATCCGGGCCAATAAAAATAACTTTGTCCGGGTATATTTCTTGCAAGGTCCGGGCTTTTGTAGATAAAACGGTGTAAATACCTCCCACTTTGTTACAAACCTCCCAGCTACTTTCAAAAATATACTCGGGAGCGACATTGATCTCTTTCATACAATTAATTTACATTTCGAGATTACAAATATAAGGCATCCCCGACAATTTTTAATGGTGAAATGACAAACAAAATGAAAATGCTTTTCCTGATATCGATATAATCTATAAAAATGTGTAGTTTTGTATGATATTTAAAAAATAAAATATGGCTAAGAGAAGAATATTAAAAAAGAATATAGGCTATATCACCGGTGATTTATACACCGAAGTATTGGTTTGTAAAATACTGCTGCCTGATGTTGACCAGGAAAAGGTGGAACAATTATTGAAAAGGATATCAGAAATGTATGAAACCTTTATCCGCCGTGCGCATCACCTGGACGCAAAAGATAATAAGGTACTGGTGAAGAAATATTACCAGAAGTTATTTTCAGACTTTGAAAAGGATACAGATTCTATTATAGAGGAAATAGAAGCCATGCGCAAGGAAAAGTCGGCATGAAGAAAGCATTGTGTAAATGGCTTTTGAACATAGCCGGCTGGAAAATAGGCTCTTTAGGAGAAGACGTTTCCAAATGTGTTATTTGCGTAGCTCCTCACACTAGCAACTGGGACTTTGTAATAGGGAAGCTTTTCTACGGTGCAGTAGAACGCAAGGCCTGTTTTCTGATTAAAAAAGAATGGTTCTTTTTCCCGTTTAATTTTCTTTTTGGCTCTATGGGAGGCATACCGGTAGACAGGAGAAAGAATACGTCGGTAACCGACCAGATGGCAGAAGAGTTTGCCAAACGGAAAACGTTTCACTTGGCCATTACTCCGGAAGGAACGAGAAAAAAAGCTTCCGACTGGAAAAAAGGCTTTTATTATATAGCAGTAAAAGCGGAGGTGCCGATTCTATTGGCTTACATCGACTATAAAAAGAAAGAAGTAGGTTTCGGACCACTTTTTCATCCTACGGGAGATGTAGATGCCGACATCGCAACGATCCGCTCCTTTTATAAAGGTGTAACGGCTCGTTTTCCTTCTAATTTTGCGGACACATAAAATATAATACCTTAAAACATACCATCATGGCAGATAATTTACGTATCAGTATGATCCAGTCTCATATTATATGGGAAGACAGGGATGAGAATCTTGGATATTATGGCGAGTTACTCCGTCGTGTAAAAGGAAAAACCGATCTGGCTGTATTGCCTGAAACCTTCTCTACGGGTTTTTCCATGAATGTGGAAAAACTGGCCGATACCATGGACGGTAAAACAGTACCCACCATCAAAGAATGGGCGAAGAAGTATAAAATGGCAGTTGCCGGTAGCTTTATTGTTAAAGAAGGCAACAAGTACTATAACCGGGGCTTCTTTATTACGCCGGATGGAGAGGAATATTATTATGACAAACGCCACTTATTCCGTATGTCAGGAGAAGACGAACATTACTCCCCGGGCACAAAACGATTGATAGTTCCTTACCTGGGCTGGAATATCTGTTTGCAAATATGTTATGACTTGCGCTTTCCGGTATGGAGCCGGAATGTGAATAACGAATACGACCTATTGCTCTATGTAGCCAACTGGCCGGAAGTACGTAAAAAGGTTTGGCGTTCGTTACTGCAGGCGCGTGCGATTGAAAACATGGCATACGTATGTGGTGTAAACCGCGTAGGTATAGATGGTAAAGGATTCCCGTATCGCGGTGATTCTATGGTTTATACTCCCAAAGGAAAGAAGCTGGCAGATTGTGGCAAACGGGAAGAAGTCACGAGAACCTGTGTCTTGTTCAAAGAAGAAGTAAAAGACCTGAGGACGAAGTTCCCGGCATGGAAAGACGCAGACACATTTGCTATTGACTTATGAAACGCTCTAAGCCTTGGGCCTGGATTCCTTCCCTGTATTTTGCGGAAGGACTGCCTTATGTTGCCGTAATGACAGTGTCTGTCATTATGTACAAGAACCTGGGAATTTCCAATACAGACATAGCATTCTACACCAGTTGGCTCTACCTGCCCTGGGTAATCAAGCCATTGTGGAGTCCCTTTATAGACCTGATCAAAACGAAGCGTTGGTGGGTATATTCCATGCAACTATTGATAGGCGGAGGGATGGCCGGAATTGCTTTCACTATTCCGGCAGATTTTTATTTTCAGGCAACGCTTGCTTTTTTCTGGCTGATGGCTTTTAGCTCGGCTACGCATGACATTGCGGCCGATGGCTTTTATATGCTGGGGCTTTCGGAAGATCAACAGGCCTTTTTTATTGGCATCCGTAATACGTTTTACCGGATAGCCATGCTGACCGGACAGGGCTTGCTTGTGATGCTGGCCGGTTTGCTGGAGAAGAGTACCGGACACATCCCCTTTGCCTGGAGTATTATCTTCTTTATATTGGCAGGTGCATTTGTCGGACTTTCTTTGTGGCACAAATTTATATTGCCTTACCCTAAGGCGGATGCTCAGCGCAAGGATGTAACAGCCCGTACCATACTAAATGAATTTGGGAAGACGTTTGTCAGCTTTTTCCGGAAGAAAGGAGTCATTCCGGCTTTGTTGTTTATGCTGACGTATCGCTTGGGAGAATCCCAATTGGTGAAGTTGGCTTCTCCTTTCCTGCTAGATAAACACGAAGCCGGAGGCTTGCAACTGGAAACGGCTCAGGTAGGTTTTGCCTATGGCACGGTAGGGGTTATTTCTCTTCTGCTGGGCGGTATCCTTGGGGGGATTGCCATTTCAAAGAATGGCTTAAAAACCTGGCTTTGGCCGATGGCTTTGGCTATATCGCTGCCTAACCTTGTTTATTTGTATATGGCCTATGCCTTGCCGGACAGTATTGTTGTGATAAACGCCTGCGTAGGCATTGAACAATTCGGCTATGGTTTTGGCTTTACCGCCTATACGATGTACCTGATGCTCTTTTCCGATGGAGAATACAAAACGTCCCACTATGCATTGTGTACCGGCTTTATGGCTTTAGGTATGATGCTACCGGGCATGACGTCGGGATGGATTCAGGAAATGATCGGCTATCAGCAGTTTTTCATCTGGGTGATGATCTGTTGTATTCCTGCCTTCCTGGTTATACCTTTCCTGAAGATAAAGAAGGGCTAACGTCCCGATAGAATTAGCTCGTGAGCAAAAATAAATAGCTCACGAGCGAAAATAAACGGGATGCGACCCAATATAGCCGGCTAAGGTGTGCTTTGTACCGGCTCTGTTCCGTATTTATTTTTCATAATCTCCTGAAAGGGCACCAATGTGAGGCGGCTTTCAACCCAAGACGGGAAATCAAAAACACTGAGTATCTGCTGTTCGTATTTATCCTCTCTTATTTCTTCTATTACTTTTTCGGTTTTACTCCATAACATATTCCGTATTTTCTCGTATTTGGGAATGGGGCATAGCGTCACGAATTTAAGGATAAGTTGCTCTGTTTTATACGCATGTTTCTCGTTTCGTATGGCTCGTTTGATGGAACGGATTTCATTTTCCAGCTCATATTCGCCCGATTCTATATTGATTAGCAGGTTTAAGATACGTGCCGTTCTGTAAATGGAGAATACCTGAAAGAGCTTGCCTTCCATGATAACTTGCTTCATACACCTCTTGGCTTTGGGCATATCGTTACTGCATAAATATATAATAGATAAGGATATGTAAAGCCTTAGCTGATCTTCTAAGTTGAGAAGCCTGACCTTTTTCAACAGTTTCTCATAGTATTCTTCACAAAGCTGCCGGGCTTCATATAGGCGTCCTGTGCGGATAAAAAGCTCCGATTGTGAGTAGAACAGGAGCCATTTTACCTTTAACTGAAAGTCTACCGGGAAATCACTCTTGTCTAATGCCTTTAGTTTCTCAATGAACAAGGGAGCCTCACGATAGATCTCGACAGTAAACAAACTGTTGATAATCCCGCCTATTGTAGACAAATAGTAAATAGGTGGGTTCTGCTTGAGGTGTTCATACTCATCAAAAACCTCCAATAGTTCCGTATAATACCGGATAGCCGATTTATAACTGCCGGTATTCAGGTAATAGGATGCCTGAAACATCAGGTGTAACTTTGTAGACTCAAATCCCTGATAATAGTTGTTCGACATCAAATTTAGTTCACTCAACACCAAATCGTTCATCATTTCTTTTTGTTTGTTCGACCGGGCTTTTCCCAGATAGTATAAACGATAGTTCAAGGTAGAAAAGAGCGAGATGTGCATATTTGTGCTCCGGGTATATTTCAGGCACTCGTTTAGCTTGGTTTGTTTGCTTACCAGCTCTTTTTCAGTTAAGTCCGGGAAATTATTTTCTGTAACGTACATAATCTCAATCCGCCGGATCAGTAATAATAGGATGTCTTGTTCAAAATCTCGGGCCAGTTGTTTTGCTTTTGAGAGCTTTTGTAATGCTTCTTTCACGAATCTTCTTTCATACAGCAGGGTAGCCTGCGATATATAGTGGAAGATGTGATTTTGTATGTTGTTCTTGCTGTTTAAATAAACCAGACAGTTTAGTAACTGCTCGAACAGATAGGCGCTGGAAGTCTCTAGGCGTTTTTTTCCGTATTTGCGTATAAAGGATTTACAAACCTCTTCAGGAGAGTCGCAGTTTTCCAGCTTATCATACAAGAACAGATATTCTTTATTCCCTTTTTGTAAGTTGCATTGCAACCTGAAGTGTCTTTTCTCCGCTTTCGACATACTATTAATTAATAGTGAAAGTTGCTCTATTTTTTTCATTTCAGTGAATTTTTATATCCTTTTAATTTAAGGTATTACGTGACAAATGTAAATAAAAAAAGCATTTGGGATTATTTTTCCGGCGGAATAATGGATTGTAACCATTGGATATTGTAAATACATTTGATACATCAACAAAAAGGTCGTTAAGAAAACAATACTTATTATGAAAGAAAAAGAGGAAAATATCGTCCCTAAGAAACTACTAGTTGTAGGCAGTAGCAATACTGACATGGTGATAAAAGCTACCCACCTTCCCAGGCCGGGTGAGACGGTGTTGGGCGGAACATTTTTTATGAATCCGGGTGGAAAAGGAGCCAACCAGGCTGTTGCTGCTGCGCGTCTGGGAGTTTCTGTTACGTTTATATGTAAGACGGGGAACGACATCTTCGGGCATCAGGCTAACCAGCTATTGGAAGAAGAAGGCATCGACACTTCGTATGTGTTCTCTGATATAAAAACTCCCTCGGGAGTGGCATTGATAACGGTTGATGCCAAAGCTGAAAATTGTATCGTCGTAGCTTCGGGCGCTAATGCGAACCTGACATCGGCAGACCTGAAGAAAGCAGAAGAGGCCATTAACGCTTCCGATATCGTACTGATGCAATTGGAAATACCTCTTGAGACGGTAGAACACGTAGCCAACGTAGCTTCGTCCAAAGCAAAGAAAGTGATACTTAATCCGGCACCTGCCTGTCCTTTATCCAAGGAGTTATTATCACACCTCTACCTGATAACCCCAAACGAAACCGAGGCAGAAATGCTGTCAGGCATCAAGATTGTAGATTTGGCGACAGCCAAAGAGGCAGCGATCGAGATCTGTAAACTAGGGGTAGAGAATGTCGTGATAACCTTAGGCTCCAAAGGAGCTTTGGTATACGGAGACGGCGCCTTTAATGTAGTGGACGCTTTTAAAGTGGAAGCTGTCGACACTACAGCAGCAGGCGATGTATTTAACGGTGCCTTGTGTGCGGCATTGCTGGAGGGGCATGCACTTGTAGATGCGGTACGTTTTGCCTGTAAAGCGGCTTCGATATCTGTTACCCGGAACGGAGCGCAGGAGTCTGCACCTTACCGGAACGAAATAGGATTAGTGATTAATTTAAAATAGTACTATTATGTTTATTGTTCAAAGTTACACCTTAGCCATTGTTTTCTGTTTCATAACCATGCTCTGTTGGGGCTCATGGGGAAACACACAGAAGTTAGCCTCTAAAACGTGGCGTTATGAGTTTTTTTACTGGGATTATGTGATTGGCGTATTGCTGTTTTCTATTATTTCGGCATTTACCCTGGGGAGCTTCGGCGCTGAAGGACGTAGCTTTATGGACGACCTGGCGCAGGCAGATATAATGAACATAGGAAGCGCTTTCCTGGGAGGGATAATCTTTAATGCTTCTAATATTCTTTTGTCGGCAGCCATCGCCATCGGCGGTTTGTCGGTAGCATTTCCGGTAGGCGTAGGATTGGCATTGGTACTGGGGGTGTTGATCAATTATTTCGGGGCAGCCAAAGGAGAACCTATGTTTATATTTATAGGTGTATTGCTGATTACGATAGCTATTATCTTAAACAGTGTAGCGTATAAAAAAGCACAGGTTGGCAAGCGAAACGTATCGTCTAAAGGGATAGGTATTGCCATTGCGGCGGGAATCATCATGGCATTCTTCTACCGCTTTGTGGCGGCTTCCATAGACTTAAGCAATTTTGCAAACCCGGCAGCCGGTAAGCTGACGCCTTATACTGCCGTTTTCATCTTTGCCCTTGGTGTTTTTGCCAGTAATTTTCTGTTTAATACGATAGCTATGAAGCGTCCGGTGGAGGGTGAACCGGTATCCATCTCGGGTTATTTCAAAGGAAAGCCTATCACACACTTGGTAGGTATCCTGGGCGGTGTAATCTGGTGTGTGGGACAATCATTCAGCATGATTGCCTCAGAAAAAGCAGGAGCAGCCATTTCCTATGGATTAGGACAAGGCGCCACCTTGGTGTCGGCCTTGTGGGGAATACTAATCTGGAAAGAATTTAAAGGCGCTCCTAAAATATCTTCTTATTTGAATTTGGGTATGTTTATCTTATTTATTATCGGATTAGGATTCCTGATATATGCAGGAGCATAAATAGAAAAACTCCGTTTGATTTAAACCGTTTATTGTATATAACGATGAAGAAAAAATCGCAGCCATGCGATCTGCAAAACGCATGGCTGCAATTCCAAAAACGCATGCATGCATTTTGAGAAAAGGATACATGCGATTTTTACTTTGTTGTAATCTATTGATTTTTATAGGTCTTAATTGAATTTTAGATCTGATACGTGAAATGGTATGTTGAACCTAAAAAATATATGCTTATGGAATAACCTTTAGTAAAAACAAATCGGGAAATGATATTTCATTTTCCGATCTATTCTACATTTTAGTTAACCACTCTTTCGTGTGTCTGGAAAACAAAAACGAAAGAATCATTTTAATTATAAAACATTCAAAAGTATGAAAAAAAAATCAGATGATGGTTGGATACTGTTAATGAAAATAACACACATTATGAAATTCACATCCATCCTAATCCTATTTTCTACAATTTCTGTATTCGCTGAAGCATCCCTGAAGAGCGATGAAATAAGCCAACAAACAAAAGCTATATCAGGGAAGGTAACCGGCACAAATGATGAGGCAATAATTGGCGCAAATGTTACAGTAAGAGGAACTACGACTGGTACTATTACAGACATAGATGGGAATTTTACCTTAAATGTTCCCCCTAATTCCGTTTTAGTGGTCTCGTATATAGGCTATATTACGCAGGAAATTCCTGTAGGTAGCAGCACCAATATCTTTATTATATTAAAGGAAGACACACAGGCCTTAGATGAAATAGTTGTAGTAGGCTATGGTGTACAACGAAAGATAAGTGTAACCAATGCTATAAGCAGTATCGATTCTAAAGATATCTCCGAACGTAATTCTACAAATACTACGCAGGCATTGCAAGGTAAACTACCCGGGCTGACAGTAATAGACAGGGGAGGGGCTCCAGGAGAAGAGGAACTAACGTTACGAATCAGAGGGGTTACGTCATTAAATGACAATAATCCGCTGGTATTAATAGACGGTGTTCCCGGGAGTTTATCTCAGGTTAATCCGGTAGATATTGAATCTGTATCTGTTTTAAAAGACGCAGCTTCCGCTGCTATTTATGGTTCGAGAGCTGCTGCCGGCGTTGTGCTGGTAACAACCAAAGCTCCTAAAGAAGGAAAGCTTACGATATCATATGATGGCTATGTAGGCTTTGCCCGTTCAAATAACTTACCGGAACATATGGATGCTGTTACTTACATGAAGCATCAAAACACGGCTTATATGAATACGTACGGATACAAATTCTACACAGATGAATACATTCAGCAATGGCCTGCGAATCATGCGAAGGATCCGGAAAGTTATCCGGAACCTAATACTTGGGCCGATGCCTTGTTTAGTACAGCTCCGCAACATAGTCATACGCTAACGCTAAGCGGTGGTAATGAGAAAATCACAAACCGTATCTCCGTCAGATACATGGATCAGGAAGGAGTTCTCCCTAATTATGAATTCAATATTTCGGAGTTAAGATCAAGAAATGAATTCAAAGTAAATAAAAGACTTACCCTTAGCTCGAATATAAATGTTCGCCTGACCGAACGTAAAGGTCCTTATAGCGAGTGGGAGTCTTATAACCGGATGTGGCAAAACAGCCAGTGGGGTGTTCCTGTGTACAAGGACGGATCATACGGACTGTCTGTTGATAGCTATAGCCCGCTTATCAATGCCAAAGAGAGAGGAACCTCAAAAACAAAGAGAGCATACATTATGGGAGTCTTCAGGGGTGATCTTCAGATATTTGACTGGGTAAAACTTAATGCACAATATTCGGCTCAGCTTTACTATACGAATCGTAAATCATTTAACAATAAGTACGATTTTACAGATAAACTCTATCCTGAAAGAAGGACGTTTAATACGATAAACCGAATGACGGACAGGAGAGATTTCTCTCGTGAAGATCAGATTGATTTGCAGCTGATATTTAACAAGAAATTTAAAAAGCATGTATTAAGCGGTATATTGGGATATTCGGAAATACATTATGAAGGAGATAACCTGGAAGGTTACAGGCAGAACTTCTACAATAATGAATTACAAACCATCTCTATGGGGGCTAATGATGCAACCCGGAATGCCACAGGCGGGTATTCGGAATGGGGTTTGCGCTCTTATTTTGCTCGTGCTAACTATGACTATGACGGCAGGTATCTTTTAGAAGTTAATGCCAGATATGATGGATCTTCCCGATTTGCAAAAGATCATCAGTTTGGCTTTTTCCCCTCTTTCTCTGCAGGATGGCGTATTTCGGGAGAAGAATTCTGGGAACCATTAAAAGCAACAGTTAATGAATTAAAGCTAAGAGGCTCGTGGGGAGAAGTGGGTAGCCAACAGGTAGGTCTCTATTCGTTTATGAAGACCTATAATCAGAATAACTATATCTTTAATGAGCAATTAGCTACAGGTTATAGAATTGTGGATCTGGCAAGTGAAGAAATATCCTGGGAAACCACACGACAATTAAACTTCGGTTTGGATGCTTATTTATTGGATAGTAAAATAAACCTTTCACTAGATTATTATAAAAAGAGAACGGAAGACATTTTACTTAGAGCCCCTATCCCCACCGTTATGGGACTTAACCCGACAAATACGAATGCCGGGATTGTAGAGAATAAAGGGTGGGAGTTTTTAGTTGGCTTCCGTCAGCCCTTTGGCGATTTTGGAGTAGAAATGAACTTCAATGCTAACTACAATAAGAATGAAGTTATTAGCCTTGCCGGAACAGGCCCTCATATTTCTGCCTTTGGTAATAGCGATTATCGAACGATAACGACTGAAGGAAAACCGATCAATTCCTTCTATGGATTTGAAACAGATGGTTTCTTCCAGACACAGGAAGAGGTAGATAATTATGCCAAGTGGGACGGTTCTGTAGGCCCCGGGGATATAAAGTATGTAGACCAAAACATGGACGGGGAGCTAACTCCCGAGGATTTTGTCATATTTGGAAACGAAATGCCGGATTGGACATTTTCTTCTAATATGTCTGTTTCGTGGAAGGGCTTGAGACTGGATTTATTCTGGCAAGGGGTAGCCGGATCAGATAAACTGATGACCGGAGCTATCTTGGAACACGGTATATGGGGTGGCTTTACCCATAAGGTATGGGCGGATTACTGGACGCCTGAAAATCCCAATGCTAAATACCCGCGTCCCACGAAATATACCATGAAGAATGCTCAGATTTCAGATTTTTCAATGTTGAATGGTAACTACTTACGCTTGAAAAACATCCGGCTTTCTTATGATATCCCGAAAAAGCTATGTGAGCGGATAAGTATTGATGCAGTAAATGTATATGTGTCGGCAACAAACTTACTGACATTCTCTGCATTAAATAAATATAATATAGACCCGGAGATGATAGAAAGAGGGCAGGAGTCAAGATTCCCTCAGACTTCAGTTACTACAATAGGTCTTAATATAAACTTTTAAATCTGAAGAATATGAAAGCTTATAAAATAATATGTATTAGTCTCTTGGCAATGATAGCTGTATCATGTACCGAAGATTTATTAAACCCGTTACCCAAAGACAGATTAGCCAGTGATTTGTTTTGGAAAACTACAGAAGATGCCGTTTATGCATCAAATGGAGTTTATTCGATACTTGGCGGACAATGGCGATATTCAATGATGGATGCGTACTCGGATCTGTCACATATCATCTTGCAATGGAGATCTGAATCACAGATAGAGAAACATACATTTGATGCCAGTAGCAACGTGGTTGCCGATGAATGGAGCCATTATTACCGGATCGTTCAGGCTGCGAATAACTTCCTGGAGAACGTAGACTTGGTTGAAGAAATAGACAATGGACTTAAAAATCGCCTGAAAGCTGAGGTAAAATCTTTGCGTGCTTTTGCATATATTAATTTAGTTATGCTATACGGGGATGTTCCTTTGTCTACAACAAGTTTGAGTATTCAGGAAGCGAAAGAAATTACCCGGACTCCGGCAAAAGATGTTTGGGATTTTATTTCTGAAGAGTTAACTGCGGCATCGAATGATTTACCTGCAGTACAGGAAGAACGTGGCAGGGTAACTAAAGGGGTAGCCCTTGCTCTGAAAGCCAGAGCTATGTTATATGCCGGAAGGTATCAGGAAGCTAAATCGGCTGCGAAAGCAGTAATGGACTTAGGTGTGCATAAGATATATGATTCCTATGCTGATCTGTTTGACTATGAAGGGGAATCATCCTCCGAAATAATGTTTGCCAGACAGTATACCAAGAATATAAGTCGCCATGATATCTTTAACTTTTACACTCCAAATAGCTTATATACCCAGCGGTGTCAGGCTGTTCCTACCAAACGCTTGGTTGATGCTTATGCCATGAAAACGACAGGTTTGCCTATTGAAGATCCGGCAAGCGGATTTAATCCCAAAGATCCTTATAAAGATAGAGATCCTCGTTTAAGTCATACGATTTATGTGACCGGCGATGTGTTACCTGACGGAAATATATTAAATACCTTGCCGGGTAACGGATCGGGAGATGATATAACAATCTCAGCAGAAAATGTTACACCTACGGGTTGGTATTTCAAGAAATATGTCAGCAATGCCGATTATGCAGATCCTGGGAATTGTGGAGTAAACCTAATATATTTGCGTTATGCCGAAGTGTTGTTGACTTATGCTGAAGCCTGTATTGAACTTGGAGGGGCAGACCTGAACCAATCTGTATTGGATGCTTTAAATGAGATAAGAAAACGTTCGGATGTGAATATGCCGGCTGTAACTACTTTGAGTCAGGCAGAGTTGAGAAAAATAGTCAGACGGGAAAGGGTAGTTGAACTAGCTATGGAAGGACTCCGCCTCTACGACATCAGAAGGTGGCGTATAGGAGAAGAAGTTATCCCCGGAACAGTAAAAGGTATGACGTATGAAAATGCCAGCGGAGCATTAGTGACAGTAGAACTCTCCGGTTATGTTAAAGAATTCAAGGCTGATCGGCACTATCTATGGCCGGTTCCGTTTAGGGAAATAGACTTGAATAATAATCTTACACAGAATCCTAATTATTAAAGAAAAAGAATATTTAATTTAAATTTCAGGTTATGAATAAAACGTTATTTGCAACGATTCTGGTTGTATTTTCATTATCAGTTGCTTGTGCACAGAAGAAATCAGACGCCAAGCAAACAAGAGTGCCTGCTGAAGTAACACTGTCTAAAGCCACATTATTGGACAAGATAAAAGGTGGCTGGGCCGGACAAACCATTGGCTGTACGTATGGAGGTCCTACTGAGTTCCGTTTTAATGGAACGATGATTCAAGACTATGTTCCGATCGAATGGCCGGACAGTTATATTGATTGGTATATGGATAATGTTCCGGGCCTTTACGATGATGTATATATGGATTTAACATTTGTGGAAATATTTGATCGCCTGGGGTTAGATGCTCCTATAGATTCATTTGCTATGGCCTTTGCTACAGCAAAATATCCCCTATGGCATGCTAATCAGGCAGCTCGTTATAATATCTTGCAAGGCATAATGCCTCCGCAATCTGGACATTGGCTGAATAATCCGCATGCAGATGACATCGACTATCAGATTGAAGCAGACTTTGCCGGACTAATGGCTCCGGGAATGCCGAATGCAGCTTCTGAAGTTTCGGATAAAATAGGACATATTATGAACTATGGCGATGGCTGGTATGGAGGTGTTTATGTAGGTGCCATGTACTCGCTGGCATTTGTATCGGACGATGTAGAATTCATTGTAACAGAAGCATTGAAGACAATTCCGGAACGGAGTGTATTCTACCAATGTATGAATGATGTGATAAAATGGCACAAACAATATCCCAATGACTGGAAAAGCACTTGGTTTGAATGTGAGAAAAAGTGGAGCCAGGATATAGGTTGTCCTGATGGTGTATTTGCTCCGTTTAATATTGATGCTGTTATCAATAGTGCTTATATTATTATTGGTCTGTTGTATGGAGAAGGCGATTTCTACAAAACAATCGATATTTCTACACGTTGCGGACAGGACTCGGATTGTAACCCGGCATCATCCGGTGGCATATTAGGTACAATGTTAGGATACAGCAAGATTCCGGAAAAATGGATGAAGAACATCAGAGAAGTAGAAGATAAAGACTTCGCTTATACTACAATGTCCCTGAATGATACGTATAAAATGAGTTATGATCAGGCATTGCAGATGATAGAACGTTATAAAGGCAAAATAAGCGGCAATGATGTAACTATTAAATATCAACAACCCGTAGCAGTACGTTATGAAAAAGCTTTTGAAGGCCATTACCCGGTAAAAGAAATTAGGCTCAATAAGCAAATAGCTGACGTTGGCGAAGTTTCCTTCGACGGTATCGGCGTAGTATTTGGTGGTGGCATACGTTCAAAAGATAATGACTATGTAGCTAAAGTTGAGGCATACATTGATGGCAAATTGGTCGAAACAGTAAACCTTCCAGCTTCCAGCTTAGAGCGTAGGCATGATATCTTCTGGAAATATCAACTCCCCAAAGGCAATCATAAAGTTACTTTCAAATGGCTCAATCCAACCAAAGAAGCAAGTATACATTTTAGCAATGTGCTGATTTATAGCGACGACCCGACATTATAATCCCATATTGCAATCTAAATAAAAAGGGCTGCCGGAATCTCTGGTAGCCCTTTTAACTATTAGTTAGGGTGTGTCTTACTTCACTTCTTCGAAAGAAATGATATGTGAATATCAGTAGGTTATGGTTTTATGGTACAAATACGATACTGATGCTGGATGTACAAATCATCGGTTACATTGTCGTTTTTAATCGTTTGGGTTCATTTTCAACTGCCGTTCATTGTCAATGAACACGCAAGGATAGTGAACATACTCTCTAGTCATACTCCATTCTTCTTTCTCGAAATTCATTTATTTCTCCGCAATCACATAATCTGAAATTGATATCGTAATGCCGTTCTAATTTATGTTCATGAAAATGTCCATAATACCAATCTATTATGTTTTTTTGTCGCTCTTGCAGCTTTGCGAATATAAGATCCATTGTTGCTCGCTCCTGATCAATGACTTGCTCTAAGCCTTCATCCTCTTTTAGCCAAGAACCAATACCCTGTTTGGTGGTTGGATAAGCAAAAGAAGGAATCGTATGCGTTGCCACAATGTCAATATCGTTAGGAAATACACGATTGATTTCGTTTAGCCTTTCCTCATCAAAATAAGGCAATTCAGCGGCACCCCAATAGGTTTTCTTTCCTGTTTGTTGCTCTCTTTCTATCCTATATGTACGGTCAATAGAAGTTGCACCTCCGACACACAAAACATTTGTTGCTCCAACTTGTACAATACTGTAATCCTCTAACAAGTGAATGTGTTTATGCTTTTTGAAACTGCCATTGAAAAAATCAGGGTCATCATGATTCCCTCGAAACATTACTAAGTGATTATTCTTTTTTGATAACCGAAGATTCAGTTTGCGGAATAAAGTCAAATAGTATTCATTTTTATAAAATCCCATGCCAATATCTCCACAGACTATCAGAACAGCATTGTCATATTGATTTAGCTTATAGACAATCGTTTCAAACTCTCCGTGGATATCTCCACAAAAAAGCAATGCATCTATATTTTCAAACCGTATATTATTAAGCATTTCTATCCTGTTGAAATTATCCGACATTTATCCGACACATCTAACGCCAAACCGACATTTCCGCTAATATGCATTTGCCTCATTTGTTGTTGCTCGCTTATGCCAATTTGTCTGTGAACCGATTGATGCAATTATTGTGCAATCGCCGTGCAATTTGTGCAATTATTGTGCAATCAACTCATAGATGCTTCCTGCCCCTTGACCCTTGTTAATCAGAATGCCAAATTCATTCTCTAACTCTTTTAATTCACTGCTTGCCGTGTTTCTTGATACTTCATTCATTTCTTGATACTCCTTATTAGTGATTTTTCCTCTTTCTTTCACATGCTGAACTGCCTTTATCTGTCTTGCATTAAGCCCAAGTTTAACTAATTGTTCTTTAGTAAGATTATCCTTAAAGAGAGTAACTAAGAATCCGCCATCACGCTCAGTCAGTTCGGGTTCAGGAAGCCCTGCCTCCTTGCAGGTCTCAATGATACGAACTGTGCCACGTCCCCAAGAATCAATAAGTCCCCCTTTGAAACAAACATCAGCAATCAACGGATTACGGGGATAGGACGAGTGAACGTGTTTGAGTGACTCCAACGTAATCTCTTCAGGTAGCGTACCATCGTTCCAAATAGTTATCTTATCATCATATACTCGTATCTGAATAAATGAACCCATATATTTACGGTGTACCAGTGCATTGAGAAGCATTTCACGAAGTGCCGGAATAGGATATTCACTATGCTCCAAACGAAGCATGCCCTTAAACTCAATGGAACGAGTAAGGTATTTATGGTCTAACCGCTCCAGTACGTTTTTCAGTAAAACGATTAAATTCCCTTCTTCAACATCTTGAAATCGCAAATCTGCATCTCCTTTAAAACGTCCAATCTTCACAAAGGCATTCGTAGAGAAGCGTCTTGGGTCTTTACCAAAAAGGATTATTGCGGCACGTGTGAGCTCTCCGTTTTTAGTCAGACGTAACTTATCGAAAATCTCTTCCATTGTTAGTCCTTCCACATTCGGCAAACGGTCTTTCTCTTTTGACATTTCCAAATACATTCGGAAAGATCTTTCATCAATATCATCAAAGGTTGCTCTTGGCTCTGTAACTTCATCCCAAGTTAAACCGGAGCGCTTGAGGAGAAACTCATTGAGTGAGGTTCCGGTCAGTTCTTGTTTTACGCTTCCACTACGATAATAATATCTTCCTCGCAATGAGATAGGAACAGAATAAGGCTGAACAACTATTTCAATGTAATGCTTGTCATCTTCTTGTAGAAGATTAACTTCGGCAGTTATTCCCATATTGTTCTTAATCTTATTAGGGATTTCATCCATCAGCTTCTTATAATCTTCCACATCAACAACGTTACCAACATCGTCCTTGCCTATGTAGATCTGTCCGCCTTGTGCGTTGGCAAAGCCGCATATCCATTTCAGATAGTCGTCATGCCAAGAGGACTTGTATTCTATATTTTGTTGTTCGGGCATACTATGTTTGTTTACAGTTTCTAATCCATTTTACATATAAAATGCGTACCTAATTTGCGGCTTGTCTGCTTCGCTTAAATATTTCATAATTTCCCCGACTTTTCGTGCACAAGCAATAGTAATAGGATACTTACCATCAAACTGGGTATTATTCCAATTCATTTTTGATAATGCCAAAACTTCTTCACAAATAACATTTGGCGAAGAATCAAACTCAACAGTTCTTATTTCCAAAGGACTTGGAATGTAAAGTCCGGGGTATGTTTTATAATAATCTACCGACCCTCGTGTATATAAAATATGTGAAGTTTCCGACAAAGAAAACATTGAACCTCTTTGTGGTGGATAAAAACCATCTCTAAAAAAGCGAATATCAGTTTCTTTGATTGTAACAAAATCATAAGAACTTATTCCAGCATCGTTAATGGCTTTTCTAAATCCATCTAACTCATCAATACTGTATTTAGATGACTTGTGCAACACCAACCTTGCTGGTTGAGTGTCTAATGCAAATTTATACTCTTTTAATGCAGATAATAGCAAATCATATGCTTGTTTGTCTGATAAATGTGGTTGCCTATCCTTTTTATCAATTTCTACAGGAGTACCTCGCAATATTACGCCGTTTCCTTTTTCGTTAAAAATTTGTGCTAAACTTGTTTGGATTGACTTTTTATCACGACTTCGATAAAAACTAATTCCAACATAGCAAACCATTGGCAGGTTTATATCTCTTTTTAGTTTCCAAGGAACAGTTTGCATTGCTTTATAGTAAAGCGCAGTACAAAAATTCCACGCTTTTGTTGCTTCGTCTTGCCCTTTGCTTGGATTAGACAATGAGTATTCTCTAATCAACTGTAAAGGTTTTCCCAAAAACATTGTTGAGGCTTTTAGTGCTCTGCGGAAGTTAATCTCTAATTCGGGCTTTTCCTCTGCATCTAACCTTTCTTCGATTTCTTCTTCTGTCTTTTTCTCAATAACAATTTTGTTTTCAAAAGATTTGGGTACAATACAAACTATTAAATCAACCAATTTGTTTTGAGCAATAAACCTTATATGGTCAGAAAATAATTCAACTGCCTGCGTTACACATTCGTTTCTATTCTTAATTTTCAATATTTCTCGAATATCTGTGTTGTTTATAACTCGTGTTATTTCCGTTGAAGTAATAAATTTAGAACGGAAACCGGTGTTTTCGTTAAATCCACAAAAAGAAGTAAATAATTGTGGTTGTTTAGTGTTTGCCTTTGAGGGAATAAAACTTTTGCATCTTTCAAGCCAAGCATTCAATTTTTCAACATCTTCGCTTATGCCAACAATTCCAATAAGTATTTCGGTTTTACGTGCAGTAAATTTTGTGTCATAGACATCATAATTGGCAATACCTTGCCGAGGACAAAAATGCTCATCTTTGCCAAACTCTAAAAGCGGTTCTTCTATAAAGTGGTACTTCATCAGCCAAATAGTGTATTTACTGTATCAAAATCTTCTTTTATTTTGTTGCTTTCATTGTTCAACCAATTTTTTTCCGACAATGCAGGATATATTTGTTCTTTTATTAATTCTTTGAAATGCAAAAATTTATAATTAAATGGTTGTTGCTCAAATAGAGTTGCGTGTTTTTGTGTAATAAGTTGATAAACAATAAATCTTAAATGAGAATATACTTGAGCGTTTTTCTCTTTCCTTTTCAAAAAACTTATTTGTTCAAAACCATAATATGATTTTTTTGAGCCATTGCGAGAAATGAACCATTCTGGATTTATGGACATATACCATTGATTGTCAAATAAATAAAAATTAGCCTTAAAAGCAAAGTGTTTGCAATAAGATATTTTTTCTGGATTTTTCTTTTGCATTTTTACTTCAAAAACCGTTCGAGTTGCTTCTACTTTTCCTTTCCACTTCTCTATTCTTGTCGCTAATTCGTTATGTGAAGTATAAACATATAATTTTTCGTCTTTATACCACCTAACTCCTAAATGGTGCATTTTTCGGGAGAGACATCTACGAAGTAAATTTTTAAATACATTTAGATGGTCATCATTCGTATTGTAGAAATCAAAGGTGTCATATTCTTCAACTGTTCCCAGATCTACTAATTGAGAAAGTCCCAAAGTTCTTTCGCTTAAATCGTGAAACGAAATAATAGAATTTTCAAACAAAATCCAATCATTTGGAACTTTTAATCCATATTGGTGTATGGCTGAGATAACTACATCAAACTGCGTAGCACTTTTCTTTAACCATTTTTCCGTTGTTTTTGAGCCGTCTATAATTGCTTTTCTATCAATGTTTAATTCTGCACGATATAACTTACTCGGAAATTCAACAGACAGAAGGTTGCTGTAAACAGTTTCCGTTGAGCTACTTTTTGCGTAATTTTGTTCCTCTATGTACTGTTTGTAAGATTTTGCTATTTCATCTTCCAGCTCAAAGGCATTATTTACAATTTTCCAAAATCGCTGTGAACCTGCTTTTTCTGCAAATTTGGCTTGTTTTGGTTCTTTTGCATAAGTAGTATTGTAAACAAATATCGGTTTATTTTCCTTGTATGCGGTATCATATTCCAATTCAGTAATTGAAATACCATTTTCAAGTTCCCAACCGTATCTTCCTCCCAAAATCAATATGTAAAAATCGGCCTTTTTCACTTCATCTATGCAAGCATAAACCGAAGGCTTATTTACAGCATTCATAGTGAACTCAGACATAACAGGAATTGCCTGAAGCTTTTCGACCGCTCGTTTTGCTGCTTCCCTTTCATTTGGCAAGTCTTTTACGGTAGAACTTATGAATATGTTGGGTTTAAGATATTTCATTTTGCTTAGAGTATTAAGATGTAGGATTCAACAAAACATGAAGTTGCTCTACGGTTTGTATTGCATCTTTTAATTCCTGTTCATAAAGAGGCATTGAATTTCCATGAGATCCCGGATTAAGAATTCTCTTTTTTATACTTTCTAATTCGTTCAATATTAGCTTTGCATTATTATTTCTCTTATTTTCTTCAACTGCAAACTTCAACAATTCATTTTTCAAGGCGCGTAATCGCCCTTTAGTGTTTACGTCAATAGTGGCGTCGTTTTCAAAATCATTAACCAATTTATCAATATCTAATCCTTGTTTGTGAGCAATTTTCTGAAATCTATAAAATTGTTTATGTTCAACTTGTGTTCTCGCTTGATTGATTAACTGGGAGAGCGATTCAAATTCACTCTCAATTCCAGTCAAATCTTTATTTAGGTAGCGTTTCAAAATTGTTTCAGCTTCTTTTCGTAGATAATTAGCACAGGCGTCAAATTCACGTTGTTCAAAAAAATCTTCTGCTTTTTTTAGATATGATTTATTAGTTACTACTTCAGGTTTTGAACCAATCATTTTTTCGTCTTTGTAAAATTCCAAATATTCCCATTCTGAAGAGTCTGTTTTAGACTTTAGTATATCAAAGAATCCTTTATCATGTGTAAGAATGATTTTTTGAAAATCAGAAAGGTCGTTGTCTTCTAGAATGATTTTTGAGATTATCATTCTGTTCGACATATCTAAACTAATAAGCATATCATCTAAAACAAGTATTTTCCAATCGCTTTGAGAAAGACGAGTTAGTAATGCTCCTAAGCGAATAGAAATGGCAATTCGTGTTAGAGCTGCTTCATTTAAAAATGACTGAGGCCTATGATTAGGAATAAAACCACCATTTTTTTTCACATTAATATACATCTTTATAGAAGGGATATTGAAACGTCCAGACCAAGTCAACTTTTCAATATACTCCAACTTAATTAGAATGTCATGTATATCAAACTTTTCTCTTAAAACTTTGTTTGCCTGCATTGTGATTTTCCCAATCAGCTCCTCAACTTTAGTGTTAAATGAGGATATTTTAGATAGAAATGTTGAATACCCTCGTGTTCTACCATCATACTGAACATTTGATTCAATATCATCCAACCACTCTAAATATGTCTTGTTATTCTCTGAAAAATAAGGAAATATGTCGTGCTTGAAAACGCTCCAAATATTCAATTGACTTTTATGTGTTGAATTATAGAAATTATGCAATAGTTTATAGTTGATAAAATCACTCGCTTTGTTGGCTTCTTTTACATTTGCAGTTTGCGTAGCTCCGATATTTCCGTGAGCTATTCTGATTGGCGGTTCGCCTTGTAATTCTATTTCTATGAAGGAGTCGGGTTCTTGTGAAAAGATATTGCGCAGGCTTTCAAATGTTCTATCATTTGTCTCATCATATACGACAAAATAATCGTTTACCCGTGCAACTGTTTTTTCACAGCTTTGCAACAGAGTGTATAAAGCCCAATATAAGGACGATTTACCCGAACCATTATTGCCATAAATGAGCAAGTTTTTCCCTTTCAAATCGAATTCCTGAAATTCGGGAAATGCTTTGAAATTCTGAATCCTTATTTTGTCTATTTTCTTCATTAGTTCATCGACTTGATAATTTGTGCTACACTTTCACTCCGTGTTTCCTGTAAAATGATTCGGTTACGGACTTCGTTTTTATAATCGTTCCATTCCTCGAACAAGCGGATAATTTGCTGTTCAATTGGCAAGTCGGCAACTTTGTCTATCGACTGCCCGATAAGCTCCAACACGTCCACTTGCTGTTGTTTTATTTCTTCCTCGAAATAAAGTTCGTAAACGCAGGCATCAACTACTTTCTCGAAATAAGACGCGATAATTTCATTACTGCCTATTTCTGAAACTACTGAGTTCTCTTTATTTTTGAGATAAAGAAGGTAGTTTACAATGGAGATTATAGATTGTTTTATATTGGTGCTTTTTATTGGCAACTGTTCTATCTCATAACCTCCGACATGGTTGTTGGAGCTTGTTTTTCTAAAATACCAATCTAGCAATTTTGAATTTAAAATACCAAGAACAAATAAATTATCTTTTTGATTTTTCAGAAGGATTTTATTTACAGTATGTCCAAATAGAAATGATTTTTTTATATCAGTTACAGCAAAATGCAAACGCCATTTATCAACAGTTCCTGTAACTTCTTGACAAACGATATAATGATTGGTTGCGTTTTTTTCTAAATTTTCCTTTTTGAAATCTTGTTTCACATATTCATCAACTGAATAGTCAATATAAAATTTAGAAATATTCCTTCCCCTTAATAGTATTGTATCAGTTTTATAATTAACAATATGGGATTTTGAAATAGTGAGGTTTAAATCCCCTTGCGAAACCTCAGTTATTATAGTTTTTAATGGAATAGATATTCTTTGCATTTTGCTAACAATTTCAAATTCACCTGCTTTAACTAATGGGATAAAAAATCCATTTGGATAAAAATCAAGTATTTTTCTTTGCGATATTGATTCATATATCATTGAAAAAATAGTCATCACATCATTTCCTATTGAAACCTTAAAAAGTCGGTCACTATTCGGTATTTTGCGTTTAAAACGGTATATGCAAGTTCCTTGTAAAACGCTTTCAAAAACCTGTCCATTTTTTGTGGGAGCTATTTTTGGAAATTCAATGACCTCATCTATTTCTGTTTTTGTTAAAAGTAATTCCCGTGTGAACTGCGAAGACAAATCACACATTAAACTGCTTTGTACGATCATTGTCGCAAAGCCATTTTCTTTGGCAAGATTATATGAGGCTTCAACAAATAATTTATAGAGATTTTGTTTGCCCTTATCTTTTCCTTCGGAATACGGGAATAGCTCTTTACTATAAACTCCCTTTGACACTTGTTTATACGGCGGATTTCCAATCACAATATCAAAACCATCTTTTACATCAAACATCCATTCGGCATCAAACCATCTTGCATAATCATTTTGGTCGTAAGGATTCCATGCCGCAATTTTTTCGGCAGTATCGTTGCTAAATCCGATTTCTTTCAGTTTTTCGGCTATTTTGGTGCGCAGCTCGTAGTCTCTATCACGATACTTGCGTTTTGTATCGGGTGTTCGTGCGCTAAAATGCTTATGGCGTACTGTGGCAAGTTGTTCTTCAAGCGGATCTATCAAATCCATTCCCAGTGCTCTTTGCTTTGGTTTTTCAAGTCCTATCAGCGTGTTTGCCGCTACAAATTTGGTTTCTAAATTAGGCAGAGGACGTATTCCCAAATTCGGCTTTTCAGGATTGGGAGTTTGCTCACAAATAAGCGAAATAAAGAAACGAAGTTTTGAAATTTGCACAGCAATCGGCTGAATATCAATTCCGAAAATGCAGTTTTCAATCAAAAACAATTTCCGTCCATAATCAAGTGCATTGTTTTCAAAAGCTTCTTCAATATTGTTAATGGCAGCTTCTCGTGCTCGCTCGTCTTCTATTTTTCCTGCAATATCAAGTTGGCGTTGTTTCCAAAGTTCATTTTTAGGGTCAAGCTTTTGTAGAATTTGCACCATTCTAAGCAGAATTCCCATCGGAAAAGCTCCCGATCCGCAAGCAGGGTCAAGGATTTTTACATCATTGAGAGCAGAAATTGTACGGATATTATTTTCCCAATCATCTCCTACTTTTTCTTGCAAATAAGCAGCCAAACTTTCATTTACCATATAATCTACGATTTCTCGTGGCGTATAAAAAGAACCTGTTTGCTTGCGAGCGGTGGTTTGTGTTTCAGGATTGAAACTTGCCAACAAATTTTCAAATACTTTTCCCAGTAATTCGGGATCAAGAGCTACTTCTACATCAGTCGGCGTGTTTTCTTCAATGGTAAAATTATAGGTTTTAAGTATATCAATTAACCCACGTACCTTGTAATTTTTGCCTTTAGTGTCGTAGAATTTGTTTAAATCAACTGTTTCTTCTTCCGAAAAAAACAGAAAATCTGGAACTTTTAACAAAAGTTCCTTGCTCGGTCTATTTGAAAAACAGTCAATTCGTATCTCGTTTTCTTCTCCCACATTTTTGTCGAGATTCTCAAATAATCCACCATTTAGAAAAGGTATATCTTTGGTTAGTTCGATAAAGCGTTCTTTGTTTTTAAAAAAACGTTCGTATCGGTAAAAACCTTGAATACCAGCTTGGCGATTGACAAACTTTCGTTTATCGCTCATTTCGGTGTTGAGCGTAGCAAAAAAGAGGTTCTGAAGAATGGCTTTATAAAATGTACTTCCTGTTTTATCATTATAGTTGAGTATTTTATCAAGCTCCTGTGTGTTGAAAAGTTCATCTTTAATCAAGTTTTTTTGCTTCAAGAACCAAACAAACATCAAGCGGGTAATCAAGCGAATGACAGAAGTGGAATTGCGAAGTTCAGTCAATTTCTTTTCTTCGTCATTCCGTTTATCCACATCTATTTTTATTAGTTTCAACTTATCCAAGTCATCGGGGAAAACCACATTCTGCAATGCCCAAAAATACCAATTGGACAGTTCATTATAAAATTCTTTGGTAAGCGTTTCGACCGAAAAAGCATTTTTAATATCTTCCAACGAAGTATTTCCGCGTTTGTCGGCAATCATTTTCAGACGGTCGGCGGGTGTTTTTGTTTTTTCGTTTTCGCCAAGCACATATGTAAATCGCTTCGGCGGAGTGTTTTCTATGCTGAAATTTCCGTTCGCGTCAATGGTCGGCTCGCTACTGATAAAGGAAAGACGATATTGGGTTTGTGATTTGTCTTCGCTATGATAAAACGCTAAGATACCGTGGTAGCGGGCGTGGTCGATAAGTTTTACAAGCGACTTGTTTAATCCAATTCGATTACGGGCAATTTGAACGCTTGCTTGCGTTTCGATATCCAACACAGCAAGATTTTTGCCATCGGCAAGCTTTATGGAAGCAAAACGGTGTATAGATTTCAGTTGCTCTTTGTCTATTTCAATCTTTTCGGCTTGTGTCTCGAATTGTACTTGAGAACCGAAAATATCTTGCAACCAAATATGCCAATCTTGGCGATTATATGCTTTTTTAAGTTCTTGCTGTGTCATAATTGTTTCTACTTAAAGCTTTCGCTGATAATTATTTCAGGTACAAAGTTTTTATTTTCCTTTGGTTTTTCTGTCTCTAGTTTATCTTCGTTTTCCTGCAAAGGATAATTTTGAGCTATTTTTAGTATCGCTTCAAGCTGTTTTACAGGCAGCATTGAAACTTTTTTAATATTTTTGTATAGAGCGCTGATTTCTTTTGAAAGTTTTTGAAATTTCCCCAAACTAACAGCTTCTTTTGTCAATATCAACAATTCTTCTTCGCGTTTATCTGCAAGTTGAAGTTTTATTATTGCATCCAGATAGCTCAATGCTTGTTTCTCGGCAGGACTCTGTGAGATAACAATAGTACGCTCTGCTTGTTTTTCTGCTTCTAATTGCTGTCTAAAAAGAGTAATGCTCTTTTCCACTTGTGCATGGTGATTTTCTGTAAGTGGTAGAGGCTTCTCTTCTTTATGAGCGCGATAAATTTCTTCTGCCTGCAAAAATGTAAGTTCTTGCGGTTCATCGTTTTCTTTAACTAACAAGAACGAATTACGCTTCTCACTACGAATAAAGGCAATAGTAGTATCATGTAGTTCTTTATCTTCACGGCCGGTACGTGCCCGAAGCGTCATGTTTTTTATTTTCTTGAAAAGCTCGGGATTTTCTTCTTTGAACTTACGAAGTTCAAGTAGAATCTTTAACTTTTCATCTTTTTCTTCTTGTGCCATTTTATCAAAAAGCCCAAAACTTTCAACAATTTCTTCATCAGAATAAATCTGACTATCTTCGCCTAAGGCACTATGAAATGCCTGTAGTTTAAGAATTGCCTTCTTTTGCAGTTCAATATCATTTTCAACTTTTGTAGTAGGGAAAAAGTTGAAAACATGAACTTCCTTTGCTGTACTTCCAATACGATTTACGCGCCCAATGCGTTGCATGAGACGTGTTGAGTTCCAAGGTGTATCATAGTTCACAATGACATTTGCACGGTGCATATTCACTCCTTCCGCCAGCACTTCGGTAGAAATCACTATATCATAGTCGTTTTTCTGCAACTCTTTTTTGAGATTTGCGTCAAAATTTTCTCTAAGAAGTGGAAATTTATCTTTACGATTTTTGCTGTTTACAGCCAATATTTTATCAAAACCTTCTTTTTTTAACTCCTCATACAGATAATTAGTCGTTTCTTGCGACTCAGAAAACACAACCAACTTCCCTTCTTTGTTTATTCGAGAGGATAGAAGTTTGTTCCTCAAATAATCTTTAAAGATATCCAACTTTGGATCCGTTTTAACTTTCTTCCATTCTTTGACAAGATTTTGTAAAATGTCAAAATCGCTTTTCAATCCCTCAACAAATCCATCTTCAAAATCAGTAGCAGTGCATATCTCAATGCTTGGGTCTGTATCTTGCAAATTGACAAGCAGTTGTAGAAGTTCTTCTTCGCGGTCTTCTTCAATGTATTTGTTTACATCAAGGTTTGGGGCTATAAAAACAAGATTATCATCAAACATCTTAACCATATTTGCTGTAGCCTGAGCAAAGCGTTCGAGCGAAGAACGAAAAGCAAAAAAACTACTATCAAGTCGCTTCACCAACAAAGTCTTCATAATAAATTTCAACTGCAATGAAGCTAATTCGGCATTTTTATATTTCTTTTTCTTTTCAGGGATAAGAAATTTTATAGTCTGGTACCGATAGTAAGTCAGTTCATCTCGTAATATCTTTATCGTTTTGTCGTAAAGCATTTCCAAATCGTAGTCAAGCTGATAGAGTATTTTTATGGGTTGTTTTACCACGGGAAATGTAATTCCTTGTTCGCGTAAATCTTTAGCGTATTCTTCATTTTCAAGTAAGTCTGTGCGAGTTCGGCGAACAGTAAGTGGTTCAACCACGTATTTACGAATTTCTTCGTACAGTGCTTTCACCTCTTTTGCCATTTTCTTGACATTACTTTCTTTCTTTAATTCTTTATACTTTTTTATTTTCGGAGCAAAAAAGTGTTGTAAGTTGCTTATTTCAAGCGTTGAGTCTTTTTTGTCTTGAAATAGATAAACCTGATTTGCAATGTCTTCAGGACGATTGTTGAGCGGAGTCGCGGATACTAGCATTATCTTTTTCTGCGTTCCTCTGCGGGTTGGCGTTTTGCAGATTTTCTGCAAAGCATTATACATTTCCGCTGAATCGTTACGGAATTTATGCGCCTCATCAACAATTACCAAATCGTAATTTCGGGCATTGCGGATTTTATGCAAACTTCCATTGGTGTGAATTTTGTAATCGTTTATACCGAATTTGTCAAATGTTTCTTGCCAGTTGTCGTACAAAGCAGGAGGACAGATTACTAACGTTTTTGAAAGATAATCAGGAAAACCATTGTGATAGAAGAAGTTTTTGGCAATTTGCGCTGCCACCACCGTTTTTCCCAAACCTACGACATCTGAAAGAAAGAAACCATTGTGTTTTTCTAATTTAGCATAACCGTCATTTACAGCATCTGCCTGATATGAAAGTTTCTTGTATTCCTTGGGTAAGTCCCGTAATGAATTAGGATCGTACTCAACGCTCTTCCCAAAGTATTCAATCAAAAACTTATAATAGATTTCAAAAGGAGTAAACGAGTCGTTTAAATAAGTCTCTGTTTTTAATTTTTCAACAAAATCCTTCTCAATCTCTATACTTTGCTCCCAAAGCCGTTCGAAAGTTTCAGTGGCAAAATCAATATCTGCATCATCTCGCAATTCAACATTAAATTCAAAATTGTGTTGTAGTCCGTTATCGGTCAAGTTGCTCGATCCCGTAATAACTGAACCATAACCATGAGTGTGTTTTTCTACTTCTCGGAAGATATATATTTTAGCATGTAGGTTTTGTTTCGGGTAAACCCTTATACTCACCTTCTTCTCGATCAAGTCCTGAATAAACTGTAGCATTCCATCCTCGATTGTCTTGTCATATTTTGCTGATTGAATGTCTTTTTTCAAATTTTCAATGTAAGTGTCAATGCTTTTGTCTTCATTACCTGTAAAGAGTAATCCCTTGTTGTTTGCATCGTAAACAGCCTCGTCAATGTTGATTCCAACTAAAACGCGAATTTCGGCTGCCTTATCAACAAAAGGGCGTACCTGAAAATAACCTGAAGCTCTGAAATAGCCAACAAGTGCATCGAAAAAATGAATGTTTTTATGTTCAAAAATACCTTTGATTTTATTGAGCAAGGTGTTTTCATTCTCGTTTGTGAAAAATTTAGAAGACATATCTATTTTTTTATGCTCTGTTCAACAATACTCAATGCATCTAAAGCCAATTCTTTTTCTTCGACCACAGTTGCATTGATTTTATCAGCAAGCCAAAGGACTAGTAATGCCTTGGAGTCAACCGCAAAAAGCTGAGCTAACTTAACCACTTGCTCCCTCTTTGCAAGACGATCTCCACGCTCAATCTTACAATATAAAGCATTATCTATTTCAAGAGCAGCGGAAACCTGCCTCTGTAATAACTGCTTATCTTCACGTAGCTGACGAATTTTCTCTGCAAACAACATCGTTGATAGTATTTGACTTGACATACTTCGACAAATTTACTAAATATTTGAGAAACAGCATTTGTATGTGGCAAAAAAGTTATAAACATCATATACGTGCATAAGCATTTTTCTTGTTTTTACGGGCAAAAACAGGAATGATTTCAATAAAACTTTCCTGTTATAAGATATAGGATACGATGATACAATACAGATAAACAGCCCTATATAGACATGACCGCATATTTTCTCCTTTAACATTTTGTAAACACCTCTTCTATGGAAAGAATAAATAAGGCAACACTTTTACGGAAAATACTACCCGAAGCGTAGCGTAGGTGTGGAGATTTCGCGTAAAACCGATTGCGGCTTGGTGTTGGCGTTTTATTCTTGGAATATACCTTTGTATACCAAATGAAAAAGGAGTTCATTATCCCATTCTTCTGCCTTTTTTCTTTTTCTTGGGTTTTCTCAATGGTTGTCCATCTTCTGGATTGGGATTACCAACATCTGCAGCGGTGGGGAGTATGGAAAATAAGGAAGAGAGAATATTTTTTCCGCTAATGCTATCGCTTAATTGATTAATCGATTTAGCGGCTGGCTGGCTGTTTGGCTGGTCATACGTTTGAACGTTTGGCTGCATGTCCGTACCAACATTGGTGCGGTGTTGCTTTTCATTCGGTTCTATTTCAGACACTAAAGGATTTGAGGATTGTTTTAATTCTTGCTCCTGCATTTGCAATTTCTCTTTTATACTGCCGTTTTTCATCGTATTACAGTACATAAATGTTTCTTGTAAATCCCGTTGATAGCCGAAAAGCTTATCAAAACCTGTTTCTGCCTGCTGAAACAAGTTCGTTCTATCAAAACCGCCTTTTATTGCTCCCTTCTTTGTGTTTTTGTGGTTGGTTAGTGGCGACAACTTCTTTTTATTCGATTGGTCTTTCCGGCTGACAATCAAATGGCAGTGCATATTCAGCTCATTATCTGACCTGTTGCGGTCAAAATGAATTTTGCCATAGAACTTTATATCTTCGGCGGATAATTCTTTGTTGAAGTTCTTGGCGTATTCTGGGATAAAGACTTCCCGAATGTATCGTTTCATGGCTTCGGCTTGCTCCTGTTCGGTATTTCCCATCGTTTTCAGCTCTTTTTCTGAGGGATTAACGTGGATGGCGTAGAACTTGGCATCCGTTTTCAAGAGTTGACCGATATTTGTATCAATGTCTTCAATAATCTGAGCTTTATACAGATTGTCTTCCGTCAGATTGAAAAATCCTTCGGTATAAATTCCTTTCTCCATACGTTCTAAATCCTCATGCTCGAGGTAATTTGCCAACTGTCGGCAACCTCCGGCATTGTTGTATGTTCCTTTGGAGGGCGGTGGGAAGTCAATATTCATGCTCATACTCGTTTGTCAACTTGATAATCTCAGCCTTGAGGTTATCTTTTCGTTTGCCATCCATTACTCCACACGTTGCCAGTTCTGAATAGAGGCTAATCAGATTTAATAATTTCTGATTATCTCGCTTTTGTTTCTCATCAATAGATGACAATCGCTTGGTCTGACCATTTATAATCTCAGCGTGGCGTCCGAAGGTATCACTGATTTTTTGTAAGACACCCGAATTCTTTTCCCACATTACCTCAATCTCCAATTTAATCATCTCCTCCAAGGTTTTTACTACTCCATCGAAGCGGGCAGCTATCGAATGTGTTGCCCGAATCATCGGATTCAGTTCCTTTTCTTCAAAGTGGCGGATAAAACGAATCAGGTCATCCTGCCGCTTATTGATCTTTGCCAGTTCTGTTTTGACAGATTCGGGAGGTTCGGACGGATTGATACAAGCCTTATCCATATACTCGAATGCGAGCTTCACAATCTCTCCTTTTTTCAGATTGTATCGCTTGCAAAGTTTATCTATCTGGCGATTGGTGTTATGGTCAATTCCAATCGTCGTTAATGCTGTTTTATTCTTATTTTGTGCCATATTATAACTTTTTTATAAGAATTCATTTTATTAATAGCCTAATCAACAGGATATTAGCGATTTTATTTATACGAGTCTTTATAAAACTCGTTTTTAATATCTTGCTGATTAACAGCAAGTAACCCCGTAGGGCAAGAGGATAGAACAGGATTTGTCCAGTTCCCTCTTGCTACATTGCTCGCGAATAGTGAGCCATTGGAATGAAAGCTTAAACTCGACGGCTTTCACCATTTAAAGTGATAAAATTGAACATCACTTTGAGGCGGTCGCCAATCATGCCACCATAGAACTCATCGGACGCAAGTGTAGCAAAAGTGAAGTTCGTGGTGCCATGTGTTACGACTCCAACGTCACTTCTCAAACTTAACAATTCGGAAATAGGTCGGCTGACGTTTCCATAATCCTGAACTGTTTTGGATTCACGCCCAAACTCATCAATAATTAATGGTCGCCTGGCAAAAACACTTGCCGACTGCTTTACAATTTGCTCCTGCAATTCCACAGACTTGATAAACGTAAACAGAGGCTGATTCAGGAAAAAACTTCTCGAAATATGATTGTGAAGCAATGAATAAGTTTCAAGAAGAATTGTTTTGCCACAACCATATTTGCCTTGCAGCATGATGCCCTTATTCAGATCACCGGAGAAAGCAGAATTATTGGTTATGTAGCAATAGAGCTGCTCTATCATAGGTTCATTGTTTTTGTCAATGACAAAATTCTTAGCCTGATTGCGGTTGTGCAAACAAATTGTGCCAAATTCACAAAACAAACTCCGAAAGTCAGCATAAGCCAATGGCAGAGGTAAACGTAGCTTCCTAATCTTCTCTTTTTCATGGGCGACCATCTCTTGAGCATCTTTCTGCAATGCCTGAAAGAATTGTTGATTAGTCGAAATCACTTCCCGTAAAGACTGAGCCTTTCCTTTTTCCATAAGAATTTGTATTAGAGTTTTTGTCTTTAGTCTTTATATTGTAGGGCGGGAGTTTAAGGTCGGACTTAGGTGCTAAAATCTGATACTTAGTTTTAACTCTATGTCCACCTCCAGAAGCATAATCCAACAAACCGGCTGCTTTTAATCGGTCGCGAGAAGATTTCAGAACATCCAAAGATATATTCGCATTAGCTGCCAATCGTTTATTGGAACACTCTATCCATCCCGCCCAATAGGAACGGTTAGCCAAATGAATCAAGAAGAAATACAATCTGGTATCGTTGCCGCTGAAGTTCTCCTGTTCATCTACTCGCCAGAAATTGGCCAATAAGTCGAACAGGTTCATCTTTGTATGTTTTTACGCTTATTATATTCCGCCTCTGCTTCGGATTCTATCTCCTGAATGGTTTTCTTTTTGCCTTTGGAGATCCATTCCAGTAGTTCGTCTTCAAAGAAATAGAGTTTCTTGCCATTCTTATAACAAGGAATTAGCCGCTTGCGAACAAGAGCGTACACGGTAGGTTTCGCTTTGCCGATAATCCGGCAAGCTTCTTCAATGTCAATCGGGATTCGCTTCTGAGGGACAACAGGTGTTTGCCCCTTTTCAACTAAAGATTTGATCTCAGCCAGTTCGCTGACTAAATGTGCTACTGCCTTGGGCAGATTTTCAAAAGAAACTTCATTTGCTTCCATAAATAATCGTTTTATGATTTATGGTGCAAATAAAATCAGTGTTTCTGCGGTGTCTGGGCGACACTGGAGAAACACTTAGGAAACACTACAGTTGGCAATAAATGATACTCATTAGCGTAATAAAATGTATAAAACAGATAGTAGCAAACCTCAAAGATACATCGTTTTTCATGCATATAATTTAGGATTATCCTCTTAATTAAATAAAACAACTATCTTTGCTGCTGAATCAATATAACGACTCAAAATCATGACATTACAGCAGTTTTATCAAGAAATAGAGACCCTATTGCCAGTAAAAAGAGAAAGTGATGACTTTAGAGCAGACCTAAGCAAAGCTCTTTCCATATATTCTAAGACAATAAAGAATATAGATCCCAATATTCTTTCTCAAATCCCTGATTGGGCAACAACAGAAAAGCGAATTGAAAAATTAATTGATGCCATAAAACTATCAGTTAAACATTATTATGAAGGGATGTATAGCACTGCTTTTTCTGTCATGCGGAATCAATTGCTAGGGCATGGCGATACTATAGAGGGTATCATGGACACCATTGGATTACATACGGTACGTACAGATGAAGATTTTTATCGCGGAAGAACTTTTGAGAATAATCGACATAAGACTCATGATGATATGTTCCATATAAAGCTTCAAGAACGAGGTAAAATAACCACTCAAAGGTATAGTGCTCCAGGATATCCTTGCCTTTATCTTGGTTCGACTATATTTGCCTGTTGGGAAGAATTGGGAGAACCTAGATTCGATGACTTGATGATATCTGCTTATAAAGCAACTCGCAATTTTAAACTGTTTGACTTGAGAATACCTAAAGAAATTGAATATACTCACGATAACTTAAGAAACACATTATTACGATTGCCTCTTATCATTGCGTGTTCATTTGTGCTTAGAGATAAAGATAAACAAGCAAATTTTAAGCCAGAGTATATTATTCCTCATTTACTTATAGAGCTAATAATTAAAAGAAGCAGAGAAGATAGGAAGGCTAAGCAAATTGAAGAATTAATTTTAGGAGTCATATTCACATCTACTCATATAAGCAATGAGTTTATGTTTCCAAAACGAGTGTTTGACAATATTGCTATACCTGCTTTGGATGTATCTTCTTCAGACGGATATTGTAACATTCTTTCATGGAGTTTCAAGCTAACAGACCCTACATGTTATGAATATGAAGAGATAAAGAGTGATTTTGGGATAGATGCTGGACACTTCGGACTAACAGAAGAGGAGCAACTTGAAGAAAATTATATACTTTCCAAAATGGGGCGTTTGGAAGAAAGGCTAAAAAACACGTTTGAGTATAAGCAATTTCCATATGTTATTCCTGTGCAAACCACAATTACAATACCAGCCGATGGAGGAAGTACGTCTTTGGAAATACTTTCTAATACCGATTGGGAGATAAAAACCGATTAGTTTTTTTGAAACTTTCCACTATCTTAATCATCCCCTTCAACTCATCATCTTTCAAGTGACTTTTTATAGTTTCTGCTGTTACATCCTTGAAAACATCAGGGAAGACTATTTTCAGTAAGTAAGCAATGTCCATCTGATTTCTTGGCTTGAAATAGTTCCAGATATTCCACCCGAAGTGGCGGAGGTCCAGGGCTGTCAGTTCTTTGACTTTAACCGGCTTCAATTCTTTTTCATCCAACCTGTTCATGTATGCACGGATATTCCGGCAAAGAATATCAAGATCTTCATCGGAAAGGTAAAGTGCAAAGGATTTTCGAGTATAGTCCAGAGCAACATTTAGAATCTCTTCCTGTTCTTTGACTATGTTTTGTTGCTGCTCGTTCCGAATATCCTCCAAAGACACAGTTGACTCCGTCATATCAGTCTCAGCGTCCTTTTCTTCTACCGGTGACTCAACAGCAACAGGAAGAACTTGTCTTTGCTCAATCTTCTTACGGAAATAAGAAATCTTAGCCAATCCGTTACCAATCCACGGGAGCATCAGGTTTTGCAATACCACATGAATACTCAGATACACTATCACTTGGATAGCCAACACAACCAAGAAAACTATGAACGCCGTAAAGCTATCAAATCCCATTGACACAGCGAATATACGAGCCAATGTTGCAATAACCACCGCTGCACAGGCTACAATCACGTATAATATAATGTATTCTAAAATGTTGTTTTTCATGACTCGGTATCTTTAAGGGTGTTCAACTGAATCGCTTGTGCTGCTTTGCTCTTCTTCTCATCTACAACTTTTGCATAAATCTGGGTGGTTTTCACATTGGTATGTCCGAGCATCTTGCTGACGGTGTAAATATCTGTGCCACTGGATAATTGAAGGGTCGCATATGTGTGCCGAAAGCAATGAAATGTGATCCGCTTCGTAATACCGGCAGCTTCTATCCATCGTTTCAATGGTTTGGAAATCCATGCAGGATCGGGTAAATCTTCGAAAACAAGTTGCTCCGGCTCACGAGGTTCGCCACACAAATCAAGTGCCTGTTGCGAAATAGGTATATATTCCACACCTTTTGTTTTCTGCTGTGTGAAGTGAAGCTGGGCTTGATCGCCATTCATGCTAATTTCTTTCCATCGTAATTTCTGAATATCACAATGTCGTAATCCGGTAAGAGCAGAAAACAATGCTGCGCGTTTAAGAACATCGCGTTCACATGGTGTACCTGCAAGAATGTTAAGTTCTTCAACGGTCAAATATTCACGTCTTGACTCCTGTTCCGGTATGCCTTTGATTTTTGCCGATAAATCAGTTGTCAGGTATCCATCAATAAAGGCCTGTTTTAATGCTGCTTTGAAAATGGAGAAGTAGGTAACGGCAGTATTGCGAGAAATAGTTCCGCTTTTATTACCTCCACATGGAGCAGACAAAAGATATAACTTAAAATCTTCGGCAAAGCGATTGTCTATTTTAGAAAAAGGCAATGTGTCTCCAGCGAAGAGCTTTATTAATTCGTAGGTTCGTTTCCAGTTTACACGGATAGAATCGGAACTTTGTGCATGACGTTTCTTTGCTGTAGCATTAAAATACTCTACGAAATTCTGCTGCGCACGCTCCTTTTGTTCAACCTGCGCACTTTCTGTATCACTATATAGATCAGTATTGTCGTATTCTCGTTGGCGAAGCTTACGAATCCCATCAGCATATAGCATAGTTTCTTGGTCCTTTTCGCTTCGGCAAACGATTATTCCATTATCATCACGTTTGGGTTTGTAGGTTTTTGTTCCGGCTGCATCGGTTCGGGCGGTACGTTTTTTATCCCACTCCACAGTAGTAATGCAACGATTCAAATATTCACGAACACGTTGCGGAGTTTGCTTGCCGGGAACATTTACCGGATAACTTTCAATATAAACATACCACTCTTTGCGGTCTTCCGCCTTGCGAAGCCGAACAGTTACTTTTGTATTGGAGAGTTGTTTCATGTGGTATATTGTTATTGATTATACAAATTATCTATTTCAGTTTTTGGAGCGTAAACATAGTTACCAATCTGTCGAGTTGGAATAGAATATTTACGGATATGCTTATATACCGTGCTATCCGATATTCCAAACTTTTTGGAAATTTCGCCGATTGTATAACAATCTTGTGGTTCAAGACTATAAAGCTTTGCTGTCGGCTTCTCTTTTTTAAGGGATGTTTGGCGAATAGGAAACATTTCCTCTATCGCTGCTCGGTCAATCCGAACAAGACGAGTACCTAAATTGATAGCAGGAATTCGCTTTTGCCGAATAAGGCGATAGAGTGTACTCTTGGCAACGCCGAAAAGCGCAATTGCTTCTGGCACGGAAATATATAAACGGTCGACAGAAATCTTATCAATAATTGCTTGTTGTTTCTCTTCCTTTTTCTTTTGGGCTTTCTTTTTCCGATATGCTGCTCCGCCACACTTTTTCGAGCAATAAACAGAATCGACTGTCTTTGGAATGAAAGCCTGCCCACACACTTCACATTGTTTCTGAATCTTATTCATCGGTATCTTTATCGCTATTTAAGTACTCATTAATAGTCATAAGTGCTCATAAGTTCCACTTCATCACTAATTAAGTTCCGGTACAATAATGGTACAAATGTATGATAAAAAACTATCAAAACCAATAGCTATCTACAAATTCATAAAAATAAAAATCCCCGCAAACTATTTGTTTACAGGGATTTTCTGTTATTTATTGATTATTGCTAATCGCCTTTTACTTCACTTCTTCGAAATCAACATCGGTTACACCTCCGTCTTGTTTATTGTCGGTTGTATTGCCGCCGGGCTGTTGGTTGAAGTCTGGGCCTGGTTGGGCGCCGCCTGCGTTTTGTGCATTGTATATGTCTTGGCTGGCGGCCTGGAATACGTTGTTCAATTCTGCGGTTGCGGCATCTATACCTGCAATATCTTGTGCTTTCTGAGCTTCTTTCAGCTTGTTCAAAGCTGCTTCGATAGGAGCTTTTTTGTCAGCAGGGAGTTTGTCGCCCAAGTCATTCAGTTGCTTTTCAGTCTGGAAGATCAGGCTGTCGGCATGATTCAACTTGTCGATGCGTTCCTTTTCTTTCTTGTCAGCCTCTGCATTGGCAGCAGCTTCATCCTTCATACGTTTTACTTCATCATCACTCAAGCCGCTGGATGCTTCAATACGGATGCTTTGTTGTTTGCCGGTTCCTTTATCTTTTGCTGATACATTCAGGATACCATTTGCATCGATATCAAATGTAACTTCAATCTGAGGTGTGCCACGCATTGCAGGTGGAATACCGTCTAAGTGGAAGCGTCCGATTGATTTGTTATCTTTTGCCAAAGAACGTTCTCCTTGCAAGATATGTATTTCTACCGAGGGTTGATTATCGGCTGCCGTGGTGAATGTTTCCGACTTCTTGGTCGGGATGGTGGTATTGGCTTCAATCAGCCTGGTTGTAACGCCACCCATTGTTTCGATACCTAAAGAAAGTGGAGTAACATCCAGTAATAATACATCTTTCACTTCTCCTGTCAATACACCTCCTTGAATAGCTGCTCCAACAGCTACTACTTCGTCGGGGTTTACACCTTTTGAAGGAGCTTTTCCGAAGAATTTTTCAACCACATCCTGTATCGCCGGAATACGTGTAGATCCACCTACCAATATTACTTCGTCAATATCGGAAGTACTCATGCCTGCATCTTTCAAAGACTGGCGGCATGGTTCTATACAAGCCTGGATCAGGCTGTCAGCCAACTGCTCGAATTTAGCACGTGTCAACGTTTTTACCAAGTGCTTTGGAATACCGTTTACAGGCATGATATATGGTAAGTTGATCTCTGTACTTGTTGTACTTGACAACTCGATTTTAGCTTTTTCTGCAGCTTCTTTCAAACGCTGCAGAGCCATAGGGTCTTTACGTAAATCGATGCCTTCTTCTCTTTCAAATTCTTCAGCCAACCAGTCTATGATTACATGGTCAAAGTCGTCTCCTCCCAAGTGTGTATCACCGTTGGTAGATTTTACTTCAAATACGCCATCACCTAATTCGAGGATAGAGATATCGAATGTACCTCCCCCTAAGTCGAATACGGCAATTTTCATGTCTTTGTTTGTCTTGTCCAAGCCATAGGCCAGTGATGCGGCTGTCGGTTCGTTTACAATACGGCGTACGTTTAATCCTGCGATTTCTCCGGCTTCTTTTGTAGCCTGACGTTGTGCATCACTAAAGTATGCCGGAACCGTAATAACGGCTTCTGTTACTTCCTGCCCAAGATAATCTTCAGCTGTTTTCTTCATTTTTTGAAGAACCATAGCTGAAATTTCCTGCGGGGTATACAAACGTCCGTCAATATCTACGCGAGGGGTATTATTGTCTCCACGTACTACTTTGTATGGTACGCGGTTGATTTCTTTCTGTACCTGATCGTAGGTTTCACCCATGAAACGTTTGATAGAAAATATCGTTTTTTCAGGATTGGTGATTGCCTGACGTTTTGCCGGGTCACCTACCTTACGTTCGCCTCCTTCTACAAATGCAACAACAGAAGGTGTTGTTCTTTTACCTTCACTGTTTGTGATTACAACCGGCTCATTTCCTTCCAATACGGACACGCATGAGTTGGTTGTTCCTAAGTCAATTCCTATTATTTTTCCCATTTCTTTATATATTGATTAAATTATTATCTTTTTTATGTTCTCTCGTTTTCTTCTATTATTACAAATAGTATGCCAAAAAGTTCATTTGTCTGATGTGAAAAATGTTTGTCAGAAAAGAATGACAATACGTCAGGGGATAAGAAAAAAGAGTTCCGGTCTGCACCGAAACTCTTTTTTTACTTGATTTCTTTTTCTTCTTTCATGTCTAACTCATTCTTTTCAAGATCATAGAATTTGTATTCCAGAAAGGCCAGACTTTGGTCGGGGATTACTTTCAGTCCTTGTGTGTACTTGAGTTTCCACTTCCATTTTAAAGAAATAATACCTTTGTTTACATAAGCTGCAACATAAGGATGTAGGTGTAGGGTGAATTTCTTCACATGATGTTTATTTACCAGGCAATCTATTTTTCCTTCCAGACTGTCGGTAAATAAGATGGATGGTTTTGCAATGCCGGTTCCAAAGCAGGTAGGACAATTCTCCGATGTATTTACGTCCATTGCAGGACGAACCCTTTGGCGGGTAATTTGCATCAGGCCAAACTTACTTAAAGGTAGGATGTTGTGTTTGGCTCTGTCGGTTGCCATAGCTTTCGACATATGTTCAAAAAGCTTTTGCCTGTTGGAGGCTTCTGCCATATCGATAAAGTCGATCACGATAATACCTCCCATATCGCGTAAGCGAAGTTGTCGGGCAATTTCGTCGGCAGCTGCATTGTTTACGTCAATAGCTGTTTTTTCCTGGGCGTCACTTCCTTTGGAACGGTTGCCACTGTTTACATCTATAACGTGCATAGCCTCGGTATGCTCAATAATCAGATAAGCTCCACTTTTATAGGTAACGGTACGTCCGAATAGCGATTTGATTTGTTTGGTTATTCCGAAATTGTCAAAGATAGGAAGTTCTCCTGTGTATAATTTAACAATATCTTCTCTTCCCGGAGCAATCAAACTAACGTAATCACGTACACTGTTGTAAACGTCTTTATCGTTTACATGAATGTTTTGGAATGAAGGGTTGAATATATCCCGTAAAAGAGCAACGGTACGTGCTGTTTCTTCGTAAATAACAGCTGGTACTTTTGCTTTTGTTACTTTTGTAATATTGTCTTCCCAACGTTTAACTAATGTCTTTAACTCATGATCGAGTTCTGCAACGCGCTTGCCTTCTGAGGATGTGCGAACAATCACACTAAAATTTTTAGGCTTAATACTTTGGATTAATTGGCGTAAACGGGCGCGTTCTTCGTTCGATTTGATTTTTGTGGAGACGGAAACTTTATCTGCAAAAGGTATTAATACGATATATCTTCCGGCAAAAGAAAGCTCGGACGTTAATCGGGGACCTTTTGTTGAGATAGGCTCTTTGGCTATTTGAACCAACACCTCTTCTCCCACTTTCAGCACATTGCTGATACTGCCATCCTTATCTATTTCAGGAAGGATTTGCATTTTAGAAATGGTTGGCAGTTTTTTCTTGTCACTAAGTGACTGCTTGAGGAATTTTTGTTGGGTGTTGAAGTTCGGACCTAAGTCCTGATAGTGAAGAAATGCATCCTTTTTATATCCTACATCAATGAAAGCAGCGTTTAACCCGGGCATCAGTTTTTTTACTTTACCAAGATAAATATCACCGACGGCAAATGAAACATTGCGTGCTTCTTTCTGAAGTTCCACAAGGTTTTTGTCTTCCAATACGGCAATAGCTACCTCTTTGGGTTGTACATCTACTACTAATTCACTAATCACAATATAAAAAGAGGTTTTTAAAAACTGGGGACCTTGTTCATATAACGTAAAGAACAAACTTAAAAGTCCACTGATTAAGTTTGTTCTTTATTTTTTTGTCTGAGAAAATAGACTTATTTCTTTTTATGTCTGTTTTTCTTCAGTCTTTTTTTGCGCTTATGCGTAGACATCTTATGTCTTTTTCTTTTTTTTCCGCTAGGCATAATTTAAATTGATTTTATTGTTACTGATTGGTTTCTTATTTTTTTACCTTTTCATGGAATACCTTAGCCGGCTTAAAAGACGGAATGTTGTGTTCCGGAATAATGATAGTTGTGTTCTTAGAAATGTTACGAGCTGTTTTTTGAGCTCTTTTCTTCACAATGAAACTACCAAACCCTCTCAGGTACACATTTTCTCCCTCAGCCAAAGAGTCTTTTACAAGCTCCATAAATGATTCTACACTGGCCAACACCGTTTGTTTATCAATACCGGTATTCTTCGAAATTTCGCGAACGATATCTGCTTTAGTCATGTCTATAATAAATTAATGTATAATCCTATTAATTTTTTGGAATGCAAATATATAGCTTTTTCTTAAGCGAAAAAAATTATCTTCCATTTTTTTAAAGAAAGTGCTGTTTATACCTCATGAGTTTAAAATCGTTGTTTTTCTAAATGACTGAAACAATTACTCTTAGCGTTCTTTCTACTCCGCTTTCCCTGAAACCAATGAATAGGTGATTATAACTAGCAAGATTACTTCTTCATCAACCGACAATTATATATGTTGGATACGCGGGTCGTATCATTTGCCCTGAAGGTGATTCTTAGTTTGTCTTTACTTTTTGTTACCTCCGTTGGCAGATCAATGATTTGTTCTACAAAGCCTTCCTGCGTCTGGGTGAGGCTGATGCTTTGTGTCCAGTCGCCAATCACGATGTCGAAGGTGTATTTTTTAGAATCGCCTCCCCAATAGGTCAGTAACAGTTGGGTAGGAGAGTCGTATCCGCATTTCATGTCGAAGGCAAACCAGCCGTTTTCGTACGCCATGCGGTATTTGTGGAGGTATCCTTCTCCGGTGCGGGTATTATCGCCATCCAGGTTGTGGTCGCGCTCCGGTTGCATTTCCCCTAATACAATGTAATCGAGGGTCTTCCTGTCCAGGGCTGCAATCCGTTCTAGTTCTGCTTTCCGCTTATTTTCAGCCGTTTCCCACTCTTTGGGAGAATACACATCCCAATATACCGTCTGATACTGATCGTACACCTGGTAGAAAGGTATCATGGTTACATTTTCCGGGCCTCCGGGAGCTTGTGTAATAAATGTCTGTGACTTGCCGGATAAGGGTTTGATGTAGTTTGTCATACTTTTTTCTTCGGATACGAAAACAGGGATATCACCTTGATTCCGCTCTTCTGTTCCGAATACTCCGGCCAATAGGGTAGGGCCATAGAATACGGCGCGACGGTCTGCATTATCAGGCATAGAAACGGTATGGAGAGACATCGGCAGGTTGAGCTCTATTTTGTCTCCCTTTTTCCATTTGCGGTTGATGCTTATGTACGAACCTGCTTCGGAAGTTATCTTCTGGGTAGAACCGTTTACCTTTACAGATACGCCTGATGTAGCCCATGCCGGATAGCGTAAGTGTATCGTGAAGGCTTCATTTTTAGGACATTCTTCCAGTCGCATTTTAACTTTCCCGTTTTCCGGATAAGCTGTTTCCATCTGCAGTTTTACGTTTTTATCTTTCCAGGTAAGTACCGATGGGATATAGAGGGTAACGTATAGCGAAGCCCCGTCTGCACCATAGGCATAGATGGCGCCACCATATTTGGAATGGTTTTCAAATCCGCTTCCCATGCAGCAAGTAAAGTTGTTTGTTTTGCTGTAAAAGTTCTTTTTGGTGCCCATGCCCAATGATACGAAATAACAGGTTCGTCCATCGTGTGGATGCTGAGAGGCCAATATATGATTATATAAGGCTTTTTCGTAATAATCAAGGTATTGGGGGGCATTAGTCCATTCATACAGAAATTGTGTCAATTTCAGCATATTATAGGTGTTGCAGGTTTCACAGGTATTGGTACCCAAGCGGTCGTTTAGTTTGTCGGGAACCGAAAGGTATTCTCCCATACTGTTGCCTCCGTTGGCATACGAATGATGATGTACAAGCGTATTCCAGGAGAAATCGGTTATTTTATGGTCGCGCTGATTGCCGGTCAGTTCATATTGCCGGGCGCTTCCGATTAGTTTGGGTATCTGTGTATTAGAGTGTAATCCCTGCAAGGCGTCGATGCCGTCTGCCAGTTTGTCTTGTAGTTTTTTATGATAAAAGATGTACGAAGCCTCCAGGTATTTCTTGTCACCGGTAAGGGCATATACCTGTGCAAAAGCTTCATTCATACCGCCATATTCGCAATCCAGCATTGCTTGTATCTGTTCATCATTCAGACCGGATACTACATCTGCCAGATAGTCGGATAAGTTGACTAACACCTTTTTGGCTGTTTCATTTCCGGCCAGTAAGTAAGCATCGTTCAGCCCCATCATGGTTTTGTGCTCGTTATACCATGGAACCCAGAGGCCGTTCAGGTCGAAGCCTTTGGAGCGGATAATCCCTTTCTTTACTTCCTTAAATACCTTATCGCCTCCCGGCATACCGCCAATAAAGCCGTTTACAAACCATATCTGGCAGGAGTCCAGTTCGGCTACGATATAGTCTACCCGCTCTTTGAAGCGTTCGTCTCCGGTGGCAGCATATTGCTGGGAGGCAGCTGTCAGATAGTGGCCCAAGGTATGTCCGGCTATACCCATGTTTTCCCAGCTTCCGTATGATTCGGCTTTCGGTGTCAGGCCTGCGTTTTTGCGGAAATTAGATAATAAGCGGTCCATATCCAGTTCCAGCATCCAGGCGGCATTTAAGTCCATTGCATGCTTGAACGGACTGTCCAGCAGGCGTACATCTTTTATTCCGGCATATTTTACTTTGGCAGGAACTGTGTTTTTTACGACTATTTTTTTACATTTTTCACAGGCCAGGCTGCCGGTGACTATTATACTACTTAATAATAAGGTATAAATCAGTTTCTTTTTCATAATGATAGATAGTTGATTGTTTACCGCAAAAGTACGACAGGAGCGGCAGAGAGAATAACTTAAAAGTCCATTTGTATGCAACTATTATCTATAAAACGCTCTTCTTACCTTGTATTCTTGTTTTGAAACTCTTTGGGTAATAGTCCGAACTGTTTTTGGAAGCATTTGGAGAAATAAGACGGATTATTAAAGCCCACCTGGTAGCAAATCTCATTGATGCGGAATTGGCCTTCCGATATGAGGGTTGCAGCCTTTTTCAGGCGGATCAGCTGGATCAGTTCATTCGGTGTCATGCCTGCCAGGGATTTTACTTTCGCAAATAAACCGGAACGGCTGATGTGTAGTTGTTCAGCCAGTATGTCTACCGAAAAATCGGTATTGGCTATGTTTTTGTCTATTATCTTGTTCATCCGGTCGAGGAATTGCTCGTCTGCCTTGTTGCCGGCTACGCTGTGTAGCGGTGTGAAGGGCATTTCCGAGAATTTCTTCCGGAGCTCCCTTCTGGATCGTAGCAGGTTCTCAATCTGTGCCAGAAGTAGTTGGGGCGAGAAGGGCTTTTCCATGTAGGCATCAGCCCCGGACTGCATGCCCGACAGCTTAGACGCCTTATCCGTTTTGGCCGTGAGCAGGATCAGGGGGATATGGCTGAATTCCAGATTTTCTTTCACTTCGCGGGTAAACGATTCGCCATCCATAATCGGCATCATAATGTCACTGATGATGATATCTACGGCTTGTTTGCGTAGCTGTTCCAGCCCTTGTTTTCCGTTCCTGGCCTCGATTACTTTGTAGCGGGTATGCAGGCTTTCTGTCAGGAATTTACGCATGTCGGAATTGTCTTCTACAATCAGCAGCAGGGGCTTATCAGATACCGGCTCATTCCCCTTTAAGGCCAGCGGCTTTTTCAGGTAAGGTTCTTCATCGGAAAGTATCTCTTTCTGTTCCCCTTCAGGGGTGGAAACTCCTTGTTGCACCAGGGGTAATGTAAGGGTAAATACTGTTTCTTCGCCGGGAACGCTTTCTACTTCTATCGTTCCTTTATGGGCATCGGCCAGTAGTTTTACAAGTGAAAGTCCTATTCCGGTGCCCGGTTTGGGTGTCTGAGCCACTTGGTAGAAGGGTCTGAAGATGTTCTTATATTCTTCCGGCAAGATACCCTCTCCATTGTCTAATATTTTGATTATCAGATAATCGTTTTCGGTGTTACAGGAGATTACAATCCGGCTCCTGGCGTGTTTTATGGCATTTGTCAGTAGGTTGCTCACGATCTTTGTCACTGCTTCTCCGTCTATTGTGGCAGTAATGCTATGATCCTCCATTTCCAGGTTCAGTGAGATATCTTTTTGTTCGGCCAGCGGTTTGAAGCGGATATACACATTCTGCAGCAGTTCGTAGACGGAATGCCGGGCAAAGCGGATAACAAAAGCTCCTTCTTCCGCCTTACGGAAATCCAGCAACTGGTTAACCAATGATAAGAGCCGCTGGCTGTTACGGTCGATAATCTTCAGGCTGTCTTGCATTGCCTGGGGCATTGTAGCGGCTGCATCCATGATTTTTTCAAGTGGCCCGATAATCAGGGATACAGGCGTGCGTATCTCATGCGCTACTAGTGTAAAGAAGTTTATTTTCGCCTCGTGCAGCTCTTTCTCCTTGTCATGCTTTAGCTTGGCTATCCTTCTTTTATGTTTGATTTCCGTACGGCGGCGCATCATATAGATAGCACATCCGGATATCCCCATAATGATGGCTGCATACAGGAGATAGGCCAGGGGTGTAAGCCAGAAAGGCGGGCGGATCGTGACAGACAAGGTAGCTTCCTGCTCGTTCCATTTGCCGTCGCTGTTGCTTCCGGCTACGCGGAACAGGTATTTCCCGGCCGGTAGGTTGGTGTATGTGGCTTTCCGTTGGTTGCCGATGATGTTCCAGTCTTTGTCAAAGCCTTCCAGCTTGTATTTGAACTGGTTCTTATTCGGAGCGCTGTATCCAAGGGCCACATATTCAATGCTTAATACGCTTTCTTTATGAGATAGTTCTATCTCGTCGGTATAGAGGGAAGAGCGGTTTAAGATACTTTTCTCTCCGATAGGAATGTCTTTGTTAAATACCTGTATGTTTGTGATGTAGACCGGCGGCACAAAATGATTTCCGGAAATATCATCCGGGCGTATGATATTAAAGCCGTTTGTTGTTCCGAGGTAGAGGGAGCTGGTAGAGCTAAGTAGTCCGGATGCCACGTTGAACTGGTCGCTTTGCAAGCCATCATTCTTATAGAAAGTCTGTATTTCTTTATCCGAAAGTGAATAACGAACCAGCCCGTGGGGAGTAGTAAGCCATATATTTCCATCAATGTTTTTTACGAAATAAATCAACTGATTGTCAATGTTTAAAGGGGTTTTCTGAAAAGAATTACTTTCTTTTTCATACACTGCCAGCCCGTTATCGGTACCCAGCCATAGCTTGCCGTTTTCGTCAAAATGGAAGGAATTTACCTGATTATTGGGGATAGAGGTCGGGTCGGTAGGTATATGGTAGTAGTGGTACCAGCTTTTGTCCAATTTGTTGTATCTGTAAACCCCTTTGCCCCAGGAAGAAAACCAGATATTCCCATCCCGGCTGTCTGTAATATCAACTGTTGTTGTACCTATTTCCCGCATCCTTATAAAGTTGTCATTTTCACGGTCATACAGGCAGATTCCTTCCATGGTTCCTATCCATAGGTTGTTGTCTGTATCTTTGTAGATGGCGTAGATACTGTTTCCATATAAAGAGGAGGGATCGCCTGCTTTTGGGTAGTACTGAGAGAAGCGGTTTGTTTTCAGGTCCAATACGTTAAGCCCTCCGGAATAGGTACCAATCCACAGTTTGTTATCGTCCAGACATAGTGCATGTATATTGTGGTATGACAGGCTGTTGTGTCCTTTTTGAGAGGTGTAATTAACAAAGGTTTTCTGCTTCGGGTCAAAGAGGCTCAGTCCTCCGTCGTCTGAGCCGATCCATATCTTGCCGGACGGATCTTCGCAAAAGCAACTGATGATATTTCCCCCTATCGAATTGCCGTATTTGGAGTGGGCATAGCCCTCTATGTTTCCCTTTTTAGGCGGTGCGTAGTTTATGCCTCCGTAGTAGGTGCCTACCCATAAGCCGCCTTCTTTGTCTTTAAAGACGGGGTAGACGAATTTGTCTGATAAGCTGCTGTTTTTCAGTTCAGAAGAAGTCATTAGTTCGCTTTCATATGTCTCGGTATTGAAGATACTCAGTCCGTCGTCTGAACCGATGAGCAGGATGCCGGGCTGGTATTCCGTCAGGCTGTGTATATGCGAGATACCGTTTGGCATCCCGGGAGCCAGGTAAGATTCTATCGTGCCGCTTTCCCTGTCGAGCCTGCAAACGCCTTGGTTCCAGGTGCCTATCCAGAAATCTCCTTTGAGGTCTTCCAGCATGGCATAGATGCCGAAGTTATTGCTCTGTGCCTCATTTATCTTAATTGATAATGACACAAAGCGGTCGGTGGCGGCGTCATAGCGGAATAAAACCTTGTTGTTCCGTTGAGGCGAGGCCCATACTACGTTTCCGGGATCAATATACATCTCAAGCATCATCTCCATATTGTCCGTTTTTCCGGAAGGATCGGAAGAGAGGTATTGGAATAATTTACCGCTTGGCTGATTGTAGCGGAACATGCCTTGGGTGAGGGTTGCAAACCAGATATTTCCATCCGCATCTTGCCGTATGGCGGCCACGTGGCTCCGGATTCGTATGCCGTCGGCTGTTTTCTCGTCAAAGGCTTGAAACTTCTCCATTTCAGGCAGATAGATGTATATGCCATCATCCGTACCTATCCATAGTTTCTTGTCATGGTCTTCGTATAAGGAGTAAATATAGTTGCTGCCGAGGGAGGAGGAGTCATTGGGTATGTGCCGGAAATTTCTGAAGGTATATCCGTCGAAACGGCTCAGCCCATTCTCTGTACCAAACCACAGAAAGCCGCATTTATCTTGGGTGAGGCTTCGTACGGTGTTGGATGGCAGCCCATTCTCTACCTCGTAATGCCTGAACCGAAACCTTTCCGCATAAGCCTTCACAGCGAAAAAGCTGATACAAACAAACAGACAAATGATGCGGAAATGCTGTGTTTTCATGTGGTATAATCATTAAAGTATCTACAAAAATAAGGTTTTTCTTCAAATAAATGTACATAATACAGTGAATCTTCTTTCGGAACAAAATTGCTGGGTCACAGCTGTGACCCACGTGGTTCACGGCTGTCGACCAGCTGGGTCACAACTGTCGACCACCTGATTCACAACTGTGACCCAGCTGATCCATATCTGTAACTCAGCAATTTTGTGGCTACAAAAAAAGTACAAAATAATGATAAAATAATCTAATGATTGCGTTTTAATACATTGAATATTAGAGTAATATATATCTATTTCCCTGGCGCTTTCGTTGCACAATCCTTTTATTCTATTGGATGATTGTTCAGCTTACTCTTATTAATGTTCTTTTTATTTGTGATGATATAATTCCTTAAAATACAATGTCAAACATTAACTTCAGTAACATGAAAAAACAGACACTTTTGATGACTATCGGTAGAAGTATGCTACTGGTAGGATGCTTTGTTTTCTTATGTCCTGTTTTGCACGCAAACGCCTTGTACAGTGAGCGTGGCACCGAAAAACAGGATATTGCTCAGCAATCTATTACTATTACGGGGACAATAACAGATGAATTTGGCGACGGCTTGCCGGGTGTCAATATTGTAGAGAAAGGGACGACCAATGGTACCCTGACGGATATGAATGGGAAATACTCTATTTCAGTAAGTAGCTCGTCTGCGGTGTTGATGTTTTCGTATGTAGGTTTCCAGACACAGGAGGTGGCCGTTGGTAATCAGCGGACGATCTCCCTTAGCATGTCGGAAGATTCCAAGGTTATGGATGAAATCGTAGTGATTGGATACGGAACCCAGAAAAAGGCTGATGTTACAAGTGCTGTAGCCAGTGTAAAATCCGAATCCTTCAATAAAGGAGCCATCCTGGATGCCGGACAGCTGGTACAGGGTAAAGTAGCCGGTTTGCAGATTACCTTAGCTTCCGGAGACCCTGCTGCTGCTACCTCTGTTATGTTGCGCGGAAACTCCAGTATTAATGGTACTTCAGACCCGCTGATACTGGTAGACGGAGTACCGGGAAGCTTCTCTACTGTTGCTCCCGAAGAAATCGAATCGATTGATGTATTGAAAGATGGCTCGGCAACGGCTATCTACGGTACGCGCGGTACCAATGGTGTGATCATCATCACCACCAAAGGCAGCAAGCGGGATACACCTAACTCTATAGACTATAACGGCTATATCTCTATCTCCGACATCGCACGTACGCCTGATTTTATGTCGGCTTCCGAACTGCGCCAGCGCTGGAGCGATGGCTATTCGCCCTCCGGAGCAAATGATAAAGACTATGGTGCTACTACAGACTGGCTGGACGAAATAACACAAACCGGTATCAGCCATGTACATAACCTGACTTTCAGAGGGGGTGGTAAGCAACTGGGTGTAATTGCCAACCTGACATATGACAAGAAAGAAGGTACCATGAAAACATCTGAGTCTGAGAATATCCGGGGACGTCTGGAACTGACTCACCGTATGTTTGACGACCGCCTGACTACCAATGTTTCCCTTATCGCCAACGAACAAGTGCGTAGCCTTGATTTTGAAAAAGGTGTTTATCGTCAGGCTTGTATTCAAAACCCTACACAGCCTGTCTACAACGATGATGGAACCTATATGGAAAGAAACGTTTACTTCTACGACAACCCAGTTTCTTTGCTGAATGAAAAGTTGGGAGAAGTACGTAGCCGCAACATTCGTTTTACAGGTAGTATGGAGTTCCGCCCGATAGAAAGTCTGGCGCTGAAAGCCATGTACACACGTAAGGGACAGAGCAGATTGACAGGCTCTTACCTCACCAAGAAACACCCGACCAGTACAGAAGGATCGTATAACGGACAAGCCTACAGATATACCAGCAACTATGTAAATAACCTGATAGAACTTACCGCCAGTTGGAACCAAACATTTGACAAACATGCTTTTACTGCTATCGTAGGATACAACTACGAAGATACAATGGACGAAAACTTCTCGGTTACAAACCGCGACTTCCCAACAGACAGTTATACCTATAACAACCTCGAAACTGGTATGGCATTGGCTAAGGGGATTGGTGGAACAGGCGCCTGGTCTTACAAAGGAGCGGATAAGTTGATCGGTCTGTTTGCCCGTGTAACCTACAATTTTGATGATCGCTACCTCTTGATGGCTTCTCTTCGCCGGGAAGGTTCTTCCAAGTTTGGAGACGACCATAAATGGGGTTACTTCCCCGGAGCATCTGTGGGTTGGCGTATCAATGAAGAAGAGTTTATGGAAGATTACAGCTGGCTCGACAACCTGAAAATACGTGCCGGATACGGGGTTACAGGTATCAACGTAGGTAGGAGATACGAGTCGTTGGCATCTATCAACTACGAAGGTTACTTCCTCTATAACGGTGCATGGACCAACACGTTAACTCCTGTTCGTAACCCGAATCCGGACTTGCGCTGGGAAAAGAAATATGAATATAATGTGGGTATCGACTTCGACCTGTTCGGTGGACGCTTTGGCGGAGCTGTTGATGCGTATCTGCGTGATACAAAGGATGCTTTATTCGGCTATACGGTTCCGGTACCTCCTTACATTTATTCCAGTATTATGGCCAATGTGGGCGAGATCCGCAACCAGGGGATTGAGGTATTGTTAAATGCCATCCCGGTTCAGACCAAGCATTTTGAATGGAGCACTAATATGTCGTACTCAACTAATAAGAACAAGCTGAGATCTATCTCCAATGAAGAGTTTCAGATGTCTACAGACTATTATTATCCTGATGATGTATATGGTGGCGGCTATACCGGAGAACCTATCCAGCAGTGGACTCATATTGTGAAGGTAGGGCAACCTATCGGTAACTTCTGGGGATTGAAGTCCGTAGGTCTTTCCTCTGAGGGTAAATGGGTGGTAGAACGCCTGAAAAAAGACGATCAGGGAAATACAGTCGGAACCTATTATGATTATGCCGAAAATGCAGGAGACGAAGACAAACAAAAGCTGGGTAATGGTGTGCCCAAGCACTTTTTAAACTGGAATAATACTCTTCGTTTCAAGAACTTCGACCTGTCTATCAATATGCGTGGAGCTTTCGGTTTTGAGATACTGAACTTCCAGAAGATGTATTACGGAAACCCAACGATACAGTATAATGTATTGAATTCAGCCTTTGATAAACTGCCGGTAGTAGACCTTGCAACAGGAAATCAAACAGGCGATAAGATAGCGATAAACGACTCTCAGCGCTATGTAAGCGAGTATGTGGAAAAAGGTAACTACTGGAAGATAGACAATGTAACATTGGGTTATACCTTCAACCTGAAAACGAAGTATGTAAAGAACCTGCGGGTATATGCCTCTTGCATGAACCTGGCAACTATTACAGGCTATGATGGCATTGATCCGGAAATAGAAATCACCGGCTTATGGCCTGGAACCGACCAACGGGACAAATACCCCACTGTACGTTCTTATACATTCGGTATTAATGCAACTTTTTAATCAATAAATAAAGACAGAATTATGAAAAAGATATATAAATGGGGCTTATACATGCTAACAGCCAGCTTGATGCTAACCAGCTGTTTCGACCTCGAAGAAGAAGTATATGCAGAGATAACGGAATCTTCCTTTATTCCTACGGATAAGGATGTGTCGGCTCTTATCGGAAGCGCCTATTCGCCTATGCGTTACATGATGGACTGGTATGGCTATTTTGACCTTCAGGAAGAGCCGGGCGATTGTATCATTACCCCTACACGCCCCAACGGATGGGACGATGGAGGTACCTACCGACGGATGCACCAGCACGCCTGGACGTCTGAACAGGGACAGCCCGAAAGTACCTATGGCAGATGTTATGAAGGTATAAATAATGCCAACCGGGTTATGGACCAGATTGAGCGGGATGAGCTTCCTGTAGGTGATTTGAAAGAGGCTACCCTGGCTGAGCTACGCGCCGTGCGTGCTTTCTGGTACTCTATTTTGCTTGATACACACGGGAATGTGCCGATTGTAACTGCTTTTACGGATGAGGTACCTACTCAGTCTACCCGTCAGGAACTCTTCAATTTCATAGCCAGTGAGATACTGGAGATAATGCCTCTGTTAAGTTCAAAGGCAGATGTGAGCACCTATGGGCGTATCAACCAGTGGGCAGCTTATATGATCCTGGCCCGTATGCACCTGAATGCACAGGTATATACCGGAACCCCTCAGTGGGAAAAAGCGCTGGAATACGCCAATAAGATTATAGACTCAGGCATTTACAGCCTGTCGGCAGATTTTTCTGACAACTTTAAAATGGATCTGGATCATAATAATAAGGAGTGTATCTTCAATGTGCCTTACGACAGGACGTATGGCGGCTTCTACCAGTTTGCCAAGTGGTATCCTCCGGTTTCCAAGTTACATTTTGGTTCTTCTTACCAGTGCTGGGGAGGTTCTTGCGCCAATCCGCAGTTTATTAATGCATATGACCAGGAAGACTTGCGTTTGCAGAAAACCTGGATCATGGGTGAGAGATATGCCTATAACAATCCTAACGAACTTATCTGGACTGCAAAGAACTATCTACCTTCTTTAACCTGTATCAAGGATGGTGTGAACCATACCAGCATTGATTACGGATACCGTGTAGGCAAGTATGAATATGACAATGTTACCGCCTGGGCATGGGGCAATGACTTTACGTATTTCCGTTATGCGGAAACGTTGATGATTAAGGCCGAATGCTTATTGCGTTTAGGCAGAGACGAGCAGGAAGCTGCTAGTATCGTGTCTCAGATACGTGCCCGTGTATTCGACAATCCGCAAAAGGCAAAGGTAACGGTTGACTACCTGAAGGGTGATACAAAGATCAAGTACGGAACATTAGACTGGGACAACAATATAGATGTTCTCGGCGACCAGTCTCCGGTCTATCTGGGAGGATTGTATGACGAATACGGCTTTGAGTTTGCCTGTGAGGCACAACGCCGTACGCACATGATACGCTTTGGAACCTTCTCTACTAAGAACTGGTTTAACCATACAGCGGTAACTGATGGCCATACAGCGATATTTCCTATACCACTGGAAACGCTTCAGGCGAATGCCAACCTGAAACAAAATCCGGGATATAATTGATAAATAAGTAAGAGATGAAAAATGCTATAATAGTAGCACTAATGGCGTGGGCTCTTAGCTCTTGTAGCTCTCAGCAGAGCGAAGAGCCTTTTACGCCTATTCGCGAAGTTTCCTTTACCCAGGTACAACTGACAGATAACTTCTGGGCGCCTCGCATAGAGGTCAACCGGACGGTGTCTATCCCTTCGGCTTTCCACCAATGCGAGATCAATGGCCGGTTCGACAACTTCGCACTGGCAGGTGGACTGATCAAAGGGGAGCATAAAGGCGACTTCTCCTTTGACGATACGGATCCTTATAAGATTATAGAAGGAGCCTCGTATTCGCTGGCCGTAAAGTATGATCCGAAGCTGGATGCCTATCTGGACAGTGTTATTGTCCTGATTGCTGCAGCACAGGAGCCGGACGGTTATCTGACTACCTGTGTAACCAACAAATGCGAGCGTTTGTCGCGCTGGTGGGGAAGCTCCCGCTGGGAGAAGATAAACAGTCACGAATTGTACAACAGCGGGCATCTGTACGAAGCAGCCGTAGCTCATTATAAGGCTATCGGTAAGCGTACCTTACTGGATGTGGCACTGAAGAATGCCGACCTGGTGTGTGAAACCTTTGGTCTGGGCGAAGGACAGATCAAGTACCCTTCCGGACATCCTATTATTGAGATGGCACTTGTAAAGCTGTACGACGTAACAGGCGAGCAGAAATACCTGGATCAGGCACGATACTTTGTCGATGAAGCGGGAAGGCTCTCCAACGGGCGTCAACCGGGCATCTATAGCCAGGATCATATGCCGGTATTGGAGCAGGAGGAGATTGTAGGGCATGCAGTTCGCGCAGCTTATTTCTACTCCGGCGTAACGGATGTTGCCGTACTACAGCAGGATGAAGAACTACTGAATGCTGTTAAGCGTGTGTGGAATAACATGGCAAGTAGGAAGTTGTATTTAAACGGTGGGATAGGCTCTCGCCCGCAGGGAGAGGGTTTTGGCCCTGATTACGAGCTGAATAATTTCAATAATTATTGCGAAACCTGCGCCTCTATAGCTAATGTATATTGGAACCACCGGATGTTTCTGGCAACCGGAGAATCGCAGTATGCAGATGTGTTGGAAAGAGCTTTGTATAACGGCCTGATTGCCGGTGTGTCATTAAGCGGTGATAAATTCTTCTATGATAATCCGATGGCCTCTGATGGCGTACACGAGCGGGAAGAGTGGTTTGGCTGCGCTTGCTGCCCGGGAAATGTGACCCGTTTCATGGCTTCTGTTCCGGGTTATATGTATGCTACGAATAATCAAGGAATTTTTGTAAATTTGTATGCAGAGGGAAAAGCCACTGTCAAACTGAATGATATGGAGATAGGACTGCTGCAGCAAACCAACTACCCCTGGGAGGGCGATGTGGAACTGACGGTAAATCCGTCGGAAGCCGCTGATTTCTCGCTGATGTTGCGTATTCCGGGATGGGCAGTTGATAAGCCGGTGCCTACTGATTTGTATCATTATGTGGACAATGCACAGCCAAAGGTAAGGCTCTCTGTCAACGGAAAAGACGTGAAACAACAGATCAGTCATGGCTATGCTGTGATCAGTCGGGAGTGGAAATCAGGCGACAAAGTATCCCTTCATATCGACATGCCCGTCAGAAGAGTACAGGCGTGCGAAGAAGTAAAGTATGACAAAGGCCTGTTGGCAATGGAACGTGGGCCGGTTCTGTATGTGATGGAGAGTATCGATCAGCCGGAAGCCTATCTTTTTGATATTGTTGTTCCCCGCGAGTCAAAGATTAACGCTCACTACGAGAAGAGTATGCTTAACGGAGTAGTAGTGTTAACGGGTGATGCTTACAAGGTAGAGAAAGGAGCCGATAAAGCGCTTGTGGAAAAACCATTCACCTTTAAAGCCATTCCTTACAGTACATGGAATAACCGGGGGAAGGGGCAACTGGCTGTCTGGACACCCGAAAGGAAAGAAGATGCGAAAATCAAGCCGGAACCTACGATTGCCTCACGGGCTGAAATGGTAAACGGCTGGGGCTTCAATGACCAGTTTGAGCCGTCTTCTTCGGACGATATCAATACGCCATACCACTATTGGTGGCTGCGTTGGGGTACGGAGGAAACCATCGGTTACAAGTTTGAAAAGCCGGAAACGGTGTCAAGTGTAGAAGTGTACTGGTTGGCCTTTGAGCATTACGACGTGATTTATAAAGAACCCGAATCATGGAAGTTAATGTACAAAGAGGGCAATACCTGGAAGGAAGTGAAGAATCCTTCGGGCTATGGTACGGAAATCGACAAGTACAATAAGGTAACATTCGACCCGGTTACGACTACCGAACTGAAGCTGGTAGCCCAACTTCAGCGACCCAAAGCCCCTGAGCAGGCTTCAGTAGAAGAAAAAGGTCCGCAAGTGGTAGATGTAACGCGCAGAGGCTATTCAGGCGGTGTTATTGAATGGAAAGTAAACTAAAAGTAACGAGACATAATCTAACGTTATAAATCTAATAGTATGAGAAGAATAGCTGTTTTTGTTTTATTGCTTTCTATCGTCTGCGGGATGCAGGCGCAGAAGAAAGAGCAAGCTCATGGTTACCCGATCAATCCGGTGCCTTTTACATCTGTGAAGGTAACAGACGCTTTTTGGGGGCAACGCTTAAAAGCCAGCCGCGAAGTAACGATACCCCTTGCCTTCAGTAAATGCGAGGAGACAGGGCGTTATGAGAATTTTGTGAAAGCTGCTAATCCCAGTCCGCTTTATAAAGTGGAAGGCTTGTCTTTCGACGATACGGATGTGTATAAGACAATTGAAGGGGCCAGCTATTCTATGCAAACATACCCGGACAAACAATTGGCGAAGTATATAGATAGCGTATTGGTGATTGTTGCTGCGGCACAGGAAGCCGATGGCTATCTGTTTACTTCCCGTACAATGAATCCCGAACATCCGCACGAATGGGCGGGAAGCCAGCGCTGGGAGAAGGTAGAAGAGCTAAGTCATGAGTTCTACAACCTGGGGCACATGATAGAAGGCGCCATTGCGCATTATCAAGCTACGGGCAAACGAAACTTCCTGGATATCGCCATCAAGTATGCAGACTGTGTAGAGGGCGAGATAGGGGAGGGTTCCGGCAAACAGGTGAAGGTACCCGGACATCAGATAGCAGAAATGGCCTTAGCCAAGCTATACCTGGTTACAGGGCAACAAAAATACTTGGATCTGGCGAGGTTTTTCCTCGACAAACGTGGATATACCACCCGGCAGGACGAGTATAGCCAGGCGCACAAGCCCGTGCTCGAACAAGACGAAGCCGTGGGGCATGCTGTACGTGCAGCCTATATGTACTCGGGCATGGCAGACGTAGCAGCTCTTACCGGAGATGCCGGTTACATCCATGCTATTGATAATATCTGGGAGAATGTAGTTACCAAGAAGCTGTATATCACCGGTGGGATAGGGGCTACAAGTCACGGAGAGGCGTTCGGCAAGAATTACGAACTGCCCAATATGTCTGCCTATTGCGAGACCTGCGCGGCGATAGGTAATGTGTATTGGAATTACCGCTTGTTCCTCTTGCATGGCGAGTCTAAGTATTATGATGTGTTGGAACGTACATTATATAATGGGCTAATCTCGGGTGTTTCACTGGACGGCGGGGGCTTTTTCTATCCCAATCCGCTGGAATCCATAGGGCAGCATCAGCGTCAGCCCTGGTTTGGCTGTGCCTGTTGCCCGTCTAACGTTTGCCGTTTCATCCCTTCTTTGCCGGGATATGTTTATGCCGTGAAGGATAAGGACGTATATGTGAATCTCTTTATGGGCAACACCTCTGAAATAGAAGTAGGAGGAAAGAAACTGACACTTAAGCAAACGACAGATTACCCCTGGAACGGAGATATCCGCATGGAAGTGACTCCCAAAGGCAAGCAAGACTTTACCTTGAAAATACGTATCCCCGGATGGGTACAAAACGAGGTAGTTCCCAGCAAGCTGTATAGTTATACAGATCGCAAGCAACTGAATTATACGGTGAAAGTGAACGGATCGCCAATGGAAGCCGAGCTGGATAAAGGTTACTTCAATATCTCCCGCCAATGGAAGAAGGGGGATGTAGTAGAGGTACATTTCGATATGGAGCCTCGTACGGTAAAAGCGCATCCGAACGTGGAAGCAGACAATGGGCGTGTGGCTGTAGAAAGAGGACCAGTTGTCTATTGTGCCGAATGGCCGGACAACGACTTCAGCATCTTGAGTGTATTTATGAATCGTAAGCCGGAATTTACAGTTGAAAGCAAGCCGGGCCTACTGCATGGCATCAGGCAGATCAACACAAAGGCACAGGCTTTGAACTATGACGAGAAAGGCCGCTTACAGACCCGGGATGTTACTTTGTCGCTCATTCCTTATTATGCCTGGGCGCATAGGGGAAGCGGCGAGATGGCAGTCTGGTTGCCTCAGGATGTAAGTGCTACCCGCCCGTCTGCACCTCCTACTATCACTACCAATGCAAAGGTAACTTCCTCGCACGAAGCCAAATCCATAACAGCTGTAAACGACGGAATGATGCCCAAAGGAGGAGAAGATCGAAGCGCTCCCTATTTTCATTGGTGGCCGAAAGAAGGTACAATCGAATGGATTGCGTATGAGTTTGATACGCCTCAGAAGGTGACTGCCTCTTCTGTTTACTGGTACGACGACGCGCCCTGGGGCGGATGCCGTCTTCCTCAAAGTTGGAAAGTCTACTACCGGGATACTGCCGGAAACTGGCAAGCAGTAGCTAATTCTACGTCTTACGGAATAGAGAAAGGGATGAGTAATGAAGTCCTTTTCGACCCGGTGACGACAAAAGCCTTGAAACTGGAGGTAGTTTTACCGGAAAAAAATGCAGCAGGTTTGTTTGAATGGTCAGTAGAGTGATATGAAAAAAATACATTTGGTTTTATTAGGTGTTCTTTTGTCTGTAACGATATCTTACGGACAAGGAACGATAGATGATTACAAACGTGCCTATTCCTTGCCGGAGAAGTTCAGGAATCTGATTCCCGGCGCAAATGTGTATCCCCGTTGGCTAGGGGATACACATTCTTTTTGGTATGTGAATAATACATCTGCAGGAGATGAATATATACTGGTAGATGCCGATAAGAAGAAGCGGACCATCATGCCGGACAGTATGAAACAACGGTTACAGGCAGAGGCGGCACAAATGGCCGGAAGGCGTAGCAGCCGCTATTGGGGCGAATGGGATGACGAAAAGACAGGCGACTCGATACCTTCGCCCGATAAACAGCGAATCGCTTTCATCAAAAACAGCAATGTGTATGTAAAAGAAGTGGCTAGTGGGCAGATAAAAGCCCTGAGCAATGACGGGGCAGCCGGCGAGTATTATTCTACGGATATTCGGTGGTCGCCGGATTCCCGGAAGCTAGCTGTCATGAAGATACGCCCTGCCGAAAGGCAATATTTCTATATGGTAGAATCGTCACCTGCCGACCAGTTGCAACCCAAACTGCATACCCGCGAATATGCCAAACCGGGTGATGCCTTACCTTTCTATGTTCCGCATATTTTCCATGTAGAGAGTGGACAACACCTTGCCCCCTCTACAGAACTGTTCGCTTCCCAGTATTACCTGGCCCGCCTGGAATGGGAAGCAGACAGCAAGTCCGTTTTATTTGAGTATAACCAGAGAGGGCACCAGGTGTACCGGGTGTTGGAGTTCTCGGCTGAAACAGGCTTGGTTCGCCCGCTAATAGAAGAAACAAGCGATACCTTTGTGAATTACAGACGCTATTTCAGAAAAGATCTGGCAGGCACGAACGAAATAATATGGATGAGTGAGCGAGACAACTGGAATCATCTCTATTTGATAGACAAAGCCTCTGCAAAGGTAAAGGCGCAAATCACCAAGGGCGAGTGGTATGTAAGAGAGGTACTATATGTAGATGAAGAGAACCGCCTGATTTATTTCTCGGCCAGCGGAATGGCTAAAAAGGAAGACCCCTACTTGGTTCGTTACTACCGTATCAACATAGATGGAAGCGGCCTGACCTGCCTTAGCCTGGAAGAGGGAATGCATACGGCTTGGTTTTCTGCCGACCGGAAATATATGGTTGATGTTTGGTCTAAAGTGGACGTCGCCCCCAAAGCGGTTTTGCGCGACGGCAAAGACGGCAAGATACTGATGGAACTGGAATCGCCCAACCTGACAGCCTTGAAAGAGGCCGGTTGGATAGCTCCGGAGCCTTTTGTAGCCAAAGGGCGCGACAATAAAACGGACATCTGGGGCGTTATCTACCGACCTACGAACTTCGACCCGAAAAAGAAATATCCGGTGATAGAGTACATCTACGCAGGTCCCGGCAGCGCCTATACGCAGAAAGCCTTCCGCCCCTTTATGGCCACTGCGCAACAGATAGCAGAGCTGGGCTTTATCGTTGTACAATGCGACGGGATGGGGACTTCTTTCCGCAGCAAGGCATTTGAAAGCATCATCTACAAAAATCTGAAGGATGCCGGATTCCCGGACCGCAAGGCCTGGATAAAAGCAGCCGCCAATAAGTATCCCTTTATGGACATAGAAAAAGTAGGTATCTACGGAGCTTCTGCCGGTGGGCAGGAAGCGATGTGGGCTGTCTTGTTTCATCCGGAGTTTTACAAAGCAGCCTATGCTGCCTGCGGATGCCATGACAATCGCATGGATAAGATCTGGTGGAACGAACAATGGATGGGATATCCGGTTGATAGCAGTTATATTGCCTGTAGCAACGTAGAGAATGCGCATCTGCTCACCCGCCCGCTGATGTTGATGGTGGGCGAACTGGACGACAATGTAGACCCAGCTTCTACCATGCAGGTAGCAAATGCCCTGATCAAGGCAGGCAAGGAATTCGAACTGGTGATTGTGCCGGGCATGAATCACACGCTGGGCGGCGATTATGGCGACCGGAAGCGCTTTGACTTCTTTGTAAAACATTTGCTGAACGTAACCCCTCCCGACTGGAACCTGATTGGTGACCTGAAGAAATCGAATTAATCTATATCGGATAGAAATTATCTGTTTGACGCATATGATTACTTGCCGTACCTTTGTAGTGTTGATATGAAAAGCGTATAATAATAAATAAAATACAGACATTATGAAAACATTAGATTATCTTCATTTAGATGCTGCAGGTGCAGGCAAAGTAGTAAGTGGTTTACAACAATTATTAGCAGATTTCCAGGTCTTCTACACAAACCTTCGCGGATTCCATTGGAATATTAAAGGGCATAGTTTCTACGTGTTGCACGAAAAATTTGAAAACATGTATGACGATGCCGCTGACAAGGTAGACGAAATAGCAGAACGTATCCTCATGCTGGGTGGCGTGCCGGAAAACAAGTTCAGCGAATACCTTAAAGTGTCAAACATCAAAGAAGTATCAGACATATCCTGCGGGGATGAAGCCGTTAAGAGTGTCCTTGATTCTCTCGGCAAACTAATTGAGGAAGAACGCACCCTGTTGTCGCTGGCTTCCGAAGTGAACGACGAATCAACCGTAGCTTTGATGAGCGACTACCTGAAAGAACAGGAAAAGACCGTCTGGATGCTGGTTTCTTACCTGTCATGTGATTGCAAGAAGTAACAATTTCTGATTTGCACATTAGTTATATTTTTTCGCTCGTTACCTAACAAAAATAGGTGACGAGCGATTTTTTTTTGGATACGTGCTATTTCCGGCTGTTACATTTCCGATTTAAAAGGGAACAAGGGGCTTCTTGAATGTGCGCTTTCTATGTGTGTTTTGAGTTCCCGCACTTTTTCCGGGTATTGCGTTACAGCATTTAACTGTTCCGAGGGATCGGCATTCAGGTTGTATAGTTCCATATAGGCCTTGCCGGGATTGTTGACGTTGAAAGTGATTAGCTTCCAATTGTCTTTTATGACGGCTTGTTTGCCCCCTTCTTCGTGAAATTCCCAGTACAGGTAATCATGTTTCTTTTGTTCGCCACTTTTCGTTAGTTCCGGTAGATACGAAAGGCCATCAACTCCAAGAGGCACCTGTTCGCCTATCAAGTCACACATCGTTGGCAGAAAATCCCAGAAAGCCGACACGTGGTAACTAACCAAGCCTTTGCTGATCTTCTTGGGCCAGGAAACAATAAAGGGTGTACGGATGCCGCCTTCATAAAGGTCTCTTTTGTGTCCCCGGAAGCCGCCACTGCTGTTGAAGGCAAACGGGTTGTGCCCTCCTTCGATATGCGTCCCGTTGTCAGACGTAAAGATTACGATTGTATTTTCTGCGATACCTTTGCTTTCAAGCAAATTCATGATTTGTTGGACACCTCTGTCTAAGCGGCTGACCATCGCGGCGAATGTAGCACGAGGTTTCGGCTGAGCCGTATATCCTCCCTGAGGGAATGGTTTTTCGTCGAACATTCCGTCATATTCCCCCAGTTCGTCGTCAGGTACGATTAGATCCGCATGCGGAATGGTAGGTGTGAGGTAGAGGAAGAACGGCTTTCCTGCATTTTCGCGAATGAAATCCAGAACTTTTCCCATGATGAGGTCGTGCGAATAAACCTGCTTGTTTAGGTTTACTTTGGTTTGATTTTCAAATAGGAAGCGGGGGTAATATCGATGGGCATTGGCCTGTCCCAGATAGCCAAAGAAATAATCGAACCCTTGGCTGTTCGGATGTCCTTCGGTATGCGGGCCACCCATTCCCCATTTCCCGATACAGGCCGTTACATAGTGTTTGCGCTTCATAATCTCCCCAACGGTGATCTCATTGGCTGCCAGAGGGTAATCGAAGGAGTCGCCTTCTTCGCTCACTACCCCTTTATTGCCCCGGATAAAGCTATGTCCGGTATGTTTGCCGGTCATGAGCGAGCAACGCGAGGGAGCGCTGACTGTACTTCCCGAATAATGCTGGGCGAAGCGAATCCCGTTGGCCGCCAGCTTATCAATGGCCGGAGTCTTGATAAAACGCTGTCCGTAGCAGCCCAGGTCACCTATTCCCAGGTCGTCTGCCATGATATAAATAACGTTGGGCGCTTGTTCGTTGCCCTGATCCTGCGCCATTATTCCGGAAACTCCCATGCCGATCGAAGCTGAGCAGTAAACCGTTCTTTTAAGCCAATGTGTCATAAGAGGAGTATTACCTTTAAAGTTGCGAATCAAAAGTACAAATTATTTTAGCGCCTGTTTCTATTTTCAGGGCTTGAATTTTAGCTCGAGTTGGATGTTGGGAGGAGGGCCGGGGCGGCCGTCTTCGGTATTGCTGATGGTGAGTCCCATCAGACGGACTTTCTTCTGCGAAGTGTCGATATGCTTCAGCATTTCTTTGGAGGTATCCCAGAAGAAACGGAAGTCGTGAACGGGATTGGGAAAGGTTTTGCTACGGGTAATGATCTCGAAGTCGGTATATTTTATCTTTAAGGTAATGGTTCGCCCGTAGAACTGCTTTTCTTCGATACGTTCCCAGGTTTTTCGGGCAATGTGATATAGTTCCAGTACCATCTTTGTCGATAGTTCCAGGTCTGTATCAAAGGTATTTTCCGCACCGATGGATTTACGTATACGGTTGGGATTGACTTCGCGTTCGTCAATGGCGCGCGCGTTCTCGTAATAGAGATGCCCCGCTTTCCCGAAGTGCTGGAGCAGGTAGGTTTCGCTCATCTGCTTCAGATCATAGCCCGAATGAATACCTAACTGGTGCATCTTTTTAGCTGTCACCTTTCCTACACCGAAGAAGCGTTCGATCTCCAGCGACTCAACAAACTTTTCCGCATCCTTCGGATGTATCAGGAACAGCCCGTCAGGCTTCTTATAGTCGGACGCTATTTTTGCCAGAAACTTATTATAGGAAACTCCGGCAGAAGCTGTCAGACCGGTTACTTCCCGGATACGATTTTTAATCTCTTTGGCTATGAGAGTGGCTGAGGCCATGTTCTTATGATTCTCGGTGACATCGAGAAACGCCTCGTCAAGCGACAAAGGCTCTACCAGATCCGTGTATTCAAGAAATATCTCCATGATCTGGTCGGAAACTTCCTTGTAAACCTCAAAGCGTGGCGAAACAAATATCAGGAAAGGGCATTTGCGCAGAGCCGTCTTGGAAGGCATCGCCGAGCGAACACCATAGCGCCTGGCCTCGTAACTAGCTGCTGCCACTACTCCTCGCGCTTCCGCATACCCCACAGCAAGCGGCTTCCCCCGATACTCCGGAAAGTCCCGTTGCTCAATAGACGCATAAAACGCATCCATATCGATATGTATAATCTTTTTCAACTGCCTTCGACTTGTTTCTGTAGTTTTCGTAACAGAACGTTAATATACGTATTTTTGGAATATTGCCAAAAAGAAAAGGCTGCCTCGGAAGACAGCCTTTCACGTATATAGTTTTTCTTAACTATGCTTGAAGTATCCGATGTCTTTCGGGTCGAAAGTGGTGATGTAGGAGTAGTGTTTGTTTACTTCGGCTTGTCCGTAGGTGATGTACACTTCGGCGGAGCGGCGGAAGTTGACTTCGTCCTTGTTGGCATCCTGCAAGAGGAGGTAGCCCATTATGCAGTGTCCGGCAGTTTCTACCAGGCGGCGTGCGTGGAAGTCCAGATACTCGCTGTCTTTGGGATCCATTACCAATCCTACGATCTCGTCATATCTTGATGTCATCTCGATTAACTTCTGGCGAAGAGGTTCCAACTCCGGCTTGTAATCCAGCGCTTCGTATTCGCGGATCTGAGTCAGGTACGTACCGGTGGTGACGTGGCGGATGGCTGCTACCACCTGCAACTGGGTTGTTCCTTCGTAGATGTTGGTGATACGTGCGTCGCGGTACAAGCGCTCGCAGGCATAGTCTTTCATGAATCCTGAACCGCCGTGTATCTGGATAGCGTCGTACGCATTCTGGTTGGCATATTCGGTAGTCATACCTTTGCCCAGCGGTGTGAAGGCATCTGCCAGTTTGCTGTATTTCTTCATTTCCTGGCGCTCTTCCGGTTCCAGTTTGCGGTCTCTGGAAATATCTTCCAAAGCCTTGTACACATCCACAAAGCGGGAGGTTTCGTACAACATGGTGCGGGAAGCATCTGTCTTGGCACGCATTAAGGCAACCATCTCGTAAACAGCAGGGAATTCGATAATAGCTTTTCCGAACTGCTTGCGTTCCAATGCGTAGGCATATCCTTCGCGATAGGCAGCTTCACAAAGTCCGACTGCCTGAGCCATGATTCCCAAGCGGGCACCATTCATCAGAGCCATTACATATTTGATAAGTCCCAGTTTGCGTTCTCCGCAAAGTTCGGCTTTTGCATTCTTGTATACAAGCTCACAGGTAGGAGAGCCCTTGATACCCATTTTATTCTCGATACGACGTACATTTACACCTCCGTTACGTTTGTCGTAGATAAACATGGAGAGGCCGCGTCCGTCCCTGGTTCCTTCTTCCGAGCGAGCCAGCACTAAGTGGATGTCCGAGTCGCCATTGGTAATGAAACGCTTCACACCGTTGAGATACCAGCAATCGTCTTTTTCGCTATACGTAGCTTTCAGCATAACAGACTGAAGGTCTGATCCGGCATCCGGCTCGGTAAGGTCCATAGACATGGTTTCTCCCCCACATACACGAGGAATATAACGCTTGCGCTGATCTTCGTTTCCGAATTCGTATAGTGTTTCGGCGCAATCCTGCAATCCCCAGAGGTTTTCAAAGCCCGCATCGGCACGTGATACCATGTCGGCAGCCATAATATAGGGAGTGATCGGGAAGTTTAGCCCACCGTATCTGCGCGGCATGGAAATGCCCATCAATCCGGCTTTACGTACGGTATCCAGGTTTTGTTGAGTGCCTGAAGCATAGCTTACCCGCCCGTCTTTCACCTTCGGACCTTCCTGGTCTACGCCTTCTGCGTTTGGAGCGATGATCTCGTCGCATATTTCGCCTACAATTTCCAATACTTTTTCATAACTATCCATTGCATCTTCGAAATCGTACGGAGCATAATCGAACTCGTCCTTGTCGGCATAGTTGCGCTCTTTCAGTTCAACGATACGTTTCATCAACGGGTGATGCAGATGATGCTTAAACCCGGGTGTATCTAAAAAATAATTGGCCATGTTACTTAGTATTCTGTTTGTAGTACTTAATCATTTTAGGAAGAACCTCTTCTACAGAGCCGGTTATAACGTAATCGGCAATGGTATTGATAGGTGCATTCGGGTCATTATTCACAGAAATAATGATAGAGCTTTCCTGCATACCGGCAATGTGCTGGATTTGTCCGGATATTCCGCAGGCAATATAAAGCTTCGGACGAACGGTTACGCCGGTCTGTCCGATCTGGCGTTCGTGCTCAAGATATCCGGCATCTACAGCGGCGCGTGATCCGCCTACCTCGCCTCCGATAACGGCTGCCAGGTCGTATAGCAACTGGAAGTTTTCTTTTGAGCCTACACCATATCCTCCCGCCACAATAATAGGCGAACCTTTGATATTGGTCTTGCTCTTCTCCATTTGCCTGTCTATTACGCTTACAACAAAGTCGGCATCGCTTACGAATTTGCTGATATCATGTTTCTTTTCTTCGCCTTTGTAATTGGCATCTACTACCTCTTTTTTCATTACGCCTTCGCGAACGGTAGCCATCTGTGGGCGACAATCCGGGTTGATAATTGTAGCAACGATATTTCCCCCGAAGGCCGGACGTATCTGGTAAAGCAGGTCTTTATATACCTTATTAGCTTTCTTTTCTTCGTGATCGCCAATCTCTAAGGAGGTACAGTCGGCAGTCAGGCCACTTCCCAAGGCGGAAGATACACGCGGACCCAGGTCTCGTCCAATGCTTGTTGCTCCCATCAGGGCAATCTGAGGTTTCTCTTCCCCAAACAGTTTTACCAAAATAGAGGTATGAGGTAGCGAAGTGTAAGGAGCCAGGCGCTTATCGTCGAACACGTGAAGCACATCCACACCATACGGAAATACCTGCTTACCAATGCTATCCAGTTTATGACCGATAGCAACAGCCTCCATCTTACATCCCAAAGTATTGGCCAATGAACGTCCTTTCGTCAGCAACTCAAGGCTCACATCGGCTACAATACCGTCTTCTATTTCGCAGTATACAAATAAATTATTCATATCTTATCCGATTGTGTGGTTTAAAATTAATTCTTTCATCAGTTCGTCGATGTTATGATCGGTAGGCTCAAAGGTTTTGCTTTCTTTGGCCTGGAAAATAACATTCTCTATCTTTTTAACCTTTGTCGGAGAACCGGAAAGGCCACATTGTTCCACATCAGCCTGTACGTCGGCTACGCTCCACTCTGTTAAGTTGAGATAAGGACGATTGCTGAACAATTCGGTATAGTCTACAGTAGCCTCTTGTTTTTCGGTAACTGTCTTAGCATGTTTGTATTGCTGAATATATTTTGCGTTACGAGGTCTGCAATCAGCGGCGCTTCCGTTTACTGTAATAACAATCGGGAGCTTACCTTCTACTGTTTCAACACCTCTTTCCAGGCGACGTTTAACTGTAATTTTTCCGTCTTTTACCTGTAGGATGTTTTCAGCATATGTAATTTGGGACAATCCTAACTTCTCGGCCACCTGAGGTCCTACCTGGGCTGTGTCACCGTCTATCGCCTGCCGTCCGCAAATGATCAGGTCGTAATCCTTGATTTTACGGATCGCCATAGAAATGGCATAGGAAGTAGCCAGTGTATCTGCTCCGGCAAAGGCACGGTCGGTTAACAGATAACCTCCGTCTGCTCCACGGTATAAGCCTTCTCTGATGATTTCGGCTGCGCGTGCCGGACCCATTGTCAGCAACGTAACAGTTGATCCCGGATGCTCGTCTTTCAGTTGTAAAGCTTGCTCCAGTGCATTCAGGTCTTCTGGGTTGAAGATAGCAGGAAGTGCGGCACGGTTTACAGTTCCGTCTGCCTTCATGGCATCCTTCCCTACATTGCGTGTATCCGGCACTTGTTTTGCTAATACAATAATCTTTAAACTCATAACATTTATATTTTTCATGGCAGGTTAGTTCCGAAACCAACTTACCCAATTATTAATTCTCGCGCTGCAAAAGTAATTAAACATTCTAAAAATCAAAGAAGATTCGCGCGAATTATGCACACTTTAGACTTTTTTGAGCATTAAAAACGAAAAGTTTCACCTAGGTGAGAATTTTTTCTCACGCTGATGAGAACTTTTTCTCACTCGCATGAGAATTTATTCTCATCCAGATGAAACTTTTTGTTTTTTTACATAAAAAAATCCGTAAATACATGTGTATTACGGATTTAATTCGTTTGTTTTGAGGTGGGTTATTCTTCTACCGGAGAGAAATCGTCTTTTCCAACTCCGCAAAGGGGGCATACCCAGTCGTCGGGTATATCTTCAAAAGCTGTTCCTGGTGCTATGCCACTGTCTGGATCTCCTTCTGCCGGATCGTAGATGTACTCACATACATTACAGATGTACTTTTTCATTGCTTTACTTTTAAATGGTTTTATTTATAAAAATATTAATCACGTTTACCTAATTCATGGTCGATGCTATACAGGCCGTGTACGCCATATATTTTGAATTTGTCGAGAATGCTTTTGGCTGTATCTTCTTCTTCTACCTGCTCGCGAACGAACCACCAAAGGAAATCCTGTGTTGCCTTATCGTTCTCGGCAATAGCAATATCCATCAGTTTGTCAATCAGCTCTGATACATAGCATTCGTGTTTGTACACCTGCTCAAAGACAGCTTCCGGGCTATCCCATTTGTTGGGAACGGCATCAATCGTGCCAATCGTCACTGTACCTCCGCGCATAACAGAATAGTCTATCAACTTGTGCGCGTGTTCTGTCTCTTCTCCGGTTTGTTTCATCATCCAATGGGCACATCCGGAAAGTCCTAAATCTTTAAAATAAACAGCCATTTGTAAATACAGGTTAGAAGACTCCATCTCTGCTTTGATCTGTTCATTAAAGGCATCTGATAATTTTTTCGTTAAATTCATGATATTAATCGTTTTTATTATTGATGAACAAAAATAGGGAAGCAAAATAACTTTCCCTCTTTTTCGTTTATCGAAATTATTTATCTGCTTATTAATAAAACAAATTAGAAGGCAGGAAGTTTAAAATTATAGGATTAAAATGATTGGGGTTCCAATATTTACTATTGATTTGATTTTGTGGCGGATGTTGTTTTCTCCAGTATCCGTAAGGCGATGAGAGAGGCCGACGCCTTTGTTGATGTTCTTTTTTAAAAACTATTTAAAGATAAATCACAAAAATCATCTATATTTTTTTAACCGGAATTAGATGTAATTTTTAAAACGTATGCATGCGATTTTTTAGGCCAAAATAAGGATGAATAATATTCTTAATAACTACATTTGTAAAAAGGTTTCGACGACTTCGTGTAAAGACTCTCTGTTGTGGATTAAAAAGTGGATGGCTTATATGGAAATTATTGAATTGGAAGGCGAAGATCAACGATTATATCGCTTGGTTGCGCATTTGGTGATGAATAAAAATGTATTAAGTTATAATCAGAATTATCCGTTTAAAACATCACCCGAATACCGTTGGTTTGTAGCTGTAGACAATGAAGTTACGCTAGGATTTATCCCTGTAAAAATGGGGAAAGGGAAAGTTACGATCAATAATTATTATATACCGGATGATCAGGAAACTGTTTTTTCTGCCTTATTGAAAAAACTTATTAAAAAGTTTCACCCTGATTTTGAGATTGAATCAATTACACAAATACGACATATTCCTGTTTTTGAGAAAAACGGATTTTTAATTGTTTTGAACTGGAGTAAATATGTAAAAATGAAAGTGCAGATCAATGAAAAAAAATGTCTATGAATTAGCTATGCGCCGCTTGGAAATTACCTTTAATGAGTTTGATAATATTTATATTTCTTTCTCAGGAGGTAAGGATAGTGGCATTATGTTAAATCTGTGTGTCGACTACATGCGGAAAAACGGTATAACAAAGAAAATCGGTGTTTTTTGTATGGATTACGAAGTGCAGTATAATGAAACGATTCAATATATTGACCGGGTATTCAAAAGCAATCAGGATATTCTTGAAATATACCGTATTTGCGTACCGTTTAAAGTAGTAACCTGTACCTCTATGCATCAGTCGTACTGGCGTCCCTGGGATGATGCATATAGGGATATCTGGGTAAGGGATATGCCGGAAGGGAGCTATACAAAGGATCATTTTCCGTTTTATAATGAAGAACTGTGGGATTATGACTTTCAGAACCTTTTCGCCCAATGGTATCATCACCAGAAAAAGGCAAGAAAAACCTGTAGCCTGGTAGGCATACGTACCCAGGAGAGCCATAACCGCTGGAAAGCCATCTATAGCGGACGTAAGAAGCTGATGTATTGCAATCTGAAATGGACGCATCGCGTATCAGACGATATATACAACGCATATATGATATATGATTGGCTGACAACGGATGTATGGACGGCAAACGGACGCTTCGGTTGGGACTATAACCATTTGTATGACCTTTATTACCAGGCAGGTGTATCTTTGGATAAACAACGGGTGGCCAGTCCCTTTATCATTGCCGCTCATGAGAGTTTGCATCTTTACCGAGCCATCGACCCTGATATGTGGGGGAAAATGATCTGTCGTGTAAACGGAGTGAACTTTACGGCTTTATATGGCAATACAAGCGCGATGGCGCGATTTAAGTCTGTCTTGCCGAAAGGGCATACCTGGGAGAGTTATATGCACTTTCTTTTGTCTACCTTGCCGGAAGCTACCCGTTTGAATTATTTGAAAAAACTGTCTGTCAGCATTAGCTTCTGGAGGAATAAAGGGGGCTGTCTGGCAGAAGAAACGATCGAAGCCTTAAGAGCTTGCGGTATCGAAATAGATGTGCAGGAGCGTTCTAATTATCGAACCTCCAAACGCCCGGTCAGGATGGAGTATCAGGACGATATTGATGCTCCGGAATTTAAGAATCTTCCAACCTTCAAGCGTATGTGTATCTGTATACTGAAAAATGATCACCTGTGCAAATACATGGGCTTTTCCCTCACGAAGAAAGAGTTGGAAAGTAAGCAGCGAATCTTGGAGTTTTATCAAAATTTATACACATAAAATCAAATGAACGAATACAAAAGCCCGGTGTATGATATAAAACCGGTACCTATAGAGAAAATTCAAGCCAATGCCTATAATCCCAATGTAGTAGCACCTCCGGAAATGGAACTACTCGAACTCTCGATATGGGAAGATGGATATACCATGCCTTGCGTATGCTATTATCTGCCCGATAAGGATCGCTATGAGCTGGTAGACGGCTATCACAGGTATAAGGTTATGAAAAAGTCTAAACGCATCTACGAGCGCGAGAAAGGAATGCTGCCTGTTGTTGTTATAGAGAAAGACCTTTCAAACAGGATGGCTTCTACTATCAGGCATAACCGTGCCCGTGGGACGCACAACATAGCATTGATGACCAATATCGTGGCAGAACTCAAAAACTCGGGCATGAGCGATGCCTGGATTATGAAGCATATCGGTATGGATGCCGATGAACTGCTCCGGCTCAAACAAGTATCAGGACTGGCGGCTTTGTTTGCCGACAAAGATTTCAGTATACCGGATTAAGCTAAAATATAATTACGTAACTTCGCGTTTGATTGGATAAGTAAATCACGTAGAAATATAATAAAATGAAGATACAGCGAAGATATAGACTGCTTTTTTTATTACCGGCGCTTATCTTCCTGTTATGGTTTGTTATGTTTTTACTGATGCCCCGTAATTTGTTTTCTGTACCTTACTCCACCCTTTTATACTCTTCTGATAATGAATTGTTAGGCGCTCGTATAGCAACTGACGGACAATGGCGTTTTCCGGAAACGGACAGTTTGCCGGATAAGTTCATTACCTGTCTGACGATGTATGAAGATAAACGCTTTTTTTACCATTTGGGGGTTGATCCAGTAGCCGTCTTCCGGGCTATTCGTCTGAATACACGAGCCCATAAAGTAGTGAGCGGGGGAAGTACCATAACTATGCAGTTGGCACGTATTGCCCGGGGCAACCGGGACAGGAATTTCCGCGAAAAGCTGATAGAGATGTGTTGGGCGGTGTTTCTGGAGACTACACATAGCAAAAAAGAGATATTGAACCTGTATGCCTCGCATGCTCCCTTCGGAGGGAATGTGGTAGGGGTAGAAACGGCTTCCTGGCGCTATTTTGGACGAGGGGTAACTGATTTGTCATGGGCAGAAAGCGCCACCCTGGCTATACTTCCCAACGCGCCGGCGCTGATACATCCGGGCAGGAACCGAACGCAACTGAAAGCAAAGCGGGACCGCTTACTGGCTGTCCTGCATAAGAAAGGAATCTTGGACGAACAAGGCTATGAACTAGCCTGTATGGAGCCCTTGCCCGATGCCCCGCTTCCCTTGCCTGATGAAGCTCCGCATCTGTTGGCGCGCTTGGCTGTTCAGGCACAAGGTACCCGGATTGTTTCATCTGTAAAGTACCAGTTGCAGAAACAAACGCAAGATCTGGTGAATCGCTATGCCGCCCGCTATAGTTCAAACCATATCTATAACCTGGCGGCTTTGGTGGCTGATGTAGAGACCGGAGAAGTATTGGCTTATGCCGGAAATGTGAGCAATATGCAGGATGAGAAAAGGGGTGGGAGTGTGGATGTCATTATGTCTCCACGAAGTACGGGTAGTATCCTGAAACCCTTTTTATATGCCGGAATGCTGCACGACGGCATGATTCTTCCGTCTACGCTTGTGTCTGACATTCCGCTCAATATCAATGGCTTTATGCCTCAGAATTATAACAAGACCTTTTATGGGGCTGTTCCGGCTCACCGGGCAATCGAGCGTTCGCTGAATGTTCCCTTGGTACGTATGCTCTCGCAGTATAATACCGGGCGCTTTATGACGCTATTGAAGCAGTGGGGAATGACTACACTTCGCTTTTCTGAAGATCATTATGGGGCGGCTTTGATACTGGGAGGTGCGGAAGGTACACTCTGGGACTTATCCGGCATGTATGCCTCCATGGCTCGTACCTTGTCTCACTACAGATCCTATAACGGACGCTATAATCCGGAGGATATTCACCCCTTAACGCCCTTTCCGGCCAAGCCTAAACCGGTTATCGAATCTCTTTCCGATAAGCGTTTGAAAGATAAATCGTCTTTGTCGGCGGCTTCTCTCTGGTTTACCTTTGAGGCTATGTCGGCCTTGAACCGTCCGGAAGAAGAAGCGGATTGGCAGCAGTTTGAATCGATGAAGCAGATAGCCTGGAAAACAGGTACCAGCTACGGAAGCCGTGATGCCTGGGCGATAGGTGTTACCCCGCGCTACGTAGTAGGTGTATGGGTAGGGAATGCTTCGGGCGAAGGCCGTCCGGGGCTGACAGGAGTAGGGAATGCGGCCCCCGTTTTGTTTGATATCTTCACCTTGCTTCCTGCTACTTCCTGGTTTGATGCGCCGTATGATGAATTGGAAAAAGTAGCGGTTTGCAGAAGCAGTGGCTACAAGGCTTCTTCTATCTGTAATCCGGTAGACTCGGTCTATATTCCGCTTTCGGGTATGGTTACCCGCTTATGTCCGTATCATCAACTGGTACATCTTTCTGCCGATGAACGTTTCAGGGTGAATAGCTCCTGTGAGTCGATCGACCGGATTGTTACCCGCTCTTGGTTTGTTCTTCCTCCTTCGCAGGCGTATTATTACAGGAACTATCATATTGATTATATTCCTCTTCCACCCATTAAACCGGGTTGCGAACAGGAACAGAGCCAGCAGTTGGAGATTATCTATCCCGAGCACAACTCGGTACTTTATTTACCGAAAGGTTTTACGGGTGAATATGAGCATTTTATTTTCAAAGCGGCACATACGCGTCCGGAAGCTGTGATATACTGGCACGTAGATGATGTGTTTTTAGGAGAGACGCGGGATAATCATCAGATAGCCTGCCGGATAGATGCCGGGAAACACCTCCTTACATTGGTGGATTCTTGGGGAAATCAGCGAAAAATCATGTTTGAAGTAATGTCAGACAAATGAAAAAGTAGTTAAATGGAATAATATGTATGCGATTTGGCACTATAACAATGTTAAAAGATTATGTACTTTTGCATCCTTAATAGGTTGATGACTTTAACAATATGTATAAGAAATATACTCTTATTTTTCTTTTTATCTGGATTGCCTGTGTAGCCAATAGCCAGAATACAATAATCAAAGGGATTGTAACAGACTCGATTACCGGTGAAACGTTACCTTATGTTTCGCTGATATTGGCCGGAACAACCATCGGAACAACTACCGATTTGGACGGGAAATTCAATATGACGACTACTTCCCGTGTACGTAAATTGCAGATTTCTTATCTGGGATATACCGAAAAAGACGTAACAATAAATCTGGATCGGACCAATAATCTGGATATCAAGCTGGCTCCTTCCAGTATTGCTTTGTCGGAAGTAGTAGTCAAGGGAGGAAAGGATAAGTATTCCCGCCGCGATAACCCAGCCGTTGAGTTTATAAAGAATGCCATTGAGTTACGCAGTAGCAATGATCCTCGCAATCACGATTATTTTACATACGAGCAGTACGAAAAAGTAGTCTTTGCCATGAACGACTACGAGCCCAAACCAAGGACGGATGGGAAAGTAGGCCGCTTTGACTTTTTAATAGACTTTGTGGATACCCTGGATGTAGGAACCACCATATTACCTGTTTCGGAAAAGGAAAAAGTAGAAACGATCTACTACCGGAAAGATCCCCGTTCGGAAAAGCGCTTGATCAGAGGGCAGAAGTCTGCCGGTGTGGATGAAATCTTTTCCCGGGATGGAGTAGCACAGGTTTTAAATGAGGTGTTCAGAGAAGTGGATATCTTCCAGAATGATATATCCTTGTTCCTGCAACGTTTCGTTAGCCCTATGTCTACCTTAGGCCCTACGTTCTACAAGTATTATATGCTTGATACGGTTGTAGTTAATAATCAGCAATGCCTCGACCTGGGTTTTGTTCCTTTTAACTCCGAATCTTTTGGTTTTACAGGACATTTGTATATCACGCTCGACTCTACCTATTTTGTACAGCGGGCTGTCTTGAATGTACCTAAAAAGATCAACCTCAACTTTGTAAGTTGGATGATGATTGACCAAACGTTCGACCGGGCGGAAGACGGTACCCGCATCATCACCAAAGACGATATACAGGTAAACTTCAAACTGACGGAAAAATCAAAGGGAATGTATGCCCGGCGCTTGAATATCTACTCAAACCAGACATTCGCCGAACCGGAAGACAACATGGCTATCTTTAATCAAAGTGCCCCTATCATAACAGTAGCAGATGCCTTCAAGAAACCGGAAGACTTCTGGATAGAAAACCGTCCGCAGGAAGGAGTGAAACGAAATCCTAATTCGGTAGAAAAACTGATGGCCCGTATGCGCGAAGTGCCTCTTTTCTATGTGACAGAGAAGGTAGTATCCCTTTTTGTGAATGGATATATTGCTACAGATACGGATCCGTTGAAGAGTAAGTTTGAGTTTGGACCTGTGAATACCTTCATTAGTGGTAACGCCATAGAAGGCGCCCGTTTCCGTGTGGGAGGGACTACTACCACGAATTTCAGCAAGCGCCTTTTCCTGGATGGACTGGTGGCTTACGGAACCAAGGACGAAAAGATCAAATACGACCTGATTGCCGAATACTCATTCCACGATAAGAAAGACTATCGCAAGGAGTTTCCCGTACACTCCATCCGCGCCCAATATTTCTACGATATCAACCAGATCGGGCAGCAATATATGTACACCAATAAGGATAACATATTCCTGGCTTGGAAACGTCAGAAAGACGACAGGGCTACCTATCTGCGCTTTGGTGAACTAACTTATTATAACGAAAGTTATAGTGGCTTTGCCTTTGGCGCCAGCGTTCGTAACAAAAAGGAATATTCAACAGAATATGCCGTTTTCGACCGGATTGAAGCAGACGGTAGCATCAAGCCCATCAAGGATTACACCATGAGTGAGCTGGAACTGAAACTCCGCTATGCACCCAACGAAAAGTTCTATCAGACACGTAACTATCGTTATCCTATCACATTAGATGCTCCGATATTTACGCTTAATCATACCACGGCAGAGAAAGGATTCCTGGGCTCCGATTATTCTTACAACCGGACAGACTTCGGTATTCAATACCGTTTGTGGATGCCTATGTCATTCGGCTATATTGATATGATCGGCAAGGCGGGTAAGGTATGGAGCAAAGCCCCGTATCCGATGCTTATACTCCCCAATGCCAACCTTTCGTACACCGTTCAGCCCGAGTCGTACAACTTGATGAACGCCATGGAGTTTATCAACGACGAATATGCCTCTTGGGATATCACATACTTCATGAACGGAGCTCTGTTTAACCGTATGCCTCTGATCAAGAAGCTGAAGCTAAGAGAAGTAATCACCTTCCGTGGCCTGTATGGCAACCTGACAGATAAGAACAACCCCTTCAAAGAAGGAAACAAAGACATTTATCTCTTCCCTGAAGGCTCTTATACAATGGGAAACGAACCCTACATGGAGATTGGTGCCGGCATAGAAAACATCTTCTCATTCCTCCGCCTGGACTACGTTTGGCGTCTCACATACCGCGACAACCCCAACATCCAGAAAAACGGTATCCGCTTCGTCATGAAACTCTCCTTTTAAGATGTCATCTACTATTATGAAACAGATATTGGTAGACATGGATGGGGTATTGGCGGATATTTATGCCCATTTGATAGCTTATGAATACAGGGAGTCAGGTATATTACTAAACCAACAGGAACTGAACGGCAAACTGGAAGGAGAAGCTTTCCCCTCCTTTGAAAAGGTTGTCAGAAGTAAAGGTTTTTTTCGTACCGCTCCGGTGATGGAATACAGCGTAGAAGGCTTAAACTATCTGAATAACAAGTATAAAGTACTGATAGTATCATCAGCCACAGAGTTCCCCGATAGCTTAACTGAAAAACTCGCCTGGCTCAATGAACATTTCCCATTTATTTCTTGGAAACAAATGATTTTCTGCGGCAGCAAAGACAGCATCTGCGGCGACATAATGATCGACGATCACATCAAAAATCTAGGCTCCTTCCCCGGCCGAAAAATCCTATACACCCAACCTCAAAACGCCCTCATCCAAGACCCCTCCCTCGAACGCGTAAACACTTGGCAAGAGATTGTTGGGATGCTATAGCATTGCGTAGATGGAGTGTTTGTTTTGGCCTAGGTTGATGATTAGGCCTTCTTGTTGCATTTCTTTCAGGTCTTTTTTGGCGAGGTAGCGTGTGCAGCCGTTTAGGTGCATGCAGTGAGAGGTTTGGATGGTTTGGTATTTTTCCAGATGCGCTAGGATGTTTTCTTTTCGTTCCTTGGGGGAGTAGGGGGAGCCGTTGGGGTCTCGGGCTACTTTTTCAAACTCCAGGGCATATAGGCGTTGTTTTACTTCCTTGGAACAGCGAAACTTAACGGTTTTGAAGCGGATGTGCTGTGTTTTTATCTGCCTGGGGTTGGTTACTTTGGGGCAGGAGAGGCTAATACTGAAATGGCCCAGTCCTTCGAGCTCCAGCTCGTTGCCGTCTTCCAGGTGTGAAACCAACTGGTCTACCAGTGCCTGGAGCATTCCTTTGATGTCGGAGGAACTGAAAGACGAAAAGGCGGATACTTCCTTTATAATTCTATTCATACGAATGGTGGTAGTGGGTACTACTCTTGCGTGAAGCGCTTGCTTCTTCCCGTTCCCTTTGGGAGTCGGGCTTTCGTATAAGGCATATTTTACGCTCATAATGCTGAAAAACAATTTTTTAATAGTGAATAACAGGTTTTAATTATGCAAAAAAGTTGCTGGTTCACAGATGTGGTTCACCTGGTCGACAGCTATGACTCAGTTGGTCGACAGTTGTGACCCAGCTGGTCGATGGCTGTGAACCACGTGGGTCACAGTTGTGACCCAGCAACTTTTTCACGACACAAAATTAGGTAGATTGTGGTAGAGAAAATGAAAAACCCCCTTCTTTTTTGTGTCATTCTGCGAAACGATAAGAAAATAATCTCATACGCGCAAAATAATTTGTAAAATGATTTGGTTTGTATTGCAAACTAATTTATATTTGCAGTATAAATGATATAGATATGGAAATGAAATTAACATTTTTGTCAAGGATTATCAGGAAGTGGTGGTTTTACGTACTAATTATTCTTTTACAATTTATCCTCCTTCCGTATGCGGCGTATAACTTCTCTTATGAAGGGATAGGTGATATAATTAATTATACATTGACACATTCTTTGCAAGGTGATATCCGTAATTATTATTTTATTTTTCAATTGGTGTCGCTGGCTTTTCTTGTTTTGCTATTTGTGTATAAAAACAGATTTGCCAGAGCTTTTAATGTCTATATATTAGTTAGTTATTTGTTGTTTGCGATACTGCAAAATGTGGCTATTACCGATAAATATGGTGTTAGCGCGGTATTAATTAATGTATTTATGTTTTTATTAGTAGCCTTTTGTTGGCTGAGCGAATGTATAAAGCCACAAAACGATTATTCTTTTTTATCAATTAACCTAAAAAATAGTTGGCTGCTTGTATTGGCATTGTTTGCTTATTGGTTGCCCTTGGCTGGTACTAATACCTTTGATTTCTCACCTTTATCCTTTATAAAGAATGGTTCATCTACTGCGTTTTGTATGATGACTCCTGTGTTTTTGGCTATCATGTCGGTGAATTTTCCAAGAATTAATAAACCGGTTTATAGGATAACTTCATTCATCGGAATTATAATAGGATTATATAATATGGCCAGTTTTCAGCATCCGGAAAAGATAGCTATGGGGATTGTACATTTGCCTCTTTTAATTATATCCGTCTATTCATTTGTGAAAAGTTTTAAAATAAAAGATTATGGAAAAGAATTTTAATGAACAAGAAAGCTTGCAGTTAATTAATAGCATGATTGCTGAGGCAAGAAACAATGTGAGTAAGGGAGATGGTATGACCTTGCTTTTTGTAGGGTATTCTTTAGTGGTGATATCGTTATTGAATGCTTTGTTATTACATCTATTAACTCCGTCTTATATGGCTTATAATGTTTGGTGGTTAATGTTGCCGGTTACCTTTATCGTTTTTTGGATAGGGCATAAGCAAGACAAGAAAGCAACCGTACGAACGCATATAGACAAGATTGCGACCGGCGTATGGAGTGTTTTTGTTTGGTCTATGTTTCTTGTTTTTATCCTTTCATTCGGGTTTGCCTTCTCCTTGAAAAATACGGGTTTGGGAATAATGCTGACACCTGTGATACTTGTTTTGGTGGGTTTTGCCCAGTATGTAGTTGGCATTGCCTATAAATATGCGCCTTTTATGAAAGGAGCTATTGTGTTTTGGATTGGAGCTATCCTGTGTATGGTTTATTTTTATGTTATGAAAGAAGAATCCGGACAATACATTATATTCGCATTGTCTGTTATCGGAGGATTTATTATCCCTGGCCACATGCTTAATAAAAAAACGGAACAAAATGTTTAAAGATTTAGACCCCTTATTGCTATCGCAGCAGCGGCTGGCTATCATGTCTATACTGATATCGGTCGACGAAGCGGACTTTGTCTTTATCAAAGAGAAAACCGGCGCAACGGCCGGTAATCTGAGTACCCACATCGAAAAGCTTAGCGAGGCAGGATATATTGAAGTAGATAAGTTTATCGACGGAAAGCGCCCCCGCACGGTATTGAAGATAACCGGGAAGGGGATAGATGCTTTCGACAACTATGTAAAAGCCCTGCAGGACTATATCCGTAAGTAGTTACGGACGTCCCCCTCCGCCGGGCATATTTCCTCCGGAGCTTCCTATACTTGTAAGAGCAGATGATGTGGTGAATGTTTCTACAGAACTGCCTTTGCATTAGAACCGTATATCAGGCTGTTTTGCGTAGAGACGGATGTTGTAGGTTTGCTGTCGCCTCCCCCCAGTCCGATGAGTGTTCCTCCGGTGATTTTGAACTGGTTGTTGTCGCAGTCGAAGCCAGCTTCAGGACTACTGCTTCCCAGGGAAACGATGGTTCCTCCGGTGATGGTGAGGGTGCCGTTGGAGTCGATTCCGTCATTGGTTTCGCTGTTGCAATATACATAACCTCCGTTGATCTCGATATGCGTAGAAGCGTTGATACAGTCGTCGTAGGCTTCGATGTCTACTTCGCCATTGTTGATGGTTAATGTAGCTTTGCTTTCAAGTCCTTCGGCTTCGGTTTTGTAGGTGCGGATGGTTACTGAGCCCCCGTTGATCGTCAGGTTGCCGTCGCTCTTGATCGCCTTTGCGGCTGTGTCATTGTTCCGGTCGTATACGTATTGCTCTCCGGTGGTTGTTACGCTTATTTTGCCGTCGTTTATCACCAATGTACCGTCTACGTTGATACCCTTACCGCCCGCTCCGGTACTTATAATTGTGAGGGTTCCGCCATCTATTAGGGCGTCGCCGTCGCACTTGATTCCGGCAGCGGAGGAGGTATCCTGTTCGTCTTCCTCCCAAATAGCCTCACCGACTGTATTGATGGTGATGTCTCCTTTTGTAATCGTCAGGTTACCACTTGGTTTTATGCCTTTGGAGGCATTGCCGTAGACTGTAATCTCTATGCTTCCGCTGGTATCTATGTTGATATCCTGTTTGGCTTTGATAGCATGCCCCTTCTCTCCGGTAGTAATGATGCTGAGGGTGCCTCCGCTTATGCTGATAGGCTCTTCTTTGCTTTCGCATTCTATGGCATCACTGGCCGAGCGGACGCTGAGCATACCTCCCGAAATGCTGATTGCATCGTTGGTATGGATGCCATCGCTGGCTGCCTCTTTGATGTTTATCGTACCACTTGCTATAGCCAGCGAGCCGTCTACGCATAAGGCATGTTTGTACTTCCCGCGTATCTCCAGGGTACCGTTGCCCGATACCTCCATATTGCCCTCGCTGAAGAGGGTAGCTTTCATGTCTTCCCCGTCTACCAGGGTATAGCTGCTGCCGTCTATCAGACGGTTGTTCGTTTCGTCTACGATGGTGAGCATTACCTTCTTCTTACACTGGTTGTTAATAGCCGCACCATTAGGGTTGGTGATGCCTGTGCCGTTCAGTATCAGGCCGAATTTCTTCTCTCCGTAAATCTTCACCGAGCCATCCTCCGTAATACCGGAAAGTACATAGTTCAGTTCCTTGTCTGTAATGGTAGAAGTGATGCTTATGTGCCCATCCGCATTGGTGATCGTTACTCCGCTGTTTTCAAAAGGGTTATCAATCGTTACCCCGCTGTTTGAAAAGGCGATCTTCACAGCATTTTCATACGTCTGGTTTTGCGAGTTGGGATTCAGGTCGTCGTCTCCCGAATCGCCCGGATCATCCGGAATAATAATGTTTTCGGGATCCTCTTCATCGGTTAAGAGTTCATCCGTATCGCTACTACAGGAAAAGAAAAGCAGGCCTGTTATGCACAAAAAGCCCAATAATAATTTGATCTTCATAGGAATATTACTTTTAAAAAACAGCTCAAAAGTAAATAGCCCTCCATTCCCTGAAAAATATAATCTGCCAACAAGCCTATTCTGTCTGCGAATACAAGCATGTATTTGAAAAGAACTGTTTTGATAATTTTAGGTGGGAGTATAAAAGCAAAAAAGCTGTCCAAAAGACAGCTTTCTGCGGAGGGAGGGGGATTCGAACCCCCGGTACAGTTACCCGTACGACAGTTTAGCAAACTGTTGGTTTCAGCCACTCACCCATCCCTCCTTCCTCTTATAAAAGTTTGGGCATTGCTTTAACCAATGCGGGGGCAAAGATAGATTTATATTTCTGAATAAACAAAGGATTTTGATGATTATTTAAAGAAAAAGATGTTACTTTTGCGGATGTTTTTCGATATTTAATTGATTCTGAATTTATATGGCAAAACACAAAAAATTGAAGAAGCCGTTTATTTTTATTCTGCTAACCATTTTTATCCTTATCCTTGCCGGTGCCGGTCTTTGGGCGTATCGCCTGTTGTATGCTCCCGATTTTAATGCAGAACAAACGGTCTATGTATATGTAGACGAGAAGAAAGACTTTGATGAGCTGTGCCGACAGTTGGTCGACTCCGCAGGATGTAGTCGTATCGGTGGTTTTAAGCAATTAGCAGATATGCTGAAATATCCTGCTGCCATGAAGACCGGACGCTATGCCGTAGAACCGGGAATGGATCACCTGACCTTACTGAACCAGTTACGCCGGGGGCAACAAACTGCTACCCGTATCACATTTAATAATATACGTTTGAAAGACGATCTGGCAGAGCGTTTGGCTGAACAATTGATGATTAACCCGGAGGATATCCTTCAACTGATTGACGATCCGGCTTTCTGTGAATCCTTAGGCTTTACAACAGAGACGATTACTACTCTGTTTATACCGAATACCTATGAGGTGTACTGGAATATTCCGGCTGACAATCTGCTGAAACGGATGAAGCGTGAATATGATGCTTTCTGGACGGACAAACGTAAAGCGAAAGCCAAAGCAATTAACCTGACTCCTGTTGAGGTAGCTATCCTGGCTTCCATTGTAGAAGAAGAAACGGCTGTTTATGATGAGTACCCCATCGTTGCCGGACTTTATCTGAACCGCCTGAAGAAAGGTATTCCTTTACAGGCAGACCCGACGGTGAAGTTTGCAGTAGGGGATTTCTCTCTACAGCGGATCTTGTTCCAACATCTGGAGGTAGAGTCGCCTTATAATACCTATAAATATGCCGGGCTTCCTCCGGGCCCTCTTCGTGTCCCTTCCATCCGTGGATTGGACGGCGTATTGAATTATATGCAACATAATTATTTGTATATGTGTGCCAAAGAAGATTTTTCGGGCAGACATAATTTTGCGATTACTCTTGCCGAGCATAACAGAAATGCCGAACGCTACAGGGCAGAGCTGAACAGAAGAAGAATTCGTTAAGAACGATTAACGATCAATGATTAACGATTAATTGCTCAAAAAAACTATCTTTGACATTCGAAAAAAACAACATTAAAATAAGGATATAAATTAATGGAAAAAAATCTATTCTTGGGAGACGAAGCGATAGCACAAGCAGCTATTGACGCCGGGCTGTCTGGTGTATATGCTTATCCGGGAACTCCTTCAACTGAAATTACAGAATACATTCAGACGTCGCCTGTTGCGAAAGAGAGAGGTATCCATAGCAGATGGAGTGTTAATGAGAAAACAGCGATGGAGACGGCTCTAGGAATGAGCTATGCCGGAAAGCGGACGCTCTGTTGTATGAAACACGTAGGGATGAATGTAGCTGCCGACTGCTTTATGAATGCAGCCATGAGTGGTATTCACGGAGGTATGATTATTATAACAGCTGATGACCCTTCTATGCACTCATCGCAGAACGAGCAGGACAACCGGACGTTTGGTAATTTCGCTATGATCCCCATGCTGGAACCTTCTAACCAGCAAGAGGCCTACGATATGGTGTATGACGGTTTTGAACTTTCTGAGAAATTAGGTTATCCTATCTTGCTGCGCATCACTACCCGTATGGCTCATTCCCGCTCCGGGGTTGTCAGACGTCCGATGCAGGAACAGAAGCAAATGAGCTTTCCCGAGGATGGACGCCAGCGTTTTATCTTGCTGCCGGCTTTGGCTCGCAAACGCTTTAAGGTATTGTTGGCTGCTCAGGAAACCTTTGAACAGGAGTCGGAATCATCCGCTTATAATAAATACTTTGAGGCCCCGAATAAGAAGCTGGGTATCATTGCGACAGGGATTGCTTTCAATTATCTGTCCGAGAATTATCCCGAAGGCTTTGAATATCCCGTTTTGAAGATCAGCCAATACCCTTTGCCTCTGAAACAGATTGAAAAACTGGTAGATACCTGTGACGAGATACTGGTATTGGAAGAAGGCTTTCCAATAGTGGAAGAACAATTGAAGGGCTTGCTGGGAAGAGGTCTTAAAGTACACGGACGATTGGATGGTACTTTGCAGCGCGACGGCGAACTGAGTCCGGATTCAGTGGGCAAGGCTTTGGGTAAGGAAATTACAAGTTATTATGCTATACCGGAAGTGGTAGAGCAACGTCCTCCGGCATTGTGCCAGGGCTGTGGACACCGCGATGTATATGATGCCCTGAATGAAGTACTGTTGGAATACAAGGATGCGAAAGTATTTAGTGATATCGGTTGCTATACGCTTGGCGCTTTGCCTCCTTTCCGTGCGATTGATACCTGTATCGATATGGGGGCTTCTATTACGATGGCTAAAGGGGCTTCCGATGCAGGATTGTTCCCGGCTGTTAGTGTAATTGGCGATTCAACTTTTACCCATTCGGGTATGACGGGCTTGCTGGATTGTGTTAATGAGAACTCGAATGTAACGATTGTTATCTCCGATAATGAAACAACAGCTATGACAGGCGGTCAGGATTCTGCCGGAACGGGTCGTATAGAAGCTATTTGCGAAGGGATAGGGGTTTCTCCCGAACATATCCGGGTGGTTGTTCCTTTGAAGAAGAACTACGAGGAAATGAAGCAGATATTCCGTGAAGAAATAGACTATAAAGGCGTATCGGTTGTTATCCCGCGTCGTGAGTGTATCCAAACATTAACCAGAAAGAAAAAAGCAGCTAAAAAATGAAAATAGATATTATTTTATCAGGGGTTGGAGGACAGGGTATTCTTTCTATTGCTGCCGTAATCGGTGAAGCCGCCCTGAAAGAAGGTTTATATATGAAACAGGCAGAGGTGCACGGAATGAGTCAGCGTGGGGGAGACGTACAATCGAACCTTCGTTTGTCGGATAAGCCGATTGCTTCGGATTTGATTCCTAAAGGACAGGCCGATCTGATTGTCTCTCTGGAGCCGATGGAAAGCCTTCGTTACTTGCCTTATCTGAAGAAGGACGGATGGTTGGTAACCAACTCTCAGCCGTTTATTAATATTCCGAACTATCCGGACATAGAACAGGTAAATGCCGAGCTGGATAAACTTCCGCGAAAGGTGATTCTGGATGTAGAAGCCATCGCGAAAGACCTGGGTTCTGCCCGTGCGGCCAACATTGTTATGCTGGGTGCTGCTACTCCCTTCTTAGGTATTGAATATCAGAAAATAGAAGAAGGGATTCGTCGTATTTTCGGAAGAAAAGGCGAAGAAATTGTAGAGATGAACCTGAAGGCTTTGAAGGCTGGGTATGATGTAGCGCAACATCTTCAACAATAATATAAATTCGTATGAAAAGGATCATTTTTGCCCTGTTTTTTATTTCTGTAGCTTTGTATTCTACAGCACAGGAAGATAGTGATGTTGTGAAAGTAGGCGATACTATGCCTGCTTTTACCATTGTATCAGATAATGGAAATGAATTCAAATCATCCTCTCTGCAAGGTAAGGTCATTCTGCTGAACTTTTTTGCTACTTGGTGCCCGCCTTGTCAGAAGGAGTTGGCTGCCGTACAGGAGACTCTTTGGCCGAAGTATAAGAACCATGCCGGTTTTGTGATGCTTGTTGTTGGTCGGGAACATTCCGATGCTGATCTGGCTACCTATAACGAGAAAAAAGGCTTTACTTTCCCACTGTATCCGGACAAGAGCCGGGCTATCTACAGTTCGTTTGCCAAGAGCCTTATTCCCCGGACATACCTGATAGGAAAAGACGGAAAGATTATTTACGCCAGCAAGGGGTATAATGATGCGGAATTTGCCGAACTAATGAGCAAGATAGAAAAAGCGCTGAAATAGCCTAAATATCTGATATTATGAAACACACACATTTTCTGTTTTTGTTTTGCCTTTTGGCTTGTTTATCTGCAACAGCTCAGATCCGCCTGACCGGATATAATCAGTCGGAAATCAACCCTGCTTTGCTGGAAGGGGGGCGTTGGGACGCCCGCTGGATCTCGCTTCCCGGCGAACCGGCTAATACCTATGGCATTTACCACTTTCGTAAGTCCTTTGATTTAAAGGATGTTCCCGGAAAATTTGTCGTACATGTATCGGCAGATAATCGCTATAAATTGTATGTAAACGGAACGCTGGTTTCCCTAGGCCCGGCTCGTGGCGATATTTATAACTGGAATTTTGAAACAGTAGATATTTCTCCCTGGCTTACAAAGGGTAAGAATACCCTGGCAGCTGTTGTATGGAATTATGCCGAGCAGAAACCGGTAGCCCAGATTAGTATGAATCAAACGGGCTTTCTCCTGCAAGGAAATACAGATACAGAGAAGGTCGTCAATACGAATAACTCCTGGCTTTGTATAAAGAATGAGGCTTATTCCCCTTGGACAGACTGGCAGGTTTTGGGTTACTACGTGGCAGGCCCCGGTGAGTTATTGAACGCTTCCGCCTATCCCTGGGGATGGGAACGCCCGGACTATGACGATTCGCAGTGGCAGAAAGCCCGCTCTGGTATAGAAGGCGCTGTAAAGGGAGCTCGTGATTATCCGGGACGTTTGCTGGTACCGTCTCCCATTCCTCCTATGACGATGGAGCTGGAGCGTCTGCCCAGTGTCCGTATAGCGGAAGGAGTAAAATGTCCGGACGATTTTCCGAAGCGCTCTGCCTCTTTTTGCATCCCAGCCAATACCAAGGCTCGTTTATTGTTGGACAATCAACAGTTGACTACCGGCTACTTTTCTTTCTTATATAGCCAGGGGAAAGATGCCGAAATAACGATTGCTTATGCCGAAGCACTTCACGAAGACTCAAGCGAATCCACTACCAAATCATATAGCTTGAACCCCAAAGGACATCGTGACAGGATAGACGGAAAACTATTTATCGGTTATGCGGACAAGATTATTGCCGATGGAGGCGAAAACCGTGATTTTACAACGCTTTGGTGGCGTACCTGGCGCTATGTGGATATCCAGATAAGCACCTCTGACGAGCCATTGGTTATCGACGATATATATGGCACATTCTCAGCCTATCCTTTTGTGAGTGAGTATGCTTTTGATGCTCCGGCTCATCCGGAACTGAACAAAATGCTTGATATCGGATGGCTCACAGCCCGTTTGTGTGCGAATGAAACCTATATGGATTGCCCTTATTATGAGCAACTTCAATACTTTGGAGATACACGTATTCAAGCGATGATCACGATGTATAATACCCGCGATCCGTATATGGTAAAGAATGCGATAGAGCAGGGGAGACAGTCGATTGTTGCCGAGGGTATTACCATGAGCCGTTATCCTTCTGCCTTGCACCAGTTTATCTCTTCTTTTTCCCTTTGGTGGATCTGCACGGGGCATGATTACTGGATGTATCGGGGCGATGAAGAATATATGAAAAGCTTGCTGCCTGCTTACCGGGGAGTCCTTGCCTGGTACGAGCAGTGGCTGAAACCGGATATGAGCCTGGATTATGTTCCGCATTGGTTCTTTGCCGATTGGTCGGCAGGTCTTGATTATGGCGAGCCGGTTCGTGAGAAAAACGGTAATTCAGCTTTCCAGGATGTATTGTATATATTGGCTCTGGATGCTGTTTCAGAGATGGAAGAAGCAATTGGGCTGTCTTCTATGGCCAGGCATTACAAGAAAATAGCTTCGGGTATCCGTTCTACGATGCGCAAGAAATATTGGGACGAAGAACGTAAGTTGTTTGCTGATACACACGATCATCGTTCGTATTCTCAACATGTAAATGCCTTGATCATTCTGGCAGGAATCGTTGAAGGTGAGGAAGCTGCAGAAGTAATGGAGCGTACGCTTGCCGATAAGGATTTAAAGCAAGCAACCATCTATTTCCGTTACTACTTGCACCAAGCCTTAAATAAGGCCGGATTGGGCGATCAACTGTTTGAAAACTTACAGATATGGCGGGATCAGATGGCATTGGGCTTGACTACCTGGGCTGAAATGCCGGAGCCTTCCCGTTCCGATTGCCATGCCTGGGGATCCAGTCCGAACATTGAATTATACCGTATTGTATTGGGAATAGACAGCGATGCTCCCGGATTCAAAAAGATACGCATCGCCCCTTCACTGGGAAAACTGAAAGAGGTTTCCGGCAGCATGCCACACCCCTTCGGCACTGTAAAAGCCAGCTATTCGGTAGACAAAAAAGGCAAGCTAACTGCGACCCTAAGCTTACCTTCCGGTACCTCCGGTACCTTCATCTGGAAAGGAAAAGAATACCCGCTTTCCGCAGGCGAGCAACAGATAATTTTGTAGAAAAAAGGCAATGCCTTTTCTCTTTCGGAACACGCAGAACGCAGTACGGTTTTTTCCCCTCTTGAGAGGGTCTCCCCGTACTGCGTTCTGCGTGTTCCGTTCTGCAAAAAATCAAAATCTGCTGATTGAGCCACCGCCACCGGAACGGCCTCCTCCGAAGGAGCCTCCGCTGAATCCGCCACCTCTTGAGCCACCGAAACCGCCTCCGCCCATGATAATAGGGCCACCGGCAGCTTCGCGTCTTATGCGGCTGGTTCTGCGTTTTTGCTCTTCTGTGTATCCGCAGTTTTTGCAGCGATAGATATCTGCTACAAGCCCTTCGGAAGTGTAGGTAGCCCGTTGGATGGTCTGCTGACGTACAAAGACCAATGTTTTTTGTCCGCATTTCGGGCATACTCGCGGACGGTGTTTAATATATGTGCTGAGTAGGACAATCAATATGAGAGTTATCGGAAAGCCCATAATCATCAGAAAGGCAGCCCAGAAGGGAAGATCATCCTCCGAGGTATCACCAGTTATAGCCTGCCGCTCGTAATCGCTGGATAACAGATAGTCGGTTACAGCAATCACGCCATTCAGCATCCCGCTGTCATAATTACCGTCTTTCATGTCGGGAATCATGTAGCGCTGTTGCAGGCGATAGCAAATAGCGTCCGGCAATACACCTTCCAGCCCGTAGCCTGTTTCAAAGACAACGGAGCGCTGCGAAGGCTCGGTAACTAGCTGAATCAACAGCCCGTTATCATCTGCATTCTTCCCGATTCCCCAATGCTCAAACAAGTCGGTGGCAAACATGCGGGCATCGTTGTCACCTATGCTGTAAACGGCTACGACAGCCACTTCAATCCCCGTACTGTCTTCCAAGGCCTGGAGGTACATGTTGATGTTCCTGATCGTATTCTCGGAAAGAATATCGTCGGGATTACTCACATGATTGGTCCGGTCTGTCAGCCGTACATTAGGAATGGTTTCTACCGTATGGTCGGTAGCTGCCATGCCCGGCGGGAAAAAGAGAAGAAGCAGTCCCGCCAGTACTACCTTGTATATTACATCCGTCATACGGCTTAGAATTCCACTTTCGGTGCTTTTTCTGCTCCGGATTCGGCTGAGAAATAGGCTTTTGGGAAGAAGCCAAACATACCGGAAAGGATGGAATTAGGAAATGTCCTGATATAGGTGTTGTATCCCCTGGCCACTTCGTTAAAGCGCTGACGCTCTACGGCTATTCTGTTCTCCGTACCTTCAAGCTGAGCTTGCAGTTCTTTGAAGTTTTCGTTGGCTTTCAGCTCGGGATAGCGCTCTACTACTACCATCAGTCGAGACAGGGCACTGCTCAGTTCGCTTTGTGTAGCCTGGAATTGTTTCAGTGACTCTTCCGTCAGATTTTCCGGGTTGATGTTGGTTTGCGTAGCCTTGGCACGGGCATTAACTACCCCTTCCAGTGTTTCGCGTTCATGCGTTGCGTATCCTTTTACGGTATTTACCAGATTGGGGATCAGGTCCAGGCGGCGCTGGTATTGATTCTCTACCTGGCTCCAGGCAGTTTTTACCCCTTCGTCTTGTGTTACCATATTGTTGTATACACCTTTAAACCAAACAAATAAAACGATAAGTAATACGACAGGGATTGCAATCCACAAAATCTTTTTCGACATAATTCTAGTATATTAATAATTGTACATTAACTCCGACAAAACTACAAAATCCCCCTTTGATAACAATACTCAAGGTGATTTTTTTCCCTAAACAAGTTTACCTGCAATTGCTTGCTTTTTCATGCTCATGCGTGACTGCAAATTATTTAGAGGTACGTCTAAATTGATTTACACCTACCTCTAAATAAATTTACACGTACCTGTAATCTGATTTACACGTACCTCTAAATTGTTTTAGGCGTACCTTGTATAATTCTTTATTCATAGATTAAACAGAAAATGCTTACATTTGTTGTGAACAATAATAGATACCAATGAAAGTTGTACCACTGCTAATCTGTGTAATTTGTAGTATTTGTAGTATATATGCGCAAGAAGAGAATAACAAAGCGCGCGTTTTTGTGTTGACGGATATTAATAACGAACCCGATGATGAAGAATCGTTGGTGCGTTTCCTGCTCTATAGCAATGAATATGATATTGAAGGTATTGTAGCAACCACTTCCTGCCATTTGAGAAAAGAGATTCGTGAAGACTTGATCCGCAAAATTATTACAGCTTACGGGCAGGTTCGCCCTAATTTGCAAATACATGCCGACGGATATCCCACTCAGCAAGAATTAGAAACTATAACAGCAAGCGGACAAGCTACTTATGGTCTTCAGGCAGTAGGCTCCGGAAAATCCACAGAAGGTTCCCGCCTGTTATTGAAAGCTGCACAAAAAGAGGATAATCGCCCCTTGTGGGTATGCCTATGGGGTGGAGCAAATACATTGGCGCAGGCATTGTCTGATGCACGGAATGAAATGGCAGAAGAAGAATTAAAGCGGGTGATAGGCAAACTAAGGGTCTATTCTATTTCAGATCAGGATGATGCCGGCCCATGGATACGGAGCGAATTTCCGGAACTTTTCTATATTGTTGATCCATCCGAAGCCGACTATTATACATATTATAGATCCACCTGGACGGGTATTTCCGGAGATGTACAGAACCAACTGGGAGTAAACTATCATTTTGACTTGGTGGATAACCCATGGCTAAAAGAAAATATCATTGAAAATCATGGTCCGTTAGGTGCATGTTATCCGCTTGCAGCATTTATCATGGAAGGAGATACGCCTTCTTTTCTGGGGCTTATCAACAATGGTTTGGGATGGAGCGAAAGTCCGGGCTTTGGCGGTTGGGGAGGACGATATGCACTGTATCGCCCGTATGGAGAAATACGGTCAATATGGACTAGTAATGTATTCAGCAGGGATAGAGTGGAGTATGAACCTGGAAAATTTCATACATCAAACGGTGCGACCATCTGGCGTTGGAGAGATCATTTTCAGTATGATTTTGCCGCCCGTATGGACTGGTGTATAGCTGATAGTTATCAGAAAGCCAATCATAATCCTACAGTTGTATTGAATGGAGATACCGGTAAAAAAGTGCTTTATGTACAGGCTGACGGGAAGAAGAAAATACAACTATCGGCAGCCGGTACTTCCGACCCTGATGGCAATGCCCTTCATATAAAATGGTGGATTTATCAGGAAGCAGGCTCATTACAAGGCGCTTCGTTAAGTAAAACTGAAGGGGAGACAACCGAAATAGATTTAAGCCGAATAGAGTCCGGCAAGGGTACTGTGCATGTAATACTGCAGGTGAATGATGATGGATTTCCTAACTTATATGCCTACCGCCGGGTTGTTGTTGTTTTATAATTAATCGGAAATATACAACAAAAAGAATCTGCCGATTGTTGTATTGATACTTTGAGGAATGTTTATATAAATGATGAAAAAAACAGAAACAAAAATAGTTCCCGTATTGGATATGAGTTGTGCTGTTTGCGCCAATAACGTTGAGAGCACAGTAAAGAAGTTGGCCGGTGTGGTAGACGCATCTGTTAATTTTGCTGCCAATACATTGAAAGTGACATATGTACCGACTGATATTAGCCTGGATAATATCAAATCTGCCGTTCAATCTGCCGGTTACGACTTAGTGGTAGACGAAGAAGAAGATGCGCTGGAAAAGCGGGATGAAATCAGTCGGAAAAAGTATGAGCGCTTGAAACGTAATACGATAGGTTCCTGGGTGTTAGCCATTCCGTTGGCTGTACTGGCGATGGTGTTTATGCACCTGCCGTATGCTAATTGGGTGATGATGGCCTTGGCGCTGATTATCATGTTGTTATTCGGACGTTCTTTCTATGTGAACGGAGTACGTCACGCTCTGCGTGGATCTGCTAACATGGATACGCTTGTGGCCTTGAGTACATCCATAGCTTTTCTGTTTAGTTTATTCAATACCGTTTATCCGCAATTCTGGACCGATAAAGGGCTGGAAGCCCATGTGTATTACGAAGCCTCCGGTATTATTATCGCCTTTGTATTGCTGGGTAAACTGCTGGAAGAAAGGGCTAAGAACAGTACTTCGTCGGCCATTAAAGGGCTTATGGGACTGCAACCCAAGACAGCTCGCAGACTGGTTGACGGGAAAGAAGAAGAGGTGCCTATTGCCCTGCTGCAAGTGGGGGATAGGGTGAGTGTACGCCCGGGCGAAAAAATACCGGTAGATGGTATCTTGGTAAACGGTTCGTCATCTATTGACGAGAGCATGCTTAGCGGCGAGGCTATACCGGTAATGAAATCGAAAGGTGATAAAGTACTGGCCGGTACGATCAACCAGAAAGGCGCTTTCTCTATAGAGGCTACCGGAGTAGGTAAGGCTACGGTATTGGCTCAGATTGTACAAATGGTGCAGGAAGCACAGGGTAGCAAAGCTCCGGTGCAGCGTATTGTTGACAAAATCAGCCGCATATTCGTTCCGGTGGTTGTTCTTGTAGCCGTTATTACCTTTGTAGTCTGGCTGGTAGTAGGAGGGGAGTCTTACTTTTCGTATGCCCTGTTGTCTGCCGTATCAGTATTGGTAATCGCCTGTCCTTGCGCATTAGGACTGGCTACTCCTACAGCTTTAATGGTAGGTATGGGAAAAGCAGCCGAGCGTCATATCCTGATAAAAGATGCCTTTGCCCTGGAAAATTTGTGTAAGATAGATACTGTAGTACTGGATAAGACCGGAACACTGACGGAGGGTGTCCCTCAAGTGATTGATTCCTACTGGCTTTCGGATCCTAATATATGCTATCTGGATATCCTTTATACGGCAGAGATGAAATCGGAGCATCCTCTAGCCTCTGCTATTGTAAAATGGATGGAAGATTCGGGAGCTTCCGAATTTGAACCGAAAAGTTTTGAAAGTATTACAGGTCAAGGGGTTCGGATGGAAGTAGGGGATCAAACATACTGGGTAGGCAATCGGGCGATGATGGAAATTTTCGGAACTAAAGTTCCTGATAATGTGGTAAAACACATTGATCGCTGGAACATGAACGGAAATAGTATTATTTATTATGGAGGAGAAGGAAAACTGCTGGCTGTTCTTGCAATTACCGACCGGGTTAAACCTACTTCGCTTATTGCTGTAGACAAATTAAAATACTTAGGCATTGACGTGCATTTGCTAACGGGTGATACGGAAAAAAGTGCCGAAGTAGTGTCAACTGTATTGGGTATCCAACAATATAAAGCTGGAGTACTTCCTGATGATAAAGATCAATATATTAAAAATTTACAGCATTTAGGGAAGCGTGTAGCCATGGTAGGCGACGGGATAAACGACTCGCAGGCATTAGCCCGGGCAGATGTAAGTATCGCCATGGGGAAAGGAACAGATATCGCCATGGATGTAGCGATGGTTACCTTGATGACATCGGACTTGTCATTGCTGCCTGAAGCTATTCGCATCTCGCGACAAACGGTTCGCCAAATCAAGCAGAACCTATTCTGGGCCTTTATCTTTAACGTAATAGGTATCCCCTTGGCAGCCGGTGTATTATACCCGATAAATGGATTATTGCTCAACCCTATGATTGCCAGTGCAGCGATGGCCTTCAGCTCTGTGGCAGTAGTAACCAACAGTTTACGATTAAAATTTATAAAATAGGTATGAAAAATTTATTGTTTTTATTTGTATTTGCTTTTGTATTTGTTTCTTGTGGAAACCGGGGGCTCTCTGATGGACATTATGCACAAAATTCCTTAAGTTATGGTGGAGTGTATGAAGGAGTTATCCCTTGTGCCGACTGTCCGGGCATTGATCTTGTGATTACCTTGGACTATAAAGGAAACTATACCAAAAAAATGACCTATCAGGATAAGGAACCGGAAAATGTATTTTCTACCTCCGGCAAATTCAAATGGGATAGTACCGGAACAGTCATTACCCTTACCGGTAAAGCCGATGGGGAAAAATTCAAAGTTGTAGAAGGCGCTATCATCATGCTTGATGCAAAAGGCCAGATGATATCAGGACCTACTGCCGGAATGTATAGAATTAAACAAACAAAAATGCAGGAATAATAAAATAGAAGTCTATGAAATTCAAAACAAATGCCAAATGCGGCGGCTGCGTATCCGCCATTGGCGATAAGCTAAACAAAGTAATCAAACCCGAAGAGTGGCACATCGATCTGAACACCCCGGAAAAGCTCCTGAAAGTAACTGCCAACGTCTCACCCGAAACAATCATCGCCCTGGTAGCCGACGCCGGCTTCAAAGCGCAACAGTTGTTGTAATTTTTTGAATAAAAAAACACGGGTCTCCTTTATAATCAGGTAAAAAATGGTGACCTTTGTGTCTTAATTAAACTAACAAAAAACAAAGGGTATGTACGGAAAATTAAAGGATTTTCTAACAGATGAACTAGCTTCTATAGAGAAGGCTGGTCTGTACAAGAAAGAGCGTGTTATTACCACGCCACAGCGCGCCGATATTCAGGTGAATAAAGGTGAGCATGTACTGAATTTTTGTGCCAACAACTACTTGGGCTTGTCTGACAACCAGCGGCTGATAAAAGCGGCGAAAGATGCTATGGATACACATGGCTACGGGATGTCATCGGTTCGTTTTATCTGTGGAACACAAGACCTTCACAAAGAACTGGAAGCAGCTATCTCTCGTTATTTCAAAACGGAAGATACGATTTTATATGCTGCCTGCTTTGATGCCAACGGAGGCTTATTTGAACCCCTTTTTACAGAGGAAGACGCCATTATTTCTGACGCTTTAAATCATGCCTCTATTATTGATGGGGTGCGCTTATGCAAGGCGAAACGATATCGCTATGCCAATGCTGATATGGCAGACCTGGAGCGTTGCCTGCAAGAAGCACAGACTCAGCGTTTCCGTATCATTGCTACTGATGGGGTGTTTTCTATGGACGGCAATGTAGCTCCGATGGATAAGATTTGTGAGTTGGCCGAAAAATATGATGCTTTGGTAATGGTGGACGAGTCTCACTCTGCCGGTGTTGTAGGAAAGACCGGACGTGGAGTAGCCGAACAATTTGATTGCTATGGCAAGATTGATATTTTCACCGGAACATTGGGTAAGTCTTTCGGAGGAGCTATGGGTGGCTTTACGACTGGAAAGAAGGAGATTATAGATATGCTCCGCCAGCGTTCACGCCCTTATTTGTTTTCAAACTCTCTTGCTCCTGTCATTGTAGGAGCCAGCATAGAGATGTTCAGGATGCTGGAAGAAAGTGATGCATTACATACCAAATTGGTGGAAAATGTAAGCTATTTCCGCGATAAGATGCTTGCTGCCGGATTTGATATTAAGCCGACTCAGTCCGCTATCTGTGCTGTGATGCTGTATGACGCTAAACTGTCGCAGGATTTTGCTGCCAGAATGCAGGAAGAAGGTATCTATGTAACTGGATTCTACTATCCGGTTGTGCCTAAAGAACAAGCTCGTATTCGCGTGCAACTATCTGCCGGACACGAAAATGAACATCTTGACAAAGCGATTGACGCCTTTATAAAAGTAGGAAAAGAATTGAATGTTATTAAGTAATTATCATAGTCACTGTACCTTTTGTGATGGTAGGAGTGCGCCTGAGGATTTTGTGAAGTTTGCTGTTTCAAAAGGTTTCAGCACCTATGGTTTTTCATCCCATTCTCCGCTTCCTTTTGAGACGTTCTGGAATATGTCGGATACTGATCTTCCTGAGTATCTGGCGGAGATAGAGCGTCTGAGAAAGAAATACGAGGATAAGCTAAAGATCTATGTAGCTTTAGAGATTGATTACCTGGACGAAACGTTCAATGCCTCAATTCCGTATTTCAAAGAATTACCTTTGGACTACCGGATAGGATCTGTGCATTTTCTACCGATCTCGAAAGAACTAACAGAAGCAAATATGGTTTGCATAGACGGTTCTTTTGAAGATTATAAAAATGCAGTGAATACTCATTTTGGAGGTAGTATCCGAAAACTGGCAGAGCGTTTCTATGATTCAGCAATGAAGATGGTAGAGGCGGGAGGCATTGATATTGTAGGACATATCGATAAAGTTTATATGAACGGCCAACGTATCGATTCCTCTCTAATAGACGCTCCTTGGTATAAAGACTTGTTCATATCCTGTCTTGACCTGATTGCTGAGAAAGGGATTATGGTGGAAATAAATACGAAAAACATGAGTAGAAAAGGAGAAACATTTCCCCATGTAAACTATCTCTCATTGTTGAAGGAAAGAAATATACCGGTGTTGGTTAATTCAGACTGCCATTTCCCAGATCTGGTAAATGACGGACGTTCCGAAGCTTTTCAATTACTAAAAGAAACAGGTTTCCGTACTACACGGGAATTAATAAACGGAAAATGGAACGATGTTCCATTCTCCGTTTATTGATATTAATATTGTTCGTTTTCGTTCGGGAAATCTTGCCGTTTTACATCTTCGATGTAGGTTTGAACGGCTTTAGTGATCACCTCTTTCAGATTGGCATACCGACGTAGGAAACGGGGAGAGAAATCTTCCGTAATGCCCAACATGTCATGCATAACCAATACCTGTCCGTCTACTCCATTTCCGGCACCAATACCGATTACTGGGATCGTTAGTTCCGAAGCAACCTGGGCTGCCAACTTAGCCGGAATCTTTTCAAGTACGAGAGAGAAACATCCCAGCTCTTCAAGCAGGTGGGCATCTTCAATCAGCCTTTTGGCTTCAGCCTCTTCCTTTGCACGTACTGTATAAGTTCCGAATTTATTGATCGACTGAGGGGTCAATCCCAGGTGTCCCATAATGGGGATACCGGCCGAAAGTATTCGTGTAATCGAATCTTTTATTTCTGCTCCCCCTTCTATTTTGATACAATCTGCATGTGTTTCTTTCATCACACGAATAGCAGAAGAAACGGCTTCTTTGGAGTTCCCCTGATAGGTACCGAAAGGAAGGTCTACTACGACGAGCGCACGTTTAACAGCTTTCATTACCGATTTTCCATGATAAATCATCTGGTCAAGGGTAATGGGAAGTGTTGTTGTGTTTCCCGCCATTGTATTAGAGGCTGAATCGCCTACCAGAATGGCATCCATTCCTGCCTGATCTATCAACTTCGCCATGGAGTAATCATAAGCTGTAAGCATAGATATTTTTTCTCCTCTTTGCTTCATTTCAAAAAGACGGTGAGTAGTTACTTTCCTGTCTTCTGTATCACGTTTTGCAACCGACATATTATTTATAGTTTAATGTTACAGGGGGCGAATTTACATAATAAAATTGATATCGATTATTTTTTCCAATATTGTTCCATTTCTTCCAGGGTCTTGCCTTTGGTTTCTGGAATCATTTTCCAGACAAACAAAGCAGAAAGAACAGCCATCAAACCATAGAACCCATAGGTCACAGCTCCGCTGAATTCCATCATGGCCGGATAGGTAGAAGAAATCAGGTAATTGGCAGTCCACTGAGCAGCTACAGCCACAGCTACGGCCTGTCCACGTATCTTATTGGGGAATATCTCGGCGATTAATACCCAGCAGATAGGACCCCACGACATCATAAAAGAAGCTGTATAGATGATGATGAATACCAATGTACTGATACCAATTATGTTCAGGTATGACAAGGTGGCAATAGCAAACATACCGATAGCCATACCGATAGAACCTACAATAAGCAAAGGTTTACGTCCCCATTTATCTACTGTCATGATGGCTACTACTGTGAAGATTACATTCACCAGTCCCATTACAATTGTCTGAAGCATAGAAGCATCTTTGGCAGCTCCCATACTTTCAAAGATACGGGGTGCATAATACAGGGCTACATTGATCCCAACAAACTGCTGGAATACAGAAAGCAGGATACCAATCACGATAACAGTAGCGCCATAAGAGAAGAGCTTCCCTTTAACGGTTTCTGACACTGTAGCTTTAATCTCGCCTAAAATATGCTGAGCCCTTTCTTTTGAGCCATTGATCTTCTCTAGTACATCCAAGGCTTTTTCGTCCTGATGTGTAAGTGCCAGGTAACGGGGTGTTTCGGGCACAAAAAGAACCAACAAACCAAATAAGCCTGCCGGAATAGCTTCCGATGCAAACATGTAACGCCAGCCTATATCGTTGATCCACTCGATGGTTTGCCCGTTAGCGATTCCCCAGTTCACAAAGTAAACAACCAACATCCCGAAGATAATAGCAAACTGGTTGAAAGAAACCAGACGACCACGTATCTCGGCAGGAGCGATCTCGCCAATATACATCGGACATACAGCCGATGCCAGCCCTACACCGATACCGCCTAATATACGGTAGAGGTTAAAGACTACCAGCAAAGACATCGTGGGCTCGCCGCGCGTAAAGAAGAAGGTTTCCGGGAAGCCGGAACCCAATGCCGACAGGAAAAACAGGATAGCTACCAGTAAAAGTGATCTTTTACGACCCAAACGAGACGAGAAGAAACCTGACAGCGCGCCGCCGATAATACAGCCTATTAAGGCACTTGACACTGTAGCTCCGTGCATGAAAGCACTTAGTCCCAAAGGCCTGATCAGGAACGCTTCTATCGATTTTTCGGCACCGGAAATAACTGCCGTATCATAACCAAACAACAAGCCGCCGATGGTGGCAACCATTGTTATACCAAACACATAAGCCGAATTATAATTTTTCATGGTTCTATTTGTTTATTTAGGCGTTCTTTCCATACTTCATAAGCTCCGCAATACGCATCGGCTTTAAAAGCATCGGGTTCTATTATATCTATCTTTTTCAGGGAGTGGAAAGCTTCTTCTTCCGAGCGGTATATGCCGGCGCCTATTCCTGCTCCTTTGGCTGCTCCTACAGCTCCGTTCGTATCGTACAGTTCGATAACGGCTCCTGTAACACCGGCCAAGGCTTCTCTGAATATCGGACTCAGGAACATATTGGCGTTTCCGGCACGGATTACGCTGATGTCTATTCCCATGTCGTTCATGATATCCATACCATACTTAAACGAGAAGACAATGCCTTCCTGTGCGGCACGAATCAGGTGCTTTTGCTGATGAATATTGAAGTTTACTCCGTATAATGAACAGTCTATCTCCTGGTTTTTAAGCATGCGTTCTGCTCCGTTTCCGAACGGCAGGATGGAAATTCCCTCACTGCCTACAGGTACTTCGGCAGCTATGTCATTCAGCTCGTCATAGCTTACACCGGCGGGGGCAACGTTTCGTTTGACCCAGGAATTAAGAATACCTACTCCATTGATGCAGAGTAAAACGCCCAAACGAGGTTGTTCTGCCGTATAATTCACATGTGCAAAACTGTTTACACGTGAATATGTATCATAATTTACCTGATCGTTTACTCCGTATACTACACCGGATGTTCCGGCTGTCGCGGCAATCTCACCCGGGTTGAATACATTCAGAGATAAAGCGTTATTGGGTTGGTCTCCGGCCCGGTAGGTTACGGGTATGCCTTTCTTTAAGCCCAGTTCGGCAGCTATACTGCCCAGTAGCTCGCCTTGTCTTCCGAAGGTAGGGCATATTGTAGGAACAATATCAGCCGGGAAACCGTAATACTGCATAACATCTTCCGAAACTCTGTTGTTCTTGAAATCCCATAAAATACCTTCTGATAGCCCGGATACGGTACTTGCTATTTCACCGGTCATGCGCATAGCGATAAAGTCACCCGGCAGCATAAACTTATAAACAGACTCAAATAACTGAGGTTCATTTTCCTTTACCCAGGCCAGCTTGGCAGCTGTAAAGTTACCGGGCGAATTCAGCAGATGCGACAGGCATTTCTCAGAGCCGATCGCCTGAAAGGCTCGTTCGCCATAAGGAACAGCCCGGCTATCACACCAGATAATAGAAGGACGTAATACTTCCATTGCCTTGTTCACCAGAACCAATCCGTGCATCTGGTACGAAATACCAATTGCACCGATATCTTCCCCTTGTATATTTACTTTCCTGATAGCGCTTTGAATCGCTAATTTCAGGTACTCCCACCAGTCGTCCGGATTTTGTTCCGCCCATCCGGGTTTAACAGCTTTAATAGGAGCTTCCTCTTTCGGATAGAAGTCCGAACTGATCGTTAGACCACTTTCTTGGTCTACAATAGAAGCCTTTACTGAAGAACTTCCGATATCACACCCTAACAGATACATGCTAATTTGTTTTTAGGTTTTATTTAATTTAGATCGCAATTTGTTGTATTTCACTTTATCAAACCGGTAATAACGTGCTGAACGATGGGCTACTCCCTGTTCTGTTTCATCGGTTTGTACTATATAAGAGAGAGAGTTCATTTTCTTGTGAAAATTTCTCACATCCAGCTCTTTATCGTATATGACTTCATAGGTTTTTCTCAACTGTAAAGCGGTAAATAAAGAAGGGAGATGACTGAATATAATAGCCGGTTCAATCTCTGTCCAGACGCGTATCTCCCTTATAGCGGCACGAATGATCTCGAGATGGTCGAAAGGCAGTTCCGGTAATTGGTTTACCGGTATCCATTGAACAACGCCAAACTTAGCATCTGGTTTTGTTTTGCGAACCTTGCATAAGGCCAGATAAGCGATGGTTACAATTCGGTCTATCTTCATGTTTGAAGACTTTTCGAGCCATTCTACATCTTTTTTGTTGGCTGTACGTAAGGGTGAACCAAATGCCTGAAATTGTTTGAGGGGGACACGTTTTAGTCCGGAAGTCTCACTTAATACCCTATGGGCAGCCTCGTCCAGATCTTCCGATTCATAAATCAAGCTTCCGGGTAACTTGAATTCCGTTTTCCCGGTTCCGGCATCTTTTCGTTCTACCAGTAATACATTCAACTGCTCATTGTCTATACCCAAAAGGACACAGTCTACAGAAACGTGAGGATACAACGTTTCCTTTTTCTCTCCATTCGAATTCATGGTATTTCAAGAATTAAGTTCTGTGCAAATATAAGAATTATTCAATATAAACAATAGGAAAGTCTATTTTTTTACGGATTATAACATTCTAACAATCTGATTATTCATTATCTTACTTTATACAATATGATGTTGCATCTATAATGTATGCCAGACAATATAAGAAAGATTAACAAAAGCAGAGGTGAAAGATATACGAAACAGGCTGTAGATTCTCGTTAGGGAAGGTTTTGTATTTGTTCTGTAGTATATAAAAAAGGATTCAATAAAGAGTAAAACAAACTCTTTATTGAATCCTGTCGTATATGAAGCTTAATTAATGGTGTTTGCCGTTCTGCGAACCGTGTGAATGACCCTTTTTGCCATGTGATTCATGATTGCTTCCATTGTGATGTGTGCCATCATGCTTTTTACCCGAATGTTCGAAATACGGGCAGGCTTCATGTGTGCCATCTTCGCAGATATCGCAATTTTCGTGATTTCCTGCAGCACATTGTTCTGCTACACATGCTTTATAAGCAGCAACATCTTCAAAGCCTAAGGCTGCGGCTCTTGTTTCAATATCCTCCTTTTCCAATGTGTCGATGTCATCCTGATTTTCATTGTTGCATGAAACGAATGCTACTGCAAGTAAAACTACTGCTAACGAATAAAATAACTTTTTCATATCTCTTTCTGATTTTATAGATTTGTAATCTGTTTTTTTCTCTGAAATGCTTTCATAGTAGTAACCGCACGAGATAGGTTTTACCCTACCACAGATTACAAAATTATTTCAAGAAATACAGTCGGAGTAAAGGGAGTCGCTTTCGTGAAGATGTTTGTTGCACTGTTCTGATCGGAAACCTGATAATTGTATTTTATATTCTTTGTGTCGAATAGATTCAATAGTGATACGCCTGCTTGCAGCCTTACTTTCTTTATTTGTGTCCGGTATGTAGCGCTTATATCAAAACGACTATACGATGCATCAGAAGAGTCCGTATGCTTGTGTTTAGAGCCATGCTGTTGTCCTTGCCCGTTGCCTTGCCCATGCCCGTGTCCTCCGGTAGAGATATAGGCAAAGCCGCTACCGTAAACGTAACTCAACGAAAAATAGAATGGGTCGAATGCCCCGATACCTCCTACTTTTATCTCATGCGATAGCTCGTTTTGAGGTTTGCTAAGCCTGTTAATAGAATACGAGCCATACAATGTATGGTTTCTGATCTGCTTTTTGAGAAACAGGTCTGCTCCTATAATCGTATTGTCTATTTTATAGAGTGTATTCTCCAAAAAATACTGGCTGTTGTTTGTCTTTTTATAATATCCTTCCAGGCTGACCAACAAACTGTTTTTACTATATGCAATACCTACAGTGGTGTGCATCGCCTTTGTAAAGGTACTGTCTGCCATAGTCCACACCGTCTGAAATCCGGATTCGTCATACTGGTATGCGGTACGGGTAAGGAATTGGTTGTAAAGCCCCCAGGAAGCGGTTGCTGCCACTTCTTCCGATATCTTGTAAGTGCCTGACAAACGGGGCTGCACATATACTTTTTTATTCAGAGGCATATCTACCCGTACACCTGCGTTTAAAGACAGTTTGCCTAATAATATGTTATCGTTTATATATAAGGTTGGTTTTTCCAGTTCCCCGCGCAAGTCATTCAGGCTTACCCGGTATTGTTGCCATTCTCCGCCAAGCTGTATTTTGTTCCGGCTCCCGATATAAAAGTCGTGACTGAGTTTTACTGAAAATTCCTGTACCTCATTATCCAAGTAGCTGACATCGTCTGGCGTAGGCTTTTTATTCCCAACGATTGCCAGGTTGTCTAACAGAGAGGTAAACTGTGAGAATGCAGCTACCACTTTTGTAGCCGACCCATTTTCCCATACGCGCTTATAGGAAGCCGCTCCGCCATATTGCCTGTTCTTTTCAGAAGCGTTTATGTCAAACTCGTCCGTTTGCCTCACTGAGAATTTAAAGCGATCGTCAGCCCCATACAGACTGATATAATAGGTATCATCCTTAGATGTCTTTCCTGATAGCTTGATATTGGCATCTCTGAAATGGTAGTCCGGTTTGATATATACGTTTGAAAGGCTTTGCGGATTATTGCCATTGCCGGAAAAATCAACTTTTTCGTTGCTATATAGGTTGTAGAAAGTCTGACGGTAAGCGGCAGAGATAGTCAGTTTCTTTGCCAGGGGAGCTGAAGCAAAGAGATTCATGGTATAATTACTGACTGTTGCTTTTACTGATGGAGCATCGAAATTACCGTCCATACCGCCAAGAAGCCTGTTAATCAGTTGATTGACAGGCTTTTATTTTTTTACTGTGTTGCGCTTGTGTTGCAAATTTACATTTGTCCCATTCCTTCCCCCCGTTGTGCAACACAATAAAATATTAGCAAAACAAGATGATTTAGGAAATTATTTCAGTTCTTCTTGATAATATCGTTCTAAATATCGGCGTGTAAAATGCCTCATATCTTTACTAAACATATATAACTCTTCTGATTTACCGAACATTTCCCTGTACATTGGATGTCCAAGTATCTCTAATGAGTGCTCAAAGGTTTTAAGGGATTTTCCTTTTTCTGCTTTGGATTTTGAAGATTTAAGAACTTTATAAGTTTCAAGTCCGACCTCATATATCCAAGGAAAATCTTCCTTAAATAAGCTGATCATCATCAAAAAACTTAAAGCAGGATTTTCTTCTTTCATTTCCATATGCATTATTTCATCTAACATCATTGGATGAAACTTCCTTCGCCTTCTTCTTTCAGGGTCGTATAATCTGTTCTCAATTAAAGAAGGTAATGCTTCTATCTTAGTTTTTAATTCTTCCGTTAATTTAGAAGACTGTAATCCTTTGTCTATGCCAGCAACTGCTAATCGCAAGTCGGAAATTGCTTCAACAATATCAGCCAAAGATCGCTCTTCTGCGTCTCCACTTTCTTTCAAAACCTTTAAGTCTAAGGATACGGATATAGGGTTTTGAACTTCATTACCTTCTGTTTCAATAGATTTTACTTGCGATGATATCTCCTCTTTTGCAGCTGCAACACTATCTAAGTTGTGAAGATCAAACTGTATTACCCTTGTCGCTGCGACATCAAAAGGAATAATATCTCCTTTTCTTATCATTTGGACAAGTGGTTTTCTCATTGCATGTCTAATTGCCAATTCATAAAATACATTTGGGTTATGGTCTGTCAGATCAGCGATAACGAGCTCAGCATCTACTATGTATTCTATAATTTGAGTTGTAATAATTCCCGGTTCAGAGATTTTATCAGCCCTAATAACTTCATATCCTAATTGCGATACTGGTTCTGTAATGATGTGTTTTAGTATTTGATCCGAACGGGTTCTGGTTTCAGAACCTTCCTCTCCAATGGGAGATATCACAAAACAAATTTTCTTATCTTCTTTTTTAGTCATCATATATCAGATTATTAACTTAAATTTTTTCAAACCATTCAGGATTGATAGTTACCTCTTCAATTAATTCTGTTTTAACCCCAAGACTAAATTCTTTCAATTTCTCACACAGCAAATCACCATCTATTAAATCTATTGGAGGCGCACCATCTCTTGATGCTTCTTTTATTGCTTCACGTGTGAATTTTCCAGTAGTTATAAACAATCCTTTATCAGCTCTTCCTTGCATTGCTCCTCTAAAATCTCTGATATAACTTGATGCTACTGAATCCTTAAATCTTTTACATTGAAAGAAAACATGAAAGCTTAGAAATCCATTTAGTCTGACAATGCCTTTACCATCAAGACCTCCATCCCCTGATTTTCCAGTAACTTCAACCTGAACAAATCCACTTTCTCTTAATATTCTTTGACAAAGCCTCTCGAATGCCGATGGTTCAATACTTTGAACAACCTTTAAAAGATTTTCTTTCCAATTTAATTCATCAGTTTCGTCTTCAACAACCGTATCTAATTTATCTAATGGAATAACCTCTTTTTCATCCCTCTTATCATCAGTCCTTACCTTTTTTACAATCTCATTTGATTTGAAGGCATCTGGATTTATATCATTATCAATCAATACCCAGATTCCTCTTGACGAATTTTCTATCAACCCATACTTCTTAAGATAGGTTCTTGCCCAAGCAAGTCTATAATCAACTTTGCTTTGCATTCCATCTTCTTTATGAGGAATACTTAATGTTTCTTCATCAAGATTAGCAATCTCATATACTTTCTCATTAATTTCCTCAATAGATCCGGAGCCACCTAATAGCTTCAAGGCTTTTAATGTTGGAACTAATAGTTTATCATAAGTAGGGACTCTGCCATTTGTTTTCTTCCTTCCCATATTGTTCTAATAATTTAAATCGCTGCAATTTACGAATAATTTATGGTATTTAGAGGAAACAGCATAATCCTCATGAGCAATTACTGGTAATTACACAAAAACTACTTATTTTTGTAGACTCAATTTGATATTATATGAATCGGTATCGCAAAATGTATAATGAGAATTTGTTGGGGACATCTGATGTTTCCATCCTTAAATTCTATTATGCTAGCTTTAAGGTACAGCAGCAGAAAGGCAAAGCTCTTGATGTAAATATCTTTCTGGATGATTGTGCGAAAATTTCCGAAGATAGCAACCTTATATTAAAGGTTTCCAGCGTTATTCCGTTCTTCAATTTGCTTTTTGGAACAGGAAGAGAACAAAAGCATATAGCTGAAATAATCAGAACTAAACGTGAAGAGGTCGAAAACTTATTCATTCAGGATGATATTTCAGATGAAGCTATAAAATCTATACTATATGGTATATCTCCTCTTACACAAGCCAATGACTTAACAAAAGAAGATACGATACAAGTAATAAAAGATAAAATCCTCAAATGCTATTCCATAAGAGGTCGCAAACAATTGGGTGACCGCATTTTTGGCTATTTACTGGCTTCGGAGCTCATTCCAGCCTATACTCCCGAAGACCGATTGCAAGCATGGCAAACTCTTATCGGAGAGAAAATCGTTCCGTCTGACACGAAATTACACGCCAATCCCTCGCTGAACCGAAGCAATGTTGATACTAAAACACTTCTGAAACATTTGGATACCATCCGGGAATTCTATTCAGAAATTGGACTTGCAAAGGCGGTTTTCATTATTGAAAAGGATATGAAAAGCCTATCAGTCAAAGTCTGATATTTTCGCCTTATTACTATTCATTTCCCCTTGTTTTACTCTCTGCCATAACAGGCTGACTTGTCCCATTCTGTGAAGCCTTGTCCCGTATTGTCCCGGAGACGCAAGTTGCTTATTCCCAGAGAAATTACATTATATATTTGTCTTTCGAAATTTCTAAAATTATTAGTAAAATGAGAAAGACATTCAAGAAATTCTGGTTAAAATCAGAAAATGAGGAAGCTGTTGAGAACAGCATTCCTGAAGAACAAGCGTCGCCTGTTGACAAGGCGATGAGTAACCTAATCAAGATGAAAGAGGCTACCAAACTTCTAAAAGCCTCTGCGCCCACCGTCCGTAAATACGCCCGGCTCGGTTATTACAAAGAATACCGTTTTGGGGAGAAGCTCGTCTTCTATGATAAAGAGGAGATTTTAAACTTTATCCTAAATAGATGTAGAACGACAGAAGAATCTTGATCCCGATGAAAGAGAAAACAGATTCTTCCGTCCGCCAATCCAAAAATGAGCGGATTGAGGCATACTTGCAGGAGAAATACGATTTCCGCTTCAATGTGATAAAATCCAAACCGGAGTATCGCATGAAGAACGACAATAATCCGTTTCACCCTGTTACCAAGTTTGCCCTCAATTCATTCAAACGACGGATTGATACGGAGCTGGGCATTTCTACATCGGCAGAGAATATCCGCACCATTCTCGAAAGCGACTTTTCGCCAAAGGTGCATCCGGTTAAAGACTATTTCCGGCAATTGCTACGTATAGAGCCTGCCATAAACCAATATATCCTCCAATTAGCGCAGACTGTAACCACCGCCAATCCTGAAAAATGGAACGAATACCTCACAAAATGGTTAGTGGGCGTGGGTGCCAATGCTCTGGAAGATGTGGGCTGTCAGAACCATACTTGTTTGGTATTGACTGGAGAACAGGGGCGGTTTAAGACAACATGGTTAGACCATCTTTGTCCGCAGTCGCTAAAGAGCTATCTGTTTACCGGAAAGATAGATCCACAAAATAAAGATGTATTGACGATGATTGCCGAATACCTGTTTATCAATATCGATGACCAGTTAAAAGCCCTGAATAAGCGGGATGAAAACGAATTAAAGAATCTGATAACGACTCCGGCTGTTAAATACCGTCGTCCGTATGATGTGTATATTGAAGAATATCCGCATTTAGTCAGTTTCATGGCATCGGTTAACGGCAACGACTTTCTAACTGATCCGACTGGCAGTCGTAGGTTCTTGCCATTCGAGGTTATCAGTATCGACATCAAAACAGCGGAGCAAATCAATATGGATAATGTATTCTCCGAAGTGATGTGGCTTTTGGATAATGGCTATCGCTATTGGTTTGTCGAGGAAGAAATTACGGAGCTGCACAGGCTTAGCCAACAATTCCACGTACAGACTACCGAATATGAAATGCTACTGAAAGGGTTCGAGAAGCCGGAAGCCGATGAAGAATGTTATATGACTACCTCGGAAGTATTAAGCTACTTACAGGCATACACTTTGGTAAAACTGTCCGAGAAGCGAATGGGCGAAGCTTTGCGTAAAGCTGAATTTGAACGGCTCTCCAAGCGATTGACGAAAGGAGCTAATCCGGTTCAATGCTACCGGATAAAGAAAATCAAGCCAAATCCATTCTTCGACCGTGATTTATAGAAATATAGATATGGATTATTCTTCTTACTACCTTACTACAATCATATATAATCCAGTGAAAGAAAAAGGATTAAGTCGTAGTAAGAAGCAAAATTCGCATCTTACTCTCATCCTACTACCTTACTACAGAGTAGTAGTTACTACAAAATATAATCATACTACATAAAGATAATTGATTATCAGTTCAATACATAGATTCATTTGTGTAGTAAGTAAAACAGCTAAAAAATAAGAAAATGAAAAATTCAAATTATATAAGTATAAAGCAATATCTTGAAAATAAAGGAATCAGTCCGGTAAAAGACCGGGGATATTACGGAATGTATCTCTCCCCTTTGAGGAATGACAGCAATCCTAGTTTCAAAGTTGATTATGATAAAGATTTATGGTACGACTTCGGTACTAATGAGGGCGGTTCGATTGTTGACCTCGTGATGAAGTTGGAAAATTGTTCGCTGGCAGAAGCACTCCGACAATTGGAAAATTCTTTTTCCTTTCATCGGAATGACACTTTGCCTATTTTTCCTAAACTAGAAAGCCGAGAATCGGCACTAACCATTACGGATATAAAACCGCTTGCTCACCCTGCTTTGCTTGATTACCTGAAAGAACGCAGTATAAATACCGACATAGCGAAACAATATTGTTCGGAAATTCATTATTCCATTGCGGACAAACCTTATTTCGCTGTCGGTTTTCGGAATGATGCCGGAGGATGGGAGCTTCGGAACAGGTATTTCAAAGGAAGTACTACTCCAAAGAATATAACAACCATAAACAACGGTAACAATGCAGTTATGCTATTCGAGGGTTTCATAGACTTTCTTTCTTATCTTTCATTAAAACAGAATGCTTCACCTGTAATTGATTCGGCAATATTAAACTCAATCGCCAATCTTCCGAAAGCGATTCCGTTTCTTCAAACCCATCAAACAATACACGCCTTTTTGGATAACGATGAAGCCGGAAAGCGGGCTGTTCAGTGTTTAAGCCCAGTATGTAAAGAAGTAATCGACCAGTCTGTTTTCTATCGAGACCATAAAGACCTGAACGATTACTGGCGGGATAAATCCAACCTACAAAAACAGCCTGAAAAGAATAGAGCCGCCGTCCAGATTAAGCGGCAACTACCAACAAGAAAGAAAGGGCGCAGCTTATAAGCTAACCTAATGCGCGAAGTGCATTGCAAGACGTCAGTTTGTTACCACAAACTGCGCTTGCCGCCTGAACCGCTTTCGCTGGCGGGGAAACTGCAATCGCTTCGCTCTCGACAGTTTTTTGAATCAAATAATAAAAGAAAAGATGAAAAGTACTTATATAAAATTCCGATGTACGGAATCAGAGAAAGAGAGAATAGAGGGTATGGCTGAAAGGTCGGGAGTAACCCTTTCCGAGTATTGCCGGCAACAATGTCTGACTGGCCGGATACTTGCCAGCCCGAAGCTAAGCCCAGAAGAGATTTCATACTTCCGGGAACTGAAAGAACATAATAATGCCATTGCCCGGCTCGCCAATCTTATAAGAAACAAAGACCCGCAATTAGTAATCGCCATTGCGGAATATCTGGAACAGTCCCGACAATTGTATAACCGATTCTTTTAAGCGTATGATTGGGAAAGGGAAAGCAATAGCACACGGAGGCAATGCGATTGATTACGCCTTGCGTGAAGGGAAGCTGGATAAGATAGTCGGCAGAAATATGATTGAGAATGATACACCTGCCAGCATTCTCCGGGAGTTTGAAATGGTTAATCAGCATAACTACCGATGCAAAAACAAGTATATGCGCTATGAGATAGGTATATCTCCACAGGATATAGATAAACTAAAGCCGGGAGATATGATTAAAATAGCCCGGATGTTTGCCAATAAAATGGGATTACAGAATCATCAATGGATAGCCTGTACCCATAAAGATACCGGGAAACCGCATATCCACCTGATTGCAAACCGTATCGGAGTTGATGGCAAAGTATTCGATACAACCTTTGTGAGCAATCGTTCGGCAAAAATTGCAGAAGAGATAAGCCGTGAAATGGGATTGACGATTGCCAAAGATGTTCAGAAACAAAAGGAGCATCAAGAAGCTCATACAGACCCCGCACGACAACAGACGAAAGAGAAGCTCCAACAAATTGCTTATTATGAGTTGTTTAAGAATACCAGCTTAGAGGGCTTTTTATATGGATTGGAAAAAGAAGGAGTCGGTATTGAGCCTGCTAAGAATAAACAAGGTAAAACCTATGGAATCCGATTCACTTACGAGGGACAGACGTTCAAAGCATCGGAAATCGGACGGGAGTTCGGATTCCGCTCGCTTGCGGGGAACTTTTCTTCTTCACTGGAAGAGAATCGTCCGCAACGACTTCAACAGAACTATAACCAAGATGAGAGCAATCAACAATCCTATTCAGGAGTAAGTTCCAGTATAGCTTCGCTATTAGCAGATCTGTTTACTCCAAATAGACACAATCCCGAAGAAGACAATACATTGAAACATAAAAAGAAGAAACCAAAAAAACGATATTATGGACGACAATTCTAACAAATCAACCAAGCGAAGAAATAAATTTGCTGGAAAAGAAGATATTTCCCGAGAAACAGCAGATAGCATTCTGTCCGCTCAAATAGATCAGCTTCGGGAGATATCCCGAACGAACGATAAAACTACAAATCAAGTTAGGGAGAGTATAAATATCTTATATGAGAAGAAAATTCCAATTGATACGTCAAAGTTCGAGCAGCTAAACCGGAACTTCATTAATGAAATGGAAAACAAGCTTCGGAAAGTAAAACAACCATCCAAAGGTTTGAAATGGTATATTGCGATGTGGGTAATAACGCTGATCTCTGCATTTCTTGCTGGATACTTTATTCATGAATATCGGGAGTGGAAAGAGAAAGCGGTGTTTTGGTATCAGATGTATGAAGAAGTTAAACCTAAGTAATAGATAAAAACAAGCTTCCGGCTATACTTTGACTCTTATTTAGGCTTTCTGCACTTTTGAATAGTTTTTCTTTTCTCTGTTCTGCCTAATTTTGCCCTATAAAATTGAAGATATGATAACAGATAGAGAAACTAATTTTGTGTATTTCAGTTCCTTAATAAAGGAAAAAAAACGATACTATTCGTTTTGGAAAAGATTGGAGAATATACTGATAGACAAAAGAATCGGATATGGTTTTATTGAGAATACTCGTGATATTTGGTGTAGAGACTACATGCCCATTCAAACAGGTATAAGTGATTTTGTTCAATTTGACTATTTCCCAGATTACTATCTTTCACCCAAATACATTGATAAACTAACTATTCCATCTGACATTAGAGTCAATGAAAGGATGAATGTTAAAAAGGTGAATTTAGTCATTGACGGAGGTAATGTCGTAAAATCTGCTTCTCATGTCATTTTAACAGAGAAAGTGCTAAAAGATAATCCCCAATTCAAGAGAGAGTCAATCATTGCTATGCTTAAGAGAGAGTTGAATGTTAAGAATGTTTGTCTGATGCCACAAGTGCCATACGATATGACGGGACATGCAGATGGAATGGTTCGATTCTTAAACGACACAGATTTGCTGGTTGCTGATTATTCTTATGAGAGTAAAAGTTGGCAAAGCAAGATGAATAAAGCACTTGAAAATACTGGGCTAAATATTATCAGGTTTCCATCAGAATTTGTAGATGAAAAAAATGAGAATGGAGATTATACAGCCAAAGGAGTCTATATCAACTTTGTACAAATTGGAGAGTATATATTGCTTCCCCAGTTTGGTTTAAATATGGATGAGGTCGCGTTTGACTATGCAAAAAAAATATTCTCTCATTGTAAGGTTATCCCTGTAAACTCCAATGAAATAGCCATAGATGGAGGTGTTCTTAATTGCATCACATGGAATGTAAGAGTAAAGGAGGAAATTTCTTTCTGCAAATTGCCTCTAAAGCGACCGGATCATACAGAACAAGAATATTTTGTATTTAACAAACTCGACTTTTATTTGTCAACTTTTGATTACCTGCTTATAGCAAAGGGATTTGAATCTATTTGGAATAATTCTTCTGGGATGATGGTTGGCGATGGAGATTTCAAAAATGCAATATATCGCTTTCTCGAACAATATCTTGAACGAAATTTCATACCCCAATATTATGTTGACAGAGTGATTGATTTAATCTTAGAGTATATGGAAAGTATAGGTCAGTATGGCTTTCCTATCTGTGAAAACTAATGTATAACCTCAAATAAAGTAAAGGAATGAAAGAATTAGTTATTTTTGTAGTAGTATTGGTCGTTTTATTCTGGATTGGAGTAAAGCTACAACGGTGGATAAGCGGAGCAAGTAAAATTTCAAAAAATCAGAAGAAAATATTGGAAGAAATGAAGCGGCAGAATAAGACTGAAGATAGAAAATAGTTTGCTGATTGCTAGCATTTTATTACTAATTCAAATTCTAATGAACAAATTTTTAATGTGCTAAATATCAGCGACATGAAAATGTTTTCTAAATTTGTTCAACGGCGATTGGGTAAAATCGTTTAGTGGATGTTTTTTGTAAAATATTTATAACTAAAAAAATGACATTATGATTCGCTATTTTGATGAGATCAAAAATCTTATAGATAAAAATGGGACCTTTGTAGGTGATACTGAAACTAAAAAAACTTCAATACAGGCAGTTGAGGCATTAGCTAAATCTCTATTGGGTTCTACTTTATATATCCGAGGAAATAAATATATTATTAGAATGCTAGAAATATATTATGGTGGAATTGGAGATGATGCTCATGACTGGTATAGGACTAATTTTATCTATAAAAAATCAAAATATAGAGAACAAACTACCGTTCAAAACAGCAAAGGATTTCGTATTTATTTAAGTTCTAACAACATAGATGATACATACACTCGATTTGATATTGTTGCTGGTCATGAAGGCGTTCCCGTAAGTTTTCTAATTAGGAGTGTCTGGGATTCTAACTTTGATATTATTGGAGAAAAAAACGGAAGTCCCAATACTATTTTGAAGGCAATGGGGTTAAATGCAGAAGATCACAATAAAATTGTAGAAATTGATGATCCTAATAGTGAGATCAATATACAAAATACCTCTAATGAGATAATGAATCAAAGAAAGTTGACAGTGAAACAACAGCCAAGAATTAATTTGAAATCTGGCTTTGAAGAAGGAAATGGTGTTTTATGGAATTTTTTGTTAGAGTAACTTCTTGGTTATCGGCAGCAGAATTTCGGTCAGTAAACCTTCTTCCAGAGTATCTGTTACACTATTTAGATATCGTTCTAAAATCAAACCATCACTCAAGTTATAACCATCGGGGATTTGGTGAAGAATAGCATTATAGAAAGAATCAAGTTCTTCATAAGGACCTTTGTGAATATAAACAGCATATTTTTCTTTGGGGAAATACATAGATTTTATTTCATCGGTCACTTTCATCTTAGGTAGATGATTGACGGTTAATCCTGCGTAAAATCGACATTTATTGTCAATGGTAATATCACGATCATCATAACAAACGCCCCAGTATTCTTCTTTTTCAGGAAGCCAGTCGTTTTGTTGAGCATATTGACGAAGTCTTTCCCAACTTTCTTCTTCAAAAAAATCGGTAGTATAATCATCATAACTACCGTTGTATAGAAAAAAGATAATTGGCGTCTCCGGCAATTCTATGAGGGTGTAGTCGACTTTGTCAAACTCAACATATGTATTCAATTCAAATCTTTCAGCTTTATATTTTGTTGGCGATTGTAAATTTCTCTTCTTGAAGGCGTTATAAAAAGCTGTATCATTTGCCCATCCTAAGCGTTCTGCTATTTCCTTGTTAGAATAACGGTTTTCTTTTAGTAGCAACACTCCATATTCCATACGAATACGATCTATATATTCACCAGCAGTTTCTCCTATGTATTCCTTGAAGACTAACTGAAAATTGCGTTTAGACAAACAAGCAATATCCATCAGTTTGGCAATGGATGTCGCATTATTGAATGTGTTTTCCGGTTCTTTCGACCAATCTCTCTGAATTTGTGAGTTTATATAATGAAGAACGGCATCTATTTGAGCTTTGTAATTCATAAAAAGGCAAATAAGAGTCTTTTATTCTCCAATTTCTTTCTTGATAAAATTCTCTAAGACTCTTTTATCGGGTAACTGGACTAAGTATTTGGAAACAAACAGCTGATTATCCATACCAGAGGTTGCATATTTCGCCAAAGCTTCGCCTTTGCTTCCGCAGAGGATAAGTCCGATAGGGGGATTATCTCCGTCCGACATTTCATTGTCTTTATAATAATTCAGATAGACATTCATTTGCCCAGCATCGGCATGATCGAATTTGCCTATTTTCAAATCAATCAGAATATGGCTTTTCAGAATGCGATGATAGAAAACCAAGTCAATACGATAATGGGTATTGTCGAATGTGATTCGCTTCTGGCGAGCTTCAAAACAGAACCCGGTGCCAAGTTCTATCAGAAATTTCTGTAAATGGTCTAAAATAGCTTGTTCTAACTCTGATTCGCTATATTCTGACCGTTCTTCCAATCCAAGAAATTCCAAGAAGTACGGATCGCGAATAACATCTATACTTTGAGCCGGTTTCTGATTCTTGAACTTACTGATGATGGCTTCTTTGTTTTTAGATAAGCCGGTTCGAACGTATAAAGCTGTATTGATCGCGCGTTCCAGTTCCCGTACGCTCCAGTTGTTCTTTATTGTTTCAACTTCATAGAATAGGCGTTCAAGAGGATCGTCAAATCTAATCAATTCTATAAAATGAGAGTAGGATAATCTTGACAGGAGCAATTCTGGCGACAATTCGAGGTTGTCATCCAATTCGACAGACACTGTCTGTTGAATCTCTATATTGCTATTTGACAATGATTTGATGTCTTGATTTTGAAATATAACAGACAGTGTCTGTTGAATCTTAGGATATGTTTTATAAAAGGTTCTACACGTTCTTAATGCCATAGGAGAGAACCCTTTGAGCCCTTTTGCTTTTATAGATTTAGACATTGCTTCAATTAGCTTGTCGCCATACTTTGCCCGATCTTCACCATATTGTTCGTATTCTACAATATAACATCCAACAAGCCAATTGCGTATGGTTAGGTTTTGGTTGATAGCTCTCTTTGCATTTTCTTGTAATGCGCTATGCGTTTGATAAACATTATCAATTAGTTGGTCGAAATTTTGATGTTTTACTATCATTGGAATCTGAATTATGGTATAAAGGTAATGAATTCCTGTAGATTACGATCGCTTATTCAGACTGTTTCTCAAAGCTTTCAATCTGTTTGCCGCTTGCATGTTGTCTACCTTGATATATCGCATAAACGCCGCAGGACTTTTATGCCCGGATATTCGCATAAGTTCCTCAGCAGGAAAACCGGAGAGATACATATTGGTACAGAATGACCTCCGGCAAGTATGCGAAGACATCATTTCCCATTTCTCATGAACCTCTTTGATTCGGAGATTCCCTTTCTTGCGAACAATCTCTACCTTTTGTTTTAGTTTGGCTTTCTTACCAAGTTCTTTCAGGCGTTCGTTAAACTTATAGCTGGGTATTTTTGGCAGGTCATAATCATATTTTTCCAAAATCTCTGGCACATAGTCAATCATCGGAATAATAACCGCTTTGTGAACTTTACGTTGTTTTAGGTTGATAGTTTCGTTGGCAACATCAATATGTTCCGGACTAAGTGTGGATAGGTCACTGTATCGCAATCCAGTGAAACACCCTACGATAAATACATCCCGAATCTCTTCCAGTTCTTTGTCGTCCGAAAGACAGAGCTTATAAATCTTAGCAAGTTCATTCTCGTTTAAGTAAATAGCATCGGTTTCTTCTTCAACGACCTTGAAATGAGTAAGGTCAACTGCAGGGATAGTTCCTTTGGCTATTTGGTAATTAACGAATCCCTTCAATAGCCGGATAACCTTTCCAGCAGAGTTCGTCAGTAAGCCGATTGTGCCGTCTGGCTTCTCCGCCTTGTAGAAAAGATAATCCATAAATTCATTATAGAATTTCAGATTGAGATTTCGGAACGTAACAGGTTGTGATGAATGTTCCTTGAAATTGGTGAGATGCTTTTTTAACGATTTATAGTCTTTTATTTGGTCGGCAGAAACCTTGCCTTTTTTCTCTTCAATGTAAAGCTCCAATGTATCGAACATGTTTACCCGATTAGAGCGTTGTTCGTACTCCCGGTTCTTTTCCAGTTCAAGCAACACAAAATCCACAATAGGGTCTATACCGTTGTCTTTAGCGTAGGTTAATATCTCACCCAGCTTCGATGTGATTTTCGTCAAAGCAGAATCAATCTCTTCAAATTCGGGACAAGCACGTTTTATCCAACGCTTTTTATCATCCCAATGGTCGGGCTTGATATTATATCCGGTAGATATAAGTGTACGCTTTGTGCGATTGTAATTGTAGCGCACATACAAAGGAGTCTTTCCGTCGCCGGAGACATAATTTGGTTTGATGTAGGGATAATATAAATTTGCCATACCGCTAAATTTATTGTGTTGCATTTGTGTTGCAAATCTATAAAAACTATCCGAAATAGTCAAAAAATATTAGAAATAAAATTTTGCAATATATTGATAATCAGCAATTATTAGAAACTATTGGAAATTGTGGAAAAATGAATAGAGTCCCGTCCATACCGCTTATCTCGGCAACGGCACCGATACGTCCCCCCTGGCTGGGGCCGTAGCCGCCTTTCATAATGCGTATGTCTTTTACCATATAGGGATTGACTGAGCCTATATGGTCGTTATAGTTCTTAATTCCGAACAGGGTATATCCATCGTATGTGATTTTACTTTCCCCCATACTACTGCCCCATGTGATCAGGTCTTCCGAGGGTTCGCCCGATGCCCTTACACCGGGCATCATCCGCATCTGGTTGAATACGGAATTATCGATGCTTCCGGGGATGTATTTGGCAATCTGATGGTTAATACGTATTTCGCCGGGACTGCCGCCCGACTGGATAAGCATGGTAGCGGGAGCAGGGCTGACGATTACTTCATCCATCATATAAACAGCAGGTTGTAAGCGAATTTCGTTTCCTCCGGGAAACAAGATGGTATCCTGTGCTTGATAGCCCAAATGCTGCACTTGCACACGCAAGCTACCCGTTCTGTCTGTTTTGAAAGAAAAACGGCCTGTCTCGTCTGTCGAAACGGTTTGTCCGGGAGTCCTAATATAGGCGTAAGGTAGGCTTTCTCCGTTATCCGCATCTCTTATTGTCCCAGAAAAGGTATGGTACTGCTTAACTTCAGTAAGCGGTGGCTGTTCCTTCTTTTCAGTGTATGAAGCAATAACGAAAACCCCGTTTATATTTTCATAACGAAAGGGTTTATCTTTCAGTAAATAGTCAAGCGCACTTTGCGGATTGCCGAATTTTCTATTGATTGTTACTTTGTATTGTGAAAGAGCCTTGTCATTAAAGGATATTTCTATGGGCAAACTTCGCAGTACATCGTTCAGAGGCTTATTATTAACGACCAAATGCAGCTCTTGTGAAAAAGCTGCAATCGTGCCTGTCAGGGTTATGATGAGTATCGTTATAAATCTCTTCAATTACTTTATCTTAAATTCGATTCCGAACGGAGTACCTACTATTTTAAGTACGTCATGCGGATCAATTGCTTTTGTGAAATTACCTGAATATGAGTAATCCGGAATAGAGTGGGGTAGTACCTCAATGTTGTACTGCCTTTCAATTTCCTGAATTACTTCCTGCAAAGGTACGCCGACAAAAACAAATTTGTCCTGTTTCCAGTTGATCGATTCCTGTGCATCGCCAATCTCTCTTGCCATCAGTTTCCCATTACTCCATAATGCTTGCATATTGGGGGTAAGTGTAAGCGATTCCGATTGATCCGAAACATTCACTTTCCCGCTAAGACAGGTTACATTGAACTTGCCGGCACGGGAAAATACATTGAAACTTGTTCCAAGTACGCTAACGGTATACCCTTCGGAACGCACATCAAAGGTACTTCCTTTTTCAACTTCAAAATAGGCCTCTCCCTTCAGTTTCACATCACGGGATATGAACCACCAAAGAGGTTTGTAGCTGATTTCACTTTCAGCATTCAGCTCTACTTTCGAGCCATCGGGCAAAACCACAGCCAGATGCGTACCTCTTTCCGCTATTTCGCTTTGGGTATAGAAAAATGCGATACTGGGCAATATAAGAGCTACTACAGCAATAGATGCGGCAACATAAAACCAAACAGGCCTTTTTCGGGGAGCTATTTGAAGCACCTTAGGGCTATCTTCCAGTTTCTCGAAAGCAGTAGCCCATACTTCTTCTTTGCTTTTACTCCATTCAGGGGTTATTTTTATATTATCTGTTTTCATATCTTACTTGAATTATAACAGTTTAGCCCTTAGGAATTGTAAAGCAGCACTCATACGTTTTTCTACAGTTTTGATGCTTATATCCAGACATTCAGAAATTTCATGGTATTTCAGTTCATCGTTTCGGTTCATCAGGAAAACAACCCTTTGTGTTTCAGGCATCTTTTCCAATGCTTTAGCATAAGAAGAAGCCAGTTCTTCAACGTTTAATTCTTCTTCTGGTGATAAAGGGCTTTCATTTTGGATCGTCAGGCTTTTTTCATAATCCATACGGGTTGAGCTTTTTCTGTAATTGCTTATAACCATATCGTTGGCCATTTTGTAAAGCAATGGCTTTATGCTAAAACTGTCCAGGTTTTCTCGCTTCTCCCATACCTTCATAAAGATATCCTGCGCCATATCCGATGCTGTATCCGTATCGCCGCAACGATAAAAGATAAAGCTCCGGATCGTATCGAAGTAATTGTCGAATAACTGTTTGAACGCTGCTTTGTTTATCATCCTGTCGGACTTTATTTACTATTATACCGCATGAAGATACAAATACCCTATGTGATTTAATGTAAAAGGGGTCAGTCAGGCTGTTTTTCTACCAAAACTTTGTCTATACGTGCTCCGTCCATGTCTACGATTTCAAAGTCGAAGCTGAGCCAGGAGAACTTTTCGCCTGTCTGGGGGATATGCTCTAGTATGTCCAAGATTAGTCCGCTGAGTGTGTTGTATTCGTATTCGCTGTAGAGGTCTTCCATGTCAAAATGCTCCAGGAAGTCATAGAAGGGGTACTGACCGTCCAGTAGTACGCTACCGTCTTCTCTTTCTACCAGCTCCAGGTCGTCGCCTATTTCCGGCATTTGTCCTACCAGGGCTTCCATGATGTCTTTCAGGGTTACGATTCCTTCTATTCCTCCAAACTCGTCGGAGATGATTCCGTACTTTTCGCGTGCATTCTTAAATTGCTCCAATGCGCTGTATACACTTAGATTTTCCGGCAGATAATTGGCATGCCGCAGGATGTTTTTCAGTGAGAAATCAGGGGTGTCTATTGTCAGGAACAGGTCTTTCAGGCTTACCACTCCCTGGATGTTGTCTAAGGTTTCCGATACAACGGGATATATGTTGTACAGATTTTGCTGTACCACGCTTTTGATGGTTTTTACATCATCGTTGATATCCAGCCAAATCATATCGCTGCGGTGTGTCATAATAGAGCCTACGTTCCTGTCTCCCAGGTTGAATACCCTGTCTACAATATCTTGTTCTACTTCTTGCACTTCGCCTACATCGTAACCTTCTTTTACGATGGCTTTTATTTCTTCTTCCGTTATTTTGCTTTCTTCTATGGCATCGATACCCAGTATTCTGACAATCAGAGAGGTGCTCTTAGATAGTAGCCACACAAAGGGGGTGGCAATACATGACAGGAAGTTCATTGGGCGGGCGATGATTTTCGATATATTTTCTGCCATATTCATACCAATACGCTTGGGTACAAGTTCTCCCAATACAAGCGTAAAGTAGGTTACGATAATTACAATCGTAGTCTTTGCTATGGTGATAGAATAAGGAGCCATGGAGGGTATTACATTCCGGATCACTTCTGCAAAGTCAGCAGCAAATGCCTCTCCCGAATACAAACCGGTAAGGATACCGATCAAGGTTATACCAATCTGGATAGTAGATAAAAACTTGTCGGGCTCATTAGACAGATCTAAAGCCGTTTGAGCCGATTTATTCCCCTTTTTAGCATCAATTTCCAACCTGGATTTACGTGCCGAGACTAACGCAATCTCCGACATAGAAAAAACACCATTCAATAAAATAAGTCCAATAATAATCAGAATTTCCATTCGTACTAATAGCCTTTGATTAAGTAAGGAACAAATATAATGAATAATAGTTCATAAAAAAGCGAACCGTGCGAACAATCCCTGTCCACACGGCTCTAACCAAAAACATTAATATGTAAAAAAAGTATATGTTATCGTTAATCTTTAACGATTAATCTTGTACGCAACGGATGGAATAACCATCTGCACGACGGCCTGTATTCACAAGCAGCTTGGTTGAAGAGAAATGTAAACGCACACCGTTTACACCACCAGTTTCTGACGACCAATAGTAGCTGGCCACGCTTTGACCATTCGAGAAACCACTACCGATGTCTCTAAACCCGACGGTAGGGAAGTAGAGGGTATCCACTCCATTATCACCTTGAACTTCCAACCGCTTTTCAATATTATTCCAGGCTACAACCCCGTCATTGTCGGTATAACTACTTCTGTAAGCTCCAATCAGTTCAAATTCCGCCTTGGTTGGGACGTGCCAACCATTAGGGCATGGACCCTGTCGTTTGTCACCACTCCACAAGTTGTCATTCGAAGGAGTTACCCAGTCGTTTGTTGTGCCTTCCACACCCTTGATGAACTTGTCTTTGGCAGAACCTGTAGTAGCTGTTTCCCAATCTAAAGGTCCTTGAATGGTGTCAGAAACCGTTCCTAGTCCGGCAGCATAGCTAAAGCCTATATTACGTCCCCATTGGAAAAGCAATCCATGATGTTTTACTTCGGTTGTGGTGCCAACTTCTGTGGCTCCTACATTTACCGGAGCCCAGTAGATATCTCCGAATAGGACAGGTTTCTCGTTTGTAGTGTCATAGTTTGGCACACCGTTGATGTAGAGGGTGTCTCTTTCTTCCGGCTTGGAGTTGTTGACTATCTCTATCCGTGCATGAAGAGGGGTTTTCTGTACCGGGATCTCAATCTTGTGTTCTTGCATGTAGCCTGCGGCGTATGTAAGAGTGGGTTCGGGAGAGGTGACGATAATTCTGTCTGTTCCGTTGCCTGTTCCGTGTAGGTAAGTAACATCTACGTGTGTACCGGATTTGTTGAATGTCGTTACCGGAACCTTGATTGTGCCTGTGGTAGTGGCATTAGTGATATCATAGGTCTTGTCCGTTTCCTGGATACCTGCACCACCTGTCAGGACAGCTGCGCCTACTGTCATATCATCTGTTTCGGGTTTGGCTTCATGGGTGCCTCCGTCGTCGGCCCAGTCGTCTACTAGTATATTGAGCTCCGGCTCTTTCTTTTCTACCTTCTGCACTCTTAGCGTATAGCGTTTATTGGCTTCAATCTGTTGAGTGTTTTTTAAGCTATAGATGCGGCGTTCGCCCAGGAAGGTACCTTCAACAGAGATGATGGACTTATCTGCTCCTATCTCTGTGGGGTAGAGGTAAAACAGGCTCTCGATAGTGGTAGCGGTGTTGGCGTTGGCTTCCTTGCTGTACTCTATTAAAGGCAGTGTGCCTTTTGCTAAGGTTGGTTCAGGGATACCCGTTGCATCGCCGAAGGCATGGCCTTGCAGCTTCACGTTCTCAATGATGATGTTTTCTATCGTGAAGTTGGTTTCAGAAGCATCGTTTATTACGTCGAAACGGGCTACACGGCGCAGTAATTTCACCTTCAGATCGTCATCTTTGGCATCTTCTACATCATTGATTATTTTGCGGGCTGTCATCAGGAGCGGGGTCCCAAGGAGTCCGCTTTGTACGTCAGAGAGGCGTTCCAGGAAGTCCTCTTCCGTTGTTGCACCTGCATTTACATTGCCTAAAGCCGAAGCATTGTCTTTGCCATTGGCTACAAAATAGAAGGTGTGTTTGCCTGTACGACCGGTTACGTCTACTGTTGCTTTCAGGTCTGTATCCTGTTGTTCCAGGTCGTCACTGCTTACGCGGAATACCTTTTGCAATAAGTTGGGTAGGCTTTCTGCCGAGCGGTCGTTAAACATATAGATTTCAAGAGAATCTACTGCATTTTCATTGGCAGTAGCTATTGTTGCATAGCTCACAGGTTGTCTTTTTCCCTGAAGGCGGAAGGTGATAAAGCCTTCACGAGCCGGAGTGGAAGGAGTATCCACATACTCTTCCTCGTTGCTGCAGGAAGGCGCCAACATCAGCACCAGAGCAGCCAGTATCATTGTTAGTTTTGTATATTTTGTTTTCATTTTTCTTTTAAAGTTTAATGTTTTTATTTTCTTTCTCAAGAGGGGCGAAAATCACCAATCCTGTACGCAACGGAGAGAGCGACCAGAAGCCCGGTTGTTCATACCCATTGCGAGACCTGACAACTGAAAATTCAGACCACTAACAGCCGTGGCTCCAACACCTGATGACCAATAACCACCATACGCAGTACGGTTCTTAGACGAACCATTACTACTAAGTCGATATCCTGAGGCAGGAAGATAGAGTATATCTGTTTCATTGTCACCCTTGACTTCTAAACGTTTTTCTGTGTCATTCCATATAACCTTTTCACCGTTGGAAGAGTAATTATTTCCATAAGCAGTATTGATTATCTTAAGTTCTTCTTCTGTAGGTACACGCCAACCATTTGGACAAGGACCTTGACGGTCATCACCCGACCAAAGATCATGATTTTGAGGCGCCAACCAATCACCTTTTGATGCATTTGAACCAGTAATAAATTTATCTTTTGAAGAGCCTGTTGTAGCCACTTCCCAATCCAAAGGACCCTTAATCGTATCAGTAACAGGTGCCAATCCGGCTTCATACGTAAATCCAACATTACGTCCCCATTGATATATCAATCCATGATCAGTCACCTTGGCATCCGGACCACTTACCCCTGCATTTACAGGAGCCCAATAGATATCACCGACCAACACCGGATACAACTTTGTATCTGTGTAGCGATTAGCATATAGTGTGATCACTTTCTTCTGATCCAGGTTGGCTTCGTTGCGGATCGTGATCTCTACTTCTACAGGGACTTTGCTACCGTTTATGTTCGGGATGTCTATTTCGTATTCCTGAACGTATGAGGCGCCGCTGTAGGTTAATACAGGGATTGGGGTGTTGACTACAAAATCTCCGTACGAAGAGGCGCTGCCCCAGTTGTATTTTACTTCTGCCTTCGTTCCTTTTTCGTTGAAGGAGGAGGTTGTAAAGGTCAACTTGCCTTCCTTGATGACTTTTGTCAGGTTGTAGGTATCATTCGCCTCTACTACTATGCCTGTGGCGTCTGTGCGTTTAATGGCAGAGAAGGTTACCAGGTCGGTTTCAGGGTTGGCTGGTCCTATGACTTCGTCTACCCAGTCTTCTACCTTTATCTCCATCTCGGCCTTGTTCAGGTCTACCGTCTTTACCTTCAGGATGTAGCGTTTATTCGGCTGGGCTTCGAGGTCTGCGATATTAAGGTTGTAGACCTTTGTTTCACCATTGAAGATACCTTCCAGGGCTATTTCTGTCTTGCCTGTTCCTACTCCTATGGTTGTGGGATACAGGTAGAAGACGCTGTCCAGACGTTCAGGAGCTTGAAGGTCTTTGGGTTCAATCTCTATAGGCTTATAGTTGGCTTCTTCTATGGATTTTAAAGGAGTAGCTGTTTTATCTTCAAATATATAGCCGCGTAGTTTAGCTTTGGAAACCAGGATCTTCTTTATGTCAAAGTTCGTCTCTTTCGGGTTGTTGTCTATATCCAGACGTACCACACGACGTTTTAAGTCTACTTTTAGTTCCAAAGGTTTATCGTCCGGAGTACTTACTTCCGTAATGATCGTTTTACCGGACATCAGCAAGGGTGTAACCAGCGTGTCAGTATGCATATCCGTTATCGCCTCGACAAAGTCGGTTTCAGATGTTGCACCTACATTCAGGTTAGCCAGGTCTGCAGATCGGTTTTCGCCATTGCCGACAAAATAGAAGGTTTTCTTGCCCGATTTGCCTGTTACATTAATCTTGGCAGTCCGGTTTGTTCCCGATGTACCCAACTCGATATCAGCCATCCGGAATACCTTTTCCAGCTTTTTCGAGTTATCATTAAACATATAAATGGTGATATCAGAGAGCTCATTCTCACTTGCTCCCGCTATAGAATAAGACACTGCCCCACGGGTCATCAGAGGCAATGTAAATGTCACACTTCCTTCACCCTCGTATTCGGGGGGAGAAGTCAATACGGTTTCTTCGTTGCAAGCCGCCAAGAATAATAAGGCGGCAAACAACAAACACTGAAAAACGGTTTGTTTTATCATACGCGCTAACGTTAATGGTTAATAATAATTCAATAAAATCCTCCATCACTTGCTAAGTGATGGCAGGGGATGGGAGAATGTCTCCTAATCTGTTGCAAACGTACTCTTTTCCTTTCTACCGATTGTTAACAAAAACGTCCGATTGTTTAAGCAGGTAGAGAAAAAGGAAAACTGAATATAAACCAAGTCAACCTTTTCTACATATAAGATATAAAGTAGTCAACTGAAAACGTCAACAGAAAAACCCAAGGTGTTAATATACAGCACCCTGCGAGTTTCACTATTTTTCATAGGGTGAAACTCAAAGTTTCACCTGGGTGAGAATTTATTCTCATGGCGTTGAGAAAAAGTTCTCATGCAGGTGAGAAAAAATTCTCATCGGCATGAAACTTTTTCTTCATCAGGATAATTTGCAGGAAAAGTCCTGAAGGACTTATAGATGGATAACCCCTTGCAAGCGCAGCGTAGCTCGGGGTAAAGGAGCAGCCCTCTCCACCATCTCCGGAACTCCGACAGGAGTTCTACCATCCATCCAGAGTCTCCCTGAAAAGACGCATTGAACTCCTACGGAGCTCAGGTGATTAGTAGTATCTCGTTTCTACCCCGAGCTGCGCTGTTCCCCCCCGAGCTGCGCTACGCTTGCAAGGGGTTATCCACTTATAAGTCCTTTCGGACTTTCATCCCTTGTTTACAATGTTTGTGTTTTTGTCTACACGGAAAGCTCTTTTAGGGATATCTAAATTGCTGTTATTCAATCATAATATACTTTATCCACTTTCCCCTGCCATCACTTAGCAAGTGATGGCATTTTTTTTATCCGGCTCGGCGGATGGCGGCGGAAACTTTGTCTACGGCCTTGTCCATGACTGAGCGGTCGAAAGAGGCTAGGTAGGTGTAGGTTACCTTCTCGTTGGCATGGCCCAGTCCTTCGCTGATGACCCATAGGGGCAGGCGTTCGCCTTTGGCGATGGTAGCCCAAGAGTGGCGGGTGACATGGGTAGTCAGCTTCTTTTTCCAGCCCAGCCGACACTCGATACGGTGGAGGCGATTGTTCTGAACCTTCAGAGCGGCAAGGTATTGGGGGCGATGGGGTTTATCCGGCTCACGGATCAGCGGGAATAGGAAGGGGCTGTCCTTCGTTGTTTCTTCGTAGTACTCTATTATTGACTGCATCGCAGGGGTGATACGTAGTTCGAGCAGTTGACCTGTCTTGCGCCTCAGGTAAGAGATTACGCCGTCTCTTACATCTGTTTTCTTCAGGTAGGCTACATCAACAAACGACATTCCCCTGGCATGGAAGCAGAACAGGAAGATATCCAGGGCTTGGCAAAGTCCTATATCTTTTGTTTTCATATCGTTACGTGTGAGGTCCAGTTTGTCTAATATCCTTACTTCTTCTTTGCTTAAGGCTCGTTTGCGGGTTGGCTGTACGCCGGTGTAGACTTGTGAGAATGGGTTTGCATGTGGACTTTCGATCAGTCCTTCGCTGACGGCCCGATTCAAGAGTGCGCGTAGGTTACGCATATAGAAGGAGATGGTGTTGAGTGAGAGCGTGCTGCTTTTCAGCCAGGCTTCATACCGGCGCATCAAAGGAGCATCTAGCTTTTCCAATGGGATATCCCGTCCATCATTAAACCGAATTAGCGAGCGGGTAGCAGAGAGGTAAGCCTCGGCGGTTCGTTCCCGGCTTTGTAAGCGAAGTTCGACTGCTTTGCCGTAAGCATAGCCTTTCAATAGCTTGCTTCCCCGGCGACAGCGTAGGATATTTAGTACATCATGTACCGTATAAGTGGGTTTATAGGCTTCCAGACTGGCGAGGTGTGCTTTCAGGCAATGTATATCATCCCGGATAGCACGCTCTGTTTCAAGCAGGTAATCCCGGCGTTCGGTATTCAAAGGTACGGGATATACGATGCATCGGCTTTCCGCATTCCACTCTGATAGATAGAGGCGATAGGTAAGTACTTCCCGGTGATGTACCGCGCGGATAAATAAGCTGCCCGGAGACTCCAGCCCCTTACTGGAAGGGCGCAGGTTAACTGTAATTGTACACATAAGGCTTTTGTTTTTGATGTTTCAACTCATAGTATTCTCATGTAAACAAAGGTAAGGAATGATTTTTCAACAGGCTGTATAGAATCGGATAGAAATGGCTACCTTTGCTTTCCGAAAAGAGATACTTGTGGAAGAATATTTGAACCAACTGAATGAAAGCCAGCGCGAAGCGGTGTTGTACACGGAGGGACCGGAGCTGGTAATAGCCGGAGCCGGATCGGGGAAAACACGTGTACTTACGTATAAAATTGCTTATTTGATGCAACAGGGATTGCCGCCCTGGAGTATTCTGGCTCTGACATTTACCAATAAAGCTGCCCGGGAAATGAAGGAGCGTATTGCTGCTTTGACAGAACCGGACAAGGCACGCCGTCTTTGGATGGGAACTTTTCACTCGATCTTTTCGCGTATCCTGCGTTCGGAAGCCGAGCGTCTCGGTTATACCTCCAATTTTACCATTTATGACTCGGCGGACTCTAAGAATCTTTTGAAATCGATTATCAAGGAAATGCATCTGGATGATAAAATGTATCGTCCCGGCATGATACAAGCGCGTATTTCTAATGCGAAGAATGCGTTGGTTACCTGGCGCATGTATGAGCAGAACAAAGACTTGGTAGAGAGTGATATGAATGCAAAAGTGCCTATGATACGCGAGATATACAAGCGCTATCAGAGCCGTTGTTTCCAGGCCGGAGCGATGGATTTTGACGATTTGCTATTGCAGACCAATATCCTATTCCGCGATCACCCGGATGTGCTGGATAAATATCGGAGCCATTTTCAATACATCCTGGTAGATGAGTATCAGGATACGAATTTTGCCCAACACCAGATTGTACAAAGGCTTTCGGAGCTGCACGGACGTATCTGTGTGGTAGGAGACGATGCGCAAAGCATCTACTCGTTTCGAGGTGCAAATATAGAGAATGTATTGCAACTGCAGAAGGTGTATCCGAACCTGCGCCTGTTCAAACTGGAACAGAATTACCGTTCGACACAAAACATAGTAGATGCAGCGAATAGCTTGATTCATAAGAATAAAGAACAGATACATAAAACCGTTTTCTCCGAAAAGGAAAAGGGGAGTAAAGTGTCTTTGATTTCTTCTTATTCGGATTATGAAGAGGCCTATGTAGTAGCCTCTAAGATCACGGAAATGAGGATGGCGGCAGCTGATGCTTCCTTTGCCTCTTTTGCCGTACTATACCGCACCAATGCCCAGTCGCGTACGCTTGAAGAAGCCCTCCGGAAGCGGAATATCCCCTATAAGATATACGGCGGACTTTCGTTTTACCAACGAAAAGAGATTAAAGATGTAATCGCTTACCTGCGGGTAATCATCAACCCGCACGATGAAGAGGCTTTGAAGCGTATCATCAATTATCCGATACGCGGCATTGGCGATACAACGGTAGGCAAACTGCTGGCTGCTGCTACGGAGTACAATGTAAGTCTCTGGAAAGTGCTGGAAGAACCGGAAACCTATGCCGTACCCCTGAATAATGGCACGCTGAAGAAGCTGGCGGCTTTCCGGGAAATGATGGACGAATTTATGCAGAAGAATAAAGAACTTCCGGCTGATGAAATGACGTCTATGGTAGTGAAAAAGAGCGGTATCGCTACCGAATTGTTCCGCGACCGTTCGGTAGAAGGTATTAGCAAACAAGAAAATCTGGAAGAGTTGCTGAAAGGTATCTCCGAATATATAGATATCAGGCGTGAAGAGGGGCTGGAGCAGATTTCACTGGAAGATTTCCTGTCGGAAGTAGCCCTGCTTACCGACCAGGACAATGACAAAGAGGAAAACGTAAATAAGGTAACATTGATGACTATTCATGCCGCCAAGGGTTTGGAATTCAGAAATGTATTTGTCGTAGGGCTAGAGGAAGACCTGTTCCCTTCGCTGATGTCAAAAGATAATCCACGAGCGATAGAGGAGGAGAGACGTTTGTTTTATGTAGCCATTACCCGGGCAGAGGAAAACTGTATCTTGACCTATGCTAAAAGCCGTTTCCGCAACGGCAAGAGTAATTTATGTTCTCCCAGCCGCTTCCTGAAAGATATAGACCCGCAATACCTGCATGTAGTAGGTGGTGAAGCACCTCAGCAGGCTACTCCAACGCTTCAACGTCCGGCTTTTGCTTCCCCGTTCCAGCAACCCAAAGCGGTAGAACCTCGTATGACAACCGTTGCTTCGGCTGCCGCAAGTACAACTTCGGAACCACCGGCTGATGTGTCGGCTATCCGGGTAGGAGCCAAGGTGAAACATGATCGTTTCGGATCGGGCGAAGTATTGGCTATAGAAGGGGAAGGTGGCAATATGAAAGCAACTGTACAATTTGCCAATTTCGGGCAAAAACAACTCTTGCTGAAGTTTGCCCGCCTGAGTATTATTGAATAGAAAGTCCGTACAGAGATTCTCCCCAGCTGGATACAGTAGGCGTATTATTGCTGAAGCTGCTGACGTAATGCAGATTGATGTATAAGCTGTCTTTCCCTAAGGATTTTTCCTTGTCGGCTATCTCTTGAAGGTCGAATGTATTAATGAAAAGACTCTCCGGATTACTGACTCTCTCTTCTGTGACAGATGTGTTCTTGAATACGCGCAGATACAGGTTGTATATGCGGCGATTAGACTCGTCTACCTTCGGTTCGTTGGGCTTGTTATACGTTAGCTCAAAGAAGTTTTGCAACTGAAAGGAATCCACTTTGTGCTTGGTGTACAGGAATAAGCGGTTATAGATGAAAGCATGCCTTTGTTCGAGTGTAAGCATCCGTTCGTTTTGATAGGCCTGAGCCGTATCCAATCCTGCTTCCAGCGGATACAAGGGACTGATAGGCTGAGCTTGTTTTATGGTTACAGTATAATATCCCTTTTGTTTGCCCGAATCGCTGTTTTCCGGTGTGTTGTAATCAAGATCGTATGTAAAGATGAAGCAATCGCCATTATCATATCCGGACGCAAAAGAGCTTGAATAGATGAATGTGCTGTCTTTCAGCTGGATTTTTGTTTCATTATTAGACACTATAACTACTCCCGGTTGATTAGCTACAGTAATCGAGTGTCCGCTATCTCCCAAGCAGGAAGTGATAAGTATCACAGACAAGAGGCTATATATACAGAATAGAGTGTACTTCTTCATATTTTATTCATTAACAACGCAAAGATAGTAAAAAGCTCCCGATACAAAAAAGGAGAATGGATTTGTGTGCCATTCTCCTTTCGATTTAATATTATTTATCGAAATGTATTAACTTACGATTCCTTCGGTATTGTATTATACTGAACTTCAGAGCTGGTCCAAGTAGGAACCGAGTCTTTGTCGAAGGATTTAATATAGTTGATTCTAAAGTAATACTTGTCTTTACCTTTTGCTTTTTCGACATTAGAGATATTATCGAAGAAACGTTTTACATTGTAGGCATTCGGAATAATCAGATTGCTCGTTACAGATGTACCGTCTTGTACTTTTCTGACACGCAGGTATAGCTGATATACATCATTTCCTCCTGATGTGATAGTCGGCAGTTCAGAATCGTATGAAAATTCGAATTCGTTTTTCTGGCTTCCGCCCACTGCTTCGTGGTATGAATTCACGAATAAATACCCTTTCACATAGTTTACGAGTTCGACATTGGTAGTTGCCATTTCATTTTGTTTGGCGACAGCCGTATCTGACTTTATAGGAATCACCTGCCCTTTGTTGATTATATCAAAAGCGGTAGGGATTGCGTTGTAATATCCTGTGGTGGCTACGTCCGGATTGTCATCGCTTTTTATCGTGGCTGTTACATAGTAGCATTCTCCTTCATTCAACTGAAGAGCCAATGTAGAAGAATATAGCGGATAATCCGCATCGCTGAAATGTAGGACAGTTTTACCAGTTGTCAGACTGTAATCGGCAACTCCGTAATACGTGTATGTGTATTCATTACTTCCTCCGTCGCCCAAACAGGAACTCATCAACATAGCGCCAACAGCTAACATGCTGCAAAAAAATAATTTCTTCATTTTACTTTCGTGTTTTTTTTAATGTATTGTTTATTATTTATCTATACTTAAAAGTTTAGCCTTAATCCTATTTGCGGACTGACATTGAATGGCTTATCCGAATAAATCGTCTCGATACTGCTTCCATTGTCAAAGTAGTATGTGGCACCAACTTCGGCGAATGCACTTACAAAACGGAGAAGCGGATAACTAACTCCTGCACGGGCATTCACAGACCATTGCCATTCTTTCATTCGTACGCTTTTTGTATCGACACCTGTTTGCTGATCAACAAAGAATGTCTTTGTTCTTTCTTGTCCGGATACGTTTATTTCTGCCTGCGCACCCGCCGACGCATAAAAACGGAAGCGGTTCCAATCGGCTATACGATACGACAAAGATAATGGAATACCGATAAAGTGTAATCGTTGACGTATCTCTTTATTATATGTACTTGCCTGGGTTTCCCAATCGGAAGTAAGGAATGAATACGTTAGCCCGCTTTGGAGCGAGAAACGGTCGTTCAACTGCCGGCTGACGGATATTCCGAAAGAAATCGGCGTACGATGTTTGATATTTGTTTTAGGCTCTTTGCCTTCTGCCTGGTCGGAAAGGGCATTCATGGACAGCAAGCGTTCGTCTTCGGCATACGAGTTACTTCTCAGTACATATGTATTTACTACATTACCGGAGCTTTCGGTAAAACCTCCGGCACCCATACCGAATCCCCATCTGGAGGACGATTTGGCTTTTGTTTTTACTTCCGGAGCTTCCTTTTGTGTTTCTTTTCTTTCCGGTACGACATCATCTATAATAAGTGGTTGGTCTTTACGGATAGGAATAACTTCTCTATCGTTTGTCTTTTCTTTTACATCCTCTTTGACTCCTTCTTTTTCTTTTTTCTCGGGAATAGAAACGTTAACAGATATGGCAGTAGTATTAGCGGGTACTATTCGTTTGGCAACAGCCAGTAGAGGCGTTTCTTCTTTGGCCGGAGGAGTTACAAGGGTTGGGCGTTCTTTTGTCTGAGGTTCAATAGGAGTTTCTTTCTTCTCTGCCTGTTTGGCTATTGTAGTATTTAATTGATCATTTCTGAGTAAATAAACTCCGCCGCTTACAATCATCAGAAGGGTGATAACGGCAGCTGCCGCTCTATACATCCATCGTCTGCGTAAGGGCTGGTTTGAGGTAACCGATAAGCGTTCGGATATCGCTTCCCAGTCTCCGGGGTTTGTATCTGCTTCAAAATCCTGGAATTTCGAGCGGATCAGGTCATCAAATATGTCTCTTTCTTTTTCTTTCATGTTACTGATACAAATCCGTAATTTTACGTTGTAATAACTGCTTAGCTCGTGTATACTGCGAACGGGAAGTGCTTTCCGTTATGTTCATCAGTTCTCCGATCTCTTTATGCGAAAAACCTTCGATAGCGAACAGGTTGAAGACGGTTCGGAAGCCAGTTGGTAAAGCCTGGATAAGTTCCATTAGCTCATTGGCTGACATTGTTGACAAAGCCGAGCTTTCCGGGGCATACAGTTCCGCTGTATTATCCAGATCTACCGCTTCTTTCATCACATCTGATTTACGCAGATATTCCAACGCACAATTTACAAAGATCTTTCGCATCCAACCTTCAAATGAGCCAGAGCCTGTGTAAGAGTCAATGCTGGTAAATATTTTTACGAAACCATCCTGCAAAATATCCCGTGCAGTTTCCCTGTCGTTAATATAACGCAGGCAAACTCCCATCATCTTGCGGGAATATGTGTCGTAAAGCTCCTTTTGAGCCAGTCTATTTCCCTTCCTACAACCCTCTATAAGTTGTTGCTCATTCATCCAGCCGTGCTTGTGTTGCTTCCTGTGAAGCCTTACTATTTCTTAGATGCAACGACACCGATAAACGCTGCATTCCGTATACGCATTTTTTTATAGAAAGAAAGCCTCTTTCATAAGAGGCTTTACAAAGATAAAATGTTTTATGAATAAACAGGAGCGCAACATTTATTTTTGCGGCTCTTCTGTTTTTTCATCATCTATCACAACAGCTGTCATACCGATCTTTTTAAATGCGGTAGCCAGTTTATCCGTATCTGTTTTATCTGTCCTGTATGTTACTTCGGCAGTACGGGTATCCAGGTCACATTTCAAATCGGTTACTCCTTTCTCGAAAGAAATGTTCTTTTCGATTTTTTTTACGCAGTTGTTACAGTCCATTCCTTCTACCTTAAAGGATACTGTTTCTTTCTTTTTCGCATCTTGTGCAAAGGCTGTAGACATAGCTACGAAGAAACAAATCATAAATACCAGAAAACGTTTCATAATGTTTAGTATTAAAGTGTGAATAATTTTCTTTATTAATCGCGGCTGATATTAAAGCGAATACCAGCGTATAATGTTCTTCCGTGTATCGGCCCCCAAACCATTGAAGCGTCGAAGTTATCTCCACGTGGATTCCCGGCGTCAATAATCGGATGATCCTGGGTGTAATCAAACAAATTCTCTGCTCCAACATAAATAGACCAGGTACGGAAGTACTTTGTAATTTGTGCATTTACGATTGTGTAGGCTCCGTAGGTTGGTTTCCAGAGGGGATTTGTTTTGTCAGGCTCGGGCATTCTGCCGCCTCCGTTGAACTGTCCGGTTAAGTCGAACTGCCATTTTTTCAAGGGCGTTTGGTATGATGCCGTTAGCAGGCCTTTATAGTCGTTCAGTAACGGTTTCTTCAGGCGACGGGTGATGCCTTCTTCGTTTCGGTAGTCTGTTTTTGCATCTGTATAACGATAGGCTGCCGTAAGGGTAAATCCTCTGAAGAAGGGATAACTGGCTTCTACCTGATAGCTACTTGAGTAGGATTTACCGTCCAGGTTATAGAAGCGAACGGCATGCGGATTGCTATCCATATCAACCACTACCTGTTTCCTGAAATCGGTGTAATACCATTCTCCGTTTATCGTTAATTCTTTTCCGAAGAGTGGGATGTAGAACGAGAGGTTCAGTCCGGTATTCCAGGCTTCTTCCTGATCCAGCTTGTCTGCGATCACCATCTTCCGGCTACTGGAGAGCAGATAATTGTTCTCGGCCAGAATGTTAGGCGTACGGAATCCTTTACCTGCTGATACACGCACGTGGAACCAGTCGGTAGGGTTGTATTTCAGGTGGATACGTGGGGTAACAAAGAAGTCGTACTGGTTGCTGTAGTCTGCACGCAGTCCGGCCAGCAGGATAAACTTGTCATGTAAGTTATAGGTATACTGAACGTAAGCACCCGGCACTACCTCGTCTCTGTTGAATATCTTCCTGTCTCCGGCCTGTCCCAGGTTTTCGTTGAATCCGTCGTAGTTCATGCTCAGTCCCGTGCTTAGGCTGTGCATCGGCGTGAATTCTTTTTCGTACATCAAGCTGGCGTACACATTGTTCTGGTATATGTTATATGGCGTGCGGTCATACATGGATAATTGCTCGTGATACGAACCGGACAAGATCAGCGCCACACTCTCTACCTTTTCCTTGTCAATGATGTAGGCTTGTTTGGTATATACTTCCGCCCGGTTGGTATTGAACTTTATCTTGTACGGATCGGCAAAATCATGATGTTTGGTTGATTGCCCGCTCTTGCGGTTTTCATGCAAATATCGTACACCATACTGAGCCACATATTGATCAGATTTATGATACCAGCGGTTCATCAGGTTTACCTGCTCTTTCAGCGGCAAATCCAGGAAACCGTCATCATTCCCGTCGTGTTGTTTGTTGTCATTGGAGTAATGCACCAACAAGCCGGTCGAGAGGTTTTCATTGATATGCCAGGAGGCGTCGGCATTTCCTTCGTAGCGTCCGGCATCGCTTGCAAATACGTTTGCCGAGAAGATGTCTGCCGTAGGAGGCTTCTTAAACTCTACGTTTATTTGTCCGGCAATGGCTTCGTAACCATTCTTAACAGAGGACGTACCTTTGGAAACCTGAATACTTTCCATCCAGGGCCCCGGCACATAATCCAGTCCGTATAAGGAAGCAGCCCCTCTGAAATTAGGATAGTTTTCGGTCAGCATTTGAACATACGTGCCCGAAAGCCCCAGCAGTTTAATCTGGCGGGCTCCGGTAGCTGCATCGGCATAGGATACGTCTACAGAGGGGTTGGTTTCAAAACTCTCCGCCAGGTTACAGCAAGCGGCCCGGCATAGCTCGTCATAGGTGATCTTCTGGGTTTGCAGTACGCTTACACGAGAGGAGATGGTTCCCATTTTCCGCTCGCTTACTACTACTTCCTCCAGCTCTATTTCTCCCTTTAACACGATGTGAAGTTCTTCGCTGCTATTCGTTACCGGTGTAACGGTAGTAGCGTATCCTATATAGCTGACCACCAGGTTTTGGCCACCATCTGTTTGTTCGATTTCAAAGTAGCCGTTTACATCGGAAGTTGTACCCTTTTGGGTGCCTTCCCAATAGATGTTGGCTCCGATGATCGCTTGTTTGCTTTCATCTACAACCTGACCTTTGATTCGTTTACCGTCATTTGCCCATGACAGGACGGTACAAAAAAGTAATATAGATATAATGTATAATTGCTTTAACATAGTTCTTTTAATTAATTTATACTGATAAACATAATGTTCCTCCTGCGCAATACGCAGAGGTGCCAGTATAAATTAAATCAAAAGAGTAGTAAGTAAGGAAAGGTAGGCGCGGGGACAGACTATCAAGGGTGGGGCGTTCTGATCCGCATATAAAATATCTGTTTGATTGATGGCAGGTACAAGAGATACGACCTGACAATTAAAAATATCGAAATTAAGTGGTTCCAACTGGAAGTCGGGCATATTCACCTGGTTCCATTCAAAACTGATCCGCTCAAGGCTACAGCAATCGGCCTCCTGCGTGTGATCTGCACAGGATGCAGTATGAGTCTCCGTAGCATGCTCGCAAGTGTGATTGTGATGATGAATATCGCAGCAAATGTCGCTTTTTACAACCTCTACTCCATACGAGTGACAGTCGTCACAGCAGTATGAAATAAGATTGACACCGCAACCACCATAAAAGACAAGGGCAGCTAAGACGGTAACAAGCAGATATTTTACATATTCTTTCATCCGACGCAAAGATAGAAAAAAGAATGAAATATAGGATAAATTACCCTTTATTTCTTGCTCATTACCTAATAAATATGGCTCGTTTGCAAATAAAAACCGGACGTGAGCCGTTTTTTTTCGCTCGTAAGCTATTATCTATTCATTTGGAGTAACGGGAAAAATAATAATATATCTCACGGGATGGCTTGCTTTCTATGTGATAGCGACTGGATGCCGTAACCCTGAAGGAGTATTCCTGTTCCTTTTCCGAGTTGACCGTTAAATATACTTCCGTATCGCGTATGCCTGTAGCCAGGATGTTTTCTGCCCGGTTGGGGTTTACGGTGCCGTTGGTAGAGTAATAGATCGTATAGGTCAGGGGCTGAGTAGTATCTGTTGGTTTCCGCCAGGAGATCTTCAGGTCTTTTCCAGCTCTTTCTACTCTCACATTCAGCGGAGCTTCCGGCCTTTCTTTACTTAGCCAAGTAAGGGGAGGAAGCAATGCGGGATATTTGAAGTATTTGCTTTTTAGCATTTTATAAAGCCCTTTGGTGTCACCAAATACCTGTGAGGCACGAAAGAAAGCCACTCCGTTAGCATTCGACTTCCGGAGGTATTCCATCTGTTCTGCAATGTCATATAAAGACCAGTCGCCGTCTTTGGTTCTCATACGATAGGTTCCCAAACCGGAGATAAACAGTCGCCCGTTTGTATTTTCCGTCCAGTTATCTACAAAGGGATAAAAGTTGTCGTATTTATAATACATCATAGGAGCTATCATGTCGTGCTTGCCCTGTTTTAGCCAGAGCTGCGGGTCTTGATGGACTGTTTCATAGGATGTCCAGCCGGCGTTCGGAACCCTTGGGATACGGTTGTATTTTCCCAGGGGAGAGCTACTAACCTGTACCCAGGGCTTTGCCTGCTTTACCCAATCGTAGATGCGGGTTACGGTGCGGTTTATATTGTCTCGCCGCCAGGCTGCCAAGCCTAAAGAGTTCCCGTATCTTGCGTACGTGTCTTTGTCCGGGAATGTTTCGGCTTTTTCGGGATAACGAATATAATCAAACTGAATGCCATCTATGTCGTAGTTCGTTACTACTTCTTTCACCAGTGAGAGTAAATAGTCGGTGGTTCCGGGCATTCCGGGATCCAGGTACCATTCTTTTTCGTGTAACTTGCAGAGTTCCGGCCTTTTTTTGACGGCTGTTTTCTTCCCTTGCCCGAGAGGATATGTCACAAACCAGGCATGACATTCCAGTCCCCGTTTATGACACTCTTCAATAGCAAATGCCAAAGGGTCGTATCCCGGGCTAACATCATATTTGCCCGAAAAAACCTTATTCATCGGTTCAATAGCCGAAGGATAGATCACATCGCCACGGAGTCGTACCTGAAGGAAAACGGTATTAAAGTTGGCTGCCTGTAGCATGTCCAGCTTGTCGCATAGCTCCTGTTGTTGTCGTTTGCGGCTAATTTCGTTGGTGGCAGTTGTTTTCGGCCAATCTTCGCCATAAAAGGTCATAATCCATACCGCCCGTATTTCTCTTTTCGGGTGATCGGCTGCGTAAAACGGTTGTAGTAATAGGGTAGTGAGTAGTAAGAGTAGATATTTCCTCATGTCATTTATCCGGTTGCGATACTATGCTTTGTGCTTCCAAAGGAACGTCTGTTGTAATAAAATCGGCCCCCTTGTCTGCCATTTCACGTATTAAATCCGGTGTGTTTACAGTCCACACATTAATTGTTAGCCCCAGCTTTTTGGCTTCCGAGAACCAATCCGGATTTTTTCTCATGACATCGAAATGATAATCAAGTCCTGTAAAACCGGCTTCCTTTAGTTGCGCCGGAGACAGATCACCGTTCAGATAAGATACTTGGGCATCGGGTGCCAGGCGGATGATTTCTGTTCCTGCATCCAGGTTAAATGTAATATATTCTGTTCGCTCCTGCAAACCCATATCCTGCACCATCTTGACACAGATTCGGGCGGCTTCGCGATTTCGTTCGGGAGTAGCGTGTGTTTTTAGCTCAAAGATTAATTTTGTCTTGAGAAGTTTTCCTTTATTCAGGTAAGCCTCCAGCGTTGGGATCTTTTCTTTGTTCGGCAAGCTGTAACTTACAATATCTTCGTAGTTGGAAGTCTGAATCGGAATACCTAAAAACTTATCGTCATGGAAAACTACCGGAATGTTATCTGCCGTGATATGTACGTCAAATTCCGATCCGTAAACATTTATATCATTAGCCAAATCCAATGCCCGGATAGAGTTTTGAGCCGAACCACTGGTTTTCCAGAATCCCCGGTGCGCAATGATTTGTGTCCGGTTTTCAGCAGAAAGCGGAATAACGACCAACAGCGCCAGCAGAAGAATATAAAATGTTTTTGTTTTCATAAATATCTTTTTTCAAAGTTTACTGTTCATTCCCCTCTTGAGAGGGGAGATGTCACTCTTTAATTATCGTTCATTGTTAATAAGTAACGTTCCGCTTCGATGGCTGCCATACAACCTGTACCGGCGGCTGTTACGGCCTGGCGGTAGTGTGGGTCTGCCACGTCGCCGGCGGCAAATACTCCGGGCATATTGGTTTTTGGCGTACCGGGGATCGTTTTGATATATCCTGTTTCGTCTGTTTCCAGCCACTTTTGGAATAGTTTGGAGTTAGGCGTGTGTCCGATTGCCAGGAAGAAGCCGTCAATCTCAAGGCTTACCTTTTCTTCATTCGGCTCTCCTTTGCGCTTGATCAGATGAACACCTTCCACACCCTGTTCGCCATATAGCCCCAGTGTGTTGTGCTCAAATAAAACGGTGATGTTCGGGGTATTCATTACCCGCTTTTGCATCACGTTTGAGGCACGTAGAAATGGTTTGCGGACAATCATGTATACCTGAGAAGCTAGTGACGAAAGGTATAATGCCTCTTCACAGGCTGTATCGCCGCCGCCTACTACGGCTACTTTCTTCTTGCGGTAAAAGAAACCGTCGCAAGTGGCACAGGCAGAAACACCCATCCCGGCATACTTTTGTTCGTCTGCTAATCCTAAGTACTTGGCAGTCGCACCTGTTGCTATAATAATGGTGTCGGTTTCAACCGTCTTTTCTCCGTCAATCGTTACCGTGTAAGGTTTATTGTCCAGGTCTACGGATGTAACAACACCTATGCGGATATCGGCTCCGAAGCGGGTAGCCTGTTTTTTCAGGTCTTCCATCATATCAAATCCCGCTATGCCTTCCGGATATCCCGGGAAGTTTTCTATATCGGTAGTTGTAGTCAACTGTCCGCCAGGTTGGATACCTTCGTAAAGTACAGGAGACAAATTAGCGCGTGAAGCATAAATAGCAGCTGTATACCCTGCCGGTCCTGAACCTATAATGAGGCAACGAATCTTTTCTCTTGTTGTATTACTCATAATATCATGTTTTGATGTTTATCGTAAGTCTATAATCTCGGCATCTGGATAGTCTGATTCTTTAAAGGTAAAGAAGCTGTCCGCTTGGTTGACGCCCGTTTTTATATTACTTACATGTATTGTGTTTTTTATTCCGTTCTTGGTTTGAATGGTGATACCTGCCGGCAAACTTGTAAACTTCTCAATCTGCAGGCTGATCTTTGTGATATCACTTTTCTTTTTAGGAGTTAGTTCTACATCGTAAGTAGCTTTCCCGTTAAGAGCGGTACTTTCTCCTTTGTAAACTGCCGTGAACCCTTTTTTATACGAATTGAGTAATATTACCGGATTGGTAAATTGCAGTTCTTCTCCTTCCGGATTGCTTATGTTTACTTCTTCCGAACGTGGCATGTAGGTCCATTGCGTGCTGCCGTCGTACCAGGTAATCAGGTCGGGAGTTGTAAATGTAAACTTGTCTCCTTTCATATTGATTGCACCTTCAAAACTTTCCGTTGCATTATTCTGTGCCGAATGGATACGAATCGTATAGGTGGCAGATATTCCGTTTGCATTATTATAAACGGAGGCTGCTTTATCTATTATCTCATTTGCATTTTGTGCTACGATCGTTGTTGCGCAGAACAATAGCAATAGGAGAGTAAATAAGCTGTTCTTTTTCATTACTTCAAATTGTTTAACAGTTGCTCCAGACTATAATCGTCTTGTATGAGTACCTGCCGGGCTTTGCTGCCTTCGGAAGCTCCTACAACACCGGCGGCTTCCAGTTGGTCCATTAAGCGTCCGGCGCGATTATAGCCGATAGAGAATTTGCGTTGTATCAATGAGGTAGAGCCTTGTTGCTGAATAACAATCAGGCGGGCTGCCTCGTCAAATAGCGGGTCGCGATCCGCCAAGTCTACCGCACCTGGAGAAGATCCATCGCCTTCGCCGTGGTATTCCGGCAGTTCAAAAGCTGTAGGATAACCTACCTGCTGACCTATAAATTTAGAGATATTTTCTACCTCCGGTGTATCTACAAAGGCGCATTGCACACGCGTCATATCATTTCCCTGTGAGAAGAGTAAGTCTCCCCGTCCAATCAACTGGTTGGCACCGGGTGAATCCAGAATGGTCCGTGAGTCCACCATCGAGGATACGCGGAACGCCACACGCGCAGGGAAGTTAGCTTTAATGATACCTGTAATGATATTGGCCGAAGGACGTTGCGTAGCAATAATCATGTGAATACCTACGGCACGGGCCTTTTGAGCGATACGTGCGATAGGCATCTCAATTTCTTTTCCTGCCGTCATGATCAGATCGCCAAACTCGTCGATGATCACTACAATATAGGGCATGAATTTATGTCCGTTGTTCGGATTGAGGTTGCGGCTGATAAACTTCGCATTGTACTCCTTGATATTCCGGGTATGTGCTTTCATCAGCAGATCGTACCTGTCGTCCATCTCTTTACAAAGCGAGTTAAGCGTCATGATAACTTTGGTAAAGTCTGTGATGATCGGCTTATCTTCGTCCGGCAGCTTGGCCAGATAATGTCTTTCTATATCCGAATAGATACTGAATTCTACCATCTTCGGGTCGATGAGTACGAATTTCAGCTCAGACGGATGCTTTTTATATAACAAAGAAGTGATAATTGCATTCAGTCCTACGGACTTACCTTGTCCGGTGGCACCGGCTACCAATAAGTGAGGCATTTTGCAAAGGTCGAACATGTATATTTCGTTCGTGATTGTTTTCCCCAATGCTACAGGCAGGTCGTATTTACATTCCTGAAACTTGCGCGACGCAATGATAGACTGCATAGACACCATTTGCGGGTCTTTGTTGGGTACTTCAATACCGATGGTTCCTTTTCCCGGCATAGGCGCTATGATACGGATGCCTAAGGCAGAAAGGCTCAGTGCAATATCATCTTCCAGGTTACGTATTTTTGAGATTCGTACACCGGCATCAGGGATTACTTCATACAAGGTAATGGTAGGGCCTACGGTTGCTTTAATGGAGGCAATGTTGATACCAAAGTTCTCAAGCGTTTGCTTGATACGCTTCTGGTTGGCCGTTTGCTCTTCCATGTCTACCTGATGGTCGCTGTTTTCGTATTTCTTCAATAGGTCTACTGTGGGATATTTATAGTTGGATAAGTCCAGTTTCGGGTCGTATTCTCCCAAGTCTGAGCCATCGTACACTTCGTCATCGCCAACGGGTACTTCTACCTTGAAGATTTCCGGCTGCTCCGGTTCAGGTGTCTGAACGGGAGGTACATACCTTTCTTCCTCTTGCGCTACCGTAATAACGAAGGGGTTCTCGCTTTCTTCCTCTTCCTCCTCTTCTTTCTCGGGCAGATCGTTGGTTTCTTCTTCTTCGTCCTCCTCTTCGTCAAAATCCTTGTATACAGGTTTCTCTTTCTTTTTAATGGGGTTTTTCATCCATTTAAAGGCAAACAATTTCTGTAGGAAGGGAATGGTATGCTTGCTGGAGAGTATCGCAATGATCAGGAAGGTACCCAGTAAAAACAAGAGCATACCCGGTATACCTATATTACTAACCAGCATTTCGGAGAGGTAATACCCATGTTGTCCGCCCAGGTAAATAAACGTATCTTCGTATCCTGTGATAAATATAAAGGCAAAAAACAGCGATCCCCAAACCAGAATAGCGGCTGAGAACAGGAAGCGTTTGATCAATGAAATACCTTTGAAATTCATCAGCTTTGCACCGATAGAGCCCAAGAAGAACAGTAAAACAAAAGAGGACACGCCAAACCAATGATTCATCAGTAAGTTAGCGAGGAAAGCTCCCCTTACACCTGTCCAGTTCTTAACAGAGCCTTTAGAGAGAACGAGATCTCTCACCGGCAGGTTCTCTATGCTGCTTTGATCGGCTGCTCCCGTGAAGAAAAAGGAGATAAGCGCCAGTCCGATATAGATGGTTAAAAAAGAAACTATCAGCCCCAGAATAAACCGTGTCCGTTCATTCGTTAAAAAACTTCTGGAAAGCGTGAACACTCCCTCTTCTTTGTTATACTTCTTTGAACTGCTGCCTTTTTTTGCCATAAATCTGATAAAGATGTCACCGGAAGTTAAATACAATATATGCCGGCTAAACCTTGCAAAGGTAGTCAGAAGAATTGAAAGATAAAAGATGATGCCGGAAAATAAAGGTGTGCGAGCGTTCAAAAAATAGCATGCATGCATTTTTGAAAAGGCATGCGTACGTTTTGCAAAACGCATGCATGCGATTTTTAGCCCGCAAAAATGCCGTTAAACAGTGGGTTTAAACGGATAGTTTTTTCCTCCATTCGTTTTCTATGTTTAACAGTTCTTTTTCGGCCGAAAGGCGCTTTTGTCTTCCTTCCTGCTGAATGGCCAATACGTCGTCTATCGTAGCAAAAAGTTCGGTATTTACCTTTTGTAAGGTCTCTACATCTACGATACTTCGTTCGTTTTCTTTGGCTATTTGCACACTTGAGGTATGGAGTATCTCGCTGTTGCGGCGCAACATCTGGTTCGTGGCATCTGTTACAGCCCGTTGTGCTTCCAGCGCTTGTTGCGAATGAACGAGCCCTAAGGCCAGTACCATTTGGTTTCGCCAGAGAGGTAGTGTGTTTACGATGCTTGACTGTATCTTTTCCATCAGTACGGTACTGTTGCTTTGCACTAATCGTATCTGTGGGGCCAGTTGGAATGAAATCATGCGGCTTAGTTTTAAGTCGTGCAATTTCTTCTCTAGCTGGTGTAACTGATCCTTTTCCATGTCGGACAGGTTCTCCGGATTTGTTTCTGCCACCTTATCTTCTCCGGCGTAGATGTGAAGTGACAAGTCTTTGTAACATTGCTCGTTTTGTTCGTATAGTTTATCAAACAGATGGATGTCTTTCAGTAATGTCTGATAATGTTTCTCCAGTTGCCGCTCTACCTGTACAACATTCTTTTCAATCTTTGAGTATTCTGCCTTGATACGTAATATTTTCTTCTTCAGGCTTTGGAAGAAAGATAAGATGCCCGGCTTGTTGATGGATTTGTCAAATGTTTTCAAATCGGTAACCAGTCCGGATAGGATATCGCCCACTTCGCCTATATCCTTGTTCCTTACCTGTGTTAATACTGTCTCGGAAAAAGAAACCATCCTGTGTTGGGATTCGGCGCCATACTGGATGATATTGCTTTTATTTGTCAAATCTATTTTTGCTTTATACAGGCTTATCTTTTCGTTGTCGGCAGGTGTTAGCTTGTTTCTTTCGATGGATAATTCGGGAGAATCGACAGGTAATATGGGATGTTCCATGATCTTTATTTGTTAGTTTATTAATCCTCTGTTCTTTAAACTCTGCATGTACGCCATTGATTCGGCATCGATATCCAGCATATCCGATTCGAAGATACGGCTTAACTCTTGTTCAAACGCTTTATATGTAAGTTCAATGGCTTCTGCAACCCGCTGGCGGGAGGCCTCTATTTCCGGGGTATCTATGCCGGAAACTTCCAGTGCTTTGTACTGCCGCAGCAGTTTAACTACTGTATCTGTATGTCGCATGGAGAATACCTCTCCGGCTGTATGATCTTTTTCCTGGATGATATGTGCTATTTTGCTCATCTGTTCCAACTGAGACTTTATAGATACATTTTGAATCTCTTTCTGCCAGTATTTTAATTCGGCAGAGAGGGTCTTGCGTTCTAGGATGTCTATTTGTGCCTCCAGCAGGTGAATAAGGGGTTTGATCTGGCTGTTGGGAATAAAATCTATGTTCAATTTTTCGTTTCCGAGCAGTATATGTAAAACGCTGTACTGAGGCCCACTCTTATAACTCATCTCATTGATCTGTCCGTATGGGAACGACTTGATTTTCTTTTGCTTGCTGATAAACAACAAACGCTTCTCCGTAGCAATCAGTGTCCCGGCCTCATTATTAAAAGAGCCGACAATCGATTTCAAAACATTCTCATCATCCAGTAGTGCATGTGATAGCTCTTCTATGATCTCTTGTGGGAGCAATACGTTCTTGAACTGTTTTTCGATCCGCTTGATCTTTTTCTGTTTTATTTCATCTTCCATTTCAAAGGTTTCTTCTCTTTCGTCGATGATCTTTATTTCGTCTACCAGTTTCTTTTTATCTACATTAGGATTCTGGCGGATAATATTCAGTATGTTAAGGAAATCACGGATCACCTCCCGAGGGGTAAGGAAGTCCGAAGCTCCCGGTTTGTTGTATATCTCTTCCATGAAGCTGTGGATATCTTCATTGCTAAAGCCGATCTCTACCTGATAGTTAAAGTTAAAGATATCTCTCAGGTTATAAAGCAACACAAATATTTCATCATGGCTTAGCGGCATCAGACGGATCACCGGCTGGGCATAATCGCGCAGCTCTGCCGTTTCAAACTTATTTACTTTCAGGCGTGTTTTCAACGCATCGTAACTATAGAAGCCTTTCTGCTTATCTTCCAACACATCAGTGGTTCCGGCTATATTGAAGAACAAATATTCTACTTTCCCTTGAAAACAATCATTGTACATGCTCAACAAGGTTTCATAATTCTTCTGACGCATACCGGGATGTGCTATTTTGTATAGATTGACTGCCTCGTCCAGATTGATAAGCAAGCCGCTGTATCCGATATTGACAAACAAACGGCAGAAGTTTTTAAGCATATCGTAGTAGTTTCTGTCGTTTACAATTTCGCTTACTCCCAGATCCGAGCGGGCTTCTGTTTTCGTGGTGTATTCGCCTTTCAACCATCTGAGTGCATTTTTGCGTAAGAAATCGTCTCCGGAAATAAATCCCTCATAATATTTAACGATAGCCAGTCCGAAATCAAAACCGCCTACTTCGGTTATCTGATTGACTGTTTGTATGATGCTATTCTGTATCAGGCTAAAGTACTTAGCATCCCTGATCTCTGCTAATGGAATTTGGTGTTCGGTAGCTGTTTGCACTATTACTTGTTCGATCCATTTCTCAAGCAGGATATGCAAAGCACCCCCTTCCGGCTTGGTCTGGATAGCTATATTATCCATTAATGCGGTATATAAGGCTTGGGCTTTCCCGTCATTGGAATATAAACGTCTGTGTGGAGTAAAATCGGCTGTAGCAGTAACGAATTTCTGTTTTAAAGCTACCGTATTCAGCAAATGCAGCATGAATGATTTTCCGGAGCCAAAATCTCCTATCCAGTATTTCATCATGCTATGTCCGTTCTTCACTTCTTCCAGCGCTTTTAATACCATTTCTATTTCATTGCTACGGCCTACGGTAATATGCTGTACGCCTATTTTGGGTACTACGCCACTGATCAACGAATTTATGATAGCTGTTGCTTCCTTGGGTTTTACTTTTATCGTCATCCTCTTAGTTGTTCATAATATGTTTCATTCAACATATAATACTCCTCTTCTTCTTCAATTAAAACGTCGTCGAGTTCGTCAAAATGTTCTTCATTGATGCTTTGAATCAATTGATTCATAAATAGCCCTTTCGATCGTGCAAATATATCAACTTCTTCTTTATTTAGCTTATAATCTTTATTTATAAATAGCTGTAGTAACCCCTCCTTGTTGTCTGTAACCTCTGTTAGCGGTTGTTGTGGGATGGTTACAGACTCCGGTTCGTCGGCCAGAATATCACTTAAGATACCTGCTACTTTAGCCTGTTTTCCAGCTGCTTCCCGTATCGCAGTAATATCTAATCTGACTTTTTTTCGTTGCGAGATCTCCAAATTATCAAACTGTTTGAGAGCTGTATTCAGGTTCTTACTTGTTAAAAGTTTGCTGCATACCTGATTGAATTGTTGTTCTTCTTTTGTATTCCGGAAGAGTAGTTTTGCGTTCGGTTTACTTATCTTTTTGTGTTTAAATGTATCCGAAAGTGTTTTTACATGCAGATAATGCATGTAAAATTTTAGGGAATATTCTTTGTCTTTGTGAACCAGAAACTGATGAGCCAGGAGGTAGATTTCGCGCTCAGTAGTTACACGTTTATCAGACATTGTTGCCAGTTGGCAGATATCGTTATAAAACTGCTGGACATTATCTGTGTCAAAGCTGTTTATAAGGTTTTGATATCGCACTTTCCATGCATCTCCACTATTATAGAAACGCCTGTCGCTCTCTCTTGTTAAAGGCCTGACTACGACAGTTGCCCGTTCCTGTATTAAACGGGTTGTTGCTGTGTCTATCTTTTCTTTAGCCGGGCTTTCTATGGTATCCTGGAAGCTTAATAGGTCGAGAGTCGTTTTTTTACATGTTTGAAGGATAGCTTCACTAAAAGCGAAACTATCCTTCCAGCATTTATCAGCGATAAGGGTTCTTCTTACGTCAATGAATAATGTAACTATTTCTCTTTTACAATATTCGTTGGAACAGAGATTACGCCCCATCAATTGAAGGGCATCTTCAAATTCGGTACGTGTTAACTTATATCCATCCCGAAAGCTATAGTCTTTGGATTGCTCTCTTTTTTTCTTTGTAAGTTGGAAGTATATATTTGTAGCAATAGCAATACCGATCAACAATAAGATAAGCCCCATCACTAAAAATCCTTATTTCATTTTAATTAGTAACTGACGCTTATTTATGTCTGCCCATTCCACCATCAGGTTGCGGAAAGCTGCATAGTCGGCAGGAGTTATCAGTTGCTTTTTCATCTCCAGATTGCGTTTTACTTCTACTGAGTTGCCGTTTTGTGTAATAGTATAGCTTGCTTTGCCCGCTGCATTATCTGTTGTTTTAGTTGTTGCAGGAGTACTCAGTTCCATACCTGCCGGTAGTTGGATTGTGTAGCTAATGCTTTCTGTTGCTTTATATGGTACCAGCAGATGCTGATTTCGTTTGCTGTTATAGTTCTTGTAAGCAGCATTGGAAATACTGTTCGGAGCCTCCGGTAAGCTGAGAAGGATATATCCGTTATTGTTCTTCAGTTTTTGTTCTGTTTTCTCGCTAACGGTTGCTTTTCCTTTATTTGTGTAAGGGATAAAGGCCTCTCCGATAGTCGCATTTGCCTGTATGTCAGCTTTATCTGGGGATAATGTGATGGTATACGTATAATCCAGCTTGGTAGAAGGAGTTTGGAAGTTTACCTTTTTTCCAGGATTAGTCAGGCTTATATACTGGGCATATTCACTATACCAGCCGGCATCCGACATCTTCATCTGTTTGGGAGTCAGCAGGAATTGTTTACCGTCTGCAGAAGCCAGGATAAACCAGTCGGCAACAGCGCTTAATCCGTAACAATTCTGGTCGGCAGGGGTGTAGTATGCGGCTACTGTTTCTGCTTTTATTCCGCTAGCGTTCAACAGAGCAGCCAGCATGTTCAGTTTTTCTACTTCCGTACCGTAAGCAGTGGTAACAACATCGTCTGTAGAACGGATACGAAAAGCTGTTTCCTGCAAAGACAAACGGCTGAATCCTACATTATCTGTTACATGTTTCAGCAACGCATATATCTTTTCCGTATCTGATGTAAGGCCTTCTGTTAGTGTTTCCGACAAAGACAACATCGGCATATCCCGTTCCGGAGCAAACTGCGCATTCAGGGTTTCGAGTGCCTTTTGATTGGAAGCATAGGTAGAGGCCAACAAGATTTGCCTGTCTCCTCCCAAAGCCGTAACCTGCGGAGCCATAGAAGCAGCCGGTAGGTTGCGGATCTTCCAACTTACTTGTTTTACACCGTTTGCTGTACTTTCCGAGGGCTTAACGTTTGAATTAACTAATGAGTAAAACAGTGGTTTACTTTCTGGAACAGAGATTGTAAGAGTATAATCCTTTACCGGAGAGGTCTGTTCTATCGGCTCACATAGATCCAGCTCGGGAAGGTATCCCGCTTTGGAAACAATGGAGTAATCCAGGTAGATGGTAGCGCCTAGCTCCAATCCGGTATGTACAACAACCATCTCTTTCAGGTGATTATAAGCCGGAGCGTTAGCTGCCTGACGGGGAAGCACTTCCACAAAGGCATTTTCCGGGGTCTTTATAATGGTACCGTCTTTCTGCTTGGTGTACGATGTATGTATCTTTAATTCCTGAAACTTTGGATTGTAGACAATGAAGCTCTCGCCATAGGTACGGTTCATAGCTGTATGTGTGAAGATCGTCAGCTCCATATTATAACGAAACTCCTGGATACCGTCCGAATGCAGCGTATATGTCTTGGACAATACCCCATACTCCGCCTCCGATGCAGCAAACAAAGAAACCGAAGCAATTAATAACAAAAACAGAATATATATCTTTTTCATAAGTTCTTTTTTATTTTGTTAATATCACGTATTCTCCGAAGCTCTTGTAGTTGTTTACGGCAGTACGGAAACCGTCCCAGTCGGAGGCATCGTATACACGTTTCTTTAGTGTCAGCTTCTGATAGAGATTAAGTTCGTTTCCCTCTTGACGTAAATAGCCTTCAAAGTCGGCTGCTCCGCTTTGACTGGATTCTCTTTGGGCTGCTGTTGCCAATTTATACCCTTTGGGTAGTTGGGTGATTTCCTTTAATTCTACCAGGCGTGAGCAGGCATCTTTAAAGCCGTATTCCCGCTTTTCCATGTTTGTATTGATACGAAGGAAGGATTGTACGGAAGTATACAAATTATTCATCACCATTGGTTTGAATAACATTTCTTCTTTACCCATAATGGCATAATCCGGTATTTCGTAGTGGAAGGTTATCTTGATAGGCGCTGCCTGATAGTCTTTGGGGTTCTTGCCATAGTCTACACTGATTAACTTAGCTTTAGGCGAAACAGCTAATAATTGCTGCTCCATTGTATTTTGCCATTCAGTCTGCCAGCCTTGTGTAAAGATGCGGCGGATATTACTGTCCGACTGTCCTTCGGCGGTAATGGTGAATTGTCCGCTTAATGTACCTTTTGTATCTAACTTATTGGTAGCTATGATGCGGACAAAGTGGTTTTCGGGAGGTGAAAGAGGTGTTTCAAGTAAGTCAGATCCCTCAGGAACGCCTGGTAAATAGTTTTGTTGCTGTTCGGCACTGCTCCACAATTCGCGTACGAAAGGAACCCAGGTCGGGTCGAGTGGCATATAGGTTCCGTTTGATAGCTTAACAACTGCTACGCAATGGTTGAAGTGGTCTGCCGGAATCTTTTCCACCCGGCTACCAGCCATCGTCATAGCGGGGTAAGACTCAAAGCCAGCCATGCGCAGGAAAGAAACCAATGTTCCGGCAATATCTTTGCACACGCCGCAGCGGTCTGTATAATTCATCTTTGTATTGTGCAGGGTATAGCCTTCACCTTTGCCCATGGAGATACCGGAATAGCGGATATTATCAGCCACCCAGTGGGTGAGCACTTCAATCTTCTCCATTTCGGTTTTCTTTCCTTTGATCAGCTCGTCTACCTTTTTCTGTGCCTCGGGTAGTGCGGCGAAGCTGTCGTAGTCTTCGTTTACTTTGTAGAACCACAGCGATTTATCCTGCCACTTGGGAGTAGATGACATAAACAATTTGGGAGCCGCATCGAACAGGTCTACCATATTGGCTTCCCGCTTGAACGGTAGCATATCCCTCATGGCAAAAGTATATGTTTTGCGATTATTGTCTTCAAAACGTACGGAAGAAGAACATTCGCCCTGATAGAACTGGAATTGAAGTTCTTTTTCCATCGGGACAGATACCTCATATACTTTACGAACGGTAGGTTCAGATGCCCAGAATGGAACAATGTCATAAAATTGGCCGCGCATGGGTGGTATGAAGCGCGATTCGTCATCGTCTCCACTCAGCAAAGCGTATGTAAATCCTTTTTTAGCTATTTCGTATTCCACGATGTCACCGGGTTCCAACCAGCCGATTTCCAACATGATCTGTCGAGCTCCCCAAAAGATAGCACGTGCAGGAGCCGCATAGTCACAAGCCTTGCTAACATCAAGACCTACCACATCTCCGTTGGCACGATAGACAACCGCATAGCGAAACTCAGCAAAAGCTGTCAGCGGATCATAATCATATATTACCGTACGATTGTTAACTGCACCATTAGGCGTCAGCACTTTAAATGCTTTATAAATAGCAAAAGAGCCCGACCCGGTTGGCTGAACCGTAACCGATATACTGTCGAGCAAGGTCACACTATCAAAGCCTTTATACGCTTCCGGCTTTTCCAGAGTAGGATCTTGTGGAAATTGGCATACTTCTCCGTTCTGTGCATATGCAGATACACTGAAAAGAATACCTAAACAAATAATTATCAAGTGTTTCATCCGTATTATGTGTTTAAGTTACTATATCTACCCGCTAAGATACACTTTTTTGGTAAAAAATATCTAACCTTATGCTATTGCTATTTCTTTGCAGGCGGCACGATCTATTTTACCGCTTGGAGTGAGGGGGATGCTTTTAACAGCTATGATATGTTTGGGGTATTCGTATGAGGGGAGCAGCTCCTTGATTTGTTGCTCTGTTTCTTTATTAATGATGTCTGTTTCTATCAGTAAGACAATGGCTTCTCCGAATTTGGGGTCAGGAGCGGAGGTAATGGCAAAGGGGAATGATAGGATAGTAGATAGCTTCTCTTCCAACACTTCTGCCTGTACTTTGATACCTCCTGTGTTGATGGTATTGTCTTTCCTTCCCAGGATGCGGAAGCTTCCGTTGAGGTATATCTTGGCTATATCATTCGTTTCCAAAGGTTCATCGCATATTTGGAGCGCTTCTATTATAAGGGTGTTTTCGTTAGACAGACGGAGTGTGACAGCCGGGAATGGGGTATAGGCTGATGAAGCCTCTTGGCCATTCAAACGTCGCATGGCGATATGAGACAAGGTTTCCGTCATGCCGTAAGTAGCATATATTTCGTTTGTGAAGGATTGTAAGGCTTTTTCCAGAGCCGGATCAATCATTCCTCCTCCTATAATCAGCTTCTTAATCCTACCCAGTCGTTCTTTTTCTTCCGGGATTTGCAATGAGTTGTAGACTTGCTGAGGCGTCATTGCTGCGAAATCAAGCGGTGTATCCACATCCTTTAATGGATGTCCGGAGGCTTTCCTGACTATTAATTGAAGCTCCTGTACAAGCGCACGTACAACCATCATCTTGGCTCCGATATATTGCAGAGGCATACACAGTAAGGCGGTATCTCCCTTTTGCAAATCAAGGAAAGAACACGTTTGTCGCGCACTGTAAATCATCTTTTCTTTCTCAACAGAAAGTGCCTTAGGACAGCCCGTAGAGCCGGATGTCTGCACTGTTACAAAAGGTGACTCATCAAACCATTCCCCCAAAAAAGCAAAGTATTCCTTATACCCCTCCGTATAGTCCTGATCAGGCGAATAACAAAGAAAGTCTTTCCGTATAGCAAGCGGCATCTCAATATTATTGATGAAAAGCCCCCCGGTACCCAGCCCTTGATAAATAGCCCCGTGCTGCGTTCTGCGTGTTCCGTTCTGCGTCAGCTTCGCTGACCACTGAGCAATCGCATTCAGCCCAATATTGGATTCTAAGGCAGAGGTAATCCACCAACCAATCCCTTGTTTTTCAGCTTCCGCAATCCACTCTTCACAGCCCGACATACCTCCATGCAGAGAGGGTTTTAGTATAATGTATTGAGGCTGGATCGTTGTTAGGAGGCGGTGTTTCTCTTCTAATTGGTTACAGCCGATCAGTTCTTCGTCTAATGCAATGGGGATGGGCGTTTGGCGGCATAGTTGAGCCATGTCCTCCCATTGTCCGGCATGGATGGGTTGCTCTATTGAGTGGATATCCAACTCTGCCAGCCGTTTCAGTTTATCCAAGGCCGTATCAGGGGTAAAGGCGCCGTTGGCATCTACGCGGAGTTCAATCTCTTTTACGCTAAAGTGCTGTCGGATATAGCGAAGCAAGTCCAGTTCCTCTTCAAAGTTAATGGCTCCGATCTTTAATTTGATACAGCGGAAACCGGCCTTTAACTTCGCCTCAATCTGCTCCAGCATCCTTTGGTGACTTCCCATCCAGATCAGCCCATTGATAGGAATACCAGCTTCTCCGCGCGAGAAAGGAGTATCCCACAAAGCAAAGCTATCTGTTTCAAAATGCCGGAAAGCCGTTTCCAGCCCAAAGAGCATCGAAGGGTAGGGGCGAAGCACCTCCTTGTCTAAAACACCCGTCCGTTCAATCTGCCGACAAATATCCTGCAAGATATGCCCATAGTCCGGCAGATCATCACAACTCAGATTCGGCAGAGGGGCACATTCTCCAATTCCCCACTTCTGATGTTCCGCTGACTTTATTAGTACGTACCAGGTTTTACGCGTTGTATAGATGCCTCTTGATGTTCCAGCAGGTTGGCGGAACATCAATTGAAAATTGAAAATTGAAAATTGAAAGCGGGTCACGGGAATTTAGGGTATTGCTTGAAATTGGGTTTGCGCTTTTCTAAGAAGGCTTGTTTGCCTTCTTGGGCTTCTTCCGTGAGGTAGTATAGTAGGGTGGCGTCTCCGGCCAGTTCTTGTATGCCGGCTTGTCCGTCGAGTTCGGCATTCAGTCCGGCTTTGATCATGCGGAGAGCCAAGGGGCTGTGCATCATTATGGTTTCGGCCCAGTCTACTACTTCGTCTTCCAACTTATCAAAGGGGACTACCTTGTTCACCAATCCCATATCCAGTGCTTCCTGTGCGTTGTATTGGCGGCAGAGGAACCATATTTCCCTGGCTTTCTTTTGTCCTACGATACGTGCCAGGTAGGCAGAACCGAAACCGGCATCAAAGCTGCCTACGCGAGGACCTGTTTGTCCGAAGATGGCATTTTCGGAAGCAATGGAGAGGTCGCACACTACGTGCAATACGTGCCCGCCTCCGATGGCGTATCCGTTTACCATAGCGATAACCGGCTTGGGCAGAGAGCGGATTTGCTTTTGTACGTCCAGTACATTCAGACGTGGAACGCCGTCTTTGCCTATGTAGCCGCCTTTGCCTTTTACGTTTTGATCACCACCTGAGCAGAAAGCCTTATCGCCTGCTCCTGTGAGGACTACTACACATATATCCTGCTCTTCCCGGCAGATACGCAAAGCATCGCTCATCTCTGTTGTAGTGGTAGGAGTGAAGGCATTACGATAGCGGGGACGGTTGATCGTGATCCGTGCGATTCCATTATAAAAATCAAACAGAATATCTTCATACTCTTTGATAGTTGTCCATTCTCTTGCCATATTTATTTTCTTTTAAGTTCGTGATAGTAATTGCGCAGTATTTCCGTATTCTTGTCCATAGAGGTAAACACCTCCATCAGTATGGGTTTGTTGCTTCTGTTGTCTATAAATAGAGGCATTTTCTCTGTCAGTTCTTCTTCATTGGAAACTGATAAGTAAGCGACTCCTGCCGATTCAGCCCAGGCTTTTGCACTTGTCTGGTGCGATGCGGAAATATAGGTGTCCAGGGCTTCGGACTTATTCAAGCCGGGAAGCGCGTAGAATATCTCGCCTCCTCCATTATTGTTCAATAGGATACGCAGGTTTCTGTTCAGTTGCTTGTTCCACAGGGCGTTCATGTCATAGAAGAAGGCCAGGTCGCCAATCAATAGAAAGGTTGGCTGGTTGCTTACCGAGGCATATCCTACAGCAGTAGACATACAGCCGTCTATACCGCTTGTCCCGCGATTACAGTAAAAGCGGATCTTTTTCCGGACAGGGAATAGCTGAGCCAGACGAACAGACGAACTATTGGCCAGATGCAATACGGAATCAGCCGGTACCGTTTCCATAAAAAACTGAATAGCCCGCAAGTCGGAAAAGTCTTTAATTTCAGGTGCCGGAAGACGGTTTACTGCATTTCCCCATTGCGAACCGTAGGGTTTGTTATTGTCTGGAGTGTCGTAGGATGCCAGATAATCGAGTACCGCTGCCGGGTCTGCTTCTATCAGGTGAGTCAGGCATTGGAATAGGTCTACTATTTCGCCTGAGGGTGAAATGTGCCAATGCTCTTCCGGTGGATAGCTTTGCAAGAATTGTTTGACTCTTTTGGAAACAAGATGTCCTCCGAAAGTAATCAATAGATCCGGCGCGTAGACTGCCTTTTCTTCTTTGGCTAATGTATATAGAAACTCGTCGAAATGGGCTGTGATATAAGGCGATTGGATATTGGAAAGCTGTTCGGCCAGGATTACGCAATCATAATCTTCGGCCAGTACTTCCAGTACTTTGCGGATGGTATCTGTCTCCCAAAGCAGTTGTCCTACAACGATCATCCGCCTGCCGAAGCGTTTGAAGCGTTCGCCAAAGCCTCCTTTTTCTAATTGTTCGTCTATTTCCCGTTGAGGCATACAGCGGTTTATTTTCCGGACTTCGGGAAGCCTTATTTCCGTATATTCAAACAAAGGTTCAGACAGGGGGACGTTGATTTGAACCGGTCCGCATGTATAATGGTTTAGCTCTTGCAAGGCTTCGTTTATCAGACGGTTGCAGTACCATTCGTCTGCTGCGGTTGCTATTTCAGGCAGTTGAACGGACTTCCGCACCAAGGTATTGAAGATACCGGGCTGGGGAAGGGTTTGTCCCGCCATTTGTCCGATCCAGGCAGCGGGACGGTCGGCTGTTATCAGCAACATCGGCAGTTGCATATAATAGGCCTCGGCAACAGCAGAACCCAGGTTCAGGACTGCCGTACCCGATGTACAGCAAACGGCTGCTGGTTTCCCGGTTTGCAAGATAATACCAAGGGTATAGAAACCGGCGCTTCTTTCGTCTACTACCGTATGGCAGATGAAGTAAGGATCTGCTACAAGTGAATGAGTAATAGGTGAATTACGCGAGCCGGGAGAGAGAACGACCTGTTGTATTTCGTATGCTTTTAATAGAGCAAGTAGTTGTAAGACATTTTTATGATTAGAATACATAATTATCTGCTTTTGTTAAGTATAACATTGTTTGCAGTTTATCTTCCGTTTCTTTCCATTCTTGTTCAAGTACGGAAGACGGTAGCAAACCGCCACCGGCATACAAAGTAAACGAATTACTGTGAATGTTCATACATCGCAGATTCACATAAAGATCACTTTTCTTTTCGGGATCCAATTGTCCGATAAATCCGGAGTAGTAGCGGCGGTTATAGCCTTCATGATCCAGGATAAAGCGGTACGCCTCTTCTTTGGGCAGGCCCGAAACAGCAGGTGTAGGATGCAATAATTTCAACAAGTTACCCAATAGGTTGGTATCGGGAAGTGAAAAATGGAAATCAGTCCGCAGATGAGCCAGTTCCCCGGCTCGTACGGTATAAGGTCCGTTCTCTGCCGGATGGATTCCAAACGAAGATAGTTGTGTTCGTATATAGAAAGATACGAGCATTTGCTCGATCAGGTTTTTATCGTCCCATGATTTGGGAAGGGCTCCTTCCAGAAGGGGTTGGGTACCGGCTATGGCAACCGTATTCCATACGTTTCCTTCGCCACAGAGTAGCATTTCCGGCGTACTTCCGAGCCAGGTTCCGGTTTGGGGAGTATGGCACAGGTAGACATACGAACGGGTATATTTGCTACAGGCATGAAGAAAGGCGCGAACGGGCGAAAAACCTTCTTCGCGCGGAATATCTATACTGCGCGAAAGGACTAATTTCCTAAACTGTTTCTCACGTATCGGATGGATAAAAGAGGCGAAACGTTCGGCATAGTCCTCTCCGGTTTCCGTATCTTTTCTCTTTTCTCCTTTTTTCCCTTTTTCTGCAAAGCCTTGAAAAGGAATTTCTTTCTCTATGGAAGGCCGCATCAAAACGATGGGGGAGTTGTCTGATACGGCAAAGGGGGCAATTACAAAGCCTTTTTGTCCGTTCAGCTCATTGATGGTATTTAATAGGGTAGGAGGTTCTTCTCCCTGCATAAGGAAATGCAAGGTCTTTTCCTCCGGGTTGCGGTAAATGGCAAAGCTCCGGTTTTCACCGATGTACGTATCTAAGATATGTAGTTCTTCTGAACTCATCTCTTTTTCAGAACGCTGTTTACTACCCGTACAGAAGAAACCAGTTTACCGGTAGAGGTAAATACATCTACATTCCATACATGCGAAGAGCGCCCTTTATGGATAATGGTGCCTACGGCGCGTACGGAATCTCCTTCTTTGGCAGACGATACATGATTCCCGCTTACCTGCATACCTACTATCACTTCGTCCGGCTGGCATAGTACCATTGAGCCCAGTCCGGCTACCGTTTCGGCCAGTGCCAATGTAGCTCCGCCGTGCAGGATGCCGAAGGGCTGGCGGGTACGTTCGTCTACAGGCATGGTAGCTTCTACGCGGTCTTCCGAGGCGTAGGTATATTGTATGCCCAGGTTGCCCATCAGGGCGTGGCGGGCTCGTTTGTTTAGTTCGTCCAGAGGAATGTCGGCCGGGCGTATCTTGGCTATGATGTGCTCTTCTACGGCCTTGGCCACTCCGTCTTCGTCGTTGGAGGCTGTTGTATAGTCCGTACATCTTTTTACAGAGTCGAGAGCATTCTCCATCGCAATGCCCAGACCGGCTGTTTGTATCATGGTGATGTCGGCCTCTCCATCGCCTATGGCCATCATCTGTTCCGGCTGTATGGATAGATGTCCCATCAAAACGCCCAATGTGTCGGCTTTGTTGATCGAAGGGGGAACTACCTCCAGGAAATAAGGCTCCGAGCGGAATACATCAAGTGACCCGTCGAGCTTCTTTTTCCAATGGTTTTCCAGTCCTACCAGCGCTTCTATATCATCGCTTACCAGCATACACTTGCAGGGAGAGAAATTTACAGAGTCGGCAAAGTGTGCCGTTTCCTTTATTTTCATCTTGTTGCGCTCTGCTTCTTCCTTTACGTGTATATCTTCTGCATTGTTGGTCAGGATGGTATCCTGATGATAGGTAAGTATGGTGAAGTTGTTTTTAATGGCTTTCTTCTCCAGATAGGGTATGAGTTCCGGGTTGATGCGCCGTTCAAACAACAGCTCATTGGTACTCATATTGAAGATCTGGCCTCCGTTGTAAGAGAGGATAAAGCCGTTATATTTATCAAGTTCCAGTTGGAGTGCTAATGGACGAAGCCCAAAGGTAGAGCGGCCCGACGCCAACACAATCCGTACCCCCATTTGCTGTATCTTCAGTAGGGTAGATAAGGTGGCAGGAGTAATTTCTTTCTTACTGTTTAAAAGCGTTCCATCTACATCAAGAACTAATAATCTGTATTTCATATTGCTTCGTTTTGCGAGAGGACAAAGGTACGATTATTTTTCCTTTGAGGGGATAATAAGCCCATATTTCCTGACATATTGATAGAATTCGCGATAGAAGGCATGACGGGATAAAGTGGAGCTGTCTCCTATGATAATCAGCTTCATACGCGCTCTGGTAATGGCTACATTCATACGCCTGAGATCGTTTAGAAAACCAATTTGCCCGGAATCATTGGCACGTACCAGACTGATCATAATCACATCCCGCTCCTGTCCCTGAAAACCATCTACGGTATGAATGGTAATCCGCTTTCTGAGCGGCTTATAGAAGGCGTCTTGCCGGATTAGTTTCCGTATGTATTGCACCTGTGCCCGATACGGAGAAATGAGGCCGAAGTCTATTTGCTCTTCCAGGATGCGTTCTTTGCCGATCCGCTCGATGTATAAATGAAGTTGGGAAACCAATAGTTGGGCTTCCTGCGGATTGATACGGCTCATGCTCTCGTCCGGACGGGCTTCGTCAAAGTCACTGTCGGAGGTATCATACCATACTATCGGTGTGTCCAGCGCCAGGATGCCCCGGTCTTTTACTTCGGAAGCCGATTCCAGCTCGTCATGATAGAACCAGCGGGAGGGGAAGCGCATAATATCGTCGTGCATCCGGTATTGAGTCTTCAATAGGGAAACGGTATTGGGCTTGGAAGCAGCAATTTTCTGCATCAAGGTACGGTCTAATCCTCCTTTTAGTGCCTCCGGGCATTTAATGGTGGGAGGGAGCTGGCAATGATCTCCGGCCAGTATCACACGGTCTGATTTGCTGATAGCTATCCAACAGGCAGCCTCTAATGCTTGCGCTGCTTCGTCAATAAACAGAGAGGTAAAATAGCGGTTGTTCAATACCTTATTAGCTGAGCCTACCAAGGTGCAGGCAATTACACGCGCTTCATCAAACAGGTCGGTATCTATCTTGATTTCCAATTCCGTAGCTCGTGAGCGTAGCCTCGACAGGCGGTTCCGTACCGAATCTTTATCCTCTCTGCTTTGCCTGCGGAAGGAAGACTGAATCTCGCGGATAGCCTTGCGGATGCTCCACAGGGTAGGATAGTCGGGATGCGACTCGAATTTCTTTTCATACGTGAAAGAGAGCATCTTGTCATTCACCCGGGTAGGATTCCCGATGCGTAAGACCGATACTCCCCGGTCTACCAACTTCTCTGATATCCAATCTACTGCCGTATTGCTTTGCGCGCATACCATTACCTGATTCTCGCGATGTAAGGTTTCATATACGGCCTCTACCAAGGTAGTGGTCTTTCCCGTACCCGGTGGGCCATGCACAATGTATACATCCTTAGCGGCCAATACTCTATTGACAGCCGCTTCTTGAGAGGGGTTCAGCCAGGGGAAACGCAAGGGGAACAGGTCGCGGAAAGCTGCTGGAGTACTTCCTTTCAGCACCTCCCGGAGGTATGCCAGGCGATTCTCCTTCGCCCGCATAACATCTGCCAAGGCCGCAAACATAGTCTTATAACTTGTCTCGTCAAAGTACAGTTGCACCCCCGGTTCATGTGCTGCTTGCAGCTCTGCCAGGGCGGCCGGAGAGGGTAGGGCAACCACCATCCGATCCTCCTGCACATAACTGATAATCCCCGAAAAGTTCAGAAACTGAAAACTACCATCAGGCTTCACAGTGAAGAAGCAAACCGGACGACCATGTTCGAACGTATGTTCTACCTCCTTATCGGCCCTCCGCTCTACTTCTACCACCAACTGATTCAGTGAATTATAATAAGTCTTACCAGACGACACCGGATACCAACACACTCCCTGCTGCACCTTCTTCCACATACCCGCCCTTTCAGATTGCTGCCGGTACGCTTCCTTCTCATACTCATACTCCTTCCTGAGCAGGCTATCCTGTTCCTGCAAGTCTACCAACGCAGCCCTTACTTTGTCCTTTGCCATCTAATCCCTGTTGTTTCCGACAAAGGTAGCTACAACAAACGAAAATACCCTTATACCAGGTAGTGTTTACTTGATATACAATCAATAAAAAGCAGCATTCATCTTGTTTATTCCAAAATGTTCATTATATTCGTATGTTCATTGACAATGAACAATGAATTAAAATGAACAAATCGTATGAAAGCAAAAGATGCTTTGTTAGAAGAAATAAAGGATAAACTCCTTGAAAACACAGGGATTGTAATAACCTACTCTGATAGGAAAAAAGAGCATGGCAGAATTGTTCAAATAAAAAATGAACGTTTCATCGTTGTTGTAAAGCCTGAAATAACACAGGGAAATAAAGGGATTGTTCTTCAACAGTTGAAAGATGTCTCAAAAAAGGCGAATCTACCTGTGCTTCTTATAACAAAGTACATACCTTCTGCTATTGTTAAATCTTTTGTGGAAGAAGGTATTAGCTATGTAGATGCTGCAGGAAACTGTAATATACAACAGCATAATCTTTTACTGATTATTGAAGGAAAAAAAATAGAAAGACTTCCTAAAACAAACCAAGCACGTGCTTTTCAGGAAGCCGGTATCAAACTGATCTATTGTTTATTGGCCAATCCGGATAACATCAACAAATCATTCCGGGAGCTTTCAGACTTATCTCAGATTTCGTTGGGCTCTGTAAGTACTATCATTCAGGAACTTGTATACTCAAAGTTTATCTTAAAAACAAAAAATAAAAAAGTACTTAAAAACAAAACCGACCTTCTGAAACGTTGGGTTATTGCTTATAATGACACACTTCGCCCCAAATTATTTATAAAAAAAATGAGTTTTATAAATAAATCCGAGTATCAGAATTGGAACTATTTAAACTTATCTTCTATTTCTGAAAAAACACGTTGGGGAGGTGAATGTGCCGCTAATATTTTAACGAAAAGCCTTACTCCGGCACACTATACGATCTATACCGATGAAATTTGGCAATCTGTTGGTAAGTCCCTGAAACTTATGCCCGACGATAATGGGAAAATAGAAATACTTCGCTTATTCTATAATGAGGAAGAAGGAAATACAGTTTCCCCTCTTTTGATATATGCAGACCTGATGGGGAGCGGAGATAGCCGAAATATAGAAACCGCAGAAATAATATTAAACAATGAGCTACAATATCTCAAGTGATAGCTTAAACAATCCGCTATTGAAAGACTTATTAAAGGAACTGAATCGTTTCTTTGGCTCTATATATGTAGACTTTTATGTGATAGGAGCCACCGCTCGTGATATGATACTCAGTAATTTGCATGATTTAGTTCCGGATCGTATGACTGCCGATCTGGATATCGCTATTGCTATATCCGACTGGAAACAATTTCAATCTATAGAAGAAAATCTTCCTGAAATAGAGGGTTTTGCTAAAAGTAAAGAGCAGAAACAACGCTTCATTTACAAAGATATGTATGTCGTTGATATTGTTCCATTTGGAGATGTAGCAGAAGATGATGGAAATATTTATTGGCCTCCGGATGAAACGATAGCTATGTCAGTTTGGGGATTTCCTGAGATGGCAGATGCTACAATTCACGTAGAAATTGATGGTGAATTTACGATCAAAATAGCCTCCCTTCCCGGATTATTTTTGTTGAAGTTAGTAGCATGGAAAGACCGCCACTTATCCGCTTCGAAAGACGCATACGATATCGCTCTGCTTCTAACCAACTATCTGGATATTAATGCGGAAAGATCCGTTGAAGAACATTATGATCTTTATGAAACAGAGACCTTTGATCAAGTAATTGCCGGCGGGCAGCTTATAGCAAGAGATGTAAAGTTGTTGATTCGCGAGAACAAAAAAACATTGGAATACCTTATTGAAATACTAAACGAAGAAATCAAACTTGCCGAAGAAAGCCTTTTAATCAATCAGTTAATAGAATCAGATGCGAATTTGCGATACGAACAAATGCTTACTTGTCTGCAATCAATACACGCGATCTTCAACAAGGATCAATCCTTGTATCCATCAGCTTTATAAGGTGTATTGTTAATAAATAAAGAATCGCGCCACATATGTCACGCGATCGAAACACATATGTAGAACGATCGGTTTACATTTGTGTTTCGATCGTTCTACATATGTGGTGCGATTCTTTTTTCTTAATTTATCCGTAGGTTTCCTTTGTTATCTAAATAGAGGCGATCTATACATACTATGCGGTCATAATTAGGCTTTATGCAATTGGGGTCTGCATGACGGTGATATACTATGTAGAGATTTTTATCGGGAGTTTCAATAATTGAGTTATGACCCGGTGAAGAAACTCCTTTTGAAAGATTGGTTGTAAGTAAAGGATTATCCTTGCTTTTAACCCATGGTCCCAGTGGATGTTTGGCATAAGAAACTCCTACACCATAGGACTCAAATCCGGTATGATTCGCAGAATAGGTCATGTAATAGGTGTTGCCCTGTTTAAAGACAAAGGCTCCTTCGTTACACCTATTATTCTCCCAATTTACTTTTTCCCACGCTTGGGAAGCCTCTGACACTAATACCGGCTCGCCATCAAGGCCTGAAAGATCTTTCTTTAGCCGGGCTGCATACAAAACACCGGTAGATATTGTATCCTGATTCCCATTTTTACTGAAATAGATATATGGGGTATCGTCGTCATCTACAAAGATGTTCGCATCAATAGCTGAATAGTCCAAATCAAACCAGGGTGCATAAAGATCAACAAAAGGGCCTTCCGGCTTTTCACTTACAGCTAAACAGGTAAGCATTAAATCACGATCTTCTACATAGCAACTATACGTCATATAGAATTTCCCTTTGTAATGCTTTACTTCCGGCGCCCAAAAGCCATAAATTCCAATGTGTTTTTCAGGTTTGCGATAAAGTTCTCCGATATATTCCCATACAATAAGATTGGTGGATTTATAACAGATAAAGCCCTCACCCTGGGGTAAATTGGATGTTCCCGTCATGTAATAGATGCCATCGTGTTTGTATACAAATGGGTCTGCAAGATGTATTTCAGTCTGGTCTATTGTTTTTACAGGATTAACATACGATCCGGAGTGATTGCAACCAAATAAAAGTATGGATACATAAAGGAGTGATATTATTTTATGTTGCATCTTTACTTAATATTTTTGCTAATCTTTATTGTTATTTTATATAATCTGCACTTATGTCTTCGTCTGAGAGCTTCCGTTCCGGCATTATCTGATTTTGTAATACACCTTTTCCACCTTTATGGGCTTTAAGCAGTGTAACTTTCGTGCAATCAGCATGAAATCCCATTCGGAATCCGGTCACAATAGAATTGAATACTCCCTCTGCGTCTATGGCTGTTTGAAACGGTACTTTGCCGGAATACCAGAAGCAGAAACAATCGGTAAGATTTACAGATACCCCTTTCTTGATATTGAATGCCGTAGCGAACTGGTCGCTATAGCAGAAATTAAGCCAGTTGTTATCACTTTCGATTATGAATCCGTAACTTGTTTCATAATTCTGGTCTTTGGCAAATATATAGAGTGGGTGAATATTACGCAGGCTGTTACCTCCGCTTTTCATCCAAACGCCCTTGTTTACGGATGCTATACGCATGTTACTGAGCGTGTTGTCGTAGCCCTCAATCAGTACACCTATTGAAGTGGGGGAATCGTTGCCTACAATATTTACATTATTGATGTCGGCATCCGATGAGCCACTATTGGCACCGGTCTTGATATGTACTCCCACCTGGGTATGCTTGATAGAGACGTTTTCAATTCTTGTTTCGCGTCCTCCGTCAATCGAGATACCGTCGGCAACGCCTGAACCGTCAATTATTCCACCATAAATTCCGTAATTACTACCCGGGATAGATATGTTGTTAGCCGGATTTGATGCCCCGAGCCTTATAACGGCTCCGCCATCTTTCCATTCACCGATAGCCTTGAATATAGCATAGTTTCCCAGTACCAGATGTACGCTTTTGCGCGGGTCGGCAGGGGTAAGAATCGAACGTGATACGAGATATGTTCCGTCGGGAAAGACAATCGTACGGTTAGGGTTAGAATCTATGAGTTTCTGTATAGCATCGATTGCATCGGTTTTCCCGTCAGTAGGTACATATTCCGTGGCAATGAGGAATGCACTTTGCGCAAACGTAGACATAATAGAAAGTGAGGCAAAAATTAATGCCACAAACATGATATTAAATACTTTTTTTGTCATGATTGATAGGATTTTATAAGTTTGGAAGTATTTATAAAAAAGGAAGAGATATAGTGTTTACATCTCTTCCTTTCCGGTTATGAGGTTATTATTCGTATCCCGGATTGTTCTCGACAATACCTCCGGATTCGATAATCACTTTGGGAGGTATGGGAAATAATACCATGTGATCTTTTGCGGGATATCCTTGTTCCCGGCCATATTCGATATATCTGCCAAAGCGGATCATGTCTTGTCTTCTCCAGCCTTCGAAATAGAGTTCGCGCCCGCGTTCGGCCAATAGGAATTCTTTGAACTTCTCTTTACTTGTCCGGATGTCAGACGGGATGGTATGCGTAACACCCGAACGTTCGGTAATCTGTTTTAGGTAGTTCAACGCCTTCTCCGTAGGCCCGTTCAGTTCATTTTCTATTTCGGCTAACGACAGGATAATGTCTGCATACCGGCAGACTACTAAAGGAAGATTACCGGTACTTGTTTGTTCTTTGGGCAAGAGGTATTTTACCATGATGGCCCCGTAAGGCAAACGGTCACCCTGATTCTCGTCGCGAGAGTAAAAAGTTCCATCAGGGCCTATATAGTTATCAGCTATACCAACCAAACGCTTGTCTTCTTTCGCATACGTGTCATAGAATGCCCACGGCATCATTATTACCCCCCAGTAAGGAGACACTTTTATACCGGACACTTCGGCACAGGTAGATGGGATCATATAAAAGAACCATTCATTTCCCATCTGCTGTCCGCTGGGTACCGACCAGATATTTTCGTTGTTATGCTCTTCACTGAATATTTTGCTGTAATCTTCGGAAAGTGAATATCCCATCTGCGTAAGGCTTTCAGCGTAAGGTAATGCTTTGTCATATTGATGGTCGTTCATATATAGCTTCATCAGCAGCATCGTGGCAACTCCCTTGTTTACCCGCCCCCAGTTGTCCGTATTGTTCGTCTTTCCATGCAGGTGAGGAATCGCTTCGGTAAAGTCTTTTACCATTTGGTTGAAATATTCTTCCTTGGAAGGACGAGGCCCGTATTTGATATCATCCAGTTTGGCCGGATCGGTAATAACAGGGATCGGGCCATATAGGTCGTAGAAGCAAAACATCAGCCAGGCTCTCAGGCATTTCGTCTCCGCTATTAATTGGTTTTTCGCTTTTTCCGGAATATCTGCCTTGTCGAGTACTTCAAGTATATAAGTCGCACGTGTAATATTGCGGCTTACCGTGTACGACGAATAGGTATCAAAAGCGCTACCCCAGTTGAAGAAAATATTCTGATGTTCAATGTTATAAATCACATCGGTAGTCATTTCGGAAAGTCCCAGCCATCCTCCATAGCCCGGGGTGAAAAGAGGCAAACACCAAACGCCGTTGCTATTATCGTTCACAGCGCCCGAATTACATTTAAAATAGGCATACAAGCCTGTAAGCATGGAACGCGCGTCTTCCTCCGTCTGTGGGAAATTCGTTTCCGCGAACGAAGAGTAAACCTTGGAATCCAGGTCGCATGAATTAAAGGAAACAGTCATGTACAAAACCAACAATGAATATATTATTTTCGTCTTCATAATTCATTCAAATTAAAATTAAAAAGTAATATTAACACCCAATACAACCGTAAACGGAATCGGGAAAGGAGCGGCATTCTGTTCCATTTCCGGATCCAGACCTTTATAGTTTGTGAGCAACAACGTGTTCTGTAAGTCAACATATACCGCAGCATTCGAAGCGATCTTGTTATCCCTCAACCAGCTTTGCGGCAACATATAGGTCACCTTTATGTCCTTGAACCGCCAATAGCTTGTATTCTGCAAAGAGAAATCGTCAGTCCCCGACTTATTACTATTACCGGCAGCGTTCGGCGCAATGCCCGGCCACCATCCTGTCGTGTTGAATGAGGTCCAAACATCCTGATAACGATAACTCGTATTAATTTTAGTACTCGGCAAACCGCGATATAGCCATTGGTCATACGTTTTTTTGCCTAATACGCCATACGTATCAATGTCGATCATCACGTTCTTGATCCTGAGACTCGTTCCCAAACCGAAATAGAGCTTGGGTTCGTTGTTTCCCAGTTTCACGATGTCCTCATCGTTCAATACGCCGTCGCCATTGATATCTACAAATTTCTTATTGCCTGCATACGAGTCGGGCTGAAGAACTTTGCCGTTAGATGTATATTGCTGTACTTCTTCCTGTGACTGGAAAATACCGTTTGTCTTCCAACCATAAATCGGGCTTAAATCGTCTCTCTCCTTTATCCATGAAGCGATCTGCACTTCTGGATTCCGCTCCACCCAGTACGAATGGTTATGGCTCAGGTTCAAATAGGCATTCCAATCGAGATCCTTCTTTTCCATGATGACCCCTTTCAGGGCAATTTCATAACCGGTACTACGGGTGGAGCCAATATTTTTGGCCAATGTAGCTACCATATCGGTTGCAGGCAAGGTTGCAAAATCGAGCAAATCTTTTGCCGTACGTACATAGTAATCGAAACTACCGGACAAACGATCATTGAATAGCGAGAAATCAAGACCGGCATTAACTGTCACATCGGTTTCCCACTTCAGGTTCTTATTTCCTTTTTGTTTCTGTATAATCCCTTTGTTTAAGAGGCCGTCGAAATAGTATAAAGCACCGTTAGCCATACCGTAAGTGGTCAGGCTGTAATTGCCACCCGTCAGGATACTTTCATTACCAGACGTACCGATACCGGCTCTCAACTTCAGGTAATTCAATATGTTTTGTTTTTTCATGAAGTTTTCTTCCGAGATTGTCCATGCCGCCGAAACACCGGGGAACCATCCCCATTTGTGGTTCTCGGCAAATACGGAAGAGCCGTCATTACGCAACGTTCCCCCGATTGTGTAGCGATCTTTAAAGGTATAGTTGAAGCGTCCGAAATAAGACAGCTTGTTGCGTTCCCATCTTCCCGAACTATAAGTGGTCTCTTCAACGTCGGAAGACAATTCCAGGTAATTGTTTTCAAGAGCATCCGACGGGAAGTTGAATACCGTAACGGAATAGTTATTCCCGGACGTTACATAGTAACCCGTACCGACTACCACGTTCAAACGGTGGTCCGTACCGAACAGCTTATCGAATGTCAGGTACTCTTCAATCCCGTAGTTATTATTATAGGCATTGGAATAACCTCCGAAATTCCGCTGAGTCTGTTGTGGAAGTATGGACTTGGAGGGAGAAAATACATCCCGGTTTTCATCCGTTTTATCAATGCTCAACTGTACATTGGCTTTTAATTCGGGTAATATTTTGATTTCCAGGTTGGGGGCAAACATGATACGTTTAGTTGTTGTCTTATCCCTCATATAGCTCCAGGCCAACGGGTTTGCACTCATGGCATTCTCCGGGAAAGTTAGATTGCCATACTCATCCTGCAACGGCAAGCGGGGCGAGAAATACAAGGCAGCATTTGTTTGGTTTGCCTCATTGGCATTTCCCCGCCACATTCCCGAAGAGGGGTTGTTGGCCGTCAGTAATGAGTACATACTTGCTACATTCAGTTTCAGGTATTTACTAAAGATTGCTTCCATATTGATACGGCCACTAAAGCGTTCCATATCACTAATTTTCATTACAGATTTCTGGTCGTAATAATTGAAAGAAGCATATACCTTGAAGTTCTCACTACCGGCATTAAACGAGACATTGTGATTGTGGATCAGACCTGTACGGCTCACTTCGTCGAAATGGTCGTACGATTCCGTTTGAGCCAATTGCGCTTCATCATACAACACAGTCCATCCGGAGGCCGGCGCCGGTGTTGGGCCATAAGGGGCATACCGGTTAACATACAACCATTCTTCTTTTATTCCCTGATTGGCAACATTCATGAAATCCTGCGCATTCAGCATATCGTAATATTTATTGATGCCTTGTACGGAGAACGAGCCGCTATACGTTACCTTCGGTTTTCCGCTTTCTCCCTTTTTCGTCGTGATCAGGATCACACCGTTGGCAGCCGATGATCCATAGATAGCCGTGGCGCTCGCATCCTTCAGTACGTCGATCGAGGCAATATCATTCGGATTCAACGTAGCCAACGGGCTTCGATCGGAACCATCTCTTAAAACTGTGCCTAACAATCCGGAAGGACCTACCTTAGCCGCCTTATTCGATTCGGAACTGATAATCACACCGTCAATCACATAAAGCGGACTATTGGAACCGTTCGGAGAGAGCGCTCCACGAATATTGACAGACATACCCGAGCCTGGTTGAGCCGAATTCTGAGAGATAATCAATCCGGCAACCTTTCCTTGTAGCAGATTATCGGCACTGACAGCATTCGGAGCCTCGATATCCTCTGCCTTTACTGACGAGATGGCTCCTGTAATGGTTTTTCTAAGTTGCGAACCATAGCCTACAACTACCACTTCATCCAATGTTTGGGTATCTTCCCGTAACATTATAGAAATGTTCGTTTGATTGCCGACTCTGATTTCTTGTGCAGTATATCCAATATAGGATACCTGCAACACGGCATTTTCTGCTACCGACAGCGAGAATTTCCCATCTAAATCTGTAATGATACCATTGATGCTTCCTTTCTCTACAACGTTGGCACCGATGATAGGATCACCATTCTGGTCAGTAATCGTACCAGTGATGGTTCGTTTTTGTTGCTGAGTTATCAGGTCATTCTTAGATTCTTGAGTGAGTATGATATTCACTCCCTCCATAGCGTATGACAGGTTAGAACTTTCAAAAAGAATGTCAAGTACTTCTCTGACTGGTTTGTTTCTGGCCCGAATGGATACTTTATGTTCCAGGTTGATATCTCTATTGGAAATAAAAAGATAGTCTGTTTGCTGCTCTATCTCATTCAAGACCTCCTTTAATGCTGTCTGCTGCTTGTTCAGGTTCACCCTGGCATTTTGCGAGTTAGTGTTTTCGGCAAAAGCAAAACATGCAAAGAATACTAATAGATAAGTTGTGATTCTCATAATCCTAAATATGTGGAGATAGTTATTGTCTTTTAACAAAAGAATCTCTGATGAAAAAAGTTTTTTCATATATTTGTGATGATTTAAATTAATAAGTATATTTACTTCAATGTACTTGTTTGGAATCGGTAAGTGTTGACGCATTTACCGATTCTTTTTTCTACAGGTGTTTTGTCATAGGCATTTCTTTTAGAATTAATAAATATAGATTTTGCTCATGGTTTCATCCCGTTTATAAGTAAAATGATAGTCGTTTTGCAATACTCTCAGAGCATGATCCACTCCATCAGCTATCCTGAGTTTACCCTGATATCCCAGATCTTTTACTTTCTTATTTTCTATGATAATTTCTTGTCCGAAATATTTTTCTAATAGGAGCATGACTTCTTCAAATGATTTGTTTTCAATAATGATCAATCCGTCTCTCCAGCGGTAGGTTTCAGATTGAATAGGGGATATTTGCAATGTGTTGTCTACAAGTTTTGCACATTCTCCTTTATTTAAGAATATGGAGGTTTCCTTTTCTTCTTCCTGGTATAGTTTTATCCTGCCTGTGAATAAGGCTGCGGAAAAGGTTTCTTTATTGTTATATGCTTCTACGTTGAAGGTAGTACCTAATACTTCGATGTTATATTTATTAGTCTTAACAATGAATGTTTTTTTCTTGTCTTTAGTTACCTCAAAATAAGCTTCTCCATCTAATTCTACGATGCGTTCTTTTTTAGAGAATCTACTAGGGTATTTGAGTGTCGTGTTAGAATTCAGCCAAACTAAAGTGCCATCGGGTAAAGTAATAGATGTCCGGTTACCGGTTGGCACATGTATATTTTGTGATATCATTTCGCCTTGTCTGTCTTGATATAAGCTGAACAGGTAGCTACTTCCTACCAGGATAAGGAATGCGGCAGCTATTTTCATGATATTCCAGATGATGCCTTTTGCCTTATAGTCTGTATGAAGCATTTTATTTTCATCAATCATCAGGGAGGCATCAAAACGGATACGTTCGTTAATGAACTGTTTTTTATGTGTTTCATCCTCCTCCAACCATTTCTGGATGCTGCTTTTTTCACTTTCAGTACATTCTCCTGAAAAGTAACGGATCAATATATCGCGGTTTATTTTCATTCTCTCATTAATTAGCTTCTGTAAATAGAGCAACTAAGCCTCCAAAAATCCCAAACGAATTGAATATTATTTTAGATTTAAATAGCAATTAGGAATAAATAAGTAATAACAAAACAGGCAAATAATCCTTTAAGTCTTTGTATAAGTGATTGTTGGCTTTGTTTATGTGATAGTCTATTTTTTGCAGGGAAACGCCCATAGCTGCCGCTATCTCTTTGCGGGATTGATATTTGAAACGGTTTTGAATAAAGATATATTGAGTTTGTTCCGGTAGTTTAGACAAGGATTTTGTGATGATATCTATGATTTCTTTTGTGAAAATATCCGCATAATTGTCATCCTCCAATGTCATGATGCGGGCCTCAATTTCCCATTTGTGTAATTCTGCATATTTCTTGCTATAGTCTGTCTCTACCTGTAAGTGCTTGAGAAAATTGAGACATTTATTCTTTACCGTCAGAAGAATGTAACCCAACACATCTGTTTCATACGATAAGCTATCTTTATTTTCCCAATAATATAAGATGGCATCGTGGGTAATATCTTCAGCCGTTTGGATATTACTCACATAATAAAAGGCATAACGCACGAAGCGTTTATAATACATATTATAAAACGAAGCGAAGTTAGTATTCGAATTTACTTCAAAAGGTGTTATTATGTCTGTTCTTTTTTTCAAGGGTTCAAAATAAAAGGGAACTTAGCTTGCCCTTACAAATATAAGGATATTTTTTCGGCCAAATCTTAATTTGAGATGTTAACTCCGGATTCAGGCATATTATACTATCCTCTGAGGCTACTTGTCGGGTTTGTAAGGAGGTGTTCAATTCTATGTCTTAACCCCTACTTACATATAGGGACTGCCTAGGGTGATCCTAGGGTGCTCCTAGGGTCTGTCTTAGGTAAGAAAATTAAACAAAAAATGCTGTAATTTCTTTTTTCTTTGTTTGTGGTAATAAGCTTTCGCAATATTACGTATCTTTGATATGCAAAACACAAATCATTACTAAAGAGAAAATATAAATAAGGATGAATGACAAAACTAAAGATCAGATATTTACATTGATTCATAGGGAGATATTGCCGGCTATTGGGTGTACGGAGCCGGTGGCTGTTGCATTGGCGGCTGCCAAGGCTGCTGAGACTCTTGGGTGTGTGCCTGAAAAGATAGAGGTCTTTCTGAGTGCTAATGTGTTGAAGAATGCAATGGGGGTGGGGATACCGGGTACGAATATGGTTGGACTGCCGATTGCTATTGCCTTGGGGAGTTTAATCGGGAAGTCGGAATATGGGCTTGAAGTTTTACGTGATTTGTCTCCGGAGGCTCTTGAGAAGGGGAAGGAGATGATTGCCCGCAAGTGTATCCGTATCTCGCTGAAAGAGAATGTAGATAAACTGTATGTAGAAGTGGTTAGTCAGGCAGGTGAAGAGGTTGCCAAAGCTATTATTTGCCATGAGCATACACGCTTTGTGTATGTAGAGAAGAATGGACAGGTCTTGAGCGATTGTTCAACAGAGGGGGAAGAGGCGGAGGCTTGTTGTCCGGAAGAGCTAAAGCTCTCTTTTGATATTGTTTATGAGTTTGCAATGGAGATGCCTCTGGATGAGATTCGTTTTATTAAGGAGGCTGCGGAAGTAAACAAAAAGGCTTCTGAAGAGTCTAGGAAAGGTTCGTTCGGACATACGGTAGGTAAGACTATTGCGGGCGATATCGGCCGGAAATATATGGGAGATAATCCTTATACACACATGTTGGTGATGACATCGGCTGCTTGTGACGCGCGTATGGACGGAGCCATGATTCCGGTGATGAGTAATTCAGGAAGTGGAAACCAGGGAATTGCTGCTACACTTCCGGTTTTATCCTTTGCCGAAGATATCGAATGTTCGGAGGAACAGCTGATCAGAGCCTTGATGCTGAGTAATCTGATGGTGATTTATATCAAGCAAAGCCTGGGGAGGCTTTCTGCCCTCTGCGGATGTGTGGTAGCAGCAACGGGAGCCAGTACCGGTATAACATACCTGATGGGTGGAGACAAACTGCAAACTACATATGCTATCAAGAATATGATAGGCAATATAACCGGAATGATTTGTGACGGAGCCAAGCCCAGTTGCGCAATGAAAGTAGCCAGTGGTGTGTCTACAGCTATGCTTTCGGCCATGATGGCTATGGAGAATAAGGTAGTAACTTCTGTGGAAGGGATTATTGATGAAGACGTAGATAAATCAATAGCCAATCTGACAGCTATAGGCTCTAAGGGTATGGAGGCTACTGACAGGATGGTGTTGGAAATTATGACGGGGAAAGAGATTTAGTTAGTTCTCTACTTTGCTTTTGTAATATTCATATCGCCCTAGTATTTCTCTTACATAGTTGTAGGTCTCGGTTCCGCGTAGGTAGCCGTATTTTACTACCGGATCGTTATAATATTCGGGGTCTCTTTTCAGACGGACAAATTCGTCTACATTATCGTTCCATATAAGTGGGTCTTTTTCGTATTTCTCAGCCAGACGCTGGGCGTCATAAATATGTCCGATACCGGCATTGTATGAGGCCAGTGTGAATTTGATCAGCTCTGTAGTGTCTGTAATACTGGAAAATCCTTTCCTGAAGCGCCGCAAGACTTCTACACCCGTACGGATGCTTACCTCCGGGTCTGTTAATTGATCGAGTGATACACCCAGTGTTTGTGCTGTAGCGGGCATAATACCCATTAGTCCCTGTGCTCCTGCCCAGGATACTTCGCTTGTTATGAAATGTGACTCCTGATAAGCGATAGAGGCCAAGAGTCTCCAGTCCCAGTCTAGGTTTTTAGCGTATTTTTTGAATAAGGCGTCGTAAGGGGAGATGTTGCCGTGTTTGATCTCCGGCATGCTGATTTCCAAAACCCTTTTACTTAGTTCGAAGTAACGTTTGCTTGCTGCTTTATAGGTAAATCCGCTTACATTGTCTGATGTCCAGGCATTGATAGCCTCTGCCAGTAGGGGACTGCTTTTCCTTACCACCCAGGAGGAACGTTGCTGGAAACTGATTTTCAGGTTGACATCTATATTCCAATAATAGGTTTTGTTCAGGCGGGCAATCTTATCATCACTGATTGTATAGGGTATTTCGCCGGTTGATACTTTTTCTATCAGGTCTTCTGTAGTGATTGTATCTTGGCCGATATCATGTATGTTGAGGCCTCCACCTAATTCCATATCAAGATTGATCAGGCGTTTGTGGTATCTTGTTCCGGGAGTGACGTAAATATCTTTGCCTATCAGTTCTGTTACGTCAGTGATTAGTTTTTGGTTCTTGTCAATACGTTGAACCAACACCTGATAGGAAGAATCTACTCTCCCGCAATAAATAACTTCGCTTTTCAAATCATTATTGATGGGCATCGGATAGGCTACGATATCAGCTTCGCCGGCTTGTAGCATCTGAAGCAGACGGGTAGCGTTTTCGGCTACTTTAATTTCCAGTTTTAAGCCATTTGCATTGGCAAATTCCTGAATCAGATCATATTCATACCCCATGGGTTGCATCCTGTATAAAAAATAAGAAGTAGAACTATATAAGGTAGCAGCTCTAATGGTTCCTTTTTCTTTTATTTGCGGCAGGTCTACAGCTCCCGGCTCCTTGTCTTTGGGCTTATTGCTGTAACAGCTAACCAGAAAGAGCAGTACGCAGTACGCAGCACGCAGTGCGGAGTATGTTTTTGATATTTTCATTCTTCTTCCGTTCTGCGTTCAGCGTGTTCCGTTCTACGAACGAGAAGGACTACGTTTTCCACATGGTGGGTATGAGGGAACATATCTACCGGCTGAACTTTTTTAACGATATAGTCTTCGTCGAGAAGGTTCAGGTCGCGTGCCTGAGTGGCGGGATTGCAACTAACATAGACGATACGTTTTGGGGCAGCTGCCAGGATTGTTTTGATTACATCGTCGTGCATACCTGCCCGGGGAGGGTCGGTGATAATTACATCCGGCCTGCCGTATCTATCTATGAACTCTACATTTAGTATGTCTTTCATATCTCCGGCAAAGAATAGGGTGTTGTCTATGTTGTTGAGCGAGGCATTTACCTTGGCATCTTCGATAGCTTCGGGTACGTATTCTATGCCTATAACCTGTTTGGCTTGACGGGAAACGAAGTTGGCAATAGTTCCGGTACCGGTATAGAGGTCGTAAACCAGTTCATTGCCTGTAAGCCCGGCAAACTCACGGGCTATCTTGTACAGGTTGTATGCCTGCTCACTGTTGGTCTGATAAAAAGACTTAGGGCCGACTTTGAACTTCAGACCTTCCATTTCTTCAATGATATAGTCCTTACCTTTAAATACATGTACCTCTTGGTCGGTTATAGTGTCATTCTTCTTTTCATTAATAATGTAGAGCAGGGATGTGATTTCCGGAAAGGATTCTGCTATGTGGGATAATAAGGCCTTTCTCTTGTCTTCATCTTCATAGAAAAAGACAACAATTACCATCAATTCACCTGTAGAGGAGGTGCGTATAATTAAGGTACGCATGAAACCTTCCTGATTGCGCAGATCGAAGAAAGGGTATCCCTCATGAGAGAAGCAGTAGGCTCTGACGGCTTGCCGTATCCGGTTGGAGATATCATCCTGCAGCCAGCATTTTTCAATATCCAGTACTTTGTCGAACATGCCGGGGATATGGAAGCCCACGCCATTCATGTTGTCATACGTTTTACCGGAGCGGACTTCTTCTTCCGTCAGCCACTTCTTATTAGAAAATGTAAATTCCAGTTTGTTCCTGTAAAAGCAGGTCTTTGCAGAGCCCAGGATAGGGAGCTCTTCTTCCATTTGGATTTTGCCGATGCGCGACAGATTGTCTGTTACCTGCTTTTGTTTGAACCTGATTTGCTCTTCGTAAGACAGGTGTTGCCATTTACAGCCTCCGCATGCACCGAAATGCTGGCATAATGGTTCTACCCGCTTATCGGAATAAGCATGGAAATGGACAGCCTTTCCTTCGGCATAACTATTTTTCTTACGTGTGAGTTGTATATCGACTATATCGCCGGGAGCTACGAAGGGAATAAAGATAACCAGATCATTTACGCGTGCAATCGCTTTTCCTTCAGCGGCAACATCGGTTATTGTAATGTGCTCCAACAGTGGTAGTTGCTTCTTTTTCTTTGCCAATGTATTTGCGTTTAAAAATTTCGCCACGCAAATGTACATATTTACTCTGTAACTATCACACGGAAAGTTCTAAAACACATTAAATTAATTTGTCAAAAATTCCGATATTTTCCCATAAATTAGACTATATTTGTACCGATTGCTATGTCGAGATTGCAAATACTCACACAATATAATCTTATTTTATGGAAAAAAAGAGAGTTTACACCTTCGGAAATGGTAAAGCAGAAGGTAAGGCAGATATGAAGAATCTGCTTGGAGGAAAGGGGGCTAACCTGGCCGAAATGAATTTAATAGGTGTTCCTGTTCCGCCGGGGTTTACGATAACCACTGACGTTTGTAGTGAATATTACGAGCTGGGAAAAGATAAAGTTGTTGAACTTTTGACAAATGAAGTAACAAAAGCTGTAGGCAATGTTGAACAGTTAATGAACAGCAAATTCGGGGATGTAGCTAATCCACTCCTTGTTTCCGTACGTTCGGGCGCCCGTGCTTCTATGCCTGGTATGATGGATACGATCCTAAACCTGGGTCTGAATGATGAAGTAGTAGAGGGCTTGGCTAAAAAAACAGGAAATGAGCGTTTTGCCTGGGACTCTTACCGTCGCTTTGTTCAGATGTATGGTGATGTAGTATTGGGTATGAAGCCTGTTAACAAAGAAGACATCGATCCGTTTGAAGAAATCATTGAAGAAATGAAGCATGCTAAAGGCGTGAAGATGGATAACGAATTGGATGTAAATGACTTGAAACAGCTTGTTAAGAACTTTAAATCTGCCGTTAAAGAACGTACCGGAAGAGATTTCCCAACATCAGCTTACGAACAATTATGGGGTGCTGTATGTGCCGTATTTGATTCATGGATGAACGAACGTGCCATCCTGTATCGTAAAATGGAGGGTATTCCTGCCGAATGGGGAACAGCCGTTACCGTTCAGGCGATGGTATTTGGTAACATGGGGAATACCTCTGCAACAGGTGTTTGTTTCTCTCGTGATGCCGGTAGCGGAGAAGATGTATTCAATGGTGAATACCTGATCAATGCTCAGGGTGAAGATGTAGTGGCAGGTATCCGTACGCCACAACAGATTACTTTAGCCGGTTCCAGACTTTGGGCTGAAATGGCAGGTGTTTCGGAAGAAGATCGGAAAAACAAATTCCCTTCTATGGAAGAGGCTATGCCTGTAATATACAAGGATCTTGATGCCATACAGACTAAACTGGAAAACCATTATCGCGATATGCAGGATATGGAGTTTACAGTTCAGGAAGGCAAATTGTGGTTCCTTCAGACCAGAAACGGAAAACGTACAGGTGCTGCTATGGTTAAGATAGCTATGGACTTATTACGTCAGGGAATGATTGATGAGAAGACTGCTCTGGAACGTATTGAACCTAATAAGCTGGATGAACTTCTTCACCCGGTATTTGATAAAGAAGCATTAAAGAAAGCTAAAGTATTGGTGAAAGGCTTACCCGCATCTCCGGGAGCTGCTACTGGACAAATTGTTTTCTTTGCTGAAGATGCTGCTGATTGGTATAGAGCCGGCAAAAAAATAGTTCTGGTACGTATCGAAACATCTCCGGAAGACCTTGCTGGTATGGCTGCAGCTGAAGGTATCCTTACCGCTCGTGGAGGTATGACTTCACATGCTGCCGTAGTAGCTCGTGGAATGGGTAAATGCTGTGTTTCCGGTGCCGGAGGCGTAAATATAGATTACCGTAAGAAAACAATGGAAATAGACGGTAAGGTATTTAATGAAGGCGACTATATCTCTATCAACGGTACAACCGGAGAGGTTTATGAAGGACAGATTTCTACTCAAGATGCTGAAGTAAGTGGTGATTTTGAAGCATTGATGACACTTACCGATAAATATGCTACAATGGGTGTCCGTACCAATGCAGATACTCCGCATGATGCCTCGGTAGCCCGTAAGTTTGGTGCTGTAGGTATCGGTCTCTGTCGTACGGAACATATGTTCTTTGAAGGTGAAAAGATTAAAGCCATGCGCGAGATGATTTTGGCAGAAAATGCAGAAGAACGTAAAAAAGCGCTAGAAAAACTATTGCCTTTCCAGAAAGAAGACTTCAAGGGTATATTTAAGGCGATGGCTGATTGTCCGGTAACAGTTCGTTTGCTGGATCCTCCTTTACATGAGTTTGTACCTCATGATGATAAAGGACAACAGGAATTGGCCGATGCCATGGGTGTAAATGTAGATGTTGTACGTAAACGTGTAGAAGCATTACACGAAAACAATCCGATGTTAGGCCATCGTGGATGCCGCTTAGGTAATACATATCCTGAGATAACAGAGATGCAGACAAAAGCTATTCTGGGTGCTGCTCTTGAATTGAAGAAAGAAGGAGTGACTACTTATCCAGAGATTATGGTTCCGTTAACAGGTATCATTTATGAATTCCTGGAGCAGGAAAAGATTATTCGTGCTACAGCAGAAAAGCTATTTGCCGAAGCAGGAGATAAAATCGACTACAAAGTTGGAACCATGATAGAAATCCCGCGTGCTGCCTTAACAGCCGACCGGATTGCTTCTGCCGCCGAATTCTTCTCTTTCGGAACAAATGACTTGACTCAGATGACCTTTGGTTATTCTCGTGACGATATTGCTTCTTTCCTTCCGATCTACTTAGAAAAGAAGATATTGAAGTTCGACCCATTCCAGGTATTGGATCAAAGAGGGGTAGGACAGTTGGTGAGAATGGCTGTAAATAACGGCCGGGAAGTACGTCCGGACCTTAAATGTGGTATCTGTGGCGAGCATGGTGGCGAACCTTCTTCTGTAAAGTTCTGCCATAGTGTAGGGCTCAACTATGTGTCATGTTCTCCGTTCCGTGTCCCGATTGCACGTGTTGCGGCAGCTCAGGCAGCTATAGAAAATAAATAAAACTAATTAAAATAAGAACCCTGCATAACAGCAGGGTTTTTTTGTCATTATGGCTCATTTACATGATTTTATAGGTGATTTAGCCTTAATCCTTATCACCGCTGGAATTGCAACAATTCTTTTTAAATGGCTGAAACAACCGGTTGTTCTGGGGTATATCGTAACCGGATTTATTGCCGGTCCACATATAACCTGGCTTCCTACTGTAGCAGATATGGGGAATGTTGAGATATGGGCGGAGATTGGTGTTATCTTCCTGCTTTTCGCTTTAGGACTGGAATTTAGTTTCAAAAAGCTGATGGAAGTAGGAGGGACGGCTTCGCTTGCTACGATTATCAACATGGGATCGATGATTGTAATTGGCTACATTGTAGGGCAGCTTCTTAACTGGTCACCTATGGATAGTATCTTTTTGGGTGGAATGCTCTCTATGTCGTCTACTACCATTATTATCAAGGCATTTAACGATATGCAGCTTCAGAAGCAGAAGTTTGCCGGTATAGTGTTTGGTATGCTGATCGTTGAAGATCTAGCGGCTATTTTGATGATGGTCTTGCTTTCTACAGTTGCTGTGAGCCATAAAATAGAAGGAGTGGAGTTGTTGAATAGTCTGCTTCGTCTTATTTTCTTTGTGCTGGTGTGGTTTATCGTTGGTATTTACCTGATCCCTACTATGTTGAAAAAACTGAAGACATACTTGAATGATGAAACATTAATCATTGTTTCAATCGGTCTTTGCCTAGGGATGGTTCTATTTGCCTCCAAGGTAGGATTTTCGGCCGCTTTGGGTGCTTTTATTATGGGTTCCATTCTGGCGGAAACAGTAAAGGCCAGGCATATTGAACATTTGGTAGAACCGATAAAAAACCTTTTCGGAGCCGTATTCTTTGTCTCGGTAGGTATGATGCTCGATCCGGAAGTGGTGAAGGAGTATTGGCTTCTGATATTAATTCTGACGGGAGTTGTATTGATAGGACGTGTTATTTTCGCAACACTTGGTGTATTGGCTTCGGGAGAAGGGCTTAAAGTAGCGATGCAATCCGGCTTTAGCCTGGCACAGATCGGGGAGTTTTCGTTTATTATAGCTACTTTGGGGATGAGCTTAGGAGTTATCAGTGCCAATTTGTATCCTATTATTGTTTCCGTATCTATCATTACAACCTTTACTACCCCCTATTTTATCAAGCTTTCTACCCCTTTGTACGAACAAATCGAACCTCATATACCTGTCAAATGGAGTAAAATCATAGAAGGCTATGCCGCTTCCGGTTTGAAAACTGTTAATAAACAGAACGACTGGAATAAGCTCCTGAAGAGTATACTCCAGCTTACGGCTATTTATTCAACGATTGTTTTGGCCATTATTTTCACCTTTGAACAGTTTGTAACTCCGTTTATTACAGACAAAATATCCGGTATCTGGGGGAGGGTGCTTACGGCTACTTTAGCCTTGCTTCTGATGGCTCCTTTTCTTCGAGCTATCATTATGAAGAAGAATCGCTCAATCGAATTCCGAAATTTGTGGGATGATAATCATTTTAATCGGGGAGCCTTAATCTCCTTGATTGTGTTTCGGTTAGGTATTTGTTGTGCCTTGATTATGATGGTATTGGTACCTTTGTTTCCGCATTATACCTTGCAGATGATAGTTATTTCGATGGCTGTTATCGCTTTTGTTATTTATTTCCGAGGGTTTAAGTCGCAGTCAAGACGTATGGAAGCTCGTTTTCTTGAAAACTTACATCAAAAACAGCTGTTTGAAGAAAAGTCGGCTCCGATTCACCCCCTGGTAGCAAATGCTTTGCTTTTGAAGGATATCCATCTGGAAGAGATAGATATTTCACCTTCTTCGCCAAAAGTAGGAAAGACCCTTAAGGAATTGAACTTACGAAAGAACCTGGGTTTGAATGTTGTAACGATTATTCGGGGCAACAGAAAAATCAATATTCCGGACGCCAATGAACATATATATCCTTTTGATAAGTTGATAGTATCAGGCTCTGATGAAGATATTCAGCGCTTTACCAAGATGGTTGAAGACCGTAAGGAAACACTTCTGGCTAACGAAGAATCCTCTCACCATATCATCCTTTCTCAGTATGTGGTAGAGGAAACGTCTCCTCTGATTGGTAAAACCATACAGGAGCTTGATCTTCAACGAAAGACGGAATGTATGATCATCAATATAGAAAGAGATGATCATTCCATTATAGCGATCTCACCAACTTGCACTTTACAGAAAGGAGATACGCTTCTGTTAGCCGGAGAACGTGAAAAGATCCACAACTTTGAAGCGAATCTCAGCTTGTAATCAATCAGCGTTTGTGGTACTGATGATCGTAATAACTGATGTAGTCGCCAGTTAAGATATCTTCTACCCAGGATTGATTGTCTAGATACCAGTAAATTGTTTTTACGATACCATCTTCAAAGCGGGTTTCAGGCTCCCAGCCTAATTCGTTTGTTATTTTTGTCGGATCAATAGCGTACCGTTGATCATGCCCGAGACGATCTTTTACGAAAGTGATCAGATTGTCGTTAATCCAGTCGGTCTTGATTTGTCCGTTTGCATCAGCTTCTTTCTTCTTTAATACCTGGCGGTATTTGGGCTCTTCGTCCATAATGCGGCGGATGGTAGCTATTGTCAGTTTAACAATCTCTATGTTTTGCTTTTCATTATGCCCCCCTACGTTGTAGACTTCTCCGTCTCTTCCTTTATGTATTACGGCATTAATAGCCTTGCAGTGGTCTTCTACGTATAACCAGTCGCGCACATTGGTGCCATCTCCGTACACCGGCAGAGATTTACCTTCCAGAATATTTTTGATAATCAGTGGAATCAGCTTTTCCGGGAAGTGATATGGGCCATAATTATTGGAACACCTGGTGATGGTAACAGGCATTTTATATGTATGATTATAGGCCTTTACAAACAGGTCAGCACTTGTCTTGGAGGCACTATACGGACTTCTGGGGTCCAGAGGGGTTGTTTCTGTAAAATAGCCTTCAGCACCCAGGCTGCCATATACCTCGTCGGTAGATACCTGATGGAAGCGTACCCCTTCTCGCCAGGTTGGGTAACCTGCTTCGTCTTTACCTGTCATCCAGGCATGTTTTGCTGCATCCAGCAGGTTCTGAGTACCTAATATATTGGTAACAAGGAATAGTTGCGGATTATCTATACTACGGTCTACATGGCTTTCAGCCGCGAAATTTACCACATAATCAAAATCATATGATGCAAACAGTTTATCAGCCAGCGTACGGTCGCATATATCTCCCTTCACAAATATGCAGCGGTCGCATGTTATGTCTTGTTCTATTGTTTTCAGGTTACCGGCATAGGTAAGTAAGTCCAGGGCAACGATCTTTATATCAGAATATTTATCCAACATGTATTTGATAAAGTTTGCTCCGATAAATCCGGCTGCTCCGGTTACTAAATATGTTTTCATATGAGATTATTTTTGTGGAAATTAATATTCAAAATTATAGTCGGCATCGGCTAAGCCGGGAGCCTGTTTGTCTTTATCCGACAGGGTAAGCAGGCTTTCATTGATGCTCCAATCAATGCCAAAGTCGTCAAATCGTACACTTCTTTCATGCGAAGGCGTATATGGATTGTCTACTTTGTACGTAAATACCGTATGATCTTCCAGTACATGGAAGCCATGAGCAAATCCTTGCGGGATAAATAATTGTCTTTTGTTATCGGCAGTAAGCTCTACAGCTACATGCTTCCCGAAAGTAGGAGAGCCTTTGCGCAGATCGACGGCAACATCCAATACCGCACCTCGGATCACTCTTACCAACTTGGCTTGAGAGTAAGGGTTAAGCTGATAATGCAAACCGCGAAGCACGCCGGCTGAAGAGCAGGATTCATTGTCCTGTACAAAGTCCACCTGGCCGATATGCTTTTCAAATTCCGCTTTCTTAAAGGCTTCAAAAAAATATCCCCGGGAGTCATTGAACACCTTTGGTTCAATAATCCACACCCCGGGGATATCTGTTTCTATAAAGTTCATATATACGTTCTTTTTAATCGAACGCAAAATAAACCATTTTAGTGCATATTTACAATGTTTTTAACCAATCATTTGAATACTACGTTTGATAAAGCGGCTTAAGGGTTCACCTTTCAGCATACCGTTGCTAAGAAGTGCCAGGTCTATCAGTTCATGTACCAAGTTGTTGCCCGAGGCATATTCGGCCAATAGCTTGTTTCTCTGATCGCGCAGTTCATCCAGCTTCTTGTTGGTATTTTCCATATCCTCTTTTTCTTCGGAAGTAATTTCTTCTTCCTTCTTTTTGTTTTGCTTTTCGCGAAGGTCGCTCTGACGTGTTTCCCAGCCCTTTATGTCGGCTTCTATCGGAGATAGTTTGTCGGCACAAGCTGCTTCTTCATCAGCTAGGATTTTCTTTACCAGGTCGTGATCGGTGTTGAGTACCAGGTTATAGCTGTCCGGCATTTCGCCATAGAAAGACATACCTGGTTGCATAGCCGACATTTCACGCATACGGCGCATGTACTCGCTTTGCGTAAGCATTACCGGATTGGCATTACTTCCCAATGCTTCAAACGTTACATAAAAGTCTGCTTTTTCTACTTTCGGCACCTGGCTTTTGAATACTTCCTGCAAGGCGCTTTTTTGATTCTCGCTGAGTGTTACCTGATTGGAGTCTTTTTTACGGATGATGTTGTCTATCACGTCACTGTCTACGCGTACAAACTGTGTCTTTTCAAACTTCTGTTCCAGTTGGCCTACGATGTGTACATCCAGTTGTCCGTCCATTTTCAGCACATTGTATCCCTTGTCTTTTGCCGATTGTATGTAGCTGTACTGGTCTTCTGTGCTGTTGGTGTACAGGTAGATCAAATTGCCGTCTTTGTCTGTTTGGTTTTCTTTTACCAATAGGTTGTATTCATCAAAGGTGTAGTATTTGCTGTCTACGTCTTTCAACAGGGCAAATTTAGCGGCACGATCATAGAACTTCTCATCTGTCAGCATGCCGTATTCGATGAATAGCTTGAGGCTATCCCATTTTTCTTCAAATTGTGGACGATCGTTCTTGAATATTTCTTCCAGTCTGTCAGCAACTTTCTTTGTAATGTGATTGGATATTTTCTTTACGTTCTGATCGCTTTGCAGGTACGAACGGGATACGTTCAACGGAATATCCGGAGAGTCCAGCACACCATGCAATAAGGTAAGGAATTCAGGTACGATACCTTCTACCGAGTCAGTTACAAATACTTGGTTAGAGTATAATTGTATCTTATTACGGTTTAATTCCATGTTGTTTTTGATACGCGGGAAGTAAAGGATACCTGTCAGGTTAAACGGATAGTCTACATTCAGGTGTATCCAGAACAGCGGCTCTTCGCTCATCGGATATAGTTCGCGATAGAAGTTTTTGTAGTCTTCGTCCGTTAGTTCGGTAGGCTTGCGTACCCAGGCAGGTTTGGTATCGTTGATGATGTTATCTTCTTCCGTGTCAACATATTTTCCATCTTTCCATTCCTGCTTTTTCCCGAAAGCAATAGGAATAGGAAGGAAGCGGCAATATTTTTTCAGCAAACCGCTGATCTTGTCTTTTTCCAGGAAGTCTTTGTTTTCATCATCTATATACAGGATGATATCTGTACCTGTCTCTTCTTTGGTTGTTTCTTCCAGGGTATATTCGGGGTTGCCTTCACAGCTCCACTTCATAGGAACGGCACCTTCTTTATATGACTTGGTTACGATTTCAACCTTTTTCGATACCATGAAGGTAGAGTAGAAACCAAGGCCAAAATGACCGATAATGGCTGCTGCATCGTTTTTATACTTTTCTACAAACTCTTCAGCTCCGGAGAAAGCGATCTGATTGATGTATTTGTCAATCTCTTCAGCTGTCATACCGATACCATGGTCGCTCACCGTAATTGTTCCGGCCTTTTCGTCTATTTTTACATGGATGGTCTGATCGCCCAATTCACCTTTGAATTCTCCTACCGCAGCAAGTGTTTTTAACTTCTGAGTAGCATCTACTGCATTTGAAATCACCTCACGAAGGAATATTTCGTGATCGCTATACAAAAACTTTTTAATAACGGGGAATATATTCTCACTGGTTACCCCAATATTTCCTTGTTTTGCCATAAAATATATATTTGTTTTGAATACCCATAAGCAAAAAAAATGCCAGACAAATATGTCTGACATTTTTTCAGGTATAAATATGTTTTTACTTTCCTTCTTTTATTACTTCTGTCGTAAGTTTCTGCTCGTCTTTGTCGAAACCTACTGATATGGTGTCACCTTCGCTAACGGATGCTTTGATGATCATTTCTGCCATTTCGTCTTCCAGATACTTTTGGATGGCGCGTTTCAGCGGACGGGCACCAAACTGTACGTCGTATCCCTTGGAGGCAATAAAGCCTTTTGCTTCTTCTGTAAGTACCAGCGAATAACCTAGTTTTCTTACGCGATCATACAAGCCTTCCAACTCAATATCAATGATCTTGTAAATAGCCTCTTTATCCAGTTGGTCGAACATGACAATGTCGTCGATACGGTTCAGGAACTCAGGCGCAAAGGCTTTGTTCAGTGCTTTCTGAATCACACTACGTGAGAAGTCCTTGTCTGTCTCTTCGGTACTCTTGGTGTTGAAACCGATACCTCTTCCGAAGTCTTTCAACTGGCGGGTTCCGATATTGGAGGTCAGGATCAGAATCGTATTTTTAAAATCGATCCGTCTGCCAAGACTGTCAGTCAGGCGCCCTTCATCCAGTACTTGCAGCAGGATGTTGAATACATCCGGATGTGCCTTTTCTATCTCATCGAGCAAGACTACCGAATAGGGCTTCCGGCGTACCTTTTCAGTTAGCTGTCCGCCTTCTTCATACCCCACATATCCCGGAGGCGCTCCGATCAGACGTGAGACCGCAAACTTCTCGAGGTATTCACTCATGTCGATACGGATCAGTGAATCAGCCGAATCAAACAGATACTCAGCTAGTTTCTTAGCCAGGTGAGTTTTACCCACTCCCGTTGGCCCCAGGAACATAAAGGTACCTATCGGCTTGTTCGGATCTTTCAATCCTACCCGGTTACGCTGGATTGCTTTTACGATTTTACTTACTGCTTCATCCTGGCCTATTACCTTGCTTTTCAGCACTTCGCCCATTTCCAGCAACTTCACATTCTCTGCCGTAGCAATCCGTTGAACGGGAACCCCTGACATCATGGCTACTACTTCGGCTACTTTTTCTTCGTCCACCGTCTCGCGATGTTCCTGCAATTCCTGTTCCCATTTAGCTTTTGCAGCTTCCAGTTGCAGCAGGAATTGTCTTTCTTTGTCGCGGAAGCTGGCTGCCAATTCGAAGTTCTGCGACTTAACAGCTGCCAGTTTTTCCGTTTTGGTATCTTCTATCTTAGCTTCCAGTTCCTCAATACTTTTCGGAACAATTATATTGGAGATATGTACACGTGATCCGGCCTCGTCTAAAGCATCGATGGCTTTGTCGGGGAAGTTCCGGTCGCTGATATACCTTTCTGTCAGATTCACACAGGCTTTCAGGGCATCTTCCGTATAAATTACGTTGTGATGTTCTTCGTAGCGAGGCTTGATGTTCTGAAGGATTTGCAAGGTTTCTTCCGCTGTTGTCGGATCAACGATAACCTTCTGGAAACGACGCTCCAAGGCACCGTCTTTCTCTATATTCTTCCGATATTCGTCTAATGTAGTGGCACCAATACATTGTATCTCTCCACGCGCCAATGCAGGCTTCAGCATGTTGGCAGCATCCATCGAACCGGAGGCAGAGCCTGCTCCTACAATGGTATGTATCTCGTCTATAAAGAGTATAATGTTCGGATTCTTAGACAATTCGTTCAATATCGCTTTGATACGTTCTTCAAACTGTCCGCGATATTTAGTACCTGCTACCAATGAGGCCATATCAAGGCTTATCACTCTCTTGTCGAACAAGATACGGGATACTTTCCGCTGAATAATGCGGAGCGCTAAACCTTCTACAATAGCTGATTTACCAACCCCCGGCTCACCAATCAGTACGGGATTGTTCTTCTTACGACGGCTCAGAATCTGCGCCAGGCGCTCGATTTCTTTTTCACGGCCAACTATCGGATCCAGGCGATTTTCGGAAGCAGCCCGTGTCATATCCGTCCCGAAATTGTCGAGTACCGGTGTATCATTAGGCGACTTGGCTTGCGATGTGCCGGGAGCACGGGAAGCCTCTCTTTTAGAGGAGAAACTGTCTTCTTCGTCATCGTCATCATCATCCGTGTAGCCGTCTGTTATTTCATCCGATTCGTCAAACTCAAGAAATTGGTTTTTATCTTCACTTTCATCTACCAATTTATTATAGACGGAACGGTATGTAATACCTTTATCTCCCAGAACTTTAGCTGCTATATTGAACTCTTCTTTCAAGATCGCCAGCAACAAATGTTCCGTATCTGTTTCTTCGTTTTTAAACAGGCGGGCTTCCAGCATACTCATGCGTAAGACCCGTTCTGTCGTTTTTGTCAGAGCCAACTCTCCACCGGGCTCCGAGTCTATGCCATTGCGTATATCTTCTTCGATTGTTTTCTTTATCTCGTATATATCGGCATTCAGTTCATGCAAAATCCGTACGGCATTTCCGCCTCCGTCGCGGATAATCCCCAACATGAGATGCTCCGGCCCTATATAGCTGTTCTGAAGCCTAGCCGCTTCTTCTCTGCTATATTCCAGTACATCTATAAGTTTTTTTGAATAATTATTTTTCATATTGATCATATATCCTTTGGCAAAATTAATAATCTTTTGCCTATATAACATCAAAATTCGTGCCAATGTTCTTGAAATTCGCAGATAAAGTAGTTGAAGTCCCACAACTGTTGAACTCATGTTCTACAGTTGTTGAATTCGTGTTCAACAGTTGTAGAACACATGTTCAACATATGTGGGACTTTTATTGCATCGAAAGAACACACTTTATATCACGCTTCTGGCTGTACAACTTGGTTGCCAACGATTGCTTTAGTGATTATATCAAAATAAGATAAAAAAAACAGATAAAATTTTTGTATTTGAAATATATTGTCTTTATTTGCGTTTGAATTAAACAAGTGTTTAGAACGAGTGTTTAAATGGAGGTAAAACAAAATTCATCGGAAGTTAAGGAGCGGATCATGGATGTGGCTCGTGATCTGTTCATTAAGAATGGGTACAAGGGGACGAGTGTACGTGATATAGCTTCGGCATCGGGTACAAATGTTGCGATGGTGAACTACTATTTTCATTCAAAGTATAACTTGTTCGAGATTATTTTTGAAGAGGCTTTCAGTCGTTTCCAGCAACGGATTTTTTCTACCTTGGACGCTGATCTGCCTTTTTTTGTGTTGATTGAAAAAATTATTCATTCTTATTACGAAATGTTGCAGGAATATCCTCAGATTCCGATTTTTATCCTTAATGAGGTAAACCAAAATCCGGAGCGGCTTTCGGAACGGATCAGAGAGTTTGGCCCTTACCAGTTGTTCTTGAAAATGGCAACAAGGATCAATGAAGAGGTGGAGAAGGGAACCATCAAGCCTACGCCGCCTTTAGACTTTCTGCTGAATATTCTCTCTCTTTGTATTTTCCCTTTTATTTTTCGCAATTTCGGGTCCAATGTAGCGAATGTTTCAGACGAAGAATATACGAAAATGCTTAACAATCATAAAGACTATGTCGTACAATTTGTAATCAATTCATTGAAACAATAAATCATTAACAATAAGTAATTTTTTGCTTTTATATTAAACGTAATGTTTAATGAGGAGGAGTCTGTCATGAAAGTCAAAAAAAGTATCTGTAGGATAGGAGTCGATGTGGGCTCTACTACATTAAAAATCATTATTCTAAACCCTTCAGGAGATGTCGTTTACAACGTGTACCGGCGGCATAAGGCAAGTATAAACAACGTCTTTGCCGAGGAACTGAGCAACATTGTCCAACAATTTCCCGACACTGATTTTACACTGCATATTACCGGCTCGGCAGGTATGGGTATTTCTGAACGAACGGGTGTTCCCTTCCTGCAGGAAGTGGTAGCTTCCGTCAGGGTAGTAGAAACCAGGTATCCTGATACGCATACCCTGATTGATCTGGGGGGCGAGGATGCCAAGATCGTATTTTTCCAGTCCGGGCGGCAGCCGGATATCCGGATGAATGGAAGTTGCGCCGGAGGTACAGGGGCCTTTATAGATCAGATGGCCGACCTGATGAATATTTCGGTGGAACAACTGGGACAAGAGGGCTTGCAATACGAAACGATCTATCCGGTAGCTTCTCGCTGTGGCGTATTTGCCAAGACGGATGTTCAGAACCTGATCAGCCGGAACATCCCTAGGCCGGATGTAGCCATGTCAATTCTTCATACAGTAGCCTTGCAGAGTATTACATCGCTGGCAAGAGGGGTAGATATTCTGCCTAAAATTCTTTGTATAGGAGGGCCTTTGACGTTTATCCCGGCTTTGCGGAATGCCTTTAAGGATATCCTGAAAGTGGATGATCAGGACTTGTTTTTGCCCGAAAATAGTGAGTATTTCCCTGCCTGGGGAGCTGCTTTGTATGAGGTAGAAGATGATGTAGTCTGTGATTTACAAGAGCTGACTCAGAAACTGCTTCATACTGAAAACGAACGGAAGGATACTCTTCCAGCCTTGTTTGATAGCGAGGAAGCTTACGATAACTGGAAAAAAACACGTAAAATAACCCATCTGAAAAAAGCGCCTCTGGGACGTGAAAAGGAGATCAGCTGCTATATGGGGATTGACTCGGGCTCTACTACGACGAAAATCCTAATTATGGATGAAGAGGCTCGCCTGGTCTACACCTTCTATGACAAGAATGAAGGAAATCCACTGAAAAAAGTAGTGGAAGGCCTAACGCAATTTTACGATGAAGCAAAACAAAAAGGCGTAAAGGTACATATACTGTCTTCTGCCACAACAGGATATGGTGAAGACTTGATCAAGTCGGCTCTTGGACTTCCGTACGGAATTGTTGAGACAATGGCACATCTTTCCGGTGCACAGTATGTGGATCCGGAAGTGTCTTTCGTGCTTGACATCGGTGGACAGGATATGAAGTCTCTTTTCATTGATAAAGGGGTGATTTCCAATATAGAGATCAATGAGGCCTGCTCTTCGGGTTGTGGTTCGTTCTTGCAGAACTTTGCATCCACCATGAATCTGAGTATGAATGACTTTACACGCGAGGCCTGTCTCTCGAAAGAGCCTTCGGACCTGGGTTCGCGCTGTACGGTATTTATGAATTCCAAGGTGAAACAATCGCTTCGTGAGAATGCCGGACTGGGGAATATTTCTGCCGGATTGGCTTATTCTGTCATGAAGAACTGCCTCTTTAAGGTGTTGAAGATGTCAAACCTCAATCGGATGGGCGAACATATTGTAGTACAGGGAGGTACCTTTCGCAACGACGCAGTGTACCGTGCTCTGGAAGTACTCTCCGGAAAATCCGTTAGCTCTACCGATTATCCGGAGTTGATGGGTGCTTTTGGGGCTGCATTATATGCCCGCAAAATGTGGCAGACAAACAAAAATATACCTGCATTTGCCGGTGTAGAACAGCTCCCGGATGTGGAGGCTATAGAGACGAAAGAGCTACATTGTAAGGGATGTACAAACAAGTGTTCGGTATTACGTTTCCGCTTTGATAACGGGAATGTGAGCTATGCCGGAAATAAATGTGAAAAGGTATTCTATAATAAGAATCATGCTCCGCAGAAGGGTTATAATGCCTTCGATTGGAAAAATAGTCTGCTGTTTGACAGGGCAGGAGAGAAGCCTCAAACAACATCAGCTCTACGGATCGGTATTCCACGAGTGCTGAATATGTTTGAAAACTTCCCTTTCTGGCATACCTTGTTTACAAACTGTGGACTGGAGGTCGTATTGTCTCCCGAATCTACTTTCTCGCTTTATCAACGAGGGGTAGGTAGTGTGATGTCTGACAATATCTGTTTTCCTGCCAAACTGGCGCACGGACACATACTGGCCTTGGTTGACGAGAAGGTGGATCGTATCTTCTATCCGATGATCACTAAGGAAGAAAAAGAATTCGGAGGTTCTACCAATTCGTTCAACTGCCCGGTAGTGAGCGGTTATCCGGATGTAATCCGCAGTTCGATGGATCCGGAAGATAAATACGGCATACCTCTGGACAAGCCGGTAATTAATTTTACCAATAAGAAGATTTTAAAAGAGGCATGTGCTACCTATCTCTACTCTTTAGGCATTACAAAAGATGTGTTTGAATCAGCCTTTGAGAAGGCTATGAAAGAAGGAACTACTTTTAAAGATACCCTGCGAAACGAACAAAAAGAACGGCTGGATAAAGCTGTACAGAACAACGAATGGGCTTTTATTGTAGCCGGACGCCCGTATCATACGGACTCGCTGATCCACCAGAAAGTAGGTCAGATACTATCAGATCTGGGCATCCATGTCTTTACGGATGATGTATTTCGTCAACCGAAAAGCGAAGGCTTTGGCAAATTGAAGATCGTATCCCAGTGGGCGTACCCCAACCGGGTAGTGCAGGCAGCTATGGAGGTGGCAAAACTTCCTCAAAACGTACAACTTGTACAGCTAAACTCCTTTGGGTGCGGGCCTGACTCTTTCTTTATGGACGAAACAGGCGATATTCTGAAACATGCTGGAAAGAACCATACGATCTTACGTATAGACGAGATATCCAGCTCTGGCTCTATCCGCTTGCGTTTGCGCTCGTTGATCGAGTCGCTGCAATCCCTGTCTCCTGCTAAGCCGTTGTCTGTCGAGCCTTATGCCGGATACAATATCCCGTACACTAAGGCCGACAAGAAAAAGACGATCCTGGTTCCCTGGTTTTCCGACTTTATTTCGCCCTTTATACCTGTTGTAGCAGAATTGGCAGGCTATCAGTTGGTGAATCTCCCTAAGTCATCAAAGGCTTCGGCTGATGCGGGTTTAAAGTATGGCAATAATGAGGTGTGCTACCCTTCTACGCTTGTTTTGGGGGATATTATCATCGGTTTGCAATCGGGTAAATATGACCTGAATAATGTAGTGGTAGCCATTACGCAGACAGGTGGACAATGCCGTGCTACCAACTACCTGAGCCAGATAAAGACAGGACTTCAGAATGCCGGTTTTGCACAGATTCCGGTGGTGGTTATTTCGTCGGGCAAAGTATATCAGAATGAGCAGAAAGCCTTTAAAATACCACTCTTGAAGTTTGTCAATGTGTTGGTGTATGCTCTTTTATATGCCGATTCTTTGCAGAAGATGTATAGCTCGATGATCATCCGTGAAAAGAAGAGAGGGGATACACAAGCACTCTTTGATTTCTATATAGAAAGAGGGATTGATGCCGTGAAGCAAAACAATGCGAAAGCGATCTTGCAACTAATGGAGCAGGCGGTAGCCGACTTTAACCAGATCCCAGCTTACGAGCGGATCTACACCAAGATAGGCCTGGTAGGTGAAATATTTGTGAAATACAATAATTACGGACAAGCACATATCACGGAATGGCTCCGTTCTAAGGGAATGGAAGTTGTAACACCTCCTATCCTTGATTTCCTGATGCAGTATTTTGTTAATAGCGAAGTTAATATCGAGAACAAAGTAGACCGGGATACTTGGTTATCCCGCATGCTACGTCCGGTATTCCTCTCGTATATGAATAAGCGTATCAACGATATTGAGGCTATTATGCAAGACTTTAAGCTATATGAACCTACCGAGTCTATATTCAAAAAAGCAGAGTATGCAGCTGAAGTACTGGACCTTTCCAACCAGTTTGGCGAAGGCTGGATGATCGCTGCCGAGGTAGCTGTATATGCGCGTCACGGAGTGAATAGAGTAGTCTGTGTGCAACCCTTCGGCTGCATAGCCAACCATGTGGTAGCAAAAGGGATAGAAAAGCGTTTGAAGAAGCTATATCCTGATATGAGTCTGTTATACTTGGATATAGACGGAGGCATGGCGGAAGTAAACCTGCAAAACAGGCTTCACTTCATCATGTAATCGTTGAACCAGTCGATGAACAGAGGGATGCCTTCCTGTATGGAAACCTTCGGTGCATACTGAATATACTCCTGCAAGCGGCTTGTATCTGCATAGGTAATATGCAGGTCGCCCGCTTGCATGGGAAGCATCTGGCAGACAGCTTTCTTTCCGATACTTTGCTCCAGTATAGCGATGAAGTCCATCAAGTGTACGGGTTTGGAGTTTCCGATATTAAATACCTGGTAATACGGATGCTCCGTTTTCTTTCCCGGGGCTTGGGGTAGTAGTCCGATTATCCCGTTTACGATATCGTCAATATAGGTGAAATCCCGGGATAGGTCGCCATGGTTAAATACGCGAATGGGTTGGTCTTCATAGATAGCTTTGGCAAATAATATGGGTGCCATATCCGGCCTTCCCCAAGGGCCATACACAGTAAACAGCCGGACGCCTGTAGAGGGCAACTGGAACAGGTGGCTATACGAATGAGCCAGCAGCTCGTTGCTCTTTTTAGTTGCAGCATACAGGCTTGCCGGATAATCGGTATTGTCTTGCTCTGAGAACGGTACCTGCTTACTGTTTCCATATACGGAAGAGCTGGACGCATAGACCAGATGCTTTACCTTGTGATGCCTGCAACACTCCAGGATATTCATAAAGCCTACTACATTGGACTGGATATATTCCCCGGGATGATCGATAGAGTAGCGTACGCCTGCTTGCGCTGCCATATTGATCACATAATCAAAATTATATTCACTAAACAGTCGGTACAAGCGTTCATAATCCGATATATCAATCTGATAAAAGCAATAGTTGGGATGAAGGCTGCTAACAGTTGCTTTGTCGGGGCTGATATCATCCTTAGATATACCAGACTCTTGCAAACGGGCATACTTCAGATTTACATCATAATAGCTACTGATGTTGTCTATGCCTACGATTTCCGTATCATCCCTTAGAAGCAGTTTTTTTACCAGATGGAAACCAATAAAGCCTGCGCTACCTGTTACTAATATCCTCATGCTGTTTTTTGTTTGCTAAATATAAATTACGGGAGTAGGTGAAGAAACCTACGCTCTGCCCGATGATCAGTACCGGATCTTTCCGGAAGATCCCATATATGATGATACAGGACGAACCAATCAGGCTCAGTATCCAGAAGTTTGCCGGAAGTAAGGATTCACCTTTCGATCTGGAATACCACCATTGATAGATGAAGCGGAAGGAGAAGATAATCTGTCCCAGCGAACCAAAGGCCAGCCAGAGCAACGGAATATTTCCATCAAACAACTTTCCGATGTTTGCCTCCAGCCGGAAAGCAAACATACCAAAGGCTACTATGGGGGTAAGCAAAATGATTATGCGAACAGGCAAATAGATCTTTTTCCACCCATCCTGGGCATTAATATTCCAGACGTAAATGTAGTAGGAAAACAGCTGCCCCAGTATAATAGCGAAGTCTCCTCTCAGCCAGCCGTAAACGGAGAGTAGGAAAGAAGCCAGCAAGCTCAGCTGCCAGTATATCATGGGAGATACGACTTTGCCTGACTTTTCCGACATCACCCATTGGATCAGCATTCGCGCAGAGAACAGCCCCTGTGCCAGAAAACCCAAACCAAAATACCATATGTGCTCCACTTCCACTTGCTGCCTTATTTAATATTAGCTGACTCTATCGAGTAATTGATATATCTTTTCTTCATCCAGCGGTATGCAAAACAGTCTACTAGCGGACTGATCAGCCGGTTCCACAGATGAAACTTGGACTGTCCGGCAATCCGCTCAAAATGGCGAACCGGCAGTTGTTTTATCCTCCCTTGCTGAAGCTGTATTAGTGCCGGTATAAAGCGGTGCATACCGTTAAAGAACGGAATACGTTTGGCATATATTGTGTTTATCACCTTCAATGGGCATCCTGTATCTTCCGCTCCGTCATGCGTCATCATACGTCGGAAGTTATTGGCAATTCGAGACGACAGCTTTTTTACAAAGGAGTCTTTTCTTCCCATACGGATACCTGTTACCAGTTCAAAATTGTTTCTGTATGGGAGTAGTAATTCAAAATCTTCCGGACTGGTCTGAAGGTCGGCGTCAATGTAGCCTACGAAAGGGGATTCAGCTGTATCTATCCCTGCTTTTATCGCCGCACTTAGTCCACAATTCTTGGCAAAGGAAATGTAGTACAGATGTTCGTGTTGGCTGCATACCTCTTTTATTCCTGTCAGACTGGCATCTTTTGATCCGTCATTGACAAACAATACGCATGTCTTGACAGATGCCTGTTGGATGTAAAGCGATAATGCTTCCGCCAAACGTTTGATGTTCTCTTCTTCATTGTAAATAGGTACAATGATGCAGAATTCATATGTCGATGTTACATTCATTCTAATGCCAAATATTATTTTTTTCTGATAATTGCTACTTCTTTTACCAACTCAGGATTATATCGTTTATGGTCTTTTTTTCTCCAGTTGTTGTCGAATGTACCAACCGGCTCTATGATAAGATCTCTCCCTGCCAGCAAGCTATCTATGGGTTGGCCGCTTAGCAATACAAAAGGGGTAGCTTTATAGATCGCTTCCTTGTCCGACAAATCTATTTCTGTTATCCGTTGATTGGCTTCATACACCAATTCTATGCGTAAGGGTTCTTCTCTGTTGTGATAAAACGGAAGGCTCTGTAATTCTGTATGATCACGTAACAAGCGGATACTGTGTCTTTCTTCGTTTATAAACATTTTTCCGATGGGTATCAGGCAGAAGGCCTTTACTACAACCATGGCGAGAATGAGTCCTTTGAATACGGAAGCTACCTGTATACCCTTTTTCCCAAACAAAGAGCGGAACAGATAGAAACTTACTCCCCAGGCACATATCCCAATTATTATAAGTAGGAAAAGGGAAAGCTGTTTCTCTTTATAAAATAATATATATAAAGCAATCGGCAAGGCTATCAGAATCATAGCGATGATGATCGTATTGATCCGGAATACACTTCTGTCGACTTTACTTTTCATTCCCTCCAGCATCCGGCGAAAATAGAAGCCTATCATCATAGCTCCCGGAATCAGGAGGGGCAGTAGATAGCGAGTTTTCTTCTCTGGTATAGCCGACAGCAGTATAAGGGATGCCAGAAACCAGATAAAGGAGAATATGCTTTCCTTTGGGCGGGTTTCTTTTTTGTCGACAAAGAAGTAAACAATAGACGTTACCCAAAACAAAGTCCACATACCGGCTTCGGCAGGGAATTGCCAGTAGTAATACCAGGGACGCACATTGTGATTCAGCCAGGAAGACGACTCTTTCTGACCTACGCTTATCAGTAAGTCGCTATGAAATGCCCATACGTATAATACCCACCAGAAAGAAACAAGCAGGCAGACAACAATCATGGATATAAGTGGCCAGACCTTTTTACGAACACTCGGACGATAGACCGTGATATACCCAATCAGGAAGGGCAGAAATAATGCGTAAAACGAGACAGGCCCTTTACTCAGAAAGGAGAGCCCCATCAATACTCCCGACAGTATGAAGTTCTTCCATTGGACGCCTTTTTCTTCCAGGGCGAGGATCAGAAAGTAGATCGCTCCTAGCATAAAGGCATGGGTATAGATATCCCAGGTAGCCGTGCGAGCCATCAGGATTACATTGATGCAGGTAGCCAGTATCAGGGCAGCTATCAAACCGGTATTTCTGTTGCGGCTTAGGCGTGATACAATCAGGTATAGAAACAAAACCATCAGAAAACCCATCATGCCGGTGGCACATCGTTGAGCAACCAGATTACCAGCTGCCACATGCTCTATACCGGCAGCTATCCAAGTGGGGAGAGGAGGCTTTTCAAGTCTCAGTTCTCCATTCATGGTAGGAAGCAGATAGTTGCCATAATGCACCATTTCCTGCGCGGTAGCCAGGTTCCTTGCCTCCATAATATCAGCGGGAATCATCCTGTTATGGATAAAGAATGAGAAGAAGCATATGGCGATTAATATCCCGTAATGAATAGATGCTTGAGAAAATATCGGCTGGTTTTTATCCATTTTGCTCTATTAAAAACATCGTATATATCCTATTGAGTAATTATCGTAAAGATAGTCTTTCATGCCGTGATTGTAGCGTAAAGAAATGATATTTTTCTTGTACTCATACCGTAAGTTGTTTCGTATGATCAGCGGGCGGTCGCCATTATTTTCGTATCCGTAAAAGCCGGAGAGGTCTGTCGTCAGGCTGAAGTTGCGGTATGTACCTGTAAAGCCTGCTCCATAGGATAAGGCGTCGTTTTGGCGATGCTCTATCTTGTTGGTCGTCCAACAGTAGAAACCTATCAATGCCTGCATGCGCAGAGAGGCTGTTTCCGAAGCATTTTTAAGGAGTGTTTTTCCTACCGTAAGGTCGAACCAATAGGCGGCGGCATCTGTAAAGCGGGCATCACATACCCGGCTTCCGCTGGCTGTTTTCAGTGTCATATTAAGCATGGCATCTACCCACTTCTCACTTTTCAATAGTTGGAAAAAGGCGGAAACCACAATATCACCATTATATGAGATAGGACTTTCTGTTTCTACAGCATGCCGTTCATCGCGGGTTTCGGGGGTGAGTTTGTAGTCCTCTTTTACCAGGCAGCTTACTTCTACTCCGGCGCGTCCTTTTACGAAGGGAACCAGTGCCCGTACAAAGAAATCCTTCGTTTTATCCCCTGTGTAGTAGTGGTATTGCCCGCGCACTTCCACTTCAAAGCGGGATGGGCATATCCCCGAACGAAGCTCGGGAAAAGGAAAAGCACTCGGTCCGAAATAGCGGGGAGAATAGATAAGGTCCTTCACATTGTCGCGCCAGCTATCGTCAGCCATTGCCTTAGGAGTGCAAATAATAGCCAGAAGTATCAACAACAGGTAGTGTTTTCTTATCATTCCTTAGAATTCTTTAGATTGAGGTGCAAAAATATGAATTACTTTTCTATTCGTTGATTGTTTTTGAGATTTTATCAATATTGAGGCTTCGTGCCATGGCGTCGAATATCTCTTTGTAGGTGCCCTCATGGTGGTATAGCTCTTCATGGGTACCCGACTCTACTACCTGCCCGTCTTTCATCACAAAGATGTTGTTGGAGTCTATGATCTGTGAGATACTGTGCGAGATAATGATAACCGTCCGGTCTTTCTTTATCGCGTCTAAGCTGTTTTTTATCTGTTCGGTAGAAACAGCGTCCAGACTGGCAGTCGGCTCGTCTAAGAATATAATAGGAGGGTTTTTCAGAAACATCCGGGCAATGGCTATCTTCTGTTGTTGCCCACCGGAGAGGGCTAATGCCGATGTCTCATACTGCTTGGGCAGACCCATGATTTGTTCGTGTATATGCGACTTTCTGGCGGCTTCCACTACCTCTTCATGCGTAGCATCGGGCTTGCCGTAACGGATATTTTCGTCGATCGTGCCGTTGAATATATGGTTCTTTTGCAATACCAGTCCGATGTGTTCACGCAAGTAGGCGGTATCGTATTGATCCAGTGGAATACCATCCAGCAGAATCTCTCCGGAATCGGGATGGTAGAACTTGTCCAGCAGATTGACCAATGTACTTTTTCCGGCTCCCGACAGGCCTACCAAAGCCGTGATCTTATTGGGTAATATCTCCATATTGATGGTATGCAGAGTAGGTTCTTTGTTGTCCGGATAAGTGAAGTTGACATTCTTTAGTTCAAACTTCCCTTTGATTGCTGTCGGACGGTAACTTCCTGATTGCTCGATCTGATGGTCTGCTTTCAGGATATCAAAGAAGCTCTCAGAGTAGATCAACGCGTCATTCATCTGGTCGTAAATGCGATGCAACTGCCGGATAGGAGCCGAAACGTTATTAAACAACATAATATGAAACATAATCGCTCCGATTGTCATTTGTCCCGACAATACCAGGTAAGCCGTCAGGATGATGATGATAACAACCCCTATCTGCTCTACGAAGCTCTTCAGCCCGTCAAACAGGAAGTTCACTTTCCGAGTCTTCATCTGGGTGTCGGTCAGGTCATTCTGTAACCCCAGTTGCTTTTTGCCTTCGATACTTTCACGGATAAAGGATTTTATCACCATAATAGAGTCGAGGATACCCAGAATGCCCTGACTCTTGTTCTCCCTCAATTCCCTGATCTTCACCCGGGAGCCTTTGATCTTGCGGGCTTGTAGTACACTTACGTAGAAATAGATCGGAATGATACATAGCCCCACCATCCCCACGTAGAAATTAGCTTGAAACATCATCGCCAAGGCCACGAGCGAGTTGGCAAACAGTGGCAGGATGTCGATAAAGAAGTTTTGCACCATACGGGTTAGGCTTTCCACGCCACGGTCTATACGTGTCTGAAGTTTTCCTGACTGGTTTCCACCGGACGTAAAAAAGGCTAGTTTATAGGTCAGTATCTTTTCGATCACAGCCTGCGCCAGGTCTCTTGAAATAAATATCCGAAGCTTCTCGCCATAATACTTCTGCCCAAACTGTATAATGGCATTCACCACCTCTTTCCCAATCAGTATAACCGATATAATACCAATAATATGCAGCCCATCCTTCAGGGCCTTATGCTCCATCAGCAATTCACTGATCTGATCCACTGTATAGCGCAACACCCAGGCATTCACCTGTGCCGCAAAAGATCCGATAAGCGTAAGCAAAAGCGTAAAGACAACCAACCAACGATAAGGCTTTACATAAGGGTATATATTCCTGAACAATCGAGACAAAGACATGGCAAAACGATTAAAATAAGCCTCAAAGATACGAAAAAAGACCGGATTAATGAGTTTTCTCACCCATCCGGTCTTTCGAGATTGAGTCTATATATTTTAGATCTATTCTACGACCATCATTTTGTCGCCTACCGACATTTTGTCTGTTTCGTTGATGTAGACTTCTTTTACGATGCCGTCGATGGGGCTGCGTATCTCGTTTTCCATCTTCATGGCTACCAGTACGCAGAGGGGGTCTCCGGCTTTTACTTCGTCTCCTGCTTTTACGTAGACTTTCAGGATTACGCCCGGCATCTGGGCGGCTATCACCTGGCGTCCGGCGGCTACTGTTTTGGTGCGTGCCATGCGCATTTTCTTCAGCTCGTCTATTACGCTGATCTGGAACAGGTCGCCTTTGTTTTTTACCTCGTATGCGGAGTCGCCTACGCTTGATATCTGTACCCCATGCGAGCGGTTGTTCAGGATAATAGAATAGATGGTGTCTCCGCCCAGGTTGTAGTCTACTTCATAAATCTCGCCATTTACGGATATCTTCTTGATGGGGCCGTCTTCCAGAATTTCTACTTTAAATTCGGTGTCCGGCATATCGTTTACTGTTGCAAAATAAGTTGCTAATGCTTTTGCCATCGTGTTGTCCTCCTTTTATTAAAAATTATTTGCCGACATCTGTAGCTTGCCATAGTGTTTCCATAAGGATTCTCCTACCAAGGGGACTGTCGTAGCGCGGGCTGCGGCTTCTTTTTCTCCTTCAAAATGCTTGATGGCTGCTGCTATGACAGCTACCGTAGGATCAGAGTTTTGCCTCCGGTTCAGCTCTTCTTTGTCGAATTTCGTATCAATAAAGGTCGTATCATAATTGCCTTTCAGGAAGGTTTTATTATGTAATACGCTCAGGTGGAAGGGGATCGTTGTTTTGATACCCAGTATCTTGTATTCACGCAAGGCACGAACCATGTTCGAGATGGCCGACTCGCGATTGCGCCCCCAGGAGCAGAGTTTGGCGATCATCGGGTCGTAATGCAGGGATACTTCAAAGCCTGCGTAGGCGGCGCTGTCGAGCCGCACGTTACGTCCTTCCGGCGCCTCGCGCACCCGGATAATGCCCGGCGAAGGCATGAAGTTGTTGGCCGGGTCTTCGGCATAGATGCGGCACTCGATGGCGGCTCCCCTGAACTCGATGTCTTCCTGCTTGTAGGGCAGGCGGCTGCCCGAGGCTACCAGTATCATGTCACGCACAAGATCTACACCTGTACATTCTTCTGTTACAGGGTGTTCTACCTGCAAGCGGGTATTCATCTCCAGGAAGTAGAAGTTCTGGTCTTTATCCATCATAAACTCCAGGGTTCCGGCGCTGTAATAGCCTATTTTCTTACAGGCTTCTACCGATATGGCCAGCATTTTCCGGCGGGTTTCTTCCTTCACAAAGGGCGAAGGCGACTCTTCGATTACCTTCTGATTCCTTCGCTGGATCGAGCATTCGCGCTCGTAGAGGTGGATTACATTGCCGTATTTGTCACCCAATACCTGCACTTCTATATGGTGCGGATTTTCGATGTATTTCTCGATATACACCGAGTCGTTTCCAAAGGAGTTGGCCGCTTCAGAACGGGACATACGGAAGGCCGCGTCGAGGTCTTTCTCTTCGCGCACCAACCGCATGCCCTTTCCTCCGCCTCCGGCTGCTGCCTTCAGCATAATCGGATAACCTATCTCATTTGCCAATGTTCTTACTTCTTCCAGGTCGGTAACAGGGTCTTCCGTGCCGGGAACGACCGGTACACCCGCTGCTTTCATAATCTTCCGGGCTTCCGTTTTCAACCCCATTTTGGCGATTACGTCGGCGCTGGGACCTATGAAATTGATGCCTTCTTCTTCGCAGCGACGGGCAAAGTCCGCATTTTCAGACAAAAAGCCATAGCCCGGATGGATAGCCGCTCCGGTTTTCTTGGCTATTTCCAGAATCAAATCGGGTTTCAGATAAGATGTATCTTCTTCATTTTCAGAGATACAATACGCCTCTTCCGCATATCGTACATGCAAGGCGCCACGGTCTACATGGGTATAAATGGCCACTGTAGGTATCTTCATTACGCGGCAAGTGCGAAATATACGCATCGCAATCTCCCCACGATTAGCTACTAATACTTTCTTTATCATAATGGTAAATTTGAGTGTTTTTTGGGGGGATTGGATTGGCGTTTGTTGGCCAATAGTTCGAAGCTGCGGATCAGGCGGGGGCGGGTAGAGGAGGGTTCGATGATCTCGTCTACGTAGCCCAGTTCGGCAGCCCGGTAGGGGTTGGCAAACTTTTCCCGGTAATCGTCTTGCAGTTCTTTGCGTTTGGCTTCCGGATCTTTTGCCGTGCTTATCTCTTTGCGGAACAAGATATTAACGGCTCCGTCGGCACCCATCACGGCAATCTCGGCCGTAGGGTAGGCAAAGTTGATATCCCCCCGGATATGCTTGGAACTCATCACATCATAAGCCCCTCCGTATGCCTTGCGGGTAATGACCGTAACCTTGGGTACTGTAGCTTCGCAATAGGCGTAGAGCAGCTTGGCGCCGTGCCGGATGATGCCGTCGTACTCCTGGTTTACGCCGGGCAGGAAGCCGGGTACATCCACGTATGTGAGCAAGGGGATGTTGAAGGCATCGCAGAAACGAACAAAGCGGGCGGCCTTTACCGAGGCGTTTATATCCAAGGTTCCCGCCAGGGCGGCCGGTTGGTTGGCTACTACACCGATGGTCTTGCCATTCAAGCGGATATAGCCTATCACAATGTTTTTTGCGTATTCTTCCTGCACTTCAAAGAAGTTGTGGTCGTCTGCCACAGAAGTGATCAGGTCTTTGATGTCGTATGGCTGGTTGGGATTGGTGGGTATCAGCTCATTGAGTGAGTCATCGATGCGGTTGGGACTGTCTGTTGTAGGAACAAACGGAGGCTCTTCCATATTATTATTCGGCAGGAAAGAGACCAGTTCCCGTATCTTCAGGATGCAGTCTATATCGTTATCAGCCGAGAAATGAGCCACGCCCGAGCGTTCCGTATGTATCTCCGAGCCTCCCAGCTCGTTTTTTGTCACGTCTTCCTGTGTCACACTCTTCACTACATCAGGCCCTGTGATAAACATATAGCTGCTTTCTTTTACCATAAAGATAAAGTCGGTGAGGGCAGGGGAGTAGACGGCTCCTCCGGCACAGGGGCCCATAATGGCGCTGATCTGCGGAATCACCCCCGAAGCCAGCGAGTTACGAAGGAATATGTCCGCGTATCCCGCCAGCGAACGTACGCCCTCCTGTATGCGTGCCCCTCCCGAGTCGTTCAGCCCGATAACGGGCGCTCCGAGCTGCATCGCCATATCCATAATCTTACATATCTTCCGGGCGTAGGTTTCCGACAAAGCTCCGCCAAAAACTGTAAAGTCTTGAGCGAAAACAAATACCGTACGTTTCCCGATAATACCATATCCTGTCACCACACCGTCGCCCAAGGGACGCTGTTTTTCCAGTCCGAAGTCATAACATTGATGGGTTACAAACTTGTCTACTTCTACAAAAGTTCCTTTTTCCAGTAGTAATTCGATCCGTTCCCTGGCGGTTAGTTTTCCCGCCGTATGTTGCTTGTCAATCCGGGCTTCTCCGCCCCCGAGTTCTGCCTGTTGATTTAAGGCATTTAATTGTGCAATCTTCTCTTTCATGGTACATTTACACTTTTACAGGTTTCCGATAAATATAATAGATCTATATAATAATAACAATTGAAACTGCATAGAGTTCATCTATTTACGTATAAATTTTATCTATTTCACTGTATTCCGTTTCGGATGCTTTTTCTGCTACATCCAATCGAAATAGGAAAAGCCATCTGTTTTCTTTTTGCTGAATCAGACATTATTTTCTGTTATAAGTACGTCTAAAAATATTTAGAGGTAGGTGTAAATCAATTTACAGGTAGGTGTAAATTTATTTAGAGGTACGTCTAAATTCATTTACACGTACCTCTAAATAAAAAGTAGACAAGATATAATGCTTAAATCTTGCGTCTAGCCTTCAAAATGGATAGTAAGAAATATTTTTTTTAGTGCATTATTTTTTGCAAGCAAATAGTTAGTTAAATTTGGGTATTTTTAAATCTTTGACGTTAAAATAGCTTTAGGGTTCGTCATTTTGTTAAGAAGATACGGTTTATTTGTTTTCGGTAGCGATTTTGACCCCTTAATATGTGCTGTTATTATATTGTTAAAAAAAAATGCATATTGTAATTTTTCTTATATTTGTTTACTTTTCTATGATATATTAGGAAAGTATAATGGGAAATTTAGGTTGTTGTAGTTATGGTGTTGAAGGGTGATACAATTCTTTATACTGGCGATAAGCAAATACGATTTGACGAAATCTATGTAAATAATTTTTATCGTTTACATCGTTTTGCCAAAGAATATGTTTTGTTTGATGAAGATGCGGAAAATATTGTACAAGACGTGTTTATGACCCTATGGGAAAAGCGGGATATCCTGGATGTACAACTTAGTATTACTACTTATCTCTTCTCCTTAGTTAAGAATAAATGTATAGACCATATACGCCGTAAAGCTGTTGCCGAAGAATATAAACAAGAACTGAATTTAAAATTAAAGTCACTGGAAGATATAAACCATGCCTTTGCTTCTCAAGAGGATATAGAACGATTTATAACCGATGCCATTAGTAAATTGCCGGATCGTTGTCGGGAGATATTTATCAAAAGCCGTTTTGAAGGAAAAAAATATCGTGAAATAGCTGATGAAATGAACCTATCCGTCAATACGGTTGAAAACCAAATGTCTATAGCACTCAAGAAGTTACGTGTTGAACTAAAAGATTTCCTACCTATCTTATTATTTTTTATAATTAGTTAAATAGTGTTTAATTTTTAGTTGCTCTTGGTGGTAAAGTTTTATTAAAACGCTCTACCATTAAAACAATAGACAGGAAATGCACGAACTGATAGAGAAATACTTTAACGGAAGTATTACATACCATGAGAAACAAGAACTATTCTTGTTGATAGAAAGAAATGCCGAATTGAAGGAGGAATTTATTTCCTTACAGAATCTTTATGGTATGTCGTCTTTACAGTTTAGGGAAAATGATCGCTCCGCTGCTTTTACCAAGCTAAAGGAATTCAAACAAAAACGTTCCAGAAAGTCATTTGTTCGTTCTTTAAAGCGTGTGGCAGGATATGCTGCAGCTATTTGTATAGCTATTCTCTCTACCTGGCTGATCATGCGGGAAACGATGATGGAAGAAACACCCCAACTGGCTTTTTATGAAGAATTTGTGACACCTGCCGGGCAACGTGCCATGCTGAAATTGCACGACGGGACTACTGTTTGGCTGAATGCCCGTTCGTCATTGCGCTATCCGAACGTTTTTATTAATGGCGAACGGAAAGTAGAGTTGAATGGTGAAGCCTTTTTCGATGTAAAACATGATGAAAACACCCCCTTTGTTGTAGCTACTGAAAAACTGGATATAAAGGTGTTAGGTACTCAGTTTAATGTAACAGCTTATCATGGGCGAAACGAATTTAACGCCTCGCTGATGGAAGGCTCTATAAAGGTATATAACAAAGGAAACGAGCAAAATGCCTTGTTTATAGCGCCTAAGGAATGTGCCGAATTGGTAAATAATCAGTTGGTTAAAAGGTCGTTTGATAATTTTGATTTTCTATTATGGAAGGAAGGTATCTATGCTTTTGATGATATCACATTTACAGAAATCATCCGGAGGCTGGAACTGTATTACGATGTAACGATCAATGTAGCAAACAGAAAGGTGAGTACGTATAGGTTTACCGGAAAATTCCGTCAGCGGGATGGGGTAGAGAGTGCGTTACGAACTTTGCAGAAAGTGTATTATTTCAAATTCACAAAAGATGAAGAGAATAATATTATAACAATTATATAGAGAAAACGAAAATAATCTGATCTTGATGTATAACCTTTCAACAATTTAATGCCTATGATGTAGATTGAAAAAGAAAAACCGGCAAGTGTTGCCGCACTCACCGGTTAAGTGCTAACACAAAATTACAATGAATTAAGTATTAACAAGAAAACGATGCAAAGTTATGAAAAAAGAACCTTTGTCCAATCTTTTATTATTTCAAAATTGCTATGTAAAGAAATTTTTGAATATTATGAGAATTTCAACGTTCCTTCTTTTTCTTTGTATTTTCACGTCTTTTGCTGAAAAAACCAGTTCACAAAACGCTCGTGTCAATATTAACGGAAACAATTTAACGATTGGTGAATTTATCAATCAGGTGGAAAAACAGACAGACTATTTGTTTGTTTACAGTAAAAACGAACTGAATGTAGACGACGTATTGGCGCTGCGTTCAGGGGATAAATCCGTATCTCAGTGTCTGACTGAGGCTTTTAAAGATACAAATGTTAAATATGTATTTGAAAATGACTACATTGTATTAACAAAAAACGTGGTTTCATCAGTCACACAGCAGGGAAAAGTTATCTCCGGAACTGTAGTAGACAATTTAGGTGAACCGGTTATTGGTGCCAACGTAGTTGTAAAAGGTACTACCATTGGTACAGTGACTGATTTTGACGGTAAATATACCCTGAGTGGTGTGCCTGCCGATGCTGTTCTGCAGATCTCGTATATCGGATATCACACAAGGGAGGTTGCTGTAGGAACGCAGACAGTAATTAATGTTACTCTGGCTGAAGACTCTCAGGCTCTGGACGAAGTAGTGGTAGTAGGTTACGGTACGATGCGTAAATCGGATGTAACAGGTTCTATCTCTGTAACAAAAGGGGATGATATCATTAAAGCACAGAACTTTAACCCGCTGGATGCTCTTAGGGGCAAGGCTGCCGGTGTTAATATCTTCTCTAACTCAAGCCAACCGGGTGCTTATGGTAACCGTGTCGTTATTCGTGGAGCCTCTACTATCCTGGCATCTAATGAGCCATTGTATATAGTGGATGGTGTGGCTATGACTGACTTCCACATGGTTAACCCGAATGATATTGAAAGTATCGAAGTGTTGAAAGATGCTTCTTCGGCAGCTATTTATGGTGCCAGAGGTGCGAATGGTGTAATCCTTGTTACCACCAAAAGAGGTAACAAAGGCCAGGGAGCAGTAGTAAGCTACCAGGGCTCGGTGAGTGTAAATTCGGCAGCCCGCTATATGGAAACGTTGAATGCTCAGGAATGGACAGATACCTTTATGAAAGGTCTTGAAAATGAGAACAAATGGCACGATATGAACTGGTCGATGAACCGTGCAGACTGGTTTACAGACCGTGATTTCTTTGATGCAAACGGTAATCCTCTGTATGATACAGACTGGCAGAGAGAAGCTACCCGCACAACGCTTTCGCACAATCATCAGTTGAATATCCAACAGGGGGGGCAAAACTCATCCATGGGTGCTTTCCTGAACTATTCAGATCAACAAGGTATTGTAAACAACACCTATACCAAACGTTTGAACGCTAAATTCGCATATGATGCAAAGCCGCTTTCATGGTTGTCTACAGCTGTAAACTTAATGGTAAACCACGCTTGGGGACGCTACACTCCGGAATCGGGTGGGGGACAGGATGCTCGTCGTACGATGATTGAAATGTTGCCTTGGTTGCCGATCCGTGACAAGAATGGTGTTTATACTACCTCTTCTACATCAAGCATGAATGATGTGTTTGGTTTTGAAGGTATGTCGAATCCGGTGATGATTCTCGACCTGCAAAAGCGCATGAAATATAATACCCAGATCTTTGGTAATGCCGCCTTGACATTCCATTTGATGGATGGTTTAGACCTGAAGACCCAGTTTGGTATTGATGCTCACTTTAAGCCTACTAAAGCCTATTCTTCTATCACGTTGAACAACATTTCTATGCCGAACGGATGGGCTGAAAGAGAACACGAAGAGTCTATTTACTGGCAGGAAGAAACATTCCTTACTTATAATAAAGTATTTGGTGTTCATCGTTTTAACGCTATGGCCGGTCTTTCATGGATGGAATACACCAAACATTGGGACAAATCACGCACTGAAGGATTCTCTGATGACTTTTATGAGTATTACGAGATGGAAGTAGGTACTTCCCCAAAAGCTCCCGAATCATCTTGGGATCGTTGGAGAATGAACTCTTACTTCTTGCGTTTAGCCTATACGTATGATGATAGATATTCTGCTACTGTAACAGGACGTTATGATGGTTCTTCCAAGTTTGGGGAAAACAATAAATATGCATTCTTCCCTTCTGCCGGTTTGGCATGGAGCGCTAAAAACGAAGATTTCCTGATCGACAATCCAACCATCAGTAACTTGAAAGTTCATACCAGTTACGGTATGACCGGTAACTCTGAAATTGGTGTTTACAAATCGCTGGCAGGTGTTGAAGCAAATACAAGCTTGCTGAATGGTGTACGTGCTCCGTTCTCTTGGGTTAATTCCTTGGCAAATCCTGATTTGAAATGGGAAAAGACCGGTATGTGGGACTTTGGTGTTGATTTGGGCTTCTTCAATCAACGATTGACTTTTGACCTGTCATATTACAATAAGAAAACAACCGATTTGTTGCTGGAACAACCGCTTCCGCGTTCTACCGGATTTAAGAATGTTACCCGTAATATCGGATCTGTAAGAAACCAGGGCTTTGATATCATGATCAGTGGTAGACCGGTGCAAACCAAAGACTTCACTTGGACATCTACATTGAGTGCCAACTACAACAAAAACGAAGTGTTGGCTCTGGGTGAAAATGACGAAGATATCTATACCAATAGCTGGGTAGGAGGTGCCGAAGGTGTGATCCGTGTAGGTCAGCCGTTGAACAGTTTCTATGGCTATAGGAGATATGGTGTATACACTACGGAAGACTTCCAGGCAGGAAAGTGTGAAAAGAAACAGATCGGCCGCGCCAAACGTTCGGAAGAAAAAGAAATCTTAGGTAAAGGTATGCCGGATTGGTCAGGTAGCTTTGTAAATACATTCAACTACAAGAACTTTGACCTGACGGTAGACTTCCAGTTCGTATTAGGTGTTGAAACCATGCAACAGTTCTATCACTCAACTTATGACCGTTTTGGTATCACAAACGGTTTGACAGACATCTTGTATGATGCATACGACGGAACTAACCCCAATACGATGCAGCAGGCTGTGTATCTGATGAATACAGGGCATGCTGGACAGGATACTACTGTAGATTCATCTTGGGTAGTAGACGGTTCATACCTTCGTCTGAATATGCTTCAATTGGGTTATACATTAACTTCTCAGCAAGCGAAGTCTCTTCGATTGGCAGGATTGCGTTTTTATCTGAGTGCCAACAATCTATTCCTGATTACTTCAAGTGATTTTAAAGGATATGATCCTGAAAGTACTTCACAGATAGGTAATGCAAACGAGATAAACGTGAAATTTGGTCAGAATATGACCTTCTTCTCATACCCAAGAGCCCGGACTTTTACTTTAGGTGTTAATGTAACGTTTTAATTAACTTAATAAAGAGTAGAAATATGAAAAAAATAATATATTCGTTTGTTTGTGCTGCTTTATTGTTAGGCACTACAGCTTGCGACAGCTTTTTGGAAGAAAATCCGAAAGATAAATTAACTGCCGGATCGTATTATCAAACGGAAGCCCAGGCTACAGCCAACGTAAACCGTTTGTACTGGCGGGGAGTTATTGAGCGTTATGCGAATGCCGGTAGCGCTTATCTGGGGCCGAAAGCATCTCTTCCTGGTATGCTGACCGGTTATTTTATCAATAGTTATGAAGGACAGGAAATCGTTTGTAAGTATTCGCGGGAATTGACACGTCAGAATTACTCCAGCAACCTTGCCGGAACAGTAAATGACATGTGGGATCCTTGCTTTGAAGCTATCAATATAGCGAATGGTGCGATTAAACATATTCCGGAAATAGCCATGTCGGATGCTTCTAAGAATAAGTTAGTAGGCGAAGCTAAATTTTTCCGCGCCTTTAACTATTTTTACCTGATCAAGACGTTTGGCGATGTTCCTCTGTCTACAGAGCCTTATGAATCATTGGAGAACTTATATTTGGAGCGTACTTCGGTAGCTACTATCTATGAGCTGATCGAATCAGATCTGAAATCGGCTGTTGATGCTTTACCGGCAGTTGTATTTTCTAACGGACATCGCGTAACTAAGTATGCGGCAGCTATGTTGCTTTCTACTGTATATTTCCAGCAAGGTAAATATGCGGATGCAGCTGCGTATTCTAAGATTGTGATTGATTCTCCTCACCAATTGGCAACCAATAGTGATTTGGCGAAGAATAGCGCTTTCAACAAACTGCGTACTACAGATGATCTGGACGAAGCTATCTATGCTGTTGAGTTTGATGACAATATCCGTAAAAGTGACTGGTGGCCTACTTACTCCTTTAACTCAGGTGCTACAGCTATATTCAATAAGTATTCTATTTTTGAAAGAGTATATGGTCCGATAGATCGTTATCTGAATGTTTACACAGACGACGACTTGCGTATCCAGCCAAACCAATTCTTCCATTGGGAATATACAAACCCAATAACAGGTGCAGAGTGGAAGTCTGACCTGGCAGGCTGTTGGTATTACTTCGACGAAGAAGCAATGCTGAATACAGGTAACGGAACGAAAGACTGGAATATTTTCCGCTATGCAGAAGCTTTATTAGTTGCTGCCGAGTCTATCGCTCAAAGCTCAGGCGTAACAGCTGAAGCTGCCGGTTACCTGGCGCAGATTAAAGCACGTGCAGATATGAATGGTAAGACAGTAGGTCAATATACTTCTGAATTGCAGGCTTTGTCAAAAGATGCCTTTATACAGGAATGCTGGACAGAACGTTTGCGCGAATTCCCGTTAGAGTTTAAGATTTGGGACGACTGTGTGCGTACAGGTAAATTCCCAGTAATCTCTGAAACGGAAAAAGGTAAAGTATCATACGTTAATTTGATTGGCGCTCAGAATGCTTCCGGTGCTACGTTCAAAGATACAGATTTGTTGTGGCCTATCTCTGTAGACGAATTACAACGTAATAAGAGTCTGACACAGAATCCAGGTTATAAGACAGAATAATTAATGCACAATGAAATAGTGTAATTTATATGAAGAACGTCTGGAGGCGATGAGCCTTCAGGCGTTTTTTTTATTGAATTTTGAGAATTTTGATTTCTGTATGGGTAATAGTTTTTGTTACTTTGCAGATTGAATAAAAATCTGTTTTATTAAAATTTTAGATCATGAAAAAAATGAATATCCGGAATTTACTGGTTATATCTTTTCTATTTTTCATTGGGATCTCATTGTCTGCCAAAGAAGGAGCTTTTGATCCCGTAGAATATGTGAACCCGCTGATGGGTACACAGTCTACGTTTGAATTATCTACAGGTAATACCTATCCTGCCGTTGCTCGTCCCTGGGGGATGAACTTCTGGACTCCTCAGACCGGGAAGATGGGAAACGGATGGGCGTATGTATATACCGCAAATAAAATAAGAGGGTTTAAACAGACACACCAACCAAGTCCCTGGATCAACGATTACGGGCAGTTTTCTATTATGCCTGTCGTAGGAAAACCAGTGTTTGACGAAGATCAGCGGGCCAGTTGGTTTTCACATAAAGGTGAGGTGTCAAAGCCTTATTATTATAAAGTATATCTGGCGGAGCATGATGTGGTAACGGAAGTTACACCTACAGATCGTGCCGCTATGTTTCGTTTTACGTTCCCGGAAGAGGAGCATTCATATGTAGTAGTGGATGCCTTCGACAGAGGTTCGTATATTAAAATTCAGCCAGAGAAGAACAGAGTTATCGGTTATACAACGCGTAACAGTGGCGGTGTGCCGGATAATTTCAAGAACTATTTTATTGTTGAGTTCGATAAACCTTTTGTGTATGAGATAGTAGTGGCTGATTCTGTATTGAATGAGAATATAAAAGAAAAGCAGGCCGGGCATACCGGAGCTATTATCGGTTTTAAAACGAGTAAGGGAGAAATAGTTCATGCAAAGGTAGCTTCCTCATTTATCAGCTTTGAACAAGCCGAGCTGAACATGAAAGAATTAGGCAATGACGGCTTCGATACGTTAATGGCAAAAGGCAAAGCTGCCTGGAACGAAGTGCTTGGCAAGATAGAAGTAGAAGGAGGTAATCTGGATCAGTATCGTACGTTCTACTCTTGCATGTATCGCTCGTTGTTGTTCCCTCGTAAATTGTATGAGTATGATGCCAACGGAAACGTTGTGCATTACAGTCCGTATAACGGACAGGTATTGCCGGGCTTTATGTATACGGATACCGGTTTCTGGGATACCTTCCGTTGCTTGTTCCCCTTTTTGAATCTGATGTTCCCATCTGTAAACAAGGAGATACAGGAAGGATTGATCAATACCTATAAAGAAAGTAATTTCTTCCCCGAATGGGCAAGCCCCGGACATCGCAACTGTATGGTAGGTAACAACTCAGCCTCTGTATTGGTAGATGCCTATATGAAAGGAGTAAAGGTTGATGATCTGGAAACCTTGTACAAAGGGTTGATACACGGAAGCGAAAATGTACATCCTAAGGTGCATTCTACCGGACGTTGGGGACATGAATATTACAACAAACTAGGCTATGTTCCTTACGATGTGAAGATCAATGAAAATACAGCTCGCACGCTTGAATACGCGTATGCCGACTGGTGCATCTATACCCTTGCCAAAGAGCTGAAGCGTCCTAAAAAAGAGATTGAACTGTATGCCAAACGGGCGATGAACTACAAGAATGTGTTCGACAAAGAATCGAGCCTGATGCGTGGACGCAACGAAAACGGTACCTTCCAGTCACCTTTTTCTCCGCTGAAATGGGGAGATGCTTTCACCGAAGGAAATAGCTGGCACTATAGCTGGTCGGTATTCCATGACCCGCAGGGATTAATTGATCTGATGGGCGGCAAGAAAAGCTTTGTAAAGATGCTCGACTCCGTGTTTATCGTTCCTCCTTTGTATGATGACAGTTACTACGGATTCCCTATCCACGAGATCGTAGAGATGACAGTGATGAACATGGGTAACTACGCGCATGGAAACCAACCTATCCAGCACATGATTTACATGTATAATTATGCCGGAGAGCCCTGGAAAGCCCAATACTGGCTGCGCGAGGTAATGAACCGCATGTACACGCCAACGCCCGATGGCTATTGTGGCGATGAAGATAACGGGCAGACCTCTGCTTGGTACGTCTTCTCTGCTTTGGGATTCTATCCGGTCTGTCCCGGTTCCGGTGAGTATGTAATGGGAGCTCCTTTGTTCAAGAAAGCTACTTTGAAGTTTGAAAACGGAAAGGAACTGGTGATCAATGCTCCGGAGAACAATGCCCAAAATATTTACATCGAGTCTATGTCGCTTAACGGACAGAATACAACGAAAAATTACCTGAAACATAGCGACCTTATGAAGGGTGGCGAACTAAAGGTGAAAATGTGCGACAAACCAAATATGAACAGAGGGATACATGCTGAAGACTTCCCTTATTCGTTCTCGGTAAATGGAACTATTAAAAAGTAGTCTTATGCAACTAAAAGCAGCTTTGGCAGGTATTGGCTTGGCTTTATTCATGCAATCGTGCATGCAGGGAGGAACTTCTTCCGATAAAGAAGCTGTAGATTATGTGAATACGCGTATCGGGAATATTAGTCATATGCTGATGCCCACGTATCCTACGGTGCAGCTGCCTAATAGTATGATGCGTGTTTTCCCTACGCGTCAGGATTATGCGGTAGACCGGCTGAATGGCCTTCCTATGATGGTAACTAACCATCGCAGACAAGCCGGATTGAACCTGATCCCGTATCAGGGAGACGAAAGCGGTATCAAAAAAGGTATAACCCTAAGTTACGATAGGGAGCAGATCAGTCCGTATCGCTACCGGGTGTATCTGGATGAGTTGAATGTGGCAGTAGATTATGCCCCTTCTCATCAGAGCGCAGTTTATCATCTAACGTTTGAAAATAGCGGAGCGCCTTACCTGCTCTTTTCGTGCAATAATATAGGGCGCTTTGATAGTGAAGGCAATGTAATTAGCGGCTTTCAGCGGCTCAATGACAAAGCTACCTTGTATTTTTACGCAGAGACAGACGTTACTCCGGTAAAAGCCGGAGTAGCGGGTGCCGAATTGGAGGACAGTAATTACGGAACAGTCAGAGGTCATAACCCTGTACTGGCTCTGGGATATCCGGAAGGTACACCGCGTGTGGCTATGCGTTATGGCGTTTCCTATATCAGCACCGAGCAGGCCAAAAAGAACCTGGAACGTGAAATTGCAGGCTTTGAGGTGGATCCGGTTGCCAAGGCCGGGCGTGTCAAGTGGAACGAAGCGCTAGGAAAAATAAAGGTGAAAGGAGGAACGGAAGACGAGAAAACGGTCTTTTATACCTCTTTGTATCGTTGTTTTGAACGTCCCGTTTGTATAAGCGAAGACGGCAAGTATTATAGCGCCTACGACGGGAAGGTGCACGACGACAATGGGCGTGCCTTCTATGTTGACGATTGGATTTGGGATACCTACCGTGCCACTCATCCGCTCAGGGTTTTGATCGATCAGGAATTGGAAAGCGATGTTATCCAGTCTTACCTGTTAATGGCTGAACAGAAGGGGAACAATTGGTTGCCAACCTTCCCGGAAGTAACTGGTGATGCGCATTGTATGAATTCCAATCATGGAGTGGCAATGATAATAGATGCCTACAAAAAAGGATTGCGCGGCTTTGAACTGGAAAAAGCCTACGAAGCATGCAAAGCAGCTCTTGAAAGCAAATCACTGATCCCCTGGGTAGAAATACCGGCAGGAGAACTAGATGTTTTCTACAAGGAGAAAGGCTATTTCCCGGCCTTACGCCCCGGAGAAGCCGAAACGGTTAAAGGAGTACATTCCTGGGAGAAGCGTCAGCCGATTGCAGTAACCTTGGGGACGGCTTACGACCATTGGTGTCTGTCCTTAATTGCTCGCGAATTAGGTAAGACAGAAGAGGCTGATTACTATCTGCGTACCTCGTACAACTACCGGAATGTTTTTAATTCGGAAACAGGCTTTTTTCATCCGAAAGATGCCAACGGAAACTTCATAGAAAACATTGATTACCGGATCTCAGGCGGTCCGGGTGCACGTGAGTATTACGATGAAAACAATGCCTATATCTACCGTTGGGACGTGCAGCATAATATTGGCGACCTGATATCATTGACAGGTGGTAAGCAGGCATTTATCGACGGCTTGGAAGATATGTTTAATACGCCTTACGGTATGCCTCGCTGGGAGTTCTACAATACATTGCCCGATCATACAGGAAATGTAGGTATGTTCTCTATGGCCAACGAGCCCTGCTTACATATCCCATATCTGTACAACTACGCCGGGCAGCCGTGGAAGACACAAAAACGTATCCGCACATTGCTTGATCAATGGTTCCGCAACGACCTGATGGGTGTTCCCGGTGACGAAGACGGCGGAGGCATGACTGCCTTTGTAGTATTCAGCCAGATGGGATTCTATCCGGTTACGCCAGGTTCGCCCACATATAATATAGGTAGCCCCTCGTTTCCGTATGTAAAAGTGGATTTGGGTAATGGAAAATCTTTCGAGATCAAAGCAAACAATGCTTCGCCGGAAAATAAATACATCCAGTCTGCCAAGCTGAACGGAAAGACATTAAACCAAGCTTGGTTTGGTCATAACGAGTTGGCAAACGGAGGCACCCTGGAACTTGAAATGGGCCCCATAGCCAACAAGGAATGGGGAAAAGAAACACCTCCTCCTTCGGCCGAATCTATTGATTAGTGAGCATTTATAGGACGTGAGCAAATATAAATAGCTCACGAGGTATTTATTTTTACTCACGAGACAAAATAAATAGGAGGTAAGCGTGCAACGTTTACCTCCTATTGTTCGTAATAATATGTAGAAACAAAAAATATAGAGATCATGAATAAGAAAAATTACTTTTTAATTGTTTGTGTTTTTTTGCTTACCGCTACATATTCATCTGTTTATGCGGCTAAGGAAAAAGGGAACGGGATATTAGTTACTAAAGAAATACAAGTAGACGATTTCAACAGTATACGGATGGGTCCCGGAATAGAATGTAACAGTAAGTTTTTCAACAGAAGCTCGTACGAGAATCCGGTATTTAATTATGAGCAATCTTCCGGCAAAGCTACTTTATCCATCACGATTGACGAGAATCTGTTTCCCTTGCTGAAGATAAATACATCGGGCAATGAATTATCTATTGAAACTTCAAGAGGGACATCTATAAACCCCAGTAAATTAGAAATAAAAGGCTCTTCAAAAAACCTTCGGAAGGTATCTGTTTCCGGTTGTGTGGATTTGGTTTTTACAAATAAGTTTGAGGCAGATCTGCTGAATATTCAGATAAGTGGAGCCTGTGACGTAAGAATGAATAAGCAGGCACGTATCGGACAATTAGAGATACGTATCAGCGGCGCCGGCGATCTGGTGGCAGATAATCTTGTATGTAAGGAAGTAGATATAAATGTAAGTGGCGCCGGGGATATAACCATGAAAGGTGAAGCAGACAATGCCCAATTCACCGTAACAGGTGCCGGAGATATTAAAGCATACGATTTTATAGTAAAAGACCTGGTATGTAGAGTGTCCGGAAGCGGAGATGTAAAAGCAAATGCCAGCGGCACCTTGGATGCATCCGTATCCGGAACGGGCGACATCTTGTATAAAGGTTCAGCCAGAGCTAATACGCGTATCACAGGCTTTGGAGATATCCGGAAAATGGGCGACTGATCCTCCCGAAAATCCTTTTCATATTTTCCTAGCGTATATATGGAATATTTGTTTATTTTTGTTCGATTTTAATAAGTAAACAGATATAAACTATACGATAAATAAAATATGAAAGGGATTGTTCTTGCAGGTGGTTCGGGAACCCGCCTATATCCGATCACACGAGGCATATCAAAGCAATTATTGCCTATTTATGATAAACCGATGGTGTATTATCCCGTGTCGGTTTTAATGCTGGCAGGTATTCGGGATATCCTGATTATTTCAACTCCGCAGGATTTACCTGGTTTTAAACGACTGCTGGGAGATGGCTCCGACCTGGGCGTAAGGTTCGAGTATGCAGAACAACCTTCTCCCGACGGATTGGCTCAGGCCTTTATTATCGGAGCAGATTTTATCGGTGACGATTCGGCATGCTTGGTATTAGGAGATAATATCTTTTACGGGCAGAGTTTTACCGCTATGCTGAAAGATGCCGTTCAGACAGCTGAAGAAGACAAAAAAGCCACTGTTTTTGGTTATTACGTGAATGATCCGGAGCGTTATGGAGTGGCTGAATTTGATGCTACAGGCAATGTGTTGAGCATTGAAGAAAAACCACAATCCCCCAAATCCAACTATGCAGTAGTAGGTCTTTATTTCTATCCCAACAAAGTAATAGAAGTAGCCAAACGAATAAAGCCTTCCCCCAGAGGCGAACTGGAAATAACAACTGTTAACCAGGAATTTCTGAAAGACAAAGAATTGAAAGTAAAACTGCTGGGTCGCGGTTTTGCCTGGCTTGATACCGGTACACATGATTCGCTGTCGGAAGCCTCTACTTTCGTAGAAGTAATAGAGAAAAGACAAGGCCTGAAAATCGCCTGTCTGGAAGAAATAGCCTACAGAAATAAATGGATTACAGATGAAAAACTAACAAAATTAATCGTTCCGATGTCAAAAAATCAATATGGGCAATATCTTAATAAATTGTTGACTAAAAAAGAGTAACAGTACATAATGAACCAATTTATTAACGATTGAGCCTATTAATTTATAATGTTAAAAAACTATTTTTGAAAACGATTTTGACTTTTAACTGTTATATAAAAGAATAGCGATTTGAGAGCTTGACTGGTAATGCCGAAAAGATACAATTTTTTATATAAAAGGTATTGAAGTCGTTTTGATTTAAATTTAGATTAGGCTAAACATTTTAAAGATTTTACTTGTTATAATGGAAAAAAGAGTTAATTTTGCCTCAAGTTTAGCCGTTCTAATAAAGAAATATTAGGTGAAATGATTGTTTAATTAAAATGTTGATGAATATGAAAACAAAATTTTTGACTTTAGCGTTGTTATCATGCTTTGTTATTTCTGTTTCCGCGCAGGAATATCAACCGCAGATTGGTTTCAGCACTGAAACTGGAGCTAAAACCAACTTCAAAAAGAACAAATTTGGAGATAACTGGTTTATCTCACTGGCTGGTGCCGGAACAATGTTTTTTGGGGATGATAATAATGATGCGGATTTTATTGACCGTGTTACTATTGTTCCTCAGATTTCAGTAGGAAAATGGTTTAATCCTTATTTCGCAATGCGTGTTCAAGGAACAGGCGGCGCTTTACATGGTTATGAAAACAGAGGCGGATCTGGTCTGTATATGCAGCACAATTATTTTGCCGGAGGTCATTTGGACTTTATGTGGGATATCACTAACTATTGGGCTCCTTACCGTGAGTCTAAAGTATTCCGCTTTATTCCTTGGATCGGTTTGGGTTATTCTCAACGCTGGAGCAAAGATGAGCAAAACATCCCAAGAACAGAATCTCCTACAGTAAACGCAGGTATCTTGACAGCTTTCCGTTTAGGAAAACGTGTAGATCTTAATGTGGAAGTTCAAGGAATGCTTTTGAACGAAGATTACAACCGCGTTTATAAGAGAAAACTTTCTGATGGTATCGTTCAGGTGTCTGCTGGTTTGACATTCAAACTGGGTAAAACAGACTTCGAAGTTATCGAACCTATGGATTATGCATTGTTGAATGACTTGAACAGTCAGATCAACTCACTTCGTGCAGAAAACGAAGAATTGGGCAAACGTCCGAAATCTTGTCCTGATTGTCCTGAAGTAGTTCCTACAAAGATTGTGAACAACTATGCTGAAAATGTAGTTTACTTCCGTCTTAACAGTTCTAAGGTTGACAAGAATCAGCAAATTAATATCTACAATACTGCAGAATTTGTAAAAGAAAACAATCTGCCTGTAAGAGTTATAGGTTATGCTGATAAAGGTACCGGTACTTCTTCTTACAACATGGGTCTTTCTGAAAAACGTGCGAAAGCCGTAGCTAAAGAATTGATCGAAAAATACGGTATCAACTCTAACCAGATTTCTATTGAGTATAAAGGTTCTGACGAACAACCATACAAAGAAAATAACTGGAACCGTGTAGTTATTATGACTGCTGAAGGTAAATAAAAACATATACCCTATATTAAAAGACTGCAATTCTGTTGCAGTCTTTTTTTTGCTCAAAAATATTACTTATTTTTGTGGCGTTTAAATGAGCATGGAATTAATAAAGAAACGCGGAGACTTGATCCAATGGTTGGTTGGGGTGGGAGATTTAATTGTTTTAAATCTTTTGTTCTTTGCAGTATACGTAGGATTGGGTGATTATTATCTCTCTTCCATTACACCTAAAATGAGAGAAATAGTACTTCTGCTTAATTTCTGCTATTTCTTTGCTCTTTATTTTGTCCCGATCCAATTACATCTCTCTGTTGTATTTTTGGATAAGATCGTACAACGTGCGATTGTACTGATCACTTTCTTTATTTTTCTCTTCGCTACCTGCCTGGTGTTTCTTAATGTTGGAGATACATTGGCTACTTTCCTGCTAGTTTATTACGGTGTAACATTGGTTGTGTTTTCACTCTGGCGTGTTATTGTACGTGTTATATTGAAAATGTATCGCCGGAAAGGCTATAACTTTAAACAGGTTATTATTATCGGAGCCGGTAAGAACGGTATGGAGTTGTATCGTTTGATGAAGGATGAACTGGCTTATGGCTTTATTGTTGTTGGTTTTTTTGATGATAACGAGGCCTTAAAAGAGGTACTTCCTAATTATATCGGCAAGACAGATGAAGTATATGACTTTGTAGGCAAGCATGATATAGATGAAATATATTGTACTCTGCCGGGAACACAGGATGAAAAGATGCTGAAACTCCTGAACTTTTCGGAAAAAAACATGATACGGTTTTATATCGTACCGGAATTTTACAGGAATGTGAAGAAGAGTCTGGTGATGGACATGATGGAATCTATCCCTTTATTATCCGTCAGAAGAGAACCTCTTCAGTCTGCATATAATCGTGCACTTAAGCGGAGCTTTGATATTGTATTCTCTTCGATTGTTCTGGTTACGGTTTATCCTGTTTTATATGTGATTTTGGGAATACTTATAAAGATAAGCTCTCCCGGACCTGTTTTCTTTAAGCAAAAGCGAACTGGTATTTATGGGCAGGAGTTTGAATGTTATAAGTTCCGGACGATGAGAGTTAATCCGGATGCGGATACCATGCAGGCGCTTAAGGATGATCCGCGCAAAACACGTTTGGGAGACTTCCTCAGAAAAACAAACCTGGATGAATTTCCTCAATTCATAAATGTATTAAAAGGAGATATGTCGGTAGTAGGCCCTCGTCCTCACATGCTTAAACATACGGAACAGTATTCAGCACTTATCGATAAATACATGGTTCGACACTTGGTTAAACCCGGAGTAACGGGATGGGCGCAAGTAACAGGCTACAGAGGTGAGACCAAAACCTTAGAGCAAATGGAAGGACGTGTAAAAAGAGATGTATGGTATATTGAAAACTGGTCGTTTGTTTTAGATCTGAAAATCATTGTTGTAACCATCCTTAATATGTTTAAAGGTGAAAGAAACGCCTATTAATTCTTAAATAATTGCACACTTTTCTCCTGTTTGTGTAATCCTAATTCTTTTTTATATTATATTTGTAGCCAATGGGAAGGATTATAGCCATAGATTATGGACGAAAACGTTCCGGGCTTGCTGTCACGGATACATTACAATTGATAGCAACCGGACTTACTACAGTTCCGAGTGGAGAACTCGTGAAGTTTTTAACTGATTATGTATCCCGCGAAGCTGTCGAACTGTTTGTGGTAGGACTTCCCAAGCAAATGAACAATGAAGAATCTGAGAATATGAAGTATGTAGAAGCTTTTGTTACTCACCTTAAGCGTACAATTCCCAATATTCCGGTTCAGTATTATGACGAACGTTTTACATCTGTTTTGGCGCAGAGAGCAATGATTGATGGTGGACTAAAAAAGAAGAAGAGACAAGATAAGGCATTGGTAGATGAGATAAGTGCTGTTATTATATTACAATCCTATTTAGAAAATAAGAAAATAAATCAATTATAATTTTATGATATTACCTATATATTTATACGGGCAAGCCGTATTGAGAAAGGAAACGGAAGAAGTGCCTAAAGACTACTCAGGATTGAAGGAGTTGGTAGCAAATATGTTTGAAACCATGTATCACGCAGACGGTGTTGGGCTGGCTGCACCACAGGTAGGTTTGTCTATCCGTTTATTTGTTGTTGATGGTGATGTAATGGGAGATGATTTTCCTGAATGTAGAGGCTTTAAACGTGCGATGATTAATCCGGTTATTGTAGAACGCAGTGAAGAAGAAATCGCATTGGAAGAAGGCTGCCTGAGTATTCCGGGCATTCATGAGAAGGTATCCCGTCCGGCAAAAATACGCATAAAGTATATGGATGAAGATTTTGTAGAACATGAAGAAACCATTGATGGTTTCGCAGCCCGTATTGTGCAACATGAGTATGAGCATCTGGAGGGACACGTGTTTATCGACAATATTTCTCCCATCCGTAAACAGCTCAATAAAGGCAAGTTGAATACTATTATAAAAGGTACAGCAAATTGTTCCTACAGAGTAAAAGCTGTAGGGAAATGATAATCCTATAAATCAATCATTATGACAGGTTTAGAAAAAAACATCCAAGCTCTGAGAGAACGGAAAGCCGTTGTAGAAAAAGGAGGAGGAGAAGCAGCCATTGAAAAACAAGTCGCAATGGGTAAACTTACGGCTCGTGAACGTATATTATCCTTATTAGATCCCCATTCTTTTAATGAGTATGACATGTTTGTGAAGCATGCAGGACATGATTTTGGAATGGAGAAAAAAGACTTCCCAGGCGACGGGGTAGTAACCGGTACTGGTACCATTTTTGGAGCTCCGGTATGTATTTACGCGCAGGATTTTACGGTAGCAGGAGGCTCTTTAGGTCTGCAACATGCCCGTAAGATCACCAAAATCATGGATCATGCGTTGAAAATGAAGTGTCCGATTATCGGTATCAACGACTCAGGTGGAGCCCGTATACAGGAAGGGGTACAAGCTTTGGCAGGATATGGCGAAATCTTTTATCGCAATACCATTGCTTCGGGCGTTATACCTCAGATATCGCTTATCCTGGGTCCGTGTGCCGGAGGAGCGGTTTATTCGCCGGCTCTTACAGACTTTGTGTTCGTTGTTGAGAATATCTCGAAGATGTTCATCACCGGTCCGAACGTAATTAAAACGGTATTGGGCGAAGATATATCCATGGAAGATCTGGGTGGAGCACGTATCCATGCCGAAATTACAGGAAATGCCCATTTCTATGCCATAAGTGAACAGGAGTGTTTTGATCAGATCAAACGTTTGGTTAGCTTCATTCCCTGGAATAATACAAAGAAGGCGAAATCAATAGAACCTAAGGAGCCTAGTACTCTGTTAAATATAGGAAACATCATCCCATCTGATCCGAAGTTGCCTTACGATGTTCGCGATGTAATTAAATGTATCGTTGACGATTCGGACTTCCTGGAAGTACAAGAGTTGTGGGCTGCTAATATCGTTATCGGTTTCGGACGTATGGCGGGAAATACTGTCGGCTTTGTAGCCAACCAGCCAATGGTTTTGGCCGGAGTATTAGATTGTGATAGTTCAGACAAGGCTGCCCGCTTTATCCGCTTCTGTGATTCGTTTAACATTCCGATTATAACGTTGGAAGATATGCCTGGTTACTTACCTGGTGTAGATCAGGAACATGCCGGTGTAATCCGTCATGGTGCCAAAGTATTGTATGCTTATTCAGAGGCAACTGTTCCGAAGATTACTGTTATTTTGCGAAAAGCTTATGGTGGAGGTTACATTGCAATGAACTCAAGGCATTTAGGTGCCGACTTTATGTTTGCCTGGCCAACAGCTGAAATTGCGGTGATGGGTCCGGAAGGAGCTGCCAATATCATTTTCCGGAAGGAAATCATGGAAGCCGAAGATCAGGATGCGATGCGTCAGCAGAAGGTGAAAGAGTATATTGAGAAGTTTGCCAATCCGTACGTAGCAGCCTCCAAAGGTTTCATCGATTCTGTTATCGAACCTACGGAAACTCGCTCCTTACTGCTTCATGCGCTGGAACTATCAGCTTTGAAAGAAGAATACAGACCCGCTAAAAAACATGGATTACCTCCATTCTGATCGCATATGGAAACAAAAGATGTAGAATTGGTTGATTTTGTTGTTACAGCCCGTAAATACAAAACGTTACTAACCAATAAATATAAGAACCGTCCGATTTGGCATAAACCATGCGCCGGAGAGGTTATTTCCAACCTGCCGGGAACCATTGTGGATATAGAAGTGAAAAAAGGACAAGAGGTGAAAGAAGGAGATCTGTTACTGATACTCGAAGCGATGAAAATGCTCAACAGAGTAGTTTCTCCGGTATCAGGAATAGTAGAGGATATCTATGTGCAGAAAGGGGACAAGATAAGTAAAGATCATTTGATGATAAAAATAGACCCAAAGTAAGATAAAATAATTATTTTTGCCTCTTAATCATTTTACATGTCGATGAAGAAGGCAATCATATTTACCATATATCTACTCTGTTCTCTATCTGTTTTTGCACAGATCAACACAGACCGAGTATTGGCGATAGGACGTAATGCTTTATATTTTGAAGATTACGTCCTATCTATTCAATATTTTAATCAGGTAATAAAAGCAAAGCCCTGGCTGGCCGAACCTTACTTCTACCGCGCTGTAGCCAAAATAAACCTCGACGATTATAATGGAGCTGAAGAAGATTGTGATTTATGCCTTCAGCGAAATCCCTTTTTGGTACAAGCCTATTTTGCTAGGGGTATAGCCCGGCAAAGCCAAGACAACTATAAAGGGGCTATTGAAGATTACAACAAAGGATTAGAATTCAAACCCGAAGACCGGCAAATGCTGGTAAATAAAGCTGTTGCTTATATTCAAAAGAAAGACTATGATCAGGCAGAGGTCGTATTTGAAGACCTGATGGCTGCCCATCCCAAATATTCCATGAATTACCTTACGCGTGGCGCTATGTACCTGGAAAAAGGAGATACGGTACAGGCATTAAAAGACTACAACCAGGCCATAGAAATGGATCCGTATTATGCACCTGCTTATGGAAACCGCGCGATAGTTTATTATCAAACGCACAAACTGGAAGACGCATTGAGCGATCTGAATGAAGCTATCCGCCTGAATACGCGTGAAGGTGGCTTCTATATTAATCGTGGCTTGGTTCGCTATCAGATGAACGATCTTCGCGGCGCTATGGCCGATTACGACCAGGTAATAAGCTGGGATAGCCGCAACCTGATAGCTCGTTTTAACCGTGGCTTATTACGCTTCCAGGTGGGTGACAATAACCGTGCGATTGAAGACTTTGATGTTGTTATTGAGGAAGAGCCGGACAACTATATGGCTTATTACAACAGGGCTTTATTATATCATGAAACAGGAAACTATATAGGTGCCGTACAAAACTTTGATGTTGTATTGAACCAGTATCCCAATTTTATACCGGGCTACTATGCCCGCTCGGAAGCCAAACGCAAAATGAGGGATAATGCAGGAGCTGATCGTGATTACTGGACGGCCTTTGAAATAGAAGAAAGGCTGAAAAAAGAACGTCAGACAGGTATAAGCCCGTCTACTTCGTCTACAGCGGATGCAGATACCTCTTCAGAAGAAAATACACGCGAACAATCGGATAAGAGCATTAATAAGTTTAACCGTTTGGTGGTGTATGATAAAGACGAAGAACGTAAAAGCAAGTACCAGAGCGATGTGCGGGGTAGGGTACAGGATCGTAATGTACGTGTAGACCTTGAGCCGCTTTTTGTTCTTACCTATTATGAAAAGGCAGATCAGATAAAGAAAATTGTTTATTACGACAAGATGATTGAAGATTTCAATGCGCGTATGATACTTCCCCGTAAGTTACGTCTTACCAATGAAGAAGCGCCCTTGAATGAGTTTCAGATAGCTTCGCACTTTACTTCTATTAATGAGCTTTCTGCTAAGATAGATGCGAATCCGTCTAACACGGATGCTTACTTCGGGCGTGCCATTGACTTTATGCTGGTGCAGGATTTTTCCGAAGCGATAAATGACTTCACGAAAGTAATAGAACAGAATCCGGACTTTACGATGGCATACTTCAATAGAGCCGTTGTTCGATATAAGCAACTGGAATACACCATGTCGCAGATGTCGAATGAGATTTCCGATGTTTCTTCCGGAGTGAATCTGACTATTGGAAAACAATCACAAACTGCCACTACAAATGATGCAGTCTCTGCCAAGTTGAAAGACAACAAGCGGGCCATTGAACATGAGCAAATCGTTCGTGATTATGATATGGTGATCAAACTGAACCCAGGTTTTGTTTATGCTTTCTTCAACCGGGGGAATCTGCGCTGTGCCCAACGAGACTTCAGAGCTGCCATACAGGATTACAACGAGGCGATTACACGCGATCCGGATTTTGCCGAAGCTTATTTCAACCGGGGGTTGGCTCGTTTGTCACAAGGTGATGCTAATAGAGGAATTGCTGATTTGAGCAAGGCTGGCGAGTTGGGTATCATCAATGCTTACAGCATTATAAAACGTATGACAAGTAATTGATAAAAACAAAAAGGGAGACCTTCGCAGGCTTCCCCTTCTTAAGACTAACCTTTTGTTAACTATTTATTCGAATTCGTGTTGTATTTATATAACAAGGAAGTTGCCGGGATTGTTGAGAGGTCTCTTTTATTTTAACATATTTTACGAACGTTACATAATCTCCCAAGAAAGTATAATAAACAAGACAATTTTGCGGATGAGAAAAAAAGTTTCACCCTGATGAGAACTTTTTCTCATCCACATGAGAATTTTTTCTCACCCGGGTGAAACTTTTTTAATATATCAAAGAGTAAACCTTTTTGCTTTATGAAAGTCTTAATATTTTACTACTTTTGTTATCTCTAATCATTAATCATCTATACCAATTAAATAAGTAATATGAAACGTCGTGATTTCTTAAGGACCAGTGCTGTTGCAGGGGCGGCTTTAACCCTGAATTTTGATGGTTTACAGGCTGCTTTGGCAACCAATACAATGAGTGTGGAATCTGCTCCCGATATGGTAGCAATCATGGGAGGCGAACCTGCTGCGATGCTTGACAAGGCCTTGGAGGCCATTGGAGGCATTAACCAATATATAAAGAAGGGACAGAAAGTTGTTATTAAACCGAATATAGGTTGGGATCGTACGCCCGAACTGGCCGGTAATACTAATCCTGAGCTGATAAAAGCGCTTGTAAAGAAATGTCTGAACGCCGGAGCTTCTAAAGTGACCGTTTTTGACCATACGTGTGACGACTGGCAGAAATGCTACAAAACCAGTGGTATTGCAGCTGCAGTAGAGTCGGCAGGCGGATTAATTGTTCCGGCAGACGTTGAAAAATACTACAAAGAAGTATCTATCCCCAATGGAGTGAATATTAAAAGTGCCAAGATACATGAAGCCCTTCTGGAGGCTGATGTGTGGTTTAATGTTCCTATATTGAAAAATCATGGTGGAGCCAAGTTGTCATGCGCCATGAAGAACTATATGGGTATCGTTTGGGATCGTCGTATTTTCCATAGCAACGACTTACATCAGTGTATTGCAGATATTTGTACCTGGCATAAAAAACCGGCTTTGAATATTGTAGATGCTTACCGTATCATGCATCAAAACGGCCCGCAGGGGAAGAGTGCTGCCGATGTAGCAACCATCAAATCCCTCTTGGTATCGCCTAATATTGTAGAAATTGATACGGCAGCACTTGGCTTATTCAATCAGGTAAAGAAGCTGGAGATGGAAGCTGTAGGACATATTGGTAAAGGCCAGACTTTGAAACTGGGCTCTACTGATTTGAGCAAAATGAATATCAAACGTATCAAGATATAATGAGAAAACAGACGAATTATTTAAAAGGGTTGCGAGTGCTTTTCGCAATCCTCTTTTTCATACCCATACTACTCTACTTTGTAGATTTTACCGGCAAGTTACCTCAAGGGTTACATACGCTGTTGCACTTGCAACTTGTGCCTGCTATCCTGGGTGGGATGATAGGTATTCTTATTTTTCAATTACTTCTGGCTCTGGTATTCGGACGTATTTATTGTTCTGTGATTTGCCCGGCCGGTGTGTTTCAAGACATTATCAATCGTTTGTTTTGTATCGGTAAAAAGAAGCGGAAAGGAAGCATGCGCTTTTCTTATCACAAGCCACTGAATCTTTTTCGTTATATATTGTTAGGTATTACTGTGTTACTGGCTTTGGTAGGCATTACCGAACTGGTGGTGTGGCTGGATCCGTATAGCAACTTCGGACGTATTGCTGCCAATCTTTTTCGCCCGCTTGTTATCTGGGGTAATAATATCCTGGCCGGGTGGTTGATGGCGTTTGACAACTATACGCTGTATCATGTTACCATTAAGTCAGTTATGTTGTCTGGCGTAATAGCAGGACTGGTAGCTCTGCTTGTGTTTGTATTGATGGTTGTTTTTCGGGGACGTTTCTTCTGCAATACCCTGTGTCCGGTAGGCGGACTGCTGAGTTTGGTTTCGCGTTATTCCTTCTTCAGAATATCGTTTGACGAGTCCGTTTGTAATACCTGCGGATCTTGTGAGCGAAGCTGTAAGGCTGAAGCCATAGACAGTAAGAATATGGCAGTAGATACCTCTCGCTGCGTAGATTGTTTTAATTGTACCTCTACCTGTCCCAAGGGCGGTTTGAAATACCGCTTTAACCCTCCCTTCAAGAAAGCAAAAAAAGAAGAGGAGGCTGTGGCAGATCCACAAAGCCGTCGTACATTCCTGGCTACAGGTATGACCGTAACAGCTTCTTTACCGATTGTAGCACAAGCCGGAAGAAGAATGCGGCACAGAAACACTAATGGCGATCAGGAAAACTGGGGACCTGTAACCCCTCCCGGATCAATAGACCTGGAGCGCTTTAAGGATGTATGTACAGGATGCCATATTTGTGTTGTAAAATGTCCTACCCAAATATTGAAGCCGGCAGGCCTGGAGTATGGTTTTGACTACTTGCTTCGTCCGCATGTATCCTATAAAACGAATTATTGCAATTACGAATGTACGGTTTGCGGAGACGTTTGTCCTGTTCATGCAATAAAAACCCTGACTCCCGAAGAGAAGAAAGTAACCCAGGTGGGTATTGCTACCTTTATTATCGATCGTTGTATCGTTAATACGGAAGGAACTGATTGCGGAGCCTGTTCGGAGCATTGCCCCACACAGGCTGTACACATGATCCCTTTTGAAGGAACACTTACTATTCCTAAGGTAGAGCCGGAGTTATGCATTGGTTGCGGCGGCTGCGAATCCATCTGCCCGGTCAATCCGCATCGTGCCATTATTGTAAAAGCAAACAACGTACACCAGGTAGCTCAACTACCTCCGGAAGAAGAAGTTAAAGAGTTTGAAATAGACGACTTTGGTTTCTAATAATCGCAGTACGCAGAACGGAACACGCAGAACGGTTTTTTAATAAAAATAAATGGTTTTATGCTGTGTTCTGCGTTTTGCGTGTTTCGTTCTGCCTAATTATGATTACCTTTGCCGGATGAAATTTGAGTTACAATATAACGATATACATTCAAATGCTAGGGCGGGCTTGATCACGACGGATCACGGAGTAATCGAGACGCCTATTTTTATGCCTGTAGGTACACAGGGGACAGTGAAAGCTGTTCATATGACGGAATTAAAGAATGATATCAATGCCCCCATCATTCTGGGGAATACCTACCATTTATACCTTCGTCCGGGGATTGAAATACTGGAGAGGGTAGGAGGATTACATAAATTCAACAGTTGGGACAGAGCTATCTTAACCGATAGTGGAGGATTCCAGGTGTTTTCATTGGCCGAGAATAGAAAACTTAGCCGGGAAGGAGCCGAGTTTCGCTCTCATATTGACGGATCAAAGCATTTCTTCTCTCCCGAAAAAGTGATGGATATAGAGCGTTCTATAGGAGCTGATATTATCATGGCTTTTGATGAATGCTGCCCCGGGGATGCCGACTATGCCTATGCAAAGAAATCCCTTGAGCTGACCGAGCATTGGCTTGATCGCTGTGTAGACCGCTTTAGCAGTACGGAGCCTAAATACGGATATCAACAAAGCCTTTTCCCAATAGTACAAGGCTGTGTGTATCCCGACTTGCGTCGCAGAGCCGCCGAATATGTAGCCAATAAGCAGGCAGACGGTAATGCGATTGGCGGACTGGCAGTAGGCGAACCGACGGAGAAGATGTATGAGATGATAGAAGTAGTCAATGAGATCTTACCTAAAGATAAACCCCGCTACTTAATGGGAGTGGGTACTCCGCTTAATTTGTTGGAAGCTATTGAGCGAGGGGTGGATATGTTTGATTGCATCATGCCTACCCGTAATGGACGGAACGGTCAGTTATTTACGCGGTATGGCACCATAAATATTAAAAACCGGAAGTGGCGAGATGACTTTTCTCCTATCGATGCAGAGGCCAATTCCTTTGTAGATACCCAATACAGTAAGGCATATTTACATCATTTAATAAAAGCAGATGAAATTTTAGGCCTGCAAATAGCTTCCATTCACAATTTAGCTTTTTATCTTTGGCTCGTGAAAGAAGCGAGGAAGCATATTATAGCGGGTGACTTCACCCAGTGGAAGCGCGAAATGACAAGCCAATTATCAAACCGGTTATAAAAAGATGAAGAAATTCGGGTTAAAACAGCTGGACTGGTATATAATCAAACAATTCTTGGGAACGTATATCTTTGCCATAATCTTGATTATATCTATCTCTGTGGTATTTGATATAAATGAGAAGATTGACAAGTTCCTGAAGCCGGAAGTAACTCTGTCGGCTATTATTTTTGATTATTACATGAATTTCATTCCTTATTTTGCCAATCTGTTCAGTGCACTGTTTACCTTTATTGCTGTTATCTTTTTTACGTCCAAACTAGCTGATAATTCGGAGATTATCGCTATGCTTGCCAGTGGAATGAGCTTTAAGAGGCTGATGCTTCCGTATGCTATTTCTGCTGCTATTATAGCCTTGTTTACTTTCATATTAAATGCATTTATTATTCCTCCGGCCAATATAACGCGTATTGATTTTCAGAATAAATACATAAAGAATAAAGCTGTAGATTATGCCAACAATGTGCAATTGGAGGTAGAACCGGGCACTATAGCTTATTTTGGCCGTTACGATGATAAATCAAAGATGGGCTATCGTTTTTCTTTAGAGCATTTTGAAGGCAAACAGTTGGTTTCCCGCCTTACAGCTACACAAATCAAATATGATACCCTATACCAGTGGCAGGTTATTGACTATATGATTCGTGACTTTGACGGCATGCGCGAATATATCAGCTCCGGTTCAAGAAAAGACACGACTCTGGCGATTATACCTTCTGACTTTCTTATATCAGTGAATGATTGCGAAACGATGACTACTCCTGAACTGGCCACTTATATCAGCCGGCAGAAGAAACGGGGGATTGGTAATATTCAGTCTTTTGAGATTGAGTATCATAAACGCTATGCAGCTATCATGGCAGCTTTCATTCTGACGAGTATAGGTGCCTCTTTATCGTCACGAAAAATCAAAGGTGGAATGGGATTGAATATCGGTATCGGACTGGGGCTGAGCTTTTCATACATTTTGTTTACGACAGTTACCTCTACATTTGCCATTAATGGCTATGTAAGCCCGATGGTGGCTTCCTGGATCCCGAATATTATATATACCTTCATCGCTATATATTTATATCAAAAAGCCCCACGCTAAGCGTAGGGCTCTTCCTGAATTTCTTTTTTCCCTTTTATTATAAAAGCACTTCTTTTATTGCTTTTTTGAATTCTAATTTGCTCATAGTTCCTCTGGCCATTTGAGGCCGTTTGTCTACCGGACAAAACAGCAATGATGGGATACTGCGTATACCTAGTGCTGATGTAAGATCCTCTTCCTTTTCTGTATTTACTTTGTAGATATTTATTTGTCCGGCATATTCAACAGCTATTTCTTCTAATATGGCTGAAACTTTTTTACTTGGGGCGTACCATTCGGCATAGAAATCAACAATACATGGCTTTTTTCCTTCGAATATCCATTCTTCCGGGTGGGCTTCATAATTTGAAACCTTTTGCAGAAAATCAGATTTTGTTAACGAAATTGCTTTAATCATGGTAGTCTTATGTCTCTCCTTTTTTACTGCTAAACACGAAACCGCCCGGAATCTATCGTCCGGGCAGTGCCTTACACCTTTCTAGTGAAAGGTTTAATATCTCTTATCAACAACTTCCCAGTTGATAATCTTCCATAGCTCTTTCAAATGGTCGGCTCTCCTGTTTTGATAATCAAGATAGTAGGAGTGCTCCCATACGTCAAATCCTAATATAGGCTTCAAACCTTTGGTTACAGGATTCCCTGCATTTCCTTCTTTTGTGATGGATAGCTTACCGTCTTTATCAGCAGCCAGCCAAACCCAGCCTGAACCGAATAATCCAACACCTGCTGCTTCAAATTCTTTCTGGAAGTTCTCAAAAGATCCCCAGGCAGCATCAATAGCTGAAGCCAGCTTACCGGAAGGCTTACCTCCACCGTTTGGTGAGAATTGTGTAAAATACAAGTTATGGTTCAATACCTGGCCTGCATTATTAAATATACCTCCATCCGATTCTTTTACAATGGTTTCAAGTTCGGCATTCTCAAACTTTGTACCTGGAATAAGATTATTCAGGTTGTTTACATAAGCCTGAAGGTGCTTTCCGTGATGGAACTCTATGGTTTGTTTACTGATTATCGGCGCCAAAGCACCTGCCTCGTAGGGTAATTTTACTAATTCGAATTTCATAATACTTTCGTTTTTATCTGTTATATAATTTGGATTGAGCAACAAAATACTCAGTAATAATGCTAACATATGAATACTGTTAAAATGGTTGTTTTATATTTCTAACATATGTAAGAGATAAATTGTTCATTCGGATGGCATTTTTTCTTGAAAAATTGATTTTTCAGATCGAGATGACGAATAATATCAAATAACTTTCTATTTTTGTGCACTTAAATCATTATTAATTTAGTAAACATATTCGTAGATGGCAAAAAAAGTTGGAAACTTGATTCCAAACACCTTTTTCATAACAAAAGGAAGTGGAGAGTCTGACCTGGAGAAACATGCAGGTTCTTATCATATGGCTCTTTATGATGCTGGTATTTCAGATTTCAATATTATGACATATTCGTCTGTTATTCCGGCTACGGCCCATTTAGCTACTATGGATGAAATAGATCTTCCTCCATTTGGCTCGGAATTGAAAACCATTATGGCAATGTCTCACGGATATCAGGACGAGTTCGTTTCTGCCGGAGTAGTATATGCCTGGATGTACAAGGACGAAAATTTTGATGAAAAAGTTGGTGGTCTGGTATGTGAGGTGAGCGGTCGCTATCGTATTGAAGAGTTGGAATCTCGTTTGATACGCGTAATTAACGATCTTCACCAAAAAACATATGGCGATTATTACCTTGGCGAATTAAATTTCATTACAGAAGGTATTACAATTGAGAAAAGGTACGGTACGGCTCTTGCAGCTTTATGCTTCATAGACTTCCTTGTACCTGAAATAGAGGAATAAATATTTTTTTTAGTTAATTAAATAACTTAACTTTGCACCCGCTAATACAAAATAGCTTAAATTAATTATTCAAACATGGCAACAAAAATTAGATTGCAAAGACACGGTCGTAAAGGTTATGCTTTTTATCAGATCGTAGTCGCAGACAGCAGGGCTCCACGAGATGGAAGATTTATTGAAAGGATAGGTTCTTATAATCCGAACACTAATCCTGCTACAATAGATTTGAATTTCGAAAGAGCTTTGTATTGGTTACAGGTAGGTGCTCAACCTACAGACACAACACGTAGTATTCTTTCAAAAGAAGGTGTTTGCTTAAAGAAACACTTACTGGAAGGAGTTAAAAAAGGAGCTTTTGATGAAGCAGCAGCCGAATCAAAATTCCAGGCTTGGCTGAAAGACAAGCAACAAATGGCTCAATCTTTGAAAGAAAAGAATCGTGAAACTGCTAAGGCAGAAGCGAAAGCACGTTTGGATGCTGAAAAAGAAGCAAACAAAGCCAAAGCAGAAGAAGTAGCAAAGAAGAAAGCAGAAATTGCAGCAACCGAAGCAGCCCAACAGGCTGAAGAAGCACCTGCCGCAGAAGAAGTAGTAGCTGAAGAGGCTCCTGCTGCTGAACCAGTTGCTGAAGAAGCTCAGGCCGAAGCGCCTGCTGCTACAGAGGAAAAAGCTGAATAATAAGGTTTCATTCAAGCTAAAATAAAAAGAGGCATTAAACAATGCCTCTTTTTTTATGCCCAATATGTTAAAAAACATATCTGTTTATCCTGATGTGTGCGATAAAACATATAAAAAACCTTGTATGTTGATAAAAAAATGATATATAATGCTGAGATAAAATGGTTTTTATCTATCTTTGCCACAGTTTTTAAGATATGTGTTTGAATATCTTAGCGAAGAGTTCTCCATATCTTCCCTGAAAATCAGGGATTGGATCGGACGATTAATGGTTTTAAAAACAAATTTGGTATTAGTCTTGTTCTTTGTTCGATTCAATTAGGTTTAATATAAAAATTACATTATGAAGGTAAAAGCTTATGTTCTCATTGTAACAGTAATGTTGTTAACAATGTCTGCTGCTACAAAAGACGTAAGATTAGTTGAAGGGTTATCTCCAGGTGATCTTGCTCCGAGAATAGAGTCTTTAGGAAATGAAAGTGATTTTAATTTCCAAAATCATTCGGGCCGTTACACTTTAGTTAATTTCTGGGCAGCTTATGATGCTGAATCCAGAGCTCGTAACGTTAGATTCTCGAATGAAGTAAGTAAACTTAGTTCTGAAAAAATTACGTTGTGTTCCATTTCACTAGATGAAAAAGAGTCTGTTTTTCAAGAAACAGTAAAAATGGACAAGCTAAATGAAACGATGCAGTTTCATGCAGAACACGGTAAAAAATCAGCATTATACAAAAAGTATAATCTGAAAAAAGGATTAAGAAACTATCTGATTAATGATGAAGGAGTTATTATTGCAACAAATGTTACTCCTAACGAGTTGATTGATGTATTGAAAGAAATTTAATCAAGATTAGATTAATTGCAAAAAAGCCTGTCTCTCATAAAGGGACAGGCTTTTTTATTTCCACACGATTATGTTATCTCAATGATTCTACCTCTTCTGTGCGAATCGGTATTTTCTTGCCTAATAAGCGGGCTCCGTTTTCGGTGATCAGGTAATCTTCTTCGTTGCGGATTCCGCTAAAGTCTTTGTAGGTAACTACTTTTTCGTAGTTTATGAACTCTGTAAACTTGTTTTCGCCTTTCCAGAGGTCGATTAGTTCGGGGATGAAATAGATACCCGGCTCGATGGTCAAGACGAAGCCTGGCTCCAGTTTGCGTCCCAGGCGGAGCGATTTGCGTCCGAATTGTGTGCTTTTGGGGCGTCCGTCGTATCCTACGTATACTTCGCCCAGATTTTCCATATCGTGAGTATCCAGACCTAGCATGTGGCCCAGTCCGCAAGGCATGAATAGAGCTGCTGCTCCGGCTTTTACGGCTTCCATCGGGTCACCTTTTACAAAGCCCATCTCTTTTAAACCTTCCATAATTACCTTGAGGGCAAGGTCGTACACCTCTTCAAACACTACGCCGGGGCGGAGCGCTGCAACAGCTGCTTCGTGAGCGGCGACTGAGATGTCGTATATTTCTTTTTGTCGGGTGGTAAATGTAGAATCGGCAGGGATAGTAGACGACATATCTCCGGCATATCCCATTTCTGTTTCTGCTCCGGCATCAAGCAATAGCATATCTCCGCTTTTTATCATATTGCCATGATAATGGTTATGCAGTGTTTGTCCGTTTATAGTAGCAATGATCGGGAAAGATAGCTGATAGTTGCTGGCATAGGCTACTTCGGCTACTGCTGCGGCAACTTCACTTTCGTATATACCCGGACGAACCATCCGCATGGCTGTCAGGTGCATATCGGCAGTTACGGTACAGGCTTTCTCTAGCTCTACTATTTCTTCTTCGGTTTTGTAATTACGTTGATTAACAACCCCTAAGATAAAGGGTACGGAAGGCTTTTCTGTTCCCGGGAAGATACCGAGCCAGCTAAGGAGTTTCACCTGATGCTCAGCTCTGTAAGTGGGAAGATAGTGAATAGCTTGCTTCTTCTGTTGGGCATTTTTTAGGTATTCTTCTATTTCTTTTGCCGGACGAATATCCGTGATACCTATGCTTTCGCCTTTTTCTTTTAGAGTAGGTTGTGTTCCCATCCACACAATAGAGTCGATGGTAAGCTCGTCGCCAAAGACTATTTCTTTGTCGTTATCAATATCAATAATGGCATTTAATCCTGCATACGGCAGGCCGAAGAAATACAGGAATGTAGAGTCCTGGCGGAAGTGGTAGGTGTTATCCGCATAATTCATTCCCGACTCATCATTCCCTAAAAACAATAACAGACCTGATCCCAATGTCTGTTTCAATTTAGCCCGGCGGGCGATATACGTTTTTTTGTTAAACATAAATACTGTATTTTATTTTAATGCTACCAAAGATAGAAAAAGATTGGCATTCACCCTAATGTCTTCCGAAAAATAGTATCTTAAAAGTCCCACAACTGTAGAACACATGTTCAACATATGTAGAACATGAATTCAACAGTTGTTGAACATGTGTTCTACATATGTGGGATTTCAATTCTGTAGATACTGAAAGACTTTCTGAACTCTGTGATGCCCCTTAATAATATCGGTGAAATAAACCTTTAAAAACCGTGATAGTCTAAGTACTTTAAAAGCGTTATAAGTGAAAAAATATGACTGGAAAATCTTTCGTAGTATGCGGAAAAGCCTTACCTTAGTGGACTTTTTCGAGCAAAAAGCGAGCAAAGAGATTGAGTGTATTAAATATAAAAACTAAATGGTTGATCAAGACAGAATTATAAAGATTAACATCGAGGAGGAAATGAAGTCTGCGTACATTGATTATTCAATGTCCGTTATTGTTTCACGCGCCCTTCCGGATGTTAGGGATGGTTTTAAACCTGTTCATCGTCGCGTGTTATTTGGAATGAATGAGTTGGGAAACACATCCGACAAACCTTATAAGAAATCTGCGAGAATTGTTGGTGAAGTTTTAGGTAAATATCACCCACACGGTGATTCTTCAGTTTATTTTGCCATGGTACGTATGGCCCAGAAATGGTCGTTACGTTATCCCTTGGTAGACGGGCAGGGTAACTTTGGGTCGGTAGACGGCGACAGCCCTGCAGCAATGCGTTATACAGAGGCTCGTTTGAGCAAGTTGGCCGAAGAAATGCTTCGGGATATAGACAAGGATACGGTCGACTTCCAGTTTAACTTCGATGATACATTGAAGGAGCCTACCGTATTGCCAACCCGCTTGCCCAACCTCCTTATCAATGGAGCTTCGGGTATTGCCGTAGGTATGGCTACCAACATGCCGCCTCACAATATGAGCGAAGTACTTGATGGCTGTATTGCTTATATAGACTGTAAGGGTGATATCGAGATAGAAGGCCTGATGCAGTATGTAAAAGCACCGGATTTTCCAACGGGAGCTACCATATATGGCTATGCCGGCGTAAAGGAAGCTTTTGAAACAGGAAGGGGACGTATTATCCTTCGCGGAAAAGCGGAAATAGAGGTGGAAAATAATCACGAAAAAATTATTATTTCCGAAATTCCGTACCTGGTAAATAAAGCCGAACTAATCAAGTATATAGCCGACCTGGTAAATGATAAACGCATAGAAGGTATATCGAACGTAAACGATGAGTCAGACCGTCACGGGATGCGTATCGTTGTTGATATAAAGAGGGATGCCAACTCGTCTGTTGTACTGAATAAGCTCTATAAGATGACAGCTTTGCAGTCATCCTTTAGTGTGAATAATATTGCATTGGTAAACGGTCGTCCGCAACAGCTGAATCTAAAACAGTTGATCGGACTGTTTGTAGAGCACAGAAAAGATGTTGTTACCCGCCGTACCAAATATGAACTGAGAAAGGCAGAAGAAAGAGCTCATATACTGGAAGGACTTATCATTGCTTCAGATAATATAGATGAAGTAATAGCTATTATCAAAGCCTCTAAAAGTCCGCAGGAAGCAATCACCAATCTTATGGAGCGCTTCAGCCTGACGGATATACAGGCCCGGGCTATTGTAGAAATGCGCTTGCGCCAGTTAACAGGACTGGAACAAGATAAGCTACGTGCCGAATATGAAGAGATTGCCAAATTGATTGCCCATTTGAAAGAAATACTTGAAAATGAAGAGCTTTTGATGCAAGTAATCAAAGACGAATTCCTGGAAATAAAAGAAAAATACGGAGATAATCGTAAGACAGATATCATATATGCTTCCGAAGAAATGAATCCGGAAGACTTCTATGCTGATGATGAGATGATTATCACTATTTCGCACATGGGATACATTAAGCGTACCCCGTTGAGCGAGTTCCGGGCACAAGGTCGCGGTGGAGTAGGGGCGAAAGGTTCGGAAACCCGTGATGAAGATTTCGTAGAGTATATTTACCCAGCCTCCATGCATGCTACCTTGTTGATCTTTACAGCAAAAGGTAAGTGTTACTGGCTGAAAGTCTACGAGATACCGGAAGGTGCCAAAAATGCGAAAGGACGTGCTATACAGAACCTGTTGAACATAGAACCGGATGATAAGGTAAATGCCTTTATCCGTGTGAAAAGGCTGAAGACAGACACCGAATTTATCAATTCGCATTACCTGTTGTTCTGTACAAGAAAAGGTATTGTAAAGAAAACATTGCTTGAAGCCTATTCCCGTCCTCGCCAGAATGGTGTGAATGCCATAACCTTGCACGAGGATGACGGACTGGTAAATGTACGTATGACGAACGGCAACAATGAGGTGATCATTGCCAACCGTAACGGACGGGCCATCCGTTTCCACGAAAGCGCCGTGCGTGTAATGGGACGTACAGCTGCCGGAGTACGCGGTATGCGACTAGATGATGATCCGCTAGATGAAGTAGTAGGTATGATTTGCGTGAAAGACAAGGAAGAAGAAACAATACTGGTTGTTTCGGAACAAGGTTATGGAAAGCGCTCTCATATAGATGATTACCGTATTACCAACAGAGGTGGTAAGGGTGTGAAAACCATCAATATCACGGATAAAACAGGTAAACTGGTTACTATTAAGACTGTAACGGAACAAAACGATGTCATGATTATAAATAAATCAGGCATAGCGATCCGTATGAAAGTAGTTGATATCAATGTCATTGGCCGTGCCACTCAGGGAGTTCGTTTGATTAACTTGGGTAAACGTCATGATGAAATTGCATCTGTTTGCAAGGTATTATCTGAAGAAGAGGAAATAATTGTTGAACAAAAAGCAGAAGACGAAGCTATTTCAAACCGGAATAGTATAAATCCGGAAGCTGCTGCTGACCCAAACTTTGAAATATTGCAACAAGATGATGAAGATACATCAGAGAAGGATATTGATGATGTAGAAGATAATTCTGAAGAGTAAATTTAAACAAATAGAAATATTAATTACAAATGACTAGTAAGATGAAAAGAGTATTATTTACATTAGCATTATGCGTAGTTGCTTCTACCTCTTTTGCTCAAAAGAAAACAGTAAATGAGGCACAAAGTATTGCCAAAGGAAGCAACCCGAACTTTGAAGAGGCGAGAGGCCTTATAAAAGGAGCTTTGGAAAATGCTGAAACGAAAGATGATCCCAAAACATGGTATGTGGCAGGTTATGTTGAAGATCAGCAATTTAGCGCAGAAAGAATGAAGCAAGTACTAGGACAACAGCCCAATGAACCTGTTATGTATAAAGCTTTGATGAATATCCTTCCTTATTTTGTAAAGTCGTATGAATTGGATCAGTTACCTGATGCAAAAGGTAAAGTGAAACCTAAATATACAAAGGATATTAAAGGTGTTTTGAGCGCAAACCATGTGTATTATATCAATGCAGGAGCTTATTATTTTGATAATAGAGATTATCAAACGGCTTATGACTGCTTTGAACAATACATCGAAATCTCAAATCTTCCGATGTTTAAAGGTGAAAAAGTTGCGGAAAGAGATTCTAACTATATGACTGTTCAGTTCTATGCAGCCGTTGCAGCTACTCAGCTTAATAATTCTGATTTGGCTATTGCTGCCTTGGAACGTGCAAAGAATATGGATTACAGAGGTAATGATATTTATCAATATCTAGCTTATGAATATGAGCAAAAGAAAGATACTGTAATGTTGGAGCAAACACTGAAAGAAGGTTTGACTAAATATCCGGAAGAAAATTACTTCTTGTTGAGTCTGATCAACAACTATATCTATTCTAACAGAAATGCAGAAGCTATCGAATACCTTAAAACAGCTATCGCTTCTGATCCTAATAATGCTCAGTTGTATGATGTAATGGGTAGAGTATATGAATCAGGATTGAAAGAAATGGATAATGCTGAGCAGTACTTTAAAAAAGCATTGGAAATTGATCCGAATTTTTCAGATGCTTTATCAAACCTGGGACGTGTTTATTACAACCAAGGAGTAAACAAACTAGGAGAAGCTAATATGATAAATGATGCAAAATTGTATCAGGAAGAATCAGAAAAAGCAAAAGAATATTTCAGACAAGCAATGCCTTATTTCCAGAAAGTGCGTGAAGTAAAACCTGATGACAGAGATGCCATGATTGCTTTGAGAAGTATTTATTACAATTTGAATATGAATGCAGAGTTTGAAGCTATTGAAGCTGAGATGAATAATGCTGAATAATCCTCGTTAATATATAATAAAAAAAGGCCGCCCAACAGCGGCCTTTTTTAGTTCATTAATTCAAATGAGGATCTTTGGGGAAATTTAACCACGTTTTGTATTGACTCCCCAATACTTCCAGAGAACGCTTCCAGAATGATTCGTCATCGGCAAGCATAATGTTAGAATTAGCCGAGCGACTGACCATCCAGGAGTCTTCTTTGATCTCAAATCCTAACTGGCCTTTTGTCCATCCAGAATAGCCAAGAAAGAATTTCACTTTTCCTTTAATGGAATTGCCATCAATAATATATTGCTTTAATATATCAAAATCACCATCAAAAAATAATCCGTCTGCAATTTTCAAAGAATCAGGAATCAATTCTGCCAAGGTATGGATAAAGAATAGCCTGTTTGAGCTTACCGGCCCACCCAGATAAATAGGAATGTCGGATAGTTTTTCCAAATCAGAGAAAAAATCATTAATCACTAAATTTGTTTTTTTGTTTAGTACAAAACCCATAGAACCGTTTGTGCTATGCTCAATGAGCAAGACCACCGAACGTTGGAAATATGCGTCTTGCAAGAATGGCTCTGAAATTAGAATACTACCTTTTTCTGGAAGCAGATTGTTGTGTTTAATTTTAAAAATGTTATTATTTGCTGCCATAATAATTAAGGTGTATAATATTAATTCACGACAATATATAGCTTTTTATAGTAAAAAACAAATACATTTTGCAACTATAAGGGTTAATAAATGCAAAATTTCAAAAATCTACTTTCTATACTATCGGATGGTTTTCGTTGAATATATTCAAACGCTCGTTCAAAAGTTTATATTGATGATCTTTTATAAAGGACGTACAAGCTCTTAAGCCCTCCTGATTACTGCCCGTTGTTTCCAGTGATATAGCGCTAATTCCATAATAGATTAATTGCTGCATCAACTCGCTTCCGGTCATTCCCGGATAGGAAATAGTGAAATAAAATCCATCGGCAATAGGCTCATCCAAATCATGGTCGTATACGATTTTGAACCCATGATTCTTGAATATTTCTTTTAATCTTTTAGCACGAAGACCATATTCTTTAACTTCTGATACGAAATCGAATGTTCCATCGGAAGCTGCTTTAAACATGGCTGCTAAGGCAAACTGTGCCGAATGGCTGGTTCCCGAAGATAGAGCATATAATACACGGTGTATATATACGGTACCGAATGTTCCGCCACCGTATCGCTGAGTGAGCCCGGGGTAGGAGCGATGGTATAATTTATTGGATATAGCCGTTACTCCGATGCGCTGGCCTGCATAGCTAAATGCCTTTGAACCGGATATTTGCATGATATAATTGTCTGTGTATTTAGCAACAGTAGACTGATAGGGTGGGAGGAATGGTGTGCCCAAGTCCTTGCGGAAATCCATAGCAAAATAGGCAAGGTCTTCAATAACAATCGTGTCGTATTTATTTGCTAATTCTCCGATAACTTTCAACTCTTTATCAGTAAAACAGAACCATGCCGGATTATTAGGGTTTGAATATATCATGGCTGCGATGTTACCCTTCTTGAGATATTCTTCCAGTTTTGCCTGAAGTTTTTCGCCACGATATTCGTACACGTCGAAGGACTCATATTTATAGCCCATGACAACAATTTGCTGTTTTTGCACAGGAAATCCGGGATCAATAAATAAGATTGTATCTTTTCCGTCCACACATTGTCCACAAGTCAGAAAAGAAGCATATGTCCCCTGCATAGAGCCCGTAACAGGTACGCAACATTCCGGATCAATATCTATATCAATAAAAGCTTTGATAAAGCGTGAAGCCTCCTTTTTGAGCTCAGCGGCACCATTAATATTGGGATAAACAGAAGCTATACCACTTTGCAAAGCCTTTATTTCCGCATCAACACCTACCTGTGCAGGCTTAAGCCCCGGTACCCCCATTTCCATGTGGATAAACTCTACATTCGTTAATTCCTCTAACTGTGAGGAAATTGCTACTACTTCACGAATGGTTGCTTTACCAAAATGCGACAACTTATAACTGTCTATAACTTCTTTAGCTATCTTATAGTCTACTGGTGTATTCTTCATTTCATCATTATTTATTGATAGGCAAAAATAAGAAATTTATCATTGCCCATTCATTTTTTTTTGAAAAACTATTGTAAGTTCAAATAATCCCCCTATCTTTGCACCGCAATTGAGAGTAATTGCAACTCAAAAAAACGGTGTGGTAGTTCAGTTGGTTAGAATACCTGCCTGTCACGCAGGGGGTCGCGGGTTCGAGTCCCGTCCATACCGCTTAAAAGACTGACAATCAGTCAATTACGAAGACAAGAAGCCTGTAGAATAGCATTTTACAGGCTTTTTTTATATCCCTTTAGGACACACTAAAGTCATTAAAAAGCCAAAGTCGGACAGAGTTCCGTTACCAAATCATTACCCATTTTCTAAAAAACCAAAAAGGTAACGAATGTCGCGATAAGGCGTTGATTTGTCGCAATTTGGCGCAGAAGAAATTCCTCATATGAGATCACAAGAAAGTAATTTTGTAATCTTAATAATTGAGTAATTATGCGTAGTACATTTAAAATTCTTTTCTACATTAAAAAGAATGCGATTAAGAGCAATGGGAAAGCTCCCATAATGGCAAGAATAACCTTAAACGGGGAAATTGCCCAGTTTAGTGTAAAATGCGAGGTTGACCCCGCAGATTGGAACCCCAAAGCAGGAAAAGCGAATGGCAAGTCTGCAAGTGCCATTAAGTTGAATGGGTTATTGGATAATTTCAGAGCAAGTCTTACCCAACATTACAGAGAAATAACAGATTGGGATAGTTGCGTTACTGCCGAAAAAGTTAGAAATGCTTTTTTAGGCTTACAAACTCGTGAAGATTCCCTGTTGGATTTATTCGACCATCACGTTGAAAATCTCAAAGCACAAATAGGAAAGGATGTTAGTCGAGATACATATATGAAGTATCTGCGAACAAGGAACAGGCTCTATGATTTCATGAAATACAAGTACAATATTTCAGACATACACCTGAAAGAAATAAATCATTCTTTTCTTTGCGATTTTGAGGTATATATGAAGACGATGCATAGCTGCGGACAAAATACTACTGCTAAATTCATGCAGAGATTGAAGTCCATAATTCTTATAGCTAAAAGCAACGGGTGGATTAAAGTCAATCCCTTCCTAAACTATAAGCTGCAATTTGAGAAGTCTGAAAGAGAATATTTGACAGAGCCGGAATTGGAAGCCATTATGAAAAAGAAATTCCCTATCAAACGCCTTGAAACTGTAAGAGATGTATTTGTTTTTTCGTGCTTCACGGGTTTGGCATACGTTGATGTTTTTAATTTGCGAGAAAGTAATATCCGAACCACCTTTGACGAAAGTCTTTGGATTATTGGCAAACGTGTAAAAACTGGTGTTAGTTATAGAGTGCCTTTATTAGATATTCCAATGAGAATTATCGAAAAGTATAAAGGAACTCTGCCAAATGACGAAATACTACCTATCATAAGCAATCAGAAGATGAATTCTTATTTGAAGGAAACAGCAGCCGTTTTTGAAAGAGGAAGCAAATGAGTGTAACGAGAACGTAATCAGTGGATTACAAAAAATAGTTCTCTTTGAAATATTGGGAATAAAAGTATAAAAAAGCAAAGTTAGCGGTGATTTCAGTTACCAGATCGTTACCTGAGCATCTTTTTGCAATTCTTTGTACAGTGCTATTATTCAACGTTTTGCGTAAATTTGCATAGCATCGGATAACTCTAAGTAAACTAAATTTGTAACCATTAAAATTAGAGTTATGGCAAGAAGTACATTTAAGGTTTTGTTCTACCTGAAAAAGAACAGTCTCAAACCTGATGGTAAAGCTCCTATCATGGGACGTATCACAGTCAACGGTAGTATATCTCAATTTAGCTGTAAGCTAAATATCAAGCCTACATTATGGGATACAGGCTCAAACCGAGCAGCAGGCAAAAGCCTCGAAGCGCAGAAGATAAATCAGAAGTAGGATAACATCCGTACACAAATCGGCAAACAGTATCAAAGTATTTGCGATAGGGATAATTTTGTGACTGCCGAAAAAGTCAAGAATGGCTATCTGGGTTTTGGAGATGAATACCGTACCCTATTATCTGTCGCTGACGAGTTTTATGAGCAATACAGTAAACGGGTAGGAAAAGACCGAACCGAAGGCTCTTATGAGCAACTGCTGATTAATCGCAAACGTGTTGAAATGTTCCTTAAGGACAGATATAAACTATCTGATATACCTATAAAAGAGGTAGAGCCCCAATTTATTCAGGATTATTACCTCTATCTACTTGAAGAAAGGAAGCTGGCAGGAAGTACGCTCTTAACTTCCATTACCAAGTTAAAACAGATTATGCTGATAGCCCAACGTAAAGGCTATGTACATATCAATCCTTTTGCCGGATTCCGTTTCAAAGCACAAACTCGGGATAGAGGTTATTTGACCGAAGATGAATTGCAACGGTTTATGACAGTCGAGCTAAGGCGATACAAACAACGACAGATACGGGATATTTTTGTTTTTCAAGCGTTTACCGGTCTTGCCTATGCAGATGTCAAGAAACTTACCTTTGATGATATCCAAAAATCGTTTGATGGCGAAATGTGGCTGATTGCCAAACGGAAGAAAACCGGAACGACGTTTTATGTCAAATTACTACCTGTTGCCAAACAACTTATCGAACAATACCGTCTTGTGGCGAAGAGTAAATTTATCTTTCCTGTCCCCAGTAATGTGGAAAATATGAATCGTTCATTAAGGCGTATAGGAAAACAAGCTGGAATCACGAAGTGGATTTCGTCGCATAAAGCAAGACATACAAAATCTACTTTATGGCTGAAAATAAGCGAGTTACAAGGCTGTTTTTTTTGATAGGTAACGATTTAGAAACCAGCGAACCTCTGCGATTTGCGCCATTTTGCATAAAGACAAAGAACGACTCTCATTTACAAAGTTACATAAAATTATTCTGTCGAAGAAAACTATAGGCTTCTTTCTTCCATATTGTATCTTCCGACATAGGAAACTTTTTCCAGCACAAAAAATAAGATGTGCATAGGTTATGCAAGTTTTCTACCGAAAATATTTGAAAAATATTTTTGAGAGAACCGAAGGCTTGAACTTGCTTAACCGTCAAATGCGCATCTTTAACTTGTGCAGGAAAAACTTCCTAAACAAAAACCCACAGCGTAAAGCTGCGGGCTTATCTATTTACTAATATATGAAATTTAAACTAATTCAGGTTCATCCGACGGTCTACCTTTTCTTTTCATGAATTGTTCGACTTCTGAAGCTTTATAATACACTCTTCCGTCATCGTAGGTATAATATGGAAGCAGCTTCTTTTGCCGATACCGGGCAATCGTTCTTTTTGTAACTCCAAGGAGTTTACACAGATCGTGATTGTCAAGCAGCGCATCACCATCAAAACACTCTTTGAGCTTGTTCATTCTATCAAGCGTTTTGTCTATCTTGTCAAAGCGTCCTAATAGGATTTGCATCCATTCCTCGAAACTTTTTTTATTATCCATAATGACCTTAGAAAAATGTTACAGTGCAAAGGTCGGCAGTAAAAAGAAACGGATTTCATAGGTTATACCTGAGTCAGGTACTATTTTTATTAAAAAAATTCTTATTTGACTGATTTACAGTGAGAAAAAATGAGAAATCAGATATAATACTCGGTAATTGTTGATAGAGAAGGGTATTTTTACTCGAAATAGGCTAAAAATGTGTTTGGATAACCATAAAACAAGAAATACCTGTGTCAGGTGCAACTCAGGTGTTTTGCAGCCACTATATAGGCGTTTTCGCAAGGTTAAACCTTAGAGGTTGTAAGGTTTAATGTTGAAACCGGCAATACTTAGTTACTTTGTATATATCGTTTGGGTAATCCCATTTTGATAGCTTACATTGTTTTTTACACGCCATTCGGATTCTTTCGGATTATCGGAGAATAAAGGCGTTCCGAAGCCAAGTATCACAGGGAAACGGTTAATTATCATTTCATCTACCATATTGTGATTCAGTAGCATTGTTAGGAGTTTACCGCTACAGGCAAGCCAGATGTCTTTTCCCTCTTCCTCCCGCAGTTTATCTATACTGTCAATTATATCATCTGTAATAAAGTGGATATTGTCTTTTGCATGCATGGGCATAGATGAAACCACATATACAGATTTATCCTTATAGGGCCAAATGATATCCATACTCAGAATATTCAGATAGGAAGATTCGTCTATGATTACCGTATCTGTCGATTCAAAAAAACTCCGGTATCCATAGTCTGTCTTTTCCGGACTTGAAAAATCTGATATCCAGTCTAAATCGCCATCAGTCCGAGCTATGTATCCGTCAAGGGAAACTACTGTATACAACTTAATTTTTTTCATAACTTTATGATTTAATTATACAAAAGAAAAAGCGTGGAGCTCGCTCATTCCGATACAGGGGCACTGGTATACCCGAAAGACGAAATTTGCAAGTCCACGCCATACTCTGTATAGCATGAACATTACACCTTTCATCTCGTCTTTCTTGAAAATTACCAGTTTTCTGTATCGAGACGTTCAGCGAACGTTATGTTATGTACTCATGAAGTATCTGAAATACTTCTGATTGTTACTGTTTTACACATGCAAAGATAGCACATTGAATTGATTTATTTACTATCATCATCATCCATTCTCTTTTTTAGGGCTGTTATCATGCGGTTTAGATACTCAGTCCGTTCTTTTCTACCTTTTAATTCTATATATATCTGATATATGTTACTCAAATCAACATTGAACATTGTACCAAACATAGACGCCAGTACAATAATGTCAATATTTCCATGATTGACACTTGCTAAGGTATGGATACCATAGATTATTTCACCCAAAGCATTTTTCTTATCTGTCCACATCTCATTAGAATGGAGGCCATGAATTGACTCCATGTCGTTATCCTCTTTTGTTAGTTTTGCCAATTTATTACTAATGTAAACCGTAAGCATCTCATGCGCCAGGATTTTAGTTAGCTTAAAATCATAACATGTTGAAAAATTACTGTCTCTTTCAAAATAGAAACTATCAAGAGGCAGTTGAATATCCGGCTTTCCTCGAAGGAAATAAACATGGTCTAAGTGAGTACTTCCAGAGCGATAGTATTGATAAAAATCAAGATTAACATCAAAGAAGTATTTTATCCGGTTTTGAATTCGTTCTAAATACAGCTTTTTATCATCAATACTGCCTGCCGGCATTCTTATTTCAATGTTATAAACTTTACTATGGTATATTAACAGGCAAAACAGTTGGGGTTTTATCTCCTTAAAAAAGTAAATTTCTTCGGAGTCTCCTTTGAAAGAATAATTGCTTATAAAGAACTTCAGTTGTTCAAAGCCTTCCTCTAACTGAGGGATAATTAGTTTTGACTTTTGCAGCATACTACATTCCATCTTCTCTATTTCTAAGATGTTCTGAAGAATATTATTCTTCAGAGTTGAAACATATTTTTCCATGATTTCATTTTTAAATTAATGATTGAATAACAAAACATGGTAAACACACGCCAACTATCGCTGCCTGTCAAATACACTTTCCCGGGCTACAGAATTTACAATACATAACTAAGAATTGTTTTATAGAAGTAACAACTCCTAATATATATAAATAAGCCAATCCATAACATAAGGGTATTTGATAATACCGGGCTATTATTTTGCAAAAGACTCGTTGGCGTTAGATAACTACAAAAGCAAGTATAGCGTCCTATACAAGTTTTGATGTTATCGTTATAGTTACCGGTCTTTGTTTTCTTTGCTATTTTTAGATAAAAAAAAATTTTATTTTCACTCATTTTAAATGTTTCGTCAAGTGAGTTTTTGAGTAAATTTTTTTAGTGATAAGTCTACATTCTTCTTAAAGAATTTACTAAAAGAAGATTAATATGCAAATCCCATATTAAAACTTACCCCCCCTGAATGGTTAGATTAGTGTGAGCTAAAAGTATTTTTATTTCTAATATAATAAATCCTGTTATCCAGGCACTTGCAGTTTTGTCACTTGTCTCTTATACCGTTTTAGTAAATATGGAGTAACAAAAAGTTTATACTCTACTTTTATCTGTGTACTTTTATCCTTTTCTATAAATCCATTAGATTAAAATTCACTTCTATTGTAATGAAAGTAAGAAAAGGACAAGAAGAAGAGCTAAGTACTATTCTTGTCCTCTTCGAACTTATTCGTTCAGTAGATTAAAGTAAGCCAGATCAGATTCCAATCCCTAATTACTATTTACATAAGATTCCATACAGCCTTAAACTGTCAGTTTGTTCATTATTACATATTGAAATCTTGCTTTAACTGAATTACCCAACTTTTGATTCTTGTTTCTGTCTTGTCAGATTCATTATCTTCATCGATTGCTAAACCACAAAAATAACCGTCTTTCTCAGATGCGGAAGAATCAAATGAATAACCTGATATATCAACATTATTTCCAACTAATACAGCTCCCGCTTTTTGAACTGCATCTGCAAGCTGTCCGATTGCATCACAAAATGTATCGGAATAAGAAGATGAATCGCCTGTACCAAATACAGCAATATTTTTTCCATTTAGGTTTAACTTTTCCAATTTACTAATATCCCAGTCATCTTGAATATCGCCAAGTCCCCATGTAGATGAACCAAGCAATAAATATTCATAATCAAGTATTTTTTCCAATTGGCTTCTCCCTATATCATAAACATCTTCTTTGTTTATATCTAAGTTTTTAGCTATTTCTTCTGCAATTCGTTGTGTGTTCCCCGAACTGGAACCATAAAAAAGTCCTATCCTTTTCATAATATTTCTTATTTAAATTTTACTGATTATTAGGATTATAGCTATAATAAACCAGAATCAATATTAGTTAAAAACAGTACTGTTATGATTTAGCGTTTATCTTAGCTTTACATTTATTATTTACTAAATATATCTTTTCTTCAATGTGATTTAACTTCACATATTTCACGTTCTTGTATTTCCTTTGTTTTTCGCGCATACACAATCAAGCGAATAGAGTGTCCATAAGTAATATAGTCCCATATCCAACCAAAAAATATAGATATTTTGTTTCGGATACCCAATATAGACCGTAGGTGGACAACAAGCCAAAGAATCCATGCAAACCAACCCTGTATCTTCAACTTTCCTAATTCGGCGACAGCTTTGTTTCTACCAATAGTAGCCATAGCCCCCAAATCCTTATATCGAAAGGCTTTTGGTTGCTCTCTGCTCAGCATACATTTTAGATTTTTGGCAAGAAGGGTAGCTTGCTGTATTGCTACTTGTGCCAATTGTGGGTGTCCATTTGGATAGTTAATATCTGTGGTTTGAAGACATTGGTCGCCAATAGCATATATGTTGTTAAAACCTTTTACTCTGTTATATTCATCTACTTGTATTCTTCCTCCTCTCCCTAATATTGATTTTTCAAGATTATCAATAGGAACTGCACTTACTCCACTGACCCATATAAAGGAACGTGTTGAAATTTTAGTTCCGTCTTCTAATATAACTTTACGATCCTCGTAAGCTATTACTTTTTTGTTGAGTATAATATTTACTCCCATCTTACGCAAGAATTTTTCAGAAGCGGCTGATGATTCTTTTGACATACCCGATAATACCCGATCTCCAGCCTCAATAAGATATATGTTCAACACCTTATTATCCATTTCTGGATAATCTTTAGGTATCACTAATTTCTTCATCTCGGCAATGGCACCTGCAATTTCTACCCCGGTAGCTCCCGCCCCAACAATAACAATATTGAGAAGTTCTTGTCTTTCTTCTTCTGTGGTACAAGTAATCGATCTTTCAAAATTAGAAAGCAAAGTATTTCGTAAACCCATCGCTTCCGATACGTTTTTCATCGGTATAGCCTCTGCTTCGATTGTTTTGTTACCAAAATAATTTGTTATTGTACCTGCTGCAAAAACAATATAATCATATTCTATCTTACCTATCGAAGTCAAAATCATGTTCTTTTCGGGAAAAACAGCTCTTACTTCAGCCATACGAAAATGAATATCTTTCCTTCCCTGAATTATTTTTCGGAAAGGAAAAGATATTGCTGATTGATTAATCCCAGCCGATGCAACCTGATATATAAGAGGTAAAAACTGATGGTAATTATTTTTATCTACCAAAACAATCTGGAAATATGAATTCTTTAGTTTATTGGCTAGTTTGAGTCCTCCAAAACCACCCCCTACAATAATTACTCTTTTTTTATCAGTCTTTGGTATATTGAATCCCATAGTCTATATTAAACTAAAAATTGAAAGATAATTGTATTTGTATTGCAGCCGGAAATACAATATTATTTTCCAAATGAATATGATGATGCAGATTTTCTTCAAACTCATTCAATTGGTTCAACACCAATCTGTAACTTTCGCAAGCATCGTCTGGAGCTAAATATGTATTTGTCAATCTTGATATCTCACGAAAACGGCTACCTTCGGTATCATGCTCACTCATCATTACTGCAATTGGCTGTTCTACACCTCCACAGTGGAAAAAAGGCAATGGTTTCCGTGAAGAATATGCTTCATGCATCTCGTATATATAAGGGAATAGTATTTGCTCTTCTTTATTAAGATGTTCATTAAGATCCGTCAAAGAGGCGTCGAAAAGAGCCTTCACTTCATACAGCGAATTGTATTTATTTCCGTGAACGTCACAGACCTTATTCAACAATTCTTGTATTCCTCTTCCATTCTTTCGGATATAACGATGATGGTGTTTTATAATAAAGTCAACTAAGAGGTCTATATCCCAAGTCTTAAAGTCCATTGTTTTATCTACAAAAGGTTCTGTTTCCCCTAATTTTTTTAATACATCTTTTATATCTATTCCTTGTGCATTACATGCGTTAGATAGTGAAACATCGCCTCTACAGCAGAAATCTATTCCAAAATCATTAAATACTTTAGAGTTATCAAACTTGTCGGCCACTATTTGACCGACAGTCATATCTTTATAATTCTTGTTCATTTTATACAACTTTTTTATATATTACTTTATCTCTCCTGAATTAACAATATGGAATTATAATTACCACAGAGTTATAGTTTAGATAGATTTATGCCAAGAATATCTTCATATCTTCATCTACTGTGGTAATAGTGCTAAGACCAAAGTTATCAGCCAGTACTTTTAGTATATTAGGTGAGAAGAATGCGGGTATTGTAGGTCCTGTATGAATATTCTTAACACCGAGTGAAAGGAGAGCCAATAGGACGATTACTGCTTTTTGTTCGTACCAAGCTATGTTGTAAGCTATTGGTAGTTCATTTATATCATCTAGTCCAAAGACTTCTTTTAATTTCAAGGCGATCAATACCACTGAATAACTATCATTACACTGTCCAGCATCCAATACACGAGGAATTCCACCAATATCACCCAACGGTAATTTATTGTATTTGTATTTTGCACAACCAGCTGTAAGAATAACTGTATCCTTCGGTAGTTTCTCCGCAAACTCGGTATAATAATTACGACTTTTTGCCCGTCCGTCACAACCACCCATCACAAAAAACTTACGAATAGCACCCGACTTAACTGCATCTACTACTTTATCAGCAAGTGCAAATACTTGCTCATGTGCAAATCCTCCAACAATTTCACCAGTCTCGATTTCGGTAGGAGCTTTACAGCGTTTAGCATGCTCAATTAGTATCGAAAAATCTTTCGCTTGACCATCTTTACGGTCTTCGATATGAGTAAATCCACTAAACCCTGTTGTTCCGGTTGTATAAACCCTATCGACATAAGTAGCATTTGGACGAGGCGGTACGATACAGTTTGTAGTGAAAAGGATTACACCGTTGAATGTTTCAAATTCTTCATTTTGTTTCCACCAAGCATTACCATAGTTTCCTACAAAATGGCTATATTTCTTAAATACAGGATAATAGTTTGCAGGTAGCATTTCACTATGAGTATATACATCTACACCTGTACCCTCGGTCTGCTCCAACAGGTCATGCATATCTCGTAGATCATGTCCCGAAATCAAAATGGCAGGATTATTGCGTACTCCAATATTTACTTTTGTTATTTCAGGATTACCATAGGTTGATGTGTTGGCTTTATCGAGTAAAGCCATTGCTTTTACGCCGTATTCTCCACATCTTAGTACAAGTGTAGTTAATTCTTCTATAGAAAGATCTTGGTTAGTAGCTACTAATGCCTCTTGCATAAAGACATAAATATCATTGTCTTCATAGCCAAGATTAAATGCGTGCTCAGTATAAGCAGCCATACCTTTTAATCCATAGGTCAGCATTTCTCGTAACGAACGGATATCCTCATTTTTTGTACGAAGGACACCTATTGTAGCTGCTTTGGCTTCTATTTCATCTTCACTATCGCATTGCCAAGTAGCACAGTCTTTATTTAGGCAATCAACGACATCAGCTCCCAGTTGTGCAGCCAGTGAGTTTCTTAAAGTAATAGCCTCATATGTACGTTTAATGAAACGTGTTCTATCGAAGTTGGCATTAGTGATAGTCATAAACAGTGATTCTACAATAAAACGGCCGACTTCAACTGGCACTTCTATCCCAACTTTACGCATCTGGATTGCATAATACGAAATCCCTCGTAATAGAAATAGCTGCAAATCCTGAAGATTAGCTACATCCGGTGTCTTTCCACAAACACCTCTTACTGTACAGCCCTCATTACGGGCAGTTTCCTGACATTGAAAACAAAACATACTCATTATTTACTGTTTAAGTTGTTGATACTTTTTTCTTTTATTGCAAACATAAAGCCTTTGATTATTTAAATCTGTGACATTTATCACGGGTGATGAAGATATTTTATCTACTTTTGCAATAAAGATTAAGTCAATGGAAAATGTAGAGTTATTTTTTTCTGTAATGTGTGTGAAAGGAAATCACCTGAAGAAATTTTATCAAGAGCTTGTACGATACCTCATACCGTAAAGAGCTACAAAAAAGGAGAGCATGTTGCATATCAGGGCGACAGGGTGGACTTTCTATATATGCTAGCCAAAGGTAAGGTTAAATCAGAAGTCGTTTCTGATCCGGGGATAACTTTACAGATAGATGAGATTAGTGCACCTCATCCATTAGCTGCAATTTTTTTGTTCTCAAGGAATAACCATTTCCCCGTGGATGTTATAGCCTTAGAAGATTCTGAAATAATTCTAATAACGAAAGACTCAATAGAAAAACAGATGGCTAAATGCCCTTATTTTCTTCGTGGGTTTATGGCCTTCACTTCTGACCGTGCACTATTTTTATCAGAAAGATTGAAGATTTTTTCACTGAAAGGAATAAAAACAAAAGTAGCTTTTTATCTTTTTCGACGTGCTAAAGGTGACGAATTTGAATTAGGCCAAAGCATTACCTCTCTTGCTAAATTTTTCAGAGTTGACAGGTCCTCTCTATCACGAGCTATATCAGGAATGGTACATGATGGAATTATTGAATTTAAAGAAGGAAAAGGGAAGATTATTGATCGTAATGCACTGAAAAATATGTTTTAAAAAAATAATTTATATATTGCATTGGTGGAAACAAGGCCTGTTTTCCACTTGTTCCTTCAATATACTCTCTAAGATACTGCCATATGGATAATTCAAAGTAAAAGGCAGATGTGTGTATTTTTATGATTTTACCCGACACTCTGCCTGACTCAGAATTCCAACTAACGTGATCGCCTATTTTAATTGTTTTATCCATATCTTATTTTTGTATAGAGAGTTTATTCAATCTTCATAGGAAATATGCGATCCGACAACTTTTGCCGGAGATGTATAAGTATGCTCCTGAATTTTATTAACGCCCATGATGTGCATTACCTTCCAACCTTTTGCTTTTAGAAAATCAGACACCATAGAACGATGGCAGCGCCACCAGACTGCCTCGGCACACATATATACAGTCGGAGCTTGTAAGGCAATCTTTTCCAGTCTACCAATAGCTTCCGCGAAAGCTTCTGTTTCCATATAATCGGCATATCCACGAAATGAAATATTCTTCCATCGTATGTTTTTTGAATCAGGGCGGACTTTTCGTCGTCCGCCCAACTCTTTCATGTATATATACCTTATTCCTGCCTCCGGCAATAGAATTTCCAGATTCTCTTTATTAAATTGTGGAAACTTAGTTGAACCCGGAAGGCTCCGTATATCCACCAATTGCTTTATTTCAAATGATTGCAGCATAGCAATAAATTCATCTATACTATGGGTAGAATGGCCAATGGTGTAAATAATATGTCCTCTGGATGTTCCCATTATCTCGGTACCGGAATATCTATGCGTCTTTATCCTTTAATCATCGTGAGCAACATCTTAAATTGTTGCTTGGCAAAGAGCGCGTGCGGAACGTTAGCCGGCATAATTACGGTTTGGCCTGTAGTGAGTAATAAAGGTTTGCCCGCTATTGTAATTTCAGCCTCTCCATCCAATATTTCTACTACGGCATCAAATGGAGCTGTATGTTCACTCAGTCCCTGTCCCTTATCAAAAGAAAAAAGGGTGATGTTTCCCGCGTCGTTTTTCAAGACTTGTTTGCTGATAACTCCCCCTACGGAGTATTCAATCATTTCTGCCATATTCAGAATGGCTCCTTTATCAAATAATTCGCTCATAATTATACTTATTTATAGTTAGACTTTTGTTGAACCTCCGTCGATAATCAAGTTAGTACCGGTAATAACCGGCGCATAACTGGATGCCAGAAAGGATATTGCTTTCGCAATGTCTTCCGAATTAGCAATCTTCTTTAATGGAACGGCTTCTATCATTTTGTTTATCGCATCTCTATACTCTTCATTATTCAATACCATATCGGTCAATACCGCCCCGGGAGAAATAGAATTGACCCGTATGTTATAATCGGCAAACTCCAATGCGGCACTTTCGGTAAGGGAGATAACGGCGGCTTTTGAACTATGATAGGCTGCTCCATCGCGAGCTCCTTCCAACCCGGCAATTGAGGCAATATTGATAATCGCGGGATTATCCCCCTTTTTTAGCAATTCCAATGTATATTTTTGCCCCAGGAAAACACTTACTTGATTGATATTAACCACCCTCATATATTCCTCCAAAGACATTTTCCCGAAAGGTTTATACAAGGATATCCCGGCCACATTCACCAATACGTCCAGCTTGCCATGTTCCTTTTCGATTCTCTCTGTTACATTTTTCCAATCTTCTTCGCTGGCAACATCATGTTTGATAAATGTAACATTATTTCCTAAATGCTTTTCTGTTTGTAGTCCCTTTTCCGCATTTATATCCGTAAAATAGACAAAAGCATTTTCTTTCATAAATTCTCTAACGGTTGCTAATCCAATACCGCCGGTTCCTCCGGTAACTAAGACTACTTTATTTTCAAAATCATTCTTTTTCATATCTCTACCTTTTTAGTTCTTTATAGATAACACTGCCTATCACATATTAGTTTATTTCATTGAAGAAGAATCCTCCGAAAGGAAAGCCTTTAGGAGGATTTTCACTATATGATATTTAACAGATTATCCTAAAAACATCTTCATGTCTTCATCCACTGTTGTAATTCCTCCAATTCCAAAGTTATCTATTAGTACCTTAGCTACATTCGGTGAGAGGAATGCAGGCAACGTAGGCCCTAAATGAATATTCTTCACTCCCAAAGAAAGCAATGCCAACAGAACGATTACCGCTTTTTGTTCATACCAGGCAATATTGTATGCAATTGGTAATTCGTTTACATCGTTCAACTCAAATACTTCTTTCAGTTTCAAAGCTATTAATGCCAATGAATAGCTGTCGTTACATTGTCCGGCATCTAATACACGTGGAATGCCGCCTATATCGCCCAACGGTAATTTATTGTAACGGTATTTGGCACAACCGGCGGTAAGAATAACTGTGTCTTTTGGTAATTTATCAGCAAACTCAGTATAATATTCACGCCCTTTCATACGACCGTCACAACCTGCCATTACAAAGAATTTACGAATAGCTCCGGATTTTACTGCGTCAACCACTTTGTCGGCTAATGCAAATACTTGCTCATGTGCAAATCCACCGATAATTTCTCCGGTTTCAATTTCGGTTGGAGCTTTACATCTCTTTGCGTGTTCGATTATTTTTGAGAAATCTTTTGCTTGTCCGTTTTTACGATCTTCGATATGTGTAAATCCTCCAAAGCCTGAAGCCCCTGTTGTGTAAACTCTATCAGCGTAAGTTGAAGTAGAGCGAGGAGGCACTATACAATTTGTTGTGAATAAGATAGGCCCATTAAAAGATTCGAAATCTTCGTTTTGACGCCACCAAGCACTACCGTAATTACCTGCAAAATGGCTGTATTTTTTGAATGCCGGATAGTAATGTGCCGGAAGCATTTCGCTGTGTGTATAAACATCAACGCCTGTACCTTCAGTTTGCTCAAGAAGATCTTGTATATCGCGAAGATCGTGCCCCGAAATCAAAATAGCAGGATTGCTGCGAACACCGATATTTACTTTGGTAATTTCCGGATTGCCATAAGTAGAAGTGTTTGCTTTATCAAGCAATGCCATGGTTTTTACACCATATTCGCCACATTTTAGCACCAATGCTGTTAACTCGTCAGCAGAAAGTTCTTTAGTCGTGGCAACTAACGCCTCTTGTATGAAAGTATGAATCTCAGCATCGTCGAATCCTAAATTCACAGCATGCTCTGCGTATGCAGCCATTCCTTTTAATCCGTAGATTAGTAATTCGCGTAATGAACGAACATCTTCATTTTCGGTAGCTAAAACGCCAACTGTAGCAGCTTTTATTTCCATCTCTTCTACTGTATTTCCTTTCCAAGTCATACATTCGCAGTCTGCTGTAATACCGGTTGCTGCTGCAAGTTTGTCGCGCAAAACAAATGCTTCTTTTATACGAGTTACAAAACGATCTTTATCGAAGTTGGCATTAGTAATGGTCATAAATAACGATTCCATTATAAAATGATTAGCATCAGCCGATACTTCAATACCTTTTTTACGCATTTCTACTGTGTAGCGTGAGATACCTTTCAATAGATAAATCAATAAATCTTGCAAATTTGCTACATCCGGAGTTTTTCCACAGACTCCCTTTACTGTACAACCTTTATTTTGGGCTGTTTCTTGACATTGAAAACAAAACATACTCATAATTTTAATTTTTTATTTGATTTGTAATGCTATTTTTTATAAAAGCTTTGCTTGGGCTGTGGGACGTGGGGTCTTCACAACCAAGATGCGACCTTGTTGTGTTGAATTATTCGATAAACAATGCACTATACCCTTAGGACTTTCCACCAAGTGATCTTTTTCAACTGCTATTGTCTCGTCTCCAACTCGAACATCAATCGTTCCTTCTAAAATATAGAAAAACACATCGACCGGAGTCATATGCGGCTTAAGGCTTTCGCCTGCTTGGAGCGTAATATGTATTGCTTGTGCTGAATCTGCATCATATAATTTACGAACATCTACATTGTGTGGATTTTTTGCAACTTCCACTTGTTGTACATTTATTACATTCATACTATTTCTATTTTTAGTTATATCCAATTTTCTTCCAAAATTTCTCCTTGAATCCCGATAACGATTTTCTTTATCGGGATTTTACGTAAAGCCTGTTCTGCTGCAATCCTTACCAATTGTAACAATCCTCCGCAACATGGTACCTCCATTATAACAACAGTAAGGGTATTAATGTTAGATTGATTTATCATTGCAGTGATTTTTGCCACATAACTATCTTTTCCATCATCTAATTTGGGGCACGCGATTGCTAATGTGTGATTTTTGATAAATCTATCGTGAAAATTTCCATACGAAAAAGCTGTACAATCAGCTGCAATCACCACATCAGCGTTGCTGAAATATCCGGCTTGCGGGTTTAATAAGTGCAATTGCACAGGCCAATGTCGCAGTTGTGAAGGCATGTTATCTACTTTAGTCACCGGATTTACAGGCGCAAATGATTTTGCTCCACTTCCCGGACAGGCTTGTGGCTGTTGAAATGCACCACAACTTCCCTCTTTTTCTAATAGATTCATATTGATTTTTATATTGTGTTCTTTTAAATATTTTAGTCCCTGTGCAAAAAGTTCTGTTTCTCCGTGATTTTTTAAATGTGTTAAATGCGCTATAATAGTTTCTTCTCCTTTTGGAGCAATTTTTTCCATAACAGCTATTTCGTCATAAGGCTCAGCTTCACGTTCTTCAAGCTCTATTGCTCCCACAGGGCAATCCCCGATACAAGCGCCTAAACCGTCGCAATACAACTCGCTAATCATGCGAGCTTTGCCATCAATTACTTGCAATGCACCTTCGTGACAACCGCTTACACATAGCCCACAACCATTACAAAGTTCTTCATCGATTTTTATAATCGTTCTTTTCATGTTCTTTCCAATTGTTTTTTGCAAAAATACAGTGGTATGAGGGAAGGAGTCGTAACATTTGTTACACTTATGATTTTTACTATATGTAACTTTGTATAAAAAAGAATTTATGGATGCTGACTTACTCTTTTTCTGTACAATGTGTCGTGAGAAATCACCTAAAGAAATTGAAAATATAAGTTGCGAGATTGATCATAAGATAAAGCATTATAAACGCGGAGATCTAATTGCCTCACAAGGCGACCGCATATCCGACTTGTATATGCTAACGAGAGGGAAGGTAAAGACGGAAATTATTTCCCAGTCGGGACTTACCGTCTCTGTGGAAGAAATTACAGCTCCTTATCCGTTAGCTGCGGCTTTTATTTTTGCAGACAATAACCGCTTTCCGGTGGAGGTTACCGCAATGGAGGATTGTGAAGTGATACTAATCAGTAAGTCTTCTATTGAAAAACAGATGGCTAAATGCCCCGGATTCTTAAGGGGATTTATGGCTTTTATAGCCAACCGGGTGCAATTCCTGTCGGAAAGGCTGAAAATATTCTCACAAAAAGGAATTAAGACTAAAATTGCCTATTATATTCTACAACGTGACCAAAGTGGAACATTTGAGTTAGGGCGGAGCATTGCATCACTTGCCGAGTATTTTGGGGTAGAACGTCCTTCTCTTTCAAGAGCTATATCTGAAATGGCGCACGATGGTATTATAGAATTTGAAGCCGGCAAAGGAAAAATTTTAAAGTACAATGATCTGAAAGAGTTATTGGGATGAAAAATAAAGTAAAGTTAAATAATGAAGGTGTACGCAGGCAAGACCGACTACTGGATGAATCCGGATCCATTGAGCTCTTGCGTACAGGCGAGTATGGAGTACTTTCAATGGTTGAAAGTGTTGATAAAGAAATAGGAGGGTATGGCATTCCGCTTAACTATGTCTGGGATGGTAATCATTCAATCTATTTTCATTGTGCGCCTGAAGGGTATAAATTGGATTGCCTGAAAGAAAATCCCAAAGTTTCATTTTCTGTAATTGGTCATACAAAAGTAATATCGCACAAATTTACCACAGCCTACGAAAGTATTGTTGTTCGGGGTATCGTATTCATGGAGTTAACGGAAAAAGAATGCATGAAAGCCTTATTGCTGATTTTAGATAAGTATTCACCCAATAATAAAGAAATAGGAATGAAATATGCCGAGAAATCATTCCACCGGACAAATATCATACGGCTTGATATAATAGAAGTATCAGGAAAGACAAAAAGAATAAAGGAATAATTGTGATAGAAACATTTGCAGATAATATTATTGAGTACAACAAGAATTTAGCGTACATCGGAGAATTACCAGCTGGATTTAGGGTAGTAAATCCTTTTTGTGATAACCCGGAAGCAGTAAAAGTAATGGAACAGTTTTATCGCAAATACTACACCGATTCCCGGCAGCGCAAGTTTATTATAGGTATCAATCCAGGTAGGCATGGGGCAGGGATTATCGGTATTCCTTTTACTGATACAAAACATTTGGAAAATGTTTGTGGTATCCGAATGCAATCGGCACAAACGCACGAAATATCGTCTGTATTCGTCTATGATATGATTGCCCAATATGGTGGGGCTGAGCTCTTTTATCAAGATTTTTTTATAAATTCACCTTTCCCTTTGGCTATTGTCCGCGAAAAAGAAGTAGGGAAATGGGTTAATGCCAATTATTATGACGATACTTCACTGTTAAGAATGACGGAAGAGTTTATGATTACTTCATTGAAAAAACAAATTACTATCGGGATAGACTGTAGCGAAGTGTTTGTATTGGGAAAAATGAATGCTACATATATTTCAGAAATGAATAAAAAAGCGAATTTATTTGGACGTATAACCGTTCTTGAACACCCACGGTATATACAACAATACAAATCAAAAGATAAACAATTCTATATTGATAAGTATATTCTGACTCTAAATAACTCCATTGTGTAGTTTTAAGGTTACATTTCTAATCTCCGCTTGAGATACTGTATACACATTATTGGATACTTCATGTGTTCATACAAGTCGGCACTCTATACTTCGAAGTGCATAAAAGCAGGCGACAGCCTGATAATGAAAAATCAAGTGCGAGCAGCTACTTAAATATACTTTCTTTGAACCAAGTATAGTAGTAAATCAAATATTTATTTTATTTTCCCGTGGAAATTTGTTTCTATGGAGAATAATAATTTCCTTTGTACCATATTTCCATTGGATATTATTGTTCTCAGAAGTAAGATCGAAACCTTCTTAATTTATTATGAAACATTTTTTTTCACTCTTTATTTTTCAGACATGAAAGTAATGAATTATAGTACATTGATATTCTTTATCCTTATTATTCAGGGCACATCTGCTTATTCACAAGAGAATACAATCTTGCATGTAGATAGCCTTTCGTTACGAAATGACTATTTAGCCGAAATGCAATCGGTAAATATTCTGAAGCATAAACCTATTGAAGTCACAGAAAACCTTGTAAGATCTGTATTGGATAAACAAACTGCTTTTGCAGTATATAAGGATAATTATATGGTAACCGGAATACCTTTGAACAAACCTGTAAACCGAAAAACTGCAGATGCTTTTTTTCAGTTCAGTATTCGTCACAGGGTCACCAAAAGTGTTCTTCCTTTTAATTCATTTCTATATATAACCTATTCTCAGAAATCATTTTGGGATATTTATGATGAATCAAGCCCTTTTCATGATACAAATTATAATCCGGGTATTGGGATAGGCAGATATGTAATAAGGAATAACAAACTAAAGGGAGCGGTAATGCTTTCACTCGAACATGAATCAAATGGAAAGGCAGATTTGGATTCACGAAGCTGGAACTATATAAATGTATCGATTAAATATTTTTACAACATGCGATTGTCTGCTAAAGCACAAGCTTATTTACCATATGTAGATGGGGAACATAATAAAGATATGCTGAGATATAAAGGCTATGGTAATTTTTCAATCAATTATATTGATAAGAAAAATTTATGGTGGTTCAGTCTTGAGATAGTTCCACGTGATAAGATTATAAATCCTAATATCCATACATCTTTATCATTTCGGGTATCCAAGAACTCAAACCAATATCTAACTTTGGATTACTATGCCGATTATGGAGAGGGTTTGTTGAACTACAAGGAGTATACAAACCAAATCAGAATAGGATTTACTATAAAGCCAGATTTCTTTAGCGCATATTAATTTAAAGCAAGTTCAAACATCTTCTGAAGTTACTATGGAAACTCCATAGGTTCTGCTTTATATTATTATAAAATAGCTTTTCTTAATTCCGGGATATTTAACAGTTCCACTGTTTTTCCTTTCATAAGAATAAGCCCTTCTTTGGCCATTTTACTGATTTCTTTTGTCAAGGCAGGGCGGGTAACACATATATAATCCGCCAGTTGAGCCTGATTATGATCAATATGGACAATATTATTATCGACCAGTTTTTGTTCGAAAAGATAAGCAACAAAACGACTGCGTATATTTTTATACGACAATGCCCGCAAACGCAAAACAGTGCACTTATTACAGTTTCCAGCAACACACAAAAAACTTTTCAGTAAATCTGGAAACTCACTGATAAGTTTGAAGACGGAATCTTTAGTAGCTTTCAGCAACACCCCATCCTCCGTTGCTTTGAAAGTAGCCGGAAGCGTAGTATCAGCCTTAAATAAGTGAGGAGTAGCAAATGCGCGCGGGGCTATTATATGCTCAATCAGTACCTCATTACATAGGGCATCTATAATATCCACTTTCAATTTTCCTTCCAGTAAAACCATTAATTCCCGGCAGGGAGAATCTTGCCTGGCTATAATATCGTTCTTCTTTATGTTGTAAACGGCACAATCTAATCTTTCCAGCAAAGAGTGTTGTACTTTGGGGGATAAATCCTTAAACAAAGGAATCTGCAACAGCAGTTCTTCATGTTTTGCCGTAAAAACAATTCGTTCCATACTTCTATCTACTGATATACAAAAATAGAGAATAAAATAGAGAACACACAATTTTATCAACTATAAACTTTTAACGTTAATTGATGTTTTAAATAGATGGTATGTAATTAAGAACACCTATTTCACCAATGGTATATACTAAATTTGCAAATATGTATTCGCCTAATATTGAAAAAACATGAATAACCTGAAAACAATTATCTTCTGGGGCGCTTTGTGGGGCATACTCGAAGCTACCCTCGGGTGGTTGCTTCACCTTATCCATTTCAAGGGAGAAGTGCTGGTACTTTATCCTTTCGGACTGATGTGCATGATGATGGCTGTCAAACAGACCGGGCAGATGTCTTCTGTCGTGAAAGTGGCAGGAGTAGCGGCAATGGTAAAATTAGTCAACCTGTTTATGCTGCCCGCTGTGCCTGTTTATCATGTAACAAATCCTGCCGTGGCCATCTTTCTGGAGGGGTTGGTAACGTGGGGATTTTGTATATATGCAAAGAAAAGAGAAGCATTATGGAAGATAGGAATTCCCGTAGCATTTATCATGGTACTGGCCTCTATTTTTATCTTCCGGGGATGGCAGCTATTTATGGATGCTTTTATTACTTACAATCCAAGCGTACATAAACCTTACGACGCGGGATTGTTTTTCCAGTGGGGATGGCGTTCACTGATACAGGGTATAATGCTTGTAGGCGCCGCTTATCTGGTTCGGTGTGTTCCCCTGAGTTTCGACTATACAAAATGGACAGGCCGGTTGGCTATACCCTTCCTTTTTGTGTCTATCGTTCTAAATGTGTTATTATAAATTTGTATCATGCTACATCCCGACGAAATCACCGGTGTAGTGCTGGCAGGAGGGAAAAGCTCCCGTTTCGGCTCTAACAAAGCCCTAAGCAAATATGGAGATGAGACTTTTCTAAAGCATATTACCGCATTACTTCAGCCCTATGCGAAAGAAGTAGTTATATCAGGCTCTTATCCTGAATACGAAAGCTTTGGCGTCGCTGTATTAGAAGATAAAATAAGCGAAACAGGTCCTTTGGGGGGAATATATACAGCTTTATTATACAGTTCTACCCCCTGGATACTGGTATTAACCTGTGATATGCCTTTCATTACAAATGAAATTATCATGCATATGCTGGCAGCAGGCAAGGGTGAAAACGTAATCGGGTGGAATCATGCTGAAAATATAGGAATATTCCCTTTACTGGTATCGAAAAACGCATTACCGGATATCGAAAAAGCGATCGAAAAAAAACAATATCGTATAAAACAAATCTTTAACCGGGAGAATACGCGAAGGATAACGATCCCTGACCAGTGGGAGCATTTTTTCGCAAATATCAATAGCCAAGAAGACTATAAAAACACAATAAAATGAATGCGATAAAGATAAAAGGTTCTCCAGCTCGCGGACTGGCGGCTGCTACCCTGGGATTTTTCTTCGGTTCGGCAGCCATATCACTCTTTGGCCCGTCGGCCACCAAACTGAACGAAGTAATGGAGCTCTCCCCATCTATGTTGGGGCTATTGGTAGCCATACCTACCCTGTCGGGTTCATTGCTTCGTATACCATTCGGGGCATCGGTAGATGAAAATGGAGGGCGAAAGTCATTTCTTTGGCTCATGGTTTTGTCCGTTATCGGGCTGGCCGGGCTCAGCTTGCTTCTTACCACCCATTATCCCGACAATATGGAAGGTACTTATTGGCTTATTCTGTTATTCGGATGCCTAAGTGGATGCGGAGTTGCAACCTTTTCGGTAGGTGCGGGACAGACATCTTACTGGTATCCGAAAAATAAACAGGGATTTGCCTTAGGTATATTCGGGGGATTCGGCACATTGGGTGCCGGTGTTTTCGCACTTATACTTCCGGTCTTATTGCAATCTGTGGGCTTTGTGTCAGCTTATCATATATGGACTGCGTTTATGATTCTCGGCACTATTTTGTATGCCGTTATCAGTTGCAATGCTTATTTTTTCCAATACCGGACGAAAGGTTTCAGCGAAGATGAGAGCAAGAAAATGGCAACCGAAGCCGGACAGGAGCTTTTTCCGGCAGGAAATATGAAGCAAAGCCTTATTATATCTGCTAAAATTCCTGAAACATGGATACTCGTTATCGCCTACTTCGTTACTTTCGGCGGCTTTATGGCCCTCACGGCATGGCTTCCCACATACTGGCAGAAGACACACGGTTTGTCGGCTACCCAAGCAGGTCTTTACACGGCGGTATATGCTTGTCTGGCTGCTTTATTGCGTATTCCCGGTGGTAGTATATCCGACAGGATAGGTGGGCTGAAAGTCAGTATGTTTGCTATCGCACTGTTAGGCTCTGTTTCCATCATCATGGCATTTTCGAGTAACTGGATATTGTCCGGAATCTGCACACTGGTCATTGCCGTTGCGTTCGGACTGAATAATGCCGCCATTATGAAACTGGTTCCTGTATATGTATCCAAATCGGTAGGTGGGGCATCCGGCTGGGTTGGAGGCCTGGGCGCTTTCGGTGGATTTGTTATTCCTCCCGTACTTGGAAAAGTGGTGGATGTGATGGGAATCACCGGTTATTACCGGGGCTTTTTCACCTTTACCGTATTAAGTATAATCGTACTACTGATCCTCTATTTCGGATTGGTTGTTCGCAATAAGAACAAAAAATAACAGAACGCTATGATAAAGTCTCTTCTACAAAAAAAGAAGTTCTTTTCGGGAGCCGGAGATACCGGACAGAGAGCATGGGAAAACTTTTACCGCAACCGTTGGCAACACGATAAAGAGGTACGTTCTACTCACGGTGTAAATTGTACAGGCTCCTGTTCCTGGAAAATATTCGTAAAGAAAGGTATTGTTACGTGGGAAATCCAACAAACGGATTATCCGCAAAACCGTCCGGGACTGCCGAACCACGAACCGCGCGGATGTCCTCGCGGAGCGAGTTATTCATGGTATCTGTATAACTCGGGACGTGTGAAACACCCGATGATACGCCATGAGTTGCTGGAAGCCTATCAACAGCAAAAAGCTATACTACATGATCCTGTCCCGGCTTGGGAAGCGGTGATGGCTGATGAGGTTGCCTCTAAAAAATACAAAGAAAGACGGGGATTAGGTGGATTCGTCCGTCTGGACTGGAATCTGGCACAGGAAATCATTGCTGCCGCCAATATCTATACCATAAAGAAATACGGGCCCGACCGCCTGGTGGGATTTACTCCTATCCCGGCTTTTTCGATGGTGTCATATGCCGCGGGAACCCGTTACTTAAGCCTTATTGGAGGCACATGCCTCAGTTTTTATGATTTCTATTGCGACCTGCCTCCTGCTTCCCCGCAAACATGGGGCGAACAAACCGATGTTCCCGAAAGCGCCGATTGGTACAATTCGTCTTTTATCATGCTGTGGGGCTCCAATGTACCTGTAACACGCACGCCCGATTCGCCCTTCCTTACGCAGGTAAGATACAAGGGAACGAAAGTTATTACCATATCGTCTGATTACAGTGACGCAAGCAAATTTGCCGATATATGGTTGAATCCGAAACAGGGAACTGATTCCGCATTAGGAATGGCTATGGGACATGTTATTCTGAAAGAATTTTTTGTAGATAAAACAACTCCATATTTCGACTCATACGTAAGGAAATATTCCGACCTGCCTTTCCTGGTGAAACTGGAGTCTTACGAAGGGGGCTACCGCACCGGAATGATGCTTCGTGCCTCCGACTTCAAAGATAAACTAAATATAGAGAAACAAGCGGAATGGTATCCTGTGTTGCTAGACGAGCAAACGGGCGAAAAGGTAGTTCCCAACGGATGTATCGGTTCGCGCTGGAACAACGAAGGCAAGTGGAACCTGCGGAACGAAGATCTGCGGACAGGAAAAGAATATACCCCTCTTTTATCTCTGATAGATAAAAAAGACGAAATCATTGATGTATCCTTTCCTTACTTCGGAGGGGAAGAATATAAAAACCCCTACTTCAACGCCTCTGCCCATGCGGATGTACAAAGAAGAAAAGTGCCGGTTGTGAAATGCCAAACAGCAGAAGGTGAAGTACTATGCGCTACAGTGTTCGACATCATGCTCGCTCACTATGGTGTGGAAAGAGGATTGAACGACCCGCAAACCGCGAAAGATTATAACGATAATATTCCCTATACTCCGAAATGGCAGGAGCAGATAACAGGAGTTCCTGCCGAAAGGGTAATCACCGTTGCCCGCCAGTTTGCCGAAACCGCTGCCAAAACAGAAGGTAAAAGTATGATTATTATTGGCGCCGGGGTCAACCAGTGGTACAATACCGATATGACTTATCGTGCCGCCATGAACCTGCTTATCCTGTGTGGAACCGTAGGGCAATCGGGCGGCGGCTGGGCGCATTATGTAGGTCAGGAAAAAGTACGGCCGCAATCGGGATGGGCAACACTGGCTTTTGCTTCGGACTGGATACGTCCTCCCCGCCACATGAATACGACGAGTTACTTCTATATGCACAGCGATCAGTGGCGTTACGAAAAGGTGAAAGTCGACAGCTTGATTTCTCCACTATGCAAGAAAGACGAATGGAGTAAACTCACGTTGCTCGACTGCAATATCAAATCGCAACGGATGGGTTGGCTTCCCGCTTCGCCCGAATTCGACCGGAACCCGTTGCAGATATGTAAGGAAGCCGAGTCTAAAAATATAGATGTTTCCAATTATATCACCGATAAATTGCATACAGGTGAACTGAATCTGGCTTCGGAAGATCTGGATAGGAAAGAGAACAGCCCTAAAAACCTCTTCATCTGGCGTGCCAACCTTATCGGTAGTAGCGCCAAAGGGGTGGAATATTTTATGAAGCATCTTCTGGGTGCACAAAACAGTGTATTCGGCGAAGACCTGAAGGAACTGGGCGAACCACTACCTCGCTACCAGAACTGGCATGATGAAGGAGCAAGAGGCAAACTCGATCTTGTAGTTACGCTCGACTACCGGATGACATCGTCTTCCCTTCATTCCGACATTGTATTGCCGGCTGCTACGTGGTACGAGAAAAACGATATCAGCAGCACGGATATGCACCCCTTTATTCACCCTTTCTCGAAAGCAGTAGACCCTGTGTGGGAGTCGCGTACCGATTGGGATATATTCAAAGGTATTTCCGAGAAATTCTCTCAACTGTGTCAGGGGCATTTAGGAGTAGAAAAAGATGTAGTAATGCAGCCACTGATGCACGATTCGCCGGGCGAAATATCGGAACCCTTGTTTGTGGATGATTGGAAAGAAAGCGGGAATCATCCCATCCCCGGGCACAATATGGGTAAACTGATCGTGGTGGAGCGTGATTATCCGAATACATATAAACGTTTTACTTCTTTGGGCCCGTTATTGGAAAAAGCGGGAATAACAGGAAAAGGTATTACCTGGAAATCAAATGAGGAATACGAATTCCTCAAGAAACTGAACGGAACGATACAGGATCGGGGAGTTACACAAGGCTTGCCTGCTTTGGAAACGGATATTCAGGCTATCGAATCCATACTGTCGCTGGCACCCGAAAGCAATGGCGTAACATCGCGTAAAGCATGGAAATCTTTGGAAAAGCCTACAGGTCTGGATTTAGAGCATTTGACCGAAGAAGGAGGCGATACCCAAATCCGTTATGACGACCTGGTACAACAGCCCCGTCGCGTACTCAATTCTCCGATATGGAGCGGTGTTGAATCTCACGAAGTGAACTATACCTCCAATTATACCAATGTACACGAACTCATTCCCTGGCGTACCGTAACCGGACGGCAGTCTATCTATCAGGATCACCCGTGGATGCTGGCATTCGGCGAAGGGCTGGTATGCTATAAACCGCCCTTATCAAAACAGGAAATTAATAACGTAAAAGAAAGGTTGCGGATTAGCGATGATACACTGACACTGAACCTGATTACCCCTCACAATAAATGGTCTATCCATTCATCATGGAGCGATAATTTACTCATGCTTACATTGGGTAGAGGAGGACCTGTTATCTGGATTAGCGAGGCGGATGCCGCCAAAATAAACATACAGGATAACGACTGGGTAGAAGTGTTCAACGACAACGGAACGGCAAGTTGCCGGGCTATCGTTTCGCAACGTATTCCCGAAGGCGCTTTGATTATGTATCACAATCAGGAAAGAACAGTGAATGTTCCATTAAGCTCTATTACGGGAAACCGGGGAGGAATACATAATTCCATTTCCCGCATTTGCCCTAAACCTACACACATGATTGGCGGATATGCCCAATTATCATACGGACTGAATTATTATGGGACGATCGGCGCCAACCGCGACGAATTTGTAATTATCCGCAAATGTGAAACCGTTCTCTGGGAAGATGAGGATATGGAAGAAAGAAAGGAGGCAGTAAGATGAAAATACAAGCACAAATGGCTATGGTTTTGAGTCTTGACAAGTGTATCGGTTGCCATACCTGCTCTGTTACCTGCAAAAATGTATGGACAAGCCGTAAAGGAATGGAGTATGTTTGGTTTAACAATGTAGAAACCAAACCCGGACCAGGTTATCCCGTACAATGGGAAAATCAGGACAGGTACAAAGGCGGCTGGACTGTCAGGAAACGCAAGTTGCAGTTATTGCAAGGAAACAATCTCAGTATTCTTTCTACGATTTTTGCCAATCCGCATTTACCCGACATGAAGGATTATTACGAGCCTTTCACTTTTGATTTCTCGAAGTTGACGGGGACGAAACGTTTTCGTACGGCTCCGAGTGCCCGTCCTTATTCTTTGGTCACAGGCCGACGGATGGAAAAAATAGAATACGGCCCCAACTGGGAAGATAATCTGGGCGGTTCTTTCAATGAACGTAAAAAAGACCCGAACCTGAAAGACTTTGATACAAAAGGATACGAAGAGTTTGAGAAATCATTTATGTTTTATGTTCCACGCCTGTGTGAGCATTGCCTCAATCCCGCCTGTGCGGCATCCTGTCCTTCGGGAGCAATATATAAACGGGAAGAAGACGGAATCGTACTCATCGACCAGAATAAATGCCGGGGATGGCGTGAATGCGTAAGCGCATGCCCTTACAAAAAGACCTACTTTAACTGGGACAGGAAAAAATCAGAGAAATGTACGTTCTGCTATCCACTGATAGAAAACGGCAAACCGACAGTCTGCTCCGAATCCTGTGTAGGGCGCATCCGCTATATCGGCGTATTATTGTATGATGCCGACCGTATCGATGAATATGCCGCCACGGAAAACGATAAAGACCTGTACGAAAAGCAGCTTGACCTGATACTTGATCCTGACGACCCACAAATTATCAGCAAGGCACAGGAACAAGGAATATCCTATTCATTTATCAGGGCGGCACAGGCTTCACCTGTCTATAAACTAATGAAACAATGGAAAGTAGCTTTTCCCCTTCATCCCGAATACCGTACATTACCTATGGTATGGTACGTGCCGCCCATGTCTCCCGTACTTCAGCAAGCAGATGTAAAGGATAACTTCTTTGCTACCGTCGATGAAATGCGTATCCCGGTTAATTATATCGCGCGAATGATGACGGCAAGAGACGAAACCCCTGTAAGAACCGCTCTGGCACGTTTGCTGGCCATGAGGCAGTATATGCGCCAACGCACCGTGGAGAAAAACGAAAACCCTTTGATTCCCGCGGAATTAGGACTGGAAAAGGCCGATTATGAAGATATGTACCGCTATATGGCCATTGCCGATTACAAAGACCGGTTTGTTATTCCAACAGCTCCTACGAAAACGGAAGATACCGATCTGGCCGGACTACGGGCCGGGTTGGGTTACGAATATCCGGGTAAAGAAGAGGAAGGACGCAACCTGTTTGGTGGAAGATAAGAGTGTCTTTTATTTAAATACGTTAGTTATGCAAAATACATATAAAATATTGTCGTTGTTACTGGATTATCCAAACGAAGAATTAAAGGAGAATCTTTCGGGTGTGATGGGGATAGTAGAAGAAGAAAGCTATTTGGACGAACCTCAACGCGTCAAATTACAAGCGTTTATCGACTACGTCCTATCGCTGTCATTAACAGGGTGGCAACAGCAATATGTACAGTTATTCGATTTTTCGACCCACAGTAATCTCTATCTTTTCGACCACGTATATGGCGATTCACGCGAGCGCGGACAAGCTATGGTAGATCTTACGGAGATGTATGCCGGGTCAGGATTCACCCCATGCTCCAACGAATTGCCGGATTACCTGCCGCTCTTTCTGGAGTATCTGTCATTACTGACACGGGTAGAAGAATCGGAGAAACTACTACATGAAGTATCTCATATTTTAGACAATATGAAGCAAGCGCTGGAGAAAAAAGAAACGCCCTATGTCCTTCTTCTGGATATATTACATAGCCTCTCTACTCCTTTGGAGAGCGAGCCTGATAAAAAGAAAGGAGTGAGCGTATGACAACATCGGATTATCTGAATAATTTCTTCCTGGGATATCTACCCTATATCGCTCTGGGCGTATTCGCGGCAGGATTTATTTATCGCGCCGTCAAGCGTAATAACACCATACAAGCCACTTCGTCACAATTTATCAGCAACGATAAAAGTATCCGCTGGGGAAGCACGCTCTTTCATTATGCCATCATTCTGGTATTTCTGGGACATATTTTTGGACTGCTTACGCCCGAATGGCTTTACACATGGCTCATTTCGAACGAAACCAAGCGCCTGCTCGCCATTATTATGGGTTCGTTATCGGGTATTACCGCGCTTACTGGCATTACCATACTTGCCCTGCGCCGGTTTACAAATATACGTGTACGGGCAACCGGTCAATTGCAGGACTATATCATCGTAGCCCTATTATTCTTCCAGATCGCACTGGGTTTGTGGGGCACATACATTACCACTCAATCTCCACTCGAGGATTATATGGCTATGGAACATTGGGCACAAGGTATTGTTATATTCGAACCCGATTCGTGGAAATATATAGCCCATCAGAGCTGGGTATACAAACTGCATATTATTAACGGGTTTCTGATATTTATTATCTTCCCGTTTACCAAGTTGATGCACATGGTGATGGTACCGGTACATTTTGTGATTGATTATTTTAGAAAATGATAAACTTTAAACAAGTCGTAGTGTGTATACTGCTGGTCGTATGCACACTGAACAGTTATGGCCAGAACACTGGAAAAGAAGAGATCGACAGTATAAAAACATTCTCACTGGGAGAAGTGGTAGTGATGGAAAAACTTCCCGCATCCGCGGGCACTGAAATATCTTCGTTGGAAATAAAACAAATGGATATCACCAAAGTGCCCGAAGCATTGGAGTGGATACCGGGGATAACGCTTACAGAAGCTTCATCGCGCGGAGAAACCATGATCTATTTGCGAGGATTTAACCAGAGCCGTATTCCGGTATATATGGACGGGATACCTGTATCCGTTCCTTTTGACGGGTTCATTGATCTGGGACGCTTGCAGACCGCTTCCGTTTCCAAAATCCATGTATCAAAAGGAATATCCTCCCTTTTATTAGGCGGGAATACGATGGGGGGAGCTGTAAATATCATCAGTGCGTCACCAACCAATAAGCTGGAAGTAGGCATACAGGCCAGTACACTATGGAATACATCTGTAAATCTGGGAACCAGGCAGGACAAATGGTTCCTGCAACTGGATGCAGGTTGGATACACCGCAATGATTTCCACCTGCCTTCGGGCTATGACGCAGTAGAGGGGCTACAAGAAGGAAGCAAGCGGCATCATTCCGAAACAACCGATTGGCAATTGAATGGAAAGTTTGGCTTCACCCCTCGGGAAGGTGATGAATATGTTGTGGGATACAGTATGGTGCGCGCGGATAAATACGTCCTCCCCTATCTGGGTGAAAACAGCAAACCGCGTTTCTGGAGATATAAGGATTGGGATAAAGACCAGATCTATTTCTTTTCCGGAACTAACCTTGGTAAAGAATGGAGATTGGAATCCCGTCTGTTTTACGACCGATACTATAACTTGCTGAAAGCTTATGATGATGAAAACTATAATTCGCAGGAAAGCAAATCGGCTTTCGATAGCTATTATGACGATTATTCGCTGGGAGCAGGTTTGGTATTGGGATGGAAAGGGATAGAAAACAATCATCTGAAACTGGGAGCGAACTACAAGAAAGATGTGCATCGCAGCCACGATGATGATGACCCCGAAGCCGAACAAAGTGAATATACAGCTTCTCTCTCTTTGGAAAACACCTACACTATCAATGATAAGTTATCCCTTTTGGCTGGCATTGGATATTTCCGGCATCAGGGCGCCACTATCGAAGCCTACGAACAATTAGAGAGTTCTAAAGAATACGGAATAGTGAATTATCCAAAATCATCAGACAACGATATCAACTACCAGTTAGCAGTGGATTACCGATACAATCTTAATCATGGACTACGTTTCAGTTTTTCCCGGAATTCCCGTTTTGCTTCACTAAAAGAGCGATATTCGTATAAACGGGGAAAGGCAGTCCCTAATCCCGATCTGAAGACAGAACATTCCTACAATCTGGATTTAACTTATAACGGCAAATGGAATCATTGGCAATGGTACACAAGCGCCTATTATATGCTTCTCACCAATACCATTCAGGAAATCACAGGAGTGGATACAGAAGACCCGCTTATATGGCAACTTCAGAATAAAGGGAAAGCTCATTTTAGGGGTTTTGAAACTGGATTATCTTACCGATACAGGTGGATAGAAGCAGAAACTAATTACAGCTATATCAACCGCATAAACAAAACGGATAAGAATATAAAGTTTACTGAAGTACCCGATCATAAATGGAACGCGATGATACAGGTCAGCCCTTTTTATGATATAAGGATTCAGGCGCGGATGACCGCCGTCAGCAAAACGAATATGAGCAGTGACGGCAAAATAACAATTCCGGGATATGCACTGTTCCATACTAATATAGGTAAACAGTTTAATGGATTCGATGTAAAACTGGGAATAAAAAATCTCTTCGACAAACTCTATTATTTCTCCGAAGGATATCCAATGGAAGGACGACGGTATTATATTTCGTTGGCTTACCGGTTTATTAAAAAATAAGAGCAACCCATGATAAGGATTATAACAGGGCTTGTAAATGGTGGAAAGAGTACCCGATTTCTAAAACTATACGAAGAAAGTGGAGATGGTATAGGTTTATACGCAAAAAAACTATACAATGAGGAAAAAACGATTGTGGGTTACAACCTCATTCTGCTACCCGGTAAAGAAGAAATCCCTTTTATCTGTTTAAAAGAATCCATATACCAAAACGAGAACTGTTATCTTATCCAGGGACGGTTTGCTTTCCTGAAAGAAACATTCGAGATAGCCGAACAATACATATTGAGTTCTTCTGACCACATTCCTGTCTGGATAGATGAAATCGGCAAACTGGAACTCAAAGGGAAGGGATACGATAAACTGTTGCGTAGGTTGTTGAAATCTGACAGGGAGATAACTATTACGGTAAGGGATAGTCTCTTAGTCGATATCCTGAATCAGTACAAAATAAAGGAATACCGGTTATTGGGTATATAATAGTATAATATAAAAGCTCTGTTTCTTTAGGATCATTGACATAACAAAAAAGACAGGAGCAATAGTTAATGAAACCGTTGCTTCTGCTTTTTTTATATCCTGCTATTACAGCTTGATCACTGGCTTTAACGATTCAGGAATATTAAATTCAGCGCATTTAATCGATTCAAGCTTTTTTTGCCCGGCATTAGTCAATACAAAATACATTTGCCGCTTATCGTCTTTCCCCACAATACGCTTGATAAGACCTTTCTTTTCTACCGATTTTATTACTTTCGATGTATTCGAATTACTCAATCCTAAAACACCGGCCAATTCATTTGAAGAATATTTTTGAATGCTCAGCGAGCATAACAGCATTCCTTCGTTCAACCCCAGGTTATATGATTGCTGGAAGTCTGATTCAAATTCATAAATCGCCCTGTATACATCCCTGATCTGACATAGCGTACTTACTTGCGAATTATCCATATTATTTGCCATTACAGTATAAATTTATATTCTCATTATTCTTTTAATAAAATAGTATCGATAGCATCTTTTAATTGCTGTTTGGGCAATGCTCCTGCTGCCATCTGGGGCTGTTCATTCATCGGAATAAACAGCAATGATGGAATACTCCTTATTCCAAAGGCAGCAGCGAGTTCAGGCTCTGTTTCCGTATTGATTTTATAAATATAGATACGGTCCTTATATTCTGCCGCCAGTTCTTCCAATACCGGAGCTATCGCTTTACACGGTCCACACCAGTCTGCGTAGAAATCAATCAATGCCGGCTTATCTCCCAAATACTGCCACTGGGAACTTGCTTCAAAATTAGCAACTTTTGATAAGAATTCAGCCTTTGTTAAATGTATTGTTGTCATATTGTTCTCTTTTTTAGTTTTTACTTCCGTTTGATTTTTTGTTTCCGCTTTGTTATTACAAGAAATTAGCAACAGCGCTATTAGCGGAAATAATAAGATTGTATGTTTCATTTTCTATCCGGTTCATATTTTTTAATCTGGTTACCATAGATGTTTTCTTTCTGTTGCTTATCAGTATAACATCCTCCCGCTCCACAGCAGGACACATTCATGATTGCCTGAAAAAGCAGTAATCCTCCTAATATAAGGAAAATATAATCTTTGGAGGTTATCGAGTAGATAGCGACTGCTATTCCCAATAGTAATCGGACTATCCGGGTAATATCCCAGTTTTTTAATATACGATTCATATTGTTCTCCATTTAAAAATTAGACCAACTTCCTCCATTGTATACTTCCTGAAACCCTTTAGACCTTAAGACCGCTACCGCGCTACGGCTACGCATCCCACTGGCACATACGGCAATAATGGGTTTGTCCTTTTTGAGCTTTGATAGATTGTTGTTCAAACTATCCAGGGGAATATTAACTGAATTAGCTACTGCTCCCTGCTTATACTCTTCTTTTGTTCGAACATCCAGAAGTATAGCCCCGTTTTCTAAAAGTGTTTTGAAATCGGCCTTCTCTTCTAATCCGAACAGCCTGCTGAAAAATCCTGCCATAATGTTTAATTTATTATTGTTTGTTTCACTACTTTTTCGCTTTATCTTTTTTAAAAATTCCTCCTAATAAACTACCCATCAGCACTCCATACAAAGTACTCATGGTAGGCGATGAAGTTATGGGACAAGTTCCGGTACTACATCCGATATATCTCCAATAAAGATATCCGCCTACTGCACCTAACAGAGCTCCTAAAAGGTATGTCCAATTATTTTTTATGACTTCCATATGTTTGTTTTTATCATTCAGATCACAAAGATAAACATTTATTTCTAACGGAAACTACTTCTTTTAGAAATAATTTGCAAAAAATTATATATACGCTATAAATAAGAGTTTTACAAAACGAAACAATAAGAAAAAAACATTCAAAAATATTATTTTCCGTCGGAAACTTGTTTCTTTGGAGTATATTACTTTCCTTTGCACCATATTTCCATTGGAAACTAATCCGAGTATACAATAAACAGTAGAATATAGTAAAAATGAAAAGAACAACGATCATCACATTAAGTGTAATCTGGCTTAGCCTGTCGGTTCAGGCACAAAGCCACCGGCACATCACGGCAGAGGATGCCGTAAATATTGCTGTTGAAAATAACAGTAATATAAAAATCTCAAATCTGGATAGAAAAATAGCCAATGCCGACTATCATCAGACCGACGCTATTTTCCTGCCTCAAATCACACTGGGATATACAGCATTAACAACAAACAATCCGTTGAATACTTTTGGCTTCCTCTTACAGCAGGAATCAGTTACAGCGATGGATTTCGATCCTGCAAAGCTGAACAATCCGGGTGCCACACAAAATTACGGCACCCAGGTAGAGGCGAAACTACCCCTTTTGAACATGGATATGATTTATGCCCGTAAAGGAGCCCGCGCACAGGAAGAGGTATACAAATATAAAGCCGAGCGGACCAAAGAATACATCGAGTTTGAAGTTAGAAAAGCATATACTGCGTTGCAAATGGCCTATCAGGCACGGAACATCCTCAGAAAATCGCTCGACGACGTGAAACAAATACACCGATCAGTGACTAATTTTTACAATCAGGGACTGATACAAAAATCGGACGTATTGAATGCACAGGTACAAGTAAATACTATTGAGAGTGCTTTGGCAAAAGCCGAAAGCAACATACACAATGCCTCTAACGGGCTTCGCCTGCTGATGGGGCAAGACATAAGCGATGAAGTATATACGACCGATTCTTTGACGCAAAAAAGGGAGATACATCTGGAAACGAATCTTTCTCTGTTCCGTTCGGATATTATGGCGCTCCAAAAGGCTGTAGATGCAACGGATATGATGCTGAAATCTTCCCGGATGGCCTTCCTGCCACGCATTAATGCCTTCGGTTCATACAACCTGAATGACTCTAAAGCCTTCAAGTTCAGAAACGATTCTTATTTGGCAGGTATCAACCTGAGCTGGGATATCTTCTCAGGCAATCGGAACCGCAGCAAAATGAAATCGGCACAATACCAAAAAGGCCGGATGCAGGAAGAACTAAACCTGCATATTAAAAAAGAACAACTGGAATTAGACAAGGCGAGGCGTGATCTGAACGACTCGCAAACGGAAATAAATAAACAACAGATAAGTGTTGAGCAGGCCGAAGAAGCCTTGCGCATCCTGGCCGATCGTCATAGCGAGGGTTTGGCAAGCACCACCGACCTATTGATGGCGCAGGCCCAGTTCTCAGGGCAGAAACTTCTGCTCTCACAAGCTATTATGTCCTATAATATAATAGAAGCATACCTCCGGTTTTTATCCACAACTAAGAATTAACAAAATAGATAGATATGAAAATTTCAAGAAACGTAATTTTAGGTATTGCAGCAATATCCATATTTTATTCCTGTTCATCTGCCGATGAGCAAAAAGAGAAAGGCCAGCCGGCCGTAAATGTAGAGGTGTATTATCCCACCCGGTCAACCAACGAAGGCTTTTATTTGAGTGGCGAGATCACTGCCCGCCAAACAGCCGCCATCAGTACACGTATGATGGGATATATAAATAAGATACATGCGAAACCGGGTGATAAGGTTTCAGCCGGACAGCTATTAGTTTCAATCAGCAGTGATGATATTCAAGCTAAAAAAGCACAGGTGCAAGCTATGATTACCGAGGTCGAAGCAGCAGCGAAAAACGCCGGGCGAGACTATGAACGCTTCAAAACACTGCATGCGCAAAACAGTGTATCGGATAAGGAATTAGAAAACGTCTCCTTACAACATACTTCCATGCAGGCAAAAGTACAAATGGCTCATCAGCAGATGAATGAAGTAAATGCGATGCTGGCCTATAGCCATATCCGCGCACCCTTTTCGGGAACGGTTACTCAAAAACTAATGGACGAAGGTAGCATGGCCAATCCCGGAATGCCTATCCTGATGATGGAACAAAGCGGCGAACTACAAATCGTTGCATCTGTGCCCGAAAGCTATATCCCGTATGTGAAAGTAGGTGATGCGGCTCAAATAGAAATAAAGTCATTGGGCACAACCATACCGGGAAAAGTGTCGGAACTTAGCCCTTCGGCCTATCGCACAGGAGGACAATATGCCATGAAACTGGCTATCGACACCAAGGACAAAGAGAATATCCATTCAGGAATGTATGTAAACGTACTAATACCCAATAAAATAAAAGAAGACACTGCATCAAAGATACTGATAGATAAGAATTCTGTCGTTTACCGCGACCAGCTAACGGGTGTGTATGTGGTGGGCGACCGCAGTGAAGCCAACCTGCGTTGGGTGCGGTTGGGTAAGACAACGGGTAATCAGATAGAAGTACTTTCGGGTTTGAACCACAACGACAAAGTGGTGTTGAGCGCCGATAGCAAGTTGTATAATGGTGTGAAAGTATCGGCATCTAAATAAACAGGAAATTATGGAAAACGGAATTTCAGGAAAAATAGCCAACGCATTCATTAAGTCAAAATTGAGTGTATTGCTCTTTATCGCTTTTATGCTCTTGGGGCTGTTCAGCCTATATCTTATCCCGCGTGAGGAAGAGCCTCAGATTGATGTGCCGATGGCAGACATTATGGTTGGCTATCCGGGCGCTTCGCCCGAGGAGGTAGAGTCGAGAATCATGCAACCGCTCGAAAAAGTGGTTTCCAACGTCAAAGGGGTTGAACATGTATACTCCACTTCGATGAATGATATGGGAATGCTCACCGTGCAATTCTATGTGGGCGAAGATGTGGAACGCTCATTAGTAAAGCTCTACAACGAGATAATGAAGAATATGGATCGTATGCCGCAAGGAGCGACCATGCCTCTGGTCAAATCGCGTGCCATAGACGATGTGCCCGCGTTGGCATATACCCTTTGGAGTGAAGAAATGGGCGACTATCAACTGCGCCAGGTAGCCGAAGTAGTAGGCGATGAGATAAAGAAAATACCCGACGTGGCTCAGGTAAACGTCGTCGGAGGACAGAGCCGCGAGGTGAAAGTGATGCTCGACAAAGACAAGATGGCGCAGAGCAAGCTCGACTTCGGGGCAATCACCCAAGCTTTGCAGGCCAATAATTCGCAGATGCAGAGTGGTAATATCATAACAGGCGATATGGTTTACTCGGTACAAACTGGCAGCTTCTTCGCCGATGTGGAAGAGGTGCGAAACCTTATTGTGGGAACGAACGACAATCAGCCTGTATACCTTTATCAGATAGCCGAGATAGAGGATGGCCCCGAAGTGCCTAAGCAGTATGTTTCGTTCGGCTATGGCGCCGCGTCGAAAGACAAAAAGGGCGCTATGCCCGACGATTATTCGGCCGTAACCATATCGATAGCCAAGAAGAAGGGAGCCGATGCCATGCAGTTGGCAGAAATAGTAAGCGATAAGGTAGAACATCTGAAGAAAGAGGTTATAACCAATGACGTACATGTGGAAATTACCCGTAACTATGGCGAAACGGCCTCTTACAAAGTCTTTGAATTGCTGTCGCATCTCTCTATCGCAATCGTTATCGTAACCCTGTTTGTGATGCTGGCTATGGGTTGGCGTGGCGGATTGGTGGTATTCCTTTCCGTACCGGTAACCTTTGCCCTTACCTTGTTTGCCTACTACTTTTTAGGATATACGCTCAACCGTATTACCTTGTTTGCTTTAGTGTTTGTAACAGGTATTGTAACGGACGACTCCATTGTGATTGCCGAGAATATGCACCGGCATTTCAAGATGAAGAAACTGCCGCCATTGCAAGCTGCTTTGTATGCGATCAATGAGGTGGGTAACCCTACTATTCTGGCTACCCTTACAGTGATTGCCGCCGTACTGCCTATGGCTTTCGTATCGGGAATGATGGGGCCTTATATGAGCCCGATGCCTATCGGAGCATCTATCGCCATGACGTTCTCATTAATCATAGCATTGACGCTCACTCCTTACTTTGGTTATTTATTTCTCCGGCATAAGGATAAAAGAGGCAAGAAGTCGAAGAAACAGGAAGAGAAAGATTCCGACCTGCGCGAAACGAAGATGTATAGGCTATATGCCAAAACCATCACCCCCTTTCTGGAAAATAGAAAATATCGTTGGGGCTTTATGATTGGGCTGACCGTAATCTTGCTTGCTACGTTCTCGCTGTTCTACACCAAAGCGGTTCCCGTGAAAATGTTGCCTTTCGACAATAAGAATGAATTTCAAGTAGTGATTGATATGCCTGAAGGCACCACATTGGAACGTACGGCAGCCGTTACCAAAGAATTGGCGGTGTATCTGAGCCGTAACGAAAAGGTAACGAATTATCAAACGTATGTAGGTACGTCGGCTCCTATTAGTTTTAACGGACTGGTTCGTCACTACGATATGCGCATGGGTGATAACATTGCCGATATACAGGTCAATCTGATAGGTAAAGGCGAGCGCAGCGAACAAAGCCACGACATAGCCTCTTCTGTCCGTGCCGACTTGCAAGCTATCGCGAAGAAGTATAATGCCAATGTAAAGGTGGTGGAAGTTCCTCCCGGCCCTCCCGTGATGTCTACCATCGTAGCCGAAATATATGGACCTGATTATGAACAACAGATTGATGTAGCCCGTCAGATAAAAGATATACTGGCTGCGACAGATAATGTAGCCGATGTAGATTGGTCGGTAGAGGATACACAAATAGAATACAAATTCGAAGTGGATAAAGACAAGGCTATGCGGTTAGGAATTCCCAACGCACAGGTGGTTCAGAACCTGCGGGCTGCCCTGTCCGGGATGTCGGTAGGCGTATTACATCGGCCGGCTTCCGTTCAACAGATTGGGATTGTGCTTCAATTACCCGAAACGGAAAAAGCAAGCCTCGAAGATGTACTGAATATGAAGGTGGTCAACCAGCAGGGATTAGCCGTTCCAATCAGCGATATAGTAACGGTTACCCAAGACGAGAAAGCGAAAAGCATCCAGCGTAAAGACCAGAAACGGGTGGTGTTCGTTCTGACCGAAGTAGCAGGAGACCTCGAAAGCCCTATCTACCCGATTACTGCAGTATCGGATAAACTGTCCGAAATAAAGCTTCCCGAAGGATATACGCTATCGGAAGAATATAGCGAGCAACCTAAATATGAAGACAATTTCGCCTTGAAATGGGATGGAGAATGGCAGATAACCTACGAGGTATTCCGCGACCTGGGCTTGGCTTTTATGCTGGTATTGATTATTATCTACATATTGATTGTAGCTTGGTTTCAGAACTTTATCACGCCATTGGTACAGTTGGCAGCCATACCGCTGTCCCTGATTGGGATTATTCTCGGGCACTGGGCTTTCGGCGCTTATTTCAGCGCCCCTTCGATGATCGGGTTTATTGCCCTGGCGGGAATTATGGTGCGTAACTCCGTGTTGCTGATCGACTTTATAGACATCCGCCTCAAAGACGGTATCCCACTGAAACAGGCCGTGATTGAATCCGGTGCCGTGCGTACCATTCCCATTATACTCACAGCCGGTGGTGTGGTGTTGGGAGCGATTGTTATGTTGTTCGACCCGATTTTCCAAGGTTTGGCTATATCATTGTTGGGCGGAACAATAACCTCTACCGTATTGACATTGATTGTCGTGCCCTTATTATATTTCAAGATGTTAAAGAAAAAAGTAAAATAATCATGAAACTATTAGTTGTATTAAGTATTAAAGAATATCAGGAGCGGGTAGCCGGGATGCTGCAAGATGCCGGAGTAAATCGCTTTAGTGTAACCAACATAACCGGTTATAAAAGGAAAAAAGAAAATCTGGGTTGGTTTGCCGTTAATTCCAACAATGCAAAAACAAACTCCATTATGCTTTTCAGCTTTGTAGAAAAAGAGATAGCCGACAAAGCCCTTACGGAGATTGATACTTGTAATATAGAAACGGAAAATCCTTTCCCGGTACATGTGTTTATTCTTGATGTTGAAAATTTCTCTAAACTGTTCTGATTATGAAACGTGAATATATCATCCGCATAGTAGCCGGCACCATGGTACTGGCAGGTATTTCCTTAGCCTATTTTGTTTCCATCGGATGGCTGTTGCTGCCCGCCTTTGTAGGAGTGAATCTTATACAGTCGTCGTTTACGGGGTTTTGTCCGTTGGAGATGTTGCTCGATAAATTAAATATTAAGTGATTTAATTGATTAATAAGTTCGAAGAGGGCAGGAATAGTACTTAACTCTTGTTCTTGCTCTCTTTATTATTTCTATTCTCATTGTAAGAAGTACATATTTTAGTCTAAAAAACAGAATTATGAAAAAGAATAAAAGTATACGGATAAAGACAGGACATATTCTTACAGGAATTATTGTTTTCACAATTTTTATATACATACTTGGAATACAAACTCAGAGTAAACCACTATTAAATGAAAATGAGAATAGCTTAATTGAGTTAGATAAAGATTCTTTTTTTGACAGCATAACCCTAAAAAAATGCTTTGTCCTGTTTTATGCGGAGAACTCAGAATTATGTGATGTAATGTCGGCTAGTTTAAGTAAGCTGGCGAAAAATAATCAGGGAAAAACGGGTTTCTATAAACTCAATTTAGATAAATACCCCGAATATGACTTAAAATATAACATATCAGGAGTACCTAATATATTTATATTTAACGAAGGGATTGAAGTTGCCCGGATTATGGGGGTTGTTCCGGAACAAAACTTAGAAAAAATATATGATAAAATGTTTAATTGAAAACAATCATGAATAGCAAGTATAAAATTGAACAAATAGTATCTTTTATCAGGATTAACAAAAAGGTATTGATCGGAATGTTGACAGGGGCTATAATTGCTTACCTCTATTGGCTAAACTATTCTATTTACTGGGGAACTTACCCACTATCTTCCGAATGTTGGGTAAACTGCATATATGGGTTTCTATTTGGCGGGCTTATCGGTAGTTTATTAAGATAATGAGATCAAAGCAACTTCTAAAATAGCAAATTAAAGAATGCTGACGTAGCTTAACCGGGTTAGAGCGGCTTTTTTGATGCATATGAATCAAATAAATAAGCAGAATGCAGGTTCGAATCCTGTCGTCAGCACAGACTAAACTTAAATCATTCCAAATGAAAAATATATCTTCCATCAATATTGTAGAACACAATAAGAACATAGCTCAATTAACAATCCCTGACGTAAATGATCTTAGCATGAATAGTACGGATTTTTGTGTGTTCTGCCATTACCTATATTCATATATACAGAATAATTTATCTCAGGATGAATTACTTGAATTTTTTAAGAAAGGTTCTGTTTATATAGATAGTTTAATTCTATCTAAGTATAAGCAGACAAAAGGTTTTTGTAAATCAAGGCAAGAAGAACTCTTTGATAAATTTATTACTATAATAAGACAATATTGTTCTACTGAACATGGTATCAAGTTTTATGCTGAAAAGCTTTTTGTTACCCCCCAATATTTATCTAAAGTAGTAAAAGATGTAAGTGGTAAGAGTGCAAGTGTATGGATAACAGAATTTATTTTATTGGAAGCAAAAGCACTGTTAACTCACACCAATCTGACTATTCAGGAAGTAAGCTTTAATCTGGGATTTGCCGACCAGTCTTCATTCGGTAAATTCTTTAAGAAAAACACAGGGATGTCACCAAAGAAATTTACACACAAAAAAAGATGCGTTAACCTTGGTTTTAACGCACCTTCTATTCAAAATATACTTATTTAACGTTGTAATTCCTCTAATACTAAAATTATTGATTAGCACTTTAGTCCTATTACTTTATGTGGCATTGTGAATGATATCTCTTTTTTTTAAATATTAATTGAACTTATTTTATAACATCAATTGCTGCTTGATAATCTGGTTCTTCTGTAATTTCAGAAACCAGCTGAGTATATATGATTTTTCCTTCTGGATTCACAATTATAACTGAACGTGCCAAAAGCCCTTTGAGTGGACCGTCATTCATCAAAACCCCATAGTTTCTAGCAAATTCTGCGTTTCTGAAAATTGATGTGGGAATTACGTTTTCGATACCTTCTGTTGTGCAAAATCTTGTTGCAGCAAATGGGAGATCGGCTGAAATAGCCAAGATAATAGTGTTTACGAGGCTGGCTGCTTCTTTGTTGAACCTCCTTACCGATGCAGCACATACTTCTGTATCAAGACTTGGGAAGATATTTAGAACAATATTTTTACCTTTCAAATCTTTTAGTGAGATTTCGGACAAATCATTTTTTACTAAAGTAAATTCTGGAGCTAATTCTCCTTTTGTTGGTAACTCTCCATTTGTGTTTACTTCTGATCCTTTGAACGTTACTTTTGCCATGATTACAATTTTAATTTATTATTTTATTACTATTAGCCCTTAAAAAAGGGCTAATAGATTTTTCTATTTTATCTCTTTAGACCGATTTAACTTTTATCACCTCCATATTTCATTTCAGCCATGCGTACATAGCTTTCATAGCGCCATAACGCACTTTCTTGAGCAGCTTCATAAAGTTCAGGAGCCGCAGTAGGGTTTACTTTTTCCAATGAAGTATAACGAGTTTCTTTCCTTAAAAAGTCTTGGAATTTATTCCAATCCGGTTCTTTGCTGTCTAATAAGAATGGATTTTTGCCTTCCAGCGCTATCATTGGGTTATAGCGCCACAGGTGCCAGTATCCACACTCTACAGCTGATTTTTCTTCATTCTGAGCATGCCCCATCCCTTTTCTTAAACCATGATTGATACAAGGAGAATATGCTATAACAAGAGATGGCCCCTTGTACTCTTCGGCTTCTTTAAACACTTTAAGACATTGCGACTGATTTGCGCCCATTGCCACCTGAGCAATATATACATAACCATATGTAGAGGCAATCAGACCAAGATCTTTTTTACGAGTTTTCATACCCGAAGTAGCAAATTTGGCAACTGCACCTATTGGTGTCGATTTAGATGCCTGCCCTCCAGTGTTTGAATATACTTCTGTATCGAGTACAAGTATATTTACGTCCTCACCCGAAGCTATAACATGATCCAAACCTCCAAAACCTATATCGTATGCCCATCCGTCACCTCCAAATATCCAGATAGAACGTTTGATGAGATATTGTTTCAATTCAAGAAGTTCAGTACTAATAATACAGCCGACTTTGTCTCCTTTCTTCAACTCATCTACTATCTGAGGATAAAGTTCTTTTGTTTTGTCTATATCCGATTTGTTATCTATCCATGCCTGAAATAGTTCTTTTACATTTACCGGAGTATTGTCACCGGCAATAGCTTCTTCCATCAATCTTTTTATACGATCACGCATAGTGATGTTTGCAAGAGCATATCCCAATCCAAACTCTGCGTTATCTTCGAATAGGGAGTTTGCCCAAGCCGGACCTTTACCCTCTTCGTTTGTTGTATATGGAGTGGAAGGGGCAGAACCTCCATATATGGAAGAACAACCTGTTGCATTAGCAATCAACATACGATCTCCGTAAAGTTGAGTAACCAATTTTATATAGGGAGTTTCTCCACATCCGGAACAAGCTCCCGGAAACTCGAATAATGGAGTACAGAATTGAGAATTTTTTACACTAAGTTTAGTATCGACCAAATGTGCCTTACTCTTCACTTTTTCAACCATATAATCCCAGTTCTCCTGTTCTGGTAATTGAGTTTCTATCGCTACCATTTCAAGCGCTTTATTTCCCTTTTTACCTGGACATATATCAACACAGTTTCCACAGCCAACACAATCAAGAACATCAACTTGTATACGAAATGACATACCATCGAATTGTTTTCCTTGAGCTTTTAGTAATTCTGTACCCTCTTTTAATCCTATTTGTTCTTTTTCATCTAATACAAACGGACGAATTGTAGCGTGTGGACAAACATAAGCGCATTGATTGCATTGAATACAGTTTTCAGCCTCCCATACAGGGACAAATGCAGCAATCCCGCGCTTCTCATAAGTTGTTGTTCCATTATCCCAAGTCCCATCTTCGCGACCTGAGAATACGGAAACCGGAAGATCATAACCTCGTTGTGCATTAATCGGGTGGACTACCTTCTTTACAAAGTCGGGAGCATCGTCCTCTTTTACTATATCAGGTTCCAAGTCTGCCCAATCGGCGGGGACATCTACTTTTTCAATTTCGATACCGCGATCAACGGCTGCACAGTTCTTCTTTATTATATCTTCCCCTTTCTTACTATACGACTTAGCAATAAATCTTTTCATTTGCTCTACTGCCAATTCGTAAGGTATTATGTTCGATATTTTGAAAAATGCCGATTGAAGGATACTGTTTGTTCGTCCCCCAAGACCAATTTCTGCTGCAATTTTAGTCGCATTGATGATATAGAAATTGATTTTGTTCTTAGCCAGATACGCTTTAATATGGTTAGGTAAATTGTCGCCTACTTTGTCTTTTCCCCAAATAGAGTTAAGAAGAAATGTCCCTCCTTTTTTCAATCCTTTAGTTACATCATAACGATTGAGATATGCCATAACATGACAGGCAACGAAGTTTGGTGAATTTACCAGATAGGTAGAACGAATAGGACTTTCCCCGAAACGAAGGTGAGACGTAGTGAATCCATTTGATTTTTTGGAATCATATGCAAAATATGCTTGGCAATATTTATCTGTATTTTCTCCAATTATCTTGATGGTGTTTTTGTTTGCCCCAACAGTTCCATCAGAACCTAGTCCATAAAATTTGGCTTCATAGTTAGAATCAACTACACTAATTTCTTCTTTTAACGGAAGAGATTTGAATGTAACATCATCAACGATACCTATTGTAAAGTCATTTTTCGGCAGGCTCATGGCTAAATTCTCATACACAGATATGATTTGTGCCGGAGTGGTATCTTTCGACGAAAGTCCATAGATACCGCCTACAATAGTCGGTGCTTCAGGTCTGCCATAGAAACAATCCCTAACATCAAGATACAGGGGTTGCCCGGTTGCACCCGGTTCTTTGGTACGATCAAGGACCGCAATTTTCTTTACCGTTTTAGGTATTTTAGAAAGGAATGCTTTGGCTTTGAATGGACGGTAAAGATGGACCGCAATAAGACCAACTTTCTCGCCATTTGCGTTTAAATGGTCGATAGATTCCTTTATTGTTTCTGTAACAGATCCCATTGCAATGATTACACGGTCTGCATCATCAGCCCCGTAATAGTCAAACAATCCATAGTTACGTCCTGTTATTTTATTTATCTCTCCGAGATATTTTTCTACAATTTCTGGTACAGCATCATAGAATTTATTAGATGCTTCACGGCTTTGAAAGTAAATATCGTCGTTTTGAGCTGTTCCTTTGGTTATAGGTTTTTCAGGATTTAAGGCTCTTTTGCGAAATTCTTTTATTGCTTTTTGATTAACAAGTGGAATTAATGATTCCTGCTCCATCAATTCTACTTTTTGAATTTCGTGAGAAGTACGAAATCCGTCAAAAATATTCATGAATGGAATACGAGCTTCAAGCGTTGCCAAGTGAGATATTGCCGAAAGATCCATAACCTCTTGTACCGATCCAGAGAAAAATAGGGCGAACCCGGTTTGGCGAGTAGCCATTACATCTTGATGATCTCCAAAAATAGAAAGGGCTTGTGCTGCCAATGCACGAGCCGATACATGAAACACACATGGGTGTAGTTCGCCTGAGATTTTATACATATTTGGAATCATTAGCAATAAGCCTTGAGATGCTGTATATGTTGTAGTTAAAGCACCGGCTTGTAACGATCCGTGAAGTGCGCCCGCAGCTCCAGCTTCGGATTGCATCTCTTGTACTTTGATTATTTCTCCAAATATATTTTTTCTACCTTTCGCTGCCCATTCATCAACATATTCAGCCATTGTTGATGACGGTGTAATTGGGTAAATAGAAGCTACCTCGCTGAACATATATGATATATGTGCAGCTGCTTCATTTCCATCACAGGTTATAAATTTTTTATCTTTAGCCATACTGAAATTTATTATTTGGTTTTATAATTGTCTCATATCCTGATTTATTATATTCTTATTTAACTTTATTAGTATTTGATAAATAGGAAAGTAAACGCTGGTCGCCTTCTAATTTTCTTAGATCTGTGATGTCTTGTGTAACTTCGATAATACCTAGATATTCATTGTTTGCACCTCGTAAAGCCGTGTAGTCGATATATACAAATCGTCCCTTGAAATTAGAAATCCAGAAAGCAGCTTTACTTTCTTTCCCATCCTTAAAATCACGAATTATCTGCTCTACAATATGAACACTATGTGGTGGGTGGCACATACGTACATCGCGACCGATGATAGAACGGTTGCGCTCGAAAACACGGTTTGGACTATGAGAGAAAAATTTTACCTTATCATTCTTATCAACAAAAGTAATATCAACAGGAAGCGTGACGAATAGTGCTTCCAGTCCTTTTATATCGAAGCTGCCGGACGATAGTCTAATGGCATTGCCTTGTAAAAAGGTAGGTTCTCCGGCAACGATGTTCTCCGGTTTCCATTCTGTTTGCGGATTGTACAAACAAAATCCGTAGATTGATGTTTCTTCTGCGATCTGATACCATTTTTCGTCAGTTAAAGTATCCAACGACATAGGTAGGAGAATTTCTTCTTCTTTTATTATCATCCCTTCGATAGCATCAATAGTTGGTTGTAGTATCAACGGTATTACATTTGCCAATTCGTCCTTTGTTAATCTTTTACTAAGTACTTCATGTGCAGTTTTGAGTAGTGTACGTGTTTCATCGTGCTTACGCCACATTACTTTGGGAGGGCCGGTAATACCTGCTTTTTCGAGAAAAGGAAACAGTAAATATTCTTTTCGCAAATAATGTTTATCTACATTTGATAATTCATTAAAAAGAATCTTTAGTTGCACCAAATAATCGCCAACCTCTTCTTTATTTAGCAGTAGTTTAGCAAATAGTTCTTTTATTTGTGTTGTGCGATTTTCCAATGCTCTATTCTCCTGCTTGAAAGTATCGACAGGATGTCCAGCAGGAATATAATTTACCATAGAAGTATCCATATTTTCGTCCAAAGCAGTGGTATGTATATTGCAAAGCCGCAGTATTTTCTCTTCGGAAAAACCTTCGGAAATCAACTGCTGTTCCACTTCTACCACTTCATTATGCGGGATAGAATGCAGTAGATGAGCAAAACGTCTCTTTACCTGTTCTGGTATCTTATGACCATGTAATTGAAGGATTAATTCTTTAAGTAATTCTTTCCGTTTTTCCAAATTATTGATTATTTCACTCACGGCAATCTCAATCAATCTTCTAACGGTGAAAAATCCCCTTTCCCCACAAAACAAACCGGACATTCCCAGTCATCTGGTATATCTTCGAAAGAAGTTCCTGGCTTTATACCACTATCAGGGTCTCCTAATTCCGGATCATAGATATACCCACAAGGGTCACAAATATATTTTTTCATATTTCTTCTGTTTTTATTAAATATCAATATTTCTTCTATTCTTTTTTCATTGAACGTAATATCTCAAATTACCAACAACGTGTAGCTTATGCAGTACATCAGCTGGTATGATGATTCTTTTACTTATTTCTACATCATATACTCCTACAATACGTATTTCAGTTTATCTGTTAAAATTTATATTAAATAAACATTGTACGAGTAGAGAGTATTGGCTTTATATCTAAGCATTACAACTATATAGTACAAAGTTAGGGGAAGAGAATTGTAATCTGTGTGACATTTGTCACAGTTGCTAAAATATTACATGTATTTTTGATATTTAAAGAATAAATATGTAACAGTAACAAGATAATATTCTGTTTATATTCTTTTCTTCAAAATATTACTTTCATAGATCATTTCATAAAATAACTTTTCCCGCCATTAGACCAGGCCTTAAAACCTTTGGATTTCAGTATATCTATTATAGGTTCAGGACGGAACGGAGCTGTTAATTCCATGATTACACCTTCTTGAAGTTCTTTTGACAATCGAAGGATTTCCTGCATAGGGCTTTCTCCTGCATTTATAATTGGGCTTGCATCAAAACGAGTAGTAATCTTTGTTTCATCAAACCATTCAGGCATGGGCTCTTGCTGATTGTTTTCGTATGTTTCGATAGAGTCAACAGTAGCTAGTCCTGCCGCCTTGCGCAAAGTCTGTACCATTACTGAGGGAGAGATACCTGCAATTTTAGCAGCCTGCTGTATGGATGTAACCTTTGCTACCGTACGGCGTAAAATGGGATTACGCAGTTTGGCAAAGGCGGGTGATAATTCCAGCAAAGTATCTTCCAAGTCCGGATAAAACTTAAGCAAGTCGGCAATCTTGGTTTGCAGATCAATTTCCATAAAGTCTTATTTTGAAGAATAAGATAATAAACGCTGATCGTCCTTTAACTCCCGCAGATTTGTAATATCTTGTGTAACCTCAATGATACCCAAATATTCATTGTCGGGACTTCGCAAAGCCGTATATTCAATATATTCCTCCACTTCGTATTTGTGGTCAAACGTTTCCACTAAGGCTTTATATTTATCCCATCGTGGGAAAACATTGCTTCCGACGACCGATGTATGTACGATTTGTTGAATACCTGTTTTCTGCGCCATTTGAACCATGTTGCTCGCATTGCGCAATTCTATCGAAGGGTCGTTGGGGTCGGCATATTGAGCCGAGAAAATAGCTGTTACGCCTTGCATAGCCGGTTCAAGCGACTGTAAATTACCCATATCACCTTTTACTACTTCCGCTCCTGCTTCCGCCATTTGCTTTGCAGTAATTGATTCCGGATTTCTTGTAAGAATGCGTACACGGTGTCCATTTTTCAAAAGTTCTCGTGCGACATTTCCGCCTTGTGTTCCTGTACCACCTATTACAAGTATAAGTGGAGATGTTTTTAATGTCATAATGCTAATTTTAAATGATTAATTTCATACTTAAGCACATGCAAAATTAAATATGAACATAGAGAAACAGGTTTTATATGCGGCTCTTTGTTGTTTACTCAAAAGCTCAATTCAATCTGTCGGTTTTATCACCGCTAAATATTCTTCTAACGAGATGGCACCACTTGAAAACTGCATTCCCATCATTTCTCTATAAGCGATCTCTGTGATTGGTTGATTTTCAATCTGTGCAAACAACGCTTCTTCGTTTTGTAACTGAGATAGAATATGTTGCTTGTCGCGATACGCTTTATAGTAACGAATACCGAATAAACGCTGTGACTTTGCATTAATATGGATTCCGTCCGGATTGGGGGCAAGTCCGGCTGCCGTTACAAAATAGCAGTTCGCAGTAGTTTCCGCAAAATCCTGGATAGCACGATTTACTTCGGCATAAGCACGGAAAGATGATCCGAATAATTGACCATGAGGCAGATAATCGCCTAAGGCTCCTACAATGAGTGGAACTTCTTTAATATTAAGTTCAGTTCGCAAAGTATTTATGATGGTGGTCAGTTTATCCTTGTAATTTTCTGCTCCTCCGGGTTTGCAATCGTTTTCGCCCTGATGCCACAGAATACCTTCTATGGCACTTTCCCGTTGAGCTAATTTTGCTTGTTGAACGGCATTGGCAAAGAGTGCCCCTGAAGTATTCCAGTCATCCAGACTTGTGCTACCATGAGCGCAAGGAATTAAGCCAATATCTTCAAGCGGATGATCCATAAGCCACGATGCAGCAAATGATGCCGACAGTCCGACTCCGGCATTTGGGCGGTCGTAGTTAATCGGCTCAAACATCATTTGCCAACGCCCATTGCGCAACATCTTGATATGTTCATTACAGATTGGGGATACATCTTTCAAGAAACCCCGTCCGGCCATATTAGATTGACCTATTAGTAGAAAAGAGTGAGTCATAATAAAAATTATATATTAATAGAAACAAATATGACTATCCGAGACAAAATTACAAATAGTTATTGATCGCTGGATAAAAGAAAGTTTTTATTTATATGGACTGATCCTTATATTCAGCTCTATTCAAGGATAAAGGCTATGATGTAACAGGAATTGATTTCAATAAGGCTTCTATCGAATATGCCATTGGTAAAAGAAAGGATATTGACTACATTTTGGGCGATTATATAAATGAGTATCCTAATGGAGAGTACGATACGATAATTATGATTTACTGCAACTTAGGTACTCATTCAGATTGCGATAGAGATATATTATTGAATAATATACATCATTCCTTGAATGAAGGCGGTGTTTTCATTTTCGATGTCTTTACCGAAGAACTCGTAAAAGACAAGCAGGAAGAAAAAGACTGGGATTATGCTTCCCAAGGAGGTTTCTGGAGTCAAAATGAATATTTACTATTGAACCAAACGTTCCATTATCCCAAGAATAAAGCATTAGGGAACTTTCAAAATGAAGGCAATTTAGTTAATAAGCGATCATTTTGATACAGATTGTAAGTTTAAGAATCAAGTAGGAAATGCATTATCTAATTCATACAAAGTAATATAGATAGTATAGGTAATTTTATCTTTAGACCCTACCTATACCCAAGGATCATCTAAGGCATACCTAAGGATCCCCCTATCTGTAAGCAAGGGTTGGATAGTTTGCTATCAAAATGATAATTTGACTGACTTTTTTACTCCCTATTAGTGATTTGGGTCAAAATAGAATAGCATATACCTCGATGGCGATGTAAAAACATCTCTTATGCAGAGGAAGCTTACCTGTTGGGAAAGAGTATCTGACTATAAAAACAATGGAAAATTTCTATTCTAAAAAAAGAGTAAAAGAATAAACTATCGTATTTTAAAACAATCACTATCTTTGCATACCAAACGGTATGTATTATGACAGATTCTAAAAAACAAATTTTGCAAACAGCATTAAAGCTGTTTTTGAAGAACTCTTATAAAGAAGTTTCTCTCAGGGACATCGTAAATGAAGTCGGCTTAACAAAAGGTGCGTTCTATCACTACTACAGCAGTAAGGACGAACTATTTGAAGAGGTTGTAAAATACTTCTACAACAATGCTATAATCGCTAATTATAGTAAATTTCCAAAACAGTCTTTGAAGGATTTTTATAAGCATTATTTGAATGTACTTCAAGAACCGGATGATTTCGACGAAATAGAAGAAGATGGAGGTATGAATATATTTATTTTTTTGTCGGATGCCGCTAAACGAATTCCGGACTTTTTAGAAATACATATGGCTCAACGCAAGAAAGAACGCTGGGCATGGACAGAAATAATAGAAACAGCTAAAAGAAGTAAGGAAATTAAAACCAATATTAAGAATGACGAATTGGCAAGTCTTTTCCTGAAAATAAGCGATGGAATCGTCATGGATCAGGCAATATCCAAAGAAAACAATATAGTATTGCACAAAGAAATGGAACGTGATTGGAATAACCTATACAGTCTGCTGAAAACAAACAAAAAATAAAAGTAAAAAACATCTTTTCTCTTTTTTCATAAAATATTTTTCAACTTCAGTTGTCTTCATAAGTAGAGAGCTCTTAAAACAATAAATTGTAAAACATAAAAAGATTAGAAAACTATGACAACAAGAGGTTTTGGAATGAGATTTTTAATGTCTGTCGGCTTCCTCGTTATGGCGGCAGCACTCAGCGCAATAATTATGCTATTATGGAATTGGTTGATGCCTACCATATTTGGTTTGATAGCCATTAATTTATGGCAAGCCTTAGGTTTACTTGTTCTCGCACGAATCTTATTTGGTCGGTTTAGTTTTGGTAGAAATAGGATGATGGGTGGTGGGATGAGAGAAAACCCAATTCATGAAAAATGGATGAAAATGACACCGGAACAACGTGAAGAGTTCATAAATAAAAGACGGCAATTTGGCTTTGGTTATCCTTTTAACAGAGAACATTTCGGCATGGATAAACAGCAGGAACGAAACAAAGAAAATGAGTAAACAAGTCGGAAAAGAAAATGTTGAAAAACTTGTAAAAGAGCATCAAGCCCGGTTAAAATCATTTATCCGCAAAAAAGTTTCCAATAAGGAAGATGCGGAAGATATATTGCAGGATGTATTCTATCAATTGACTAAAGCATTTGAAGATACAGCCAGTCCGATTAAGCAGGTTTCCGCATGGCTCTATCGTGTGGCTCGAAATACAATTATCAATAAAGGGAGAAAAAAGCAGGAGGACGAATTTCCTGTTTCCGGGTACGATGAAGAGGTTCATATATTAAAGGATTTTTCCGAAGTTTTATTCAATGACGACAATCCGACACCCGAAACCGAATACTTGCGTTCGTTCGTATGGCAAGAACTTGAAACAGCTTTATCGGAATTACCTCTGGAACAAAGGGAGGCTTTTGAACTGACTGAATTGGATGGTTTGCCAGTAAAGGGTGTAGCTCTAAGCATGAATATTCCGGTCAATACGCTATTATCCCGAAAACATTATGCAGTTAAATATCTTCGCAAACGACTGGAAGGGCTATATAATGATATTTTAGAATCCTAATTTTTTTACCCCTTAACATACCTATCGGTAGGTATATTTTAATAAAAATCTGATATGAATAAAAGTAATACAAAATCATTATGCCTCTCCTTACTTCTGTTGTGCAGTTGTTGCTTGGGAGGAAAAGCGCAGGATAGGCAACCTGTAAGATTTGATTTACAGGAGTGTTTACAATATGGATTAGAGAACAGTTACGAGTTACATAAGGCTAAATTCGGTACTCAGGAATCGGAAGCCGCACACAAGGAGGCTAAAAGTGCCCTATTACCACAACTAAACGGATCTGTATCTGTAACTGATAATCTAAAACTGGCAACTTCTATGATGCCGGGTGATTTTTTCGGAATGCCGGGCGAACTTATCGGAATAGAAATGGGAGTGAAATACTCTGCCGTAGCCGGAATTGAGTTAGAGCAGGTGGTTTTCGATGCCAGATTGTTTACCGGAATAAAGGTGAGTCAGAACGCCCGTGAACTTGCATTGTTAAAAGAACGGATGAGTAAAGAAGAACTTATCTACAATATCAGCAACACGTTCTATGATATTCTGTACTCGCAGAGTCTTTTACAAAACAATATCAAAACCCTTGGCTTAATGGATTCCATTTATATGAAAATGGAATTGCAGGTTGCTCTAAACATTACCCGTGAAATCGACTTGAACCGGATGAAAGTGAATATCAGCAATATGAAAGTCGATATTCAGAAAACCGCCGCAACCCTAAGCCAACAGATGAACTACCTGAAAGTATTGATGGGTATGCCATTGGAATATCGGTTTTTAGCAAAAGGCAATATGGAGCTATCTCCATTAGAAATTTATTTATCCTCTGTTCAAGAGAACTATGCACAGAATAAAACTGAATTGCTTATACTGAATAATGAGAAAAAATCCGGGGAGTTAGAAATCCGGCAACTCCGGCAGGCTTATCTTCCAACTTTATCTTTATTTGCTTCTTCCAGTTATAATTTTGAGAATGAGCAATTCACGATTGGCAAGCATCCATTCTGGTCTAATGGTACATATTTCGGGGTAAAACTATCTATCCCGATTTTTGACGGAGGAGCAAAACATCACAAAATACGTCAGGCACAATTCCGGTTGCGACAGGTAGAAGAGGATCTAAAACAACAACAGCAAACCATAGAAAGCGATGGGCTTAACGCTCGCCGGCAACTTCAAGTTGCTTTCCAGTCGGCAAATGCCCAACAGGAAAATATGGAGGTTGCCGAAAAATCGTACAAACAAGGGATTATGCTCTATCAGGAAGGCTTATATAGTATTACCGACCTGTTAGACATTGAAAAATCATACAGGGAAGCACAATCGGCTTACACGTATGAACTGTCGAATTATCATAAGAGCATTCTCGAATTGAAAAAGTCTGAAGGAGCACTTACAACATTGTTAAACCAATAAGAAATAGAAATATGAAAGCGAAAAAGATTATCAATATCCTGATTGGTAGTGCAGTAATCGGATTGGTAGTGTGGAAACTGGCAGCTAATAAAGTCGAGATAGACCAAATTGCCGCCCGCTCCTTATTAGTGAACCCCACTGTTCCTGTGCGGGTAGAACAGGTCGGGTCGCAAGGGATTTCCGGTGATATTCATGTCGATGGCCGCATACAGGCGACCAACGAAGTGGTACTTTATTCAAAAGTACAGGGTATTGTATTGAATAAATACAAAAAGGCAGGTGACCATGTAAATAAAGGAACTGTAATAGCACAGGTTGAAAATAGTGTTGTAAAGGAATCCCTTAGCCTTGCAAGAATGAATCTGGCAAATGCCGAAACCGATGTGGAGCGTTACAGGAAGCTGGTGGAGGCGGGAGCGGTAACTCAACGGGAATACGAAGCCATACTCATCACCTGCCGTGAAGCGCAACGCGCAGTAACCGAACTGCAAGACCAACTGAATAATACCATATTGGTATCACCTATAAACGGCATTCTGGAAACCGATCATTTCGAAGAAGGCACATTGTTAAGTATTGGGAGTCAGGTGGCCGATTTCGTCGATCCCTCCCAACTGAAAGCGGTTGTGAATATCACGGAAAGGGATGTCTATCAGGTGCAAAAAGGAGATAAGGCAATTCTGACAACAGATATACTTCCCGGACAGGAGTTCGCAGGAGTAGTCGATGTTGTCGGTTCAAAAGGAAACTCATTACTGAATTATCAGTTGGAAATAAAGCTGACAGGAAGTAACGCCTCCATGCTGAAAGCAGGGATGTATGTATCCGCGCAAATTGCGACAAGAGAAACCACCACAAGTACGGAAATAATGGTAAATCGTAAGGCAATTATCGAAAGCCTCAAAAATCCCGAAGTCTATGTCGTACGGGAAGGCAAAGCCTATAAGCAGAAAATCACAATAGGCAAAGTGCTTGACAATTATATAACCGTAAATCGCGGATTGAAAGAGGGTGATGTGGTTGTCGTTGCCGGACAAATCAACCTGATCGACGGACGGGATGTGGAAATAAGCAAATAACAGCACGAACATGAAACTATTAAATTTACTCATAAAACGCCCGACGATCGTTGTGGTAATATTCATCCTGTTTGTAGGAGCCGGTCTATTGTCATTAGGACGTTTGAGTCAGGAACTATTCCCCCATATAGATATGCTGCTTATTACAGTTGCTACTATTTATCCCGGGGCAAGCCCCGAAGAGGTGGAAAGTTCCGTATCCAAAAAGATAGAGGATGCTGTATCATCCCTCGAAAACATTGATGAAATAACATCCATGTCAATGGAGGGTTTTTCTTATATCGTTGTTCAATTCAAAGACGGAACAGACGTAAACGTATCGGCCCAAAACGCCCAACGGAAAGTAACAGCTATACGCAGCGAACTGCCTATGACAGTACGAGAGCCTTCCGTTGATGTTTTCGACGTAAACGACCAGCCGATTATGAAGTTGTCCGTAACCGGAAATATCGGCGAAGCTGCGTTGTACGACATTGTGAAAAATGATATTTCCCCTCTTTTTGAACAGGTACAGGGTGTCGCCCGCATTAGCCTTATAGGCGGTCACGAACGTGAAATACAAGTAGATATTGACGAACAACGCCTTGCTGCTTACAGCATGACTATTTCGGATGTGGTTGCTATCCTCAATTATTCAAACATGGATTATCCTGCCGGAAAAATAACAGACGATGAAAAACAGGTCTTCATACGCCTTTCGGGAAAATTCCAATCCATTGCAGATATTGAGAATGTGATTGTTAAGACACTACTCGGCGGCTCTGTCGTAAAAGTATCGGATATTGCCCATGTCTATGACGGACAAAAAGATGTAGAGGCCATTACACGCTATAACGGAACAAACTCCATTGGAATAGTCATTCAAAAGCAGTTGGATGCCAATGCCGTAAAAGTATCGAAAGAAATCAGCGAAGTTATCCGGCGGGCTGAAGCCAAATATCAAGCGGATGGGCTATTGTTCCAAATAGCTTACAATAGTTCCGACTTTACGATAGAGGCTACTAACTCCGTTGTTAAAGACCTCTTTATGGCCATACTATTCGTAGCACTTGCCATGTTGTTGTGTCTGCACTGTATTCGCAACGCCCTTATTGTGATGGTGTCTATTCCGGTGTCACTAATCTCCACCTTTGCGTTCATGTATCTTGCCGGGGCAACGCTCAACCTGATGACATTGATGGCGCTATCGCTCGTAATCGGTATTCTGGTGGACGATTCGATTATTGTCATCGAGAATATCCACCGCCACCTCGAAATGGGCAAAACCAAAGTACAGGCCACCCTCGACGGAGTACGTGAAATCGGCGGATCTATTATCACACTCACGCTTGTTCTTGTGGTTGTTTTCCTGCCTATGGCTTTTTTGAGCGGTATGGTAGGTGGCTTTTTCGGACAGTTCTCGTTGGTTGTAGCAGTGGCAGCGCTTATCAGTCTGTTGGTTTCACTGACTATTATTCCGTCATTGACAGTTCGTTTCGGGAAACTCGAAATCGTCAATACGAATACTGCTGTGGGCAAGTTTGTCAAATGGATTGAAGAGTCATTGGACGCTTTCGGGTTTAAAATGCGCAATCTATTGAAATGGTCGCTAAACCATAAGCTCATTACATTAGGAGCAACCACTTTCTTATTTATATGCTCTATCAGTTTGCTTGCTGTTGGTATTATCGGAACGGAATTTATTGATGCCGGAGACAGGGGGGAATTCTATGTGCGCCTAAAAATGCCGAAAGATGCCACTATCGAACAAACCAATTTTGTAAGCTTACAGGCGGAAGAGTTATTAAAGGGGCAGCCGTTGATTACCTCTCTCTTTACCAATGTGGGGGTTGAAGAAAACGGCTCCATAGAATCCAATCAAGCCGAAATAAACGTGAAAATAGTGGATTATGATAAGCGCAATGTATCAGATAAGGAATATGCAAGGCAAATAAAACTGTTTTTACAGCAACACATTATCGAAGCGGAAGTAACTACTGTTCCGGTAAGCCTTTTCGGTGGGAGCGACGACGCGCCTATTGAAATGTATGTAATGGGCGACAATATGGATGAAATACTCTCCACATCAAGCCTTATCATGGACAGCCTTAAAAAAGATACCGGGCATATCGGACCTGAAAATATCGGTAGAAGCAGGAAGCCCTGAAATTGCCGTAACCCTCAATCGGGAAAAAATGGCAAGGCTGGGAGTTTCTCAACTGGCAGTTGGAGAGGCATTGAACTACGCTTTCACCGGAAATACCGATATTAAATAGTCTATCCTTAAAAGCATTTCATTTATTTGATTGACAATATATTAGTTTGATTATTTCTTGTTTATATCTGCAAGAATTAGTATCTTTATCTG